>JALCDQ010000033.1 GCA_022641735.1 Prevotella sp. | reverse complement strand
CCAACATCCAAAACGAAGAGATTTCTGAGGAGGTATATTATAATATCATCAAGGGAAAGACTGCCGCTCTCTTCGAGGCTTGCGCTGCAATAGGCGCAGAAGCATCAGGAGCCAGTGAGGAGGATGTAAGCCTTGCTAAAAAATTCGGACAAAATCTGGGTATTATCTTTCAGATTAGAGATGATATTTTTGATTATTACGATTCTAAAGAAATCGGTAAGCCCACTGGAAACGATATGGCGGAGGGCAAATTGACCCTTCCCGTGATATATGCCCTCAATTCCACGAAGGATGAGGAGATGATTGCGCTAGCGCAAAAGGTGAAAGAACATACCATTTCTCTCGATGAAATCGCCCGTTTGGTGACATTTACTAAGGAGCATGGAGGCATTGAATATGCCGATAAACGCATGTGGGATTTCCATCGGGAAGCACAGGAATTCATTGATAAAAAGGTGCCTCACCCTGCAATCAAAAGTGCCTTGCAGGCTTATTTGGATTTCGTTATCAAGCGGAAGAATTAGAGCTAACCTGTAGAAGACCGTTATTTACAATGTAAACAACGGTCTTTTAGGTTGTAAACAACCGTTGTTTACCTTCCTTCTAATGGTCTTTTACAAACCAAAACAATTTGTTTTGGTTGACAAAATAGACTGAATTGTCTGACAAAACAGACTGTTTTGTTTTGCTTTCAATCATCTTTTATCTTCAAAGTCTGCATTCCCGACTTCAAAGGATATTGCTTTCCATGCCATAAGAACACACCCGTCGTGCTTTGTGGAAGCGTGATTTCAGCCTTCAATGAACGCCCATAGACGTATTTTAAGCCGATTTCACCGTTGGGATGAGGAATTGTTCCACTCACCTTTTTTAAGCCCTTCAGATGCGGCGAAATGAGGATCGTTTTGAATCCAGGAGCTCCGCTCTTGACCCCCAATACCGTTCTCAATAGCTCAACGTTAGGACTTGCGCCCCAGGCATGGCAGTCTGAGCGTGCAGGTTCTGGTGCTTCTGCCCATGTGGATAAGCCTAATTTCATCTGATTGTTCCAGATGTCAAGGTGGGAGAGATATTCATCACCTAATCCAGCTATCTCTCGAGCCTCATTGAGGTAATAACTGAAGTAGATAGTTGCCTTTGCAAGGGTTGTATCTTGCTCCATTTTCTCAAAAAGTTGCTTGGCTTCTTCGTCCTCCACAATGTGTGTGAGGATGGCAAGGATATTCACATGCTGAGAGAAAAGATTGCGGTCTTCAGTGTCGGCAAATAGTTTTTTCTGGTCATTCCAATATTTGTTTTTGAACGAAGAGCTGATTTTTTTGCCCATTTCATCGTCATTTTGCGCCATGGATTTCATGCCTAAAGCCTCTTCCATTTGTTGGCTTTCCTGCAAAGCATAAAGCAATTCAAGGTCGCGAAAGGCTGAATGTCCGCTTGCATCTGTTCGAGCTTCACCCCGATGAAATTCTTTTGCCCAATCGGCAAAGTTCCAGAAAGGCGTCTTCGCTAAACTTCCATCCTCTTTGAGGTACTGCCCGTACCAGTAAATAATCGTTCTGATGACGGGCAAAAGTGTCTTTACATAGGCGTCGTCACCACGATACATCCAATAATCATAAACCATGCCTATCCAGCTTAATGAGTAGGGGGGAATGAATTGAATGACGGCAGAAGGGTAGCGGCTCATGGGGATTCCGTTGGAAGTCATAGAATGTCGACCTGCTTCTAAAGCATGCTTCACCATACAGGTATCGCTGGTATTGTAAAGGCTTACCATCGTCTGAATACGCGTATCTCCAAAGTACTGCAACTGCTCATAATAAGGGCAATCCATGTAAGTTTCATTGGCGCATAGGCGGGCTGTCTGCCATCCTGTTTCTATGATTTTCTGCAGGTCTTCACGGTTATCTGCCTTGAAAGAACTTGTCATTTTGAAGGGATAAGCTGTGAAAATGCCATAGATATCGTTGATTTCTAATGGCTCTGCAGCCGTCTCGATGTCTAATTCTACATAGCGATAAGTGCGCCACCAAAGGCTTTGAAACTGCCGATTAGTGCTTCCGTCAGGGCAGATGGAATCCCAATAGGCCACCATAGTCTTGCCTTCAATCTCGTTTCTGTTTCCCTTTGAAGGCATCGCACCATTGATTTTCTTGCCCCCATTGTCGTAAAGACTTTCAGTATAGCCGATGGCTATCTTTGCATCTTTACCTTTGCTGAAAAGCAAATTCATGTAAGCAGTCGTAAGTTTCTCATTATCAAGGAGAATGCGCACTTTCTTATGGGCTGGTATTTCGAGGTTAAAAGGGTTGTCGAGAACCTTTTTGAAGTCTTTTTGAACCTCAATTCCTTCAATGTATCTGATGCTTTTCAAGCGTTCTAAAGTCATCTCCATTTCGGGAATAGGTTGCGGAACGAGTTCCCTTCCTGGAACATCTATGCCTCCTTTCATACTTGCATTTTGTGAAAAACACGCGTTTTTCCATGTCGAATCATCATAATCAGGGTTCTCCCAACCCCATGGAAAGGCGCTGACATTCAGTTTTTCAGTAGCTCCTGCCACATAATAGCCATTCACATGAATGTTGGTTATTGGAGTATAGGCCTTGTCCACAAAGCATTTCCATGATTTATCGGTATTGATAATAGCCTCTTTCTCTCCATTGCCTTGCACCACAAGCCCCGTTAGGCCTAAACTCATTTGCCCTGCAGGGTTGTAAGGACCATAATTCCAAACCATTACGGCGATGGTATTCTTGCCAGTTTTCAGCAAAGGAGCGATGTTTTTAGTGACGAAATTCCAGTTGTATACATCCCCACGAGCAGGCCCTAAACCAGCAAATTGCCCGTTTACATAAAGCTTGTAACGATTATCCGCCGAGATATGTATGATGAAAGATGTTGGAACTGACGGCAAATCGAAACTCTTGCGGAAGTGAATGACCTCATATCCATTTGTCGCTTCGGGAGAAGTAATCCATTGGGCTTTCCATAGACCACTGAAAAGTTGTGGATTGATAAGGTTTTCGTGGAAGCCTTTCTGATAGATTTGCGCACTCAAATTGCTTGAGATACAGATACTTAGGAATAATGATAGCAGATATTTCTTCATGGTTTTTCGTCGGTTTTAGATAGGTGAAAAAGGGTAGGGGGCTGATTTTCTCAAGCCCCTCTGCCCTTTTTATCGTTCAGAAATACTTGATTTCCTTGCCTAAAATCTCACTTAAAAGGAGGTTGGTAAGGCGAGATGTGCCTAAGCGGAACCACTTATTGGTGAGCCATTTCTTGCCCAATACCTCTTTAACGATAGTGTAAAAGATGACTGCATCCATCACAGTATTGATGCCACCAGCGGGTTTCAGACCTATTTGAATGCCTGTTTGCTCGTAATATTCTTTGATAGCCTGGCACATTACATAGACGCTTTCAGGCGTGGCGCTTACCTTCTCTTTTCCAGTGGATGTCTTTATGTAATCAGCGCCTGCATACATAGCCAGAATGGAGGCCTTTTTGATGTTGGCGCAAGAGCCTAAATCGCCCGTTTCTAGGATGACTTTCATGGCATTTTCACCGCAAGTTTCCTTCAATTCCTGTATCTCATCAGCCACTCCTTCATAGTCTTCCGAGAGGAATTTTCCTACTGGCATTACGATATCTATCTCCGTTGCACCATCCTTGAGAGCAAGTGCAGTCTCGGCAATCTTAACCTCGATGAAAGTCTGTGATGATGGGAAATTGCCGCAAACATTGGTGATTTCAACGCCATCAACCTCAAGGCTTTGGCTGATTAGCTTTGCGAAGACAGGATAAGTGCAAATGGCAGCTACGTGTGGAAGGTCAGCATAGTCGCTATCAAATTGATTAACCTTCTCCACCATGGCCAAAATCTCCTCCTCAGTGTCTGTAGTATGGAGGGAAGTGAGCTCTATCGAGCCCAAAAGGAACTTTTTAACGTCGATAGTATCGTCCTCTGAAGCTTTTTCAGCAATGATTTTTTTCACGGCTGCTTTCACCTCTTCATCTTTCACATTGAGGTTGTATTTACTCAGAGCCTGCTCATATTTGCTGGTCTCCTGCTGTTTATTCTGCTTCTGTTGCTCAATATCATTGAGTACAGAGTCCTTGATGCTTTTGTTTGTCATTGTTTTATTGTTTATTAAATTATGCTTTCAATTTCGGGTTATTGAGATGTCTGAGGCTGTCTCTTTTGGTCTTTTTCTCGAAGGTTTTCTGCATTTCCGAAGTGAGATCTACGCCTGTTTGATTGGCAAGGCATAGCAATACCCATAGGATATCTGCCATTTCTTCGCCTAAATTGCTTTTTTCGCCTTCCTTAAAGCTTTGGTCGCCGTATTTACGGGCTATCACTCTTGCGAGTTCTCCTACTTCTTCCGTAAGGCAAGCCATATTTGTAAGCTCAGAGAAATAGCGTACTCCATAGGTCTTAATCCATTGGTCTACAAGCTGTTGAGCCTCTTTTATCGTCAGTTTTTCTTCCATTTTTCAGTTCTGTTTGTTGCTCTTAAAAGCACGTTAATGCAATGAGAAGCAGGCCTATCAAGGCAATGATGAGGGCATCCCACCGTTTTTGGCGGATGACGCTGTAGATAAAATATGCAAGAACGGCAATACCTATGATGATTGACAATATTATTATCACCTTATGCGGGATGAAATCCAACTGCGTGACAATGATTCCAATAATGATGCCCATCACCACATTCCAATTTACTTTCTTAAGTCCGTTTTTGATGTCCATTATCTTGTTTTTTTTGTTTTATTATTCCTTGTTTTTAGTATCCATGCAGATGGTGACAGGACCATCGTTGAGAAGCTCCACTTTCATGTCTGCCCCAAACTCTCCTGAGCCCACTTTTTTGCCCATTTCATCGCTTAATTTCTCGCAAAATTCCTCATAAAGAGGGATGGAATGCTCATGGCTGCCAGCGCGATACCAAGAGGGACGATTGCCTTTTTTATAGCTTGCAAAGAGCGTAAATTGTGAGATGACTAATATCTCGCCATTGACCTCTATGATAGAGCGGTTCATCACGCCATTCTCGTCATTGAAAACGCGCAGATTGACGACCTTTTTTACCAGCCATTCCACATCTTCAGACGTGTCTGCCTCTTCGATTCCTACGAGGATGAGATAGCCTTGCTGAATGCTCGATTTCATCTTTCCTTCAATAGTTACGGAGGCATGGCTGACCCTTTGGATAACAATTCTCATAATGCAAATATATCAATTATTTCTTCAACTGCCAAATTTCCATGATAAAAAACTATTTTTTGGATTATAGAAGGCTATCATTTGCCTTGCTTCTAATAGTTGTTTATGTTGTTTCTAATGGCTTTTTACCTTGCTTTTAATGGTTCTTTACTTAGTGTCTAATCTTTCTTTAGGATGAAAGTGATAATAAATTATTTGAGCTTTTGATTTTCCTAATATTTCAATAAGTTGCTGAATATCAGTTGATTTAATTGTTTTTATCGTTTTCAATTTATTCAACAAAATATCTTTAGTTTTGCTTCCGATTCCTTTGATGTCATCCAACTCACTGTGCAAGGCATGTTTAGACCTTTTATCTCGATGGAAAGTGATAGCATAGCGGTGCACTTCATCCTGAATTTGTGTGAGAACATGGAAGAGAGGAGAGTCTGTTTTCAGTCCAATTGTCATAGGTGGCCAACCATATAGAAGTTCATTTGTTCGGTGCTTATCGTTTTTGGCAAGTCCTGCTATAGGAATATTCAAATGCAATTCACCTTCAACAACCTCTCTTACCACGTCCATTTGCCCTTTTCCTCCATCGGTTATGATGAGGTCTGGAAGGCTTGTTTTCTCCTCAATCATGCGGCTATATCGTCTTCTAACTACCTCTTGCATCGACGCATAGTCATCAGGTCCGTTGACTGTCTTGATGTTGTATCTCCGATAGTCTTTTCTTGAAGGTTTCATCCCTTTGTAAACGATGCATCCTGCCACTGCATCCGTGCCGCTGATATTTGAATTATCAAAGCATTCAATCTGGTAAGGTAGTTTTGGTAACTTCAATTTTTCTTGAAGCTCCTTCATCAAACTTGTTTGCTTTTGCTCAGGATTCAACTTCTCTGCTTGCTTCAATCGGTCGAATTTATATTGCTTTCCATTCATCTCTGAGAGGTCTAAAAGGTGCTTTTTGTCCCCTCTTTGTGGGATGAAAAACTCTGCATCTTTCAACTTCCATTCCATTTCAAAAGGAACGATTACCTCTTTGGCAGTGCTTTGAAATCGCTCTCTGATTTCCGGAATGGCGGTGATTAATAGGTCCTCATCGGTCTCCTCAAGTTTGCGCTTATATTCATAGGTGAAACTTTGATTGATGGTGCCGTTCTTCACATGAATATAATTGATGAAAGCATTCTTCTTTTGGTCGTCATCAACGATGGTAAATACGTCAACATCATTGATGGTATGGCTGACCACTTCACTCTTAGAAACGAAATTTTCAAGAAGAATATATCTTTGCTTAAGTTCTTCTGCAAGTTCGAATTTTAGTTCAGAAGCCCTCTTTTGCATCTGCTGATAGAGCCATTCTCCTAATTCTCGCGTGTTGCCTTTTAATACTTCTTTGGCCTGACGGATATTTTCCTGATAGTCCTCATAACTTTGTTTGCTGATGCAAGGCCCTGAGCAGTTGTGTATATGGTATTCAAGACAAGGCTTGAATTTGCCTTCTTGGATGCCTTCTTTTGTTAACGGAAAGCGACAAGTACGAGGTTTGAACACCTTGTTAATTAACTCCAGCACATTATACATACTCGAAATATGGCTGTAAGGACCATAGTAAGTGCCGTATTTCTTGTTTATGTGTCTGGTCTTGAAGATGCGAGGATAATATTCATTGGTAATGCAGATGCTTGGATACGTCTTACCATCCTTCAAAAGAACATTGTAGCGTGGATTGTATTTCTTGATAAGACTGTTTTCTAAGA
>JALCDQ010000032.1 GCA_022641735.1 Prevotella sp. | reverse complement strand
ATGTGTCTGGTCTTGAAGATGCGAGGATAATATTCATTGGTAATGCAGATGCTTGGATACGTCTTACCATCCTTCAAAAGAACATTGTAGCGTGGATTGTATTTCTTGATAAGACTGTTTTCTAAGAGCAGTGCATCCTCTTCTGTATTTACTACCGTATAACTTATATCCCATACCTTTGATACTAAAACCTTCGTTTTGTATCTGTCTACCTCTTTATGTAAATAAGAAGAAACGCGGCGTTTGAGATTCTTGGCTTTGCCTACATATATAATTGTATGCCGCTCATCATAAAACTGATAGCTACCAGGTTTTTCAGGCATGTTCAATACGATGCCCTTTAACTTTGTCAAGCGCTGCTCGTTTTCTTCTTTCTTCATTCTCGCTTTTCCTTTATTTAAAGGCTTTGACGATGATAAAGTTTCACGTGAAACGTGGATTTAGATTTGGATAAGAGAAGTTATCTCTATATCTTTATCGAAAGCGTCTCTTCCATTCAATCCCTCATTCACAAGTTCGATAATGAAGTTGCTATAGATTTTCTTTGGATGGAATTTCTTAACAAGATCACAAGCGGCTTTCATCGTTCCGCCCGTTGCCAATAAGTCATCATGCAGCAGAATTATATCGTTTTCATCGATAGCATCCTTGTGAATTTCTATGGTGTCGATTCCATATTCTTTTGCATAACTTTCCTGCACGGTTTCGCAAGGTAATTTTCCAGGTTTCCTGCAAAGAACTACTCCTGCACCCAGTTTGATGGCCAATGCTGAAGACATCACAAAACCACGACTTTCGATGCCAACTATCTTTGTGATGCCTTTGTCTTTGTATAAATCATACATTTCATCACTGATGATTTTAAGACATTCAGCATTCTTAAATAAGGTAGTTACATCTCTAAAATTCACCCCTTTAATCGGCCAATCTTGAATACTACGTAAGTGGTCGAGTAGAATTTGATTATTCATAATTCCTTGTTTTTTATGTTGTTATCTATGTTCCACGTGAAACTATCGCCCAAGTAATATCAGCAATACATTGATGTCGCTCGGTGATACTCCTGGTATTCGACTTGCTTGTGCAAGTGTTTCAGGGTCTATCCTTTCGAGCTTTTGTCTTCCTTCTGTAGATATCTCATGGAGTTCATCGTATTTGAATCTGCCTTTGATTTTGATATCTTCCAATCGGTGCATCTTATCCGCAACGATTTTCTCTCTTTCGATATAGCCCTTGTATTTGATTTTTATCTCGGTAGCTTCGACGATTTCTTCTTTTCTGTTAGGAAGAGATTCTATTATTTCTTTCAATTCTGGTAAAAATTCAGATAACGATGAAATGGATATTTGTGGTCTTCCTATTAAGTCGGAAACCTTGCATCCCATACGAAGTGGAGTGGTGCCAATCTTATCAAGAGCATCGTTGATTTCTTTCGGTTTCACCGATGTATTATCACAATAATTCAATAGGTGATTGATGGCTTCTTTTTTCTCCATCCACCAATCATATCTATCTTTTTTTGCAAGCCCCAACTGATAGGATTTCTCCGTGAGCCTTGCGTCAGCATCATCCTGTCGAAGTAAGATTCTATATTCTGCCCTTGAGGTGAACATGCGGTAAGGTTCATCAACGCCTTTTGTTGTCAAGTCATCAATGAGGACACCGATGTAACTTTCATCCCTTCGCATGACGAAATATCCGTCACCTCCACAATGAATGGCTGCATTGATACCAGCCACGGTTCCTTGTCCGCCAGCTTCCTCATATCCGGTAGTGCCATTTACTTGGCCGGCAAGGAACAAGCCTTTCAGCACTTTGGATTCCAAAGAGTGGCTTAGTTGAGTAGGGTCGAAGTAATCATATTCAATGGCATATCCGGGACGATAGATTTTCGCATCACGTAATGCCGGTATCTTATGGATAGCTGCAAGTTGGATGTCCATAGGCATGCTCGATGAAAAACCATTCAGATACATCTCATTGGTGTTCTCACCCTCAGGTTCCAAGAACAAAGGATGCTTGTCTTTATCCGGAAAAGTTACCAGTTTCGTTTCTATCGAAGGACAATAACGAGGGCCTGTACTTTGAATCTGTCCGTTGAAAAGGGGAGAATCCGCCAAACCACTGCGTAGAGTTTCATGAACTTCCGCATTGGTGTAGCAAGTCCAGCAAGGTAGTTGTCGAAGTTCGCGATGTCCACCCATATAACTGAATTGATGGAACCCAGTCTCACCCGGTTGTTCCTCCATGTCCTCAAAATGCACCGACCTCTTATCGATTCTCACCGGTGTACCCGTCTTCATTCTGGCAACACGGATGCCCCATTGTGAAATGCTGTCACTGAAATGAAGAACAGCAGGCTCAGCGCATCTGCCTCCAGGATATTGGTGGCGCCCGATATGCATAAGTCCATTGAGGAAAGTGCCCGCAGTGACAACCACACTCTTGGCATGGAATTCTGCACCCCAAATGGTTTTGACGCCAACGGCTTCTCCATTTTTCACAAGCAGCACGTCAGCCTGGTCTTGCCAGATGTCGAGGTTAGGTGTATGGTCAAGTGTTTCTCTCCATTTCCAGATATAGCGGCCACGGTCACATTGCGCACGAGGTGACCAGACTGCAGGTCCTTTGCCACAATTGAGCATGCGGAATTGAATAGCTGTGGCATCCGTCACCTTTGCCATCTCTCCGCCTAAGGCATCAATCTCGCGTACAATCTGACCTTTGGCAATGCCACCCACAGCAGGGTTGCAGCTCATCTGTCCGATTTTATTCATGTCCATAGTGATAAGGCAAGTCTTGGCACCCATGTTTGCTGCAGCCGTAGCCGCTTCACATCCGGCATGTCCACCACCAATCACTATCACATCATATTTAAAATCCATTTGAAGTTTCCTATTTTTCCGCAAAAGTAAGAAATAAAATCGAATTTTTAGAGTTTTTACTTTGAATTATCACTAAAATATCGTATTTTTGCAAGCTATAGAGGTGTAATAGCTCCCCATTAATGAGGATAGGGAGGTTCAGACCTTGTGAATAAATCAGACATTTGTAAAGTAAAATCAAATAACAAATAACATTTAAATAATTAAAATTCAATCATCTATGTGGTTAATCAATTCACCAATTGGTAGAAAAGTTGTAATGTCAGTAACTGGCATTTGTCTTATTCTATTCTTGACGTTCCACTTATGCATGAATGTTGTAGCTTTCTTCTCAGGAACAGGTTATAATGCAGTTTGTGCATTCTTGGGCTCTAACTGGTATGCTGTTGCCGGAACAATAGGTCTGGCAGCTTTGGCATGTATTCACATTGTCTATGCCTTCATTCTGACTATTCAGAATCGCAGTGCCCGTGGCAGTGAGCGTTATGCTGTGACGGCAAGACCGGCAAAGGTTGAGTGGGCTTCTCAGAACATGCTTGTTTTGGGTCTCATCGTTGTTGTAGGTCTGCTTCTTCACCTGTTCAACTTCTGGTATAACATGATGTTTGCAGAACTTGTAGGTGCTCAGACAGCTATCGATCCTACTGATGGCTTCGCACTGATTCAGAAGACTTTCAGTCAGCCTGCTTTTGTAGTGCTCTACATTATTTGGCTCTGCGCATTGTGGTTCCATCTTTCTCATGGTTTCTGGAGTGCTTTGCAGACTTTAGGATGGAATGGTAAGGTATGGTTTAACCGTTGGAAGTGCATCGGCATCATCTATGTGACGATTCTCGTTGCTTGCTTCATCCTCATCATTCTGGCATTTGCCTTCCATTTGGCACCTTCATTGTGTAGCTGTGCAGCTTAGTTTTTCAAATTTAATAATAAGAAAAGATTATGTCACAAATAGATTCTAAAATTCCAGAAGGCCCTTTGGCTGAGAAATGGACCAATTATAAAGCTCATCAGAAGCTGGTAAACCCTGCTAACAAGCGCAAGCTCGACATCATCGTTGTAGGTACAGGATTGGCAGGAGCCAGTGCTGCCGCATCTCTTGGCGAGATGGGTTTCCATGTAATCAATTTCTGCATTCAGGACTCTCCTCGTCGTGCTCACTCCATTGCAGCACAAGGAGGTATTAATGCAGCTAAGAACTATCAGAACGACGGCGATTCTGTTTACCGTCTTTTCTACGATACTATCAAGGGAGGTGACTATCGTGCCCGTGAGGCCAATGTCTATCGTTTGGCAGAAGTGAGTGCCAATATCATCGACCAATGTGTTGCTCAGGGCGTTCCTTTTGCCCGTGAATATGGTGGCATGCTTGCCAACCGTTCTTTCGGAGGTGTGCAGGTTTGCCGTACTTTCTATGCTAAGGGACAGACAGGTCAGCAGCTCTTGCTCGGTGCTTATTCTTCTTTGATGAAGGAAGTACATCATGGCACTGTGGAGCTCCATACCCGTACGGAGATGGAAGACCTCGTGCTCATCGACGGACGTGCCCGTGGCATCATTGCCAAGAACCTCATCACCGGTAAGCTGGAGCGTTATGCTGCTCATGCCGTATGTATAGCTACTGGCGGATATGGCAATGCCTATTTCCTTTCCACCAACGCTATGGGTTGCAACTGCACCGCTGCTATGCAGTGCTATCGCAAGGGTGCCTATTTTGCTAATCCTTGCTTTGTTCAGATTCACCCTACTTGTATTCCTGTGCATGGTGACAAGCAGTCGAAGTTGACCCTGATGTCAGAGTCTCTTCGTAACGATGGCCGCATTTGGGTACCTAAGAAACTCGAGGATGCCAAGAAGCTGCAGGAAGGAACTCTTCAAGGAAAGGATATTCCTGAAGAAGACCGCGACTATTATTTGGAGCGTCGCTATCCAGCCTTCGGAAACCTTGTTCCTCGTGACGTTGCATCCCGTGCAGCCAAGGAGCGTACTGATAAGGGCTATGGCGTAAACAATACTGGTCTTGCTGTGTTCCTCGACTTCTCTGAGGCTTTCCAGCGTCTTGGCCGTGAGGTTGTTGACCAGCGTTATGGCAACCTCTTCGATATGTATCAGGAGATTACCGATGTTGACCCTCATGAGAACCCGATGATGATATTCCCTGCCATCCACTATACGATGGGCGGTATTTGGGTTGACTATGAGCTTCAGACCTCTGTGAAGGGCTTGTTTGCTTTGGGTGAGTGCAACTTCTCTGACCATGGAGCCAACCGCCTTGGCGCATCTGCTTTAATGCAGGGCTTGAGCGATGGTTACTTCGTGATTCCTTACACAATGCAGAACTTCCTGAGCGACCAGATTACAGTGCCTCGTTTCTCCACCGACCTTCCTGAGTTTGAAGAGGCTGAGAAAGCCGTACAGGCAGAAATCGACCGCATCTATAACATCAAGGGCGATGAGAGTGTGGACTCTATCCACAAGAAACTCTATCACATCATGTGGGATTATGTAGGCATGGCACGCAATGAAGAAGGCCTGAAGAAAGCCCTCTCTATGCTGAAAGACCTCCGCAAGGAGTTTGACGAGCATGTGCGCATTCCTGGCGATAAGGAAGGATTGAACGTGGAGCTTGATAAGGCTATCCACTTGAGAGACTTCATCACTATGGGTGAGTTGGTAGCTTACGATGCCTTGAATCGCAATGAGAGCTGTGGCGGCCACTTCCGTGAGGAGAGCCAGACAGAAGAAGGCGAGGCTAAGCGCGATGATGAGAACTATATGTACGTGGCTTGCTGGAAGTATCAGGGCTCTGATGAAGTAGCTCCGGAACTTCTCAAGGAAGACCTTGACTATAAGTACATTAAGGTGCAGACACGTAACTACAAATCTTAATAGTTGACAACTAAAAGAATAAAAAAGACATGGATAAAAATATAAGTTTCACGCTGAAAGTATGGCGTCAGAACGGACCTAAGGCAAAAGGTCATTTCGATACATTCCAGATGAAAGACATCCCTACGGATACCTCTTTCCTCGAAATGTTGGATATCCTCAATGAGCAGCTCATCGAAGACGGCAAAGAGCCGTTTGTATTCGACCATGACTGCCGCGAGGGCATCTGTGGTATGTGTTCTCTTTATATCAACGGTCATGCCCACGGACCAGCTGTAGGTGCTACCACCTGCCAGCTCTACATGCGCCGCTTCAATGACGGCGACACCATCACCGTAGAGCCTTGGCGCTCCGCAGGCTTCCCTATCATCAAGGACTGCATGGTGGACCGCTCTGCCTTCGATAAGATTATCGCTGCCGGAGGTTACACCTCTGTGCGCACCGGACAGGCACAGGATGCCAATGCCATCCTCATCCCGAAGGAGAATGCCGACGAGGCTATGGATGCTGCTACCTGCATTGGTTGTGGCTGTTGCGTAGCTGCCTGCAAGAATGGCTCTGCCATGCTCTTCGTGAGTTCCAAGGTCAGTCAGTTGGCATTGCTGCCACAAGGCCGTCCTGAGGCTGCCAGACGCGCTAAGGCGATGGTTATGAAGATGGAGGAGCTTGGCTTCGGAAACTGCACCAATACCCGCGCTTGCGAGGCTGAGTGCCCGAAGAACGAGAGCATCGCCAACATTGCCCGTTTGAATCGTGAGTTCATCAAGGCTAAATTGAACGACTAATATATTGTCAGTCAATATCATAAAGCCCCGCAATCACCAAGGTTGCGGGGCTTTTTCGATTGTTCTCTCTTATAATTTTAGCTACATCTATAGTTGATGCTTGCCTTTTAAATAAATATACATAACAAAATTAAGAAAGCAGAAATCTGTATGCCTTAAGATATTTGTTTATTCTTTCAACATCCTTTTCTGTAATAAAGTCAAGTCTCCTTAAATCCAAATTATCTTCAAGGTCGTGGATTTTTACTTTTCGTGAAATTGGGTTCAATTTCACCCTTTTGACAAAGTCTTCATAACTTTCTTCCTTCTTTCTGGATATTGCTAATACAGCATTGACTATATTTTCAGGAAAACCTTTTTCCAACAAATAATTTTCATTTACATTAGTGTCTTCAATTACATCATGGAGCACTGCAACAATCTTCTCCTCCATATCCGAGCACCTGTCGGCTACTCTCAAAGGATGCAGTATGTAATCAGC
>JALCDQ010000031.1 GCA_022641735.1 Prevotella sp. | reverse complement strand
TTTTCGGCCATTTAATCCGTATGGAAAGCCGTGATTTTCATATTATTTACATTCAGAATTTGGAGTTTTGCCAACTTTCCCTTATCTTTGCCAAGATGAAGAAAATCTTTCTATATATAATAATGTGTTTGTCTGTCCTTCCGACAATGGCTCAGAAGGGGCAGTTTGATGCCAAACGAGGCGTCATTCCGGGAGGTTACAACTTTTGGGTGTACACTCCCGAGGAGTATGAGGACGGTGGACATGCCCTGCCTTTGGTAATTTTTCTGCATGGAGCAAGCCTCTGCGGCAATAATCTTGACCGTGTTCGGCGTTATGGAACGCTGGATGCTATCGAGAAGGGAAGGATTATCCCCACGCTCGTTGTTGCCCCTCAGAACCCTGGAGGAGCGTGGAGTCCGAAGAAACTCAACGATTTGCTGGAGTGGATGGAAAGCCATTATTCCGTCGATAAATCGCGCGTCTATGTGCTCGGAATGAGCCTTGGCGGCTATGGAACACTCGATTTTGCGGGCACTTATCCCGATAAGATAGCCGCAGCCATGGCTCTTTGCGGCGGTTGCAGCCTCAAAGACATGCAAGGATTGGGACATCTGCCCTTATGGATTATGCATGGCACTGCCGACAGAGCTGTCTCCATACAGGAGTCGAAGCGTGTGGTGAGGAGCCTGCAAGAAGACAACAACGACAATCTCCTGCGCTATGACTGGCTTGCAGGAGGGTCGCATGGCTATCTGGCAAGAGTCTTGTATCTTCAGAAAACCTATGACTGGCTGTTCTCACATTCATTGAACGACAAGCCCCGCATGGTTGACAAGACCTTTGACATCGACAAAGGCGACATCGCAACGACTTATCAAGACATGCGGCAAATCCCTTCAATGTACGAGAAGGACTGATTTACAGCTGAATCTTAATGGAATCCCTCACAATGATGCTTGGTGTCATGAGCATCTTGGAGTTAAGTTCCCGACTCTCGCGAATGCATGTTGTGAGCAGTTTTATGGCCGCTATTCCCATGCTCTGAATAGGTTGTGCAACGCGTGTGATAGGCGGATTCATGAAATCGAGAATCACATTGTCGTCGAAAGTGATAAGTGATACCTCATCAGGAACCTTCACTCCTTGCTCATTGAGTGCCCTTATGGCACCGAGAAGGATGGTGTTGCTGAGGGTGAAAATGGCTGTCGGTGCGGGATTTCGCAGCATTGCCATCTTCGTTTCGACATATCCGTTCTGGATAGAGAACTCGTTTCCATAGATTTGCAGATTCGCTTGAGGGCTGAATTGCTCAATGGCAGTGCGGCAACCCTTCACTCGCTCTTGGGTGGTCACTGACACTGTAGGGCCGCTGATGCAAAGAATCTCCCGATGGCCGGAACTCAACAACATCTTCATCGCATTGAAAGCACCGTCATAATTATTAGTGGAGACATAGGGCAAGAATGAATTCTTGAAGTAACGGTCTACTAAAATGACGGGTATGCTCTTGCTCACTTCCTCCAAGCGGTTGGGTCTTTCCCCACAAGGCACGATAATAATGCCGTCGACATGATAATCTATCATGGCGTCGATGGCATTCTCCTCAAGCTTAGTATCTTCTTGCGTATCAAACAACATGACCATAAAGTCGTTCTTTTTTGCCTCTATGGAGATGGTACTTGCTAAACTTGCAAAGAACGGATTGCTAAGATGAGGCAC
This sequence comes from Prevotella sp., assembly GCA_022641735.1. Taxonomy (GTDB): domain Bacteria; phylum Bacteroidota; class Bacteroidia; order Bacteroidales; family Bacteroidaceae; genus Prevotella. Next base: position 5,353 of record JALCDQ010000031.1, on the reverse strand, counting down.
GGCCAAACCGATGGTATTGCCGGATTTCTTGCGCAAAGTTTGAGCAATCAAGTTAGGTCTGTAGTTGATATCACGGGCTATTTGCAGGATGCGATTTGCCGTCTCACTACTGATTCTGAACTCTTCTCCTTTGCCGTTAAGCACTCGCGAAATCGTCGTCTTTGAGAATCCTGTGATTTTCACGATGTCTTCTAAGGTTTCTTTTCTCATGTAAAAGATTGTATAGTTTCGATGCCAAAGATATAACTTTTTTATTTGAATCAAAAAAAAATATGGAAATATTTTGGATAATTGTAGGTATTTTCCTATTTTCGCACAATCGATTGAGCAAAATTTTAACTATTTACCATGATAATGAAAGAAAATAACAGAATTCTTGTAGTTGGAAGTGCTAATACTGATATGGTTATATCAGCAGACCACTTTCCATTGCCTGGAGAAACCATGATGGGTCATGACTTCATGACTAATCATGGTGGAAAAGGCGCTAATCAAGCAGTGGCTGCAGCAAGATTGGGTGGCAATACTGCTTTTATTTGTAAGTTAGGAGACGATTCTTTTGGACATGATGCAATGAAGATGTTTAAGGAGGAAAATATTGATATTTCCTGCTCTTCCATCACAAAAGAAAGTTCTTCAGGTGTGGCCTTAATAACAACATTACCAAGCGGGGAAAACAGCATCATCGTTGATTCCGGTGCCAATGGTCTATTGTCGCCTGCTGACATCGAAGCTTCTGAGCACCTCTTTACAGAGGCAAAGATAGTGCTCATGCAATTGGAAACTCCTTTGGATACACTTGTGAAAGCCGCTGAGTTGGGTAAGAAATACGGAGCTTATGTGGTGCTCAATCCTGCACCTGCACCCGCAAAACCATTGCCCAAAGAACTCTTGAAGAATGTGGATTTGCTGATTCCTAATGAGACCGAGGCTTCTTATATCTCGGGTGTCAACATCATCGATGAGGCTTCTACGGCCAAGGCAATGGGCAAGATACAGAAGTTAGGCGTGAAGGATGTTATCATCACGGTGGGAAGCAAAGGTGTTTACGCCAATATTAACGGCAAATTGGTCATCGTGCCGGCCTTCAAGGTGAAGGCTGTAGATACCACGGCTGCCGGCGATACCTTCTGTGGAGCACTCTGTACCTCATTATGCAGTGGCAAGGACCTTGAGAGTTCCATTCTTTTTGCTAATAAAGCATCTTCCATATCAGTAACCCGTAGAGGTGCACAGATGTCGATGCCTCATTTGAATGAAGTGAATTTATAGAAACAAATCAGATAATCTAAAAATTAAAAAGTATGTTTATAGTTAATAGTTATACGCTTGCCATCGTGCTATGCGTGGTTACAATGCTCTGCTGGGGCTCTTGGGGAAACACTCAGAAACTAGCTGGAAAGACATGGCGTTACGAACTCTTTTATTGGGATTACGTCATCGGCATCCTCGTTTTCTCATTGCTGATCGGCTTCACATTGGGCAGCATTGGCAGTGAGGGACGTAGTTTTGTGCCTGACCTTTGTCAGGTAGCACCTGCCGCAGTCCTCTCTGCACTCGTAGGTGGTATTGTTTTCAATGCCTCCAACATTCTGCTTTCAGCCTCTATCTCATTGGCTGGCTTGGCTGTAGCTTTCCCTCTGGGAGTAGGTCTGGCACTGGTATTAGGCGTATTCAACACCTATTTCTTTGCAGGTGGCGATCAGGGCAATCCTGTGTTGATATTCTTAGGCGTGGCACTCATCGTTGTGGCCCTTGTCCTCAATGGTATTGCCTCTGCTAAAAAGGCCACTACTGATGATAGTTCATCTAAGGGAAAGAAGGGTATCATTCTTGCCATCATCTCCGGTATATTGATGTCCACCTTCTATGCTTTCGTTGCAAGAGCTATGGACCTTGATAACTTTGCTTCTCCTGCAGCAGGAAAGGCTACTCCATATACAGCCTTCTTCATCTTTGCAGTGGGTATTTTCATCAGCAATTTCCTCTTCAATACCCTCGTAATGAAGAAGCCTTTTGCTGGAGAACCTGTCAAATACAGCACCTATTTCCAAGGAAAGATGTCCACACACCTTGTTGGCGTGCTTGGTGGATTTATCTGGGGATTGGGCACAGTGCTCAGTTATGTCGTGTCAGGTAAGGCAGGAGCTTCCATCTCTTATGCTTTAGGACAGGGCGCACCGATGATTTCAGCCTTCTGGGGACTCTTCATTTGGAAGGAATTCAAAGGCAGCAACAAGACCGTTTACACTTTGCTCACTCTGATGTTCGTGCTCTTCATCGTTGGTTTGGGCATGATAGTGGCAGCTAAATAAATAAGAAATAATCTCAAAACAATAAAAAATAATAATGAAGAATATAAAGCTTATAGCACTCCTTGGCATTGCAATGCTCGCAGCAACAACAGGTTTTGCCAAGTCGGTTACTATTTCTAAAGCCGTATTAAAAGATAAAATCATGGGCGGATGGGCAGGTCAGACCATTGGAGTAACTTATGGTGGGCCCACCGAATTTAAGTATGGAGGTCGTATCATACCAGATACTACCCAGATAAAATGGCCTGACCATCAGTGCAAATGGTATTATGACAAAGCCCCGGGGCTGTATGATGACCTCTATATGGACCTTACTTTTGTGGAGGTTTTTGAGAAAGAGGGCTTGGATGCCAATATCAATGACTTTGCAAACGCCTTTGCTCATGCAGGATATGACCTTTGGCATGCCAATCAAAGCGCACGTTACAACATTTTGCAAGGTATCATGCCTCCGGAATCAGGTTATTGGAAGAACAATCCACATGCAGATGATATCGACTTTCAGATAGAGGCTGACTTCTCAGGACTTATGTCACCGGGTATGCCGAACACAGCTATTCATTATGGAGACAAGATTGGTCACATGATGAACTATGGTGACGGATGGTATGGAGGAGTATTTGTAGGGGCTATGTATGCGCTTTCCTTCGTCAATGACGATGTCAACTACATTGTCAGCGAGGCTCTCAAAGCCATTCCACAGCAGTCTACTTTCTATCAGTGCATAGCTGATGTCATCAAGGGCTATAAGCTTTATCCGAATGATTGGAAGAAGACGTGGCAGCTCATACAGGATAAGTATGGCAATGAAATCGGTTGTCCGGATGGTGTGTTTTCACCTTTCAACATCGATGCAAAAATCAACAGTGCTTACATTGCTATCGGTCTGCTCTATGGACAGAAAGACTTTGGCAAGGTATTGGAGATTGCTACTCGTTGTGGACAGGACTCTGACTGCAATCCATCATCAGCCGGCGGCATCTTAGGCACGATTCTTGGCTACAAGAACATCCCTGCTTATTGGATGAAACCATTGAAGGAAGTGGAAGACCGCCCGTTCAAATACACGGATATCTCTTTGAATAAGGTGTATGAAATAGGGATGAAGCAGGCCCTCGAGGTCATTCAGCGTAATGGTGGAAAGGTGATGAAGGATGCTGTGAAAATCAATGTCCAGAAGCCTCAGACTGTCCGTTTCGAACAGAGTTTTGCAGGTCTTGAGCCTTCTATAAAGAAGAATTATGGCAACAAGCCTATCGACAAGGTCGGCGAAATAAAGTTCAATGGTTGCGGAATAGTTGTTCGTGGCAATCTTACGGCTGATGATAAGAACTATGTAGGACTTGTTGACGTCTATATTGACGGACAGAAGATGAAGACCGTAAAGCTTCCTGCTGCTTCTCACGACCGTGCTAACGACATCTATTGGAACTATGATTTGTCGGATGGAGACCACGTTTTGACGATGAAACGTCTTAATTCTCAGGACAATGTGAAGACTCGAGTTTACAGCATACTCGTTTATAAGAAAGCACAAAAGAAATAATAGAGTAAGAAAACATGAAGAAGATAGCCTTATCGCTTATCTTTCAGCAAGGCATCCTGCCGGTTTTAGCCGGAGGGATGCTTTTTGCGTTGAGCCTTCAGAGCCACGCACAGTCGTCTGAAGGACAGGTTTTGTTTGCCACGCATCCCAATGATTCGGCACCTTATCGTATCCCTGCCTTGGCGCAGACACAAAGAGGCGACATCCTCTATTTCACGGATTATCGTCCTTGTGGCAGTGACATCGGCTATGGAAGGGTAGACCAGCACTACCGCATCTCGAAGGATGGCGGCTTGAAATGGGGCCCCGAGCGGGTGCTTATACAAGGTTCTGGGGTGAAGGGAGCAAGGGATTGTGGCTTCGGCGACCCAGCTCTCGTGGCGGATAGGACCTCAAAAGAGGTGCTGCTCATCAGTGGGTGTGGCAATGCCGCTTATCCTCTTGCCACGACAACACGTCAAAATCCGATGCGCATGGCACTTTTCCGCAGTTTTAATGGGGGTAAGAAGTGGCAGAAATGGCAGGAAATCACCGAGCAGATTTATGCTCTTTTCGACCATAGCAGTCATGGAGAGGCTCAAAGTTTGTTTGCTGCCTCCGGCAAAATCATGCAGAGCCGCAGTGTCCGTCTTCATCAATATTACCGCCTTTATATGGCCATTCTCGTGCGAGGACAGGGCAATTTTGTGCTCTATTCGGATGATTTCGGCCGCCAATGGCAGGTTCTTGGGGGTGTGGAAGAACAGCCTTGCCCTAAAGGGGATGAGGCTAAATGTGAGGAATTGCCCGATGGCAGCCTGCTATTGAGCTCCCGCAAGGGTGGTGGAAGGTTTTTCAATATCTTCCGTTTCTCTGATGTTGACAAGGCGCAAGGCCATTGGCAGACCTGCTCGGCATCGCAGATTACCAATAATGGAGTTATCGCTAAGGATAATACCACTAATGGAGAAATCCTTCTTGTGGAGGCTATCCGCCAAAGTGACGGCAAGAAAGTGCCTCTTCTGTTGCAGTCGTTGCCTTTAGGACCAGGGCGCAGTCATGTGGGCATCTATTATAAACCGCTCTCTTCATCGGAAGATTATGCCACGCCGGCAGTCCTTGCGGCCAATTGGGGAAGCCCTTATCAGGTCACCGCTTTGCCGTCGGCTTACAGCACTTTCATCGCTCTCCACAACGGAAAAATCGCCATGGCATGGGAGGAAGAGACGTTTGGAAAACAATACACTGAGATGTTCCGTTTGCTGACGATTGAAGAGATAACTGGCGGGAAATATAAAAATATTGCCAAATAATTTTGCAGTCACGCAAAAAAGAAGTACTTTTGTATCCAGCGAAAGCGAGTTAGGGGCATAGCCCAGTTGGTTTAGAGCGCTGCAGTCACATTGCAGAGGTCATCGGTTCGAGCCCGATTGTCCCTACTGATTATAAAGAGTTTGCGGAGATATTTCCATTAATGGGAACCTCAGTAAACTCTTTTTTTGTTCATCGTCAG
>JALCDQ010000030.1 GCA_022641735.1 Prevotella sp. | reverse complement strand
AGGCTTAAGGATGGCAGCGACCTTGATGATGTGAAGGATGAAATCAAGCAGATTGCCGGCGACAAGTATCAGGTGCTCGACCGTTTTGAGCAACAGGATGAGACCTTCAAGATAATGGAGATTGAAAAATTGTTTGCTTATGTCTTCCTCACCTTTATCCTTGTGGTGGCTTGCTTTAATATCGTAGGGTCGCTTTCGATGTTGATTATCGACAAGAAAGACGATGTGGTGACCTTGCGCAACTTAGGAGCCAACGACCATCAGATAACCCGAATCTTTCTTTTTGAGGGCAGAATGATTTCTGTCATCGGTGCCGTATTGGGCATTTTGATAGGGTTGCTGCTCTGTTGGTTGCAACAAGAGTATGGACTTGTACGCCTTGGCGACAGTGATGGCTCATTCATCGTGAACGCTTATCCTATCAGCGTCCATTACATCGATGTCTTCTTCATCTTCATTACGGTGATAGCCGTAGGTTGGCTGGCTGTTTGGTATCCGGTAAGATACCTCAGTAAGCGACTGTTGAATTAAGCAATACGGCTGAGAAAATCAGCCGTTTTTTTAGTCCTTTGCTTTTAGATATGCTCTTTTTAAGGCTCTATTAGAGGAGCCTTAGCAATATTTTGCCATCTATACTTTCCGTCTTTGTCAAACTTGATATATCTATAGGTGTATTTACCAATAGTACTTTCAGTCAATAGGAAAGCCTTTTCGAACTCACTAAGTTTGGGGTCGTTCAGGATTTTCTTATCCATTTGGGAATAAACAAGCTTTAAAGAAAGGGTATCAAGAAACTCTGCCGATGCCAATTCGTGCATTCTTTGTATATAAGGCGCCCAGTTTTTGACATATTGAGTTAACTTGGCGTATTTGATTTTATTAGCAGAATCTTTCGGTAAATTGGCCGTAAGCGCTGATGCTTCTGAATAAGCTCTCTTCAATTGACTCCAAATGGAATCGTTCATGTCGGGCTTAATCTCTTTATATTCTTTTCTTGAGAGCATCGCTTTTTCAATTACTTCGGGCACTTGAGCTAAAGTTATCTTTCCTTTTACCGCAGAATCCAAGAGCGCAACATAGATTTTTCCCATATAATCATAGGGGTTTGGGGTGTAATTCTTAGAGGGATTGAGAGTGTCGCCTTCAACATTCGCGGGCATAGTCCTATTTGCTGAATAGGAGGAAAACAATAGGGTGATGAATAGGATGACAATACTGATAAATAATTTGTTGATTTTCATTTCATTGATATTTAAAGGCCGATAATAGAATTATAGATTTTCTGCAAAACTAAAAGAAATTTTTCGATAAAGCAAGGATAATCTGTTATTTAACTATTGATGGTTGTTTCTCGGCTTTGCGGGCATCTTTCTCCAGCTGGAAGTCATCTGATGGCCATGCTTTTCATGATGCTTCAATGGGTTAGATATAGCCTTTCGCTTTTGTTTTCCTATGGAAAACACGCTGTTTTTGATAGGAAAACACACTGTTTTCCATAGAGAAACAACTGTAAACAATCGTCTTTTACCACCCCGACGATGGTCATTTCTTCCTTATAACGCTTAATCCGTCGCGAAGGGGAATGATTACTTCCTCCACTCTTGAATCCTTTGCGACATAGTCATTGAAGTCTTCTATGCCCTTAGTTTGATGGTCTTTCTCGTAAGAAGGGTCTATTACGTGACCGTCCCAAAGGGTGTTATCCGCCAAGATGAAGCCTCCCGGCCGCAATATCGACAGTGCCATCTCATAGGTTTCCTTATAAGTGCGCTTGTCGCCATCCATAAACACCATGTCGAAAGCTATGCCCAACTTCGGCGCCAACTCATTGGCATCGCCGATAATGAAGTTGATTTTATCCGCTACGGGTGAGTTTTCTATCCATGGACGGGTGAATTCCTCCATCTCGTCATTGATTTCATAGGTCCACACTTTGCCGCCTTCTTCGAGGCCTTCAGCCATACAAAGCGCGCTGTAACCCGAAAAAGTGCCCACTTCGAGGATATTCCGTGGCCTTATCATCTCCACCATCATCTTCAGAAGTCGCCCTTGCAGATGCCCACTTGCCATTCTTCCATGAATGGTATGAATGTTGGTAGCCCTCCAAAGTCGATAGAGATAGTCGCCTTCGGGGTCGATATGATGAAGGATATAGTCGTCGATGGTCATCGTGCGAGCAGTGCTTCCACGGCTAGGCGATAAGAGTCGAGCCCGAAACCGGCGATTACGCCCAGACAAGCAGACGATATCAAGGAGCGATGGCGGAACTCTTCACGCGCATGCACATTACTTATATGTACCTCTATCACTGGTGTCTTGAGGCTTCGGATGCAGTCTTGCAAGGCCACGCTGGTGTGAGTGTAGGCGCCCGCATTAAGGATAATGCCGTCATAAGAGAACCCCACTTCCTGCATTTTATCGATAAGCTCGCCCTCAATGTTGCTCTGATAATAGTCAATCTGCAACTCCGGATACTTCTTTTTCAGTTCCGGCAGATAGGCCTCAAAGGACTCCTTGCCATAGATTCCGGGCTCCCGAACCCCTAAAAGATTCAAGTTAGGACCGTTTATAATTTGTATCTTCATGATTTTTTGTGTATATTTGTGGGCAAATATACGAAAATTTATGGAAAAAGACAAATCTTCCGTCAATATTGTGAAGGCTTATCAGCGATATCTGAAGTTGGAGAAGAACTATTCGCCCAATACCATCGAAGCCTACAAGCACGATTTGCAGTCGCTGCTCGACTATTGCAAAGAGGCCGGAAAGAGCCCCGCTGACTTGCAATTAGAAGATTTGGAGCAGTTTGCAGTCTTGTTTCATGAGCATGGAATAGGGCCTACTTCGCAAGCGCGCATCCTCAGCGGCGTGCGTTCTTTCTATCGTTATCTGCTCTTGGATGGATATATAGAAACCGACCCGACGGAGCTTTTGGAGTCTCCTCGCCTTGGTGAGCATCTTCCGGAAGTGTTGAGTACGGAGGAAGTGGATAGCATGGAAGCCGCCATCGACCTTTCCAAGCCTGAAGGACAGCGCAATAAAGCCATCATCGAAGTGCTCTTTTCCTGTGGATTGCGTGTCTCTGAATTGGTCAATCTGAAACTTTCCAACCTCTATCTCGATGAACAATACGTGCGCATCTTCGGCAAAGGGAGCAAGGAAAGACTGGTCCCTGTCTCCCCGAAAGCCATCAAGGAACTGCGACTTTGGTTCTCCGATAGGGTGCATCTGCAAATCCAAGCCGGCGAAGAGGATTATGTCTTCCTCAATCGTCGTGGCCATCGGCTTACCCGCACGATGATTCTCATCATGATTAAGCGAACTGCCAAGGATGCGGGCATCCGTAAAACCATCTCTCCACACACGCTTCGGCATAGCTTCGCGACGGCTCTTTTGAAGGGTGGAGCTGACCTTCGGGCCATTCAGGCAATGCTCGGGCATGAGGATATAGGTACTACTGAAATCTATACACATATCGATACGACGACGCTGAGAGAAGAGATTCTCCACCATCATCCCCGCAATATCAATCATTGAAGTGATATTTTAGCCAAGCAGAGGCGATTGTTTAAGAAATGGAAACTATGTGCGAATAGTGCAATAAATGATAATTATTCCGACTAATTGCAAGTTTTTTCAGAAATATTACATATCTTTGTAGGATATTTTAAGAACGTCTAATTAATTTAATATAAACGACATGAAACTAAGAAATCTATTTGTTGTAGTTCTTTTGTTTGTTGCCGGACTTGCCCAAGCACAGATGAATATGACCATACCGGCCGATACTGCTGTGCGTAAAGGTACACTTCCCAACGGACTTACTTACTACATCCGTTACAACAATTGGCCGGAACATCGCGCCAACTTCTACATTGCACAGAAGGTAGGCTCTCTTCAGGAGAATGAAAGCCAGCGTGGCTTGGCCCATTTCTTGGAGCACATGTGCTTCAATGGTACTGATAACTTCAAAGGCAACGACCTCATAGAGTGGTGTCGTTCAAAGGGTATCGAGTTCGGAGGGGACTTGAATGCCTACACGAGTATCGATCAGACCGTCTATAACATAGATAATGTGCCTACAAACAATCAGAGCACCCTCGATTCTTGCCTTCTTATCCTCCATGATTGGGCCGATGGACTGACCTTGGATCCGAAGGAAATCGACAAGGAGCGTGGTGTTATCCATGAGGAATGGCGTCTCCGCTCAAGCGCATCACAGCGTATGTTTGAACGTTCACTGCCTAAACTCTATCCTGGAAGCAAATACGGACAGCGCATGCCAATAGGTTTGATGTCAGTGGTTGACAACTTCAAGCCGAAGGAACTCCGTGATTATTATGAGAAATGGTATCATCCTACAAATCAAGGAATCATCGTGGTGGGTGATGTTGATGTTGCTCATACAGAGGCAATGATAAAGAAACTCTTCGGAGGAATCACCAATCCTAAGAATGCAGAGCCTGTAGTGGATGTAGCGGTGCCAGATAATGCCACGCCAATAGTCGTTATTGACAAGGATAAAGAGCAGGATGCCTCCTACGTGGACTTGATGTTCAAGCATGATGTGTTCCCTGATTCTCTGAAGAATACCATCGCTTATACGATTACGGAATATGTGAAGAATGCCTGCACGACCATGCTCAACAAGCGACTTGTTGAGGTTGCACAACAGCCGGGATGTCCTTTCACCAGTGCGGAAACCAGTGATGACAATTATATCTTCTCTAAAACAAAGGATGCTTTCGATATTAGCATCACGCCAAAAGATATGGATAAGTCAGCCGCAGCTTTGCAGGCAGCCTTCGTAGAGGCACGCCGTGCTGCTGAATTTGGCTTTACCGGCACGGAATACAAGCGTTTCCAGGCTGATTGTCTGTCAGCTCTTGACAAGCAATACAGCAACAAGGACAAGCGCACATCTGATTATTTCTATGGCCAGTGCGTAGATAATTTCTTGGAAAACAAAGCCATGCCGAGCATCGAGTGGAGCTATCCATTGATGAAGCAATTAGTGCCTAACATCCCTGTAGAGGCTATCAATGAGGCCATGAAGGAATATGTGCCGGCTAATGACAGCAATATTGTCATCCTGAACTTCAATCCTGAGAAGGAAGGAAGCGTCTATCCAACCGAGGCTCAGTTGTTGGAAGGCCTGAAAAACGGTCGTTCCGAGAAGATTGAGGCTTATGTGGATAACGTGAAAAACGAACCTTTGATGAAGACTATGCCTAAGGCTGGTACCATCAAAAAGGAAGTGAAGAACGACAAGTTCGGCTACACCGAGCTCACCTTATCGAATGGAGTGAAGGTCGTATTAAAGAAGACTGACTATAAGAAAGACCAAGTCCTCATCTCTGGAAAGGGAGAGGGAGGAAGCTCTCTCTATGGTTTGAAGGACCTTTGGAACACCAATATGTTCAACGATGTGATAGATCTCAGTGGCCTTGGAAACTTCTCAAGCACGGAACTTGAAAAGGCTCTTGCCGGTAAGATAGCAAATGTCAAGCTCACGATGAGTGAAAGAAAGATGGGCATCGATGGTTCTTCAACCCCTAAGGATGTAGAAACCATGCTGCAAATGGTATATCTCTACTTTACAGCTATCAATAAAGACCAGAAGTCCTTTGATAACTTGATGAGCGAAACGGAGATTTCTTTGAAGAACCGTGATAAGGATCCGATGGTTTCTTTGTCGGATTCTCTCACCGCAACGCTTTATGACCACAACCCTCGTCTGGCTCCTATGACCGTCGATAAGTTGAAGTATGTCAATTGCGACCGTATTCTCCAGATGGCAAAAGAGCGTACAGCCACAGCTAAGGGATGGGATTTCACCATCATCGGCAACTATGATGAGGCTAACATCCGTCAGTTGATATGCCAGTATCTGGGTGCTTTACCAGCCGAAGGAAAGATTGTGAAGGGCAAGAGACTTGAAAAAAATCATCAAGGAAAGATAGTGAATGACTTCACGCGAAAGATGGAAACGCCGAAAGCCACGAGCGAGTTCCTCTGGTATAATGAAAAGATGCCTTACTCTTTGGAAACTTCCGTCAAGGCCGACATCGTCGGACAGGTGCTCTCGATGATATATCTGAAGAAGATACGCGAGGAAGCCAGTGCTGCTTACTCTTGTGGCGCAATGGGCAATGCATCGCTTGCCGATGACGGATATCATATAGTGATGATTATCGGATATTGCCCGATGAAACCTGAAAAGAAGGACATCGCCGTGTCTATCATGAATGCCGAGTTGCCAAACCTTGCCAAGACCTGCGATGCAGAGATGCTTGCCAAGACTCAGAAACTGATGCTCAAGCAGCATGAGACTAATCTGAAGACTAATGGCTATTGGATGAATGCCATCAACAATTACCGTAAGTTGAACGTAGACACTTATTCTGATTACGTGAAAGTCGTGCAGGCTCAGACCCCGCAGAGCATCTCTGCCTTCGTCAATGAGTTCCTCAAGGCCAACAGTTCAGTATCCGTTATCATGATGCCAAAGGAATAAATCCCTCGGAGAAATGATTTTCCATGAAGGGGTCAGAGGCTTTTCAGTGCTTCTGACCTCTTTTTTTATTTGGCTGAATCTTGCCTTTCTTCTCCCGATGATTGAGCGATAGAAAGGCAGAAAACCATCAATAGGAAGGCTGATGATGATGGTTTATCTGCTAAAAGATGATTACTTGTTTTGTAAGTAACGGTCTTTTACTTTGTAAATCAGCCTGATTTACTGAGTAAAACAGGCTGATTCATCGAGTAAAACAGCCTGATTTATCCAGCCCTTTGTGGCAGGCAGTTTCCGAAGGGTTTATCTTTCAAATAAGGAAAGACTATCTTCCGCCGCTAATTATCAACTCAAATATTTGGTCATCTCAAAAATAATGCCTACCTTTGCACCCGATTTTAAAATAGAACGTTTAACATTTGTGGAAGAATTTGGCTGCTTGCAACCACATAAAAAAATGCTAAAACTGCAAAATCCCTATAAGATTTTACGGTCGTTTGGTATTTTTCCACTTAAAAAAAATTGGAAAAATGAGTTATTTATTTTCATCGGAATCGGTATCTGAAGGCCATCCTGACAAGGTATCCGACCAAATTTCAGACGCGCTTCTTGACCAGTTTCTGGCCTATGACGATAAGGCGCGCTGTGCTATCGAGACTTTTGTGACCACCGGACAGGTAGTCATCATGGGTGAAGTGCGCTCTGAAGCCTACATAGACCTTCAGACAATAGCGCGCAAAACCATCAACAACATCGGCTATACGAAGGCTGAATATCAGTTCGACGGTGACTCTTGCGGTATTCTGACGGCCATTCATGAGCAGAGCGACGACATCAATCGGGGTGTCGACAACGGCAATGAGGACAATCAGGGAGCAGGCGA
>JALCDQ010000029.1 GCA_022641735.1 Prevotella sp. | reverse complement strand
TCATCGAATCAGGCGGTGTTGTGGGGCAAAAAGACGACTCGTTAGTGGCTCTACAGAATGGTTGCATCTGCTGTACATTGAAGATGGACCTCGTGCAACAACTCTCTGAGATTGCCGAAATGCGGAAATTTGATTACATAGTCATTGAGGCAAGCGGCATTTGCGAGCCTGCTCCCATCGCTCAAACTATCAGTGCATACCCGCAGATGTATCCGCAGTATGCCAAGGAGGCTGTTGCCAAGCTTGATGCCATCGTCACCGTGGTGGATGCTTTGCGTATGCGCGACGAGTTTAAGAACGGCAACGACCTGATGGCCAAGGACTTAGGAGAGGATGATTTGGCAAGTCTGGTCATCCAACAAGTGGAGTTCTGCAACATGGTTTTACTCAATAAGGCCTCTGAAGTGAAGCCTGAAGAGTTGGCAAAGTTAAAGGAAATCATCCGTGCTCTTCAACCTCAAGCCGAGATTTTGGAGTGTAATTACGGCGATATAGCCCTTGAGAAAATCCTCAACACTCATCTTTTCGACTTCGAAAAGGTGTCAACCTCTGCCAAATGGATAGAGGCTATCGAGGAACATGAGGACGAGGAAGATGGCGAAGAGAGCGGAGAAGCCCTCGAATATGGCATCGGCACATTTGTCTATACCCGTCGCCCGGCCTTCAATCTCGGGCTTTTTGATGAGTTTGTTGCCCGCAAATGGCCGAAGAACATCATCCGTTGCAAGGGCATGTGCTATTTCCGCGATGAGCCCGACACCTGCTATGTGTTTGAACAGGCGGGCAAACAGGTGGGCTTGCGCAATGCAGGACAGTGGTATGCCACGATGCCAAAGGATGAGCTCAAACAGTTTATGGAGCAGAATCCAGGGCTTCGACAGGACTGGGATGAGCACTATGGCGACCGTATGCAAAAGCTTGTGTTCATCGGACAAGGGCTTGACAAGAAGGCTCTTGCTGCTGAACTGGATAAATGTCTTGAAGACTGACCTTATAGCCTCTCCCTTATCTGCCCTCAAAAGATGAGGACGGATAAGGGAGATGGCCTTTTTTTCCTGCTCCAACCTTCATCAGAGCCCTATTTCTTAACATCATATTCCGGCGTAAACTTCACCTCTGCGTTGTCGCAAAAGGTCTTGCAAAGCGTGCCGTTTTGGGTTGCCCGATGCCCCGAAGGCCTGAAATTGCACTTCACTCCTTTGATATTATTCCGAATGGAAAAGTCCTCCGGATGCTCCACCGACCTGCTTTCAGCCACCAGTTGAAAGCGTCCGAGCCCGTCAATAATGACCGTCTGTCCGGCTTGCAGCATGTCTGTCATCACATCCACGAGTTCATCCATCATGCCTTTCACCTCTCCCCGCTTGAAAGTAGTGTTCTCTTCTATCTTCCGCGCAATGTCTTCCGTATGCTGAACACCTGTTGCGACGGTTTGCGCATACCATTTTCCATCATTCGCGGCTCCATTCATGTGATACTGAGCTAACTTTATTAAAACTGCCATTTCTTATTATTAATATTATTGTTGATTGATTTTTATCTTGTTGTCAACATCTATTTCATTTCCAAAAGACCATCTTTCATTAGACAAACTGGGCCACTTTGTATGACAATCTGGGCCAAATTGTTAAACAAAGTGGCCCAGATTGTCTCGTAAATGATGATCTTTTACACTACGGATAATTATCTGAAGGATAGTTCTCCGAAGTAGTCAGGGCGGTGGAAATCAGGCTTTTCGATGGCTATCGGATTCCATGAAAGGAAGTGAGGACGCTGAAGTTTGTCGCCACATTTATAGAAATTCGCCCGAATGGTTTGTCCGTTAAGCGACTGAATATCGTGAAGAAAGTAGGTGGAAAGCGGAATGACGAGAGCCATCTGCCATTTCACAGCCCCTATGCGCTCACTGAAAGGCTCATCGCCAAGGCTTGACCACCGCTTCACAGCTTGCAAAACGGCCTGTGGAGCATGGGTGCGGCCCTCCCTTTCAGGACCTGCCGCCACGAGCAAAGTTCCCGTACAATTGCACTCCATGTTGTAATAAATGCCGTCATCAGCAGGTATGGAGAAGAATTCGCAACAACTATCTTCCCACACTTTGCCGTTGTCATGACCCGCCACTGATGCCACGCTGTCCTCTTCCACCCGATAATGGATGAGCAAGGCATGGTCTGTATGGGCAATGGCAAACTCCATTTTGGGTTTATAGGGATATTCCGATGCCCAGTTTACTTCATCCACAGGATGATATTCAATGCCCTCCTTCTCAAAAAGAGCGGGTATATTCTCAGCCTCATAAAGGCCTTCTGGTACGCTGTTTACTATTAATTTTTTCATATAAAATCGTATTTTTAAAGACAAGAAGCGATAAATTGCTCCATCTCCTGTTGATGGCTGCGAACGCTACGATAAAGTGCAATCTGATTATTCGTTCGCACGAGATTATGCTCAGGATATTTTATCTTATAATAAGTATCACCATTGAGGTAGTCAGCAAGGAACCTCACGCACTGCATAAACGGGAAAAGAGCGGCCGCATAAGGCAGGTTTTCTATCTCGATAGGCGTCAGAAACACCTTTGCCGATTCCAAATAGCCTCGCGTGAAAGCCTTGAATATCTCCATATTGAAGCCCACCTTCTCGATTTGAGGGTCATCTTCAGCCACGAAATTGGCACCCGTACGGAGGAAATCGCCATAATCGGAGAAGACAAAAGACGGCATCACGGTGTCAAGGTCAATAACGCAGAGCACCTTTCCATCCTCATCAAACATCATGTTGTTTACCTTCGTATCGCAGTGACAGATGCGTTTTGGCAGTTTGCCTTCACGGAATAGTCGCTCCGCCTTGCACATTTCATCGGCATCACGCTCAAGTTCCTCCAAGATGGGAGCCATCGCCTTCACCCTGCCCTTTGCATCTTTCGCCACCGCCTCATGCAGTTGTCGCATGCGAAGTTCCATGTTGTGGAAGTCAGGAATCGTCTCGCCCAATTGCTCAGGAATATCCACCAGCATGGCCTCAAAGTTTCCGAAGGCCTTGCCTGCATAGCCTGAATACTCGGGATTGACGGCCTCGAAGGTCCTTGCTCTTGGGATAAAGACGGAAATGCGCCAATACTGGTCGTGGCTATCCTTATAATAGGTCTTGCCGTCAGCGGTCTCGATGAAACGCAACACCTTTCTTTCGATGTCCTTTTCGCCCTTCGCCTCGAGTTTCCGACGGATATGTCGGGTGACGGCCTCTATGTTATGTTGCAGCAAATCCACATCCGTAAAGATGGCATTATTGATGCGTTGCAACACATAATCAGGCTTTCCAGCCTCCAAAGTGGTGACCTTGAAGGTGTCGTTGATAAGCCCGTTACCCAGAGGCTGTATGCTATCAACAGTTCCTTCGATATTAAACGCCGTGACGATGTTTTCCAATTGTTTTTCTTCCATAGGTTTTCATGATTTTTATTTCCTGCAAATATAACTCAAATTTTTCATTCCTGCAAAGGTTCACAACGATAAATCATCCCAAGAAATCTTATTTCGGTAAAAATGGCACATCATTCCGTAATATTTGTACGACACCTTATTAAATAATGTTGTATCTTTGCATCGAAAACAAAAAGCAAATGATGACAATGAGAACATTCATGAAAATCATGCTCGCACTGGCACTGCTCTTCGCAAGCAAACAAATTAAAGCACAACAGAATATGGCATTAAACGCAAGACAACAAAGCCTCTCAGCCATCGCAGGACTGGAGGCAAAAGGAGATTTAAACAATCTCGGCAAGGCTATCAATGAGGGCCTTGAAAACGGACTGACCGTTGCAGAAATCAAGGAGGCACTCTCCCAACTCTATGCTTACACCGGTTTTCCACGTTCACTGAATGCTTTAGGCACGCTGCAAAAGGTTGTCAGCGACCGCAAAGAGGCTGGAAAAGCCGTCAATATGGGACAAGAAGAAACCACCGTTTTGCCTAAAGACTTCGATGCTCTTAAGGTTGGAACTGAGGTACAGACACAACTTACGGGCAAGCCTTTCACCTATGCCTTTGCTCCTCGCACCGATTATTATCTGAAGGCACATCTCTTTGGAGATATTTTTGCCAACCAAGTGCTCTCCAAAGCTGATAGAGAGGTGGTTACGGTGTCAGCGATTGCCAGTCTGAAAGGCTGTGACCCTCAGTTGGCAGCCCATTGCATGGGAGCCTTGAACATGGGCGTTAAAGAGGAAGAGCTCCGCTCCATCCCTGCCGTTCTTGAGGCTAAGGTGGGCGCAGAAGAGGCTTATCGTTGTCGAAAAGCTATTGCGGCCATTAAAGGAGAGAACTTCAAGGAAGGGCAACCCGTAGATTTCAGCGTATGGCCAAAGGGAGAACCCAACGTAAACTATGCCCAATACTTCTATGGCAACAGTTATCTGGCGCCTTTAGACAGTCAGAATGGAGGCCCGGCAATGGTTACTTTTGAGCCTGCTTGCCGCAATCACTGGCATATTCATCATAAGGGTGTTCAGGTACTCGTATGCGTTTCGGGTCGTGGCTGGTATCAGGAATGGGGGAAACCAGCAGTGGAGATGACTCCGGGCACCGTGATTGCCATTCCAGCAGAGGTCAAACACTGGCATGGAGCAGCAAAAGACAGTTGGTTCCAACACATTGCCTACATGACAAAAGTGGAGGAAGGAGCCAGTAATGAATGGCTCGAAGCCGTAAAAGAAGAGGATTATAACAAACTGAAATAACGTGATTTTCCATCCTTTACATACCGATATTCAAGCACCGGAGAGGTTCAATAATCCGTTTTATTATGAGCCTCATCCCCTCTGTTTGCTGGCTATTGAGCAGTTGAAGGCCCAACTTAGCCAATCAGTATATAAGGAAGAAATCGACCAAGGAAAGATGTTTGGCGTGCTCGTAGTGGCTTATCACGGGCAATTGGGTTATCTGCAGGCCTATAGCGGGCAGATAACAGCCATCGACGAGAATGCCAAACAACTTCAAAACACTGATTCTGAATTCGTTCCGGCAGTATTCGATTACCTGCAACCAACTGGATATTTCAAGATGCATGAGGCTGAAATATCCGCTATCAACCATCAGATTGAAGCTCTGGAAAACAGTGAAGACTATCTGAAAAGCCAAAAACAACTGGCTATTCTGAAATCCGAAGCGGGGCAGAAAATTGCGGATTATCGGCTCTTTATGAAGGATTGCAAAGCCAAAAGAGATTCGTTGCGAGATGCTGCGGATGCCGATGAAGAGGTACTTATCCGAGAATCGCAATTCCAAAAGGCTGAGTTCAGACGACTAAAAAAGCAGTTTGAAGAGAAGATTACTCATCAGATAACTGACATTGAGAAATGGAAAAGTGAGATAGAAGCCCTTAGACGCCTGCGGAAAATGAAAAGTGATGCTCTGCAAGGATGGCTTTTCGCCCAATTCCAAATGCTCAATGGCAAGAGAGAAAGCAAAAATCTGTCAGATATTTTTCGGTCTTATTATACCCAATCTTATAATCAGACACCTCCTTCAGGTGCTGGTGAATGCTGTGAACCGAAACTCTTGCAATACGCATACATGAATGGCATGAAGCCACTTTGCATGGCCATGTTCTGGTGGGGAGAAAGTCCAAAAGCGGAAATAAGGCATCATTTGCAGTTCTATCCTGCTTGTCAAGGAAAGTGCAAGCCGATTCTTACTTGGATGTTGCAGGGCTTGGAGGTAGAAGACAACCCTCTTGAGCAAGACAGCAAACAATCGTTGGAAATCATCTTTGAAGATACTGACATTCTTGTGGTTAACAAACCTGCCGGCATGCTCAGCGTTCCTGGGAAGAGCAAACGGCAATCGGTGCTCTCATTAGTCAAGGAACACTGCCAAGACGCTGAAGGTCCGATGATTGTGCATCGTTTGGATATGGCGACAAGTGGACTTTTGGTCGTGGCAAAAAACCGCTTCTCATATCTCCATTTGCAACGGCAATTCAAGGAACATACTATTATAAAGAGGTATATTGCTCTCTTGACGCCAGTTTCTTCTCCAATCTCCACAAAAACGGGAGTGATTGACCTCCCGCTGAGAGCTAATCTTGATGACCGTCCCCGACAAATGGTGGATAGGGAAAAAGGCAAGACTGCCATCACCGAATATGAATTTTTGAGCAATGACCGAATAGCCCTTTATCCAAAGACTGGACGCACTCATCAGTTGCGCGTTCATTGTGCGTATCGTGAAGGACTAAATCGCCCGATATTAGGAGATGAGCTCTATGGAAAACGGGCTGACCGCCTATATCTGCATGCGGCCTATTTAGAGTTCACCCACCCTACTTCCGGCAAGCGAATCTACTTTGAAAAACAGCCCGATTTCTAGCTTTCGGTAAGCCTATCTACACAAAAAACATGATGAGTATCTGTGCAATAATCACCCTGACAAACATGCCGAGCGGGTAGACAGATGCATAAGAGATAGATGGAGTGTCACCTTTCAAGGTATCGTTTGCATATCCCAACGCCATCGGGTTTGCCATACTGCCACAAAGAATGCCACAGATAGTACCGAAATCAAACTTCTTAGTCTTCAATACGATGATTCCAATGATGAGTATAGGGATAATGGTAAGCAGCAATCCAAGCCCAATCCACATCAATCCTTCTGGTCGGATGAGGGTTGCAAAGAAATCTTTACCAGCATCCAAGCCTAAGCAGGCAAGATAAAGGGATAATCCCAACTTGCGCAACATCAATGAAGCGCTGCGCGTAGTATAACTGATGATGTGGATTTTAGAGCCTAACGACCCCACAATGATGCCCATAATGATAGGTCCACCGGCAATTCCCAAACGCACGGGAGCACTCATTCCAGGGATGAAAAGCGGTATCGAACCTAAAGCAAGACCTAAGATAATGCCCAAAAAGATACTTCCCACATTAGGCTCATTCAGCGTCTGCACAGCGTTTCCAATGAATTTCTCCACGTTATCCAAAGTCTTCGGAGGTCCCACTACTATCAAGCGGTCGCCATATTGAAGGCGAAGGTCATCCGTGGCAAGCAGTTTCATATCGCCACGAAGCACCCTGCTGACATTCACGCCATAAGTATTTCTGAGCTGAAGCTCGCCTAAATGCTTGCCATTCAGCACCTTACGAGTGAGCACAATATCGCGGCTTGCCACCTTGGAATCGATATGATTCCAATCAATCTTATCTTTATTCCAGTCCTTCTCAACCTCTTTTCCGAAGAGGATTTCCATTGCGCCCTCTTCATCATTATTGGTTACGACGAGCACATTGTCGCCTATTTTCAGGATGGTATTGGCAAACGGCACGATGACATGTTCTCCTCGCCATACGCGCGAGATGATAAACTTGTCGTGCGTGCTTTCTGCTATCTGCGAGATTTGCTTGCCATCAAGGGCTGGATTGACAATCTCAAACTGACCGATATAAGTCTTATCCTCATTTTCCGCATTGCGCAACTTCAAATCATCATCTTTCACTAAGAACTTGCGCATGATAACCATGACGATGATAACTCCTATAACACCCAAAGGATAAGTAACAGCCGTACCCAAAGCCAATGAGCCTGCAGGATGCCCAAGTTGCTGCAAGGCCTGTTGAGCAGCACCGAGGGCTGGCGTATTGGTAGTGGCTCCACAAAGAATACCCACCATATCAGGCAGGTCAACACCTGTAAGAGGCACCATGATGACAGCCATCAGCGTACCTAAAAGTATCACTGCCAGTGACCAAAGATTGAGGGGAAGACCCTCATGGCGAAGAGAACCGAAGAAGTTGGGGCCTACACTCAAGCCCAACATATAGATGAAGACCACCAATCCGAAAGTCTCCGCATAACTGAGCACACTCTCATCGATGCGCAAGCCTAAATGTCCGGCAAGAATTCCGATAAAGAACACAAACGCAACGCCTAGCGAAACGCCCATAATCTTCAGTTTGCCCAAAGCCAGGCCTAAGGCGCAAATCATCGATAAGACCACTATCGTCTGTATAGATGACGGTGTGAAGAGAAGTCCGTTCAACCAATCCATTTACAAGATATTCAAATATTTCTCCAAAGGAATTCCTCTGTTTTTGTCCTTATTATTCTTATTCAAATCGATAAGCTTATAGACGGCATCCATTGCCTTTTGCGTGCTGGGCACCAAAGGCTCGTCATCGAGCAGATGACCAATGAGCACTGCCGAGAAGATATCCCCAGTTCCAGGGAAATGTACGGGGATTTCAGTATACGGAAGGATGAAGTATTCATCCCTGTCATGATTGTATCCGACCACCGAAGGCTGACCTTCCACTGGGATACTCGTGATAAGCACCGATTTTGTCCCTATTTTTCGCAAATGATTAAGCAGGCTCTTTGCCTCCTCTTTGCTGACTCCTTCAGGCTGATAAGTCCTTCCCGTAAGATAACAAGCCTCCGTATAATTAGGGTAACAAAGATGAGCCACGCTCAACATCTCCCTCATGCTCTTGATGGCCGATAAGGTTACGCCATTATAGAGTTTACCCTCATCACCCATGATAGGGTCAACAAAAATCACAGTTCCTTGCGAAGCCTGCTCCTGACAATAACGCGCGATGATGTCAGCCTGCCTTTCCGAGGCGATGAAACCCGTGGCAATGGCATCAAAACGGAAGCCCAACTCCTTCCAAACGGGGAAAACACCTTTGATATAATCCGTCGTATCGAGAATGTTGAACTTACCATAATCGAGCGTATTGGACACCAATGCCGTCGGCAGATTATACGTGGGATGCCCGAAATAGGACAATATCGGCAACATGGCAGCCGTAGCCACCTTCCCATAACCGGCCATATCATTAATCAGAAGTATCTGACGCTTATTCATCTCCTTACGATTTCTTTTATCAATTCGGGTGCAAAGTTACGCTATTTTTCTGAAACGACAAGATATTTGCAGGTATTTTCTTTCATAAGGCCATCTCTATCGAGGAGCAATATGGAAATCCCTGAAAAACAAGGAAATAACCGTAGAATTGTAAAAGATAGTCTTTTAGGAGGTAAAAGACCATTAATTACAAGGTAAACAATGATTGTTTACCTGCCAAAAAGATACCTTTTATAATATAGTCAATCATGATGAACATCTTCAAACGACTCTTCAATCCCTGAAAAATGTAATCAATAGGTTTACAAGTGTACCTAATTTGTTTACAAAATGCAAAAAAAGTACCATAAAAATGATTGTGATTAAATAATTATATATAGATTTGCATTAGCCAAGTCAAAGGGAGATTATAACAA
>JALCDQ010000028.1 GCA_022641735.1 Prevotella sp. | reverse complement strand
GCGCGCGCATTGTCGCCAAGAAACAGATAGTCATACTGTGGCAACAACTGTCGGATGCCATGCAAGATGGTCAATCCGCCATATCCGGAGTCGAAAACTCCTATTGGTCCGGGAGCTTGAGATAATGATTCTATCACCGCAAACTGTCTTTAATCAGAGCCGTTATATCCTCTCCCATCACCGAACTGACGTAAGGCACTGCCTCATTGTCGGTATTCAAGATGAAAGCATATCCACGTGCATCCCCTATTCCTCTGATAACATCAGAGAGTTTCTTCTTCAAAGGAGCATAAGCATCATCTTCTGCCTGCTTGAGCAATCGTTTGGATTCCTCCTTGAAAGCGAGATTTTTCTCCATCAATTCCTGCAGTTCAGCTTGGCGCTTACGCAGAATGGAAGGAGCAAAATCCTTTTGTCCGTCGAGAAACTCTTCATACTTATTGTTGAATTCATCCTCGACACGCTTCATCTCAGCATCGTATTTAGCCTTCAATGCATCCATATTGCGCTTGGCAACGGCATAGTCGGGCATGGACGTAAATGCCTCTTTATAGCTGAAATAGCCATATTTGACCTGTTGCTGGGCATTTGCCACGAAAGGCAATGCCAAAAAGACTATAGAGAGTATTAACTGTTTCATCCTTTTCACCTTATTATATATAATAGGGGCGGACCTCAAAGCCCGCCCCAAAATAACCGATATTATTTCATTTTAGCGAGCTGCGCCTTCACTTCAGAGGTAACATCCTTGCTGAGGGTGTCGCTGATGTAAGGGATGCCAGCTGATGTATCCATGATGTAAACATAGCCACCTGCCTTGCCAACTGCCTTGATAGCGTCGGAAAGTTTTGAGGTGATAGGAGTCAGTTTTTCCTGCTGAGCCTTCTGAAGAGCCTGCTGGTTGTCCTGATAGGTCTGCTGCACTTTCTGATACATGCCCTGAAGTTCAGTTTCAGTATCTTTCTGCTTGGTAGCATTCATCGTGCTCTTCGTCTTGTCATACTCGTCAGCTTTGCGCTGGAGCTCATCCTGCATAGCCTTGAGGTCGTTCTCATACTGCTTAGCTGTAGCCTCGAGTTCACCGCGAGCCTTAACGAATTCAGGCATGTCGCCCATAATCTGCTGGGCATTCAGATGACCAAACTTCTGAGCAAACACTGTCATAGGTGCCAGAAGCATCAACATTAAAATAAGTTTTTTCATTTCTCTTGTTTTTATTTAATTAATTATTACCTTTATTATATCCTATTTCCGAGGTTTGTAGAAGACGGCTTTTTAGCGTGTTAACAACGATTGTTTGCCTTGTAGATAACGGTTGTTTAGGTTGTCGAAGACGGCTTTTTACAAAAGCTCTGATAAATGGTTAGTTCGTAGCGCTATATCCCAACTTCTGCAACACCTCATTGGAGATGTCTATCTTCGGTGAGCCGAAGATGATGCCGGAGTCGCTTGCACGGTCGAGCACAAGGCTATAGCCACGCAAATCGGATATTTCTTTGACGACATTGTAAATCTCATCCTGGATAGGAGTGATGAGACTTTCACGCTTCTTGAAGAGCTCTCCTTCAGGCCCAAAGTATTTCTTTTTCAAATCGGAAGCCTCTTTTTCCTTCTTCATAATGTCTTCCTGCTTTGCTTTCTTTTGTTCTTGAGAGAGAAAAACCACTTCATTCTGATAGTTCTTGTACATGGTGCTGGCTTCGGTATTGATTGCCTCAACTTCAGCCTGCCATTTCTTGCTTACCTGATTGAGCTGCTCGTTGGCACGCTCATAAGCCGGGATATTCTTCAAGATATAATCCATGTCAAGAAGAGCAAATTTCTGTGCACTGGCAGTCAAAGCCGTAAGTGCAAACAGGCACAATGTTAGAATTTTCTTCATTTTTACTTTTCCTTTCGATATGTATGTTATATGACGAGCAGAAGATGCCTTATGTTTCCGTCGAGCTCGTTGTTTTAACATTAAACTCTTATCTTTTCACTTTGTTAGAATTCCTGTCCGAGAATGAAGTGGAAGTTGCTGCCACCCTTAGTTCCGAAGACATTGTCGAATCCATAAGCCCAGTCAATACCCATCAAGCCTACCATTGGCAGATAGATTCTCACACCCACACCGGCGGAGCGCTTCATGTCAAACGGATTGAACTTGCTGGTGGATGTCCACGCATTACCTGCTTCCAAGAAGGTGAGTCCATAGATGGTGGTATTGCCCAACATGAACGGATAGCGCAACTCCATGGTGAAGCGGTCGTAAGCATAGCCTTCAGAGCCGTAAGGAGTGAGTGAGCCGTTTTCATATCCGCGCAATCCGACAGTCTCCTCAGCGTAACCGGATGAATATCCGCTCATTCCGTCACCACCCACATAATAGGTTTCAAACGGAGATTTCTTGTATTTATTGTAGCTGCCGAGCAATCCCATTTCCACGCGCGTCATCAATACGAAGCACTTCTGAGCGCCTGAGAGGGCGGTATAAGTCTTAGCCTTGAACTTCCATTTATGATATTCAACCCAACGGTATTTCTCCTGTTGCTCCTGCGTATAGGTGGAAGAATAATAGTTGGTAGCCAAGTGCTGATAGTCTTTTCCATCCCACTTTGACCATGGTGGAGTAAGAGTTACGGATGCAGTGAACTCAGAGCCATGACGTGGGAACAACTGGTTATCCGTTGAAGTACGGTTGAGCGAGATGTTCAGGTTCAAGTTGTTGGCATTACCATCCGACATGATGAAGTATCTCCAGTTTTTCAGCATATAGCGGGTATAAGCCAACTGCACTGACAGTGAGAAATAGTCATCCGGCCAGCGCAAACGCTTACCCCAACCGATAGAGGCTCCGAAGAGCTTGATGTAAGTATTCGGGTCGTAATAATTCTCATAACTGCTATAGCCGGAACTGCTTCCATAACCATAGAGATAGTTATAATAGTTGTTCATGTAACTACTATTATAATAGGTGCTCGACACATCGGTCTGCTTGGAGAAGTAAGCACCCAAGCTGAATTGGATAGGACGCTTGCCACCAAACCAGTTAGTGGAATAGTTGAAGTTGTAACTCTGATAGTAAGTACCATTCGTCTGAGCTCCAATCTCAAGCACCTCGCCATCACCCGTTGGCAGAATGCCACGATGCGCGCGGTTCTTGTTGAACAAGTTGGCAATAGAGAAGTTGTTGAGCTTCAATCCTACCTTACCTATCACACCTGTCTGTCCCCATCCTAACGAGAACTCTATCTGGTCATTGCTCTTCTGTTCCAAATTCCAGTTGACATCCACCGTTCCGTTTTCATAGTTCGGTTTCACATCCGGATTCACCTTTTCAGGGTCGAAATAACCCATTGATGCAACCTCACGAGCGGAACGCGTAAGAGCCTCTTTAGAGAAAAGGTCGCCCGGTTTCGTACGAAGCTCACGGCGGACAACATTCTCATAAAGACGGTCATTACCATTGATGCGCACATGATTGATGTGAGCTTGGATGCCTTCTTGGATTCTCATTTCAAGGTCGATGCTGTCGCCGACAACATTCACCTCGGTTGGTTCCAACTGATAGAACAGATAACCATTGTTCCAATAGTTGTTGCCCACAGCGTCGTCATCTTCCGTCAGACGCTTATTCATCAGTTTCTGATTGTAGACATCACCTTTCTTCATGCCCAAAACAGCACTCAGATAATCGGTTGAATAAATGGTATTACCCACCCATGTGATGTTTCTGATATAGTATTTCTTGCCTTCGCTGACCTTCACATAGACGTTCACGTGCTTGCTGTCAAAGTTGGAAATACTGTCTTTCAAGATTTCAGCATCGCGGAAACCGAACTCGTTGTATTTGCTAATCAGATTCTTCTTATCTTCCTTCCAGCGTTCCGGCGTGTATTTCTTGGCTTTGAAGAAGTTCTGAAGTTTGCCTGCTTCATGAATCTTCTTAAAGGCACCATTGGAGAACATAGACCCCTTGATTTTCTTATCGGGCAACTGCTCATTGCCATCGATGATAATCTGATGGACTCTCATCTTCTCTTTCTTATCCACAACCACATCGAGGATGACCTGATTCTTTCCGGCCACATCCTCACGCTGATTGATTTCGATGTCGGCATTCTTGAAACCCTTGTCATCAAAGTATTTCTTGGCAAGAATCTTGGCACGGTCAACCGAGTTTGGAGTCAGCTGCAAGCCTTTCAACAAGCCCAGTTTCGCCTCCATGTCCTCACGTTCTGATTTCTTCAAGCCTATCCAGTTGATGGTGGATACACGCGGACGCACTTGCAGGGCGATATGCAGGAAAGCCTTGTCGCCGATAAGAGAGTCAACGGAAATCTGCACCTTGGAGAAAAGACCATGCTTCCAATAGCGCTTCACAGCATTGGTGATGTCCATACCAGGGATTTCAATCTTTTGTCCTACTGACAAACCGGAGATGCCTGAAAGGATGTAATCCTCATAGCCCTCCACTCCTGATACATTGATTCCACCAATGGTCACCGTACGAGGTGTACCGGCATAACTGATGTCGGGATGCACTATCTTGTCCTGAGCTTTGATGCTTATGCAGCCAAAAATCGCCATGATCATAAAGATCAAAGACACCTTATTTATATTATTCATCTTTAGAAATATTATCATTTTCAATTTGGGCTTCCGTCTTCCCATATCTTCTCTGCCTGTTCTGATAACTGATGATGGCCTTATGGAGGTCTTCCTCACTGAAGGCCGGCCAATAGGTATCACAGAAATAAAGCTCTGAATAGGCTATCTGCCACAACAGATAATTCGACACGCGCACTTCTCCTCCCGTACGGATAAGAAGGTCAGGGTCGGGCATGAAGTAAGTCTCCAAATGGCGGGAGAAGTTCTCCTCATTGAGCGCATCCTCCAAGTCTTGATAGTCATGAGGACCATTATTCCAAGCCTCAAAGAAGGTTTCTTTCATTGCCTTGATGATTTCCCAACGAGCAGAGTAGCTCAACGCCACCACCATCGTCATCGTGTCATTTTGTGCCGTATGCTCCATGGTTTCCCACAGTTTGTCCTGCACGTTTTGAGGCAACCGCTTGATGTCGCCGATGACCTGAAAGCGCACGTTGTTCTTCATGAAGATTTCATCCTCCAAAGAAGAGAGCACCAAGCCCATCAACGCGGATATCTCATCCATCGGACGATTCCAGTTCTCCGTAGAGAACGTGTAGAGCGTCAAGTATTTCACGCCGAGGCGCGTACACTCCGACGTTATTCTTCTCACTGCATCCACACCGGCTTGATGACCATAACTGCGAGGCTTTCCCCTCTCAGCTGCCCATCGCCCATTGCCATCCATGATAATGGCGATGTGCTTAGGAATGCGTGTCATATCAAGTTCTTCTGCCATCAGTCATCATTATTACAAGTACGACATTTAGCCATAAAACTATAAGTAAGCGTCACCTGCAAGGCACTGTAGCAATCAGTGTTCTTAAACAAGCCGCTGCTCTTCACATAGTAAGGGTCTTTCACGCCATCGAGCTTGTCGCTCAATGAGAAGTGCATCGCCCACTCTACGCCCAGATTCAGCCGCTCACCTATTTTATATTTAATGCCAAGTCCCAAAGGAACATTGGCTGTAAACACATTCTTATCTCCACCGGAAACGTAAGTTGCGCCCAATCCTCCAAAGACGAAGGGCGTGATGCGCTTTGCTCCACGATAATCCCGACCGGTACCATAAGGCCAGAAATTATATTCGTAAGTCAAACTCACATCAACCAGTGAATTATTAAAATCATACGCCGACTGCTGATAATCAGGATAGTAAGTGTCAGCGTCGGTCGATTTGCCTTTCAGTTTCCCATAAGAGGCTGCGATGCGCAAGCCCATATAAGGATTGAAGTTGCGGCGCATGAGCAGTGAAGCCATCGGTTGCATGTCTTTCAGAATGCTGCCGTTGAAATCGCCCTCATAGGAGACCATGCCAAGCCCTGCTCCGACTTCCATCAGATATTCCGGGTCATCTTGCGCCTTTATGGCGGATGTGGATGCCAGAAGGAAGATTATGAACAGGAGTTTCTTCATCCGCTACTCCTTGAAATATCTCTTATCGTCTGCCCATCCGAGCATGTTCAGTCGGCCGTGCCATACTTGTCCGCTCTGTCCGCAAATGAGCCAGATGAAGTTCTTGCTGTCTTTCACCATCGTGAAGACCGTATTGCTCGAAGTGAAGCCTTTCGGGAAGGTATAAGTGGTATCGTTTTGCCACGTGAGCCCCTTGTCATTGCTCGTATAGAACTGAGCAAATGCCTGATTGGTGCTATTTCCGAAGCCTTTACCGCCAATGGCAAGCACGCACCCATTATAAGCGATGGCTTGTATGTTCTCCATATTCGGAAGCAGATATTTGTTTTCCGAAGCGATGGGGTAATATGACCATGGCTGCGATTCTGAACTGCTTGCGTTCTCCTCTATCTTTCCCCATACGTGCGTATCGGTGGATGTCGTTCCCAACAATATCAGTCGGTTGGATTTCACATTTGTCTCAAGCGGCAAACTGACGAAATTCAGATTGGCGGTCGGAAGCATACTGCCGTCGGTATCCAGCTCATCGGCTGCCCATGTCTTTCCGTTATCTGCCGAACTCATTATCTTGTTATCCGCCGTAACGGCATAGAGATGCGTATCGCTGACTCCCACAAGTTGCTTCAAAGTCGGAGTGGAGACGGTTGTCCATGTGACTGCATCGGGTGAAGAGAGCACCGAACCGTTATTGTAGACATAGAGCAAGTTGTCTTTCGACACTACGCCCTTATAGGCATTCACGTCCAAAGTGACGTTCGGAGTGACATCGCTCCAACTGGCAGCATTGCTCTCTGAGGCTGCGAATATCTTTGCCGAAGAGCCGTCGTTGCCAAACACGAAGACCTTTCCGTTGCAAGCTACGCCCTTCATGGCTTTCAGCAAAGCGAGGCTGGCATTCTGAATGGTCGTGCCATTCCATGTGAAGACACTGTCCAACTCCTGATGGATATTCACAGTGACGACATAATCTCTATACGCCTTCCCGGAAGAACTGTAAACCACGATGGTTCTCGGTTTGGTGAAGTCGATGGAATCACTGCTGTAATAGGAGACGCTGTCGCTCGTCAAGCTCTTTACGAACACCACACCGCTGTTCTTCGTAGATGCCGTGAAGACCACCTTCGTAGGGTCAGTGCCATAAGGAAGAGAGTCCAAGTTGAAAATCTGCTTGTTCTCCTGGTCAATGGTAAAAGCATAGCTGCTGCAACTGATTGTCGTCTTATAGATACTGTCTGCTCCCGTAGAGGATTTCGTCGTCAGGTGTCTGTTCAATGTTCCCAACGAGAAAGAGCTGATGGCACTGTCATCATAAGTTACGACATTGTCATCACTATTCCCCAAAAAACAGGATGAAAACATAAATATTGCCGAAAGCAGCATTGCGAAAGGTAATAGTTTCCTTTTCATTACATTCTAATTTTTTCTGTAAAGCTCATGCGTTCAAAAGGCTAAGGAGCATACTCTCCTGCTTGATGAATCCCCACCTCACAAGTTTTTGCTTGCAAATTTAAGCAGAATTCTTTAAATAATGCGCACTTTTAATGCTTTATTATGTAAAAAATAACTTACAGGACACTTTTTTAAGTTTGTTTAGTGATTTTACGAATAAAAAAAGAGGACTTGCGATGGATATCATCACGTCCTCTCTGCTTTGCCGTCAACCTTGTATCTTGGTTTTTGTGAGGAAGGCAATGCTGAGCACTGTCATCACCATCACTGCCGCCAGCATGAAGGTTGTGTCGAAATCTAAAAACTTCATCTTTTTTACCTTAAAAACCTAACGAATGCTCATTCTCTCGAATGCGGTGCAAAGATACGGAGATATTCCCGAATGCAAATGACAACGGCGGTTGTTTTTTCCGCTTTGCCCCTTTTCGTTGATTTAGGTCAAAATGAAGGAGCCTGCCTTCCTTTTTTCAGGAAAGCAGGCTCGATAAGATATAGTATTTTTATATCGATTAGAGTTTTGGACCAGCTGCCACGAGAGCCTTGCCGGCTGCATTGCCTTCGTATTTCACGAAGTTCTTGATGAAGCGACCTGCGAGGTCTTTAGCTTTCTCTTCCCACTGAGAAGCGTCAGCGTAAGTGTCGCGAGGATCAAGGATGTCAGTAGCTACACCTTCCAACTTTGTAGGAACTACGAAGTTGAAGTAAGGGATAGTCTTTGTAGGAGCCTTGTCGATAGAGCCGTTCAGGATAGCGTCAATGATACCGCGAGTGTCGCGGATAGAGATACGCTTGCCTGTTCCGTTCCAACCGGTGTTCACCAAGTAAGCCTTTGCGCCGCTCTTCTCCATGTGCTTAACGAGCTCCTCTGCATACTTTGTAGGATGCAACTCGAGGAATGCCTGGCCGAAGCAAGCTGAGAAGGTTGGAGTAGGCTCAGTGATACCACGCTCTGTTCCAGCCAGTTTAGCGGTGAAGCCAGAGAGGAAGTAATACTGTGTCTGCTGCTTGTCAAGGATAGATACTGGAGGCAGCACGCCGAATGCGTCTGCTGACAGGAAGATAACCTGCTTTGCAGCTGGAGCTGTAGATACCGGGCGAACGATGTTCTTGATATGATAGATAGGATAAGAAACACGAGTATTCTCGGTTACGCTCTTATCATCGAAATCAATCTTGCCGGCTGCGTCAACAGTTACGTTCTCAAGCAGTGCGTCACGACGGATAGCGTTGTAGATGTCAGGCTCTGAATCTTTGTCGAGCTTGATAACCTTAGCATAGCAGCCACCTTCGAAGTTGAAGACGCCGTTGTCATCCCATCCGTGCTCGTCATCGCCAATCAGCTTACGCTTAGGGTCGGTTGACAGAGTGGTCTTGCCAGTGCCTGACAGACCGAAGAAGATGGCGGTGTTCTCACCGTTCATATCGGTGTTGGCAGAGCAGTGCATAGCAGCGATGCCCTTCAATGGCAAGAAGTAGTTCATCATAGAGAACATACCCTTCTTCATTTCACCACCGTACCATGTATTGATGATAACCTGCTCTTTGCTGGTCACGTTGAATACGACAGCGGTCTCAGAGTTCAAGCCCAGCTCCTTGTAGTTCTTTACAATAGCCTTTGAAGCGTTGTAAACGATGAAGTCTGGTTCCTGGTCGAAGTCAGCCTCATCTTGTGGGCGGATGAACATATTGGTAACGAAATGAGCCTGCCAAGCCACTTCCATGATGAAGCGCACTTTCATGCGGGTGTCTTTGTTAGCACCGCAGAAACCATCTACGACATAGAGTTTCTTGTCAGAGAGCTCTTTCTTTGCGATTTCCTTTACGGCAGCCCAAGCTTCTTTCGTAGCTGGCTTGTTGTCATTCTTGTATTCTGGAGTTGTCCACCATACTGTGTTGTGAGAAGTTTCATCATCAACGATAAACTTGTCTTTAGGAGAACGGCCGGTGTATACACCAGTCATTACGTTGATTGCACCAAGCTCAGTTTCCTGACCTTTGTCAAAACCTGTGAGACCTTCTTTTGTCTCCTCATTGAACAATACTTCATAAGAAGGATTGTAGAGAACCTCTGTGGTTCCTGTGATTCCGTACTTTGCGAGTACTGACTTATCAAACTTTGCCATTTTTTAAAATGTATTTAGTTGTAAATTGATTATTTCCTTAAAACCGACTGCAAAGTTATACAAAACTTGCAGAATAAAAAAGTTTCAGCCCACAAAAATCGGTTTTCATAAACCTTTTTAGGTTAAAGAATTTAAAATCCGCCCTTCTGAAAAGATATTTGTAATTCACACTTTGCAAAAGTAAATATTATTTCCTACTTTTGCAGAAACTTTTTATCAGACATGGAAATTATAAATCTTAGCGAACACAACTCCATCATCAACCAATATCTGGCTGAAATCCGCGACAAGGAGTATCAGAAAAACCGGTTGCTCTTCCGCAACAACATCATGCGCATTGGCGAATACGAAGCTTTCGAAATCTCCAAGACGCTCAACTATGAGGAAAAGTCCATCGCCACACCGCTGGGCATCTCCAAGGTAAACGTACCCACCGACAAGATTGTGCTCGCCACCATCTTCCGCGCAGGACTGCCTTTCCACAACGGATTCCTCAACGTATTCGACCATGCGGGCAACGCCTTCGTCAGCGCTTACCGTGAATACACCGACGAGGAGCACCATCAGGTGGGCATCCACATCGAATACCTCGCCACGCCGAGCATCGACGAGAAGAACCTCATCATTGCCGACCCGATGCTTGCCACCGGAGGCTCGATGGAACTGGGCTACAAGGCCTTCCTCACCAAGGGCACCCCGAAGCGCATCCACGTGGCTTGCGTCATCGCTACCCCTGAAGGCATCGACCACATCAAGCAAGTAATGCCCGAAGAGCTCACCACCATCTGGTGCGCCGCCATCGACCCGGGAATGAACGAGCACAAATATATCGTTCCCGGCTT
>JALCDQ010000027.1 GCA_022641735.1 Prevotella sp. | reverse complement strand
TTATTAGAAATCAGAACCTTACTGCACGGGCCTGCGGATGCTCATCCATGTATTTTTTGACTTGTATAGGAATGTCGGTACAGAGATAGTCAGCCCCTAAATAGAGAGCAAGGAGCGTGTCTTCAACTTTTGTACCTGGCCAAAGATTTACTTTCAATCCTTCTTTGTGAGCTTTTTCTATGGCTGAACGGGTTGAACCGTCAAGACTGACAGCCAATCGTTGTGCTCCTACTGCTTTGCATGCTTCGATAGTCTTGTCACTGCATGGCGAGCCGGCTATGAGTTGGATGACGGCATCGGGATGATTTACATTCAGATAGCGGAGTGCGCGATAGTCAAAAGAGGACATTGAATAGTTGGCATCTTTTGGCATTTTGGCCTTCAGGGACTTATAGACTTTCTCACAATATTCAGGGATGACGGCATCAGGATAGACTTTAACTTCTGATGTTTTCATTTCAAATTCTACATAAAGACCTGGCTTGTCTTTGAAAAAGTTGAGCAGGTCATCAAGGAAAAGTAGTGGATTTCCTTTCTTTGTTTTCACTTCACGGAGTTCCTTGGCGGTCATCTGCTCGATATTATTATCAACTCCGCAGGTGCGTTTCAAATTTCCGTCATGGGAAACAATGAGTATGCCGTCTTTTGACAGACGCATGTCAGTTTCATAACTGTGGATTCCCGCCGCATAGGCATTTTGGAAACCTTGAAGTGTGTTCTCGTCTTGTTCAGCTCTGCCGCTGCGGTGGCCGAGGATGATAGCAGCTTCTTCTTGTGCATTTATATACCCGAAATTAAATAGGGCCACAAATAGTAGGAAAATTTTTAATACGGTTTTATTCATGATTTTAGATTTTATAAAGAGGTCTTGTACTTTCAGCACAAGACCTCTCTCCATTAATTATTTCTTTATGACCAACTTATCGTTGGTGTTCTTTTACTATTGTTGTTTTGTAGTGTTGTCCTCAGCTGGTGCAGGAGCAAGAGCTGCATTAGCATTCTTGTCGTTAGGGTCGAGTACAAGTAACTTCTGATAATAAGGTTTTGCTGACTCAAGGTCATTCTTGGTTGCCCAATAGTAATAACCGATGAGCTGATAAGCTTGTTTCAGATATCCTGTTTCATCAGCATCGCGGTTGGTTTTAGCTTCCAAGAGGTCGATTGTTTTCTGATAATATTTAGCGCCAACGTCATCAAGGCCAGCATCTGAAGCTCCGTTTCCTGCTTGGTTATAAGCCCATCCTGCAATACTTGGATATTTTGTAGCCATATTGTCATAGATGGCAAGAGCCTTGTTGATGTTGTCTTGTTTGTTGGCAGTGTCCTTCTTTGCTTTAGCAACATAGGCATTTGCCAGTTTTGCATAATCTGAAGGTGTTGCGTTAGGATTCTTATCCATATACTTCTGACTGTATTCAACAGCCTTGTCTTCATTTCCTGCTGCCAAATAAGCTTCTGAAATGTACTGCAGAGGTTTATAGTCCTCCTTGTCCATTTCCATCACCTTATTATATTGTGCTATAGCATTATCATATTGTCCTGCGCCTTTCAGAGCCAGTCCATAGTATGTATAGTCGCGTGCACTCTTTTTACAAGTATCATTCAATACCTTCTGAGCATTATTAAGAGCATCTTGGAATTTTCCTAAGTCAGTGTTTGACCAAAGTGCAATACGCTCGAAAGTTACGTCATTAGGGAACTTGTTGATTCCGTATTGTGCTACTTCCAATGCTTTATCTTTCTGATTGTTCATGTATGCTGTAACGGCATATTCTGAGATGCGCCAATCTTCCAGATTGTTGATGTCAGCCTGATTGTAATATTCGAGAGCTTTAGTGTAATTGCCTGCTGTGTAGAAGGTATGAGCAGCCTCGGCTTCTATTGGGAAGTTAGGGCAATTTTGTTTTAAAGTCTTGAGAGCTTTCTCTGAACCTTCAGGGTCTGCCTTACGGTTTACATTGGCATAACGCATGTAGCCTGTAGGATTTTTCGGATCCATATCCATTGCCTGCTGATACCACATGGAAGCATCGCCACCATTGTCTTGCATAGCAGCTACATCACCTTTGAGTACATAAGCAGGACCAAAGTTCTTGTTTTTTGCCAGTGCCAAGTCAGCATATTCGTTGGCTTTGTCATAAGTTTTTGCCATCAGGAAAGCCTCGCCCAGTGCCTCTAATGCCTGAGGGTTTTTCTTGAAGGTCTTTGTATATTGCTTTACTTCGTCTTTTGCAGCAAGAGCATTGCCTGGACTTGCTTTCAGAGCATTTGCGATAGGTTGCAACATAGCCTTATAATCAGGCTCTTGAGCTAATGATACAGTTGCAGATGCAAATAGCATCGTTGCCACTATTAAATATTTAATTGCTTTCATAATCGTATTTATTTAAAATGGTTATTTGTCCTTTAGACGTTATCAATATCATTTTAGTTTAATGACTTTCTTGTTTTTTTGAGTAACTTCTTTATCTTTTGACATTTACCGTTCTAATACTGATATCGCCACGATAAGGCAATAGACCAGCCTTGAATATAATCAATTGTCCGGTAGGACTTGAAATGTAGTTGGCAAAGCTCCATGGGAGTGCCTTTTGGGGATCTACTACTATGCAGTATAATGTGCGGGCAAAAGGATAACGGCCATCGAGCAGGTAAGCCTGATAGGGCTTCCAACTGTTCATTTCGTTGGCTTTGTCTTTTAAGGAAACCGACATTACGTGAATATTCTTTTTGAAAGTTGTATTGGTGGTGTCTCTCTTGTCATTGAGCCAATTAGAACCAATTACGCCGATAGCGTTAGGTGTCTTGTCAATGTAGTTGATGACATCTTTGCTGGTTTTTGCAGCAACGATGTTCGGACTATTGATAGGTTTGCCATCCAATATGGAGTCGACTACATAGCTTAAAGTAGCTGACTGTTTGTTATCAAAGACAACTTCAATGTTGCCTCTTTTGGAATTCGGATAAATCTGATTCCATTGTTTTACCTGTCCACTGAGGATGCGTTTGATATCTTTTACAGAGATGCAAGTATCATTGTTGTTCTTGTTCACTATAAAAGCA
This sequence comes from Prevotella sp., assembly GCA_022641735.1. GTDB lineage: Bacteria > Bacteroidota > Bacteroidia > Bacteroidales > Bacteroidaceae > Prevotella. The sequence continues at coordinate 8,425 of JALCDQ010000027.1, read as the reverse complement.
ATACCATCATATCCTATAGGGAAGACTTCTGGGAGTTGTCTCTTAGTCTTGAGGTAAGCGATTTCACGTTCTGTGAGACCTCTTGTTGTGATGAGAAGACATGTCTTCAAATCCTTTATTTTTTGGAGGCCTGTGATTTCGTCTGTATATACAGGTTCCAATTTAGCTTTCGGGAATTTGAACTCGAATTGCTTCACTTCCTCCTCTATGATAGGGCTGAGACTCTCATCGGCATAGAAACTTATGGTACCCGATGTCTGAGTATCAGTTCTGCCTCCTCTCTTGTCTTTTGAACTACAAGAGAGGAGGACAGCTATTGTTAATCCTACGAATATGTAAGATAGGTTCTTTTTCATTAAATATTACTGTAACTTGAAGTTTACTGGTACATTATATTTAACACGTACGGCAGAGCCATTCTGCTTACCTGGTTGCCATCTTGGCATACTGTTAACCACGCGTACAGCTTCCTTGTCCAGTGATGGGTCTACAGAACGTGCAACCTGCACATCAGTAATGGAACCATCCTTTTCAACAACGAAAGATACGACAACGCGGCCTTGTACACCATTTTCCTGTGCTACGGTCGGGTAGCGGACATTGCTCTGCAGGTAAGACATCAAAGCCCCTGTGCCACCAGGGAACGAAGGCATCTGCTCAACGACAGTGAACACCTTGTTGCTGACTTCCTCAGTTGGTGCTGGAGGAGGAGTATTGACTGCAACGTCGTTACGTACAGCCTCTACGGTTCTATCCTTTGTACCTTCATGAGTTTCAGTACCAACGGCACGGTCATCCAACTTATCCATCTGCTTCACCTGGTTTTCCTCTTTTACGAGTTCATCCTTCTTGATGACAGGTGCGGTAAACTTCTGAGTTGCACGAGCGATAGGAATTTCCTTCTTAGGTGGTACCTTTGCCTGAATCTTTGGTTTATCCTTGTCTTTGTTCTTAGCCTGCTCCTGAAGTTTAGAAAGCTGGAGAGCTTCCATGTATGCTTCCCTTGCAGCTGCAGCCTTATCAGCCTGAACTTTCCAAATAAGGAAGCCGCCGAGGATAGCTGCTGCAATTACCAATATAGCCAACGCTTTGATATTACGCTTCGAAGTTTCCTTACGTAGTTTGTAAGCTCCGTATTCCTTGTTCTTCTCAGCGAACACCATATCGACCCACTTGGGATCATAGAGATCTATTTTTGCCATGATTTCTTGTCTTAATAATTAATCTTTGTCATTGATTACATCTTAACATTCTTCAACTTGAGCAACTTAGTGTCGTCAGGATTGATTTTGTCAATGACATAAGTACCAATACTCAAAATCTGCATTTCGTCGAGAGCGTCAATCAAATTCTTATAAGAGGCGTTATCGGTAGCCTTGATGACAACGGTCAGTGTAGGAATCTTACCGTCTTTCAGCATACCGCCTTTCAAATCACTCAGTTTCTTCTGATAGATGCTATCAGGATACATCTTAGGATTCTTTGCACGCTCAGCGTTCAATTCCTTTACTGCAAGTTCAATGCGAGTAACAGGTTTTGTACCATCTTCTGTTGCGTGGTTGCGGAGTGCTTCACGGATGCCGTCTTTGGCATTTCCCCATGTTGCTAATTTCAGCCATGTAGGATCATCGTATTTTGGAATACCTTCACCATAATAGAGCTTATTATCTGCACAAACATACATGGTGATAGTTTCAGAGGCTTTGGCCTCATTCTTCTGGTTCTCCAGTGTGTTCTTATCATTACTAGGCATGGTCAATTCCATCGTCTGAGGCTTGCTCAGCGTGGTACAGAGCATGAAGAACGTAATAAGCAACATGAGCATATCCACCATAGGCGTAAAGTCTACGCGGACATTCAATTTCTTTTGTTTGCTATCTTTTTTACTCATTTTACTCGTCCCCCTGTTGTTTTAACTGCGTGATCATGTAATAATGGCTCTCATCCATATCCTGAAGTTCACTCATGACCCTTTTAACGGTCTTGTAAGGAGTGGAAGCATCAGCTTTGAGTGCGATTTTGACATTTTCATTAGCATGACGTGCCACATCTACCCATTGCTGGAATTCGCTCATACCACCCTTGATTGAATCAAGAGGAATACCCTTTGTGGGGAGCTCTTTCTGGCGGGCTTTTGCTGGCGATGCAAGATATGCACTGAGTTCACTCATTGGTACACCGAAAGTAGACTCAGACTTGAAAGTCTCTTTCTGCTTTGCTGCCAGTGTGATGCCAAAATTGGTGGCCATACCGTCAAGCGTGTTCCCGAGCAGATCAGTATTATCAATACTCATAAACACCTGGCCTTCGCCTGTTGGCTTGCCAGCTGCGTCCTTTTGAGGACTTACCAATATAGTGAGGACGCCGTTCTCAGGCACCTTTATCTCAGACACTGATCCTGGCGTATTAACCTTCACTGGCTCATTCTTTACGAATGTAGAGGTGAGCATGAAGAAGGTCAGCAGCAGGGTCATAACGTCTGACATAGGCGTCATATCGATCCAGACATCACTCTTCTTAATTTTTACTTTACCCATAGCGATAATTTTTTAGAGGGTTAGCAAAAATTAAGCTTCGTCTGCATGATTTGCTTCGTATGTCTGAGCAATTGAATAACCAACCTCGTCGAGGGCGTATGTCAACTTGTCAACCTTATTGGTGAAGTAGTTGTAAGAAACAACGGCGCACCAAGATGTTGCGATACCGAATGCGGTGTTGATCAAGGCCTCAGAAATACCTTGTGAAAGAGCGGCAGAGTCAGCGCCACCACCTGCAGACAGAGCAGAGAATGAACGGATCATACCGGTTACAGTACCAAGAAGTCCGGTCAACGTACCCAGTGTAACGATGGTTGCAACGATTGGCAAGTTCATTGTCAGAGTTGGCATCTCAAGCTGAGTAGCTTCCTCGTGAGCCTGCTGGATCTTAGCTACCTTCTGTGCTTTCTTCAAAGCTGCATTGGCGCCACTTTCCATATCTTTGTAAGCGTTCAGAGAAGCCTGTACAACGTTTGCTACAGAACCTTTCTGCTTGTCGCAGAGTTGCTGTGCCTTAGCAAAATCATTCTGGTTCAATGCTGCTTTGATGTTAGCAACGAACTTTGGCAGAGATCCTTTACCGAAAGCGGTGCGGAGTGCCATGGTACGCTCAATTGACATAGCGATAACGGTGAGCAACAGTGTGTGAATCAATGGAACGACGATACCACCTTTGAAGATAGTTCCCCAAACATCGATAGGAGATGTCTTTGTCTCGTCTGCGAAGTGTGATGGACTTGCAAACCAAGTGAAGAACAATACAAATGCGATGATAGCGCAAACGACGATGATCCAGAATGCACCTCTTACTCCCTGAAAGCCTTCAGATTTCTTCTGAGGGCTGGCTGTTTTTTGTGTAGTTGCCATAATTTTTACTTTTTAAATTTTAGTTATTAATAAATTTAAGTTGTTAAATCTCTTTATATATTACCTGCTTTTAAGCTGGTAAATGAATATGAACTCTTAGTATTCAGAAGGCAAAGATAATAATTAATAGGTTACGATAATCGTAATTAAGAAGTTTTAACGATATATTTTTCGAAAATTAATTAAATTGTCTTCCTCCTTATCGCTTACTCTAACTTTGCCAACGTGTTTTTGATTCTTTTCATTGCCTCCCTAATGTTTTCGTCACTTGTTGCATAACTCATTCTGAAACAGTCGGGATCTCCGAATGCATCTCCTCCTACTGTTGCCACATGACCTATTTCTAAAAGCAGCATGGCAAAATCGGTGGAGTTGCTGATAACTTTATTTCCATAGTGCTTTCCGTAAAAGCTACTGCACTTTGGGAAAAGATAGAAGGCTCCTTCGGGCTTATTGACTTCCAGCCCTGGGATTTCTTTTGCAAGGTCTACAATTAAATTTCTCCGTCTTTCAAAGGCTTTCCTCATTTCTTCCACACATCCTTGCTGGAGTGTGTAAGCGGCTTCTGCAGCCTTTTGACTTACAGAGCACGGTCCACTTGTATATTGTCCTTGGAGCTTGTTGCATCCTTTAACAATCCATTCGGGTGCAGCGATGTATCCGATTCTCCATCCGGTCATAGCGTAAGCCTTGGAAACTCCATTTACCACAATCGTTCTTTCTTTCATCCCATCAAACTGTGCGATGCTTTCGTGATGTCCGATATAGTTGATGTGTTCATAGATTTCATCAGCAAGGATAAAAAGGCCCTCGTGCTGCAAGATGATATCTGATAAAGCCTTGAGCTCGTCTTTTGAATAAACGCTTCCCGTAGGGTTGCTCGGCGAGCAGATGATAATCATTTTTGTTTTTGGGGTGATGGCGGCCTCCAGTTGTTCAGGCTTCATCTTGAAATCTTGCTCGAAGCCTGTGCTCACAATGACAGGATTGCCTCCGGCAAGCTTGACCATCTGTGGATAGCTCACCCAATAAGGTGCTGGGATGATGACCTCGTCGCCATCATTCACCAAAGCCATGAGCGTGTTGCATACACTTTGCTTAGCTCCATTGGAAACCAGAATCTCATGAATACCATAGTCAAGGTCGTTCTCGTGCTTTAGCTTTGCCGAGATGGCTTTCCTCAAATCCGCATAGCCAGGAACTGGCGAATACTTAGAGTAGTTTTCGTCAATGGCCTTTTTTGCGGCATCCTTGATGTGCTCAGGGGTATTGAAGTCAGGCTCGCCAACACTCAAGTTAATGACATCAACGCCTTGGGCTTTCATTTCATTGCTTTTCTGTGACATTGCAAGTGTAGCAGAAGGCGAAAGGCGATTTAAACGATCAGATAACTGTGCCATATTATATAGTATTTATAGATGCAAAGTTAATCAAATTATTCGTTATAACGAAAAAAAACTTGCATTATTTCATAAAAAACTCCAAGAATGACAGATTTGGTTATTTTAGGTGCAAATTGTGCCCCATTCTGTCACGTTTAGTCTTTAGATACCGCTCATTATATTGGTTGGGAGTGATTTCAATGGGTACATTTTCCACGATTTCCAGTCCATAGGCTTCCATACCTACACGCTTCACGGGATTGTTGGTCATCAGGCGCATTTTGTGCACTCCCAAATGACGAAGCATCTGTGCTCCACAGCCATAGTCCCTTTCGTCGGGCTTAAATCCAAGGTGAATATTGGCATCTACGGTGTCATAGCCTTCTTCTTGCAACTTATAGGCAGCAATCTTGTTCATCAGTCCGATGCCTCTTCCTTCCTGTTGCATGTATATCAGTACGCCTTTCCCCTCTTTTTCAATCATCTGCATGGCCTTATGTAGTTGTTCTCCACAGTCACAACGCATACTTCCGAGGATATCGCCTGTGGCACATGAAGAATGTACACGCACGAGGATGGGTTCCTCTTCTTTCCATTCTCCTTTCACCAGTGCCATGTGCTCAAGGCCATTGCTCTGCTGGCGGAAAGGAATAAGGCGGAAATGTCCGTATGCTGTAGGCATATCTACTTCTTCCCCAACTTCAATGATGGATTCCCTTTTCAGTCGATAGGCTATGAGGTCTTTGATGGTGATGATTTTCAGTCCCCATTGTTCTGCCATTTCCTGCAATTGCGGCATACGAGCCATCGTGCCGTCTTCATTCATGATTTCCATCAGAGCTCCGACAGGGCGCAGATCTGAGAGTTTGCATAAGTCGATGGTGGCTTCCGTGTGTCCACTTCTACGGAGCACACCGTTGTCTTGCGCATAGAGAGGATTGATATGCCCAGGGCGTCCAAAGGTCTGGGGAGTAGCATCAGGGTCAGCGAGGGCCTTGATAGTCTCGGCCCTGTCATGAGCAGATACGCCTGTGGTGCAACCTTCCAGCTTATCGACAGTAATTGTAAAAGGAGTTCCTAATACCGAAGTGTTGTCAGTCACTTGATGAGGCAAGTCCAGTTCTTCGCAACGGCTGATGGTAATCGGAGCACATAGTACTCCTCGTGCATTCTTAAGCATGAAATTCACTTTTTCAGGAGTAATCATTTCTGCAGATGTAATCAAATCGCCTTCGTTCTCGCGGTCCTCATCATCTACGACGATTACAAATTTTCCTTCCTTGAAGTCTTTTATCGCATCTTCGATGTTGCTAAGTTTGAAATCTCCCATATATGATTCTTTTCTTTATACCTTATTATTATATTAGTGCTTTTGTACGTGAAATAATATTTGCGTTGGTTTGACGGATAACCCTGAGGTCTTTGAACAAGCGGAGTCTGAATCCCCACATTCTGAAGTAGAAGAATATGCCGGTAGGCAGGAAAATGCCTGCAACGACGTTCATCCAACTTCTCTCAAAAGGTCTCGTATGAGCTTTTACTGCGAGGATAGGATAGTTGTTGAGCTCTGTCAGTATTCTGTTGTCGCGGGTATTCGACAGGTCTTCGATGACAGCCTCTAACTCTTCACTGATACGCTCAATCTCATGGTCAGGCTCGTATTTGAAGAACAATTTGATGGCATTTGGCGCAGATTTCAGATTGTGAACGCGTGAATAGTTCACTACATTCTTGCTGATGACAGACAGCCTCTCTGCATCTTCAGCATAGCGCGGCTCTTGGATAATGACTTCCTTGCCATAGACATGGCGCTTGATTCTCAAGCCCAGCATGCGCATGAAGAGGTCTTTCCACAAATCGAGGTTGAACACCATCGAGTCATTGTTGGCCTTATAGGTTACAAAGATGGCTATTGGTATCAGTACTGCCGAGGATAGCCCTTTTCCAAACCATACTGCCCATATTCCTTCTCGTGACATTCGATAACCCGTATTGTCGAGGATGAAATAGAAGATGAAGACCAGCACCGACACGATAATCGGTATTCCCAGTCCTCCTTTTCGGATGATTGCCCCCAAAGGAGCCCCGATGAAGAAGAATATCAGACAGGACAAGGCGAGCGTGAACTTGGAATACTCCTCTATTCGATGCCGTCGGATAAGCCAGTCGCCATCTGAAGTCACCATCTTTTTGAATTCAAGGTCGGTCACTTCAGCCTGCACCTTATTGAGAGCCCCATTGACTGCCGCGAGTTTCTGGGCATCAGAAAGCTTATTATAGAGCGAATCGAAGTTGAGTGTCTGCGCCTTTTCCGTTGTCAATGCCTTCAAAGAGTCCTTTTTGGAAATGAGGTCTTTTCTGTAATAAGACATTCTGGCATCCGCCATAAACACTTTTCCGATACTGTCGTAGCGTATGCTCATAGAGTCTACGTCCCTTCTGAGCTCAGCAAGGCTTTTACCCTTTGAGTTGTTGGAGAGGTCGGCAGCATCCGTAAGACTGAAGTCGCCGTCAAAGTCGAGGATGATGCGCTTCTTCGCAAAGGTCTCACGACGATAGGGGATAGCGGCTGTGTTGCCGAATTCCGATGACTCCATGTTCTCAAACCATTCTCCACTCCACAGATTGAGCACAAGATGCTTCTTCTCTTCCGTTGACTGAAGCATTCCTGAGTCTGCCAAGATGATGGCTTGGTCCTCATAGCTTTGCGTCATTCTGTAAATCATGATGCCATAGAGCTTGCCCGTCTTCAAGTCTTTCTTCTGCACATAGAGGTTGCAGTTAGGGATTCCGTCATAGAAGATACCTTCCGGAATCTCGAGCTCAGGGCTCTTCTGCTTCATGGATATGAGGAGTTGCGTGATTTTCTGATTGGCTTTCGGCCCAATGTTGTTTTGGAAAACAAACGAGGCACCCATAATCAATATGGTGATGACGATGAGCGAGCGGAAGGTCTGCATCAGCGAGATGCCTGCCGACTTGATGGCTGTGAGCTCACTGCTCTCACCAAGGTTTCCGAAGGAAATCAGCGAAGAGAGCAGAATGGCCAAAGGCAAGGCTTGCGGCACCATCATCAGACTCATATACCAGAAGAACTGTCCTAAGACATCCAGTGTGAGTCCTTTTCCTATCAGGTCATCCACATACATCCACAGGAATTGCATCATCAGCACAAAAAGGCAGATGAAGAATGTTCCCACGAAAAGCAAGAGGAACTGCCGGGTGATGAATATGTCTAACTTCTTGATTCTAAACATTTGTATCCGAGTCGTTCGTACGCATGCGCGTATCAGTTTGCAAAATTAGCATAAAATTATCAGAATCGGTTATTTTTTGGGAATTTTATTTGTAGAAGTATTTAATTTATCCTTAATTTGCTTTTTCCCGGAAAGGTAGATAATGGTTTGTTTCCTTGCTTTTAATCATCATTAGCCCGCTGTTTTGTAACCTTTTAGACTTCAAATACCGGTTTTTTAGGAGGAAACCAAATAAAATCGAAATATTTTTTTGGTGGATTGAAAACTTTATATTACCTTTGCACCCGCAAATAACACCAATGCGATGGCGGGATAGCTCAGCTGGTTAGAGCGTCGGATTCATAATCCGGAGGTCGTGGGATCGTGGCCCACCCCCGCTACA
>JALCDQ010000026.1 GCA_022641735.1 Prevotella sp. | reverse complement strand
TCGAGCAGTTTCCGACGCGTGACATCGAGGCTCTCCACCATCGAAAGCTCATGCACCGACTGCAAAGGCGCATATTTATAGACATATTCACAGATATCCTGTATCTGCTCGCTGGTAAGGAATGGCAGTTGTTCCAGGTCCTCCCGAGTAATCGAATTGAGGTCTATCGGATGCGCCGAGAGGTCGCTCAACAAGTCATAAGACGACTCCCAATTGTCAGATTCTATATCTTCCAACTCCCCTAAATCATCGAGATACTTTTCCCAAGGCTGCTGTGATTGAGCATGCAGTGAAAGGCTGAATAGCAAAAGGATAAAAAACGAAATATAGCGCATGGTATTAATTCCCTTCATTAAAAGCAAAGATATAACAAATCTATTAAATAAGCAAATAAAAATAAAAATATTTCTTAGAATGGGAATTTATCGTTACTTTTGCGCCCGTGAAGAGAATGAAAGTCATCCTATTAGCTTTTCTGGCCTTGTCTTTCAGTTTGCAGGCAATGGCTCAGAACGATGTACCGGGTAAAATAAACCCGGAAGACAGGCCTGTGGATATGAACAACCCCACTTTCGACCCCATGGTGAAGGTCGGAAAGGTGCTCAAGGACGGCGATTCCATCCAATATGTGGAGTTGAACAACATCTATGTCTATCCCGTTCCTGTATTCAAAGACGAGAAGCAGCGCGCCCTTTACAACCGCCTCGTATATAATATAAAGAAGGTGTTGCCGATAGCCAAAGAGGTGAATGCCATCATTATCGAGACGGGCGACTATCTCAACACGCTTCCCAACAAAGAGGCGAGAGACCGGCACATGCGTTATGTGGAGAAAAGCATCAAGGAAGAGTATACGCCGAGAATGAAAAAGCTGACCTATCAGCAAGGAAAGCTCCTCATCAAACTCATTTATCGGGAGTGTAATTCCTCGTCTTACAACCTGATACAAGCCTTCTTCGGGCAGACGAGAGCCAGTGTATATCAGGCCTTTGCGTGGTTTTTCGGTGCTTCTTTGAAGAAAGAATATGACCCTAATGGCGTCGACAGACTTACCGAAAGAGTAGTAAGACAAGTGGAGGCAGGGCAAATCTGAAAAGCATAAGAATATCCCCTATATTATAAAAGACCGTTATTTACCTTGTAAACAACGGTCTTTTACATTGTAAGTAACGGCTTTTTACAGGGTAAACAACCGTCTTCTACAATTCAAGCAATAAAGGCTCTTTTTTCTTGGCTTAAACTTATTTCTCCGTAAAGAGCACTTGTATCAAAGTCTGTCCTACAGCCTTGAGCGTATTTTTATCGATATGTGCCATATCATCAGCCAACGTATGCCATGTAGGACCAAACGTACTTTGCTGACAATCAGGGTAATAGGGGATAATGTCAATCGTCGGAATCATGGCCTTTTGGTTCACAGGAATGTGGTCATCCGTGATTGCTCCGCCGTCTTGTTTTGGGAAATAACTGCCATAACCGGCTTTGCGGGCTGCCTTCCAAACCTTTTTCACGATATCTCCGGCATATTGTTTGGACATCTGTTCCTGATAGAATCGGGCACCTTGACCCCCTACCATATCCAGTAAAATGCCGTATCTTGCCTCATATCCTTGTGGCAGATTGGAGGCGAAATACTGGGCTCCTAAAGCCCAACTGTCGGCATTGTCCTGCATGCCTGACCATTGAGGAGTACCCCAATCTTCAGCGTCGAAGCAAACGAAATCAATCCCTAACTTCAGCGAAGGATTCTTTTTGAGCAGTCGGGCGATTTCCATCATCACCGCAACACCGCTTGCGGCATCATTGGCAGCCAATATCGGCTTATGCCAATTGGTGCTGTCAGGGTCGTTATCTGCCCATGGACGCGAGTCCCAATGCGCACAAATGAGGATGCGGGTAGTAGCCTCAGGGTTGTAACTGGCAATGATGTTCTGGCTCTTCAGCATGGTGCCGTCATAGCCTTTGAGGTCGGCTTTCTGCGTAGTGACCTTGCATCCGTATTGTTGGAACTTGCTGATAATCCACTCGGCGCATTTGTCATGCCCGTCGGTATTCATCGCGCGAGGCCCGAAATCACATTGTGCCTGCGTGAAAACATAAGCAGAATCGGCATTGAAAGCAGGTCCTACAGGTTCCACTTTATCGGTTTCTTCAACGGCTTCAGTCGTCGGAGTGCCTGCAAAGCACGAGAAATAGATCGCCACAGCGCCACAAACTAACCCTAAAAGCATGATGATGAGTATTATCTTTTTCTTCTTTTTCATTTCCGTTTTCTTCATTTTAGCTTGGCAGACTGCACCATTGACATCACTCTCAGCCAGTTGCCTCCCCATATTTTTTGAATATCCTCCTCACTGTACTTCCGTTTCAGGAGTTGCAAAGTGAAATTAATCATCTCCGAAGAGTCGGCTATTCCCTTGATTCCTCCATCTCCATCGAAATCCGTACCAAGGCCTACATGGTCGATGCCCATGATGTTGATGGCATGCTCCAGATGTGAAATGGCATCCAAAATGTTGGCTTCACCCTCTTTCTGAAGGAATCCATGATATAAAGTAGTATGTGCCACACCGCCCTTCTGGGCAAGAGCACGCAACTGGTCATCCGTCAGATTACGGGGAACATCACACAAAGCCTTGCAATTGCTGTGGCTGCATACAATCGGCAAAGCACTGATTTCGAGGGCATCATAAAAGCTTTTTTCGCCTCCATGGCTTAAGTCCACCATGATGCCTTGGGCATTCATCTCCTTGATGACTTGCTCTCCGAAGGCACTGACGCCACCATGGGTGTTGCAACCTCTTGCAGAGTCGCAGATGTCATTATCCCCATTATGGCATAGAGTGATATAAACCACCCCACGGTCAGCAAAATGCTTGATATTCGCCAAGTTATGATTGAGAGCAAGACCGTTCTCAATAGCCAGCATGACAGACTTTTTTCCGTCGTGCTTATTCTGATAAAGTTGTTCCGGATTGCGTGCTTGTCGGATGTAAGCATCGTTTTTTTGGAGGATATCGCCTATCTTGTCGAATATCAAATCGGCATACTCCTTGGGGCCATCCACCTTGAAGGGAGCCACATCTTGAAAGTTTTGACCCTCCTTAGGTTGAGGAAGATAAGCCGCCATGGTCACTGCGTCCTGGCGCCCTTCCGTCATTTTGTGTAAATCAACGAGGATGCGAGGGTCGCGATGAGCAAACTCTATGCCCTGCGGAAAGAACATCGGGGTGTCGCAATGCGTATCCAACGTGAGGATTTTATCGTGTAGCGACTTTGCGGAAGCAAATGCCGAAGCCTTCTCCACAAGCCATTTGAAGAGCTTTAAGCCCTCTTCTTCGAGCCATTCAGGATGCCATTGCACACCCAAAACGGGCTTGTATTCGGTGCTTTCCATCGCCTCCACGATGCCATCTTTCGATGTGGCAACCACACGGAAACGACTCCCCGCGTCGCCTACAGCCTGATGATGGAACGAGTTCACGAATATTTCGTCCTCCCTATAAATATTAAATAAGGTGGAATCCTTCAGGAGAATCACGCTATGAGTAGGCAGATTGCGGTCTGCATCCTGAGAGTGCTTGATGCTGGCATCGATGTTCTGTATCACTTTTCCACCCAAAGCCATGGCTAAAGTCTGAATGCCACGACAGATGCCGAGCATTGGAATCTGCCTGTTATAAGCCAATTGGGTAATCAGAAGCTCAGGTAAATCACGTTCCGCATTGATGGAATGCAATTTTGGTGAAGGCTCTTCGTCACCCCAAAGAGGGCTGTAGTCGCCACCACCCGTAAGCAGCAAGCCGTCGATATGCTCCAAAGTATTGATAATTACGTCTTTATCTGCTACTGGAGGAATCAGCAATGGCGTGCCTCCAGCTGCCACTACTTGCTTGTAATAGCGGTCGCGAAGGGTGGCATCACCCTCTGTATAATTAGCAGTGATACCAATTATCGGTTGATGATTGGCTTCTGGATAAGTCGCATAGATAGTGTCAAGATGCGACTGCAAATCAAATCTGTTCATGAGAAACTATTATTTGTTCGTCCTTACGACAACAAAGCAGCTTTATTCTTCTGTTTTGACAAGTATCTCACGCTTGATGCTTTGCTCAAGTGAAATGAGAGTTTCCGTGGAGACTACACCTGGAATGGTCTGCAACTGATTGTTTAGCAGGTCCATGAGCTGCTCATTATCACGGGCATACAACTTTATCAACATGGTGTAAGGACCAGTAGTGAAGTGGCATTCCACGATTTCCGGAATGGTAATCAAACGCTCTACGACCTTTTTATACATGCTGCCGCGCTCCAGATTGAGCCCTACATACGTGCAAGTGGAATATCCCAAGCTCTTCGGGTTGACGTCAAAGCCACTGCCTGTAATCACTCCATTCTCCATGAGATGCTGTACGCGCTGATGGATAGCAGCACGGGAAACACCGCATTCTGCTGCTACGTCCTTGAAAGGAATACGTGCATTCTTCGATAAGATACTCAGTATTTTTTTGTCAAGTTTATCAATTCTGTCCATTTTTTGCTTAGATTAATTGTTGAATATTTTAGCAAAAGTAAGTATTTTTATTGATATAAACAAACAAAATGCACGAATTCTTTAAAAAATCCGTGCATTTTGTCTAGGGTCAGTTGCTTATTTCTTTTTAGCAATTGTCTTTGTTGCAGTCTTTGCAGGTTGTTTAGTTGCTGGCTGAGTCGTTGCTGGAGCAGCTGGCTTAGGTGCTTCTATGCCTTCAAGTTCAACAGTGAAAATCAGCGTAGAATAAGGCTTTATCTGGCCTGCCTGACGTTCTCCATAAGCCAAATCGGCAGGAAGATACAACTCCCATTTACTGCCTACAGGCATCATTGTCAAGGCTTCAGTCCATCCTTTGATGACTTGGTTGCAAGGGAATGTACTTGTTTGCGGTGTGCGTTTATAACTGCTGTCGAATACTTTGCCGTCAATGGTCTTGCCTTCATACTTTACGGTCACCTTATCTTCTTTCTTAGGGATAGGTCCGTTGCCTTTACGGAGCACCTTATACTGCAATCCGCTTGCGGTAGTCTGTACTCCTTCTTTGGTCTTGTTTTCAGCAAGCCACTGGTCATTTTTAGCTTTATTGGCAGCATCAGCTTTTGCTTTGTCACCCTTCATGCGAGTTTCAAAAACGTTTCTTGCCTGATCAAGGGTATAGACAGATGCGTCATTCTGCAGTGTAGAGAGAAAACCTGCGTTGAAGAGGTCGATGGTGATGGAATCACCTGTTCCTTCAAACTGGCTCTGAGTGCCGGGGAGAATGCGCTCCATAGCCATTGTGGCTACCTGCACACCTGCGTTATAGGCCTTGTAATGAGGGTCTCCACAACGCTTCAAGGTTTCTTTATACCCAGCTATCACATCAGCCATATAGGTTGTGTCGACTTGATATTGCTGCTGAAGATATTCCATAAGGCCGATAGTAGAGGCCTTTCCAGCAGCATAACTCAAAGAATCAGAAGCACTCTTGAGCACTACTTGTGCCGGTGCTTGTTGTGTTTTGCCTTTCTGTGGATGATTGTCTTTCGCAGATAAGGTGCTAAAAGAAGCACCCGTCATTACGACGAGTGCCATTAATATTATTTTTTTCATTATCAAAAAACGAATTTATTTGCCAACGCTAATCAATTCAATCTTGAAAATCAATGTAGAGAATGGTTTGATAGGTCCAGCTTCACGGTCGCCGTAAGCAAGACCCTGAGGGATATAAACTTCCCAAGCAGAACCTTGTGGCATGTGTACCAAAGCTTCTGTCCAACCTTTGATTACCTGATTTGCACGCAGGTCAACAGGTTGTTTGCGTTTGTAAGTGCTGTCGAAAATCTTACCATCGATGGTGCGGCCTTCATACATTACCTTAATCATTGAAGTATCTTTAGGCATAGGGCCATTACCTTCTTTGATAACTTTATACTGAACGCCTGAAGGCAGTGTTACTACGCCTGGCTTCTTCTTGTTCAAAGCGAGGAATTTCTCACCTGCTTCTTTGTTAGCACCATATTCTTTCTGCATGTATTTGCTCTTGATAGCCACCATCTTCTGCTGTGCGATAGACTGTGCTTCCATCATTGAGTAAAGGCCTTTCTTACCAGTTGTAGCGGTAATGAAACCTGCCATGAAGTTCTTCAATGAGATAGTCTTGGTGGAATCCTCACCGAATACTTCGTGATTGATGCCCTTTACCATCTGATTAGATATCTGCTGGCCAATCTGAATACCTGCATAGTATGCAGCTTTTGCCTTGTCGTCGCCGGCGTTAGCACCTTCATTCAGACCTTTTACAAACTGATCCATGTAGGTAGTATCAATGCCGAGGCGGCCTACCAAATACTCCTTCAAGCCCTGTGTCTGAGCCATACCCATAGCATAACTCATTGTGTCGACATCATCTTTCAGATTTGCCTTAGGGGTTGAATTGCCGCACGCTGTGAAAGCAGCAGCCACAATAGCCATAACGGCTACAATTGTCAACTTTTTCATTTCTTTTTCTTTATGTTATTCTTTAATTTTGATATTTCTTTTTCTATGCTTAAAGCACGTCGATGAGCTCTACATCGAAGATAAGTGCTGAGAATGGAGGTATCTGCTGACCGGCTCCGCGCTCCCCATAACCCAAGTGATAAGGGATGAAGAAACGGTATTTGGCGCCCTCGCTCATCAGCTGCAAGCCTTCTGTCCATCCGGAAATCACCTGATTAAGACCGAATACGGCAGGCTCGCCTCTTTGGATGCTGCTATCAAAAAGCGTGCCATCCACGAGCATTCCCTCATAATGGCAGCGAACCTTGTCAGTTGCCTTTGGCTTTTTGCCATTGCCTTCTTTGAGTACCTGATATTGTAATCCACTTGGCAGAGTGACTACGCCATCTTTCTTGGCATTCTCTGAGAGATATTTCTCACCGCTTTCCTTGTTGGATTGGAACTTCTCAGCGGCATCTGCCTGCTGTTTTTTCTCCTGCTCCTGAAAGAAATTCTGCACCAGAGTCTGCGCTTCCTGGTCGCCTAACAGAGGCTTCTTGCCTGCAACGATGTCTTTGATAGCCTGCGCAAAATCGTCAATATTCAGCTCTTTTGCACCCATGTCTGCGAGTTGACGGCCGATGCCAAGCCCTAAAGCGTAACTTACTTTGTCCATTGTTTTCTGTTTCTATGCTTTTATATATTAATGTGCAAAGTTAATCTTTTTCTTTGATAACCGACCTATTATTCCAAAAAAATTAGTAAATTTGTGCATTGTTAATATTTAATGGATATGAAAAAGATCGTTTTTCTTACAGGAGCTGGCATGTCAGTCGAGAGTGGATTCAAGACTTTTCGTGGCAGCGATGGGCTTTGGGAGAATTATCCTGTAGACCAAGTGGCTACACATGAGGGCTGGGAAAGAGACCCCACGCTTGTGACGAACTTTTACAACATGCTGCGCAAGAAGCTCTTTGCAGCGCAACCGAATGAGGGGCATAAGCTGATAAAAGAGCTTGAAAAGGACTTTGAGGTGACGGTTGTCACGCAGAATGTCGACAATCTGCACGAGAAGGCCGGCTCTAAGCATGTCATCCATCTGCATGGCGAGCTTTCGAAGGTGTGCTCTTCGCGCGACCCTTACAATCATCATTACATCCAGGAACTGACGGAGGAGAATTCGCAAGTCACTCCCGGCACGAAGGCGGGCGACGGTTCGTTGCTCCGCCCTTATATCGTTTTCTTCGGGGAGAGCGTTCCCATGATGGAGCCAGCTGCCTATGAGGCCCAGCAAGCCGACATCTTTGTCATCATCGGGACCTCTCTGAATGTCTATCCGGCTGCCGGATTGGTGCAATATGCTGATGTTTCCTGCCCGATATATCTTATTGACCCTGAGCCTGTTATGGGCAATAGCTATCGCAATGTGACGCATATTCAGAAAGGCGCAAGCGAGGGTATGAAGGAACTGATGGGCATTCTGGAAAAGCAGAAATAATCGCCTATCTTTTAGGGGATAATTGGCCGCAATGTAAAAGGCCATTATTTACCTTGTAAACAACCGTTGTTTAGGATGTAAACAACGGTTGTTTAGCGTGTAAAAAGCTATCTTCTACAATCGCGACGATTATCTTACTTCTTTTTCAAGGTTTTTGAGAAGGAATAAGGAGCATCCTGCTCACTGATGCCACGCTGCTTGTTGGGCTCTGAAGACATCGTATAGTGGATATCTGCTCCTTGTTGGAGTTGAGAATGGTCAAGATAATTCTTATCATATTCAGCTCCGTTTACGGTCATTTTCTGAATGTATTTATTGGCATCAGAAACGTTGTCAGCATCGATATTAACCGTTTTTCCGTTCTCCAAATGCAAGGCGATATGCTGGAAATAAGGCGTGCCGAGCACGTATTCGCCACTCCCCGGACATACCGGATAGAAGCCTAAAGCCGAGAATACATACCATGCCGAAGTCTGCCCGTTGTCTTCATCACCGCAATAACCGTCAGGATGAGCCGTATACAACTTGTCCATAACCTCCCGAACCCAGTATTGAGCCTTCCAAGGTTGGCCTGAATAATTGTAAAGATATATCATGTGTTGGATAGGCTGATTGCCATGCGCATAGTTGCCCATGTTCATAATCTGCATCTCGCGTATCTCATGGATAACCTGTCCGTAATAACTGTCATCGAAAGCAGGCGGCAGATTGAAGACGGAATCCAGCATGGCATTGAACGTCAGCTTGCCTCCCATGAGGCTGATGAGCCCTTGAGGGTCATGGAAAACGCTCCAACTATAGTGCCAGCTGTTGCCTTCCGTGAAGGCATCACCCCATTTCAACGGGTTGAAAGGCGTCTCAAACTGGCCGTTCTGAAGTCTTCCACGCATCAGATTTGTCGTCTTATCGAATACATTCTTATAGTTGAAAGCCCGCTTTGCAAAGATTTTCAGCTCCTTTTCAGGCTTTCCGAGCGCCTTGCCCAATTGATAGATGCACCAGTCATCATAGGCATATTCGAGCGTGCGCGCTACATTCTCGTTGATTTTCACATCGTAAGGCACATAGCCAAGACGGTTGTAATACTCATAACCCTTGCGCCCGGTGGAGCCTATCTGCGGATGAACGGCTTGCGTGCCATGAACGACAGCCTCCCAAAGGGTCTCGATGTCCTTGCTCTTCACACCTTTCAGATAAGCATCGGCAACGATGGAAGCCGAGTTGTTGCCCACCATGCAGTCGCGATGTCCTGGTGATGCCCATTCCGGAAGGAATCCACTCTCCTTGTAAGCATTTGCCAATCCATCCTGTATCTGCTCATTGATGGAAGGATAAACGAGGTTGAGGAAGGGAAAAAGCGACCGGAAAGTGTCCCAGAAACCGGTATCAGTGAACATGTAGCCAGGCAGCACCTTGCCATTGTAAGGACTGTAATGAACGGGTTTTCCATCAGCGGCAATCTCATAGAGACTGCGTGGGAAGAGCACGGAACGATAGAAACAACTGTAGAAAGTGCGCAAGTGGTCGATGTTGTCATCCTTCACCTCTATCTTTCCCAACGTCTCATTCCAGCATTGGCGGCCTTTTTGTGCCACCTCCTCAAACGTCATCGAGCCCAGTTCCTGTAAGTTCTGCTCGGCCTGCTCATAACTGATAAACGAGGAAGCCACCCGCACGTGGACGGCTTCTCCTTTCCTTGTCTTGAAGCCGATGATAGCTCCTGCATGCTCATTGCCCGTTTCGAGGCTGTTCGGATTGATGTTTCCGGCATTCACAGCGGCAGTGTAAGTGAAGGGTTTATCGAATACAAGCACGAAGAAATTCTTGAAATTATCGGGCACTCCACCATGATTGAAGGTCGTATAACCGATGATTTTGTTCTCTTGCGGCAATATCTTGACATAAGAGCCATGAGGATAAGCGTCGAGCACCACAAATGAACTGTCGGCCTGAGGAAACGTAAAGCGGAAGATAGCAGCGCGATTTGTAGGTGCAATCTCCGTTGTCACGTCATAATCAGCCAGATAAGTCTTGTAGTAATAAGGCGTTGCCGTTTCGGCTTTATGCGAAAACCAGCTTGCTCGAACGTCCTCATCGAAGACCGGTTTGCCCGTCTCCGGCATCAGCGAGAACACCCCATAGTCATTTATCCAAGGGCTTGGCTGATGCGTTTGCTTGAAGCCCCGAATCTTATCTGCCGAATAGGAATATTGCCATCCATCCCCATTCTTGCCCGTCTGAGGAACCCAAAAGTTCATTCCCCATGGCATGGCAATGGCAGGATAAGTGTTTCCGGTAGAGAGTTCGTACTTCGACTCCGTACCTACTAATATACTTACATAATCGACAGGATTCTCCACTGCATGGGCATTGAATGCCAAGAGCAGCAAGAGGGCTGATAAACTGATTTTCTTCATATTATTAAGTTATAAATTAGATGTCAACTGATAGTTGCCGGAACCAAACTCGAAGACGGCGCATCCCTTGTCTGTTCCCACGTAGCGGCCTTTTGAAGAGATGGCTTTCGCATCCACATTGCTTGTCTCTTTGACAGGTACATACACCTTGGCAGTGGTGTTGGCAGGGATGGAAATGCTCCAAGAGAACTGTCCGTTCTGATGACTCCACGAACTCTTGATGTCGCCATAGATAGAGTGATATGAGCCCTCCACATGGTCGAGACCCTCGATGACGCGCGGACGAAGCTCTATCTTCTTGAAACCGATGCTCTCCGGTTGTTGTCCGATGCCAGCGAGATAGTTGTAGAACCATATCACAAGGTCGCCCAACAGCATCACATGGTTGCCCGAATTCATGGCAGGATTGGCGGTATCACCGTTCCATAGTTCCCAAATCGTCGTTGCGCCATGTTCCACCATGAAGCCCCAGCTTGGGAAAGAGGTGTTGGTCACCATCTTGAAAGCAATGTCGCTGCGCCCATAATCGGTCAGTCCGCGCATGATTTCCTGTGTGCCGAGCACTCCGGTGCCAATGTGCGTGTTGAACTTATTCACCATTTGGTCGATGACATTTGCAAATATTTTTTCCTTGTTCTGTTCTTCGGCCAGCCCCCAGCGTAGTGCGAGGATGTTGGCGGTTACGGTGTTGTTGTCGTAATAGCCTTTCTCTGTATTGTAGAAAGTGGCGTTAAAACTCTTTCTGACTTCTTTTGCGAGGTCCTGCCAAAAGGCTATATCTTTCTCATTGCCACTGAGTTTGGCAAATTTCGCCATCTTCAGGCAGAGCTGATAATACGCCGAGGTACTCAATAGGTTGCCGTTTGTGATGCGCGAAGGGTCTTTAGAGTGGATGAGTTCCGGTGATTCCGGAGGCATACACCAGTCGCCATAAGTGTCATGGGTGATGATGCCATCCTTCATAAACTTGTTTTTCTGATGCAGCATAAAGCGCTTCATGCCCTCATAGTTCTCGATGATGGCGCGTACATCTCCAAACTGACGATACAGCATATCGGCAACGTTATACCATGCCATCGGCCATGTCACGTTGTCACTATAGACTGACCAGTAGCGAGGAGCCACATCATTGACCACGCTGTCTTCACGTTGAGCCTCCCGAATGTCCTGCTCCCACTTGTTGTAAAACAGATGATTGTCAAAGATATAGCATTCTCCCAGTGAGCCAGTAGCACGGTCGCCCAACCATCCCATGCGCTCGTTACGTTGCGGACAATCAGTTGGGAAACTGCGATAGTTGCCTCTGATGCCCCAGAAAGCACAGTGATAAATCTTGTTGATGAGATCGTTGGAGGTAGAGAACTGCCCTGTTGTGGCCATCTCGTCATAGACTACCTGCCCTTGAATATCAGCCAATGAAGGGGCTGTTTTGAAGCCTTTCAATTCCACATAACGGAATCCATGATAAGTAAAGGAAGGTTCCCAGATGCCTGCCGCATGATTGGACACGTAAGTATCGGTAGTTTCCGCACTGCGGAGGTTGGCTACATAGATGGAATCCTCGCCATTCAATCGCTCTGCAAAGTGCATTTTGAGCGTATCGCCTTCATTGCCATGCAGGTTGACGCGCAGCCATCCCACCATGTTCTGCCCCATATCGAGAATGTAACGGCCGTCAGGAGTCTTGTGGATAGATATTGGTTTCACGGTATCCATCACCTTGATGTTCGGATTTACCTGAGCCATCAAGTAGCCTTTGAGCTTCTTCAGTTGCTGAGCCTGCACCCATGAGGCGGCATTATAGCCCACTTTATTCCACCCCGGCATGGCCTTGGTGGCATCTTGCAGTTCTCCGTCATATTCGTTGTTCCATTGGATAGGGCCATCCGCCATCATCTTCCATGATTTGTCAGATATAATCCGCTGCTTGACACCCTTATCTGTCGTGATTTCCAATTGTGCTAACAGACAAGGAGAAGTTCCGAAATTGCGCGAGCCTGGCAAGCGGAAAGGCGCAAAACGGCCATTGCCAAGAATGACGCCGATGGCATTTTCCCCACGATTCAACAGATGGGTGACATCGAAAGTGTTGTATCTGATCGACTTATCATACGTGGTTGCGGCAGGAGCGAGCACTTGGTCGCCTATCTTCTCCCCATTGATGTAAGCCTCATAAAGGCCCAAACCGCAGATGTAAAGCGTTGCCTTTGCCACCTTACCGTCCACTTTGAACTCCTTGCGAAGGTAACGGGCATTGATTTTGGAATGATCTTTGGGTTGGTCGGACTTGAAATCACCGCCTATCCACTTAGCTATCCACTCCGAATGATTGATGAGAGCCATCTGAAAATAGGCCGGACGGCTTTCCTTCTTGCCCTTGTTGGTCTTCACCATCACCTTCCAGTAATAGCGTTCTCCGCTTTGCAAGGCCTTGCCGCGATAAGCAATATAGTTGCTCTTATCAGATGTGATGAGTTCAGAATCCCACATATCAGCCTTTCCTACCTTCAGCTTTTCGGGCGTTGAAGCTACCAGAAGGCGGTAAGAAATCTGCATTACATTCTCCTTTTCAGTGTTGATTTCCCAACTGAAAAGCGGTGTGCGCGAGCCTATGCCTATGGGATTGGTGCGCATTTCCACTTTGGGATTCACCACCTCTATATTCTTTGCGCCTATCTGGAGGCAGAAGAACAGGAATAATAATAAATTGATGCGTTTCATGTGTATGATTATTTTTGGTTTTTGATTTTATCCATAAGCACCTTCATCCAATAGCCTCCGATGACTGAGCGGGCTTTGAAGCCCACCCAACGGCCGGTCTTGGTGTCGCTCCAATCGCTCAAAGGCACGCGCGAAGATGTCTCATTGATATAGGTATAGACAGGTTCCATCAGTTGCAGAAAGTCTTTTTGCTCTTTAGCCATGGTCGCACTCCACATTATCCAATCGGTCTTGGTGTAGTCTTTGCGGCAGTCGAGAGGCAATCCGAACTTGTTTTGGTGCTTCAGATAGAAACTGACTTCCCGCGGCATGGCATCCTTTGGAAACACGTTCAGATTCCACAGTTTATCCCATATCATATTGTATTTCTGGCTCCACGTATTCGGGCGGTCGAATGCCAACCGATAGTGGTCACCTTCATAACCGTCTTTTACCCACCTTTTAGCCATCTTTTGGGCGATAGAAAGATACCTTTTAGCGTCCTCCTGACGACCTTTTAGTTTGCACATCTCGGCATATCCCGCAATGCCCATAATGGCCTTGATGGAAAGGTTGCAGTTATGAGCCCAATGTCCGGCAAAATCATCGGTGCAAAGTTGATTGCTCGGGTCTTGTCCGTTTTCCACAAGATAATCCGTCCAAGTGGTCAGAAGGTCCCAATATCGGTCAGCATACTGCGTGTTGCCCTCAATCTTTGAGATTTCGGCAGTAAGGATAACCATGTTGCCCGCTTCTTCCAAAGGCATATCGCCACCATACACCTGCCCGTTGGCTTTCGGATATGTGCCGAGATCATGCGCTGCAAAGGGCTTTGTCCATCTGCCACTCTTGGAGTATTCAAAGATGCTCGTCATCATTCCCTTTTGCAATTCGGGGTTATAAAGGAGGAAAAGAGGAGCGGAAGGATAGGTCAAATCGACCGTATTCACACAACTGTTGGAATTGTTTTCACGTGAGAAATAGAGCAGATTTCCGTCTTTGTCCTTGAAGAGTTTATGCGCCGCAACCACCTGCCGATAACTGCCCGACAGGATTTCGGCATAATGCTCGTTGCCTGCCTGCAATCCGTCGTCATAGATGCGCTTATCCAGTGCTTTGGCTTTCGCCATGTTTTCCGCATAGTTCTGCTGATATTTCTCGAAGGCATCAAAGAGCGTCACCTTGCCTTCGTGTTCCCAATAGCCTTTATAACGCTCATACATATATTCGATGTCGTAGACTTCATCATAGCCTACCATCGCAAAACTGGCTGCCGAAGAGGTGTTGCCGAAGTCGTGCTCATAAGCGAGTACGGGCATGGTGGAGGCCTTGAAGTTGCGGATTATCGGCTCTCCCTTTGATGGAGTTTCATTTTCCATCAGATGAGTTCTTGCCTCCGCGAGGTTGCTGAGCGTCAGTTTGCCGTTTACGCCTGCAAGATAGAAGTAGCCCCAATCGATGGGCGTGTTGTCAGCAGCCCTTGCGAGATAAGGCTGCTCTATCGTTCCGGTCTTCAGATACTGAATGCCATGGTGCTCCACAACACTGCTTTCAGTCGGTTGATTGCTCTTGAAGAGTGCCATTTCGGGCGTGGTGGAAAGATAGAATTTCACCTCGTGAGCCTTGCCATCATTGGAACGCACTTGATAAGAGATATAGTTAATCGGAGTGGAAAGCATGTCGAGGTCGTCGATGAGCATCGGAGCGGTAAACACGAGGTCGAGGTCGATGCCTCCGCAACGGAAGGTGTAATAAGTGCTCGTCGCCATCACGCTCACGGAAAGTTGCTCGGCATTCTGCTCGTTGTAGCCTTTCGGAGCGATGTCCTTGGCAATTCCCATATCTGCCATGGCTCCTCCTTTATCATTATGGCAGTGCATGGCGATGAGGTTATCGCCTGCCTTCAGCATCGCTTTTTGTTGGGCATCGAGATGCAGACGGACGCCTACGCCATAAGAAGACGGCGATTTGGCGAGCAGTTGCCCGTTGACATACACCTCCATGTCATCATCAAACGAGAGAACGAGGTAGAGGTCTTCCTGTAAATCTTGTTCTGAGAGCGTGATATGACGGCGCACCCAGATGTCGGAATCATAGTCTTTCCATATCGTGCGCACTCCCGTGTTGCCCTCTGAGCCGAAAGCACCCTTGCCTTCTTTCCATCCTTGCGCCTCAAAAGCCGTAGATGTCCAGTCTTCAGCAGGCTTCTCGCGGGTATAGAGAGCCTCATAGCCATCCTCATCTCCAGCAGGGACGATGGTTTGGAGTATGGCTTTGCTTTCCGACCCCATAAAGCGATAGTTCTTGCCATCAACGCGCAAGATGCCGTTGAGCGGTTTCTTGCCACGTGCCCAATGTTGGGTATAACCATCATAAAGATGGTCAAAGGGCGACCAAATGGAGAAATAAGGGTCGTTCATGAGGATAGGATAAGAGGGCAGCCGTAGCTTCGACTGCCTGTAAGGCGAGAAGAAATCGGCAGTTTGCGCGCTCACTCCGAGGGTGAAGGCGATAGCCGATAATAGAGTCAGTAGTTTTTTCATTCTA
>JALCDQ010000025.1 GCA_022641735.1 Prevotella sp. | reverse complement strand
CTTAAATAACGAATCTTGCGCACAATCCCATAAATGTGCGTGGTGATTACAAATATTGTTTAACCTAAAATAATTGTTTATGGATGAAAAATTAGAAATCCGTTCGTTCGGTTTGCTAAGACTGAAGAGACAGTGGAAATACTTGTTCGCAGCCTCTTTCCTGCTGTTTGCGCCTCTGTGCGTTTCGGCTGGTGAAAGCAATACGAATGGAAGTGTCGTTGCCGAACAGCAACAGGCAAAGAAGACTGTTACAGGTACCGTCCTTGATGAAAATGGACAGCCTGTAGTGGGTGCTACTGTAGTAGAGAAGGGAACAACAAATGGAACTATGACCGATATCGATGGTAAGTTCTCTTTGAAGGTAGATCCTAACTCAAAACTTTCTGTAAGTTATGTGGGCTACAAGTCTCAAGACCTTGTAGTTAGGGGGAATTCGGTTTCTGTGAACTTGAAGCAAGACACGGAAGCTCTTGATGAAGTCGTTGTGGTGGCTTATGGTACTCAGAAGAAAAAGGATTTGACAGGTGCTATGACCGATGTCAAGGCTGAGAACATTGCCGTTCAAAATACGACCACCGTATCACGTGCACTTGAAGGTGCTGCCCCTGGTATCCAGGTTGCCGCTATGGATGGTCAGCCAGGTTATGATATGGGTATCCGTCTTCGTGGTGTGAGCTCGGCAAATGGTAACAGTGCTAATGCTCTTATCGTGATTGATGGAGTCGTTCAGCAGACCAATACAACGTTTGAAAACCCGTTGTCACAGCTGGATCCTAACGATATCGCATCTATTTCAGTCTTGAAGGATGCTGCTTCAACAGCTCTTTATGGTTCTCGTGGTGCCAATGGTGTCATCTTGATTACTACAAAGAAAGGTAAGAGTGGCAAGGCTACCGTTAACTTTGAAGCTCGTTGGGGCTGGAACTCAGCAGGTCCTTATCAGACAAATTCCATTGATAATGCAGCTCAATATTATGAGTATGCATGGCAAAGCATCTATAACTCTTATCGTTATGGTGTGAATAATGGTCTTCCAGGCACAGATGCCAATGGATATCCAACTACCAATGTGAAGAATCCTAATCACTCAGATGAGGAAGCTCGCCAGTTTGCAAGTGCTCACTTGTTTGACTATACGGGCAGTGAGACCTCTTTCCAGAAGAATGCAATGGGCAACTATATGGCCTATAGTGTTCCTGGTGCTATCTATACAAATACAGGTTCTGGCAACAACTCAAGTTCTACGATGAGCGGTGCTTACTTGGTAGACCCAACAACAGGCAGAATCAATCCTAGTGCGAAACTGCTATATCAGGAGACATTGGATGATGTTTTGCTGCGCACAGCCTTCCGTCAGGAATACAACCTTTCTGCAAGTGGCGGTTCTGACAAGATACATTATTATTTCTCATTAGGTTATCAGACAGACCCATCTTACTTGAAGTCAAGTGACTATAGCCGTTTGAATGGCCGTGCAAATATTGATGCACAGATGTTCGACTGGTTGAAAGTCGGTGCTAATGTTGGCTATTCTCATACTCGTACACGTGCTCAGGCAGGTCGCTGGGGTACTCGTAATATCGGTGCTACATCAGGTAACTCATTCAACTACATTCGTGGATATGCCCCGGTTATTTCCGTTTATCAATATGATGCAAACGGAAACGTCATCTTGAATGATGATGGCACGAAAGCATTTAACGTAGGTCCTACCTATTCACCTTTAGGAGCAAAGAATCTGAATGATGGTAACCCTTGGGGTCGTGATTTCGAATATGAGCTCAAAATGAACTTGGACCGTCAGCAGATTGCTACATGGACAAGCCGTTTATATGCAGAATTCAGTTTCTTGAAATATTTCAAGTTTAATGTAAACTTCAATATGGATGAGACTAACTGGCGCCATACCCGTTATCAGAATGGTACTGCAGGACTGGGCCGTCGTAGTGGTTATGCTTATGGTGGTATCAGTATCGATACTTATTTCCGTCGCGTTTGGAATACTCAGCAATTGCTTACTTATAGTGAGGACTTCGACAAACATCATGTAGATGCAATGCTTGGCCATGAGTATGAAGATATTGACAGAAAGGACGTGAACTTCGGTTCTGGTTCTGAATTGATAGCAGGTGTGATGATTCCTGCAAATTTCACCTCTCGTTATTGGAATGTTCAGGCTGGTTCTAATCCTGGTTGGTCACTTAACAAATCAAGAATGGAATCTTATCTTGGACGTGCAAATTACAACTATGCTGAGAAATATTATGCTTCAGCTTCTTTCCGTCGTGATGGTTCTTCTCACTTTATCAGTAGCAAGCGTTGGGGTACTTTCTGGTCACTCGGTGCAGGCTGGCGTATTTCAGAGGAAGAATTCATGAAGTCTACAAAGACATGGTTGGATAATGCTAAGTTACGTGCCAGCTATGGTACTACAGGTAATGCCAGTGGCGTTTCTGGTTATTATAACCATACTTGGAGTTATGGCGTTTCTACTTGGACTACTCAGACCAATGGAACTGGCCATCCATCTACTTATGCGATCAACTCATCTGCTCCTCCAGCTGACTACCTTACATGGGAATCAGTTCATCAGCTTGACTTCGGTCTTGACTTCTCAGTTTTGAATAGTCGCATTACAGGTGCTCTTGATTATTTCAATAACTTGACATCAAATTCTTACTATCAACAGACAGTTTCTCCTTTAGCTAATCTTAATTATTCATCGCTTACTCGCAATGCAGCTAAATTACGCAATTATGGTTTTGAAGTAGAATTGGATGCTGACATTGTCCGTACAAAGAACTGGACTTTAAGTGTAGGTACGAACGGTTCTCATTATCGTACAGAGTTGGTGAAAGTTCCTGCAGAGCAAATTCCTTATTGGGATAACACAATCGATCTTCCAAAGAACACTTGGACTGCCAATGGTGAAGAATGGGCAGCTGCCGGTGGTATGGGTGGCGGTGTTAGCAGTAACATCTTCTACCTCCGCGGAGAAGGAAAAGACTGGTACAACATCTATCTGTACAAATATGCTGGTGTAGATCAGGAGACAGGTCTGCCAATGTATTGGCACCGTGTTACTTATTCAGATGTAAATGCAGACAAGAGTGGCAATTATGCTCATAGTGGCCGTTATACTACTTATAAACAAGGTGATAATGTGAAGACGACAGTTTCTTCAGATGCTTCTCGCTATGAGATGGGCAGTGCTACTCCTGATTGGATTGGTGGATTTAACATTTCTCTTCGTTATAAAGACTTTGATCTTGGTGTAGTTGCAGCTTATCAGCTTGGTGGTAAATTCTTCTCTACTGATTATGCAAACTGGTTGTATCGTGGCAGTTTTATGTATCCTGCTGATGGAGATGAGGCCGTATCTAAAGATTTGATTGGCAACACTTGGTCTCCTGTTAATTCGGGTGCTAAATATCCTATGCAATGGTGGGCTAACGGTAAGAATGTTTACTATGATGGTTCTACTACGGGTTCTTGGCAATATACAGATATGGGTCTTTTCAGTGCTTCTTATCTGCGTATCAAGAATATTACCCTTGGTTATACGCTTCCAAAAGTACTTTGCCAGAAGATAGGTATCAGCAAGTTACGTGCATTCGTTTCAGCTGATAATATGATATTCTTCTCTCCTGCTCAAGGTGTAGATCCAAGTATGTCTGTGATTGGTGGTTTTGAAATCGGTGCAATGGTTTATCCACAGATGCAGACTGTTACTATTGGTGTGAATCTCGAAATCTAATTTTAAAGAATTAATGATATGAAAAGTTTAATAAGAAATATAACTTCTGGCATGGTCATAGCTCTTGCTCTATCGGCATGTAGCTCCCGTTTGGACGTAACGAATCCAAACTATTTTACGGACGACCAGATTAATGATATTCTGAATGGTACAGATGCAACTAAAAAGGCTCTTGTACTATCAGGAATTATAAACACTCTTCCTAGCTATATAATCGTTTCTGACAACAGACTAGCAGGTGGCTTCAGCAACAGTGATGCTAATGAATGGGCTTTTGAGCGTAAACGTGTTACTCAGGCTGGTGATATGGTTGAAGGTAGTGCTGCTCATAATGGTACTTATTATAGGTATTATTCCAATGACCCAACTTTGACATATTGGGAATATGATCAGAACTCTGAGAATATGGGTTATTATTATGGCCCAGTTATCAAGATAAATCAGGCTAATAAAGGTCTTCAGTATCTTACGGATGTAAAGGATGATGATGCTTTGTTGAGAGGCTATCGTGCAAAATGTTTGACAGTGAAAGCTATGGGTTATATGGAACTCATGGAACGCTATACAGACTTGCAAGATGTAACTTCTACCACAGATCAGGGATGGCCATTCTATGACACGTATGCTTATAATGACCCTGTTGAACCAAAATCTGTAGCTGACTCTTGGACAACTATTAAGGCAATGCTTACTCAAGCCGTTGCAGACTTTAAAGCATCAAATTCTTCTACTAGTGGTTATACAGTTGGTTTGACAACTGATGATTGCCATGATGTAGATGCAGGTGTTGCTAATTATATGCTTGCCCGTGTAGCCCTTGATATGAAAGATTGGTCTACATGTATCACAGCCGCTACTGATTTGCTAAGTCATTATCCATCACTCATTGCTCCTAATGATTATGGAATGGATGAATCGAAACTGGCTTCAGTTGTTAAGCGCAATGCAAACGGGTGGGCTGGCTCTTATTATAATGCTTCATCAAATGCATTCTATAATGTAGCGAAAAATCCTGAAATCATCTTCGGCTCTGTCGGAGGGTCTTCTAACTTCTCAGCTTTCAATACTCTTTGGAGTAGTCCTGCTGGATATTATCAGATTGATGCTAATATCTATAATCAGATGTCAGACAACGATTGCCGTAAGGCTTGTTTCCTGTCTTCTAACTTTGCAGATCTTCCTGTTTATAGTGTCAATAAAACTGATACGACATGGTATGATTATGAAGTGCCTAAGTATACGAGTCTGAAATGGGCAGCCACTGCTTTTATGGACAAGGATGATGGTGTTGTGGCAGATGAACATACCACTGCCAACTCTAAGGCTGATTTCGTCTACATGCGTTCTTCAGCAGTTCTTCTGATGCTTGCTGAGGCTTATGCTCAGAGCAATCAGGCTTCTCAGGCTAAGGCTACATTGAATAAGTTGCTTGCAGCTCGCACAAAGACAGGTGCTACCACAATGACATGTGATAACACGATGGCAGGTAAATCTGCACTTGACATGGTGAAGTTGCAGTGGCGTATTGAAATGTGGGGTGAAGGAGACTGGGCTTTCTACAATCAGAAACGCTGGAATGAAACTCCTTCTCGTGGTGCCAATCATTGGAGTACAGCCACAGTTTCTCATTATACATGGGAGATTCCTGAGATTGAGCGTCAAGGCAATCCGTATTGGAAATAAAGGGAAACCGACCTAATTATAAAAAGGAGTGCTTCTGTAAAGGAGCACTCCTTTAAATAAATAAGAAATGAAAAACCAGAAATCGACGACACAAGTTTTCTTATAGGGTACTTATTGATAAAGTAAAGAATTTAAAATATTATGAAGGGGGAGATTCCTTATAATATATTCCCTCCCGAAAATTAAAAACCTAAAATAAAATAGACATGAAAAAAAAATTATTATTATGGGCTTCAATGTTTGCAATGCTATTTACTTTTTCAGCATGCGACGATGGAGACGATGTAAGTGAAACTCCGCAAGCGAACTCTTCAGTGCAGAATATTGCTGTGAATGCCACATTGGCGTCTACAAATGGTACTGAAGGAATTCTCGCAAACTTTTCAACAAGTGATTATCTCCGTGTAAAATTCTTGAACGCTGCTGGTGTTAGAATCGGTAGAATTTCAACTTTATATTTGAATAATGGTGATGGCACAAAGACGGGTACATTTGCAAATCAGAAAGTCTATGTACCTAATGATGCCACAACGATGTCGGCTTATGTTGACCATGGCTCATCTGCCATTGCATTGATATCGGACTCAGCTATTGTAGACAATTTGGCTTCGCAAGATGGTTCGGCTCAAGGTGCAATCGACCACTCCGTGATATACGGCACTACTGATGTTTCCAATCTCAGTAATGCGACGATGAATCTCGAATACAAGACCGCAACTATCAAGTTAAACGTTGCTTTACCATCTGATGCAACTGACCTTACAGCCACAAACATCTCTGCTGTATTGCAGAATCCAAATATGCTGAATAAGGTTAATATATTGAATGGTCAGGCTACAGCTGAAAGCAAAAAGGGCAATATTACAGTAGGTGCTGGAACCTTTAATAATGCTTCCAAGACATTTACTTCTTATATAACTGTTTGGCCTGTGGCCAATGAATTGAACGATACCAAGTTGGTTGTAACCGTTGGTAATCAGACTTTTGTATCAAGAACAGCGACGCTAGGTCTTTCCAATATCAAAGCAGGAAATGTTTATGAAGTTAATGCTTCTGTTAAGTTCGACCATGTTGAATTTGACTATTGGTATGATGATGCAGCTATGTCTATCAGTGGCGTTACGGCTACAGTACTGAGCAAGCCTGATTGGATTACCGTGAGTGGTGGCAAAGCCAACATTGCAGCTAATACTACGGGTAAAGCCCGCAGTGGCTCTCTCGTATTGGATGATGGACGTCAATTTAATATTACCCAGATTGGATTAAATGATTTCAAGGGCGCCTGGACATTCAATGCCCGTTGCTTCAATGGAAATGGTTCTGTCACTACCCTTTCT
Organism: Prevotella sp.; assembly: GCA_022641735.1. Taxonomy (GTDB): domain Bacteria; phylum Bacteroidota; class Bacteroidia; order Bacteroidales; family Bacteroidaceae; genus Prevotella. Next base: position 9,794 of record JALCDQ010000025.1, on the reverse strand, counting down.
AAGGGTACTATCAATGGAGCTACAGTAAATGTAACTATAGGTGATGCCAAATATCCAGCTAAGGCTGTTTCTGACGGAGTAGCAACTCATGATGAGAATATAGGCATCACGGGCTTGTATCAGGATGCTGTTTTGGATGGCACGGTAGACATTGACTATAAGGCTCACAAAGTCGTATTCGGTGTTCTATTTAATCGAAACACCATTCAGACTACCTCTAAGGGCTATAATGTAGCCTTCCTTCCTGAACTTGCTACAGCATTCTCATGGGGAGGTTATGACTTTGCTCCTGGTGATAAAGTTTTCTCCGACAACAACAAGTGCTGGTTGATGTTTAACCTCGATGATACTTATTCCAATGGTCTGTATCAGTTCCGTCCTACAGGGCAGAAGACTCCTAATGGCAATTATGGCATTTGCGGTATCTCTATTGTGAAGTCTACAGACTTGACTCCAGCAAATCTTGCTGGCAGTTATGATGCCATCTATCAGGCTAACTACAATAAAGACGACTCTAAGGGCATGTGGTTTGCTAAGTAATAGTTGAACATACATTTATTTAATAGAAAGGTAGCGTGTGGCCAGTAATGGCTGCACGCTATTTTTGTAGTAGCTTTTATAAATCCACTTCTTATTTAGTTCAATATATCACATTAACTTTATGCAAAACTAAATGCTGTTTTTGCATAATTATGCAAAACGAATATGAGCCTCTCTGAAAGGTAAGGCTTCATATAGTGAACCTCAAAAAATAAAGTCGCTTATATCGCCCGAAAAGGGCCTTTTCAGCGAGGTCGATTTTTGAAAAAGTCTGATTTTGATGTAAAAAGCCATTAATGAGGTGGTAAAAAGCGGTTACTTACCTTGTAAAAGGTAGCTTTTGACCCTCTAAACAACGATTAATAGCCTCCTCGTTAGGCCAAACGTGCCTATACAAATGGCCAAACGTCCAATGCTAAAGAACGTTTTTGTATATTTCATCAGTAACTTGCATAAATCTTGCAAGCCGTTTTAAGTTAATTTGTTAACGATTCCTAAGGTTGCCTTTGATGGTTTATTGTCCAGAAATCTATTGGTTTTATTGCATTTATGGATTGAATTTCAAAAACACATTGGTTGCAAGCAAGCCGATAAAACAACTTGTTTTGTGATGAAAAAGACGGTTAAAGGGAGGTTTTAATTTATGGTGTCGGCCTTGATTTTAATATTTTCAACGGGTGTTATAAGTTGTTATTTCAGTGTAAAAAGGTGGTTTTCTGCAAAATTATTCGTATCTTTGTGCTTAGATAAAAAAGTATAGATATTAGATATGAAGATAGGTATTTTCTGTTCAGCGAATAACAATATTGACCCTGATTTCTTCTCTTTGACCGAAGAACTGGGTCGTTGGATTGCAAAAAACGGCCATTCCATCGTGTTTGGAGGCTGTAATACGGGTTTGATGGAATGTATTGGAAAGGCTGTAAAGACGGCTGGAGGCCAGACGATTGGTGTGATTCCAAAGATGATAGAGCAAAATTCAAGGGTGTCCGATTACGTGGATGTCCAAGTGTTGTGTGATAATTTGAGCGACCGTAAGGATTTAATGTTGGCAAAGAGTGATGTCATGATAGCCCTTCCAGGTGGCATTGGCACGCTGGATGAGGCTTTCACAGTGGCGTCCTCTCATACGATAGGCTATCATCAGAAGCGTGTGATACTCTATAATATGAAAGGATTTTGGTCGAAACTGATAACTTTATTGGATGATTTACAGGCTCGTGGCTTCATCCGAGGCGATTATCACGACTATTTGGAGCCGGCTGACACCCTGGAGGATGTCATCAAACTGCTTGCTTAGTCTGTCCTTTGAAGTATTTATCGATAACTAGAGCGATGGCTCCATCACCCGTTACGTTGCATGCAGTGCCAAAGGAATCCATCGCAATATAAAGCGCTATCATTAACGCTTGTTGTTCAGGATTGAATCCGAGAATACTTGATAGTGGTGCCAATGCCGCCATAATGGCACCTCCCGGCACGCCAGGAGCGGCTACCATCATGATTGCCAACATCAGGATGAAGTTTGTAAAGAGCATGAAATCATGTGGGAGTCCTACCAAAAGACAGATGGTTAAGGCGCAGGCAGTGATTTTCATTGCTGAGCCTGACATGTGAATGGTCGCGCAAAGTGGAATTACAAACCCCGCAATGCTTTCTCTCACCCCGTTTTTGATGGTTTGTTTTAGGGTAACCGGTATCGTTGCGGCTGAAGAGGATGTGCCTAAGGCCGTAAAATAGGCAGGAAACATGTTGGCTAATAGCCTGAATGGATTTCTCTTTACGATGCCTCCAGCGATACAGAACTGGTAAACCAGAATGAAGATGTGCAGTATGAAAATCACAAGAATTATCTGTGCAAAAACCACGAGGATACGATAAGCCTGTCCGCTATGCGTCATGTTGAGGAAGATTCCGAAGATATAGAGTGGTAATAAAGGGATGATGGCTTTGGTGATGGTGCTGGATATGACATCTTTGAATTCATTAAAGAAACTCTTCAAGGTGTTCAATTCAGCATAAGCAATACATAATCCGATGACAAATGACAGTACCAAACTACTCATTACATCGAGCATTGCGGGGATAGTGATGGTGAAATAGGGTAATATTTCCACAGCTTTCTCCACCTTTCCGATATGAGCCGTGTTGGCTACCATATCTGGAAACAGCCAAGAACCTGTTCCATAAGCAAGGTAACCCGAGAAAACAGTGTCCACATAAGCAATAATCACTGTGGCAATTAACAGTTTTCCGGCTCCTTTTCCGATGCCTCCGATTGCAGGAGTTACCAGTCCTAGGATAATCAAAGGAATCATAAAGCCAAGGAATTGGCTGAAAATGCTATTGAACGTTACAAATGCACGAACAAGTCCTAATGGCAGGAAATTCCCCAAAACAACGCCAAGTATAATGGCGATGATGATGCGTGGCAACAAGGAAATGTGGATTCTTTTCATGGTTTAATGAATTTATGTTATTAAAAGGGTATTAACACGAAGGCGCAAGTGTCCCAAACTGCATGCGAGATGATGAGGGCTGTGAGCCATTGAGGGCGCAGGCGATAGATGAGTCCCCAGCAAAAGCCTACCACCAAAGCGGCCATGATGAGCATGAAATTCAGTGACCAGATGTGGATAAGGGTATAGCATACAAGCGTCACGATGAAGCCTATATTCGCATTCCATTGTTGAGAGAGCCGTCTTTGCACGAATCCGCGCCAGAAAATCTCCTCTGCAGGGCCGATGATGAAAAGTAATAATATGGCAATCAGCCATGCTGAGGTATCTGCTTTCATGCCATAAATCATGTTTACCTGTGCTCTTTCGAAACCGAAAAGCCATCCCGCAACCTTGTCTCCTATCCAAAATACCCACCAAAGAATGAAGGCGATGAGCAGTCCTAATAGGATTTGGCGTCCCGAAAAGTGAACGTCTTTTCTCCATTCAGGGCAGTTTAGGGTGGCAAAAGTGGTGAGGATGATGCCCGAAAAGGCCATGCAAAGCCAGAAATTAATCTTTGGGGCTGTCCAAGGGGAGAACAGGATAAACCATAAAATGGCTGCTCCAGCAACTCCTATCCATACCTTTTTGCCCACCATAATTCTCAAATAAAAAGTTCTGCAATCACTAAACTCAGTGCGTAAAGCAACCCAAAAGGCAACTGCAATTGGGCAGTAGCCTGGTCAAGTGTGGCTATATCCAACTCTTCTTCGGGTCGTGCTTTGAGCATCGTGCGGATGTTCTTTACAGCAATAGGAAGTGTCAGGAAGCCGATGAGCAGCCACATGGGCAGCCAACCACAAACGGCAAAGACAACCAACATGACATAAGGGAGGGTCAACTCTGCCGTATAGACATATTGGGCAGCCTTTCCACCCGTAAGGCGAGGGAATGTTTCCAAGCCCGCACGATGGTCATTGCGGATGTCACGAGTGTTGTTGGCATGCAGAATGGCCACTGTCAGGAGGCCATAAGGCAAGCAATAGAGCAGTAATTCAGGGTGATAAGCCTCTGTGGCAACAAAGGCTACACCGATGGAAGGCAATAAGGCAAAGCACAGCAAGATGTCCAAGTCGCCCAAGGCATGCGCTTTCAGCCATGGATATCCCAATGGCAAGATGAGCGCCAAAGCACCAATCCAGAGCACTTCTACGCTTGAATTCCACACAATAAACAGTCCGATGATGGCCCCTATGCCCAAAAGCGCATAGCCATAGAATAATATCTCCTTAGGTTTAAATTTGCCCGATTCCATCGAACGGACACCATTCAAACTGCCAGGAATGTCCACCTTATTAATATTATCATAGTAATCGCTTACCAGATTGCCTCCAAAATGGAGGATAACAAGCATTGGCAGGCAGAGCCAGGCATTCAACCAATTGACCTCTAAGCCTTCCTGATGGCTGATAAAGAAAAGATAAGCAAGAGAGAAAAGCACCGGAATGACCGATGCAGGAGCGGACCAAGGGCGTGTAGCAATCACCCAGTCCTTCAAAGTTCGCTTCTGTAGTTCCATATTTATGCTTCGTATAAGAGTTTTTCTGCCATTGCTTTCCCCAAAGCTTCACATTGTTGTTTGGTTTCAGGAGTGAGTGATTGCTTCATTTCTACTGGTACTCCGACAGGCTCAAAATGAATTTTTTCCTCATTCCATTCCCCTATCTTCTGCACTGCTTTCCCTGCCCAGGCGAAGCTTCCGAACCATCCTATGGCATGATTCTTGATGTCCCGGTTGGCTATTTCACTCAACAGAACATCCATTTCGTGATAAAGTCCGTTGTTATAAGTAGGTGCGCCGACGATTAAACCTTTGAAACGGAAGATGTCGCGAAGGATGTAAGAGTGGTGAGTCTTTGATACATTATACATATAAACTTTCTTCAAGCCTGCCTGAGAAGCCGCTTTTGCGATGACTTCAGCCATTCTTTCGGTATTACCATACATTGTTCCATAGCAGATAACGAGCCCAGGCTCAGTCTCATATTTGCTCATTTTATCGTAGAGAGACACTACTTTCGCCACATGTTGATGCCAAACAGGTCCATGGGTAGAGCAGATATAATCGATGGAAAGATTTGCCAACTTCTTCAAAGCATTCTGAACAGGCGTTCCATACTTACCTACAATGTTGGAATAGTAGCGTATCATCTCCAGCCAACACCATTCCGTGTCGATGTCAGAGTCGATAAGTCCTCCGTTTAAAGCGCCGAAGCATCCGAAGGCATCTCCTGAAAAGAGCATGTTATCAGTAACATCCAGCGTCATCATAGTCTCTGGCCAGTGTATCATTGGTGTCATATAGAAGTTCAGCGTATGATGTCCAAGTTCGATGGAATCGGCATTTTTCACCTCTATCTGTCCTCCTTCGATGCCATAAAAGCCACACATCATGCCGAAAGTCTTCTTGTTTCCAATGACTTTGATGTTTGGATAAAACTTCTTCAGTAAGGCCAAAGAGCCGCTATGGTCAGGTTCCATGTGGTTGATAACGACATAATCGATGGGCTTCTCACCAATTACTTCCCGTATATTTTCGATGAATTGGGTGAAAAAATCCACTTGCACCGTCTCAATGAGACACACTTTGTCGTCATCGATAAGGTAAGAATTGTAAGAAACTCCAAATGGCAGAGGCCAAAGGCCTTCAAAAAGAGCCTTATTGCGGTCGTTTACACCAACGTAGTAGACCTTGTTTTTGATTTCTATCATAGTTCTTTTTATTTATTCAGTTCCGTTTTCTTTTCTTCTCCAAACTCTTTAGAAACATAGTTATAGATGCTTTCGCAACTCTTGATGGAGAACTCTTGCGCATAATGAATCATCTCATCCCATTGATTTTCAGTAAGTCCATGCTCGATGTCAGCTCTTTTGATGTTGTTTTTCAGCATTCCGAAGATGAGGCCGGCATTGAAGTTATCACCAGCGCCGATGGTACTTACCGTCTCCACTTGTGGCACCGGATAGCTCTTTTGGAAGCTGTTTTCGCCACGAAGTTCCACTGGATTGCATCCATGGGTATAGATAAACTTCTTGCAATAGAAAGAGATTTCCGAGTTATAGATTTTATCCGGCTCTTGCATGCGATACAGAGTGTCGAAGTCCTCATAACTTCCGCGCACGATATCAGCGTACTCAAGGTTCTCCAAGAGATTAGGTGTGACCTTCATCACATCGTTTTTATGGGCTGGACGATAGTTGACATCATAATAAATGATGGCTCCGTGGTTGCGAGCATAATCCAAAAGCCCGACCACTTGAGGGCGAATCACCGGGTTTACAGCATAATATGAGCCGAAAACCACGATGTCATCGGGTTGTATATCGGGGTAAGTGAAGTCGAGTTGGTCGTGTGGATGGTCCTTGTAAAATAAGTAATGGGCATCGTTATGTTCATCCAGAAAGGCCAGCGAGATAGGCGATTTGCTTTCCGGAAACTGATTTACGTTATCCGCATTGACGTTGTTTTCCTTCAAAAACTTGATGATATTCTCTCCAACACGGTCGTTTCCAGCCTCTGAAATAAAGGTTGTGTTAACTCCGGAACGGCCTAAAGAGATGATGCCGTTGAATACCGAGCCGCCAGGATATGCTCCTATGGGCTGCTCGTTTCTGAATATGATGTCGAGAACAATCTCGCCTATTCCTATAACCTTACGCATAATAAATTCTTTTTTGCAGTGCAAATATCTGAAAAAAATGGCAGAAAACAAAGTAAAATTCAGTATTTTTGCATTTGAAATGAAATATAATACTTATACACTCGATAATGGACTGCGCATCATTCATTTGTTTTCTGCCTCTCCGGTAATCTATTGCGGTTATGAAATCAATGCGGGTACGCGTGACGAAATGCCTGGCGAAGAGGGTCTTGCGCACTTTTGCGAGCACGCCACCTTTAAGGGAACGGAGCGCCGGAAGGCTTATCAGGTGCTCAATTACTTGGAAAGTGTAGGCGGAGACCTTAATGCCTTCACCAATAAAGAGGATACTGTATATTATGCGGCGATATTGAAGGACCACGTGGAAAGGGCTGTTGACCTGCTTTCCGACATGGTTTTCCATTCTGTTTTTCCGCAAAATGAACTCGACAAAGAGGTTGAAGTCATCTGCGATGAAATCGAAAGCTATAACGATTCACCGTCAGATTTGATTTATGATGACTTTGAGAACATCATTTTCCGTGGTCATCCGTTAGGACATAACATATTGGGCACTGCCGAGAAGGTGCGCTCTTACACTACGGAGGATGCTCTCCGCTTCACCAAAAGGCATTATACTCCGATGAAATCGGTGTTTTTTGCGTATGGTGACATCGATTTTGAGCGATTGATAAGGCTCGTAAAGAAATACACATCTACTATTCCAGAAGACAGAAAAGATGGTAAATCGGAGGCTCGAAAGTCAACTTCGACAAGTCTCACGACGGCTCTTTCGTCTTGGCAAGGCAAGGTTTTCACGGTCGATAAACAGACGCATCAGGCGCATGTGATGATAGGCAACAGGGCTTATGGCATCCACGACGAGAAGCGTATGGCGCTTTATCTTCTTAATAATATCTTGGGCGGGCCTGGCATGAATGCCCGTTTGAACATCATTTTGCGGGAACATTATGGGCTTGTCTATACCGTTGAGAGCTCAATGGTCAGCTATGGCGATACCGGAATGTGGTGTACTTATTTCGGATGTGACCCTGATGACGTGGAGAAATGTCGCCGTTTGGTACATAAAGAACTCGATGAAATGGGCAAAAATCGGTTTTCTGACCTTCAAATCAACAAAGCCAAGAAGCAGTTAAAAGGGCAGATAGGAGTGGCATGTGACAGCCGCGAGAACTTTGCCCTCGATTTCGGAAAGAGTTTCTTGCATTATGGATGGGAGAAAGACATCACTTCCCTCTATGCGCACATCGATGCTGTGACCCCTGAAAGGGTGCAACAGGTGGCGCAGGAGATATTCAATCGTGACCGTTTGGTTACCTTAATCTATCGCTAAAGGTTTGTCCCCACGATTTCAAAAACGATGGGGACATTTTGTCCGGATGGCTCGGACAAAGTGTCCGAACGATTGGGACAAACTGTCCGGACCATCCGGACAAACGTAAAAGGCTGCTTTTTACATCCTCGCCTTTTGCCCTTTGAATCCTGAAATACTATCCGATAGCCTTGCGTTTAAAGTTCTTTAAGAAAATAATCATCGTTTACTTTTGGGCTTCTGCTGATTATGTGGTATATTTGCAGAAACAAATCATGAGCACGAAAAACATCTCAAAATGAAAAAACTACTATTATCATGCCTGCTGTTGCTATCGGCGGGCATCGCAAACGCACAGCAAGTACCGGTATATTTAGACGCTTCCAAGACCGTGGATGAACGCATTGAGGATGCCCTTTCACGGATGACTTTGGATGAAAAGATACGTGTCATCCATGCGCAAAGCAAGTTTTCCGCACGTGGAGTGCCCCGTTTAGGACTGCCGGACTTCTGGTGTGACGATGGTCCTCACGGCATTCGGCCTAACGTGTTGTGGGATTCTTGGAATGCGGCAGGGCAGACCAATGACTCTTGCGTTGCCTTTCCAGCCCTCACTTGTTTAGCAGCCACATGGAATCCGGCCCTTTCGCGCCGCTATGGCAACGACATTGGCGAGGAGGCGCGCTATCGGGGAAAGGACATGGTGTTAGGTCCCGGCATGAACATCTATCGCACTCCATTGGGTGGGCGCAATTTCGAATACCTCGGAGAAGACCCTTATCTGGCCTCCATCATGGTCGTTCCATATATCCAAGGACTGCAAAGCAACGGCGTATCTGCCTGCGCAAAGCACTTCTGTCTTAACAACGACGAGGCCAACAGGCATCAGGTGAACGTCATCGTAAACGACCGAGCCCTGCATGAAATCTATCTTCCGGCCTTCAAAGCGGCTGTGCAGAAGGGCAAGGTGTGGGCAGTGATGTGTGCCTACAACTATTATAACAACCAGCCATTGTGTGCTAATGAGGTGCTTTTGCAGAACATTTTGAAGAAAGAATGGCAGTTTGACGGGGTCGCAATAACGGATTGGGGCGTCAAGACAACCACCGATGACGCGGTGAAATATGGCCTCGATATGGAGTTCGGAACGCATACTGACGGCCTGCATAAGGGCAAGGCGAATGCTTACAACTATTATTATCTCGCCTTTCCTTATATGAAAGGCATTTTGGAAGGCAAATATAGCACCAAGGAACTCGATGAAAAGGTGCGTCGGGTGTTGCGTCTTTATTATCGCACAACCATGAATTCCAATCGGAAAACCGGTTTTTTGTGCTCTGAAGAACATTATGCCACCGCCCAAAAGATAGGTGAGGAGGGCATCGTTTTACTGCAAAACAAGCGCAATCTCTTGCCTCTGAACCTCTCAAAAACGAGGAAAATCCTCGTAGTTGGCGAGAATGCCATCAAGATGATGACGGTTGGAGGAGGCTCATCATCGTTGAAAGTGCAGCGGGAAGTGCTCCCTATCGATGGTTTGAAGGCACGTTTAAGCAAGTTGAATATCGAAGTTGACTATGCAAGAGGCTATGTTGGCGACACCACAGGCTATTATAATGGGGTGCGTACAGGCCAGGATTTGCGGGAATATCGCTCCGAAAAGGAACTTATCCAAGAGGCTGCGGAGAAGGCAAAAACGGCTGATTACGTGATTATGATTGGTGGTTTGAATAAGAGCGAGCATCAGGATGATGAGGGTTACGACCGTGAAAGCTATGA
>JALCDQ010000024.1 GCA_022641735.1 Prevotella sp. | reverse complement strand
ACCGTCCTTTCTTGACATCAGCACTTTGTGGTTGGAACATCAGTCCATACTCTTGCGGGGATGGGCATATCTCGTTTTGGCTTTTTTACAACAGAAGAGAAAGAGAACTTATCCCGAACTCACGTTAGTAATCATCACAACACCATTGGCAGCCTCAGAACCATAAAGAGCTGAAGCAGCGGCACCCTTCAAGATAGAGATGTTCTCGATATCCTCAGGGTTGATATCAACGATACCGTTAGAATTGATACGCTGGTTGTCCCAATAGCCGTTGTTATTGGTATTTCCATTATGAATTGGCACACCATCCATGATAATCAGAGGCTGTGTATTACCTGTGATTGAAGAAAGACCACGGATAGAAATAGATACAGCAGAAGTACCACCACCAGGTGCAGACTGAATGCGCACGCCGGAAGCCTTACCATAAAGACCTGCTGCAAGGTTAGCACCACCAGTTCTTACCAAATCGGCAGAACCGATAGAGCTTACGGCATAACCTAACTTCTTTGCGTCTTTCTTGATACCCAAGGCAGTTACGACCACTTCATCGAGACTATTGCTACTCTCTAGCATGGTAACATTCACATTGGTCTTGCCTTTTACATCCACGGCCTTGGAGGAGAAGCCGATGTAAGTAAATTCCAATGTTGCCGAAGAAGGGCAACTGATAGAGTAATTACCATCAACATCGGTAACCACTCCTGAAGTTGATCCTAAGACTCTTACTGTTGCGCCTACTACAGGCTCACCAGTCTTGTCAGTCACGGATCCTTTGACTGTAATGTTCTGTGCGGAAATGCTCACAGCGAAGAACATCATTAAAACAGCCATACATGCTCTCAATGAGAGCTTAAAAGCGTTTTCTTTTCTCTTCATTGCATTTTTGATTTAGGATTCAATAATAATTTATAACTTCAAGTTTATATTTTTCACCTTAATTAATACCTAATGAGTGCAAATAATTATCCTTAAAAATAAGTTTGGCACTACATTTGTTTGACATTCTGTTTGCAAAATTAATACATTTTTTCAAAACAGCAACATCTCTGAAAGGTTTTTTGGTTAAATTTTTTTAATCTTTTTATGTGAACGCACACAATTATTTAACAAGGCAAAATAGGATTGAGAAACATCAAAAAAAGGTATAAATGTCAAAAAACAATTATACCTTATTATATTATGAAAAAAGATTGCAAAATTACAAATCGAACTTATACCCTACCGTGAAAGTGAAAAAGCGGTTCTTACTATCAAGTGCGTTCTTATAAACTTTGGTCAAGCCGAGATTATAACGGGCATCAATGACCACCTTCGCATATTCATAGGTAAGGCCGAAAGGTATCGAGAAATCCGTCGTCTTATATCCATCCTTCGATGTATCCTTATATTTGGTCGTTCCTCCAGACGTACGCTCACCTGTTTGCGTATTCAATGTAGCCGTAGCGAGCTTATATTCACTTCGCGCATTGGTAAGGAAACCTGCCTGCAAGCCCGCCTGCAAAGCCAGTCCGGGAGCTACATACACCTTCGCCATCACGGGTACGAGCACATAGCCCAATATGGTATAATTGTTATGATAATCCTCAAGTGACTGAATGTTAGGGGTAGAGGCATTCTCTGTCTTTTTCTCGTAATCATCATATCGATTGCCCAAAGTGGCATAATAAGCACCGAGCGTAGCGCTGATGAAGTCGGTAATCTGATACTCGCCCTCAGCTCCCACAATGAAGCCGGCCTTATATTTGGACTTGAGAGATATGTCTCCCACTACAAGGTCATTATCACTCAGATTTGCGATACTCACACCCACCTTTGGTGTCAGTGAGAATGTGCCGGGGTCGCTCTGCGCATTCATAGCTGTGACAGTCATCAAAAGGACTGCTATCATTAATGATTTTTTCATACGAATCTCCTTTTCTTATATAACGAAAATTATTGCCTATTATTGCATCTGCTGAACCCTTAAATGTAAACAATAATCTTTTAGAAGGTAAACAACGGTCTTTTACTTTCCTTTTAACGACCTTTTACAGGGTAAACAGCAACCTTTTACTTTTCAGATAACAAAAGCCCCGCTTACCGAAGATGGCAAGCGGGGTTTCTATAGGGGTCATCTGATACTTAAGCCTCATCTTTATTGGCACGCTTACGCTCCAGATGGTCAAGGATAATCTTGCGCATACGCATGCTCTTCGGCGTCACTTCAACGTACTCATCGGCCTTGATATACTCCAGACATTCCTCCAGACTCATCTCGGTCTTCGGTATCACGCGGGCCTTATCGTCACTTCCGGAAGCACGCACATTGGTCAACTGCTTTGCCTTCGTCACGTTGATGACGAGGTCGTTGTCATGGACATGCTCGCCAACTACCTGTCCTGCATAGACTTCTTCTCCAGGATCGATGAAAAATTTACCACGGTCCTGCAGTTTATCAATACTGTAAGCATAAGCCGTACCCGTCTCCATGGCTATCATGGAACCATTGGTGCGACGCACAATCTCGCCCTTGAAAGGCTGATAATTCTTATAACGATGGGCCATAATAGCCTCACCTTGAGAAGCAGTGAGCACATTGGTGCGAAGTCCGATGATACCTCTTGAAGGGATTTCAAACTGTATATTCACGCGGTCGCCCTCTGTATCCATGCCTATCAACTCGCCTTTACGACGCGTAACCATATCTATCATCTTGCTGGAGAAGCCTTCAGGCACGTTGATAGTCAACTCTTCGATAGGCTCACACTTTGCGCCATCGATAGTCTTGTAAATCACCTGCGGCTGACCTACCTGCAGCTCATAGCCCTCACGGCGCATGGTTTCAATAAGGACAGAAAGGTGAAGAACGCCTCGGCCACTGACTATCCAGCGGTCGGTGGTACCTTCCACCATCGAAACTCTTAAAGCGATGTTCTTTTCAAGCTCTTTGCTAAGGCGGTCACCGATATGGCGGCTGGTGCAATATTTACCTTCACGTCCAAAGAACGGACTGTCATTGATGGTGAAAAGCATACTCATCGTAGGCTCATCAACAGCAATTGGAGGCAGAGCCTCAGGGTTTTCAAAGTCGGAAATGGTATCACCAATCTCGAAATGTTCCAATCCTATCACTGCACAGATATCGCCTGAATCCACATGGTCGACTCTCTTATGGGTCATACCCTCAAAGGTATGCAATTCTTTGATTTTCGTCTTTTCCAATGTCCCGTCACGATGGCAGATAGTGATGTTCATTCCATCGGTCAAAGTGCCACGATGAACGCGGCCTACAGCGATACGGCCTGTATAGTTGCTGTAATCCAAAGAGGTGATAAGCATCTGTGGAATACCCTCTAATTGCTTAGGAGCAGGGATAGCCTCAAGGATTTTGTCAAGCAAATAATCAATGTTTCCTGTAGGAGTTTTCCAGTCTTCTCCCATCCAACCGTTCTTTGCAGAACCATAGACAACTGGGAAATCGAGTTGGTCCTCAGTAGCGTTAAGGTCGCACATAAGGTCGAACACCATCTCATAAACCTGTTCAGGGCGGCAGTTAGGTTTATCCACCTTGTTGACCACCACGATAGGCTTCAAACCTATCTGCAATGCCTTTTGCAGCACGAAACGTGTCTGAGGCATCGGACCTTCAAAGGCGTCCACCAACAGCAGACATCCATCGGCCATGTTGAGCACGCGCTCCACCTCGCCACCGAAGTCTGAGTGCCCCGGGGTATCCAGTATATTAATCTTTACACCTTTCCAGTTGATAGAGACGTTTTTTGAAAGAATCGTTATTCCTCGCTCGCGCTCCAAGTCATTGGAGTCGAGCACTTCACCACTGTTATCCTGTCCTTCACGAAATAGTTTTCCTGAGAGCATCATCTTATCGACCAGTGTGGTTTTCCCATGGTCGACATGCGCAATCACTGCAATGTTTCTAATGTCTTGCATCTGTTATTTTTATAATTCGGGCGCAAAGTTACAAAAAAAGTCTGAAACATTTGTCACTTTAAATAAAAAGTTGTAACTTTGCACCGCAATTTCGGAAAATCCGATGCATTCGACAGCGTTTGAGGCAGTGATTAAGGCTGATATGCGCTCGAAGAACGTAATGTTGCACAAATTCTTAATCAATTAAAATTATGTATTTAGACAAAGCCAAAAAAGAAGAGATCTTCTCAAAGTATGGTAAAAAAGACGGTGATACCGGTTCTGCAGAAAGTCAGATTGCATTGTTCTCTTATCGCATTACTCATCTTACAGAGCATGTAAAGAGCAACCGCAAAGACTTCGTTACAACTCGCGCCTTAACTCAATTAGTAGGAAAGCGCCGTGCATTGCTCAACTATCTTTATGACCGCGACATCGAACGCTATCGTGCCATCATCAAAGATCTCGGTCTCCGTAAATAATTAAGGTAAAGAAATTGAGAATCCCCGTTCATCTTATGATGCAACGGGGATTTTTTTATTTAAAGCAAATTATAGTATTTCAGGACTTCAAAGACAAGATTTCTTCAAGAGGCTCCATCACGAATTCACGTTCTTTCATGTGGGGATGCGGGATTTTCAAATCAGGTTCATCGATTCGGATATCATCATAAAGTAGAATATCAATATCTATCAACCGGTCATAATATGTTCCATCAGAAGATTTTCTGGTACGTCCTAACCCGATTTCTATCTGTTGTGTGGCTTCTAGCAATCCATGTGGGGAAAGGCTGGTAAGGCAACAAACACAGGCATTGATAAACTTATTGGCAGAAGAAAATCCCCATGGCTCAGTCTCATAAAAAGAGGAGACGCGCTCCACATGCCCTACTCTCGTTTCGAGCAATTGAAGCGCGTCGTTTATTATTTTCTTGCGGTCGCCGAGATTTGACCCAAGACTTAAATATACTATATGTGGTTTAGTCATTGACTATCAGCAGTGCATCACCGTAACAACCAAACATATAGTCATTCTTCACTGCAAGATTGTAAGCTTCCATCACCAAATCATAACCACCGAAAGCAGCAGTCTCCATCAAAAGAGTAGAATATGGATGATAGAAATTAGAAATCATGCAGTCGGCAAGACCAAAATCATAAGGAGGGAAGATGAACTTGTTGGTCCATCCATCATATTGTTTCAAAAGGCCATCTGTACCTACAGCCGTCTCCGTAGCTTTCACCACACTTGTACCAACTGCACACACATGATGTCCGGAAGCCTTAGCTTCATTCACGATATCGCAAGCTTCTTTGCTCACCGACATCTGTTCAGAATCCATCTTATGCTTGGTCAGGTCTTCCACTTCAATCTCATGGAAATTACCCAATCCACAATGCAACGTGACAAAAGCAAAATTAAGGCCTTTAATCTCCATACGCTTCATTAGTTCCCGACTGAAATGAAGTCCTGAGGCAGGAGCTGTTACGGCTCCTTCATTCTTTGCAAAGATGCACTGGAAATCTTCTAAATCATCTGGAGTACCATGATGATTTTCACGCTTATCGATAATATAGCGTGGTAGAGGAGCCTCACCGAGTGCATAAAGTTCACGCTTGAATTCCTCGTGAGGACAATCATATAGGAAACGGAGTGTACGTCCACGACTGGTTGTGTTGTCAATGACCTCAGCAACCATCGTGCTCGTGTCATCAAAAAACAGCTTATTGCCGATACGTATCTTACGAGCAGGCTCCACCAATACATCCCAAAGGCGCACTTCCTCATTCAATTCACGCAACAGGAACACCTCTATCTTTGCATCAGTCTTCTCCTTTGTTCCATAAAGACGAGCTGGGAAGACCTTCGTATCATTAAAGATAAAAGTATCACCTTCATCAAAGTAATCCAGAATATTACGGAAATCAAGGTATTCACCTTTTATGGGTTTCCCCTTGGCATCCGTTTTCAGCATATCAATTTTCTGCGACTTACGATGCAGCACCATAAGTTTACATTCATCGCGACGAGTTACACGGAAAGAACCTTTCGTTCCATCCTCATTTTCGAATTCATGAACGATGCTATGCGGATACAGAGCTATCTGATTTTCCGGCAATTTAAATTTAAACTGTGACAATTTCATATCTTATATCCTTTCTATTTCTTGTTTATCGAGCCATTCCTGAAAGTGGTCAAAATCAACACACTTTTCAATGTCGAAATCTCCCACTCGTGTGCGCCTCAGCATTGTCAGGTAAGCACCACTGCCAAGGGCTCTGCCTAAATCACGGGCTAATGCCCGTATGTAAGTACCTTTTCCGCATACTACACGAATGCTCATCTGCATCTTCACGGCATCAAAATCCGTAAGTTCTATCTCATCGATATGTATGCTCTTAGGCTTGAGTTCCACATTCTCCCCTGCCCTTCTAAGCGAGTAAGCCCGTTCTCCATCCACTTTGCAAGCGCTGTATGTAGGTGGAATCTGCTGAATATCGCCGACAAACTGCGAGAGGACTTCCTCTATTTTTTCTTTATTAATGCCAGTAGTAGGATAGACCGCATTCACCTCATGTTCCATGTCATAACTGGCAGTGGTGGCTCCTAACTGCAGAGTAGCTATGTACTCCTTCGTATGAGCCTGCAATGTTTCTATCTTTTTGGTTGCCTTTCCCGTACAGAGTATCAATACTCCCGTAGCAAGAGGGTCCAAAGTGCCGGCATGTCCAATCTTTACCTTATAGCCTAACGTATGCGACAACAGATATCTCACGTGCGCCAAAGCCCCGAAGCTGGTCATCCGATAGGGCTTATCGATGGCAAATATTTCTCCTGTCTGGAAGTTCATCAGCCAGCCATTACTAAACTATGTCCCAGGAGCAACCAAACAAGGATGAAGCCACCGACAAGAATTCGATAGACTCCAAATGCCTTAAAGCCATATTTGGTAAGAAATGCCACAAACCATTTCATGGCAAACAACGCCACTACAAAAGCCACTACACATCCCACAATGAGCAGGAATATATTGTTGCCTGTAGCCCAAGCTCCGTTTTCTTTTAGCAAATCGAACAGGTCAAGGATAGTCGCTCCAGCCATTGTGGGTACGGCAAGAAAGAAAGAGAACTCTGCTGCATGCTTACGAGTTAGGCCTTGTTGCATGCCTCCAACGATAGTTGCCATCGAGCGAGACACTCCTGGTATCACGGATATGCACTGGAAGAATCCTATCTTCAATGCCCGCTTTTCATTCACCTTATTTTCCTCTGCTCCCTTATTGAATATCTTGTCGCAGAAAAGCATGAAGACACCACCTACCACAAGCATGATAGCCACCACGACAACGCTGTCGAGCAGCCAATCGAGCAAGCCTGATTTCTTAGCAAGCAAGCCTATCACAACCGCTGGAATGACACCGATGACGAGCAACCAATAGAAGTACCACTTATGCTTGAATCTTTCCCAAGCCCCGCTACCTTCAGCAACTGGAGAATAATCGAGCCGGAAGAAGCGCTTCCAATAAAGGCATACGACTGAAAGAATCGCTCCAAACTGAATGATAAAGGTAAAAGCGTGCACAAAAGGGTCACCCTGCGGAACGCCCAAAAGGTTCTGCGTGATAATCATGTGCCCCGTTGAAGACACAGGAAGGAACTCTGTGAGTCCCTCCACAATGGCAATAATAATCGTTTGCAGTAATGTCATTCTGCCTTATTCTTTGGTTTTCTCAATATAGCATAAATCATAGAGATGAACCCTATGAAGCACACTACCGGAGCCACCTTTATATGCATGGCACTGAATATCGACGGATCATAATGAGTTTCAGTAGACTCACCGCCACTCATCAGGATAAATCCGATGATGACTATCAGCATGCCAACAGCAAGCAGGATAAAATTCACTTTATCAAATGCTAAATTTTTCTTGTCCATTATTTAATTATATTTTATACAATTCACCAGCTTTCATCTTCAGGAATTTGTTCACTGAGATGTTAGCGCATATTGCCGTAATGATAATACCAAAGAGAAACACAGCTGCAGCCGTGATGGCCATCACTTGCCACGTGACTACCGTGAGCGTTCCCGGCTCATATTGATAGAGCGCAAAGACACATCCTGCCAAGATAAGGCAAGCTAAAAGGGCTGCGACGATACCTATTACCACTGCCTGTTTGACAAATGGTTTTCGGATAAAGTTCCATGAAGCACCCACCAATTTCATTGTATGGATGGAGAATCTACGGGCATAAATGCCGAGACGCACCGTATTATTGATGAGTGAAAACAGCACAAACGTCAGCAAGGCAGCCAATATAAGGAGGCCGAAACTGATTTTAGCCAACGACTGATTGACGCTGTCTATCAGGGCTTTCTGATAGGAAACATCAGATATTTTCGGATATTTTCGCAGTTCCTTTGATATCCATTTCAGGGAGTCGTTATTAGCATAGTCGGCCTTCAGCGTAATCTCAATGGAGGAAAGGAATGGATTCTCACCACCGATAAACTCAGAAGGGTCTGAGCCCATCGCCTTCGTTTGCTCGCGCAAAGCCTGTTCTTTACTGATAAACTGCAGATGATTGATATAGGGACGCTTATTCAAGCGCTGGCATAATTGCTGTGCTTCAGAGTTCGTCATATCCTGCTCGAGCATCATAGTAACCACCAGATTCTCTTTGACATACGATGAAAGGTTCCGAGTGGTGAGCACTGAGAACACCACTAAACCAAGTAATATAAGCACCATTGCCGTGCTTATACACAGAGTAACAACCTGCAAACCTTGACGGCTGCTGGTCTTATTTCGACTTTTACCCATTCCTTATAAGGTCTATTACACCAAATTTTCTGCAAAGATAATGTAAAATGTACGAAAAAGAGCATCTTTAACTCCTATTAACGCTTTAGATGAATTAATATCTGTATCTTTGCGCTCAAATATGAGTACTGTTATTTATTCTGCTCCCATTTACGGCCCTGTGCATAGTCGCCGATTGGGCATTTCGCTAGGTATCAACTTGCTCCCGCCTGATGGCAAGAGTTGTACGTTTGATTGCATTTATTGTGAGTGCGGTTTCAATAAAGACCGCCACCCTACTCTGCCTCGTCACACGCGACAGGAAGTGGCTTTGGCACTCGAAAAACAACTCCAAAAGATGCAAAAAGACGGCGAATATCCTGACGTGCTCACCTTTGCAGGCAATGGAGAGCCGACCTCTCATCCCGACTTTGCGGGCATCATCGATGATACCATCCGTTTGCGCGACCTCTATTGTCCGAATGCTAAGATATCCGTGCTGAGCAATTCCACCTTTATCCATCGCCAAGAGGTGCATGATGCACTGATGAAAGTGGATAACAACATTCTGAAACTCGACACCGTTTCGCCTGATTATATCCGCAAAGTGGACAGGCCTGTAAGCCCTCATTATGATGTTCAGCGCATCATCGAAGACCTGAAGACCTTCCAAGGGCACGTCATCATCCAAACCATGTTTATGAAAGGCAAGATGGGAGAATCAGATGTTGACAACACCCATGATGCCTATGTGCTGCCATGGCTTGAAGCATTGAAGGACATTAAGCCGATGGAGGTAATGATTTACACCATCGACCGCGAGACGCCCGACCATGACTTGCTGAAGGCCTCACATGCCGAGCTCGACCATATCAAGGCCGAAGTGGAGGCTATCGGCATCCCTTGCACAGCCAGCTATTGATTTTCAAAAAGCACTTACTTGATGAGCCGCTTTGCCGTCACCATCATGTTATTGCCGAGTTTGGCATAAGGAATGGTGAAATCAGGCGTTCCAGCTGCATAAGGAGTTATCTCATACTGCCCGTAAACGAAGCGGACGCCCTTAACGGTAAACAATGGAGGGCACTGCGGAAGCGGCAACAGATAGATGTCATTCTCATTCATGAGCATGCCTTTAAGCTCCTCATCGGTCTTCACATTGAAATATTTCTTCAGTCCTTCTTTCATTAACTGCTGGAAAGCGTCATCATTGGTATTGGCAAAGACGTCCCATCCGATGCGACGGCCATCGCTTTTGCGGAACGTCTGACCAGTTACAAGCGTGGAACCATGCGCTCCGCCCGTATATTCATAACATGTATATAGATAGGTAAGGTATTGCGGAGCATCCGCAGCCTTTTCTATCTCGGCCATATACTCATATTTCCAGCCTCGCTCATCGTTAGGATTCTCCTTCATAAGTTCGGCATATTCGGCTGAATCCTTCTTCTCTGCGGCATTGAGATAATATTTCAAAATGGGCATCGATTGGGCATAACTGCCCTCATAAGAACCTCCCATCGCCTCGCTGAGATACTCGTTGACCGCCTTGGTAAGGGCAGAAGTCGTGTCATTAGGATACACCGCCTTGACGGAAAAGTCACCGAAAGCCTTCTCAAACTTCACACTATCCGCGGTCGTAGCGACTTGTTTTGCCGTGCCATCTTTAGGTTGGCAGGAGGCAACAAAAAGCAAGAGGCCGAAAGCACAAATGCCGGATAACAGGATAATTTTCTTCATTCTCATTTTCTGAAATTTAGATTATGGTTGTAAAAGTAGGGATTATTTTCGACATAGCCAAATCTTACAGCTCTTTTCTGACGAAACCCTAATGGGACATTTACAGCCCTGATTTCGGCTTGCAATAAGAGAAAAAGAGCGGATTCCCCATTGAAGAACCATAAAAAATGATACAATAAAAGGGCGGTTTTTATCCAAAGAAATGATGACAACAAGCCTCATCTTTGCGATATTTTGAAACAAGAGGAGTATCTGACGAAAATAAGCGATTTTTGAGGACTTTTCGCACTCTTCTGATAATCAATCGGTTGCAATTCTATAGAAATATCTTGCACTCTATTTTAGGGCAAAAGCAGGATAAAAGGTATATCTTTTACCCTTTAAACAACGGCTTTTCACGTTGTAAAAGACTACTGAAAGAAAGGTAAAAGATAGTCTTTCACAAGGTAAAGAACCGCTTTTAGAATGCTCGAAGAACTCTGAGTGCCTTGATAACCCTGTTTTTGAGGAATTTGAAAGCTATTTTCCCATTTTCCCATTGTCAAGGAATCAGAAAACCAACTATAATTTTTGATAAAAATATCGAGCCTCTTTTGCGCATCCCTTTATCGTCACAAAAATGGGCTATCCCAAAGGACAGCCCATCAATATATAACCAAAAGATGTATAGGTATGAATTACATCTTACTGATAATACCCAATTTTGTACCCTCGATGAAGGTCACAATGTTGCGGATTTCAGGGCTGTCAGGCACCTGCTCCTTGATTTGCAGCACAGCATCGAACACACTTGTCTGCCCATGGAATACCAGTCGATAAGCGTTGGCGATGTGTTTCTGCACCTTTTCATCAATGCCATAAGAGGTCATCATCACATTGTTGATGCCTCCATATTGCACCGGACTCTCTCCAACAATGACGTATGGAGGTACATCCTTTGAGAAAGTCGTGCCTGCCTGAATCATCGAGCCCTCGCCGACTCTCGTCTTGGCATTCTCAATCACTGAAGATGAATAGATGACACCATTGCCAATCTCGCAGTCGCCGGCTATCTTCGTGCCATATCCGAACACACATTGGTTGCCTACTTTGGTATCATGAGAGATGTGAGCTCCCTCCATCAGGAAGTTATCATTTCCGATAACAGTGCATCCACCATGATGGGTAGCACGATTGATGACCACATTCTCGCGGATAATATTATTGTCGCCGATGAGGCATTCGCTCTGTTCTCCCGTAAAATCAAAGTCCTGCGGGAGGGCTCCAATCACAGAACCCTGATGCACTTTGTTATGATTGCCCATGCGAGTACCATTCAGGATGCTGACAAAAGGAAAGATAACACAGTTATCACCAATGACCACATCATCTTCAATGTACACGAAAGGGAATATCTTGCAGTTATCTCCAATCTGCGCTTTAGGGGATATCTCTGCTTTAGAACTTATATCATTTGCCATATTGTTTTCATTTTTCAGGCAACGAGCCATAGATTACCGGCTCATTGCCAATTGCACATTATCTATTATTTAGCGCCTCCTCCTAAAGCTTGATAGAGGTCTACCACAGCCTGAATCTTATAGAAGTCATCGGCAATCTTAGAGAGTTCCGCATTGAGAAGCGTCTGTTGAGCCGTGATAACCTCAAGATAGGTGCTGTTGGAAGACAGCATCAGCTCCTTGGTATCTTTCACATTCTGCTTCAACACTTCGATGCGCTTAGCCTCAATCTGCGACTTGCTGTCGCTCGAATTATAGAGCACGAGGGCATTGCTGACCTCTGAACCTGCCTTCAGAATAGTGTTCTGCCAGGTGTTATAAGCCTGCTCATATTGAGCTTTAGCAGCCACAAGTCCAGCCGTGAGTTGTCCTCTATAGAAGATAGGTTGAACTAAACTACCTACGGCAGACAACAACCATTTGCCCGGATTGACGATGCCAGCGCCAGAACTATTCGTAAATACGCCGGATGGAGATATTGTCAGACTTGGATAGAAACGGCTGCGCGCGGTTTCCACATCATAAAAGCATCTCGCAAGACTCATCTCTGCATAGTGTACATCGGCACGGTTCTTCAACATCTGAATGCCTATGCCGGTAGAGAATTGTGAGGGCAGACTCTCGTTTTCAAGAGTTCCGCGGGCAATCGTCTGCGCTGGTTCTCCAAGCAATAACGACAAGGAGTTCTCAGATTCACGAATCTGTCTCTGCAAATCTTCCTTCTGAGCCATGACACTATAATAGTTAGCCTCAGCGCTTTGCACAGCAGTAGAACGATAACCTCTCATCTCTTTCATGAACTTCATCTTCTCCCAAGTGTCCTTAGTCAGTGTCGCCATGTCATCCACAACCTTCACCTGAGCATCAAGCATCAAGAGTGAATAATAGAGATTGGCGATTCCAGAGATGATATTGGTCTTCACCACAATCTGATAATCCTTTGTTGCAAGCAAAGCAACTTGTGAAGAACGCTTCTGCGAGAGCAGATTACCAAAGAGGTCTACATTCCAAGAGGCAGAGATAGGCAACTGATAGGTCTTCGTGGCCTTGTTGCCATCCCAAGAGGCAATGGTTCCTTGCGGAGAGAAAGTGAACGATGGCACGAATGCCAACTTAGCCGCTTTCAACTGAGCCTCAGCCATCTTCACGTTGAGAGCTGCATTGAGAAGGTCTGTGTTGTTGGCAAGGCCTCTCTCGATGAGTGTCTGCAATTGTGGGTCGGTGAACACCTGACGCCATGGCACATTAGCAAATGAGGTCGTATCAGTGACCGCTAACGTATCAGAAAGCGAAAGCGAGTCACGCACAATACCACGCGTATTGACATTCGGGCGCTTATATTCTCCGTATAAACTCTTGCAGCTGGAGAGTACCAGAGCTGCAAGACCTATGATGATTATATTTGTTTTTTTCATATTACTCTTCTACTTTATATTCAATAGGCCGATGGGCATACTGCTGTAATTCAGAAGCTACCTCGGGATTGCTTTCATCTTCAAACTTGATAGGCTTGAATTTCTCCTGTAAAGTCTCAAAGAGAACGAACAGAGCAGGCACTACGAAAATCTGAATTGCCGTTCCGATAAGCATACCGCCTATGGCTGCAGCACCCAAAGTCTGGTTACCATTCTTGCCGACACCGCTTGCAAACATCATTGGCAACAAACCGATAATCATGGCCAAAGACGTCATCAGGATAGGACGGAGACGTGCTCCAGCTCCTAATACGGCAGACCAAGAGATGGCCATACCCGTCTGACGCCGCTCAAGGGCAAACTGTACGATAAGGATGGCGTTCTTAGCCAACAATCCAATCAACATAATCAGCGATATCTGCATATAGATATCATTATTATGACCGAATATATTGGTGAAGAGGAATGCTCCTGCCAAACCTAATGGCACTGATAGAATGACGGACAGAGGCAAAAGATAACTCTCGTATTGTGCACTCAAAATCAAGTAGATGAACACAATACACAAGAGGAATATCAAACCTGTTGAACCGCTAGACTCCATCTCGTTTCGGGACAAACCTGAGAATTCATAAGAATAACCCGTAGGCAACGTGTTGGCTGCAACCTCCTGACAAGCCTTGATAGCCTGTCCTGAAGAATATCCATCCTTAACGGATATCGTCAAAGTAATGGAAGTGAACAAGTTGAATCGGCCGATATTGGCAGGTCCATAAGTACGTTTCACACTACAATATTCCGTAATCGGTGACATACCAGAAGATGTTCTTACATAGATATTGCTCAATCCATCGAGCTTCTCACGGCTCTTTACATCGCCCTGAATCATTACTCGATAGAGCTTGCCATACGCATTGAAGTTGGAAGCATAAAGTCCACCATAGTATCCCTGCAATGTCGTGAGTATGGAAGATGGAGAAATACCAGATTGCTTGCACTTCGCAACATCCACATCCACCATATATTGTGGATAGTTAGGATTATAGGAAGTCATAGCCATTTGGATTTCAGGACGCTTATTGAGCTCTGCCAAATAGTTCTTGGTTACTTGGAAGAACTTATTCAAATCACCGCCTGTCTTATCCTCCATCACCATGGACACACCATTATTTACAGAATAACCTTGAATCATAGGAGGTGCAAAAGCTAAAATCTGAGCATCCTTGATAGAGGCTGTCTGCTTATATATCATGCCCAAAACTGCAGTTGACGACATTGGATTAAGGAAGAATCGCTTGATTCCATCTCCATGCCATAGACCAGAAAGACTATACCAGAAACCTGATGGACGCTCCGAGAAAGGCTTCAACTTAATGATAAATGTAGCCTGGTCGGACCCTTGTCCTGCTATAAAGTTATATCCTTGAACCTGCTCACGACTTTCAATAGCTGGATTGGATGCCAACATAGAATCCACTTGATTGATAATTACTTGTGTACGTGCAACACTTGTAGCCGGTGGTGTTGAAATCATAACAAATAGAGCACCAGTATCCTCATCAGGTACAAGTCCCGTCTTAGTGAACTCCATTCCTAAAATGAGTGCTAAAATACCAAGTAACACCACACCTCCTGTAAGTATAGGCTTCTTGATAAACTTCTGTACACCTTTCTTATATTTCTCCGTCGACTTAGTAAAGACAATATTGAAATTCTCATGGAAACGATCTACGGCACTCTTGCGCCCTTCCTTCTCACTGTCATTCTTTGGCTTCAAGAAAATAGCACATAACGCAGGTGAAAGCGTCAAGGCATTCAAAGCTGAGATGAAAATGGAAATGGCCATTGTTATACCGAATTCACGATAGAACGTTCCACTGGTACCACTCATGAATGACACAGGAATGAACACAGCTGCCATCACTAAAGTAATGGAGATAATAGCTCCTGAAATTTCATTCATGGCATCAATTGACGCAGAGAGTGCACTCTTATATCCTAAGTCAAGCTTAGCATGCACGGCTTCTACCACCACAATAGCATCATCGACGACAATTGCAATGGCCAATAATAAGGCGGACAATGTAAGCAGGTTGATGGAAAATCCCAACAACTTTAAGAAGAAGAAAGTACCTATCAAAGAGACTGGAACGGCTATCAAAGGGATAAGCGTGGATCGGAAATCCTGTAGGAATATGTATACCACAATGAATACCAATGCCAATGTAATAAACAGTGTCTTTACCACCTCTTCTATACTCGCATTGAGGAATTCGGTAACATCGTAATTAACCTTATACTCCATACCCGGTGGGAAACTCTTAGCCTGTTTTGCCAATTCAGCCTTTACATTCTTCGCTATATCATTAGCATTAGAACCAGCTACTTGTTGGACCATACTAAGCACAGAAGGTTTGTTATTATTCTTCATCGAGACAGAATACTGAAGTCCGCCAAGTTCTATTTTGGCAACATCTCTCAATCGCAATGTCTGGCCATTGGTATTAGTTGAGATAATAATATTTCCAAATTCCTCTGGAGTCTTTAGACGACCTTTATAGCGCATAGCATACTCATAAGACATATTGCTCTGCTCTCCAAAAGAACCTGGAGCCGCTTCCACATTCTGTTCTGCAAGTGCTGCAGAAATATCAGAAGGCATGAGACCATACTGCTTCATCACATCTGGCTTCAACCATATACGCATAGAGTATGTCTTCATACCAGGACTCCACACATCACCTACGCCTTCAATACGTTTCAATGCGGGAACCACATTAATATTATTATAATTGGTGAGGAACTCATCGTCGTATTCACCTTTTTCTGATGTCAGGGTGTACATAATAACCTGTGAGGTCTGTCGTTTTAGTACAGTCACGCCCACTTTGGTTACTTCAGCAGGCAACAGAGCCTGAGCCTGGCTGACACGATTCTGTACATTGACAGCGCACATATCAGGATTAGTTCCTTGACGGAAATAAATCGTGATATTAGCCCAACCAGAGTTTGTGGCGGTAGATGTCATATAGGTCATATTCTCTACACCATTGATACTTTCCTCAAGTGGTGCAAGAACAGAGTTCTTTACAGTTTCAGCATCTGCGCCGGAATAAGTCGTATTGACTACAACCGTAGGAGGAGCTATATCCGGATACTGCTCAATAGGCAGTGTAACCAGTCCTATGAATCCCAAAATAACAATTAAAATGGAGATCACTGTGGAAAGGACCGGACGCTTTATAAAGTTTGTAAAAGTCATATTTTCGCTTTTTACCTATTTCTATAGTACATTATTTACCCGACAATGACTTGATGACGCCACTGGCACTGCCCTGTTGAGCACCCAGTTTCTCATTGTCAGCAATCTTCTTTTGATACTCTTCCGGAGTAATAGGCTTGATTTGCAGGCCATCGGTCAATTTAGCAAGACCATTGGTCACATAGCGGTCGCCTACATGTAACCCATCGGTAACGACGTAATTCTTGCCGTCATTCTGCGGGTCTACCTTTATCTCGGTGTATTTCACCTTGTTATCCTTACCTAAGATATAAACGAATATCTTGTTCTGTACTTCCAAAGTACACTCTTGTGGTATCACGATGGCATTGGAATTATCATGAGGCACCACGATGGAACCTGACCCTCCGCTCTTCAAGAGCTTCTCAGGATTGGAGAAATGAGCAATCATAGACACCGAACCTGTAGCTGCATCGATGACACCACTCATCTTCACGACCTTTCCGGGATGGTCATAAATCGTACCATCAGCCAATTGAAGCTTCACTGGAGGTATGCTTGCAAGCGCTGCAGAAGCAGAGCCTGTCGTCTTAGTCATATCCAACATGTCCTTCTCTGTCATAGAGAAGAACACCTCCATGGTGGAGATATTCGACACTGTCGTCAACGTACTGGCGGCACTGACGAGAGCTCCCACCTTGAAAGGAAGGCTTCCCACAACACCTGCAGCCGGACTTTTCACAAAGCAAAAACTGAGCATTTCCTTGGCGGAAGTGAGCGCAGCCTGGGCTTGAGATACCTGAGCTTGGGCACTTGCATAAGTGTTTTGAGAAGACTGTAACTCATATTGTCCTATCACATTATTCTTATAGAGCTTCTGACTGTTCTGATAAGTCATCTTGGCAGTTTGAGCCTGTGCTCTTGCTGTATTCACAGCAGCCTGTGACTGACGGACAGCTGCCTGATAAGTCTCAGCATCGATGGTGAAAAGCAACTGCCCTGCAGCTACTGACTGACCTTCTTTCACACAGACTTTCGTGATAAATCCTGAAACTTTAGGATGGATTTCAACATCCTGAATACCTTTTATCGTAGCCGGATACGTGGTTTGCATGGCTGCTCCTTGCGCACTTACAGTGCGTACAGGATATTCATTGTCGCCAAAATTGGGCATTCCACCGCCGCCTTTACATGCAGTAAGCGCAGCAGTTGCTAAAGCAACAAACATAAAACTCTTAATTTTCATACCTATTTATTTAAATATAACATATACATAATT
>JALCDQ010000023.1 GCA_022641735.1 Prevotella sp. | reverse complement strand
GGCCAAAAGCATAGTTAGTCTTTTTTCCATAAATTCTCTTTTTTATTAATGTATTTGGTATATGTTGTTGTTCTATCTCTATTTGCAGTATGTATAAACCCCACACAAAGAATACGCAAATTTAAAAATTTTTTATTAACTTAGCAAATTATTTCATTAATCAAGTATAAAATTAAACATTATTTAACGAATTTAACGCAGAGCAGAGAAAATTCTGAAAGTTGATTTTAAGCTTTTCTTTCTTATTAAAATCAAAAAAGGCATTATCACATTAAATATGAAAGCAGAAACAGCTGATTTAGCAGATTTTCGCTCTTTTAATAAAATTATCCTAATGTTTTCCTGATTTTAACTTTTTATTTCAAGCGAAATCACGAGAAAATTCCTAAAGACGATTGCCTGTCCCTATCCGAAAGCAAGCCATGTGAATACCAGGAAGAAGACTTCATCCTATTAATATTTGTCATTGCAAGTCAATGCAGCCATATCGCAGGCACATTGAGTTTCTGTTTTCCAATCCCGAAATCCTCCGAGCTATCCGAACTCTCTGAGACAAAAAAGTAAAATAAAAATCATTGAAACTTTTAAATCAGTTTTCTCCGAAAAATAAAAAATAAAAAATAAAAAATAAAAAAATGACCTATTTGGCAGAATCTCGAAGGAGAATTTTGGACAGACAAGCAGAAAAGTGGATTTTTGGTAAAATATCTTTATATATTAACTATAATATTATTATATATAATTAATTAATAATCATTATATTAACTATATTATTATAATCATATTATTATTACTATTAATCTTTATCTTTTAACAGAATTAACAAAAATTGGGTCGGTGTGCAAGGTACTAAATTTTTATTTTTATTTTTTATTTTTTACTTTTTTCCTAATGGTTGTTTACTTGCTAATCAGCTACTAATCAATGCGTAATCAATGATTATTTGCCCGATAAAAGAATATCTCTATTTTTTATTTTTTTATTTTGAAGAGAAAATGACACTTTTCTGAACAACCAATTTCGGAATTTCGAGAGGAGGACAAGGGGGTGAGAAAATCGGAAATCGAAGAAAAAATAAAAATCGGAGAAATCGACTGAAAATTCAAATTCAATCAATTTGTAAAGAATTTTTAATTTCTGATACTCCGAAACTTCGGAGCGCTCAGAGCATTATAAAAGTCAAAAGCTCAATTTTTCTTCCATCCCCTTGATTTTCTCTCGAAGATAATCCTTGAAATCATCACCTTCAACGACCTTGATATCCTCAAAGAGGCCTAAGACAAAACGGCCAATGCCGGCATAACTGACTACCTCAAGCGCCAAGAGCCAATGCTGGTCGTCGACTTGCTGAAGGAAGGGACTGCCTTGGGGATATTCCTCCTTGAAAATGTTGCATGCCAATTGCCCTAATTCGAGCTTTACAGGGTGCTTCTCCTCGCCACTGAACATGAAGATGTCGGTATAAACATCCTTGTGCTTATCCTCATTGCCCCATACAACTTCCTCTATTTCAACGTCTTCCATGCGTGTCACCTTGAAAGTCTTATTCATTCCGGAAGCGCTTTCATAACAACGGATGTCCATCTCATTATTCATGAAGAGGTAAGGCTCCACGAGTCGGTCTTTGGTGGAACGGCTGTGAGGAGATGAATAATGCTTCAACTTCACCACCTTTTTCTCCTTGATGGCTCGATAAAGATTGCTGATATTATTGGCTATCTGCTCCTGAAAGTCCACATCATTCAAGATGCGGAAATCATAAAACTTGCTGAGTTTCTCCAATACTCGCTCCTTAATGGGCGAACTCTTGTGGGCTCCTCGCAAAAGTCGGAA
This sequence comes from Prevotella sp., assembly GCA_022641735.1. Lineage (GTDB taxonomy): Bacteria > Bacteroidota > Bacteroidia > Bacteroidales > Bacteroidaceae > Prevotella. The sequence goes on along the minus strand of JALCDQ010000023.1, from coordinate 16,293 downwards.
AAGATAGTTGACCTCCTCTTCATTAAAATCCATCACATCCCTGATTTTACGGAAAAACGGAGAATGGCGGTCGATGCTGTAAATCATTCCCCTCTTTTCAACTTCAAAATCAGATTCCTTGAAGAAATCGAGGTAATAATAGAAATTGCGGCGGGAGATTTTCAACTGCTCGCACAACTGTGCCGCCGTATAACTCCGATTGCCTATCATCAAAAGAAGGAGGTCCAGCTCCCTACCTAACTTGTCATGTCTCATCTTACGTGCGTATATATAAATAGGTGAAAATTCAATCCTTGAAATCCAACGAGAGCTCACCGCCTAACAAATTGTAACTCTTGCGGTGATAAGGGCTGATGCCATACTTGCGGATATCCTCACGATGCTTGCGGGTAGGATAACCCTTATTGGACTGCCAGTCATACATAGGATATTGTTCGGCAAGGGCATCCATATAGTCATCACGGAAAGTCTTGGCAAGAATGCTTGCAGCCGCTATTGCCTGATATTTACCGTCACCCTTGACAATCGTAGTAAAGGGCACATCCTGATAAGGCGTGAAACGATTGCCATCCACGATGATAGCCTCCGGACGCACCTGCAACTGGTCGAGGGCCCTGTGCATTGCCAGAAAACTGGCATTGAGGATATTGATTTTGTCGATTTCCTCAGGAGTTACCACCCCCACTGCCCATGCCACAGCATCGCGTTCTATTTGCCCACGAAGGGCATAGCGCTTCTTAGCCGTGAGTTTCTTGGAGTCGTCAAGGTCGGGATTATCGTAACCTGCAGGCAGGATGACGGCCGCCGCATAGACACTGCCGGCAAGACAACCACGCCCCGCTTCATCGCATCCAGCTTCAATTTTATCTTTATAAAAATGACCTTCCAACATGTTTTTTATCTCTTAAACGTTAATAAACCTAATATTCGATGCATTTTTAACAATTAAAGTTTGTTAATTGAACTATTTGTGCACATCATCTCCGTAAGTTTGCGGCAGAAAAGTAAAACTATAAATTCATACAATGATGAAAAAAGAAATAACTTTATCAAACGGCAACTTGGTTGCAGACGCAATGCAAAGCCTCATCAACAAGGTAAAACAACCTATCGAAGGACTTCGCAAATATTATTCTGACGTGCTCGAAAGAGAAATCACCATGCATCAGACACTGCTATTGCTCAATGCACAGGTAGCCTTCGTCTTTGCAGCCTTCCCTGTGGGAGGTCCCATATTATTGCGTGCCCTCTGTTGCGCATGGTTTCTTCATGCCGTTCTTAAATGCAAGCGTGCCCTATGAGGGCTATCGTCTCATCGACCACTGGGAGGACAACTCGACGGTGCAGAGCCCCATTGCTCATTAGGTTGAGGACCCATCACGAACTCCATTGTGCCTCCCTTGGCAAGGTCAGCATGGCGGATGTAATTCCGGTCATAAGGCTTTCCATTGAGAGTAACACTCTGAACGTAGATATTTTCCGACGACGCATGATGGGCAATCAAGGTAAAACGCTTGCCACTCGACATGCTGATGACGGCTTTCTGGAACGAAGGACTTGCCAGCACATAGTCACTACTGGCAGGGCAAACAGGATAAAAGCCGAGGGCGGCAAAGACATACCATGCCGACATCTGCCCGGAATCATCATTCCCCGAAAGTCCGTCGGCTCCCAAGCCATATTCGGTCTTCATGATGTTGCGTACTTCTCGCTGGGTTTTCCAAGGTTGTCCGGCATAATTGAACATGAAACTAATCTGATGGCAAGGCTCATTGCCATGCCACATACGTTTTTCGGAAAACATGGAGTCCAGCCGCTGAATGTATTGCTGCCGACCTCCCATACACTTCATCATGCCATAGACATCGTGAGGAACATACCAACTATATTGGCAAGGAGTTCCCTGGGTAATAAAAGAATAGCCCTTATCAGGCTTCACATTCCTTTCAAAAGTGCCATCTTCATGTCGGCCTCCAACATAACCAGTATGAGGGTCAAAAACGTTCTTATAATTCTCTGCACGTTGATAAAGCGAATCGGCCTTGTCCTTATATCCAAGAGCCTCTGCCAAACGAGCCACACAATAGTCATCATAAGCATATTCCAACGTGCGGGAAGTCTGTTCCTTCTGATGATAAGCCTCTTTGACAGAGTCTTCCAAAGGAATATAGCCATATTTCAGATACGACTTCAAGGCTCTGCGCCCTTTTCCATCCTGATATTCGTCATAGCTTTCGGGAGTCTGCCAAGCCATCTTCAGCAAGGCCTGACAAGCCTTCTGCACATCAAAGTTGCGCACGCCCTTCACGTAAGCCTCAGCAACCAAAGAAGCCACATGGTCGCCTATCATCTCTTGAGTAAAGCAATTCCAAGCCGAAAACATGGGCAACCAACCGCTCTGCTCATACTTATGCACCAACGATTGCATCATATCACCCGACTGTTGGGGATAGAGCAACGTAATCAAGGGATGCAAAGCGCGGTAAGTATCCCAAAGACTGTAATCCTCATAATAAACGCCTGTCGTATGCTCAATGGTCTTTCCGCCGGCAAAAGAGGGATAACGTCCATCTACATCATTGAAGGCATGGGGACAAAAAGCCGTTCGATAAAGGGAAGTGTAAAATTTGGTGAATTCCTCTTTGCTGCCTCCTTTCACAACGACAGATGATAACTGATGTTCCCAAATCTTATTCAACTGCTTGCGTACAGCATCAAAATTCCAACCCGGATTCTCTGCCTGCATGTTCTTGCGTGCTCCTTCAAGGTCCACAAAAGAAGATGCCACCTTCACCAGCACCTCTTCACCAGCTTTCACAGGAAAACATACATAAGCCCCCATCTTTCTCTTATGGGAAAGTGTCGCCGTATTTTCCATGAGGTTAGCACCCTCATAGACACCATATTTCACAATCCTATTCTTCACCAAAACCTCAAAATGACCGCTGAATCCTGCCGGTTTACCATTGCCAAGATAAATGCGATGGGCAGGATTTTCACCTGTTATCTCTCCTCGGGAAGCATCAATGACTACCGAACCTTCACCATAATCGCTGTTAGGTGTTACGACCAAATAGGCCATTCCTGCCTTCTGATAAGTAAAACGGAAAATAGCCGTTCTCGAAGTACCCGTCATCTCAGCCTTGATAAATCCTCCAAAAAGAGGGACTGAATAATAGTCAGGACGGCAGACTTCCTCTTGATGAGAGAATGTACTTGCCCGCTCTTCCGGCTGACATTTGAGTTTCTCAAATAAAGGCATAATAGTCACAGAGCCATAATCCTGCGTAGCACTCCCATCAATGAAATGACTGTTGCGGAAACCTTGTATCTTGTTCTTATTGGCATAATAAGGACAAACCCCATGTTTCTCACTCTTTTCCGTTTGTGGCGTCCATGCATTCATGCCATAAGGCGACAAAACCGCAGGCATACATTGCCCCAAAGCATCACGGCCATGCGTATAATCGCCCTTATGAGCACCCGTTCCGATACTCGTATCGACATATTTGACGAGTCTGTCCTTTGCCTTTCCCGATGGAGAAACCGACAAGAAGGCAAGCATAATGACTCCTATTGAAACTGTTCTGTTCATGTTTATTAAGGTATAAGGTAGTGGTTTTCTGTCTAAAACATCTTAGCCACTCTTTGGATAGCAGCCACGAGAGCATCGACTTCTTCTTTCGTATTATACAAAGCGAAGCTGGCGCGCGCCGTTCCCAAGATGCCGAGTCTGTCCATCAGTGGTTGCGCGCAGTGATGCCCCGTGCGCACAGCTATGCCAAGCCTATCGAGCAACGTGCCCATATCCATGTGATGGATGTTTCCTACTTGGAAACTGATGACGGCATCCTTATGTGTTGCTTCTCCAAAGATGCGCATTCCTTCGATTTCCTTGAGGCGCATAGTGGCATAGCGGGTCAATTCCTCCTCATGCTGGCGGATATTTTCCATACCCAAAGCATTCATATAATCGATGGCTTTTGCCAAACCATGAGTGGCTATATAATCAGGAGTACCTGCCTCGAACTTAAGAGGAGGCTGCTCGAAGGTAGTCTTTTCGAAACTCACATGCTCAATCATCTCACCGCCACCTTGATAAGGAGGCAACTTATCGAGCCACTCTTCCTTGCCATAAAGCACGCCGACACCCGTAGGACCGTACATTTTATGTCCACTGAAAGCAAAGAAATCGCAATCCATCTGCTGCATATCGACCTTCATGTGAGGGGCACTCTGCGCCCCATCAATCATCACGGGTACATTATGCGAATGTGCAATGCGGATGATATCCTCCACTGGATTGATGGTACCAAGCACATTGCTCACCTCCGTAACGCTCACGATACGCGTCTTATCAGTAAAGAGTCGCTCATAATCCTCCAATAAGAGTTCGCCTTTATCCGTCATCGGGATGACCTTCAAGACGATGCCTTTCTTGTTGGCCTGCAACTGCCAAGGCACAATGTTTGAATGATGCTCCATCACAGAGACGATGACCTCATCACCTTCTTTCATAAATGCATCGCTGAAAGTGGATGCCACGAGGTTCAAACCTTCAGTAGTGCCCCTTGTGAAGACCACTTCCGATGTCGATTTTGCATTGATAAATGCCCTTACGGTCTCGCGGGCAGCCTCATGAAGTTCCGTTGCCTGCTGCGACATCCAATGCACACCACGATGCACATTGGCATTCACATTCAAGTATTCCTCACGCATAGCATCCAACACGCACAAGGGCTTTTGCGTCGTGGCAGCATTGTCTAAATAGACTAATGGCTTGTCATACACCGTGCGGGAAAGTATTGGAAAGTCCTCGCGAACCTTATTTATATCATACATCTTGACTCCTTACTTACAAAGTTTACATCCTTCACACTTATTCAACTCGCCACGGAAACGCTTCTCCACTAAATAATGGAGGCGGTCACGCAGAGGCTCAAGTTTTATTTGGTCGATAACAGCATTGATAAAGGCAAACTCCAAGAGAAATTTAGCCTCTTTGACACTGATGCCACGCTGCTGCATATAGAAGAGGGCAGCATCGTTGAGTTGCCCAACCGTCGAGCCATGAGAGCACTTCACATCATCGGCATAAATCTCCAACATCGGTTGCGTAAACATGCGGGACTCTTTCGTAGCGCACAGATTTTGATTGACCTCATTGGAAGAAGTCTTCTGAGCGCCATGACGCACCAATACCCGACCTGCAAAAGCACCTACAGCCTTGTCATCGAGCACGTACTTATAAAGTTCATGACTGGTGCAATGGCCCACCTGATGGTCAATGAGTGTATTGTTATCCACATGCTGGCTCTTGTCTGCTATCACGCATCCGTTTGCCCAACATTCAGAGCCTTCTCCCTTAAAAATAAGGTCGAGCTTATTGCGCGTAATGCCATTATGCAGCGTAATGACGTTATGATTGAAACGACTGTTAGTCTCTTGCTCCGCATAAACATTGCTCACACGGGTGTTCTTAGCGTGGGTTTCCTCCAAGCTGTATAAATCGAGACTGGCGTTTTCACCGACATAAGCCTCTATCACTTGCGTTGCAAGGAAGTTGCGGTCATCAGCCGTATGGTCGCAAAAGAGGACTTTAGCCTCAGCTCCTTGCTCCAAAATGAGAAGCACGCGACGGTTTACCATCATATCGACATCTGCTCGCAGAATATTGATGACCTGTATGCAACGGTCGAGTTTCACGTTTTTCGGCACATAGATAAGGAGTCCGTCTTGAGCAAGCATCGTGTTCAAAGCCGTCACGGCATCCTCTTCGGTCTTCGCTATCTTCGCATAATACTTGGCGATAAGACTCGGATTCTCTGAAGCCACATGGCTTAAGCTGTCGACCATGACGCCTTCGGGAAGATGACTCTTTGGCAAAACCTTGCTATAGAAAGCATCATTGACCACGAAATATAACGATGTGCTCAGATTGGGAACATCGCAACGGAAAGCCTCATAAGGATCTGTAGGTATCTCCAAACGATTGAGATTCAAGCCATAATTTGGCTCGAAGAGCGCCTGCATATCCGTATATTTGTAGCGTTCCACCTTTCGAGATGGGAAGCCCTGTCGCTGAAAGTTTTCGAAAGCCTTATCGCGCACAGCATTCATCGCTGCTGCAGAGTGACCGATAATCATCTGCCGGGCTTCCTTGTATAAATCTATATATTGCTTTTCGCTACCCATTATTCCCCGAATTTAGCGTCAGCCTCTTCCTTAATCCAGTCATATCCACGGCTCTCTATCTCCTTCGCAAGCTCAGGACCAGCCGTCTTTACAATCTTGCCGTTATAGAGAACGTGCACCACATTGGGTTTAATCATATCGAGCAGACGCTCATAATGCGTGATGACGATTATCGATTTCTCAGGCGTAAAGAGCTTGTTGACACCCTCGGCAACGATGCGCATGGCATCAACATCCAATCCTGAGTCCGTCTCATCCAAAATGGAAAGCTGAGGTTCAAGCATTGCCATCTGAAATATCTCATTCCTTTTCTTCTCTCCACCACTGAATCCTTCATTCACACTGCGGTGAGATAGCTTGGAATCCAGCTCCACAATGCTCCGCTTTTCACGCATGAGTTTCATGAAATCGCTGGCATTCAGCGGGGCTAAACCTTGATATTCACGCTTTGCATTGACGGCTGCCTTCATAAAATTGACCATGCTCACACCCGGTATTTCCACCGGATATTGGAACGAGAGAAAGAGACCTGCCCTCGCTCTGTCCTCTGGTTTCATCGCCAAGAGGTCCTTGCCATTGAAAAAAGCACTGCCTTCAGTAACCGTATAAAGAGGATTTCCTGTAAGCACTGCCGACAAAGTGGACTTCCCGGAACCGTTAGGCCCCATAATAGCATGTATCTCACCATCTTTGATAGTCAGATTGATGCCTTTCAATATTTCTTTTCCTGCAATCTCCGCATGCAGATTCTTGACTTCTAACATATATATTCTATTTCTTTTTCTTTTTTAAACTGAATAAATTAATGCCTTCTCCTGAACTTCCACCAATGATGGTATTCACCACCGTTTCTATAACATCACCTGCAAAAGAGGAGTCTTTGTTATAATCATCATCTTCAAAAAGCGAAGGCGGATCCGGCACCCAATAAGGTCCACATTGAAAAGGAGAGAGGTCAACAGGCCTATAATTCTGCTTGCCTTTCAGCATTATCGATTGTGGAGGCACACTGTCGACCACCGCCTTAAAGGTATGATAAGGGTCAAAACGCCGTTGCAAGGCGGTCATCTCTACATCGTCTTGCCTCTGCATCTGATTGTTTTTCAATGTCTGAGCCTGTCCTTTCACCATGAAAAGCAGCATCAACAGACACCCTATCATCAACTTTCTCATACTCTATTTCTTATTACAGAACATTACAACTGCCACTTGTAACGTGATTACAAACCGTTTGTAACGTGATTACAAGCCGTTAGTAACGTGGTTACACACGGTGTGTAATCTGCCTTATCCTACCGTTCCTTCCAACGAAACGCTGAGGAGTTTCTGTGCCTCAACGGCAAATTCCATCGGAAGTTTATTCAATACCTCCTTCGCATAGCCGTTTACTATCAGGCCAACAGCCTGCTCTGTGGGGATACCTCGCTGATTGCAATAGAAGAGTTGGTCCTCCGATATCTTCGAGGTTGTGGCCTCATGCTCCACAACGGCTGTGTCATTATGGATGTCCATATAAGGGAACGTATGCGCGCCACAGTCAGAACCCAGCAGTAAAGAATCGCAGGAACTATAGTTGCGGGCATTATCGGCATTGCCGGTAGCACGCACAAGCCCTCGATAAGAGTTTTGGCTATGCCCTGCCGAGATGCCTTTCGAGATGATAGTCGACTTGGTATTCTTCCCCATGTGTATCATCTTCGTGCCCGTATCGGCCTCTTGATAATGATTAGTGACCGCAACGGAATAGAACTCCGCTTGACTATTGTCTCCCCGTAAAACACAGGAAGGATATTTCCAAGTAATGGCAGAGCCAGTCTCTACTTGTGTCCACGATAGTTTGGAATTCACTCCTCGTAAGTCGCCACGCTTCGTTACCAGATTGAAAACACCACCTTTGCCATGTTCATCACCAGGATACCAGTTCTGCACAGTCGAGTATTTCACCTCCGCATTGTTGTTCACTATGATTTCCACAATGGCTGCATGCAACTGATTTTCATCTCGCATAGGGGCTGTACAGCCCTCGAGATAAGAGACATAAGCATCATCTTCGGCTATAATCAGCGTGCGCTCAAACTGCCCGGTGTTTCTTGCATTGATGCGGAAATAGCTGCTCAACTCCATCGGACACCGCACACCTTTAGGGATATAGACAAAAGAACCATCGCTGAAGACGGCACTATTCAACGCTGCAAAGAAGTTATCACGATAAGGAACCACCGTTCCGAGATATTGCTTGACTATCTCCGGATGGTTCTTAATGGCCTCTCCGATAGAACAAAAGATAATGCCCTTCTCGGCAAGTTTCTCCTTAAAGGTTGTCTTCACGGACACTGAGTCCATGATAGCATCAACTGCAGTGCCGCTCAAGGCCAACCGCTCCTCCAAAGGAATGCCCAGTTTATCGAATGTCTTTTCCAATTCTGGGTCTACTTCCTTATTCTTCGGCTTCTTAGCCAATGGGTCGGCATAATAAGAAATGGCCTGATAGTCAATCTCAGGAACATGCACATGCCCCCAAGAAGGCTGCTTTAAGGTTTTCCAATAAGCGTAAGCCTTCAGACGAAAATCAAGCATCCATGCCGGTTCTCCCTTCTTTTGGGATATCAGGCGGACGACATTCTCATCGAGACCTTTCTCTATAATATCCGTCTGCACATCAGTAGTAAAGCCAAACTCGTATTTCTGCTCTGCTACTTTCCTTACAAACTCATTATTACTATTCTCTTGCATATTTAACCAAATGCCTCCCCCAGCCTCTCAAGAGAAGGAGAACACCCGAAGAAATGAATATCCCGGAGATTCTCAACTGCTCTTATATCGGTTGGGGGAGGCTATTATACTAAAGTTTCTGCTCTACTTCAATCTCGGTGAAAGTCTCTAAGACATCACCTTCTTGAATGTCATTATAGTTTACGAGGCTGATACCACATTCCATGCCCATTGGCACTTCCTTGACGTCATCCTTATAACGCTTCAGAGAGTCGATGTTAGCCGTTCTGACAACAATACCATCACGCACCACTCTCACCTTATCTTTATTATGTACTTTGCCTTCAGTGACAAGTCCACCGGCTACTGTTCCCACCTTGGAAACCTTGTAAACCTGCTTCACTTCCACCTGACCGGTAATGATTTCCTTCTTTACCTTGTCGAGCATACCTTCCATTGCAGACCTCACATCATCAATGGCATCGTAAATGACAGAGTAAGAATTGATTTCAACTCCTGTTTGTTCTGCCTGCTTACGGGCTGCTGCAGAAGGACGAACCTGGAAACCTACGATGATGGCATCTGATGCATCAGCCAACGTAACATCACTTTCAGAAATCTGTCCTACAGCCTTATAGATGACATTCACATTCACTTTCTCAGTAGAAAGTTTGATGAATGAGTCGCTCAAAGCCTCGATACTGCCATCGGTATCACCTTTGACAATGATATTGAGTTCCTTGAATGAGCCCAAGGCAATACGATGAGAGATGTCATCCAGTGACAAGCGCTTCTGTGTACGAAGACCTTGCTCACGCTGCAACTGCTCACGTTTATTACCTATTTCGCGAACCTCCTGCTCACTTTCAAGCACATGGAAGGCGTCACCAGCTGTTGGAGCGCCATTCAATCCGAGAATGATAGCCGGTTCTGCAGGCTTCACATTGTCGATGCGCTGATTGCGTTCATTGAACATAGCCTTAATACGTCCCCAGCTCGTACCTGCAATCACATAGTCACCTACTTTGAGTGTACCATTGCTTACAAGAACTGTACTTACATATCCACGGCCTTTATCGAGTGAAGACTCTATGATGGTACCTGTCGCCTTACGATTAGGATTGGCCTTCAAATCCAGCATATCGGCTTCGAGCAACACCTTTTCCATGAGTTCATCGACACCAATACCTTTCTTGGCACTGATTTCCTGGCACTGATATTTACCTCCCCACTCTTCTACAAGCAGGTTCATTTGTGACAAATCTTCACGTATCTTGTCAGGATTAGCTCCCGGTTTATCAATCTTATTGATGGCAAACACCATTGGAACACCAGCTGCCTGTGCATGAGCGATAGCCTCCTTAGTGGTCGGCATCACAGAGTCATCGGCAGCGATAATGATTATCGCGATATCCGTAACTTGTGCTCCACGGGCACGCATGGCGGTGAAAGCCTCATGACCAGGAGTATCCAAGAAGGTAACCTTACGGCCATTCTTCAATGTAACGCTATAAGCGCCAATATGTTGGGTGATTCCACCAGCCTCACCCGCTATGACATTCGTGTTGCGGATATGGTCGAGTAATGAGGTCTTACCATGGTCAACATGACCCATAACGGTAACAATAGGAGCACGCGGAACAAGTGATGACTCATCGTCTTCCTCCTCGCTGACAGCCTCTTGAACCTCAGCACTCACATATTCAGTCTTGAATCCGAACTCCTCAGCTACCAGATTGATAGTCTCTGCATCCAAACGCTGGTTGATGGAAACCATGATTCCCACGCCCATCAATGTAGAGATGACTTGAGTGACACTCACATTCATCATGCTGGCAAGCTCACTTACGGTAACGAATTCCGTCAGTTTCAAGGTCTTGCTTTCCTTGCGCTCGGCCATTGCCTCCTCATTCATCTTCTCAGCAACGGCATCACGCTTCTCCTTACGATATTTAGCGCCTTTCTTATTCTGATTCTGCTTATTGGTAAGACGGGCAAGTGTCTCCTTAACCTGACGTGCTACAGCCTCATCATCCACCTCGAGAGGCTTCTGATTGTGCTTGCCTTTCTTGTTAACCTTACCCTTCTTGTTTTTATTATTAGCACCATTAGCCTCAGCCGTAATATCCACACGCTCTTTATTGATACGCTGGCGCTTCTTATGCTCCACAGTGTTATTATGCTGTTGCTGGTTCTTTTCTTCACGCTCCTTGCGCTTCTCTTCCTTTGTTTTCTTCTTAGGACGAGTGCTCTGATTGATGGAATCAAGGTCTATCTTACCCAATACATTCACTTTCGGAGCATTGAGAATCTTTTTCTCGCTCTTCAATTGGAAGACTTCTGGTTTCTCCCTTTCTTCTTTCTTAGGCTCTTCAACCTTCTTCTCCTCATGCACTGGAGCTTGCACAGACACTTGTACTGGTGCTGGTTTTGGCTCAACTATAACCTTTTCAACTTTCTTTTCAACAGGTTTCTCTACTTTCACCTCTTTTATAACAGGCTTAGCTACCGGCTCTTCTTTTACAGGAGGCTCCGGTTTTGCTACGGCTACAGTTTCATGCTTTTCTTCTTTTTTAGGCTCTTCAGCAGGCTTAGGGCTGACGGCAGCAACCTTTGGCTCTGGTTTCTTTTCTTCAGGAACAACCGGTTCTTTAGCTTTTGGCTTCCCAATATTATCCAAATCAATCTTCCCCAACGGCTTAAACTGCTGTTGAGTAGAAGACTTCAGAAGACTTTCGGCACTGTGTGGTGCAGCATCCGATACCACCTTTTTCTCCTTTACTTTCTTCGGGAAAAGTTTCTCAGCCTCAGTTCGAACAGCAGCATCCTGCTTGAATGCATCCACAAGGGCTGCATATTGCTCATCGGTGAGTTTGAAAGTCGGTTCAGCTTTCACCTCTCCGAGTTCCTTTTTCTTTTCCAGGAATTCAACTGCCGTTTGAAGTCCTATATTTAATTCGCGTAACGCTTTATTTAATCTAATACTCATTAATTGCTCCTTATTTTATTTTTCTTTTGTTTATTGCTGATCAAACTCTGCACGGAGTACTTCCAACAGATGGTCTACAGTTTCTTCCTCAAGGTCTGCTTTTTCAATAAGCATCTCCCGAGGAGCGCCAAGCACTTGTTTGGCAGTATCAAGACCGATGCCCTTGATGGCATCAATCACCCACTGGTCGATTTCATCAGAGAACTCATCCAAGTAGATATCCTCATCCTCTTCACCTTCGGCAACATCTCTGAAGACATCGATGGTGTATTCTGTCAGCATTGAAGCCAGCTTGATATTCATACCGCCACGACCGATAGCGAGGCTTACCTCTTCCGGCTGCAGATAGACTTCAGCCTTGCGGTCTTCTTCATTGATGTTGATGCTGCTCACTCTGGCAGGGCTCAATGCACGCTGAATGAAGAGCTTGATATTGTCTGTCCAAGTGATGACGTCGATATTCTCGTTGCAAAGCTCACGCACGATGCCATGCACACGACTGCCTTTTACACCTACGCAGGCTCCTACAGGGTCAATGCGGTCGTCGAAACTCTCCACAGCTACCTTTGCTCTTTCTCCCGGCATACGGGCAATCTTGCGGATAGCAATAAGTCCGTCGGCAATTTCCGGCACTTCAGCTTCGAGCAGACGCTCCAAGAAAGTCGGGCTAGTACGGCTTAAGATAATCTTCGGATTGTTGTTTTCATTGTCCACATGGTCGATGACGGCACGGATGGTCTCACCCTTGCGATACTGGTCTGCAGGTATCTGCTCCGACTTAGGGATAATCAACTCATTGTTTTCATCATCCACGAGCAGCACTTCACGCTTCCAAACCTGATAGACCTCGCCAGAGATTACCTGTCCAACGCGGTCCTTATATTTATTATAGAGCGAGTCATGCTCAAGTTCCAGCAATTTTGATGCCAAAGTCTGACGGAGTGTCAAAATGGCACGACGTCCGAATTTGGCGAAGTCAACGCGCTCGGATACATCCTCACCAACTTCATAGTCAGGCTCTATCTTTTGAGCATCTGTGAGGCTGATTTCCTTGTTTTCCTCTTCAACGGCACCATCTGCCACAACGACACGGTTGCGATAGATTTCAAAGTCACCCTTGTCAGGGTTTACGATAACGTCAAAGTTCTCATCACTTCCGTAAATCTTAGCGAGGACATTGCGAAAGCTCTCTTCGAGCACACTTACCAATGTGGTACGGTCAATATTCTTGGTATCCTTAAATTCCTTAAAGGTATCAATCATGCTGACTTGCTGCTCTTCTTCATTTTTTCTTGCTGCCATAGCTTATTTGAAACTTATTATGTATTTAGTATATTTCACTTTATCCATCTGATACTGATGGTCAACCGGCTGGAGTTGAGGGCGCTTCTTGCCTTCAGCCTTCACTTTCTCGCGAATGGTCACCACGAAGTCGTTGCCATCAACGCTCTTCAGCACGCCTTTAGCCTTCTTACCATCGGCATCCATCACCTCCACATCTTTTCCGATGAAGTTGATGTACTGCTGGGCAACCTTGAAAGGCTGGCCCAACCCTGCTGAGCCTACTTCCAACTCATAGTCTTCCTCATCCCGGCTGAGATGATCTTCAATATATTTGCTTAATTCCACGCAATCTTCAATCCATACCCCATCGGCATGATCGATTTCCACAACGATCTTGTCATCCTCGCTGATGGCTATATCCACTAAGAAATATTCCTTGTTAGTTAGCCACTCTTCTACTAATTTCTTTACGATGTTCTTGTCTATCATTATAGTCTTATTAAAATAAAATGAGGAGCTCTCTCGGAGCCCCTCATTCCACTGAACGCTGCAAAAGTACAAATAATTTTGCAGTTATGCAAGTTTTTTGCAATATTTCTATCTTTTTTCTATGAAAAGCCTTCTTGCGCCGAAGAGGAAGGCTAAGCTTTTCCGCCTCTTTTCTTATCCGCTTGATTTTCAGTAGATTAAGGCGTGCATTGTAAAAGATGGTCTTTTACCCTCCTTCTAACGGTCTTTTACAACATAAAAAGCCATCTTTTAGGGTGTAAAAGACGGCTTTCTATATTTCATTCCATCATCTTGACGGATTTATTTCTTTTGAGGCTGCAATATCTGTTGATAGCGCGCATTGTCTCCAAGGAGTTTCAAAGCCTCCTTCATCTGCTTGTCATCCCTCAAGGAATTCTGTATAGAGCCCTTTTGGAAGTAATATGAAGCCACGATGTCATTCTCTATCATGCGCTTAATCACCTTTTTATTATAGTCAAGGTCACGCGCTACATTATGGCTCAATTTCTTCTCCAAAGAATCGAAATCTGCCTTAGCGCCATCGTAATAGCCCTCAAACTTTGCGAGGTCCTTCAAGTTCTTCAGATATTTCTCACTCTCACGGTCGTATTTGAAACCGCTCTTCAGCACCCGTTGCTTGAACTCCTCATAATCAGTATCTGACAGTTGGAACTCTGAAGCCGGAGCTATCGAGGCATGCTTGGCTATATAATCACTCTCATAATTGAGCAGCACCTCGTTGGAATCCTTTGCCATAGCCAGATAATAAGCGATATTCGGCATCGAATCGGCCTTCACTTCAATATCGGGAATGATACCGCCTACATCCTTCACCTTGCGCCCATGCATCGTATAGAACACCTTTGCCAGCGAGTCGGCCTTCTCTTCTGTAGAGCCGCCATTGGCATGCTTATAGGTAATCGCCTGAATGCAACGGCCACAAGGGGTATACCATTTATTGGTTGTCAGTTTCAGTTGCCCATTGTAAGGCAGGTCCATCGTCATTTGCGCAACGCCCTTTCCATAGGTACGAGTGCCGAGAATGACAGCCCTGTCGAAGTCTTGCAGCGCGCCACTGGTTATCTCGCTGGCTGAAGCAGTGCCATTGTTTACCAGTACCACAAGCGGCATCAGCGTGTCGATAGGCTCCACCGTAGTCTTATAATCATGATTGGCCCTCTTCAGTTTTCCACGATTGGAAACCACCAAAAGACCTTTGCGCACGAACATATTCACGATGTCCACAGCTTCTTGCTCTGACCCTCCACCATTGCCGCGAAGGTCGAATACCAAGCCTTTGATGCCTTTTTCCTTCATTTCGATGAAGGCTCGGCGCACGTCTTTGGCACTGTTTTCCGTAAAGGAATTCAGATTGATATAGCCGATATTGCCCTGTTGGATGCCATAATAAGGTACTGAAGGCGTCTGAATAGCTCTGCGCGTTATCTTCACCTTCATCTGCTTGCCCGTGGAAGGACGGCGGAAAATCAATTCAAAGGTAGTGCCCGCATCGCCCCGCAAATGCTTGCTCACATATTCAGTATCCTTGCCTTTCATCGATTCACCGTCAATGCTCAGGATGACATCTCCTTTTTTAAGTCCAGCCTGAGCAGAAGGAGTACCCTCATAAGGCTCATCCACCACGGCATTCTTTACCTCGTTGTTCCAACGAATCATCATTCCTACGCCCACATACTTACCCGTTATCATCGTCTGAAGCTTGTTTACATCGCTTTCAGAGTAATAAGTGGTATAAGGGTCGAGGCTTTCCAGCATTGCATCGATGCCATTGCCAATCACCTCATTAGCATCCAATGTATCCACATACATCATATCCAGATACTTATAGATAGCATTCATCACATCCAGATTCTTGGCAACATCCAGATTATGGTCTTTATTCTGAGCACCTACTGGCACAGCCGTCAGCAGGAGCAAATACAATAATATTCTTTTCATACTTCTCATATATCCTTGCAAAAGTACGAATATAAGCGCACATAACCTAAATAAAAGGCAAAAAATTATTGTATTTTATCTATCTTACAAAAAAAGTAGCCAAAAAATTTGGTCATTTCAAGAAAACCCCTTACCTTTGCATCCGCAAATAAGCTTCAATAGCTCAGTTGGTTAGAGCACCTGACTGTTAATCAGGGGGTCGTTGGTTCAAGCCCATCTTGAAGCGCATTCGTAAAACACTGATAATAAGGGAGTTACAGCAAAATGTAGTTCCCTTTATTTTTGCCCCTTGCAATGGTTGGTACAACACTGGTACAACATTTTGGCACTTCTCTCATCCTTGGTACAACATTTGGTACAACATTTGGTACAACATTCGGTGCAACATTTGGTACAACAAAAATGGGCTGCAATCCTCACGGACTAACAACCCACGGTTATAAAATGTTAATGCAAAGGTACGAATAAAAGTTCAAATCTCCAAATTTGCCATCAGGTTGTATGATTGTGGTTTGGAATACTGTTCCGTACCTTATTATATATGTGCCAAATCAGGCTATTTAATTGCCCAGTGTGCCCATCAAGTGAAAAGCATGGTAAATTGTGCTTTTGATGAGTAAGGCACTCTTAAATCGTGCTTTTTT
>JALCDQ010000022.1 GCA_022641735.1 Prevotella sp. | reverse complement strand
CTAATAATTCGGTATACTCTGTCTTAGATAAACAATAGAAAATGACTATAGCTATAGATTTTGATGGTACCATCGTTACCCATGAATATCCTAAGATAGGGGAGGAAATACCTTTTGCTACAGATACCTTACGAACACTTATCAAGGAACATCATAAACTGATTCTATGGAGTGTGAGAGAGGGACAGCTCTTGCAGGATGCCATCGATTGGTGCCATGAACGTGGTGTGGATTTCTATGCTGTAAACAAAGATTATCCAGAAGAAAAGCAGGAATGGAATAATCATTTTTCAAGGAAGATAAAGGCGGATATTTGGATAGACGACCGTAACTTAGGCGGACTTCCTGACTGGGGACAAATTTATCACATGATTCATGACAACCTTACTTGGAGTGATTTGCTCAAGGAAGCTCGCAATCAGTCAAGGTTGGCTAATTATGAGGCGCCAAAGAAAAAACATTGGTGGCAGACCTAAAGGTATTTATCGTTTTAAAGCTTTGAGAATCTTGCTGGGTATTTCTTTTGTGATAACAGCAAGATTTTCTTTTGGTGCAAGCCAAAAGAATTTTCCATAATGGCTGATTTTGATAATTAAGGCTTCTATGTAGTATAGGAAACCAGAACGGACTTCTTTTTTGCGACCGAATTTTCCGAAATTACCACGTTTAAAGACGATATCAAGTATCATCTTTTCATATTTCCGGTCTTTTTTTTGAAGTGGTAGTGGAAACTCTGATTCAGGTAGTCCTAGTTTATTGATCAATATTCCTCCTATTGCTTTGAAGGCTCGTGTATAGCCAAGATGGTTGAGTATTTCTTCATAATCATTGGTAGACATTGACTCTACTTTATGAAGCAGTATGGCAACATCACAGAATTGTCGAAGTCCGACACCTAATTCTATAAGGTGAGTCCACAAATGAAGAAAAGTATAGATAACATTGACAGTAGGGTTGAGAATAGGAATCAGCGTATTGTCAATCTCTATGGTCTGAAATGTATCGTTATCAATGAGACAGTCAAAATAAGTTTGCAAGCGCGATGATGAAAATTTCATCAAACGGAAGTGCATTTCGTATTCTACTTGGTTGTGAGAGAATGCAATGTGTTGTTCTGATTCCAACTCACTTTCGTCAAATTTTACGTGCCATGCCTCCTGTATTATTTGGCGAGCTTTTTCGAAGTTTGACGGATTGCAATAAAAGTCAATGTCGCCAGGTAATCTGCTATTAGGATTAGGATACTTAGAGGCGATAGTCTGACCTTTAACAACAACGAACTTGATGCCGTGAGCAGTAAGTAATTGGCTCAGAGCAGCAAGTTCGTGATTAAGGAGAATATTCTGACTTTCTATACTTTTCAGAGTAGAATAGGTCTGGATGGCATCAAATTTATGAAGTTTGATATTATTATTTATCAAACCTGAACAGATGAGTCCTGTGACCGTTTGTTTTTCTGCTGTGGCAAGAAGTGAAGTAAATAGCTCTGAAGACATTTCAAAACTATTGATTTTCTTGCCTAGCAGTTCACTCTGAAGGAGCATGAAGAGAAAGTCAGTCTTCTTCATCTTCTATTGGTTAAGACTTCCTCAAGCGCGGTTAACGCTTGATGGAAGTATCATTCTTGTCACCGTAATGGCTATTGCTATAGTTGCCATAAGAACCGTAATTCCCATAACTACCATAGTTTCCATATTTGCCATAATGGCCATATCTTCCATAGTGGCCGTATTTACCATACTTGCCATAGCCATAGTAATAACCATATTTCTTGCGGCTCATATCTATACCATTGAGTACGATTGCCATATTAGGCATCTTCTTCTCATTAGCAAGACTATTGATGAGATTGAAGCTCTCTTTTGGTGTGTAGTCAGCACGACACATATAGATGGTAGAATCGGCTACACGGCCAATCTGCATGGTATCTGTAACCAAGCCAACAGGAGCTGTGTCAATGAGAATATAATCGTAATGCTCTCTCAGAATATTCATGACGGTATCCAAACTCTGACGGGCAACAAGCTCTGATGGGTTAGGAGGTATAGGACCTGACAGAAGAAGTTCCAGGTTGTTGTTGATTCCAGAAGAAATAATCTGAGTCTTAACCACATCCCAACTAAGGTTGTCTTTAATCAGTAATGGAGTAATACCATGCTGATGGTCATCAATTTCGAAGAGTTCTGCCAAACGAGGCTTACGGATATCAAGACCGACGAGAATTACTTTTTTACCTAACAGAGCGAAACTTACTGCAAGGTTGGCTGCGTTAAATGTCTTACCTTCGCCAGATGTGCTAGAGGTGAAAAGGATGACTTTCTGTCCTTCTTTAAGCATAAACTGAAGATTGGTTCGCATAGAACGGAAAATTTCTTCCATTTGGTTATTCTGATTTTCATGAACCACAATATCAGCTTTTGTCTTAACTGTATCACTAGCAACAGCGACATCGGCAAGTATTGGTAATTTCGTGAGTTTGACAACATCCTCATGACCTTCTATCTTGTAACGGAAGAATTGAACGATAAAGAGAACAAGTGCAGGAATAGCTAGGCCGAGCAGAAGAGCTATCAGCATGATGATAGTTTTCTTAGGACTGATAATTCCCATATATTCTGGCGTATCAATCAGTTTACCCTTATCGGCAGTAGCTGCTAAGGAGATAGAATTTTCCTCACGTTTCTGCAGAAGCATCAAGTAAAGCCCTGACTTTACTTCCTGTTGGCGACCAATCTGTGTAAGCATGCGTTCCTGTTCAGGAGATTCATGAATCTGACCGGCATATTTGCTATATTGTGAGGCTACGGCATTACGTTGGATTTTTAGGCCTTTCTTGGCTTGGTTCATAGCGCTATTGATGCTGGCGTGTAATTCGTCCAACTGAGAGGTAAGAGGTGTAACAGCTGGTGAACTTTCAGAGGCACTCTTCAATAGACGGTTGCGCTCAAGTACGATAGTATTATATTTATCAATCATGCTGTTGACTCCTTGATCTGAAATACCGACATTGGCAGGAAGAACACTATATCTTTCGCTGTTTCTCATGCTCTCCTGTACACTGTTCATTAAAGCCACTTGTGTGTTGGCTTCGTTCAGCTTCTGATTATAGGCATCAGAATTCTGAAGACTTTGACCAGCATTTAAACTCATATCAACGACATTATTATTTTGCTTATAGCTTTGAAGTTGACCTTCGGTATTTCCTAATTCGGAATTGATTTTCTCCAAACGACTATTGATGAATTCCTCTGTGCGGCGTGCAACTTCGTTCTTGTCAACATTAGCTTGACGGTTATAGACAAGGGCAAGTTGTTCGAGATAATCAACTGCACGTTGTGGTATCTCATCGTTCAGTGTGAGCTGAGCTATAGAGGTCGTCTTTGCTGTTTGGCTTACTGATAGGGCAGCCTGATACTTATATGACATCATGCGTGGAGACACAATAACGACTTTCATCACCTGTCCGTCACTCATAGGATTGGAAGAATTACTGTTGAAGGAGATAACACCAGCACGGGTACCAATGGTAGCTGGCATTACAGAGAAAGTCTTATCCAATGTGTATGTGCCGTTAGTGGAGAATTCACCTGATGGAATTGAATAGGTACCTGTTACATGATAAGTGTTGCCTTCTTTTTGAATCCGCAGATTAATAGGACTGTTCAGTAACTCTACATGGGCGAGGTCTACATCCACCGTGATAGGCTGAGTCTTGTAGATAATCTGGTCTTTGACTTTACCTTGTGAATAATAAGTAACGTATAATTTCAAATCTCGTACTGTTTGTTCTGCTAACGTACGGGAACTGAGTATTTCCATTTCATTATCAATACCATTTGAGTTAGAAATAGTACCCAAGTTGGTTGCATACATCAAACTACTGCTTCCTCTTCGGTTGTTATTGTCTTCGTCCTTGATAAGCAATTTGGCATCTGCCTGATAGATAGGCGTTGCATAGCGAAGATAGGCGGCTGCTAAGCCCAAGCAAATAATAAGAGAGAGAAGAAACCATTTCCAATTGAGGATGATGGCTTTGTAAATCGCTTGGATATCAAACGATGATTTCTCGTCTTGCTCCAGTAATTCTTCTGAAGTCGTTTTTTCGTTTACTTCCATTGTTATATTTAATTTTTAATTTATTCTTGTACGAGATTTTTCAGATATTTGCCATAGTCGTTCTTCAACATCGGCTTAGCTGCCTCAAGCAGTTGTTCTGCATTAATCCAACCTTTCTTAAAAGCTATTTCTTCAAGACAGGCTACCTTAAGTCCTTGACGTTTTTCAATAACTTCAATGAAGGTGCTAGCCTCGGAAAGACTATCGTGGGTGCCCGTATCGAGCCATGCAAATCCTCTTTGGAGAGTCTGCACTTTGAGTTGCTCAAGTCGGAGGTATTCTTGATTAACAGTTGTAATCTCCAATTCACCTCTTGCACTCGGTTTGATGTGTTTAGCAATCTCGATGACGCTATTTGGATAGAAATACAAGCCTACTACTGCATAATTGCTTTTAGGATGTTCCGGCTTTTCTTCAATACTTAGGCAATTACCGTTTTTATCAAACTCTGCCACGCCATATCTTTCAGGGTCATTCACATAGTAGCCGAAGACAGTAGCTTTATTCAACTTTTCTGCATTCTCAACACTTTCTTTTAACAATCCTGTAAATCCTGCACCATAGAAGATGTTGTCACCAAGGACAAGGCAAACGGTATCTGACCCAATGAATTTTTCTCCGATAATAAAAGCTTGGGCCAATCCGTCAGGACTGGGCTGCTCTGCATATTCAAAATGAACTCCGATTTCATGTCCGTCTCCTAAAAGACGCTTGAATCCAGGGAGGTCGTAAGGCGTGGAGATAATGAGTATCTCACGAATACCTGCCAACATCAATGCCGAAATTGGATAATAAATCATCGGCTTGTCGAAGATGGGTATCAATTGTTTGCTGATTCCTTTGGTGATGGGGTATAGGCGAGTGCCAGAACCGCCAGCTAAAACTATTCCTTTCATGTTTAATAAGCGTTTTTATCGTGAATAATCAGACTCTTTGCTGTTAAGAGGATAATCCTGATATCCAGCCAGAAAGTCCAGTTTTCTATATACCATATATCTCTTTTGATACGTTCTTCCATCTGCCATAGTTCTTTGGTCTCACCACGGAAACCTGTCACTTGTGCCCATCCTGTAATACCAGGTTTGCAGAAATGGCGTACCATATATTTATCAATTAAATTGCGATATTGTTGGGTATGATAGAGCATGTGAGGTCGAGGTCCTACGATGCTCATACATCCACTGAGGACATTGAAAAATTGAGGGAACTCATCGATGTTTGTCTTTCGCATAAAGTTGCCAAACGAAAATTTGCGTGGGTCATCGATAGTGGCCTGATTCATATCGGAGTCCTTATTGATATGCATGGAGCGGAACTTATAGCATTTGAAGACCTTGCCATTCATGCCAGTCCGGTCTTGTTTGAAGAAGATTGGTCCTGGACTTTGCAATTTGATAAGGATGGCTATAAGGGGGATAAAAGGTAACAAACAAGCGCATATAATGAGACTGAAAGCAATGTCAAAGGTGCGCTTTATAATTCTGTTTATCGGTTTTGCCAAAGGTTCTATATGGTTAGTGAACAACATGAAGTCACCAAACATCTCTGGCTTCAGATGCAAGCGGTAGTTGTCGAACATGAGAGGCACATAGAAGAAATGGATCGTGTGTTTATCGCAATACCGCATGATACTGATGATTTCTTCAGAATAGTCATGGGAAAGATTGCAAAACACTTCGTCGATATTTTCTATTTTAGCCCCATCTATCTCAAATTGTGAAATCAAGGAATTCAAATCTCCCAAATAACTAAGTTCATCAGGGCAATTTTCTATTGTTTCGTTGCTATAATAACCCAGCACTTTATATCCCGTAGAGGGGTCGCTAAGCAATTCTTCATAGAGCATCGTGTTGGCAATATCGCTACCGATAAAAACGATATTTCGGTTGTTATGACCGGAAAGGCGGTATCTTCGGATAACATATCTTTCTATCAGTCGAAGATTCAGGAAAAAGATATATTCGGTAAAGCCAAAGATGAACATGAACTTGAAGAAGCCACCGCCATCACAAAGCAATCGTACAAACACGAAGGTCAGTAAGACGTGACAAATCGTAAGTTTCAGGATTTGAATGGCTTGGTCTTCCAAAAGCAACTTGCGCCAATGGATGATAGGCTGAAAGAAATACTCACTGAAAATCAGCGCGAAGTTGGCTACCAGTGCCGTTATTTTCGTACATTGGTGAAAATAATGAGGAATAATATCTGGGAAGAGCAAGAGAAAAGCCAACAATAAGATATTCAGCAACATAACGTCGCCGAATACAGCCAGCAATTTTATAATGTCATTTCCGATATTACTTTGTCTCATGTACAAGCCAACATTTTAATATATCGTGCGCAAAGGTACAACAATAAATTGAGATTTTAGTCTCCTTTCCAGAGATTTTTATGGTTTTTACTCATTTTATTTGTAAAATCTATTTGAAAGAAAAGGTGATTTTATTTTGAGTTTTGAGGAGTTTGTTGTAATTTTGTAGCAGATTAAAGCAATTAATGCTGTCAATCATAAATTAAAATTATTTACAAAATTGTCATGAATATATTAACTAAAATGTTTGGTCAAAGCTCCAAAAAAGAAAAAGTTGGAGGTATGGAAGACTATATGACACTGGTTAGAGTTTACTTTCAGGCATCACTAGCCAGTAATCTGGGAATCACCAACTTAAGCATGCTTCCTGATTTGAGAACTTTCAAGACGACACTGCATGTCCCTACGGTGAACAATAAGCTCGGAATAGGGGAGCGTTCTCAATGTAAAAAGATGCTGAAAGGACTTTATAAAACGGATGATAATTTCTTTAAAGAAATTGACCAAAGTATCCATAAAAACTGTCATAAGATACAGGATGTTCAAGTTTATTTAGTTCAATTCCAAGGTTTTTCTCAAGATTTGATGATGCTCATGGGCAATCTGATGAAGTTTAAGTTGAGAATGCCTTCCATCTTCAAAAGGGCAATCTATGCAATGACAGAGAAGACGGTAAACGACCTGTTCGATAAGAACGATTATAAAGATGCTGGTGTGGTGAAAGCTGTGAGAGCCGTCCGTCAGTATGACAAGCGTCTTGGCTTTTCTCGCAAGTGGATTACAGACTTTGTCTATCAAGTTGTGATGCTTGCAAAGAAAGAGCCTAAACCTGCTCAAGAAGAAAAGAAAAAGTAAAAAAAATAAGAATAATTTGGATTTTTCAATTTTTTAATATAAATTTGTAACCAAATTGTGAACAATGGATGCTAATGAGGAAACTTTAGTGCTTTTCACGACTCGCATTAGGCAGTTGATACTCCGTTTCAAAGAAATGAAAAAGGAGAAAGAAGACCTATCGGCTTTGTTGGAAGAGCGCGACTCCACGATTAAAAAACTTGAAGCCCAGTTGACCCAAGCACACAATGATTACAATAGTCTCAAGATGGCAAGGATGATAGAGGTGTCTGACAAGGATATGGAAAATGCACAGAGCCGCTTGTCTAAGCTCATCCGAGACGTTAATAAATGTATGACGCTGCTGAGTGAAAAGTAAACGTAGCGATGACTGAAGAAAGATTACATATAAGATTGCATGTTTACGACACCGATGTGTCGGTGACAGTTCCTCGGGATGAAGAGGAACTGTATCGTAATAGTGCAAAGCTTATAACGGATATAGTAAATTCTTATTCTGCTGTCTTCAAGGGGAAGAAAAGCGATAAGGATATATTGTATATGGCACTGATTGATATAGCGCTTAGGTTCGAGAAAGAATCTAGACGTCATGATGCCACTCCGTTACATGATATTCTCGGTATGTTGACTTCAGAAATTGATGATGCACTTAAATGAGGCTGGCGTTTAAAGAGAATATTAATAACAACAATATATATAGCTAAATGGTATTAACATTAATCATTGCGGCAGTTGCGCTGATCATCGGCGGCATTGCTGGATATTTGATTTTCCGATATGTTATCAAGGGAAAATATAACGAGATGATAACAGCTGCCCAAAAAGAGGCTGATGTAGTGAAAGAAAAGAAACTCCTGGAAGTGAAAGAGAAGTTCCTCAACAAGAAAAGTGAACTTGAAAAGGAAGTACAACAACGCAACCAGAAGATTCAGCAGAGCGAAAACAGACTTAAGCAACGCGAGATATCTCTGAATCAACGGCAAGAGGAAATTGGCCGTAAGAAGCAGGATGTTGACCAACAGCAGCAACGTGTGGACAATGAGAAAAAACTCATCCAAGTGAAGCAAACAGAGCTTCAGAAGATGCAAGAGCAGGAGAGAGCCAAGTTGGAAGAACTCTCAGGCTTGAGTGCTGACGAGGCAAAGAGCCGTTTGGTGGAAAGCTTGAAAGACCAGGCAAAACTGGATGCAGCAAGTTATGTGAATGAAATCATGGATGAGGCCAAACTCAATGCGAATCAACAGTCTAAGAAGATAGTCATCCAGACCATCCAAAGAGTGGCTACTGAGACCGCCATCGAGAATTCCGTGAGTGTATTCCATATCGATAATGACGAGGTGAAAGGCCGTATCATTGGTCGTGAAGGTCGTAATATTCGTGCGTTAGAGGCAGCTACGGGTGTGGAGATTGTCGTTGATGATACTCCTGAAGCTATCGTAATCTCAGCCTTCGACCCTATTCGTCGTGAGGTTTGCCGTTTGGCTTTGCATCAGTTGGTAGCAGATGGACGCATCCATCCGGCACGTATTGAGGAGGTCGTTGCCAAAGTGAAGAAGCAGCTGGAGACAGAAATCATTGAGACTGGAAAGCGTACAGCCATCGACTTAGGTATTCATGGCTTGCATCCTGAATTGATTCGTATCATTGGAAAGATGAAATATCGCTCTTCTTATGGTCAGAATTTGCTGCAGCATGCACGTGAGACTGCCAATCTGTGCTCGGTGATGGCTGCTGAATTAGGCTTGAATCCTAAGAAAGCAAAACGTGCTGGTTTGCTCCATGATATAGGTAAAGTGCCTGATGAGGAAAGTGAATTGCCGCACGCACTTTATGGAGGTAAGATTGCCGAGAAATATAAAGAGAAGCCCGATATCGTCAATGCCATTGCAGCCCATCATGATGAGGTGGAGATGGAAACGATGTTAGCTCCTATCGTACAGGTTTGTGACGCCATTTCAGGTGCTCGTCCAGGTGCTCGCCGTGAGATTGTAGAGGCCTATATCAAGCGTTTGAATGACCTTGAGGCCATTGCCATGAGCTATCCTGGCGTTACCAAGACTTATGCTATACAGGCAGGTCGTGAGCTTCGCGTGATTGTGGGTGCTGACAAGATGAATGATGACGAGAGTATCAAGTTGTCAGATGAAATCGCAACGAAGATTCAGAACGAGATGACTTATCCGGGTCAGGTCAAGATTACGGTAATCCGTGAGACCCGAAGCGTAGCTTACGCTAAGTAAGGAAATCATTTTTAATTCATAAGAAAGCCGTTATCTCGCAGGTAGATAACGGCTTTTTATGTTTGTTTTCCCTACAAAAACAGTTTGTTTTCCATAGAGAAACAGCTTGTTTTCCATAGAAAAACAAATTGCCTTAATCATCGGCAGAGATGGATACAGTTACACTTCGGGCTTTAGAAAGCAGTGAAAAGATAAGTGGGTCTTTAAAAAATAAGGTGCAATCATTTGGTGGTTTCAAAATAAATGATTAACTTTACAATCAGAATTAACAACAAAATAGAGATTACTATGATTGAATACCTTACGGAAAACCTTTGGTTGCTTTGGACTATCATTGCCATGGTGTGTCTGATATTGGAACTGAGTTCCGGCGATTTCTTTGTTACGTGCTTTGCCATTGGCGCTATCTGTGCCCTCATCTCCACGCTTTTCGGAGTGCCGTTTTGGGTTCAGGTCATCGTCTTTGCGGTCTTTTCAGTGCTGAGCATCTTGTTTGTGAGGCCCTCGCTGGTGAAGCATATCCATAGCAAAGACAAGGAGCGGCTGAGCAATGCGGATGCTCTTATCGGAAGGGAAGGCATCGTGATTGAACCTATCGAGAAAGGCGGAAGTGGCTATGTGAAGATAGATGGTGATGACTGGAAGGCCATCAGCAAGGCAGATGAGGACATTCTGAAAGGCGAGAGGGTGAAGGTCATCCATCGCGAGAGTATCATTATAACAGTAGAAAAACTTTAAAACAACTTATAATTATGATTGCAACTTATGCTTTAATAGCCGTTGTCGTCCTGGCACTGATATTTGTCAAGATGGCTGTAGTTATCATTCCTCAGTCGGAAACTAAGATTATAGAACGACTCGGAAAGTATTATGCTACCCTAAAACCGGGTATCAACGTCATCATCCCTATCATCGATAAGGCCAAAAACGTGGTGACCATGACGCGTGGGCGTTACATGTACAGTAATAACATCGACCTCCGTGAGCAGGTTTATGATTTTGATAAGCAGAATGTGATTACCAAAGATAACATTCAGATGCAGATTAATGCCCTGCTTTACTTTCAGATTGTAGACCCATTCAAGTCTGTTTACGAAATCAACAACTTGCCGAATGCCATTGAAAAGTTGACTCAGACAACCCTACGTAATATAATAGGTGAGATGGAACTTGACCAAACACTGACCTCAAGGGATGTTATCAACTCCAAACTTCGTGGTGTTCTCGATGATGCCACTAATAAATGGGGTGTCAAAGTGAATCGTGTGGAGCTGCAGGATATCATTCCTCCGACGAGTGTTCTTCAGGCTATGGAGAAGCAGATGCAGGCAGAGCGTAACAAGCGAGCTACCATCCTTACGAGTGAAGGCGATAAGCAGGCTCAGATTTTGCAGTCAGAAGGTGACAAGGCTGCCACCATCAACCGGGCTGAAGCTGACAAGCAACAGGCCATTCTGAAGGCTGAAGGTGAGGCAACTGCGCGCATCCGCAAGGCTGAAGCTGAAGCGGTAGCTATCCAAAAGATAACCGATGCAGTCGGCAAGAGCACCAATCCGGCTAATTATCTGTTGGCTCAAAAATACATCCAGATGCTCAATGATGTTGCTCAGGGCGATAAGACGAAGACCGTCTTCCTGCCTTATGAGGCAAGCAATCTGATGGGTTCTATCGGTGGTATTAAGGAGCTCTTCAAAGGGGAATAATCTTCCGTTTTGTAAAAGACGGCTTTTTACCTTGTAAACAATGATTGTTTACGTTGTAAAAGACCGTTGTTTAGCGGGTAAACAACCGTTGTTTACAAGATAGAGATAATAAATATGATTGAGAATTGGGTATAACATGCTCGATTCTCAATTATTTTTTCTAACTTTGCAAAAAAGAGTTTGAGATATGAATATATGCATCGTCGTAGGCGCAAGGCCTAATTTCATTAAGGTAGCTCCGATTATCAGAGCCATCTGCAAGGCTAAAGAGCAAGGTAGAGACATAGCTTATCAGCTGGTTTATGCAGGTTTGAAGGACGACCCCACATTGGAGCCATCCCTCTTTGAGGACCTTCAGATGCCTCGTCCGGATGTTTATTTAGGGGTCGACTGTGACAATCTGAATGAACTTACAGGGCAGGTGATGTCGGCTTTTGAGGTTTATCTGCAGCAAAATCCTACCGATGTGGTGATTGTAGTGGATGATTTGGCTTCCACGATGGCTGCTGCCATTGTCACAAAGAAGCAGGGCATCCGTCTGGTTCATTTAGTGGCAGGTACGCGAAGTTTTGATATCAAGATGCCGAAGGAAATCAACCGCTTGGTCATCGATGGCCTTTCCGACCTCTTGTTCACGGCAGGAATGGGCAGCAACAGCATTGCCACGCGGGAAGGAGCTGAGATTTCAAAGATTTATCTCGTAGGAAATATCCTCATGGATACCCTCCGCTTCAATTATAATCGCTTTCAGAAGCCAGCCTTGTTTGAACAATTAGGCTTGAAGGAAAAGGCTTATCTGGTCTTTACCCTTAATCGGAAGGCGCTCATTTCCAATCAGTCTAACCTTAAACTGATGGTGGAACAGATGATAGCCAACGCCCATGATATTCAGATAGTTGCGCCTTTAAGACAACGGGCAGCAGATGCCATCAAGGCTATGGACATCAAATCGCCTAACTTCCACATAGTAGAACCTTTGAGTTATTTGGAGTTTGGCTATCTGACTGCTCATGCCGAGGGTATCATAACGGATTCCGGTAACGTGGCAGAAGAGGCTACTTTCAACAGCGTTCCTTGCATTACGCTCAACAGTTACACAGAGCATATCGAAACAGTAAAGGTTGGTTCCAATGTTCTTGTTGGTGAGGATGCTGACAAATTGGGAGAAGCCGTGGGGCAGATGACTACTGGTCAATGGAAGAAGAGTGCCATTCCTGACCGTTGGGATGGGCGTTCCGCTGAACGAATTGTGCAGATTTTGTTGGATATACATAATAAATAAGGTATATGAAAAGGAAAACGGCTCTTATAACAGGTGCTACCAGTGGCATTGGAGAGGCATGTGCTCGGCGCTTTGCAATGGGTGGTTATGCCCTTATCCTTACGGGTAGGAATGCCTCAAAATTGTCATCTCTTGCCAAAGAATTGGCTTCTGAGGGTATTGAGGTAAAGACCTTAGTCTTCGATGTGCGGGACAGAGAGGCCTCCAAGACGGCAATGGATTCGTTGGAAAAGGAATGGAAAGACATTGATGTGCTCATCAATAATGCCGGACTTGCCAGAGGTTTGGAACCAGAATATGAAGGTGATTTCGAAGATTGGGACCAGATGATAGATACGAATATAAAAGGTTTGCTGACAATGACTCGTCTTGTAGTGCCTGGAATGGTAGCTCGTAATCGGGGACATGTCATCAATATCGGGTCAGTAGCTGGTGATGCCGCTTATGCAGGAGGAAATGTTTATTGTGCCACAAAGGCTGCGGTGAAGACCATTTCTGACGGTTTGCGCATCGATTTGGTAAATACCAAAGTGAGGGTAACGACCATTAAACCAGGACTCGTTGAGACTAATTTCAGCAATGTACGCTTCCATGGCAATGACGAGAAGGCTGACAAGGTGTATGAAGGCATTCATCCGCTTAATGGAGAGGATATTGCTGATGTGGCATTCTATGCCGCTAGTGCTCCCGAACATGTTCAGATAGCCGAAGTTTTGGTGCTTGCCACCCATCAGGCAAGTGGTTCTGTCATGAGTAAAGATATTCATCGCAAAGAGACTTTGACTTGATAAGCGTGCGTTGGATTGTCCTTTTCTTCTGCTTGTCGTCCTTGCCTATGCAGGCGCAAACGACAGATTCTCTGAAGCATTGGGGCTCCACGGTGAGCATTATGCCAACAGAAGCAGTGGGATTAGACCAATATGTGCGTAAATGGCTTAAGAAAAAGAGGTCTGTTTCGATAGAGGCTCAGTTACTGCATGTGGCTCTTCCGCAGGATAGTGATGCTTTTGCATCTGATTATGGGTATCCAACTTTGAGCTTAGGAGTGAAATATA
Organism: Prevotella sp.; assembly: GCA_022641735.1. Lineage (GTDB taxonomy): Bacteria > Bacteroidota > Bacteroidia > Bacteroidales > Bacteroidaceae > Prevotella. Next base: position 11,907 of record JALCDQ010000022.1, on the reverse strand, counting down.
GCATCAACAATGTTACCATGCATCGGGATAAAGATGATGATTGGGGCTTGCTGGTGCCTGTTGATTATGACTCTCATTTGGGCAATATCGTCAGCTTATATGGTTCTTTTGCCCGTCCGTTCTTTAGGACGAAACGTTGGGAAACGGATTACACGCTTTCTTTTGGACTGGCTTATGCGCATCGGAAATATGCATTGGGTGACAATGCGGATGATGAGTTCATCGGTTCCCGATGGTTGATTTACTTTGGAGTAGGCCTTCATGCAACCTATCGGATAGCGCAGGATTGGGGCTTAAAAGCAGGTGTAGAGTTCTTCCACCATAGCAATGGAGCATTGAACAGGCCTAATAAAGGCGCCAATTATGTAGGTCCTTCGCTGGCTTTGGTTTATTATCCATATTATAGGAATCTGTTGAAAGACAATCCAAAGATGAATCCTCCCTTTGAAAAATACTTCTATCTGAATTTCACTTTGGGGTTAGGAGCGAAGACATTGGATGAGGATTGGCAGAAAACTCAATTCAATACATCCCCTGAAAGTCCTGATTATAGGCGTTCAAGATTCCATGTTTATACGGCTTATAGCTTGCGTTCAGACTTGATGTATAGGTATGCACGCCGATGGGCAAGTGGCATCGGGGCGGATGTTTTCTATGGTTCTTACTCCGACCATATTGCTGAATTGGATGCAGGGAAAGGCTTCAAGCATAGCCCATGGTCGTTTGGCTTGTCGGCAAAGCACGCTGTTTACTATCATAATCTTTCCCTCGACATGGCCTTGGGATATTATCTTTTCCGCGAGATGGGAGCTTCTGCCAAGCAATTAGAGAAGCCTTATTATGAACATATCGGCCTTCATTATACCTTTTCCTCGTTCCGTGACTTGAATATAGGCGTCAATGTCAAGGCCCATTTGACAAAAGCAGATTTCACGGAACTGGTTATCAGTTACCCAATAAGATTATAGAAATGAAGAAAACAATACCTGTTATCGGTATGGCTTGTGCCTCTTGCTCGGCGAATGTAGAGCGAAAACTGAGCTCGCTGAAGGGCATCAACAGTGCTTCCGTTTCCCTTCCGGGACGCTCGGCATTGATAGATTATGACCCGAATGTCATCTCTTTGGAGACAATGAAAAAGGAAATCAACGCCATTGGCTATGATTTGGTCATCGAAGAAGACCGCTCAGCGGTGGAAATAGAACGCCATGAGTATGCTGTTTTGAAGCGAAAGGCCCTCTTCTCATGGGTCATTGCCCTCCTTGTCATGGGCATTTCCATGCATTGGATACCTGTGGGAAGTGCTCAAATAAGTAATCAACTGGCATTGCTTCTGGCTCTTTTCAACCTTGTATATTGTGGTCGCGGCTTCTATGTTTCGGCTTTCCGTCAACTCCGTCATGGCTCTGCCAACATGGATACCTTAGTGGCGCTCTCCACGGGAATATCTTTTCTCTTCAGTGTTTTCAACACTTTTTGGGGTGAACAGACGTGGGGAAGTCGGGGAATAGAGTGGCATACCTATTTTGATGCTAGTGTGATGATTATCACTTTTGTGCTTACTGGCCGCCTATTAGAGGAAAAAGCGAAGAACATGACTGCTTCTTCCATCCGTAAATTGATGGGTCTTTCGCCTAAAACGGCCCATATCGTAGAGGGTGAGAATGTTCAGGAAGTGCCCATTTCGGCAATTGAAGTGGGGGATATCCTAGAGGTTAACCCGGGTGAGAAAGTGCCTGTGGATGGTGAAGTGACGTGGGCATCGAGCTTTATGACGGCTGATGCCGCCTATGTGGATGAGAGTATGATAACGGGAGAACCTACTCCCGCGATGAAGAAAATTGGTGACAAAGTGCTTGCTGGTACCATACCCTCGCAAGGGAAGTTCCGTTTTCGGGCTTGTCAGATAGGCGGAAATACGGCTTTAGCCCATATTATCGAGATGGTGCAACAAGCGCAAGGCTCCAAAGCACCCGTGCAACGCACCATCGACAAGGTTTCTCTTGTCTTCGTTCCGATAGTGGCAGGGGTGGCTGTGCTCACCTTTTTCCTATGGTGGATTATCGGCGGCAATGCCGCTTTGCCGCAGGCAATCCTCTCCGCAGTGGCCGTTCTGGTCATCGCTTGCCCTTGCGCGATGGGCTTGGCAACACCTACAGCCCTCATGGTGGGCATCGGAAAGGCGGCTGAAAAGCAGGCTTTGATTAAGGATGCCACGGCTTTGGAGAGCCTCAGAAAGGTGAATGCCATGGTCATCGATAAGACAGGCACTCTCACAATACCTAATCGCAACATTGATTTCACCAAGTCTGACAGCCTTCCTCTTGATGAGCGCGAGGCCCTGAAGCCACATGTGCAAGAGGCCATTGCCGACTTGCAGGGCATGGGCATTGATGTTTACATGATGAGTGGAGATAAGGAAGAGGCGGCAAAGTATTGGGCTGACAAGGCCGGAATCCGTCATTATCAGAGCAAAGTGTTGCCGCAAGATAAAGAGAATCTTGTGCGGAAGCTCCAAAAAGAAGGCAAAACGGTAGCTATGGTGGGTGATGGAATCAACGACACGCAGGCTTTAGCCCTTGCCGATGTGAGCCTTGCGATGGGCAAAGGGACAGATGTTGCCATGGATGTGGCACAGGTTACGCTCATGGGGGACGACTTCGGGGCAGTTCCGGGGATACTCCGGCTTTCCCATAAGACGGTTAGGATGATATGGGAGAACCTTTTCTGGGCTTTTATCTACAACCTTATCTGCATTCCCTTAGCAGCCGGAGTGCTCTGTCTTTTCGGTCTTGATTTCCAGATAACACCGATGTGGGCATCCGCCTTAATGGCTCTATCCAGCGTCAGTGTTGTCTTGAATAGTCTTCGATTGCGATTCCTTTGAAGATAGGAGATGATTACTTGCAAAGTAAAACAACTTGTTTTACTCACCAAAACAAGTTGTTTTACCTACCAAAACAAGTTGTTTTACCTTGTAAGTAACGGCCTTTTACATTCCCGATGGTTATTTTTGCTCTTTCCATCGGTTATCTCTACTGTTCAGAATGACGTTCTTCAGCCCTAATCTTTGGGTGTGGGATAGTTGTATTGGTCAAAATACAGGCCCTTCTGCTTTGGTATATTAACCCCTTCAACAGAAAGTTGGAAAGACACATTCGGGTTCAGATTGTACTTAACGGCAGCCCCTATGCGGTCGCCATAACCGAACATCCCGTTGTAAGGCATATCGAACATATAATTATAATAAGGTGAATAATACCCGCAGGTATTATTGCTCGCCACCTGTTTCTGCACCCAAGCATAGGCTTCCCAATGCTCATTGAACTTGTAACCGATGGCCGCATAGAAGGCAGCAGACCTGTAAGAGTCGCCACTCCACATGATATTATTCACCGAACCACCAGCGGCAAGCCATAGTTTCTTCGATAATGGTGCCAGATAAGTTGCCGACAATCGTTGCTCGAAACCAGCTCCATGACGGGCATTCTTGCCAAATTGGGCGAAAACCGACAAGTCTACATCCACGTTTAGGCCTTTATGCCATCCCCATCCGTAATTATATGGCAGGATAGGAGTGGAAATATAGGTAGAGTCTTCTTGAGCTTTTGCTGAAAAGCAGATGAAAGACAACAATATAATCAATAATTTTTGTTTCATGTGGGCAAAGATAATTAATTTTACTGAATTTATTTTGCTTGTTAATCTTTTTATATTATTTTTGTCGTGAATTAAAACTAAAGCATATGAAAAGATTGATTTTTATGGTGCTGTCAGCACTTTTAATAGCTATTGTGCCCGCTAAGGCTCAGAGCACAAAATCGTCTAAGAATAAGAGCTTGAGTGAAAAAGTCTCAGGTATTTGGCATAAAGCCAAGGCTAATGTGTCGGATGCTACCAAGAAAGTGAAGGAGGGCATCGGCATCAAAAGCCGTCCTGAGGATGAGATAAAGATAGACGGCACTTACTATATGCCCCTCTATACGACCAATCTCTATAAGAAATCGGAGACCCAGACGTTGAAGGCAGACTGCGAAAAGCTCTTCAAAGCCCGTTATCCTCAAGCTGTTGTGCTCACGGAAGCCATACCTCAAACTGATTGGCTTACCGAGCCTTTGGAAACAAGTGATAAGATTATAGGGTATTTTGAGTCATTATATTGCTATATCCTTGCCAAAGATGGTGGCGACGGATATATCAATGCGAAGTTCGTTTTCCAGAAATATAAGGAAGTGGGAAAGACTTTCTCACCGGTGGTCAACATGTGGCCAAACTGGATGCGTACGGATATATTCCCTAATAAAGTCTATCAGAAGCTGATAGAGGAACAATAATTCAAATATATTTATTCGGTATCATGAACTTTTTTAAATCATTGTTTGGAGGTAAGGAAGAAACCTCCGAGGAGAGAAAACAAGAAGAAAATGAGAAAAACTTTGATGTGCTTAAATTCGATGGAGTAAGGGCTTTGCATAGTTCTCAATGGGAATATGCCATCAAATGCTTTAATCATGCATTGGAAATAAAGGAAGACCTCGAATGTAGGGATTATCTTTCGCAGGCCTTGGTGCATAATAATGAGTTGCTTTCGGCTTTCGAGCAGTTGCAGAAACTAGCTGAAGCACAGCCAGACAACGAAGGTATCTTCGTCAGAATGGCGAATGTGGCCTACATGATGGAAGACTATGGCGCTATGGCAGATGCCTGCGAAAAAGCCTTGTTGATTAATAAAGACGACCCCGAGGTGCTTGGCTTGTATGCCCGTGCTTGTATTGGACAAGGCGATCAGGTGAATGCTGTTGCCATGTTGACGAAAGCCATCTCGCTGAAAGAAGATTATCTGGATGCCTATCTTTTGCGTGGAGATACGCTACTGAAGATGGGCGAATTGAAAGGCGCTGGGGAAGATGCTGACTATTTGTTGCAGCAAGTGAAGGACAATGAGGATGTTTTGCTTCTGAAAGCTCGTGTGGTGGAGGCCAAAGGAGAGCATGATGCCGCCATAGACATATATAATAAGGTGATAGAAGCTGACCCTTTCAGCCTTGCGGCATTCAAGGAAAGAGGAGCTATCAAGCTTGCCAAAGGCGATAAAGAAGGAGCCGAAGAAGACATGAAAGCCGTGTTGGAATTGGACCCTGATAAGTCTAAGGAGGTCAGTGGAGAATATAATGCAGAAGGAACAGAGGATATTCAGCGGAAAGTAGAGGAGGCTTACAAGAATAATAATCCATTTGGGCTCGGATAAACAAAAAAGAGAGATAAATTATAAGTTTTCTTTCAAAATGTTTGTCAGAATCAAATAATTGTTATACTTTTGCATTCAGATATATAAAAAGAAAAGAATCATGGTGAAATCTTATGCATCTTTCTATTACTTTTATTTTTACTTTGCAAGTAATTGTGAAGCGGGAAGTTGCGTATAAATTTCAACTTATGACAAGATAAAGAAATTAATTGAGTCCCGCTTCATGTATATTGGAGCGGGACTTTTTATTAAAAGCAAGATATGAAGCGAATAGCTATACAAGGAATCAGGGGCTCTTTCCATGATATTGCAGCTCATCAGTACTTTGAAGGAGAGCAGATACAAGTGATCTGTTGCGCTACTTTCGAGCAAGTATTTGAGAATATCAAGCGTGATCCTACGGTGATAGGGCTTGTGGCGATAGAGAATACCATTGCAGGAAGTCTGCTCCATAACTACGAACTGCTGCGGGCTTCAGATACGACCATCGTTGGAGAGCATAAACTGCATATCCAGCACTCTATCTGCTGCTTGCCGGAAGATGATTGGCAGACCATCTCAGAGGTTCATTCTCATCCTGTTGCATTGATGCAATGCCGTGATTTTCTGGCCAATCATCCCACTTTGAAAGCAGTGGAAAGTGATGATACAGCCGGTAGTGCGGAATATATCAGCAGGCAACAATGTAAGGGCTGGGCGGCTATCTGCCATTCTGATGCTGCTAAGATGTATGGTTTGAAGGTGCTGGAAGACCATATCGAGGACAATAAACACAACTTCACACGCTTTCTTGTCATATCCAATCCACAGAAAGCAGACTTCCTTCGCACGTTGGAGAAGTCGAATAAGTCGAGCCTTGTGTTTTCTCTTCCCCATGAGGAAGGTAGCCTTTCGAAGGTGCTTACAATACTTTCTTTCTATGGAATCAATCTCACTAAGATACAATCTCTTCCTATTATAGGGCACGAGTGGGAGTATCTCTTCTATGTGGATTTGACCTTCGACAACCTCACCCGTTATCGTCAGTCGATAGATGCCATTATCCCATTAACCAGAAAACTTAAAATTATCGGAGAATATGAGCAATGTTAAGCCAGCCGACAGAGTGTCGAGCGTTCAAGAATACTATTTTTCACGCAAACTGAAAGAAGTTGCGAAGTTAAATGAAGAGGGCAACGACATCATCAGTCTTGCCATCGGAAGTCCCGATATGCCACCTTCCAAGCAGACAATAGACAAACTTTGCGAAGTGGCCAATGACCCAAATGCGCATGGCTATCAGCCTACGATGGGCACACCAGAGCTTCGCGGGGCTATGGCGAACTTCTATAAGAAGTGGTATGGGGTAGAGTTAGACCCGAAAACAGAAATTCAACCGCTTATCGGCAGTAAGGAAGGCATCCTGCATGTGACGCTTGCTTTTGTCAATCCAGGTGAAGAAGTGCTGGTGCCTAACCCTGGTTACCCCACCTATACCTCGTTGAGCAAGATTTTGGGTGCAAAGATTGTGAATTATAATCTTCGTGAAGATAATGGTTGGCAACCTGATTTTGAAGAGTTGGAGGCAAAAGACCTTTCCCATGTGAAGCTCATGTGGACCAACTATCCGAATATGCCTACAGGCGGAAATGCCCGTATGGAGACCTATGAGCGTCTTGTGGAGTTTGCCCGTAAGCATGATATTGTGGTGGTGAATGATAATCCTTATTCCTTCATCCTCAATGAACATCCCATTTCTCTGTTGCAAGTGCCGGGCGCAAAGGATTGTTGCATCGAGTTCAACTCTATGTCCAAGAGCTTCAATATGCCAGGATGGCGTGTAGGAATGTGTGTTTCCAATCCTACATTCATCAGTTGGATACTCAAGATTAAGAGCAATATAGACAGTGGAACGTTTCGCGGTATCCAGCTTGCAGCCGCTGAGGCCTACAATACGAACACTCCCGAGTGGCATCATGAATATAATGTGGAAACATATAAGAGAAGAAGAGACATTGCTGAGAAGATTATGCAGGCTCTTGGATGTACCTTTGACCCAAAGCAAGTGGGGATGTTCCTATGGGGAAAGATACCTGAGAAGTACGCCGATGTGGAGGATTTGACTGAGAGAGTGCTGCATGAGGCAAGGGTATTCATTACTCCAGGTTTTATTTTTGGCAGCAATGGAAAGCGCTATATACGTATTTCTCTCTGTGCAAAGGATGCTAAAATAAAGGAAGCCCTTCTTCGTATAGAAGCCTTGAAGTGGTGATAATCAAATAATTTAGATAGTTTACAGTAAGCAAATAATAAAAATAAAGAATATGGAAATTGATCTCGAACCTTTACATTTACCGAGTGATAATGAACGTCCCTTCGTGATTGCTGGTCCTTGTTCAGCTGAAACTGAAGAGCAAGTGATGACAACAGCCCGCCAATTGGCTCAAAAAGGCTGTCATAACTTTCGTGCCGGAGTGTGGAAACCACGTACAAAACCGGGTGGCTTTGAGGGTAATGGTGAGGTGGCCTTGCCTTGGTTGAAAGAAGTGAAAGAAGAGACAGGCATGCTGGTAGCTACTGAAGTGGCAAAACCGGAGCATGTGGAGCTCTGTTTGAAATATGGTATTGACATCCTGTGGATAGGTGCACGCACGACAGCTAACCCTTTTGCGATGCAGGATTTGGCAGATTCTCTGAAGGGAGTGGATGTTCCAGTCTTCGTGAAAAACCCTGTTAATCCAGATTTGGAACTGTGGATAGGTGCTATGGAGCGTATCAATCAGGCTGGCATCAAACGTTTGGCAGCCATTCACAGAGGCTTTTCGAGTTTTGATAAGAAGATTTATCGTAACCTTCCTATGTGGCAGATACCAATGGAATTGCATCGCAGAATTCCCAATTTACCCATTATCTGTGACCCCAGCCATATCGGTGGGCGCCGTGAACTGATAGCCCCCCTGTGCCAGCAGGCCATGGATCTTGGTTTCGATGGCTTGATAGTGGAGAGTCATTGCTGTCCTGATGATGCGTGGAGTGACGCTAAACAGCAGGTAACTCCTGATGTATTGGATTATATTTTAAGTCTTTTGGTTGTGAGAGATGAACATACAACGACGGAGGGAATCGTCATGCTCCGTAAGCAGATTGATGAGTTGGATAATGAGTTGATGGATTTGCTCTCAAAGAGAATGAGAGTTTGCCGTGAAATTGGCCAGTATAAGAAAGAGCATAATATGACCGTCTTCCAGGCAAACCGTTACAATGAGATACTCGAAAAGCGTGGCGCACAGGGCTCTTTGTTAGGAATGGACCCTGAATTCATTGCCAATGTCTTTGAAGGAATTCACGAGGAGAGTGTACGTCAGCAAATAGAAATAATCAATAAGTAAGATGAAGATACTGGTAATGGGTGCAGGCAAGATGGGGAGTTTCTTTCTCGACCTGCTTAGTTTTGAGCATGAGACGGCTGTATTCGAGAAAGATCCCAAGCGAATGCGCTTTACTTATAACTGCGAAAGGTTGACTACGTTGGAGGAGGTTGCGGCTTTCAAGCCCGAGTTAGTCATCAATGCGGTAACCGTAAAATATACGATACCCGCCTTCGAGGAGGTTATGCCTTATCTGCCTGCTGATTGCATCATCAGTGATATCAGCAGTGTAAAGACCGGATTGAAGGACTTTTATGAGAAAAGTGGCTATCGTTATGTATCTACCCATCCGATGTTTGGCCCTACATTTGCCAATCTTAACCAACTTTCTGAGGAGAATGCTATCATCATCAAAGAAGGAGATTACATGGGAAGGATATTCTTCAAAGACCTCTACGCTAAGCTTGGATTGAACATTTATGAGTATTCTTTTGAAGAACACGATAAGACCGTGGCTTATTCTCTGAGTATTCCGTTCGTCTCAACCTTTGTGTTTGCCGCTGTAATGAAGCATCAAGATGCGCCAGGAACTACTTTCAAGCGCCACATGAGGATAGCAAAAGGGGTGCTGAGCGAGGATGATTATCTGCTTCAGGAGATTCTCTTCAACCCCTATACACATGACCAAGTGGTGCAGATACGCACGGAATTGAAGGAACTTCTTGCCATTATCGACAATAAGGATGCGTCAGGAATGAAGCAATATCTTACCAAAATTCGCAAGAACGTAAAGGAATAGGAAAACTGTAAGCATGTCGTTAGGTATCTTATTAGTAAGTTTCTTTACATTCGTAGAACTCAATTGTGAGAATCTCTTTGATTGTGTGCATGACAGTTTGAAGGATGATATGGAGTTTCTCCCAGATAGTTATCGGCATTGGAATCATTATAAATACTGGCAAAAGATAGACCATATCGGACAGGAAATCATTGCTTGTGGAGAGGATGGTGATGATTGGTCGTTGCCGGATTTAGTGGCGCTCTGTGAGGTCGAGAATGATTCGGTGATGACCGACCTTACTAAGAGGTCTCTTTTGCGGAAAGCTGGTTATGAATATGTGATGACAAACTCTCCTAATGAGCGTGGAATCGACGTTGCACTGCTGTATTCGCCACTTTCATTTGCCTTTATCAACAGTCGTTCCGTTCGCATTAATCCCTTGAAAGATATGCGACCTACGCGCGATATATTATATGTAAGCGGGCGTATCATAACTGGCGACACGCTACATGTGTTTGTAGTGCATGCACCCAGTCGTTTTGGGGGTGAAAAGTTGACGCGTCCTTATCGGATGCTGGTATGTGAGAAGCTCAGCGAAGCCATCGATTCGGTCTATCGGATAACGCCAAATGCTAAAATTCTGATAGCTGGAGATTTCAATGACAGCTATGATGGGAAACCTATGAAAAAGCTTTACGAATCCAAAGTGATAGATGTTTCCGCTGAAGCGAAAGGATCTCATGGCGCAAAAGGCTCTTATCGCTATCATGGACATTGGGAGAGCATCGACCATATTCTTTGCTCCAGTTCCTTGAAAGACAGCTTTTTGGATTGCAGGATAGCAGATTTTCCTTTCCTTTTAGAGGAAGATGACAAATATGGAGGCGTTCATCCGAAGCGCAGTTACTATGGGGCTAAGTTCAAGAATGGCTTTAGTGACCATTTGCCTCTCATCGCAAAATTCTCCCTCTAACTATTGCATATCTCAAATATTGTTGCTATCTTTGTGCAAATTAATATAAACGATATGAAAAACAGAATCATTGAGGCAGCAATATTAGCCCTTGGTATTGTTATTTTAGGCCTTTGCATTAAAGGCGGTTTTGATAACTTTACGAATAAAGACCGTAGGGTTACCGTGAAGGGACTGGCTGAAAAGCAGGTGATGGCTGATGTGGTGACGTGGAATTTCACGGTTACCATGCAGGGAGATGACATCGGCGTGCTCTCAAAAGCAGCTGACCGTGACCTCACTTCCATACGAAAATGGCTCTTCGAAAAGGGTTGCAATGCGCAGGACTCTATCGAAATAGAGGCTCCGACAGTAACGAATAATTATGACAATGTGTATGATGGGAAGAAACCTCTTTTCAAATATACCCTTACGAAGATGATGAGCGTGAACTCGCATCGTACAAAGATGATAAGCGACATCATTAATAAGAAAGGTGAACTCTTTGACCGTGGGATTTATTCTTACACTGACTTTGCCACTTTCGACTATACTCAATTCCAAAAACTGAAACCTCAGATGATGCAGGATGCCATTGCCAATGCGGAAAAAACTGCTCAGCAGTTTGCCAAAAACAGCCATAGCGACCTGAATAAAATCCTTGAGGCCGACCAAGGAGAGTTCTCTATAGACGATGGCGACAAGCCTTATATGAAGAAGGTACGCGTAGTGAGCACCATCACTTATTCCTTGAAAGATTAAGGCCTGTATCTTATCGAATTGTAAAAGACCGTCTTTTACAGCCTAAACAACCGTTACTTACAAGGTAAACAACGATTGTTTACGAGGTAAGTAACGGTTGTTTACTTTTCGGGGATTTAAGGGCAATGAAATTACAAAACAATATTCATTTAGAAATAAATTGCTGGAGGAATTTGCACACTTACTATTTATGTGCGCAGAAATCGGCATCGGGTGACTTAAAATATTTTAAAACATAGTAGTAACATTCTTTTTTCACCCTATAATTTATTAAATTTGCAAGAAAATAAAAACGACAAAATAACATGTTTGAAAATTTAAATGACAGACTAGAACGCTCATTTAAGATACTGAAAGGTGAGGGCAAAATCACTGAACTCAATGTTGTAGAAACCTTGAAAGACGTTCGTCGTGCATTGTTGGATGCCGATGTGAACTATAAGGTGGCTAAGACATTCACCGACACGGTAAAGCAGAAGGCACTGGGCATGAATGTGCTCACGGCCGTGAAGCCAGGCCAGTTGATGGTGAAAATCGTTCATGACGAGCTTGCCGAACTTATGGGCGGTGAGGCTTCAGAGCTTCAATTAGTCAATAAGCCTGCCATCATCCTCATGTCTGGTCTTCAGGGCTCTGGTAAAACCACATTCTCCGGGAAACTGGCGAATATGCTCAAGACCAAGCAGAACAAGAAACCGCTCCTCGTTGCGTGTGATGTTTACCGTCCTGCAGCTATCGAGCAGTTGAAAGTAGTGGGCGAGCAGATAGGCGTACCTGTATATTCGGAGCCTGAAAGCAAGAATGTAAACGAAATAGC
>JALCDQ010000021.1 GCA_022641735.1 Prevotella sp. | reverse complement strand
ATTCCCCTATGAATTTGAATATCAAAGCACTTGAATCATGGATAGGATGTGACTTATTCTGAAAATAAATAAAAATAATGAGCAAAGTTCTTGCAAGATTAAATGTCTTTTGCTATATTTGCAACGTTCAAGAAGGACTTGGACAGGGCGTTTAGCAATATCATCCGCTGTTGAATCTGGACAATTCTTGTAATAATGATTGTCTGACGCTGTCACTAATTAAGAAAATCTTTCATATATAAAATTTTGATATAATATGACAATTATTTTAATTTTAGCAATTGCAACAAGTTCCTATCAGATTTATAAATTTTGTAATCTAACGAATTGGATTGAAAAGAAAAAAACTTATGGCAAACTATTTTATCCAGCCATTATCTTTTTAATTATCGGAGATCTATTGATGATTTGGGATCTTATCTATACATGCACAAATAACTAATTTTAATAAAGCTTTTTAGAAATATAGGCATTGACATTATTTTTTCATCATTGCTTATGATATTTTCAACCCTTTTGGGGAATTAATGCATATTTAACTCTGCTATTGGGCATATTATTTGATTTCTCCATAGATGGCCTCAAAGACTTTGGAAAGGAGGTGGCGGTTTTCATCGGTGTGACCATTGAAAACGATGTCGGAGAGGGAGAGCATCGGCTTGGCGCCTTCGTAAGGTTGTTCTTCGGGAACATCGGGCAACAGGGCCTTTGACGAGGGTGTCAGCTTCACTAAAAAACGGTCATCGTAAATGCCAGCAACCACCTTTTCGCGATAGTAAATGAGGTATTCGCCCATCATCTGTCGTGTCCTTATGTCTTGGATGCCCTCCATTTGCGAGAGCACAAAATCTAATGTCTCTTTCTTTGATGCCACTTTTCTTCCTTAATTTTCTCAATTGAGAGGCCGAGAAGCCTATTCCTCTGACGCTGCGATTTCCACATAGTTGCCCTCAGGGTCGGCAATGGCAGCCTCAAAGCAACCATCGCCTGTGGTGCGAGGCTCACTGAGGATGGCATAACCATCGTGGCGGAACTGCTCTGCCATAGCCATAACTTGCTCTTTTGTCCCTACAGAGAGGCAAAAATGCGCCAATCCCTTCATCTGCCCACGACTGGATGGCTTTGACTTTGCTGGCGCTGTCATCAGTTCGATGCGAGCACCGCTATCGCCAAAAGATAGAAAATAAGAGCGGAATTGCTTTTTCTCATTGATATACAATTCGTTAGACATCATGCCAAAATACTTCATATAAAAGGCTCTCAGCAATTCGATATTGTCTGCCCAAATGGCTAAATGGTCAATTTTCATTGTCATAATTGGATTATCTGTTAGGTTATTTTTCAATTCTTCGATAACTTTGCAAAGATAAAGAAAAGTTCTTGATTTCCATTTATTTTTCTTCTTATTTTCCGGCTTTCATTTGATTGATTTGTAATTAATAACCTTTTACGTTCCTTTTAACGGTTCTTTACCCCGTAAACAACGACCTTTTAGGAAGTAAACAATCATTGTTTACAAATCGAGGATAAATGTTTTGATTTTCCGAAAAATCTCTTTCAGATTCTTATTGATTATCAACCGCTTAGCCGAATATGGCCTAAAAGCGTCCACAAAAAGAGTTCCCTTAGTGCAATTTGTAAAGTTTTCGGGCATAAACAGTTTAAAATTGCAAAAATATCACTATAAATTTGGATAATTTGAAAGATAAGACTACCTTTGTAATATCAAATTCAATTACACCCGTTAAATAAATGAAGATTACTACCTTACAACGAGATATTCTGTGGGCACAACCTGCCGCTAACGTCAAACGTACCGAAGAGGCCATCCGACAACTACCCGATGCCGATTTGTTCATCCTTCCCGAGATGTTTTCTACGGGCTTTGCCACCCAACCGGAAGGCATTGCCGAGAATGACCACAGCGACACTTTGGCTTGGATGAAATCGACGGCAGCAGCACGCAACTGCGCTATTTGCGGGAGCATTCTCGTCAAAAGCGGAGACCGTTTTTATAATCGGTTCTACTTTGTAGAACCTGATGGCAAGGTGACCACTTACGATAAGCGCCATCTTTTCACGTATGGAGGTGAGGATAAATTCATCACGGCGGGTGAAGAGCGTGTCATCGTGACCTTTCGGGGCATAAGAATACTGCTCGAAGTATGCTATGATTTGCGCTTTCCCGTTTGGAGCCGCAACCGTAATGACTATGACCTTGCGCTCTATGTAGCCAGTTGGCCCAAGAGCCGCATCGATGCCTGGAGCACCTTGCTGAAGGCGCGCGCCATCGAAAACCAATGCTATGTGGCAGGGGTCAATCGTGTGGGCAATGACCCATCGTGTGAATATAACGGCTGTTCTGCCATTCTCGACCCTTATGGTCATACCCTTGCAGCCTGTGAGCCCAATCAAGAGATGGCAGCCACTGCCGACATCGACCTGGAAATCCTTCATGCCTTTCGGGCAAAATTCCCAGTGCTCAACGATGCCGACGACTTTATGATTCTAAAAAACAAACAATGATAATGAAAGAAAAGAAACTGTTGCTCGGTGATGAAGCTATTGCCCTAGGCGCCCTCCATGCAGGGTTGTCGGGCGTATATGCCTATCCCGGCACTCCCTCAACTGAAATCACGGAGTTTATCCAGCGGCATCCGCTCAGCCGAGAGCGCAATATTCATAGCCGTTGGTGTACCAATGAGAAAACCGCCATGGAGGCTGCGCTCGGCATGTCGTATGCTGGCAAGCGCGCTTTGGTCTGCATGAAGCATGTCGGCATGAATGTGTGTGCCGATGCTTTTGTCAATTCCGCCATCACAGGTGTTAATGGCGGGCTCGTCGTTTTGGCGGCTGATGATCCCTCGATGCACTCTTCTCAGAATGAACAAGACTCCCGTTTTTATGGCAAATTCGCCATGATTCCCATCTTCGAGCCCTCCAATCAGCAGGAATGTTATGATGCCATGGCTACCGCTTTTGCACTCTCAGAGTCGCTCAAATTGCCCGTCATGATGCGCATGGTTACCCGATTGGCTCACTCGCGCGCCGCTGTGGAAGTCAAGAAAGACGTTCTTCCAACAAATGCTTTACATCCCGATACAGGCAAACATTGGGTCTTGTTACCCGCTATTGCCCGCAAACAATACTTAGTTTTGCTTGACAAACAGGAGGAAATAGCCCGCCAAGCAGAGGCTTCCGCTTACACCCGATTGGAAAAAATGGAAGGCAAAGGCCTCGGTGTCATCGCATGTGGCATTGCCTATAATTATGTGAAAGAGGTCGCACCACAAGGTGTTTCCGCCATATTGAAATTATCGCAATACCCTCTTCCCGAAAAACAAATCAAGGAATTGGCAGCTATGAGCGACTCTATCCTTGTTGTGGAGGACGGTCAACCTGTTGTGGAGCAAGACCTCAAGGCTCTTTTAGGAGCAGGATTTCCCATCAAAGGCCGATTAGGAGGTCAATTACCAAGAACGGGAGAGTTGAATCCCGACTACGTGGCGGCAGCTTTCGGCAAAGAGAGCCACGTGGCTTTCGAGGCCGTAAAAGATGTGGTAGGACGTCCACCAGCCCTTTGTCAGGGTTGTGGCCACCGCGATGTCTATAAGGCACTCAATCTAGTAGCTGCCGAATATCCCGATGCCCGCATCTTCGGCGACATTGGTTGCTATACCCTTGGAGCGTTGCCACCCTTCCAATCCATCAACAGTTGCGTGGATATGGGCGCTTCCATCACCATGGCGAAAGGGGCTGCTGATGCTGGAGTATTCCCTGCTATCGCAGTCATCGGCGATTCCACGTTTACCCATTCGGGCATGACAGGGCTTCTCGATGCCGTCAACGACCATGCCAACATCACCGTTGTCATCTCCGATAACTTGACTACTGCCATGACGGGAGGCCAGGATTCAGCTGGAACGAATAAGTTTGAGGCCATCTGTCTGGGCATTGGAGTAGAGCCTGAGCATGTCCGAGTGGTCGTTCCATTGCCTAAAAACATGGAAGAAATCACCCGTACATTGCGTGAGGAAATCAATTATAACGGCGTATCTGTCATCATTCCCCGTCGTGAATGTATGCAGACATTAGGTCGGAAATTACGTAAGAAGAAAGCCGAGGAAAACAAATGAAAAAGAATATCATACTTTCAGGCGTGGGAGGACAAGGCATCCTCTCCATCGCCACTATCATCGGAGAGGCCGCAACAGAGGCTGGTCTCTATCTTAAACAAGCCGAAGTACACGGAATGAGTCAGCGTGGAGGTGACGTACAGAGTAATCTGCGCTTGAGCACAGAGCCTATTTATAGTGACCTTATCCCACAAGGAGAGGCCAATATCATCATCTCCATGGAGCCTATGGAAGCCTTGCGCTACGTACCTTTCTTAAATAAAGAAGGCTGGATTATCACTTCCTCAGAGCCACTTATCAACATTCCCAATTATCCGGAGCAGCAAAAGCTACTGGACGACTTAAAGGCTTTGCCCCATGTGAAAATGCTCAATATCGACACATTGGCACATGAGAACCTGATACCAAAGAGTGCCAACATGATACTTCTCGGCTTGGCAGCCGCCTGCATCGATATTCTGTCACCTGAACAACTGCGTTCTGCTATCGGCAGAGTCTTTGCTGCTAAAGGCGAAAAGGTCGTGGAAAGCAACTATAAGGCCTTCGACATCGGGCTCAAGGCATAAGTAATATTCTATAATCAAACATTATCGTGAAAGTATTCAATGACGAATTAGTCGCCGAGGCCTGTCGCTCTCAACACGTGACCGACCTCTCACACGCTACTATAGGCGAGGTGCTCCTTGTGGCACAATATCTGGAAAAAAAGACGGGCATCCCTTTCATCCGGATGGACCAAGGCTCTCCAGGTCTTCCAGCCAATCGTTTTGGCATCGAAGCAGAGAAAGCCGCCCTCGACAGAGGTGTGGGTTCACAGTATCCACCAGCAGCAGGAATCAAGGAATTGAAGGATGCTGCCAGTGAGTTTGTCAAGGCTTTTATCAACATCCAAATAACGCCACGCTCGTGTGTGCCTACAACGGGCTCAGTGGCAGGTTCTTTCGGCTCCTTCATTGCGTGTACGCAACGCATCCCTGGAAAGGATAAAGTGCTTTTTATTGACCCTGGTTTCCCTATTCAGAAATCACAGTTGCGCATCCTTGGTATCCAATGGAAGGAGTTTGACATCTTCCCTTATCGAGGTGAAAAGCTACGGGCTAAGTTGGAAGAAGAGATGAAAGATGGCGATATTGCCGCTATTGTATATAGTAATCCCAATAATCCGGCATGGACTTGTTTGGAGGAAAGTGAGCTTCAGATTATCGGTGAACTGGCTACCCACTATGATGCCATCGTCATGGAAGACCTTGCCTACTTCTGCATGGACTATCGCCGCGACCTTGGACATCCATATGAAGCACCTTACGTTCCCACTGTTGCCCGCTATACGGATAACTATATTCTGATGCTTTCATCCTCTAAAATCTTCAGTTATGCAGGTCAGCGCATGGCCTTGGTGTGTATCAGTGACAAGCTTTTCGACCGCTATTACCCCGCTATGGCTGAACGTTATCATGATGCAGGCGTGTTTGGCTCCACCTTTATAGCCGAAATTCTCTACATGATTACCAGCGGTTCCACAGCCTCAACACAGTATGGCTATGCTGAGATGTTACGCCTTTCGTGTGAAGGAAAAATCAATTTTGTGGAGGATACACGTGAATATGAGCGGCGCGCCAATAGAATGAAGAAAATCTTCTGCGATAATGGCTTCCGCGTAGTATATGATTATGACGTCACAAAACCTGTTGGCGATGGGTTTTTCTTCACACTCGGTTATGGTGATATGACGGGTGAAGAACTGCTTGTAGAGTTGATGGGCTATGGCGTGAGCAGCATCTGCCTCTCCACAACAGGAAGCCTGCAACAAGGAGTGAGGGCCTGCACCAGTCGTATGCGTGATGAGTTGTATCCCATACTTCAAGAGCGAATGCAGGCATTTGCCGAAGATCACAAATAAAACGATAATATTATAAACCTAAAAACCTGAAAAAGGATAATGATTTGGAATGAAACCAAAGAACGCATGAGCCGCGATGAGATGAGCGCTCTGCAAAGTAAACGACTTCGCAAGATTGTCGATTACGTTTATCATAACGTGCCTTTCTATCGCAATAAACTGCAGGAAAGGGGCATGACACCTGAAGATATCCGCACTATTGAAGATATCGATAAACTGCCTTTTACGACAAAACAAGACCTGCGCGACAATTATCCTTTCGCCTTGCAGGCTGCCTCGCCTTCAGAAATCGTACGAATTCATGCTTCAACAGGTACCACTGGAAAACCTACCATTGTGGGTTATACCCGTAAGGACATCGGTGTATGGAGCGAGTGCATGGCACGTTGTCTGACGGCTTATGGCGTTACACGCAATGATATCTTCTCTGTCGCTTATGGCTATGGACTGTTTACAGGAGGATTAGGTGCCCATTATGGCGTGGAAAACTTAGGCGCTGCCGTTGTTCCGACCTCAACGGGCAACACCGAGAAACACGTGCGCCTCTTGCGGGATTTAGGGATTACGGGCATCGCCTGTACACCTTCTTATGCCCTTTATTTAGCCGAAACCATGGAGAAAATGGGCATTACGCGCGAGGACATTAAACTTCGGGTAGGTGCTTTCGGTGCAGAGCCATGGACCGAAAACATGCGCAAGGAGATTGAGGAACGTCTCGGGCTGAAAGCCTATAACCTCTATGGCCTGAGCGAAATCATGGGTCCATGTGTAAGTTATGAGTGTGAAATGCAGCATGGGTCGCATATCAACGAGGACCATTTTTATCCTGAGATTATCAATCCACAGACTTTAGAGAGGCTGCCAGTAGGTGAAACGGGCGAATTAGTCTTCACTACACTCACCAAAGAGGGAATGCCTTTACTGCGATACCGCACCAAAGACCTCAGCTATTTGATGCCCGGAGTGTGCGAATGTGGCAGAACCAACATTCGCATGGGCCGCATTATGGGCCGTTCTGACGATATGCTCATCATCCGAGGCATCAATGTTTTCCCATCACAAGTGGAGAGTGTAATCCTCTCTATGAAGGAGTTTGCGCCTCGATATCTGTTGGTTGTCGACCGTATCAATAATCTTGACACCCTCGAAGTACAGGTGGAATTGCGCCAAGAGTACTTCACCGACGACTTCGACCGCCTCGCTCCATTGGAAGAACTGTCGAAAAAACTCGCCGCCAAGCTCAAGAGCGTGCTCAGCATCAGTGCCAAAGTGAAACTCAAAGCACCGAATACCATCGAGCGCAGCCAAGGCAAGAGCAAGTTTGTAGTCGATAAACGAAACATCGTATAAACATCTTTTTAATACCTATTCCTATGCCTGAATATTCAAAATTCTTCAATCCGGAGATGGAAATGCTCACCCGACCGGAGATAGAGGCTCTGCAACTGCAACGCCTGCAACAAACAGTGCGCCATTGCATGAACTCTCCTTTTTATAAAAAGCGCTTTGATGAGATTGGCTTAAAGCCAGAAGATATCCGGTCGCTAGATGACTTGCGCCGCATTCCTTTTACCACTAAGCAAGACTTGCGGGATACTTATCCCTTCGGAATTGCATCTGTACCTCTAGAGAAATGCGTGCGTCTGCACTCCTCCAGTGGGACAACCGGCAACCCGACGGTCATCCTGCACACGCAGAAAGACCTCGAAGAGTGGGCTAATGCAGTGGCAAGATGCCTTTGGATGGTGGGTGCAAGGCCAGAGGATGTGTTTCAGAATACCTCCGGATATGGTATGTTTACAGGAGGCTTGGGCTTCCAATATGGGGCTGAACGATTAGGCATGCTCACCATACCGGCAGCAGCAGGCAACTCTCGTCGCCAGATTAAATTCATCACTGACTTTGGAACCACCGTCGTACATGCCATTCCCAGTTATGCTACCCGCCTCTTTGAGGTGATGCAGGAGGAAGGGATAGACCCACGCAGAGATACCAAATTGCGCATTCTCGCTATCGGCGCAGAGCCTCATAGCGATGAGCAGCGCAAGCGTATAGAGCAGATGTTGGGTGTAAAAGCCTACAATTCATTCGGTATGTCAGAAATGTGTGGCCCTGGAGTAGCCTTTGAGTGCAGGGAACAGAACGGCATGCACATCTGGGAAGACTATTATATTGTAGAGATAGTAGACCCTGATACGCTGGAGCCAGTGCCTGACGGAGAGATTGGGGAACTGGTTCTTACGACCCTCAATCGTGAGGCTATGCCGCTGCTGCGCTATCGTACGCGCGACCTTACGCGCATCATTCCGGGGGAATGTCCTTGTGGAAGACACCATAAACGCATAGACCGCATGAAGGGAAGGTCCGATGATATGATAGTCCTGAAGGGCGTTAATATCTTCCCAATACAGATAGAAGAGGTGCTTATGACCTTCAAAGAACTGGGCAGCAACTATCTCATCACCCTCGAAACAGAGGAAAGCAACGACGCCATGACGGTGGAAGTGGAACTCGACCAACAGCATTTCACGGATGATTATGGCAAGTTGCAACTGCTCACCCGTGAGATTTCACGTCAGTTGCATGATGAAATCCTGCTCACTCCGCACGTTAAACTCCTACCTCCGGGCAGTCTTCCAGTCAGTGAAGGCAAAGCTGTAAGAGTCAAGGACTTACGTAAACATTTTCAATAAGAATCCATTTTAAAACCTAAAAAATAAAAGATATGACTATCAATCAACTTTCTGTATTCATAGAAAATAAGAGCGGAACGCTGCTTAAGGTATTGTTGCTGCTCAAAAAGGCTGATATTCAACTCATTGCCTCAACGATAGCCGACACGGTCGACTATGGTATTTGCCGTTTCATCTGTAGTGAACCTCTAAGAGCCTATCAAGTGCTTAAGGATGCCGGAGTGGCTGTTGCCAAGTCGGATGTCTTTGCCGTAGTGCTTGATAATCAGCCTGGAAGAGCCGCAGATGCCATCGAAGTCTTTGCGCGCGAGGACATTGAGATTACCTATCTCTATTCTTTTCTGCTCAACGGAAAGGGCATCCTCATCTTCCGCACTGACCATCCTGAAAGGGCAAAGGAAATTATTGCCGACAATAAACTTAGCGTCATCTCGGAAGACGACCTGCTCAACCTTGCCAAATAGCCATCGGATGACGCTTGAGGAATATTTCAAGGGCGACCATTTTGCCCGTCTGATAGGGGCTGAGCTCATCGAAATAAAGGAGGGTTACGCAAAAGCACGCATGCTCGTAACGTACGACCATCTCAATGGAGGCGGTGTCTGTCAAGGTGGAGCCATATTCACTTTGGCGGATTTAGCCTTCGCTGGGGCTGTTAACAGCCATGGAACGCTGACGCTTTCCACCAATGCCAACATCGTATATGTCCATCCTGCGCAGGAGGGCTACCTATATGCAGAGGCGCACGAAATCGTCAATCATCACCGTCTTCCTTATGCCGAAGTGCGCATAACGGATGCTTCCGGCGAGCTCATAGCCATCCTCACTTCGAGCGGATACCGCAAAAAGGAAACCCTTCCAATAGGATAAGCTCGCCTAAAGATGGTTACTTGTTTTGTAAACAACCATTAGTTACCTTATAAAACAGCCTATTTTACTCAGCCCTTTACAGCAAAGGGCTCAGCAAGAAATTATCTTTCAAGATGTAGAAAAACATTAAAAAGAAAGTAGATGTATTGCAATCTTTCGAATAATTGTATATCTTTGCAAGACTAAAATCAAATATCAATACGACTATGACAAAGCAAAAACAAGTTTATCGTTGTGCCATTTGCGGTAACATCATCGAGGTGATGCACCCGTCAGGCGGAACTCTGTCGTGCTGCGGACAGCCGATGGAACTGTTGACAGAAAACTCCAAAGACGCTGCTTTGGAGAAACACGTGCCCGTAATAGAGCCTATTGAAGGCGGATATATGGTCACCGTGGGAAGCGTTGAGCATCCTATGCTACCGGAACACTATATCGAATGGATAGAACTGATAACTGACAACGAGGTAATGCGCAAGTATCTGAAACCCGGCGAGAAGCCCGTTGCTGTTTTCAAGACTGATGCCAAAGAGGTAACCGCACGCGAATATTGCAATGTCCACGGGCATTGGATGTCTAAATAACCTTACAGAAATCAACAAGCCAATGACTTTTTAGCCATTGGCTTGTTTTTTATAGAATCCTTTCTCTTGATTTTTTGACGAAAAAATTGTTATTCTTCACCATTTTTTTCAACATTTTTCGGGAATTTATTTATATCTTTGCAGGCAGAATAAAAAACGTTTCGAGATGGATAAAAGCAATATCACAGGTAAGGAACTGCAAATGTTCCTCCGCTTCCAACAGGATGAATGCAATGCTGCAGATATCTACCGCCGGTTAGGCGAGTCGGCAAAAGCAGAGAACAACCGCTCTGTTTTGCTTGAAATGGCTAGTGAAGAGGCTGGCCATGCTGAGTTTATTGCCGGTTATACAGGCAGAAAACTGCATAGCAACAGATGGAAAGTGTTCACCACCATCTTATTGGCACGTCTGTGCGGATTGATGTTTGTGCTCAAACTTCTCGAGCGCGACGAGGGTATGGCATCGTCTGCTTATGCCCAAGATGAGACCTTAGCGGCCTTTGCAAAGACTGAAAGCAAGCACGAGCAACGGCTGTTAGACATGATAGATGAACGCCTTTTGCACTATATGGGGTCCGTCGTTTTAGGACTGAATGATGCCTTGGTGGAGTTCACCGGTGCGTTGGCTGGTTACACCTTAGCACTTAACTCCTGCCCAATGGTAGCCCTTACCGGCAGTATCACCGGCATTGCGGCCGCATTGAGCATGGGTTCGAGCGAATATCTGTCGACGAAGAGCGACGGCGGAGACCGTCATCATGCCCTTTTATCAGCATTTTATACCAGTGCAGCATACCTTATTACGGTGTTCTTACTTATTGCTCCATACATCTGGATATCGCAGCCAGTAGTGGCTTCAGTAGTGATGTTGACCTTGGCAATTGTGGTAATAGCCGCCTTCAACTTCTATTATTCAGTGGTTCGCAACGAGAAGTTCACCCATCGTTTCGGCGAAATGGCCATCATAAGCCTTTCAGTCGCCGCACTGAGCTTCGTTATCGGCTATCTATTGAAAGAGTTTACCGGTATTGAAGCATAATCGAAAATCATCCAGGGGATAGGCTATGCGCCTACTCCTCTGCTTCGAAAGATTGACTCTCCGTAAACATCCATTGAACTAAGATACAAATTTACTAGTCTTTTTAATGTTTTCTTTATTGAATTAATCAACTTAATCATAATCGTTACCCTTTCTTTTAATAATACAATGTTATCCTAAATCTCTTACAAATCTGGTGCAAATATAGCATAACAATAGGCAACTTCAATGCCTATTGTCTACTTTTTATGTTAAAATTCAATGACTTCTTGACGGATGTCAATTAGTTACTTCTCCCTGGAAATCCTCAAAAGAACCGAAGAACGAGGCTTGTCAAGAACTATCTGATAGCCCTTTAACAGGGCCTTTCCACTCACTTTCTCATGCTTATCTAAGTCATAATTATATAAATCATAAGCGGCTTGCTTGTCAATATCGCCTAATTGGACGATAATACTGCTCTGAGGAGCTTGCTCTCGACGAAAAGCAAGCACAAAACCTTTCTCTAAATCTTTACGATATAACTGATAAGCACACCATGCTGTTTCTTCTTTTGAGAAGGAAGTCAGTGGGAAATAATCACCATTATAACAATCGCTGATGTCGTTATGCTCATGCATCATCTTGCGAAACCAATCCCATGGATAATCCTTAGGAGCATCAAGAAACTCGCCATTCTCACCTCTTGGAAGGAAGTTAAAATTCAGTCCGGCATTCATATTGCTACGGAATTTATAGGCATCATAAGGCTTTACGCTGGTTCCTGTATTACTATAAGGTATCCAATTCATGATGCTGAAGGCCTGCAACTGACAGCCTACAGGCTTTGCGGAAGACCAACACACATAATCAGAACGATGAAGAGCTACACTGCGGCGTAACATTTCAAGGTCTAAACGATTGCCTCCACCAGCACAATTATCAATAAGAAGATTCGGAAATTCTGCCAACAAATCATCCAAAAACTGATAAAGTCCTTCCACATACTTTATCTCTGTCATACCTATACGTTCGGAACTATCAGCCGCTTTCCAATATTTCAGCTCACTTACATTCGCATCTATCCGCAAAATATCTATGCGATTGTCGCGAATATGGGAAGCAATGAAGTCTGTAATCCATTTTCTAGCTTCAGGATTGCCCATATTTATGAGCATAGACTCTACTTGTTTCCATTTCCCGACATTGCTGCGTTTGGCAGTAGAAGGAAGTTTCAGCATCCATTCAGGATGCTCAAGAGAAACCGGATTGCCGCCTATCACACGCTCAGGTTCAAACCACAACAAGAAACGGAGACCAGCCGCATGAGCGGCATCGCTTACCGGACGAAGTCCTTGAGGATGTATTGTGGTATTCATTCGCCAATCGCCTACTCTTCCATACCAGTCTTCCGTATGATGATCTTGATAGGCTTCCGTCTCATGAGGACCACCAAACCAACCCGCATCTATCCAATAATTGTCGTAACCTAAATCAAGTTGCTTAATAAGACGGATATATTCCAAGTGCTTAGAAGCAGGTGTTCCACCCCAAGAAGCAAAAGATACGGGTATCTTCATATCCTTACCACCAGGGCGTGGAGAGGCATACTTCACGATATAACGCCGTAGTTGGTTTTGTGCCATCACTTTATTTCCCTCCCAAAAAAGCAAAGATATCAACGGCGTACGTATCTTTTCACCTGGATAAAGCACTAAGTTTGTATGCTCCATGCCGGCACGCAGACTCACTTTATTGCCTTCCATGCGGAATGTAGCTTTCCATTGACCCGTCCATCCAATACCAACGATGACGCCATTATCCTTGCGGTTGATATTGAAAAATGGTAAATAAGCACTCGAAGACTCACCTCCACGGGTAACAAAGTCGATAGTGGCTTGCGGCCCAACTATGGAATCATGCAACGAAAAATCATCAAAACTGCTATGGGTGCCTTGCGAATAGAAAATATCATAAGGTTCTTTTTTATCACCCTTCATGTTTACAGGCAAATCAACAGCCTGTATATCATGGAGGATAGGAGTGTTTTCTTTGCCCAAATTCTCTAAATAGCACGTCCATTCCACTACCTGCATGTCTGCTTGGCGATAGGCTTCTATCTTCAAGCGAAGCCCTGTCTGAGGGTCATCATAAGTGCTCCTAATGCCTTTCCAACCACGTTTATCGGTGATAGGCTCTGTTTTATATTCGCTTCTGGCAAACACTTTTGAAGAAGGCTCACCACCAAGCGTGAATGATAAAGCAGGCTTATAATGGTCGGTCACTTGAAGAAGCCAGGCCTTTGCATCATCGCGTTTTGTTCCTGCATTAGCAGTTTGACCTAAAAACAAAATCGCCAAGAACAGTAAGTAGTAGTTTTTCTTCATTCGGTTTAGATTTTATTACTCCATGCAAAGATACAAATTTTCCTTGAAATGCAATGTTATACTGAAGCTTTTATTCAATTATTTCCATATATTTACTAGACAGAAGCAAACTCATAACACGTTGATAATGAAAGAATATACAAAAAAAAGCGGCGACACAAACAGATGTGCCACCGCTTCTAAAACTCTCTAATAAAATATTTATTCGCCTTTATTCTTGCAAGATTTATCTTTTCCACCTTTGCAGCCTTTGCCTCCACGCTGGGGTTGCATGCTCTGATAGGTCTTATATTGGCTCTCCGTGAGGATGGATTTCAGTTTAGTCTCATACTCCTGACGCTTAGCCATATTCTGTTTCATCTGCGTTTTCTGGGCATCTGTCATTTGTGGGCGCTCGCCGTTGCCACAAGAAGGCTTCTTGGAAGTTGAGCAATTGCCCTTTGGAGGACATTTCCCACCTTTTCCAGGACCTTGAAATACCGATGAATACTCTTTATTCAGTGCCTTAACCTTCAGTGCCTGAGCCTCACTCAAACCGAGTTTGCTTGACATCTGAGTGGTCATCTCTTCAGCCGTAATCTGCTTTGGAGGCTGATTTCCTTTGTTGTTTTGTGCCATAGCGACTGTGATTGTCATCAGCGCTACCATTGTCAATAAAATCTTTTTCATTTTTTTGTAGTTTTGGGAAATATTATTTACTTATTGAAAATTATCTGTGTGCATTGCCAGGACCTTGTTGTTGCTGCTGAGAAGGCTGATTGCGTGTCTGCGATGGCTCCTTCTGAGAGTTATTCTGACGGTTTTCTTGATTATTTGTCTTCGACTGTCTGATGGCCTCTCCACGCTTCATACTGGGCTGTTGAGACATCTGCTGACGGGGTTCCACATTCTTATTATCATTGAAAGTACGGCCTTGATAAGCACTATGCTTATAGCTGCGGTTGCCTCCATCATAAGTGTTATATACGCTCGGAGCGCTCCTATAATAGCGGTTTTGCGGATATCTGTTATGGATAATGTAAACTAATCGGTCACTAATCCAGCTTATTGGGCGATAGAAATACTCTTTTGCAAGGAACTCGCGGTATTGAGAAGCAGAGAGCACATAGCTCATTTCGCGATTGCGATGTGTCCAATATTGCCCAAAAATGTCATCATCGGAACTGACCGACATGATATAATCGAGGTTGATTTCATACGCTGCATTGTATTGGTCATCCGAGAGATTGAGCTCATAAGCCATCTTATCTGTCAGATACAACGCTTCTGAGCGTGCCCTGCTTAGGCTGATTGCACTGGCAGAGCTTACCATTGCCAACATGGCAACTATCATTATTACTAATCGTTTCATAACTTTCTTTTGCTTTAAGTTTATTTTCTCATTTGACGAATCTGTCCTTCAGAAGTTTATTCATTGGCTCTTGGTTTTCAACGAACGGGCATTTTTTTAAACCGAACGCCAATTATAAGACTTCAAAAAACGACTATTGAAAATGTAAAAGGCCATTAAAAGGTTTTGTCCGAACAATTGGGACAGTTTGTCCGGACCGTTCGGACAAACTGTCCGGATGGCCCGGACAAAATTGAAACATAAGTGGTAAAGTGGGTAAAAACGGATTTTTATTACAGAAAATAGATGGATTCGTTGCCCTCATTCATAAGAAGGTCGAGGATGCTGAGGTTCTTTTGGAAACCGAACTTCTGTTTATAGACCTGATAATAAGGCTTCGCCATGAAGTCTTCATCCGCTAACGGATGCTTGGGTCGTATCACTTCACGGAAGTCATCGGCATCTTCCACCGCATTGTCATATTCTTTCGTAAGGCTGATATGTGGCTGGATATCGATGAGATGGCACATTTTTAGAGTTATCTCCATGTTAAAGTCGAGCAAGAAGTCCCATTTTTTCTCAAAGAAAGGCCATAAATCATCGGCATAAAACTCAAAGAAAGGACTCTCTCCATAGGCTGACAACAAGGCATTCCAATGCAGATGACGCCAATTGCCATGGTCGCTGATGCGGATATCCTTCATCTCGCACTTCAATCCATCATATTTCTCAATAGGCACTGAAAGAGCCTGCACACCATTGGCAGTGGCTATCATGCAGCGATTGCGATAGGTCTGCTTGAGATAACTGTCATGACATTCTATCCTGCAAGTGGCATATCTGTTCAGTTTCTGATACCACTGGACAGGTCCGAAATAAGTAGATGTGAGAAGTGCTGTTGTCATTGGATGGGTTGAAACCAACGGTCTGTGCGGAATTTGAAGCCGTTGAGGTTATAAACAATGATAAATACCCGCCCGATAATATTCCTTTCAGGCACAAGAATCTCATTTCCGCCTTTGGGAGAACTTATCAGATAAGGGCCTTTACGCTGACAAGAGCACATCTGACAACCTTTAGGTATCACGAATTTCTCGCCATAAGCCGTGATAGTATCACCCGGCAAGGCAATCACCTTGCCGACAAATACATCCCGAAAAGACATTCTGTGAAAGGTGTCAAGCGGTGAATTAAATGCGATGAAATCGCCCTTTTTGACGGATGACTTGAAGATTCGCTCATAAGGAAAACAGAAATCACCGCCTACTCTCAAGCCATAGCTCCAACGATTCACCATGATCCTGTCCCCTTGCAGCAACATCGGCTCTAAAGCCTTGTTAGGAATAGTATAGATGGTGAATGCCAAGGCACGGAAAGCAAAGAGTAAAATGACCGCTACAATCAGTGCCAAAAGGAACTTAACGGCATTTCTCATGTATCTTTTTTACTTGATATTGTCAACCCAACGGAAAAGTCTGCTCCATCGAATACCACTGAATCCATTGCGATCAGGGTCTGAACTCCACCATATAAAGATAGGTTTTCCTACGATATGGTCTTCTGGCACGAAGCCCCAATATCGGGAATCAGCAGAGTTGTGACGGTTATCTCCCATCATCCAGTAGTAATCCATCTTGAAGGTATAACTGCTTGCAGGCTTGCCATTGATGTATATCCTATTGTTTTTCACCACGAGGTCGTTCTTCTCATATACTCTGATAGGACGCTCATAGATAGCGATGTTCTGCATATTAAGCTTCACAGAAGCCCCCTTCTTTGGTATCCAGATAGGACCGTAGTTGTCTCTTGTCCAACCAGTTACACCATTTAGAGGATAAAGTTGGTCTGCAACGGGCGTAGTATTCAGTCGAATGCTCTGCACAATGTCCTTCCGCTTCATAAGAGCCTTGGCTGTTGCTTTTGTCAAAGGCATATATCCATTCTGATTAAGACTGGTAAGGTCTTCCATAGAGATGCCCAATTCCTTCATCAAATCATCAGGAAGGTCTTGCTTCAACTTAACATAATAGGTGTATTGAACATTATCCGGCTCCTTATTAGGCTTTCCGTTAAGATATACGATGCGGTTCTTAATCTGCAAAGTCTGCCCTGGAAGGCCCACACAACGCTTCACATAGTTCTCCCGACGGTCAGTAGGACGATGGTCAATCTCACCATATTCATGGGGATTACTTGCAATATAGTTACGCCCAAGGGCATATACTTTCGTAAAATAATCACGTTGTGCCTGTGGACTCAACGTCTTCAAATCCACTGGATTCGGATGATTCTGCTCGTATATCTGCTGACCATAAGAATAAACCATCTCATAATAGTCAGCCGACTGCCATTTTTCTTCCGATACGATAGAATCTCCGGCAGGATAATTAAACACTACGATATCGTTCAACTTCACATTTCCAAAGCCTTTCACTCGTCTATAGTCCCAATGAGGCCATTCTATATAGCTCTTCGTTTTGATGATTGGGAGGGTATGTTGCGTCAAAGGCATCGTCAGAGGGGTCTCTGGAATGCGAGGTCCATAGCTTACTTTGCTCACAAAAAGATAGTCACCGGTAAGCAAACTCTTCTCCAAAGAACTGGAAGGGATGACATAATTCTGGAAGAAAAACAAGTTGATGAAGTATACAGCCACCAAGGCGAACACCAAAGCATCGACCCAACTCATGAAAAAGCGGGTTGGTCCTTCGGAATCTTTCCACCATTGCCAGCGTATTTTCTTAGTAATGTAGATATCAAAGATGAATGGAACCACCAATAATCCCCACCAACTCTTAAGCCAATAGATAAAGGCGAGATATAAAACAAGCACAACAACGAACTTTATCCATTGATGTGTCATGTTGAGCTTAGCTTTTTCTTTGTCAATCATAATCGTTATTTAGAATTTAAACAGGTCACTGGTAGTGAGCAAACCTTGATGTTCATTAGTATATTCTGCTGCAAGCACGGCTCCCAAAGCAAATCCCTTGCGACTGTGGGCATCGTGTGTAATCGTGATTTTATCAGCTTCGGAATCATAGGAAATGCTATGAATACCAGGCACTTCATCACGTCGGATGCTTGCAATAGGTATCTCATTGGCAGCCACTTGATTGCTTCCACTCTCCTTACCATCTGCTGCATGCTGGAATCCCTTTACCCATCGGTCTTTGCGGTCGATGTTGTCAATAAGTTCCTCGGCAAGCGTGATGGCTGTTCCTGATGGTGCGTCGAGCTTGTGGATATGATGTGTTTCCTCCATCGTAACCTCATATTGAGGAAATCCATTCATGATTTTAGCCAGATATTTGTTGACTGCTGAGAAGATAGCAACACCAATACTGAAGTTGGAAGCCCAGAAAAGGGTTTGCTTACCATCTTTTGTCAGTTTCTCCACATCGGTCTTATGGTCTTTCATCCATCCCGTAGAACCCGACACAACCTTGACATTGTGCTTGAAAGCCCTTAAATAATTGTCATAAGCGGCAGTAGGATTCGTAAACTCAATGGCCACATCTGCCGAGGCAAACTGCGGAGAATCGAAGTCTTGAAGATTGCTTACATCGATGATGCTGACGATTTCATGACCGCGCTCTTTAGCTATCTGCTCAATCATGTGTCCCATCTTGCCATAGCCAATTAATGCTATTTTCATATTGAATTCAATTAATTATGGTGCAAAGATAGTGAATTTTTCGTTCTTTCCTTTATCTATTACGAAATTTTTAGTAGTTTTGCATTTCAGAAATAATAATATTCGTGCTAATGGAAGGGTTAATTCATTATTGTTGGATGCATAAATTGTTCCCATTAAAGGAGTTGAAGACTACTGATGGGAAAAGCATCGAGGTGATTGACCCTGGCCTTCACAACCATAATGCAGGACCTGATTTCTTCAATGCAAAGGTCAAAATCGACGGTACTTTATGGGTTGGAAACGTGGAAATACATGATAAAGCCAGCGACTGGTATGTTCATGGCCATGATAAAGACGGTCATTACGACAACGTAATACTACATATTGCAGGCCAAATAGATACTACTGTGCAGACTTCTAACGGTCATTTACTTCCTCAAATGCAGTTGGATGTGCCGCAAAAGGTAAAAAACCACTATCAGGAACTTATCACTATCGACCAATATCCGCCTTGTTATCAAATCATTCCACAACTGACAACACTGATGATTCACAGTTGGATGAATGCCTTGCAGACAGAGCGTTTGGAGCAAAAAACAGAGGCTATCCAGCAAAGAGTTGACCAATGCAACGGCAGTTGGGAGTCGGCTTACTTCGTAACGTTGGCACGCAACTATGGTTTTGGCATCAATGGCGAGGCTTTTGAGACATGGGCTAGGAGTATTCCGTTGTTAGATGTTGACCATCATCGCGACAATCTCTTCCAAATAGAGGCGATTTTTATGGGGCAAGCAGGGCTTTTGGAGCTCGATGCCATTCCCGAAAGATATCAGCAGGAAGCACTGAAAGAGGGCTATTTCACAAAATTAAGGGATGAATATATCTATCTTGCGCATAAGTTTTCACTGCATCCGATGGACTTTAAATTATGGCGTTTCTTGCGCTTGCGTCCACAAAACTTCCCTCATATCCGCATTGCTCAGTTGGCAAACCTCTATTTCCAGCGCAAAGCAGGACTAAGTCAGCTCTTGGAATGTGATACTGTTGAGAAGATGGAAAACTCTCTGAAAACCTCTGTAACGCCCTATTGGGAGACGCATTACACCTTTGGCTCGAGTAGTGAGAAGAACGAGAAGAATCTCTCGCCGTTCTCTTTGAACCTGCTGATGATTAATACCGCCATCCCCATGCTCTTCGCTTATGGGCGCCATAAGTCGTCTGATAAGCTGTGCGACAGGGCTTTCGACTTCCTCGAACAATTGAAAGCGGAGAACAACTTTATAGTGAGAATGTGGAAACAATGTGGCTTAAAGGTCGAGAATGCAGCCGATTCACAGGCTTTGATACAACTGAAGAAGGAGTATTGCGATAAGAAAGACTGCCTTCGATGCCGTATTGGATATGAATATTTAAAACGAGACAAATGAGTAAATATATCTATGAGACGCACATGGAAGTGCGTGATTACGAGTGTGATATCCAGGGTATCGTGAATAATGCCAATTATCTGCATTATATCGAGCATACTCGTCACCTCTTCTTATTGACCACTGGCTTGAGCTTCTCTCAGATGCACGAGCGTGGAATAGATGCGGTTGTGGCGCGAATGAACCTTCAATACAAGATTCCGCTTCGTTGTGACGATGAGTTTATCTCGCGTTTGGGTCTCAAAAAAGATGGCATCCGCTATGTCTTTTATCAGGATTTATATCGTGCATCGGATGAGAAACTCTGCTTCAAGAGTGTCGTCGAATTGGTGGTTCTCATCAATGGACGTCTTGGAAACAGTGAAGAATACGATGCGGCATTTGCCAAATACCTAACGGAAGAATAAATGGACCAGCAGGAAATACTCAATTCGATAGCCCTGACGCGCATCAGTTACTTCTCTTTAGCACAGATGTTGGAACTCTATCGGCGGTTAGGCTCAGCCACGGAAATCATGGAGCACCGCAAAGACATCCGTGAAGTAGTGCCCGATGCAGCACCTCGACTGATAGAGGCATTCAAGGATATGAGCGACCCTCTTCATCGTGCGGAGGTGGAATTGCAATGGGATATGGACCATCAAGTGACACCTATTTGCCTAAATGACGACCGCTATCCTCAAAGACTCAAAGATTGCCCAGATGCACCACTAATTCTTTTCTATAAAGGAACGGCTAATCTCAATCAGGCAAAGGTCATCGACATCGTCGGAACACGGCAATGCACCCTCTATGGACAGGACCTTATCCGTCGGTTTTGCAGCGATTTGCGGAGTTATTGCCCGCATGTGCTCATCGTCAGTGGGCTTGCCTATGGGGTGGACATCAATGCCCATCGCCAAGCTTTGCAAAATAATTTCGAGACTGTAGCCGTTTTGGCACATGGATTGGATGACCTTTATCCTCGTCAACATCAGCAAACTGCCGATGAAATGGTCAAAAATGGAGGTTTGTTGACGGAATTTCCGATTGCTACTAATGCCGACAAGAAGAACTTTGTAAGGCGAAATCGCATCGTGGCAGGCATCTCTGATGCCACCATTCTTGTGGAAAGTGCGGCTAAAGGAGGTGGTTTGATTACCTGCGGAATTGCCCAAAGCTATGGCCGTGATGTTTTTGCATTCCCTGGAGCAGTAGATGCTGAGTACAGCAAAGGGTGCAATAACCTCATCCGCGATAACGGTGCGGCCCTCATTTCCAATGCTGAAGACTTCGTGAAGGCGATGGGATGGGAGGACGACAAACATCTTGAAGAGGCTAAATCGGAAGGGATAGAACGGCAATTATTCCCCGATTTATCGCCCGAAGAGCAGAAAGTCGTGAATACACTGCAAAAGACTAACGACCTGCAAATCAACATTCTCACCGTACAGACAGGCATTCCGATTTCCAAACTCACGGCCTTGATGTTCTCTTTAGAAATGAAAGGCGTCGTAAAAACTTTTGCCGGAGGCATGTATCATTTGCTCAAATAATAAAAAAGTTGTATCTTTGCACCCGTAATGAAGATTGGAAACATTGACTTTGGCTATCATCCGCTGTTCCTCGCACCTATGGAGGACGTCACGGACATCGGTTTCCGCATGCTCTGCAAGCGGTTTGGCGCTGCCATGGTATATACTGAATTCGTATCCGCCGACGCCATTATCCGCTCGATAAAATCGACTCTTTCCAAGATGGTCATCGATGATGAGGAGCGACCTGTCGGTATTCAAATCTATGGAAAGGATGTGGATGCCATGGTGGAAGCGGCTAAAATCGTGGAGGAAGTTCATCCAGACGTGATTGATTTGAACTTCGGTTGCCCTGTAAAGAAGGTTGCAAGCAAGGGCGCAGGGGCTGGTTTGCTGAAAAACATTCCTCTGATGCTCGATATAACACGAGAGGTCGTGAAGGCCGTAAACACTCCCGTGACGGCGAAAACCCGTCTTGGATGGGACTGCAACAATCTGATTATCACCGAATTGGCCGAACAATTGCAGGATTGCGGTATTCAAGCGCTAACCATTCATGGGCGTACTCGCAGCCAAATGTACACTGGTAATGCGGATTGGAGCCTCATCGGTGAAATCAAAAGGAATCCTCGCATTCACATCCCAATCATTGGCAACGGCGACATAACTACTCCCGAGCAGGCTCAAGAGGCCTTCTCGAAGTATGGAGTGGATGCTGTCATGGTGGGCAGAGCTACCTTCGGATGCCCTTGGATATTCAAGGAAATGCGCGAAAAACTGGACGAAAGCCCCGCAATGAATGGTTCTTCGGAAAGCAAAAAGGCTGTTCCCTTGACTTTAGATGATAAGATAGACATCCTCGAAGAGCAGCTTCGCATCAACGTGGAGCGCATCGATGAATATCGTGGAATCCTGCATACACGCCGCCATTTGGCAGCCAGTCCCATCTTCAAAGGCATCCCTGATTTCCGCCAGACACGCATCGCCATGTTGCGCGCGACGACGGTAGAGGAACTGATGAATATTCTTGAGGAATGCAGGAAACGGTTATCGGGAATGTAAAAGACCGTTACTTACAGAGTAAAACAAGTTGTTTTGGTAGGTAAAACAAATTGTTTTAGTCACCAAAACAACTTGTTTTACTTTCTAAAGAATCATCGTTTACATTGCCATCAATCGTAGGCTTGAATTCTACTGATAATTTTTGAGATAGAGAAAGGCATTGAAATGAATGTAGGAGAATGAATTCTTACCAGAATTTTTATCGATGAAATGGGCGAAAATTGCAGTTTTCAGGTCTTCATTAATTCTTTAGGAAAGTTACATTTTGCGCAGTTTCAGGTGGTCAAAATCATAAAATTTGAGTCGATTCTATCGTAATTACAATTATTTTTTATAACTTTGCAACACAAAGCAAATCAATACGCAGGAGATTAACCATAAATGCCATGCGGTCTTTTTGACATTCGTGGCATCTGTATTCATAAAACCTATCTAAAAGAAAGAAGTCAAATCATGAAAAAAACAAGACTTGTCACATTAGTATTCGCTGTTCTTTTAAGCCTCAATTTGAGTGCGCAAGACAACGCACTGAAGGCTGGTTTCGAGAATCCACCTCAACTTTCACGACCTCGTGTATGGTGGCATTGGATGAACGGAAACATCTCAAAAGACGGCATCTACAAAGACTTGATGTGGATGCATCGAGTGGGTATCGGAGGCGTGCATATCTTCGATGCCGGAATGCGCACTCCACAGATAGTCCCCAAACGAATTATCTTCATGACACCAGAATGGAAAGACTGCTTTAAATATGCCGTCCATCTGGCTGATTCCTTAGGAATGGAGGCCACAGTGACCGCTGCGCCGGGATGGAGCAATACGGGCGGACCATGGGTAGAACCACAGGATGCCATGAAAAAGCTCGTTTGGAGGGAGATGGTCATCAATGGCGGAAAGGCCGTAAAAGTCTCTTTACCAGCCCCTTATACAACTATCGGAGCTTTTCAGAATATCCCTGAGGAGACCAGTTACAGAGGGAAAAGCCTTTATGAGGACATCTCGGTCTTGGCTGTACGCATGAATCCGGAAGAACTGAGCATGCAGGAGATGGGCGCAAAAATCACTTCCAGCGATGGAAAATTCACTCTTGAGCAGCTTACAGATGGAAATTTAGCCAAAGCCGACACCCTTCCTGCCGATACGGCGAAAGGCTTTAAGTGGATTCAGATAGAGTTCAATAAGCCTTATACCATCAAGGCCTTGTGTATCGATGATGGCAAGAAATTCCGCTTATGGGATGTCAATCCCCCGAAACCGGTGAAATTCCTCATGGTAAGCAACGATGGTCAGGTATATAATAAGGTGTGTGACATCCCTGTGGGAAGCGCTTATCTGCAGACGCTCAACATCCCTGCGACCACCGCTAAATACTTCCGGGTGTGCTTTGAGAACCAATCCAAGCCCATACCTATCACTGAACTCCAGCTCTTCAACGTTGCCAAGGTGAACAGAGCAGCAGATAAAGCCGCTTTCGGAACACCTTCGGATATCGCGCTCCACCCTACTTTGTCGGATGACAAGGCGCCTTCTTTAGCCGATGTTATCGACTTGACTCCTCTTGTCAACGGCAAAGAGCAGTTCACATGGAAAGCCCCGAAGGGCAAATGGCGCATTTATCGCTTCGGATATTCGCTTACTGGCAAGACAAACCACCCTGCTTCACCTGAAGCAACGGGGTTGGAAGTCGACAAATTGGATGCTGATGCCTCCAAGAGATACCTCGAACATCTCATCAGTTTATATCAAGATGCCTCCGGAAACATGATTGGTGAGAGGGGTATCCGTCACATGATGTTCGACAGTTATGAAGCTGGAATCTATACTTGGACGCCTAAAATCATGCAAGAATTCCGTCAACGTCGAGGCTACGAGTTGTTGCCTTGGATGCCTGCATTGGCTGGCCAGATTGTCGAAAATGCCCAAAAGACTGACCAATTCTTGTTTGATTGGCGCAAAACTTTGAGTGAGCTCATCGCGCAAAACCTCTATGGACAGGCTGAAAAGATACTCAAAGAGCACCACATGATGAGTTATATGGAGAGTCATGAGAGTGCCCGACCCTTCTTAGCCGATGGTATGGAAGTCAAGAAGAACGCTGACATCCCTATGGGAGCTATGTGGGCAAGCACTGGAGTGATGAATTTTGAGGATCAAAAAGAGTTTGGCAAACAGGGCGACATTCATGAGTCTGCCTCTGTGGCACATCTTTATGGGCAGAATCTCGTGGCTGCAGAGTCGCTTACTGCTAACGGAAAGGATGGCGATGGATTGGCTTATTCGCTCTATCCGGCCATCTTGAAACGGGTCGCTGACCTTGAATTCGCCAGTGGACTCAATTATTTTGTCGTCCATGAAAGTGCTCATCAGCCGGTCGATGATAAGATTCCAGGGGAAGGACTACAAATTTATGGTCAGTGGTTCCATCGCCATGAGACGTGGGCAGAGCAAGCTAAGCCTTGGATGGACTATCTTGCACGTACCTGTTACATGTTGCGTCAAGGGCAATATGTGGCTGATGTGGCCTATTATTATGGTGAAGACGGCAATGTAACGTCGCTTTTTACAAATGAACCGCCTAAGATTCCTTATACTTACAACTTTGATTATGTAAATACAGATGCGTTGGTCAATCTCCTTTCGTTTGATGGCAGCAACATCACAAGCCCCAGTGGGATGAAATATAAGTTGTTGGCTATGGATAAAAATGCTACCCGCATCACCGTTCCGACGCTCAAAAAACTCGATGAAATGGTCAAAAATGGAGCCTATCTATGTGCTGAACGCCCCACTGTCAATCCTTCTTTGAGTGACTCCCAAGAAGAGTGGAACTCATTGGTAAACGATATTTGGGGAACAGGACGCAAGAATGTGTTTGCCAATCAATCGATAGAAGAGGCCTTGAAGACCATTCACGTGAAGCCAGATTTTACCTGCACCGACATGGACAGCCTTCGTTTCATGCATCGTTCCACACAAGATGCCGAGATATATTGGGTTAATAACCGCTCTTTTCGTACTCGTGACATCGATGGAATCTTCCGTACAACCGGCTTAAAGCCAATGATTTGGCATCCGGAAACGGGTAAAGTGGAGGCTGCCAACTATCTCGAGTCTGATGAAACGACACGAGTTTCCCTCCATTTAGTGTCTGGTGAGGCCGTATTTGTGGTTTTTCAGGGGCAAGAAGACATCCATGGAACGCAGGATTTGCCGCAAACAGAAGTGTCGGAGTTAAAGACTATCACGACACCTTGGGTTCTTGAGTTCCAGAAAAACTTAGGAACACCAGCGCAAATCACCATCGACAGCCTCAAATCTTACACTGATTTTGAGGAACCAGGCATAAAGTATTTCTCTGGAACTACCGCTTATAAGAACCATTTTGACCTCTCCAAGAATGATATGAAACAAGGCCGCATCCTCTTAGACTTAGGAAATGTATGCTATCTTGCAGAGGTTTATGTGAATGGAAAGAACCTTGGAATCCTCTGGCATGCGCCTTATCAGCTCGACATCACCGATGCTTTGCAGAAAGGAAACAACGATATAGAGGTCCGAGTGACCAGTCTTTGGCGCAACAGAATCATCGGCGACCAGCAACCCGGCTGCAAACAGACTTACACCTACACGTCTTATAAGTTCTATAGGGCCAACAGCAAACTCATTCCTGCTGGTCTTTTAGGCCCTGTAAAACTGAAAATTGAAACTCAGAAATAGGCTTTCTGCCTGATAATCCGATAGCAAAAGAGCATTCAGTCCTTATCGCTGAATGCTCTTTTTATATTCTCAAGGGAGATAAATAGCCAAATCTTATTGAAGCGAAAACTTCATTTTTTGCGTTATATGATTAGAAGCATCTCCCACAAGAGCCTCAAAATCACCCGTTTCCGACTTCCAGCAATGCGCCTTATCATCATAGAAACTCAAGGCATCATTATCTATCGTCATCGTAACATCTTTGCTTTCACCAGGCTCAAGATATACCTTTTGGAAGCCTTTCAACTCCTTATACGGCCGTTCCAATGAACTTTCAGCATCGTGAATATAAAGTTGCACGACTTCTGCACCTGCTCGTTTGCCGGTATTCTTTACGTTAATGGTAAACGAAATCTTGCCATCGCGCGTCATGGAAGTCTTATCTGCCCGCAGATTCGACAGTTGGAAAGTCGTATAACTGAGGCCATATCCAAAGGCGAAAGCAGGCGTTGTCTTCTTCAAATCCACCCATCGGTAGCCTACAAAGAGACCTTCCTTGTATTCCTCATCTATCATCTGATGGTCAGCACGCCATATTCCGGGATAAGCATTGAGGGCATGAGCCCCCACATCTGCCAACTTTGCCGGCCATGTAAACGGCAGTTTGCCGGATGGATTGGCATCTCCCACAAGCACGGAAGCCAAAGCCTCGCCGCTTTCCGACCCTAAAAACCACCCTTGGAGGATAGCAGGAACGCGGTCTTTCCACGGCATTGCCACCGCATTTCCCGATATATTAACATACACAAGGTTCTTGTTTGCCTTTGCTAAAGCCTCTATCAACGCATCTTGATGATAAGGAAGGTCATAGCTTTCACGGTCGTAACCCTCATCATCCTGATGCTCGCTCTTATTCAAACCACCAATCATAATCACGTAATCAGCCGTTTTTGCCTTCTCCGCAGCCTCTTGGATAAGTTCCTTTTCGGAGC
>JALCDQ010000020.1 GCA_022641735.1 Prevotella sp. | reverse complement strand
GTCTTTTTCTGCTCTTGCCTCTTTCGGCATCCGCACAAAAGGAATATCATGGCGATGGCATCGACGACTATCTGCGCTTCGTGCCGTTAGTGTCGGTGTATGCGCTGAAAGCCAGCGGCGTGGAGAGCGCCTCCTCATGGCGGCGGTTGGCCGTGAATTCAGCCTTGTCGGTAGCTTTGTCGGCAGGAGTCAGTTATGGTTTGAAGTTATCCGTCAAGGAATGGCGACCCGATAGGACCGACCGTCGCTCCTTCCCTTCAGGGCATACGACCCTCGCTTTTGCCGGCGCAACCATCCTCCATAAGGAATTCGGCCATGTGTCGCCGTGGATTTCCATTGCCGGCTATAGCGTTGCTACGCTCACTGCTATCGACCGGGTGAGGCGCAACCGTCATCATTGGGGCGACGTGGCGGCTGGAGCGGCTATCGGAGTAGGCGGCACGATGCTCGGCTATTGGCTGGGCGACAAACTGACGGGAGAGCATAGCCGCTATTCTGTGGGGCTAAGCGGAAATTGTGTGCAGTTGACGATTAATTTATAAAGCACACGCAAATGTGATTTTTTATGTAAATCACCGTAATCTCCTATAAAAGAAAAAGACGCTAATCATCATTCCTTATATCAGCGTCTTTTCTGTTTTTTGATACGGCTTCTCTGCTTATTCTGCCTGCCTGCTTGTTGCGATAAGATATGCGGTGCGGCTGTTGAGATACAAGCTTACGGCATCGGCATACTGGTCGCGCGATTGCTGATTTCGCGTTTGCGCATTGAGCAAATCACTCATGGTAGAAGTCCCTGCGTGATAATAATCTTCATTCAATCTGAGGTTTTCGGCAGAAGTCTCGATGCTTTTCCGTGCAAGTAAAATCTGCTTGTAGGCATTATCCAAATCGTTGTATGCACTCTGCATCTGAATGAGCAACAACTGACGGTTATCCTCACGGTCCTGTCGGGCCATCTGTTCGGCAATGCGCTGACGTCTGACGGAATGATTTGCGCTCCACAAACTGCTTATCGGCACGCTTACCGTCACCATTCCCAGCACATTCGTCTGACCATTGCCAGACAAATCATGATAAACACCGGCAGCACCCACAGCAACAGTAGGCAGCATGGCACCTCTCTTGAGTCTTGTCAGCAGATGGTTTGCCTCAACGTTCTTATCCAGCAATTGGGCTTCCGTTCGGTTGTCAAGTACCGCTTGATGGTCAACGAGATAGATTTTCGGATTAGGGAGGTCAGTTGCCAGTGTGGTGTCTATCTGAATGTCAGTGCCGTTCAGACCTATATATTGCGCAAGCACCATCTTGCAGAGTTTTATTCCATTTTCCAATTTCAGGCGGTTGGCAGCAATCTCATTTTGTTTCAGCTCCACGCTCAGCATATCGTTTTTGTTCACTACGCCAGCTTGGTAAGCATTCTTGGCGTCCTGATGGATGCTTACCAACTGTCGGTCGGCTGCATCGAGTGTGAGGCGCTTTTCGTAAAGTGTCAGTAGCTGGTTGTAATAAGTCTCCGTCGTGTTGATGATTTCATCTTGCGATTGTTTCATCTGCAACCGCTTCACTTCGGTCTGCAACTTAGCCAGTTTGTTGGCTGTCGTTATCTGCCCACCAGCATAAATCGGTTCCATGGCAATGAATTGGGCGACTGTCCCATGCTTTAACATGTTGAACGAATAAGTCGAAGGCAGTGAGGCGAGAACAGTTGGGTCAAGTCCAAGCTGTGTCATTATTCCAGCCATCTGCTGTTGCTCATCTGCTGACAGTGAGAAATCCTTTTTCAGCAGATAATCTTTTGAATGGAAATAGACACCGTTGAGTGAAACTTGTGGCAGATATTTGCTGAAAGCCTCCTTCTCCTGTTCTTTAGCCTGTTCGATGGTGAGTCCGGCATCTTTTATCTTGTTGTTGTTCTCTATAGCCATACGGCGACATTCCGTTAGCGTATATATTTTTTGAGCTGACATTGGCAGTAAAGTGCCGAGCACAGCCATCATCATTAAAATTCTTTTCATTATTCAGCTATATTTAAGGAGTTATACCAGATTTGCATTTTGTTGATTGAGCATCATGATGGAACGCTCTTTCTCATTCTTCAGATGACGTTTTTTGTCTTCTATGCGGAATATCATCCAATATCCGATAGGTATCATCGTGATGATAAACAGCATAGCCACCATAGTACCGAAGCAGACAACCACGCCCATCGGTCCCCACATCGGTGAATTCTGAATGACCATTGGAATGACACCCATTGATGCGGCGGCACTGGTGAGGAATATAGGGCGCATACGGCGTTCAGCTGCCTGCAGAGCGGCATGCTTGGCACTCAGATGATGCTTTTTGCGTAGCTCTTCGGCATAGTCTATCATAATGATTCCGTTCCTCACGATGATTCCCATCAGCGAAATCATGCCCAATGTTCCTGTCAGCCCTACTTCCTGTCGCATTGTCAGTATGCCGAGCGCCGCTCCAAGTAGGGAGAAGAGCAGGGAGGACATGATGAGCAACGACATCCGGATGTCCTTGAAATGGTAGAGCAGAATGACGAATATCACGATGATAGATATGGCCAGACCGTTATATATCTGTGGACCGAACTCCTCGTCGCTTGCGCGCTGGCCGCCTGGTTTCATTGTCACACCTGCCGGCAGATGCATCTTTGACAGTTGGGCAAGAGTCTTGTCAGTCACCGTATTCAAATTGAGTCCGCGTTGTGTATCTGCAAATACAGAGATGGTGCGCACACCATTGCGACGGACTATCATCCCTTCATTCCAGTCGGGTTTCACGTCGGCTATCTGCCGCAAATTCACATTCACGCCAGGCACAATACCACTGACAACAGAATTGTTCAGGTCGGCAGGTGTCTGCATTCCAGCGTGGCTGTCTTTTAACATCACACTGACGGGATAATCACCTTCCCAAACGGTGGTGAGCGGTATGCCAGAACCGAAGCGGGTGGCAAGATTCATGGCAAGCATGGTTTTGTTGATGCCCAGGCGGTTCGCCTCGTCGTCGTTCATCACCACGCTCATTCCGTCGGTTGTCCCCTCGAAATTGCTACGCACGAGCAGCAAGTCGGGATAGGTGCGCATGATTCTCATTGCAGAATCGACAACGGCATGGAGCTGTTGTAAACTATCGCCACTGAAGCGAATCTCCACGGGTGCGGCGGCATCGGAATAATCGAGTTGTTTGAAGCGCACCATCGCATCGCTGAAATAAGACGTGTATTTAGGTGTGAATTTATCTAACAAGGCCACTGTCGCCTTATCGTTGGCTGTGTTTACGATGAACTGTGCATAATTGGTGCCACCCATCTGTGGAGCATAACTGGCTTGGAAACGCGGAGAACTGCAACCATAAAAAGTGGTGATATTGAGCACGCGTGAATCTTTCTTCATCAATTGTGCCAGACTGTCTGCCACTTGTGAGGTACGCTCTATCGAAGTGCCTGTAGGCAGATAAATTTCTACGGCAAATTGGTTACGCTCGGCTCGTGGCATGAGCTTTTGCGGTTGCATATTGAACAGCACAGCCCCTATGACGATGGAAACGACACCGACTCCAAGCGTGATGAACGGATGGGCGAAACATGCCACAATCAGTTTGTTGTAATATTGTTGGATGATTTCAAGAAATGTGCGTCGACGCGGTTTGCTACTATCTTGCTTCAGTCCCTTGCGAATGAAGGTAAACTGCATCAGAGGAATCACGAATACAGCCACCAACAAGGATGTAGCGAGGATAATGGATATGCCCACTGGGAACCACTTCACGAAATCTTTCATCACGCCTGTCATCGTGATTAGCAATGGAAAGAACGTGATGCTGATGGCGAGCGTGGCACTGAAGATAGATGAAAAGAACTCTTTCGCCGCCGCTGATGACGCATGCCAACGGCTCATGCCCGCATCTATCTTCTCAATATAGCAGTCGATAATTACTATCGAGTTATCCACTATCATGCCGAGCGTCACGATGAGTGCGGCAAGGGTCACAGTGTTCAACTCCACACCGCAGGCATAAAAGATACCCAAGGAGATGAATATCGTTATCGGAATGGTACTCGCCGCCACGCTTGCCACGCGCATCGGCAGCAACAGCATGATGACCACGATGACGGAAACGATGGCGATGAGGAGTTCTTTAAGGAAGTCCACCACAGAGGAGTTCACTACATTGCTTTGGTCAGTGATGGGATAGATGGTCACATCGTCAGGTAATGTTTTTTCAAAATCGTTGATGACCGATTTCACATCCCTTCCAAAATTCACAATGTTGTTGCCCTCATTCATTTCGAGAGACAAGACTATGCACTTTTTGCCGTTATTTTTTACATAACTGTCAGCATCAGGGTATTCGCGTTTGATAGTAGCAATATCACGTAGACGAATGACGTTGCCCGCGGGGTCGGAATAGACGATTTGCTGTGCCACATCGTTCTCCGTGTTCATCTTGGAGCGCAAATGTATCGGGCGCACCGTATTCTGGTCGTCTACCGATCCGCTTATCAAGGTCATTCCTTGCGATTGCAGGGCACTGAGCAGAGTGGCGGTATTCAGACCGTAATTAGACAGACGGTCGCGGTCGATATAAATGCCAATTTGCTCCTGCTGCTCGCCATAGAGTCGCATATTAGCTATGTCGGGAATGGTGCGCAAACGGTCTTGCAGGTCGGTCATATAGTTGTGCAGTTGACGATAGGTCTTAGTGTTGCTCTCCAGTGTGACTAGCATAGCCGATGTGTCACCGAAGTCATCATTGGCTATCAAAGCTAGCACACCAGTGGGCAAACTACTCTTGAACTGTTGCAGACGGATTTTGAATTTGCTCCAAAATTCATCCTTGTTGTTCACATCATCGTTTAATTCCACAAAGATATAGCACACCCCATCCTTGCTTTCAGAGTAGGTCTTAGCCTTTTTGATTTCTTTAAATCCCCAAAGAAATTTCTCTAAGGGTTTAGTCATCTGCTCTTCCACTTCGTTGGTCGTAGCTCCTGGATATACTCCGACGACAACCCCTTGACGTATGGTATAAGAAGGGAACTCATTCTTCGGCATGTTCACGAGTGAAAAGACTCCGAAGACCACGCCGATGACCAATATTAAAAGCATGATGCTCTTATAGTGCATCACACTTTCTACA
Source organism: Prevotella sp. (assembly GCA_022641735.1). GTDB lineage: Bacteria > Bacteroidota > Bacteroidia > Bacteroidales > Bacteroidaceae > Prevotella. The sequence goes on along the minus strand of JALCDQ010000020.1, from coordinate 24,900 downwards.
ATATCCAATTTGCGTTTCATTGTATTTCCTTTATCTTCGTTCCTTCGCTCACCTTATTCTGACCACTCACGATAATCCTATCACCTTCGGCTATTCCGCCACTTATGATGATGCCATGGTCGTTTACATTACTGGTTGAAACGCTTTTTCTCACGGCTTTGCCGTCCTTGTCCATCCATACGAAAGTACCATTGCCATCAAGTATCACAGCCTCTTGCGGAATGATAATATTGCCATCTCCACTATTGGTATGCATTACCACACTGCACACCATGCCAGGCAAAAGTGCATGACCATTATTGGGCAGCTCAAGCTTGATGTCATAAGTGTGACTGAGAGGATTTGCCTGTACGCCTTTTTCTTTCACTCTGCCTGTGAAACCACGGTCGCTAAGTGCTGCAACGGTGAAGTGCATGGATTGTCCGATATGTATGCCGGCTATTTCTTTTTCAGGTACGGAAACTTTTACTTTGATTTGGTCAATTTTCACTAATTGAAAGCAACCTATACCTGGACCCACATTGTTGCCCACATCTACCATGCGTTTGGATATATATCCGGAGAAGGGAGCGCGCAACACGCAGTCACCGAGATTTTTCTTTGCTATACGCTCACCTGCTTCAGCTTGGGCTAGTTGTGTTTGTATCTCCACGAATTTTATTTCTGGCAGACTACCTTTCTTATATAAGGTGTTCAAACGATTGTAGGCATCGCGCACTTGATGCAGTGTGGAAAGCGCAATATCGTAACTATTTTGCAACGTGGATTTGTCGAGTGTGGCGAGTACTTCGCCCTTACAGACAGCCTTTCCTTCGTCGGCAAACACCTGTGCCACAGTTCCTAAAGTGGCAAAACTCAACTGTGAACCGTAAGACTCTTCAACAGTTCCTACATAGTTGTTACTTCCTGAATCGGCAGAACGGCTCGCTGTCATCACCTTCACCGGAATGGGGTCTATGGACTTCTCCGCTTTTTTAAATGTGCAACCTGTCAAGAGAGTTGCCATCACAATCATTGCAAATAATTTATTTTTCATTATCTAAAAATTATATTGTTCAATTTCGGCTGCAAAATTATATGTATTATGTTATTGTCGCAAGGTTGATAATAATTATAAATTGTTCGATTTGCCAAATTAAGATTATTTTTAGTCTTAAAATGTATTGCATATTATGTTTATTTTATATATTTGCCGAATGAAAAAGAAATTGGATTTGCCGTTTGAATATTTCTTCCTGCCAGAAGACATGCCCTGCTTTGTCAAGACAGGTAATACGCTGACCATAGTGGATTTCGTGGGACTAGTGTTTTGTACCGACGGAAGCATCGAACTTACCAACGACGTGGGTACTTACAAAGTAAATCAAGGTGAAATGTTTTTCTATATACCTTCAGCATTTCTTCACATAGGCAATATCAGTCATAATTTCAAATGCATCGTATTGAAGACAACGATGGGGTACATTATGCCTATTGCGAATCGCGTGCTAGATATTCGAACCCAGCTCTATCTGCGTGATCATCCACGGGTGACACTTGATGAGAGCCAAGCCGATAACATTCGCCGACTACTCTTCTCCTTGCACGAGCGAATGGAAATCGAAAACAGCGCTGACATTCAAGATAATCAGCGAATCATACTTACTGAACTCATCAAATCGATTGGAGAAACTCTTTGTTTTGAAATTTTCAACATTTGTGCAGCCAGTTTGCCAACAGATGAATTACCCAACGACCGCAATGACACCGTATTTCAGAACTTCATGATATCTTTATCATACAACTATCGCAAGGAGCGCAATGTGGCTTTCTATGCTGCCGAACAGTATCTTTCTTACAGCTATTTTTCTGACATTATCAAACAGAAATCAGGTATAACAGCTCTCCGTTGGATTTCAGATGCTGTCATCAACAATGCCCGGCATATGTTGGAGTATACCAACATGAGCATCAAGGAGATTGCCAATCGTCTGAAATTCCCCACGCAATCTTTTTTTGGCAAATACTTCAAACAATATGTGGGTATCTCACCTAAAGAATATCGTCGGCGCATCAGACTTAGAGATGGCACTGCGCCTACAAAAGAGATGATGGTACAAGTGCATGAAAGCAAAAACGTTGTTTTGAAGTGATGAAGTTGGTTATATTTTTCGTTTAAGCATATATTATTTTCTTTTCGTGCGCAAACGATTGCACAGATATTTGTTTTTTTTGTGCAATTCGCGTGAACCTTAATTGATAAATATTGCTAACTTTACCGCAAATTTATTAACCAACGTCTATGAAATTAAGTTTCAGTATTGGCTATAAGACCGTATTTGGCGAAGAATTGGTCTTGAATGTAACCAATCAAAATAGCGAAGGAGACTTCAAGGAGTCTCAGTTCAGAATGGCTACTGTCGATGGTGAGCATTGGCAGTATGACATGAATGTACCTGAAAAGGAAACTCCAACTGCAATCAGTTATTATTATAGTGTGGATGCAGATGGCATACAGCGGAGGCGCGAATGGCAGACGATGATTCACAAAGTGGAGCTTTCTGCCACGAAAGCAAGCGTTTACAGGCTTTATGACCATTGGACCGACATCCCAGAAGACTCTTATCTCTACAGCTCTGCTTTCACGGAGTGCATCAATAAGCGCAAGATTGGCAAGTCAAAGGCGACTTCTTATCAGCAGACCGTTTGTCTGGCAGTGAGAGCTCCGCAACTGAGAGCCAATGAGCGGTTGGCCATTGTGGGCACAGGGGCGTCGCTCGGCGATTGGGATATACGGAAAGCAGTGGCCATGACGGAGCATAACTTCAATGAATGGTGCGTCAATCTGGATGCACAGCAGTTTGCCGATGGCAAGTTGGAATTCAAGTTCGTGGCGCTCAATGACTCCAAGGAGACTAATCCGATGTGGGAAGACGGACTGAACAGAACCGTTCTTCTGCCCGAAATGGAAAACGGAGATGTGGTTGTCTATGGTCTTAATCAGGCTTTCTTCCCCATCTATAACGAGAAACTGGCTGGCACGGTGGTCCCTGTCTTCTCATTGCGCTCAGAGCAGAGCTTCGGAGTGGGCGACTTCGGTGACCTCAAGCAGATGATTGATTTCTTGGCTTCCACCCATCAGCGCGTGCTTCAGATACTCCCTATCAACGATTCCACCATTACTCATACGTGGACCGACAGTTATCCTTACAGTTGCATCAGCATCTTTGCCCTTCATCCTCAATATGCCGACCTCAATCAGTTGCCGGCCTTGAAGGATGAGAAACTGAGCGCGCAGTTTGAGAAAGAGCGCAAGGCTCTCAATGCCTTGACGCAGATAGATTATGAGAAAGTGAATGCGGCAAAGGGTGATTATCTGAAAGCCCTCTTCATGCAAGAAGGACAGAAGATGATGAAAACGGAGGCTTTCAAACGTTTCTTTGCCAATGCACAGCAGTGGCTTGTGCCTTATGCGCAATATAGTTATCTGAGAGACAAGAACGGCACGGCAGAGTTCTGCCATTGGCCTGACCATCAGACATGGAATGAAGCTGACCGTCCTTCACTCTCCAATCCTCGCTCGAAGGCATACAAAGAGGTGGAGTTCTTCTACTTCGTGCAGTATATCCTTAACTCCCAAATGGAGGCAGTGCATGAATATGCCCGTAAGAAAGGCGTCATCTTGAAGGGTGACATTCCTATCGGCGTAAACCGCAACGGCTGTGATGTGTGGATGGAACCAAAATATTTCAACCTTAACGGACAGGCAGGTGCGCCTCCAGATGATTTCTCGGTGAATGGGCAGAACTGGGGATTCCCTACTTATAACTGGGAAGAGATGCTCAAGGACGACTGTAGCTGGTGGGTACGCAGATTCCAGAATATGTCGAAGTTCTTCGACGCTTATCGCATCGACCATGTGTTGGGCTTCTTCCGCATTTGGGAAATCCCCGTAGATGCCGTGCATGGTCTCTTAGGACAGTTCTCTCCCGCATTAGGAATGACGCGTGAGGAGATAGAGTCTTATGGTCTTCATTTCCAAGAAGAGCAGTTCACGAAGCCTTTCATCTCCGATTGGGTGCTCGACAGGGTTTTCCGTGAGCATGCCGATGAGGTGAAAAAGACTTATCTGATGCACTCTCATGACGACATTTGGGAGATGCAGCCACAATATGACACTCAACGCAAGGTGGAGGTGGCCTTTGAGGGAAAGACTTCAGAAACGGATGTTTGGATTCGCGACGGACTCTATGCGCTCATCAGCGATGTGCTCTTCGTGCGCGACCGTAAGGATGCCGATAAGTTCCATCCGAGAATTTCCGCACAGTTTGCCTTCACTTATGAGGCTCTCTATGATAACGACAAGGCCGTCTTCAACCGGCTTTATAATGATTATTACTATCGCCGCAACAATCAGTTCTGGTATCGTGAGGCAATGAAGAAACTGCCGAAACTGGTGCAGGCTACACGTATGCTCGTATGCGCTGAGGATTTGGGTATGGTGCCCGATTGTGTGGCATGGGTGATGCAGGAGCTCCGCATCTTGAGCCTTGAGATACAGAGCATGCCGAAAGACCCTAAAGTGCGCTTCGGTCACTTGTCGCGCAATCCTTACCGTTCCGTCAGCACCATCTCCACGCATGATATGTCGACGTTGCGTCGGTGGTGGGATGAAGATGAAGGCCGCACGCAGGATTATTATAATTCCATGCTCCATCGGGGCGGCGCTGCGCCACATCCATTACCGGGATGGTTGGCTCGCGACATCATTTCCCGTCATCTCACCTCTCCTTCCATGCTTTGCATCTTGAGTTTTCAAGACTGGCTTTCCATTGATGAGAAACTGAGATTGGCCGACCAGAATGCGGAGCGCATCAATATCCCTGCCAACCCTCATCATTATTGGCGGTATCGGATGCATCTGAAAATCGAAGATTTGAAGAACGAGAGCGAATTCAAGAAGAATATCACAGAACTTATTTTACAATCAGGACGAAAATAAAAGAACCTAAAAGATATGCGTAAAATTCAACTATTTTTTGCTTTGATGCTGCTCTCTTTGGGCGCATCGGCTCAGACAGTGAAATCGCCGAATGGCAATGTGGCGCTCACCTTCTCCCTTACCGGCAATGGAGTGCCTACTTATGAGATGACTTATAAGGGAAAGGCGGTGATAAAACCTTCTCATCTCGGGCTTGAATTAGCCAAAGACAAGCATGCCAGCAAGGGCTTGCAGGAAACTGACTTGATGGATGGTTTCAAGGTTTCGGATGTGAAGCAGTCTTCTTTTGATGAGACTTGGACGCCCGTATGGGGTGAGACAAAGACCATCCGCAACAACTATAATGAGATGGCGGTGACGCTCAATCAGCCTTCTTCCAATAGAAATATTCTCATCCGCTTCCGTGTGTATGACTACGGCATGGGCTTAAGGTATGAGTTTCCACAACAAAGAGACCTCAACTACTTCATTATCAAGGAGGAACATACACAGTTTGCCATGACGGGCGACCATACGGCTTATTGGATTCCCGGCGATTATGACACGCAGGAATATGAGACGTTGGTCTCAAAGATGAGTGAAATCCGAGGATTGATGAAGAAAGCCATAACGGGCAACAGTTCGCAAACGACCTTTTCTCCAACGGGCGTTCAGACTTCTCTTCAGTTGAAGACGAAGGACGGCCTCTATCTCAATATCCATGAGGCTGCCTGCGTGGATTACCCGGCCATGCACTTGAATCTCGACGATAAGAATATGGTATTCGAGTCTTGGCTGACTCCTGATGCTACGGGTATGAAGGGATATATTCAGACACCTTTCAATACGCCATGGCGCACGGTGCTCGTCAGCGATGATGCCCGTGATATGCTTTCCTGCAAACTGACATTAAACCTCAACGAGCCTTGCAAACTCACGGATACCAGTTGGATTCATCCGGTGAAATACTGCGGTGTTTGGTGGGAGATGATCGTTGGCAGAAACAGCTGGAGCTATACCGATGAGCTGCCTTCCGTGAAGCTCGGAAGCACCGATTACACGAAACTTAAGCCGAATGGCCGTCATGGAGCCAACAATACGGAAGTGCGTAAGTACATTGACTTTGCCGCTAAGAACGGGCTTAATGAGGTGCTTGTGGAAGGATGGAACATTGGATGGGAAGACTGGGCAGGCAACTCTAAGTTTGATGTCTTCGACTTTGTGACTCCTTATCCGGATTTCGATATCCAGGCACTCAACGACTATGCTCACAGCAAAGGCGTGAAACTGCTGATGCACCATGAGACTTCTTCGTCGGTCATCAACTATGAGCGCCACATGGAGGATGCTTATACGCTGATGAATAAGTATGGTTATGATGCCGTGAAGAGCGGTTACGTGGGCGACATTATCCCTCGTGGCGAGCATCATTACAGTCAGAATATGATTAATCATTACCTCTATGCCGTCAAGCAGGCTGCCAAGCATCATATCATGGTGAATGCGCATGAGGCTGTTCGCCCTACCGGACTTTGCCGCACATGGCCTAATCTCGTGGGAAATGAGAGCGCACGCGGAACGGAATATGAGGCTTTCGGGGGCAGTGAGCCTTATCATACGGTGATATTGCCTTTCACTCGTTTGCAAGGAGGTCCGATGGACTATACGCCGGGCATCTTCGAGACTCAGTTGTCAACATGGTCGAAGAATACGAGTTATGTCCATACGACCCTCGTAGGACAGCTGGCGCTCTACTTGGTGATGTACAGTCCATTGCAGATGGCTGCCGACCTGCCTGAAAACTATGAGAAATATGACGATGCATTCCAGTTTATCCGCGATGTGGCTTGCGATTGGGACGACTCTAAATACTTAGAGGCAGAGCCTGCAAAATACATTACGGTGGCTCGTAAAGCTAAAGGAACCGACAACTGGTTTGTAGGTGGCAAATGCGATGCCGACGGTCATGTGGCAACAGTCAAACTCGACTTCCTCGATAAGGGAAAGAAGTATGACTGCACAATCTATGCTGACGCCAAAGGTGCTGATTATAAGACGAATCCTAAGGCTTATACGATTACGAAACGTTCAGTGAAGAAGGGCGATACCCTCAAACTCACCGAGGCTCGTGGTGGTGGTTTCGCTATCTCGCTGATGGCTAAATAAGACATAGAAAATATGTTTAACGGGAAAATTATGGCAGCAGTCTTCGGATTGCTGTCTTTTACTCAATCGGCTATGGCACAGGATTTCCATTTCGATGAAGTGACTTATTCGTCGGAGCAAACGGTCTTCAAACTCTTTGCACCGAAGGATGCCAAGCGCGTGGAAGTGCTGGTGACGGATATCGATAAAGGGAATCCTCTCAATGCTCATAAAATCCATCCTTATCAGAAGACAAAACGACTGAAATATAAGGAGGGTATTTGGACGGTTGTAATCAACGGTGATTTACAGGGTAAATACTATTCTTTTAAGGTGCAAAGTGCCGTTAAAAGGAAGGTAAAAGGCCATCATTTATCCGTGCCTCTGCCAGCCTCTTATGGCGAGACTCCCGGAGTCTTTGCGAAGGCAGTCGGCGTGAATGGAAAGATGGGGGCAATTATTGACTTGAAGAAGACCAATCCCGAAGGGTGGGCAGAAGATAAACGCCCTGCTTTGAAGTCGCCTTCCGACCTTGTTATCTATGAGTTGCATTATCAGGACTTTACGGCTGATGCCGCTTCGGGCATCGAGCATAAGGGAAAGTTCCTCGCTTTGACAGAACCGAAGGCTATTCAGCATCTGAAGGCGTTGGGCATCAATGCCATCCATATCTTGCCTTCTTTCGATTATGCATCGGTGGATGAGACCCGACCGGACTCTGCGCAATATAATTGGGGCTATGACCCTCAGAATTATAATGTGCCTGAAGGTTCTTACAGCACCAACCCTTACGACCCTCAATGCCGCATACGGGAGTTCAAACAGATGGTGCAGGCGCTCCATCAAGCGGGCATTCGCGTCATTCTCGATGTGGTTTATAACCACACTTTCAACATTGATGGCAGTGGTTTCCAGCGCACTTATCCCGATTATTACTATCGCAAGACTGCTTCTGGAAAGTATTCCAATGGGTCTGGTTGTGGCAATGAGACGGCTTCGGAGCAACCGATGATGCGCCGCTTCATGTTGGAATCGGTGAAATATTGGATTAACGAATATCATATCGATGGCTTCCGCTTCGACCTTATGGGCGTTCATGACCTTGAAACGATGAATTCCATACGCGCTGAAGTCAACAAGATAGACCCCTCCATCTTCATTTATGGCGAGGGTTGGAGTGCTGGCAGTTGTGCCTATCCATCAGATAAACTGGCGACAAAAGCCAATGTGAAGAAACTCGATGGTATTGCTGCATTCTCCGATGACTTGCGGGATGCCCTGCGCGGACCTTTCTCCGATGATACGAAAGGTGCTTTTCTGGCTGGTATTCCAGGCGCTGAAGAGAGCCTGAAGTTCGGCATTGTGGGGGCTATCAGTCATCCACAAGTGGATATGACAAAGGTCAATTACTCCAAAGAGGCATGGGCAAATGAGCCCACACAGCAAATCAGTTATGTGAGTTGCCATGATGATATGTGCCTCGTTGACCGATTGAAAGCGGAGCTGCCGGGTATCAAAGACGAGGAACTCATCCGATTGGATGAATTGGCTCAAACGGCTGTCTTCACCTCACAAGGCGTTCCTTTCATGCTCTGTGGAGAAGAGATGTTGCGCTCAAAGCAAGGCGTTCACAACAGTTTTAACTCGCCGATAGCCATCAACAAGGTGGATTGGAGCAACCTCAAGAAATATCCACAGGTGTTTGCTTATTATCAGTCGCTCATCCAACTCCGTAAGAATCATGCGGCTTTCCGTTTGGGAACGGCAGAGGCTGTGCGGCAACATCTGGAGTTTCTGCCCGCTGATGCCTGTGTGGTGGCTTATCATCTGAAGAACTTGAAGGGGATAGACACATGGCAAGACATCGTGGTGGTGCTCAATGCCAATAAGGAGGAGAAAGCCGTGGAAGTGCCCGAAGGCACGTGGAAAGTGGCTTGTTGCGACGGTGTTATTAATGAAACAGGAATTGACGAGATGGCTGGTGGCAAGGTCATAGTGGACGCCCAGTCGGCTCTTATCTTATACAAATAAAGGCGATATGAAGAAATATTTGATTACATTAGGATTATTTTTGAGTGTATTGACAATGAATGCACAAGTGAAAATTGACCGAATAGAGCCTACTGATTGGTATGTAGGCATGAAAGATGCCTCCTTGCAACTGATGGTTTATGGCAAGGATATAAGGTCTGCAGAGGTCACTACGGCTTATCCCGGCGTGAAAATTGACTCGCTGGTACGGCTGGACTCTCCCGATTATCTGCTTGTCTATCTCAATCTCAACGGTGCGCAGGCAGGCGAGATGAAGTTGGATTTTGCCAATAAGGGCAAGAAAACGACCGTGAAATATCAGTTGAAGCAGCGCGCTCTGTCGGGCGATGAGCATGTGGGATTCACCAATAGCGATGTGCTCTATATGCTGATGCCTGACCGTTTTGCGGATGGTAACCCCAAGAACGACCAAGTGAAGGGCATGAGCAATTATGTTTGCGACCGCTCGAAGCCGTCGTTGCGCCATGGTGGAGATATGGAAGGCATCCGTCAGCACCTTGATTATTTCAATCAACTGGGGGTTACAGCCTTGTGGTTTACCCCTGTTTTGACCAATGACTCCCCTGATTCCAATGGCTTTTCCACGTATCATGGCTATGCCACAACCGATTATTACCATGTAGATCCACGCTTTGGCACGAATGCAGAGTATGCTAATCTCGTCAAAGAGGCCCATGCCAAGGGGCTGAAAGTGGTGATGGACATGATATTCAATCATTGCGGTTTTGAGCATCCATGGGTGAAAGACATGCCTTCCAAGGATTGGTTTAACACTCCGGAATGGCTCTCTGAGGCGAAGGATGCCAACGATACGGGCAGAGATAGGACAACGGGGATGGGCGACACGCATAATGGCAAGACGTCGAAATACCTTCAGACGAGTTATAAACTCACGCCGGTGCTCGACCCTTATGCCAGCAAAATCGACCTCAAGGAGACTGTTGACGGGTGGTTTGTGCCGTCGATGCCTGACCTTAATCAGAAGAATCCGCACGTCATGAAATACCTTATTCAAAACAGCGAATGGTGGATAGAAACCGTAGGTATCGATGGTATCCGTATGGACACCTATCCTTATGCCGACCGCGAGGGCATGTCGGAGTGGATGAAGACGCTCGATACCGAATATCCTAACTTCAATACGGTGGGTGAGACATGGGTGACTGAGCCTGCCTATACGGCTGCGTGGCAGAAAGACAGCAAGTTGAGCCCGAAGAATTCCTATCTGAAGACGGTGATGGACTTCAGTTTCTACGATAAACTCAACACGGCCAAGAAGGAGGAAACGGATGCTTGGTGGAAGGGATTCAACCGCATTTACAACAGTCTTGTTTACGATTATCTCTATCCGAATCCGTCGAGTGTGATGGCGTTCATCGAGAACCACGACACCGACCGCTTCCTTGGCAATGGTCAGGATGCGACGATGCTCAAGCAGGCCTATGCCCTTTTGCTCACGATGAACCGCATTCCACAACTCTATTATGGAACGGAGGTGCTGATGAACGGTACGAAGGAGGTGACCGATGGCAACGTGCGCAAGGACTTCCCGGGTGGTTTTGCAGGCGATACGCACAACTGCTTCACCGCTGAAGGCCGCTCGAAGGCCGAGAATGAGATGTTCGACTGGACCTCGAAATTGCTTCACTGGCGTCAAGGCAATGAGGTGATTACCAAGGGAAAGCAGATTCAGTTTATCCCTTATGAGGGCATTTACGTGATTGCCCGTCAGTATAATGGCCGCACGGTGCTCACCATTCTCAATGGCAAGGATAGCAAATCGACGATGAAATTGGAGCGTTATGCCGAGGTGATGGGCAATGCCAAGGAGGCGACGGACGTCATTTCCGGGCAGAAAGTGGCGCTCAACGGCACGCTGGAGTTGGCTCCTCGTGAGGCGCTCATCATCGAATTGAATCATTAAAGACTATCTTTTGAATTGTTCCAAACGGTTGGTACTGTCGTTACTAACCGTTTGTAACGTCATTACTAACCGTTTGTAATCTCTGTCCCAACCGCTTGGAACAATCGCGGAATTATCTCTCAGGTTTGTGGAAGGCTGTTGTTATCGGCTCTCCCAGACTTTCTTTGGATATTCCAGTCTTATTTTTTGAACTCGGATAACACTAAAATATGTTAATCTTATACCTTCTTTATGGAAGTGAAGAGAAAAAGATTATCTTTGTAACAATAAATGCATCCAATACTATCAATATTCAGAAAACCCTTGTTTATCACCTTGTTATTTAACGGAGAGACTATGAAAAGATGGATATACATACTGTTGTTACTGATGGTAAGTAATGTCATGTTTGCTGAAAAGTATGATTTAAGCGGTAGGGTAATCGATAAGGCGACCCGACAAGGCATCAGCAATGCCACTGTGAGGCTGTTTGGCGTGGAGGATAAGTTGGCCGCTACTGACAGCATCGGACGTTTTACCATCAAGTCGATAGAGCCTGGCATCTATCGATTATCCGTTTCGTGTGTGGGCTATAGCGATTTGATATCTTCCGAATACATCATCGGTCCGCAGATGCCAATCATTGAATTGGAGATTGAACAGGATACCAAGCATCTGAATGAACTGACGGTGGTGGGCACAACGCTAAGAAAAAATAAGGAGAGTCCTGTCAGTATGCAGATTATCGGACTGAAAGAGATAGAGAAAAGTCCTGGTGGCAACCGCGACATCTCCCGTATTATACGCTCTTATCCGGGCGTTTCTTACTCCGTGGGAGGCTATCGCAACGACCTCATTGTCAGAGGTGGAGCACCCTCAGAGAACCGCTTTTATCTCGATGGAATTGAGATTCCGAACATCAATCACTTTGCAACGCAGGGCGCATCAGGGGGTGCTGTGAGCATTCTGAATGCCGATATGATTCGGGAAGTGCAGTTCTATACGGGCGCATTCCCGTTGGATAAGTCAGGCGCATTGAGTTCCGTGATGGATATAAGGCTACGCGATGGCAATGCGGATGCGCATAGCATGAAGGCAACTTTGGGTGCTTCGGAAGTCTCGCTGAGTGGAACAGGGCATTACAAGGATAACACCACCTATCTGTTTTCTTTGCGCCAGTCGTATTTGCAACTGCTGTTCAAGTTGTTTAAGTTGCCCTTCTTGCCGAATTTCATCGATGGCCAGTTTAAAGTGAAATCACGCATCACACCCCATGATGAGGTTACTTTCATCGGGCTTGGCGCTATTGACGACATGAAGCTCAATAAGAATCAGACGGGCGAGAGTGCTGAATATATCCTGAGTTACCTCCCGCGCATCCGCCAAAAGACGCTGACCGTCGGCACGGTCTATAAACATTATGCGGCACATAGCATTCAAACGGTGTCGTTAGGCTATAATTATCTGCGCAATGACAACCTGAAATATCACGATAATGATGAGTCTTCAGAGGCTAACAAAACGTTGGATATGAAGTCAAGTGAGCAGAAAATATCGCTGAAGGCTGACAATCGCTCCAATGGGGAACGGTGGACGCTGGCAGAGGGAGCAGAGGTTTATTATTCACATTATTATAATAGCACCTTCCAACTGCTGTATAGTGATTCCGCCTATACGTCAAATTATCTCTCACGCTTAGGTATTATGGGTTGGGGGGCTTATGCTTCAGCACGCTATAAGTCTTCGGATGAACGGCTGACAGTCATGGCAGGCCTGCGCTTTGATGGCTGCAACTTCTCCTCGCGCATGTCTCAGATGTGGCGACAGTTCTCTCCCCGTTTCTCCGTCTCTTATCGTTTCACCCCTTCATTGTCGCTGAATGCTGGAGCCGGAATGTTTCATCAGCTGCCTGCCTACACCTCGTTAGGCTTCAAATCGTCAGCGGGCACATTGCTCAACAAGCAATTATCGTATATCCGCGTGCGTAGTGGCAGCATCGGAATGGAGTATAATAAGAATGAACGATTGGTCCTCACGGTTGAGGAATTCTACAAATATTACGACCATTCGCCATTGTCCGTCATCGACCAGATACCCTTGGCTTGCAAGGGGAATGACTATGGGGCAGTAGGCAACGAGTTGCTTTCACCCTCGGCAAATGGCAGAGCTTATGGTTTGGAGGCCTCTTTGCGTTGGCAGATTCCGCAGAAGTTCAATTTCGTGACATCGTTAACCCTTTACAAGAGTGAATACCGCAACGATGAGAGCAGTTCCTATATTGCTTCCGCATGGGATAACCGCTTCATCGTCAATGTTTTGGGCAGTTATAATTTGCGTCGTCATTGGAGTATGGGGGTGAAAATCAGCGCTATCGGTGGGGCTCCTTATACTCCTTATGATGTAGATAAGTCCTCGCTTGTTGAGGCTTGGAATGCGCGTGGTCGTCCTTACTATGACTACAGCCGTTATAATCAGGAGCGCCTGAAGACGTATGCCCAGATGGATATTCGCATTGATAAGATGTATTATTTTCACAAGTGGATGCTCGGTTTCTATCTCGACATTCAGAATGTCACCAAGAGTGTCTACCGTGAACAGGATATCTTGATGAGTACAGGAAAGGTGCAAAACCCCGAAGCTATCGCATCTCAGCAGCGATATGTGATGAAATACATCAAACAGGAGAGTGGTTCACTGCTGCCTACTATCGGTGCAACTGTGCAGTTCTAACGGAGCTAGCAGTAGATAAAGGAACTTGTGCAATCGCGAAAATATCCTTTCAGGATTGTGGAAGGAACTTTCTATTTTTGCAAAATAAGGGTGAAGACGGCGGCAAGAATGAGTATTACGCCGATGATAACTGCAGAAGTGAGGGGCTCGCCCAATGCGAGGATGCCCACGGTGATGGCTGTGAGCGGCTCGAAAGCTCCCAAAATGGCTACATGGGTGCTATCAATAAGTTTCAACGACATGATGAGCAGTACATTGCTGAGGGCTGTCGGTAAGAGCCCTAATAACAAGAGGCACAGCAGATTTCGGCTATTGCCGATAGGTTGGATGCCTCCTGTAGTGAAAGCCGAATACAACATGAGCATCAACATAGCGATGAAAAACACATAGAAGTTGACTTTCAAGGCAGGCATTTTGCTGATTCTCATGCGTGTGAAGACCACCATATAAATGGCATAGGCAAGTCCTGAGAAGAGTTCCAATAGTAGTCCGATAAGTGAGGAGATACCACCATGGCTGTTTACGCCTGAAAGGAAGTAGACACCCGTTACTGCCAACACGATAGCGAGTGCTGTTTGCCAAGTCAGTTTGGCATGGCAAAAGAGCATCATGATGATGGCTGTCCATACAGGATAGGAGAATAGCAAGGTCGTGGCGATGCCGCTTGGCATGTAACTATAGCCCGTAATCAATGTGATTGCAGATATTGCATAGAGCAGGGAGAAAAAAGAAAGTCGCAGAGCATCACCCCACCGGATGTGCAGATGCTGCTTGTTGAGGAGCATAAAGATCATCATGAACAGGCAACCAAAGCCAAAACGATAGACCAACAGCGAGGGTAAAGCCATGCCAGAGCCTAAAACAGGCATGCTGAAGAGGGGTATCAAACCGAAGGAAGCCGCTGAGATGATGGCTTCCGAATATCCTTTTACCTGCTGATTGTTCATACCTTATTAATAGAGCAGCATCAATCCTGCAAAAGCCGCATAACAAATCATGCGTATAGGATTGATTTTCAGATATTTCGTACCTATGAAAGAGGAAACGAAAAGCGCGATGCTAATCCAGAATTGCCATGGATTTGTGATGGGAGAACTGAAGTTCTCGGTATTGCAAAGCAACAGTGTGGCGGCCGCCAAAAGGCCTACTACTGCAGGACGGAGACCCGTGAAGATACTCTGTACAGTAGATGTGTTCATGTATTTCATAAACATCTTGCTGATGAGAATCATCAGAATGAAGGATGGGAGTACCAAGGCGAATGTCGCAGTGGCGCTTCCCAGCATGGCCATCAACTCGTTGCTGCCTGCATTATGTACGGCAGCATAGCCACAATAAGTAGCGGAATTGATGCCGATAGGACCTGGCGTCATCTGACTGATGGCCACAATATTGGTGAAATCAGCAGAAGAAAGCCAATGATGATGTATCACTGTCTCCGTCTGTATCAGTGAAAGCATGCCATATCCGCCACCGAAGCCGAAGAGGCCAATTTCAAAGAAGGTGATGAAAAGCGACAGATAAATCATGGCTCAGTGGGTTTAATGAACATACCATATAGGAAACCGCCTATCCCAGCAGCAAGAATGATAAAGATGGGATTCACTCCCAATGCCCAGATAAGCAGTGCGCTTGCTATTGGAATCCAGCAGTTTACAAGATTGATTTTGGCACTTTTGGCCAGTTCAAAGGTCGGTACGGCTATCAAGGAGACCACGGCAGGGCGTATGCCATTGAACATGGCGGCCACCCAAGCGATGTCCATGAAACGATGGAAGAACATGGCGATGAGCAGAATGATAAGAAAAGAGGGCAGGGCAGTGCCAATTGCCGTGCAGAGAGCCCCTTTCACCTTCCTCAGTTTGTAGCCAATGAAGACGCTGATGTTGATGGCAAACACGCCAGGACAACTCTGCGAGATGGCTATCAAGTCGAGGAATTGCTCCTTCTCAATCCATTTCCGTTTCTCCACAACCTCACTTTCTATGATAGGAATCATAGCATATCCTCCGCCAAGAGTGAATGCCCCAATCTTAAAGAAGGTCTTGAAACTTTCCCAATAGAACTTATCCATTACTTGTTCTTTTCAATCCATTTACGGGCATTGACGAAGGCTTCAATCCATGGAGTCACCTCATCGTTGTGGTGATGGCGTGGATACCAAGCCTGTTGCCATGGGAAGATGGCCCTTTCCAAGTGTGGCATCATGGCGAGATGACGACCGTCGGCACTGCAAATACCGGCTACGTTGTAGTCAGAGCCATTCGGATTGCCCGGATATTCAGCATAGTTGTATTTGGCAATGATGTTGTAATGGTCTTCTGGTTCCGGCAGATAGAACTTGCCTTCACCATGAGCAACCCAAAGGCCGAGCTTGTTGTTGCTCAGGCTTCCGAACATCACGCTGTTGTTTTGAGGAATGGAAAGGCCCAAGAAGGCACTTTCAAACTTCTGACTCATATTATGTACAAGGTGTGCACGATGTTCATGCTCAGGGTTGATGAGGTTCAATTCCACCATCAACTGACATCCGTTGCAGATGCCGAGACTGAGTGTGTCCTTGCGGGCATAGAACTTGTCGAGGGCTTCCTTTGCCTTCGGATTATACAGGAAAGCACCTGCCCATCCCTTAGCAGAGCCGAGTACGTCGGAATTAGAGAATCCTCCACAGAACACAATCATGTTGATGTCCTCCAAAGTTTCCCGTCCGCTGATGAGGTCGGTCATCATTACATCCTTTACATCGAAGCCTGCAAGGTAGAGAGAGTAGGCCATCTCACGCTCACCATTTGTTCCTTTCTCCCTTATAATGGCAGCTTTGACACCTGAAGGAGTGCGACGGTTAGGGTCAAGACCATATTGCGAGAGGCGTCCCGTAAAGTCATCATTGAACTTCATCTCGATGGGTTGCTTCTTATAGTTCTGATAACGCTTGCGCGCCATGCCGTTGAGGCTCTGCTTGCGGTCGAGCAGATAGCTGGTCTTATACCAAGTATCGCGCAGTGCATCAATGTCGAAAGTATGCTCATAGTCATCTTTCTTGATGACTAAAGTACGTGTATGAGGGGTTGGATAACCGATTTTGGCATATCCGATGCCGTTCGTCTCAAGGTATTCACGTAAGTCGCGCTTGTGCTCATCACTCACTTGAATGACCACACCGGGGTTCTCTGCAAACAGAGCCTTTACGATGTCCTCATCAGCCACATCATGCAAGTTGACATGGAGACCACCTTCTGCATTGGCAAAGGTCATTTCCAGCAACGTGGTGATGATACCTCCGGCAGAAATATCATGTCCTGCCATAATCCATCCACGGCCAATAAGTTCCTGAATGGCATTGAAACAATCGACGAAATAATCCGGATTCTTCACTGTAGGCACGTCGTTGCCAACCTTGCCAAGGCTTTGCGCAAAGGCAGAACCACCCAATCGCTGCTCATCGAAACTGAAGTCGATGTAGTAAAGAGATGAATTCTTATAGTTGACTAATACCGGCGATACCACCTTTTTAATATCAGATACCTCGCCGCCAGAAGTCACGATGACCGTTCCCGGCGATACAATCTTCTCGCCGTTAGGGTATTGCTGGCTCAAAGAGAGCGAGTCTTTGCCCGTAGGCACATTCACATGGATGTCGCAACAGAAGTCGGAAAGCGCCTGCACACCGGCATATAGACGGGCATCTTCGCCTTTTTGCGAGCGACAAGGCCACATCCAGTTGGCTGAAAGGCTGACACTCTCAAGACCATCCACCAAGGGTGCCCATACGATATTTGTCAACGATTCGGCTACAGACAGCACGGAACCTGCTTCCGGAGAAGCCAAGCCTGCCTGAGGAGCATGTCCAAGAGCAGTAGCAATGCCTTTTTCGCCACGATAATCCAAAGCCACGACACCGCAATCGGATAGCGGAAGTTGAATCTGACCTTGGCATTGCTGGCGTGCCACCTTACCCGTGACGCTCCTGTCAACCTTATTTGTCAACCAATCCTTGCACGCTACAGCCTCCAGTTGCAGCACTCTGTTCAGATAGTCATTGATATTATCGAGGGTATAAGTTACGTTTTCATAATGATGCTCGACGCTCTCATCATTCATAATGGTCTTTGGAGAATGACCGAACATCTGCGCCACATCGAGGTCGAAAGGCTTCTTGCCATCGCCCTGAACGAAAGAGAAGTGGGCATCGCCTGTCGTCTCACCGACTACATAAAGCGGAGCACGCTCGCGTTCAGCGATTTTCTGCACATGGTCAAGATATTTCTCATCAATCAAAAGGCCCATGCGCTCCTGCGATTCATTGGCGATGATTTCCTTGGCACTCAGCGTCTTGTCACCGATAGGCAGTTTCGTCATATCGATTTCACCGCCACAGTCTTCCACTAACTCCGACAAACAGTTGAGATGTCCTGCCGAACCATGGTCGTGAACGCTGACCACTGGGTTGTTATCTTCTTCCACCAACGCTCTAATGAGGTTGTTGGCACGTTTCTGCATTTCAGGGTTGGCACGCTGAATGGCATTCAATTCGATGCCATTAGAGTATCTTCCTGTATCCACAGAGGATACAGAACCGCCTCCAAGACCGATGCGATAGTTGTCGCCACCCACTACGATGATTTTATTTCCTTTCTGTGGCTCTTTCTTCAGGCAGTCGCGCTTCTTTCCGAAGCCCACACCGCCGGCAAGCATAATCACCTTGTCATAACCGAGTTTCTGCCCGTCTTCCTGATGCTCAAAGGTAAGCAATGAGCCTGTAATCAGCGGTTGGCCGAACTTGTTGCCGAAGTCGGAAGCGCCGTTAGAGGCCTTGATGAGTATCTGCTCAGGTGTCTGATAAAGCCACTGACGTACGGGGAGGATGTCTTCCCAATCCCTTTGCTCGTCTTTCTGATTCTGGTCATCCTTCAAGCGGGGATAAGCCGTCATATAGACAGCCGTTCCGGCGATTGGCCAAGAGCCTGTTCCACCGCCCATACGGTCGCGGATTTCACCGCCGGTACCCGTTGCGGCGCCATTGAAAGGCTCCACGGTAGTAGGGAAGTTATGCGTTTCTGCTTTCAGCGAGATGACGCTCTCGATGTCTTCCACTTTGAAATAATCGGAAGTAGACTGGTCTTTCGGCGCAAACTGTTCAATTACAGGACCTTGCGCGAAAGCCACATTATCTTTATAGGCACTGAGAATCTTGCCCGGATTTTCCTTTGTAGTCTTCTTAATCAGATTGAAGAGGCTCGATTCCATCTCTTTTCCATCGATGATGAAAGTGCCTCCGAATATCTTATGACGGCAGTGCTCGGAGTTGATTTGAGCAAATCCGAAGATTTCAGAATCGGTCAATGGCCGCCCGTTTTCCTTCTCTATCTTGTGCAGATAGTCGATTTCCTCAGGCGAGAGAGCCAGTCCCTCCTCCTCATTATACTGCTCGATGTTCTCGATATACTTGATTGGCTCAGGCTCATGGCTTACGGTGAAGATGGTCTGGTCAAGCCCTTTATACATGCGTTGAAGCATAGGGTCGTGCTCAGCATCTGCGTTATCCACGGGGAAGTACTCCTCAATACGCGAAATGCCGCTAAGACTCATGTTCTGGGTAATCTCAACGGCATTCGTACTCCACGGTGTTATCATCTCCCGACGCGGCCCTATAAAAAAGCCGTCGAGGCTGTCGGCCTGTAAACAAGCGGCGTCGCCGTAAAGCCAACACAGTTCGTTGATTTCATCCTGATTGGGCTGATGGTCGATTTCTGTCGCAATCACGTGCTCTTTCTGAGTCTTAAAGAAAAGAATCATATTTCTATTAATAAAGTAGGTGAATAATTTCAGTGCAAAGGTAATACAATTATGGGGAAAAACAAAATAAATACTGCTTTTCTTTCCCTCTTTTTCGGTTTTTTACATTTGCAGCAAGCCGCTTTGTAGACAACGGTCTTTTACCCTGTAAACAATAGTCTTTTACCTTGTAAACAATGACCTTTTACCCTGTAATAAGCTATCTTTTACGAGGTAACTAACCGTTAGTTACCAGATAGCCAGACCTTTATTGTCCTGTCAAGCATCTGAATAGCAAGATTCTGAATGAACAATTTGTGTTAAAAATAAGCAAATAAAATCCGATTTTGTTGTTTTATTTAAATATTATTTCTACCTTTGTCCCGCTGAACATAGAGTTCATATTGAATTTACCTTGTATGCTTGTATTTCCAGGCCGCAGTCAAGTGGTGGATATCCCATTAAGGAACACCTCAATTATCAATTCCTTTGTTTTAGCAAAAAAGTACTTGCAGGAACGCAATGTCCGATAAAAGGCTTGCAGAATGTGAGAAATTTATAAGGTTAGGCGAGGTAATGTCGGCCATTCTTCGTGAAAAACCAAAGTATACAGACAAGTTAAATTTTTTATTTTATTAATTTTTTAGAAAGTATGAACATTTATGTTGCAAAGCTAAACTGGAACACTACAAGTGACAGTTTGCAGAATCTTTTCGCTCAGTATGGCGAAGTTACATCAGCTAGAATTATCACAGATCGTGAGACTGGTCGTTCACGCGGCTTCGGTTTTGTGGATATGACTAATGATGATGAGGCTCAGAAGGCTATTGACGCACTGAACGGAACAGAATTTGAGAACCAGACAATCGCTGTTAGCGAGGCTCGTCCAAGAACAGAGCGTCGTCCTAATTATGGCGGTGGCAATCGTGGCGGTTATGGTAATCGTGGCGGTTACGGTGATCGTGGTGACCGTGGCGGAAGATATTAATCGACGATAAGTCTTCACATAGTAAAGGCTTCTTCTTTGTCCTCTTATAAGCAGGATGGAGAAGAAGTTTTTTTTGTATATAGATTGTCTGAAAGTTTGATTTATTGATAAAGTTTTATTATCTTTGCCAATATCAAAAGTGAATGCGCCAATCGTGAAACGATATGTCGCAAAAATACTATTGAAATCATGAATAAGACAATAAAGATAGTCATCATAAGTGGATTAATTCTTGGAATGCTTGAAGCTTTTCCTAAGTTCAGCCTTTGTGTTCTCATTATATGCGGTGTCATATATTTGATTCGAAGAGCGACAAAGAATCTGGAAGGTCAGATTTTGAATAATAAAATGAAGAAGATGACCGATGAAGAACTTGATGAATGTAGGGCACTTTATCAGAAAATCACCGATTTAGGTAATGATTTTCGCAAGTTGAAAGAAGACATTGAGGATAATGAGAAAGTCAGTAATACTATCTATAAATACACATTATATTATCGTGATTATCAGATAAGTAGAGCTAATTGCAAGTACAGCAAGTTGTTTCTGATGATGGAGATAGACCTATATAACCTGTTTCGTCGTCTTGGGTTCATGATTATGCTAAATAAAGAGGAAACCGTGATATTGGCATTTATGGATCATTGCATAGGTTCTTGCAGTTCTTATCCTATATACCAATATTTTGCCTTGGATTATTACAAAGGCAACAACCGCCTTAGTATTTCCAGATTTGAACATCTTATAGCAAAGAATAAACCCTTAAAAGGCCTTTTCCTTTTAGGAAACATTCTCAAATCCTCAGATACTCTTTTTGCAGAAAGATATTATAACCTGCTTTCCCGCTATGCTACGCTTTTGACGGAAGATGGTAATGGAGATATTCCAGAGGAAAAAAGGGCAGTGTTGCAAGAAGTGGAAAATGAAGGCAAAGACAGTTGGAGTGAGAATGGTCTCATCTGTAAAAGTTTGGGGAAATAAAAAAAGGATTGCAAAAGCAGTCCTTTTTCTTTTGAGCCTCTTGTCGGATTCGAACCAACGACCCCGAGATTACAAATCACGTGCTCTGGCCAACTGAGCTAAAGAGGCGGGTGGGCAAGCGATTCTTATCGCGCCGCTACAACCTTCTGCCCTTGCTACGTTCCCGTCCTGGGGGATTCAAAGGGAGCTGGCCGTAAGAGACTTGCCCGTTTAGCGGATGCAAAGGTATGCAATTAAACCGAAAAAAGTAGAATGGAAACTGGATTTTCTTCCTTTTTTAACAAATATTGGCAATCTGACAGACGGTCTTCAGAAGTAAGAATAATCTTTAGAGGTCTACTACTGTGATGCCTGCGCCGCCAAACTGCACGTGCTCATCGGCATAATGTGTCACATTAGGCTCTGTGGCAAGATATTCACGAATGAGCTGGCGAAGGATGCCGTTGCCCTTTCCATGAAGGATGCGAATGCGTGGCATGCCCATGAGGATAGCATCATCGATAAAATATTGTACAGCATTCAGGGCTTCATCTCCTCGCATCCCCCTCACATCAAGGTCTTGATGAAAGTCTTTGCGGTGGTCATCAATGGTTTGTTGGGTCAGGTGGGAGATGCTTTTGGCTTGCAGGTTTTCCCTCATTGCATCAGATTTAGACATCTGATTTTCGTCTACTGGTGACTTAAGGTTTCTTTCAAGTCTGTCGAGACGCAGTTTCGTGCGCATGTCTCCAAAGATGACACTTGCCATTTTGCCATCTATGCTCTCGATGACTCCAGCGGATTTTGTGCCCTTTATCCGCACCTCATCACCTATTTCCAAAGGTTTCTCGCTCTTGGGGGCACTCGTTGCAGTGGTCTGCCGCAGTTGTTTTGCTGCATTTTCCTCGCGTTCGACCTTTTCGGCTTTCCGCTTGGCATGGCGTTCCTTGCGTTGCTGTATCTGTTCTATCTTGCGGGCTATCTTGTCGTCACTCTCTTTAGTGTCGATGGTTTCCACTTCTTTCTTGAAATGGTCTATTTCCTCGCGTATCTTGCGTGTTTCTTCTTTTTCGGCTTGACTCTCTTTGATTTCCCGTATGGCGTTTTCTATCTTACGGTTGCTCTCCAAGAGCAGTTCTTCTGCCTCTTGTTTAGCTTTGCGCAATATCTCTTTGCGTTCCTTCTCGATGTTGGTGATGTCAGCCTCATAGTGGGAGATACGAGCTTCAAGTTCCTTCTCCTGTTGATGGATGTTCTGCCGTTTCGACTCCCAATATCGCTTGTCGCGCACGATGTCCTGTAAGTACTTGTCACTTTGGATATAATCCGTTCCCACAATGTCGGAGGCCTCTTGTATTACCGTCTCGGGCAGTCCTATCTTGCGGGCTATCTCGATGGCGAATGAACTTCCAGGTCTTCCGATAGAAAGTTGAAACAGTGGACGCATCTCGTGGCGGTCATAAAGCATAGCACCATTGGCGATTCCTTCATGTGAATCGGCAAAATGCTTAAGGTTTTGATAATGGGTGGTGATGACTCCCCAAGCCTTTTTTTGGAGCAATTGTCCAAGAACAGCTTCGGCTATAGCACCACCGATTGCAGGCTCAGTACCAGTTCCGAACTCATCAATGAGGATGAGCGTGTCGTCAGAAGCCTGCTTCATCATATTCTTCATGTTCATCAGATGCGAGGAGTATGTTGACAGGTCATTCTCAAGACTTTGCTCATCACCGATGTCTATCATGATGTCCCTGAAGATTCCCACTTTGGAACGGTCACCTACAGGGATGCTCAAGCCGCATTGCAACATGTACTGCAACAATCCCACGGTCTTCAGACATACTGATTTCCCACCTGCATTTGGACCTGAAATGATGAGAATGTGCTTTTCTGGAGTAAGCATAATGTCAAGTGGGATAAGACTCGCGCCTTCGCGTTTCTGCAGAGAAAGTTTTAGCAGTGGATGTTCGGCACGGATCCAATCAATGTAAGGGGTGTCCATCACCTCTGGTTCCATACCTCCTAATCGTTCTGCCAAGTCGGTTTTGGCTTGCAGAAAGTCAATTTTTGCAAGGAATGTCAACGAGAAGATGATCTCCTCACAGTGCGGGCGTATATAGCTGGCAATATCTCTTAAGATACGTATAATTTCCTGTCGCTCATCACTTTCCAACTCTCGAATGCGATTATTGGCTTCCACCACTTCTGTAGGCTCTATGAAAACCGTACGGCCACTAGCTGACTCGTCATGTACGATACCCTTTATCTTGCGCTTCAATCCAGGTGCTACAGGTAATACAAGACGGCCATCACGCAGAGTAGGAGCCACATCTTTATCTACAAGCCCATCTTGTTGAGCTGTGTGTAGGATACTGTTTAGAATACCTGATATGGAGTTTTGTATACGTGCCAATTCTTTTCTTATATTCGCCAATTCAGGTGAAGCGTTATCACGTATATGTCCAAATTTATCCAGTATCTGCATGATGCGCTGAACAACGGTAGACATGGGAATGACACCATCCGTAAGCAAGGCCAGCTCGGGATGCTCATAGACCATTTTCTCATCTTTATCTTCCTCGCCTTGCTTTAAGAATTTCACTAAATCAGCTATAGTCTGCAAGGTGCGCATAAGGTCGAAGAGTTCCTCTTCTTCTAGATAAGTACCTGTCAGGCGCAAGCGTTTCATACCTTCCCGAATATCAGAAAATGGTCCTAGAGGCAGTTGTTCCTGCCCCTGTCGGATGTTTCTCAATTCATGGATTTGCCTCATCCATTGGTTGATAAGCTCCCCATCTGTAGATACGGTCATTTGGGCCACTCTGCTTTTCCCCAGTGTGGTCATACATCGCTCCATGAGCATATTGCGTATCTCATCAAAGCCTATTTTCTGTTCAAAGTTTTTCGGATAAATCATCTAACAACTTTTGATAGGCAAAATTACTACTTTTTTCTGTATTCCCATAACTGTTTTCTATAAAATTTCATTTTTGTTGTTGATAGTTTCGCATTCAGTGGATAAGAGAGGTGCCGAGTGATAGATGTTAATATTAGTTAATCTACCGATTTTTTTTATTTGTCGAGTTCTGTTTCTCATTTTAAATGTATACCTTTGCACTCGCTTTCCTTTAAAAGGGAGCGGTCGAGCGTTCACGCTTATCCAGAGTCTCATCAAGAGACAATCATTGGAGAGATGGTAGAGTGGTCGATTACAACGGTCTTGAAAACCGTCGTACCGAGAGGTACCGGGGGTTCGAATCCCTCTCTCTCCGCTTCGTATAGCGAGCTAAGTCCCTAAGTTTCAACAACTTAGGGATTTTTTATTTCCCCTCATTTTTGTTTTGCCCCACTTTTTGCCCCACTTTTTGCCCCGGTTTTTGCCCCACT
>JALCDQ010000019.1 GCA_022641735.1 Prevotella sp. | reverse complement strand
CTACCTGCGGCACGGAAGAAGCCAGTGGGTTGATGTAATAGTCCGTTCTCAATTTCATGCCTCCTGCATCATAGGTATAGAGGACACGGCTGCCGTCCTGATAGCTTATCCTCTGCGGCAAATATGGTGCAAGCCGAGAGCAATCGAGTTTACTCGAATTGCCGAGACGAAGCCCATATTGTCTCTTCGGAAACAAATTTAAACAATTATATTCAATCTGCCAAATTTTCTTGTTCAAATCTTTTGTCATGTTGCCGTTTCCGTCGTATTCATACTCCGTCTCTTCTTTTGTCCTGTCCACAAAATGGAAGGCATCCTTATAGTAGGGACCGTCAACAGTATCATCTATCTTGACAACCTGATTTCCTTTGTATTTATAGGTGAGGTCATCCACGGCTCCATACACACCATCATCCTGCAACCCATTGCGTTTCAGGGAAAGGATGTTGCCCATCAGGTCATAGGTATAGCTCGTGTTGTAATGGTCACTGGCTGCACCGTTCTCATAATACTGGGCGGCTGTTAGTAGAACTTTAAAACCAGATATAAATTCTGATTCCATAATATTCTCCTTTTCTGGATCCAAAGATACAACATTAAGAAGGAAATTCCAAATTTTAGCCTTCATCAAATGGGCTATTTCTATTTTGATACCATTAAATTATCTTAAGCAGAAGCATTACCCACTTCCGTTTTACGAAATAATTGTATAATAAACATTTTGGAATAAAGATGAGAGAGAGGGCATATAAAAATATTATTGTAATTTTACACTTTCTTCTGATTATCCAGATCCTATTTGATATAGGTCTATTGATAAATATCGCTCTCTGTTCCGACATATTTCAATTTGAATATTCCTTTTTCAAAATAGCATTGAAAATAAAATGTATAGTCATCTGCTTCAACTTCTGAAAGCCTAAAATCACAGCAAATACTGCTATTATTTTTGGATGTTATGTCAAGTAAAATGATATAAAATGTGTTTAAGTCTTTAATGTGTATAAGGGGACCTAACTCTTTACGAGTAATAGTCTTTATACATATTTTGTCTCCATTTTTCACTTCCATACATAGTTTTATACCTTTATAGTAGGTCGTGTCTGAATTACTATTATGATAATAAAATTTTACGATATTCTTTTCATCATCGACCTCATAGCATTTAATATGGTATTTACCAAATACTGTATCTATGTTTGATTTGTTATTAACCAAAGATATTAATTTTTTATCGTCAATTTTCGGTACATTAATTTTAACTACCTTCTGAGTATCAGGCCTCATCACCATAGAATCTAATTTATCTATTTTAGAGATTCGCTTTTCTGGTCCTTTGCATGAAAAGACTATTTGTAAAATTAATATGGATAATAAAATATTTAATATGTTGTTACTTCTCATTGTATCTGATTTTAAATTGATTTTTGCAAAGATACTAAATAAAAACAAGATTTCCAAATTTCAGGCCTCGCCAGATGGGCTTTTCTATATTTCAGTCTGTTAAATATGGTTAAGCCGAAAAAAGGAAAGTCCGTTCTCAATTTCATGCCTCCTGCATCATAGGCATAGAGAACACGACTGCCGTCCTGGTAGCTTATCCTCTGCGGCAAATATGGTGCAAGCCAAGAGCAATCGAGTTTACTCGGATTGCCGAGACGAAGCCCATATTGTCTCCTCGGAAACAAATTTAAACAATTATATTCAATCTGCGAAATTTTCTTGTTCAAATCTTTTGTCATGTTGCCATTCCCGTCATATTCAGGCTCCACATAATAGGCAAGAGATGAAAATTTTCCATTACGTATGCCAATCTGAGAATATCAATTGATTACAAATCCATCATATTCATAAGGAAAGACATGATTTACAGAATCCTTATACTCGTCATGAAAATTCAAATCTTTGAGGTCATGAGGAAACACCAAAAAGCCTTTATACTTGAACTTAAAATAATCTATGTCTGCACTATCTATGTCTGTGGTCTCATGCTTAAACCTAAATTTTTTAAGACTGATTTTCCCATTTGCAGACAATTGATGATTTGCCATTTTGTAAAATCTCACCGAACATGGAGCCTCCCCATTCTGTAAAAAATAAAAATAGCCATCAACAATTTTGTTCATTGAATCTAATTTTAATATAACAACATTATTAAGTTCACTATTAAAATGTTCATATCTTAGTCCATAAGAGAAAGACAAAAATCTGACAATAGTATAATTACCAGGTACAGGCCGAAATTCATTTTTCAATTTGACTATACCTGCAGGAAGTGAATCTATTCTTGACAACATTGGATAATTTATATCCGAATGTTTAGAAACTGTATACAGATAATACCTATCATATTTTTCAGAAGAAGTAGAGCAACTCCCTAAAAGGAATATGAGAAAAAAACTGATTACTATTTTACTTTTCATTTTTTTATAAATTAAACATTTTAATATGGTCTGGAAATTTGAACCGGATTGTAAATTATTTTTCCCTAACATTAAAGCCCAAAGGGTTGTCTTTAGTTAATGATAAATTCTTCACAGCCTGCAAAATTTCGAGACGCTCTTTTTCATTACGAATGCTCAGCGTATCCGTTTCTATTACCCCTTCATCAAAAGATATGGGAGTAATGTCATATGGAGTTTCAAGTTGATATACTACACAATCCTTACAAACAATAACTTTTATAGAATCGTGTCTTTCGGCTAAGCAACTGTTACAGTTGATCACTCCAAAAATCAAGAGGACTATATATTCTAATTTTTTCTTATTACTTTTCATATTGTTAAATTATCTAAGTGTTGGATTAATAACTAGAGTTTAGCACGCGATTCATCACTTGCGAAACTCTAGTTTAATTATTATTTTGCACATAAACATAATAGATTGTTAACGTGGGTGATTTTGAAATAGCTATTTTGGCTTCTCTTCTGCTACAGCCTCTTTTGTTAAGATCTGGAGCTATATGAGTTGCTTTTGAATTTGAAGTAGAATCCTTATGAATAATTAATTGAGGATCTTTAAGTTCATTAGAATTGTTGTTGTTACTTCTCATTGTATCTGATTTTAAATTGATTTTTGCAAATATATAAAAAATATCGGAAAGTTGTTCAAAAATAGTTGTACACTTTGTACACGCCCCCTCAAATTCCTGCTATAATTAGTATCTTTGTGGGTTGAAATCGCTCTCGGAGTCTTCTTGTTTTCTGTTTTCATGGGTTGCATGATAGACTGACATTTCGCAATAACGGACTCAAATTGTTAAAAGACAGGGTGAAAATACGGGCATTTTTTCGTTCTTTTCCTATAAATGAATGAATTTCCGATAAATTGGCCCTATTTGAAAGGACTTACTTGTAAGGCTTTGATTATCATTAAATAACGTGATTTTCATACTATGAGAACACGGAAAAAAGAGTCAAAAATGAGGGCGGATTTTGTAAAAGATGGTCTTTTACGTTGTTATTAACGGCTTTTTGCCTTGCTTCCAATGGTCTTTTACCTCATGAAAAGCAGTCTTTTACAAGGTGAGAGATATACCTTTTTCCTCTCGGAAATCATCTTTTGGAGTGCGAAACAATATATTTCTTGCGGGTATAGACATATTTCGCAACATTTCAGAGCATTTTTTAATTGTTAAAATCGACACTTTCGCCCTTTAACAATCTTAATTATTTTCTGTCATTTTTCAGATGCTGACGATGGACAGAGTCATTTATTGCCAGGCCGAATTTTGTGAATAAGCAGTTTGGAAAGAGTGAAAAGGCCTATTGTGAGGAGCAGAGAGGGATGCGAAAGAGTGCAATCAGAAAAAGATGGAGGAATCTTTCAGAATCAAATAAATTTTCCGTATCTTTGCTTCCAAAATAACCTTTATGACAAACATTTATACTTTGACATCTACGCTGCATGACCCCAAATCGGTGGAAGCGGCAACGAGCGAGTTCTTGCAGTCCCTCAACATCGACTATGCGTTGAAGGGGAGTGACTTTTCTGACTATGGTCAGGCCGACTTGAATCTGATTTATGTGCGCACAGGAGGCACTGAAGGCATCTTCAAGCCTTTGCTTCCGAGCCTGATGGAGCAGTCGCGACAACCCGTTTACCTGTTGACTTCGGGCAAGAGCAACTCACTGGCTGCTTCTATGGAGATACTCAGTTACCTGCGCCAGCAGGGTATCAAGGGTGAAATTTTGCATGGTGATGCTGCCTATATACGGCAACGCATCGCATTGTTGCAGCAAGTGGAATCGGCTCGCAAACGCTTGCAAGGTCGCCGATTGGGCATTATCGGGCAGCCATCCGACTGGTTGATTTCCAGTGAAGCCGACAATGAGGCTGTGCTCCAGCGGTTGGGCATCACGCTCGTTGATGTCCCGATGAGTGAGGTCATCAGTCTTTATCCTTCCCAACAACCAACGGCCGATGCCGAATTGATGTCTAAAGCCCCTACAGAGGGCATTCGCGCGTCGTTGCCGGGAACACTCAAAATCTATCAGGCTCTGCGTGAAATCACACTGAAATATCGCTTGGATGGTCTGACAATCCGTTGTTTTGACCTGTTGACGGCTGTGCATAACACGGGTTGCATCGCTTTGGCGAAACTCAATTCAGAAGGCATCATTGCCGGTTGTGAGGGTGATGTGCCTGCCATGTTGTCGATGACGATATCCAAAGCGATCACGGGCGTGTCGGGCTTTCAAGCCAATCCGGCTCGCATCAATCCCGAAACAGGCGAACTGCTGTTTGCTCATTGCACCATACCCTTCAACATGGTGGAGCACTATGAACTGGATACGCATTTCGAATCGGGCATTGGCGTGGGCATTCGAGGCTATATGAAGGGAGGACCGGTCACAATTTTCAAGGTGTCAGGGCATGTTGACCGCCACTTTGCAGAGGAGGCCCAGTTAGTGAGAAATCAAGGGAAAGCCGATTTGTGCCGTACCCAACAGGTCATCCGTTTGGACGACGCATCGGCTGCCCGCTATTTCCTCACCGACCCCATCGGCAATCATCACATCATTATGCCGGGTCATTGGAAGGCTGTGATTGATGCTCTCATGGAATAGGAAACGGCAAAATAATAGCCTGAGCGCCTCTTTCGGGCTCAGGCTTTATCAGATTACTTCATCTACGGGAATATCTGTTGTCTCAGTGGGCACATGCTCCACTCGCTGAAAATCGAAACAGATACCTATTTTATATACGCTTGGAATCTTGCGGAGAAACCGGTCGTAATAGCCTTTCCCACGCCCTAAGCGGTTGCCCTCGCCATCGAAGCTCATGCCCGGAATGACGGCCACGTCTATTCGGGCATAATCCTGAAACGATGGTCCTGTAGGTTCGAGGATATGAAACTCATCCTCCAGCATGCTCTGCGCACCTTGATATTCACGCAATTCCATTTCCTGTTGGGGTTTCACCACGGGCAGGAGAACGGCTTTCCCTTGCCTGCAGAGTTGCTCGATGGCATCGTGAGTGTCCACCTCATCGGGCAACGACTCATAAAGCAGTACCACCTTGGCTGCTTGAATGCGAGGATGGGAGAGTAGGACATGAATGAGAGGCAGCGATTGCTCCCGCAATTGGTCATTGGAGAACTGTCGCTTTCTCTCCCGTATGTCCTTTCTCAGCTCGCTTTTAAGCATTGGCTATATACGTATAGTTGGCATGAAGCGGCCGATAATCATAATGCGAATTGCGATTAAGCGCAATTTTCTGCTTCCCTTTCGCAGCCGTTTTCTTTTGCGGAGCTTTCGGGAAGGCAGCATGATTGGCAAACACTCGTTTGGCTGCATTGATGGCCGGGTCGTCGAGATTCAGGTATTCATTCCATGCCTCTTCATCGAGGATGTTGTAGATGATGCGGCTGTTGATGTATTGCTCCAACAGTTTGTGCGACTTGCCAATCATCAGATTGCGGCGCTGAAGCCCGTGCTTGTCGGCATAAGAGGCAAATTGTTCCACGGTGTTCTGCTTTACCAGATAGTCGGAAAGTGACATCATCTCCTTGAAATTGTTGAGCTTCAGGCGGTTGTCATCCGTATAGGTGAAGGCAAATTGCAGTATCAGACCACTCATGGCGGCCTTCTTGTAATAGGAAGTCATGCCCAGTGTGTCCTCAGGAATGAAGATGTCAGGCGTGATACCACCTCCGCCATAGACCGTACGGCCGATGCTGGTGTGATAAGCTGGGCCCGTGTGCTTGATGGAGTCTTGAGAGAAGTATTCGCCATGCTCATATCTCGTGATGAGATCCTGATCGTAATCAGTCTCGTCACCCATCTTGTAAGGCTTTTGGATGCAACGTCCGGAAGGCGTGTAATAACGGGCTATCGTGAGGCGAATCAGACTATGGTCAGGGAACTCTATCTGTTGCTGTACCAGTCCCTTGCCGAAGCTGCGGCGGCCGATAATGGTTCCGCGGTCGTTATCCTGTATGGCACCGGCGAAAATTTCAGCAGCAGAGGCCGAACCCTCGTTGATGAGCACCACCAAAGGGATGTCCTTATAGCTGCCATGACCGTCGGAGCGATACTCCTGTCGTGGTGATTTACGGCCCTGGGTATAGACTATCAGCTTGTTTTTCGGCAGGAATTCATTGGCAATCTGTGTTGCTGAGGTGAGGATGCCACCCGTGTTGTCGCGCAGGTCGATGACCAAATTGGTGAATCCTTCTTGTGAGAGCTTGGCCAAGGCGATGAGCATTTCGGCATAAGTGGTCTCTCCGAAGTTCTTGATGCGTATGTAACCGGTGTTGTCGTCAATCATGTAAGTGGCGGCAATGCTATGCTGCGGGATTTCTCCACGCGTCACTGTGAAATACTGAACCTTATTGAAACCGTATCTCAGAACACCTATTTTGACCTTCGAATCCTTAGGTCCTTTCAGGCGGTGCATGGCTTCCTCGTTGGTGACCTGCTTGCCCACAAACGGCTTGCCGTCAACGCTGACAATCTTATCACCTGCCAGGATGCCCGCTCTCTCTGAAGGTCCGTTCTTCACAACGTTCTGCACGTGGATGGTGTCTTCACGGATGGTGAACTCGATGCCTACTCCCGAGAAGGAGCCTTTCAAGTCATCACTGGCTATCTGAGCATCCTTAGCGCTGATATAGACCGAGTGCGGGTCCAGTTGAGCCAATATCTGAGGAATGGCCTTGTCGACAAGAGAGTCGATGTTGACCTCATCCACATACTGGTCATCTATGATATGGAGGAGGTTGTTGAGGCGGTTGCTCCCACTGTTAATGATATTCAGGCGGTTGCCTGAAAAGTGGTTGGCAAAAAATGTGCCGATTACGATGCCTAAAACGACACAAAGTGCCAGAAGCAAAGGCATGTAGCGGTTGGTCTTATTTTGATTCATCATCATCGGGATTTAAATATATTACTTCTATGTTTGCTCTTTTCAAGAGGTTGATACCATCTTCGATGCGGTATTTTTCACCATACACGACCCGCTTGATGCCTGCCTGTATGATGAGTTTGGCACATTCGATGCAGGGAGAGGCAGTGACATAAAGCGTGGAGCCATCGCTGTTGTTGGAGCTGCGCGCTAACTTTGTGATGGCATTGGCTTCAGCGTGGAGCACGTAAGGCTTGGTGACGTTGTTGTCGTCCTCGCACACATTTTCAAATCCACTGGGTGTTCCATTATACCCATCGCTGATAATCATCTTGTCTTTCACTACCAATGCACCTACCTGACGGCGTTTGCAATAGCTGTTTTCAGCCCAGATGCGCGCCATTCGGATATACCGGTAGTCAAGTTTGACCTGCTTTTCCTCTTTCGTCATATTTAGTTCTTTATTTCGGATTTCTCAATTCCATTGCGCTCCAAAAGGGCATCGATGGTCGGTGCCTGTCCTCGGAAACGCTTGTAGAGTTCCATAGGATGCTCGGTACCACCCTTGGAAAGGATGTTATCACGGAAACTCTGTGCCGTTTTCTGGTCGAAAATGCCGTTTTTCTTGAATACGCTGAACGCGTCGGCATCCAGCACTTCGGCCCATTTATAACTGTAATAGCCGGCAGCATAACCGCCTGCCATGATGTGCGAGAACTGCGTTGTCATACACGTATTGGGAAGTTGCTTGGTGACAATAGCGTCTGCCCATGCCTTTTTCTCAAATGGGATGATATCATCTTTGAACTCGTCTTTCTTCGTATAGTAAGCCATGTCGAGCAGTCCGAAGCTCACTTGGCGCAGACAGCCATAGGCAACCATGAAGTTGCGGCTTTTCACGATGCGGTCAATCAGCTCATCCGGCAGTGGCTCTCCTGTCTGGTAGTGGAAAGCAAAGGTGCGGAGAAAGTCTTTTTCTATCGCATAATTCTCCATAAACTGGGAAGGAAGTTCCACGAAATCCCACCATACATTGGTGCCGGAGAGGCTCTCAAAACGGGTGTTAGCAAACATCTCATGCAGTGAATGGCCAAACTCATGGAGAAAAGTCTCCACTTCGCCTAAGGTGAGCAGTGCCGGCTTGTCGTTGGTAGGCTTGGTGAGGTTCATCACCAAACTCACATGTGGCCGCACATTATTGCCTTTATAGTCAATCCATTGCCCTTGGAATTCCGTCATCCAAGCACCGCCTTGCTTGCCTTTTCGTGGATGGAAATCAGCGTAGAGCACAGCAAGATAACTGCCGTCTTTATCAAACACCTCGTAAGCTTTCACGTCGGGATGATATACGGGGATATCCTTATTTTCCTTGAAGGTGATGCCATAGAGGCGTGTAGCCAATCCGAAGACTCCTTTGATGGTGTTTTCAAGTTGGAAATAAGGGCGCAGCATCTCGGCATCGAGGTTGTAACGCTCCATCTTAAGCTTATGGGAATAATAGCCGAAGTCCCAAGGTTGCATTTCAAAATCTGCTCCTTCGAGTTTCTTGGCCATATCCTTGACCTCTTCCACCTCAGTGATGGCAGTTGGTTTATACGCCTTGATGAGTTCGTCGAGAAGTTGGTAAACATTGCCGATATTGCTTGCCATGCGGTGTTTCAGCACGTAGTCAGCATAAGTAGGATAACCTAAAAGCTGGGCAATCTCACGTCGCAGATTGATAAGCTGCTTGCAAATCTCGAGATTATTGTATTCATTATCATGCGTGCACTCAGTGTTGCGCGCCATATACATCTGCTTGCGCAGGTCACGTTGCGTGGAATAAGTCATGAAAGGACCGTAGCTCGGATGGTCGAGGGTGAACAGCCAGCCTTCTTTATGAACGTCTTCTGCCGCCTTTTTAGCTGCTTCCTTGGCTGTTTCCGGTAGTCCTTCAAGCTGCTTTTCATCGTTGATTAGCAGTTCAAAAGCCTTGTTCTCTTTCAGTAGATTCTGAGAGAATTGCAGGGAGAGGAGGCTTGCTTTCTCGGTAAGAGCACGTAATTGCTCTTTGCCTTTCTCATCGAGCAGGGCACCACTGCGTACAAATCCGTCGTAGCAGTTATCCATCAGCATCTGCTCTTCCGCATTGAGAGGGCGGTGATGCTCGTTTACGTATTTGATGCGCTCAAACAGTTGCTTGTTGAGTGTCACGTCGTTGGCGTGCTGGGTGAGAATCGGGCTCAGTTTCTGAGCTAACGCATCGAGGTCATCATGGGTCTCTGCGCCGAGCAAACGATAAAAGACATGCGACACGCGCTCTAGCAAATCATAATAATGTTCGCCTTTGGAAGTGTCAACTCTGATGACCGTATTCTCGAAGGTAGGAGTCTCCGGGTCATGGATAGTCTTGTCGATTTCTTCGTTATCTCTTCTGATACCCTCCATGAAGGCCTCTTCATAGTCAGAAGTCTCGATGCGGTCGAATGGTACCGTATCATGAAGTGTGCCATAAGGCTCGAAGAAAGGGTTGCTGTGCTGTTTCTTCTCTATTTGATTTTCATCCATACTACTCAAATACTTAATTATAACATGCAAAAATAACAAAAAACTTAGAGATAGCAGATAGAAACAGATAATTTTTAGTATATTTTACATCAGAAGTTTCTCCAATGCCGGTATATGGATGCTTGAGCGGCTTAATTCCAGGAGTCCATCCTCTTGCATTTGATTGAGAACTTTGGAGATATTCCACTGGCGGTCGTTAAGTTCCTGCGCGAGTTTTGTCATTTTGATTCTTATGAGTTTCTCGCCGGCAGGATAAAGACTGTGAATCCGGAAAAACTTGATGATGAGTTGCTTTAAATCAGTGGGTGCAACTCGCCATGCATTGGCTTCTGAACGCTGGAGTCGGGTCATCGTGATGTTGATGTAATTGAGCCGGAAAAGGGAGAACGTGTTGTAAAGTCGCCTGATTTCTTCCTTGTCGATGGCAATAAAACTACAGTCGTTGAAGGCCTTATAGGTGTGGGAATAGTGTTGGGAAAGACCGAAGAGGGCTTCCATCTGAAAGATTTCAGGCGCAGAACGGTATTCGGAGAAGGAATAACTATGGTCAGCAGCATTCGTTTCTATCTCTATTTTCCCGCTTACAAGAAGAAAAAGATGCTGACAGATGTCATCATTTTTCGCAATTATATCTCCTTCTTTCACCTTATGGAAGTCGAGCCTGGTTTGGGCAAGAACTTGCTCAAGGTCTTCTTCGCTCATTCCTAAGAATAATGGGAACTGAAGAAGGTTGTCATATAGGTGGAAGTCGGGCATAGCTGGAGGAGTCAGTTTTACTGGGCTATTTTATCCTTCATAGAAGGAGAGAACCAAACAGCGTTATGTCCCTTGCTGTCAGAATAGATAAGGTAAGCCATCAACTCAGGGTGTTTAGCCAAGATTTTCTTTGCTCCGTCAAGCCCCATTACCATAAACGAGGTTGCATAAGCATCAGCAGTAGCGCAATTATCGGCCAATACGGTAGCAGAGAGGATGTTATGTTGAACGGGATATCCAGTCTTTGGGTCTATCGTATGGGCATATTTTTTGCCTCCTTTGTAATAGAAATTGCGGTAATTGCCACTGGTTGCCATGGCCTTATCGGTGACGTTGAGCACGGTCTGCAATTCCTGATTCAAGTTGAGAGAGTCGTCAGTAGGTTTGGTTACCCCGATTCTCCATGGCGTACGTTTCTCGTTGATGCCACTTGTCACGATTTCACCGCCAATCTCAATCATATAGTTCGCGATGCCTTTTCGGCGCAGATATCTTGCTACGATATCGCTACCATATCCCTTGGCGATAGCCGAGCAATCAAGCATGATGCGTTTGTCCTGTTTTTTCACCTTGTTTCCTATAAGCGAAACCTTTTGATAACCCACAAGGGAACGCAGGCTATCAATCACGTGCTTGTCGGGAGTAATGCCTTTTTTGAAGCCGAATCCCCATGCGTTTACTAAAGGAGCGACGGTGATGTCGAAAGCTCCATTGGTCTCTTTGGATACCTGCTCGGCTAAATCAAAGACTTCGGTGAACATATCATTTACCGCAATAGGCTGATTATTGTTGACCTTGGTGATGATGGACGTCTTGTTGAAAGGTGAAAGAGAGTTGTCCACCTTCTGCAATTCAGCCTCTATATCCGTTTTCAGGTCCTCATCCGACTGATAAGTAATGTTATAGACGGTGCCAAAAACGAATCCTGAGTCTTTCTGATAAGGCATGGAACGTTGATGGCGGATGATGAGTACTGAACCTACAATCAAAAACAGTAGGAAAGGTATTTGCCAATACAGGCTTTTGTGGTTATTCTTGTTCATTGTCAGAATTCAAAAATTACATTGAAACTAGCCCCCAAGCGGGAATTTGAGGCCTTGCCGAACCCAGGTATATACCAAGGTTCACCGATTTCTTGTTCCGTATGGAAGAGGCGTCGCCTGTATCTGACGCTCCATCCTAAGCGGAAGAATTTCCATATCTTGGCATCGATGCCGCCCACAAACTCCAACCAGTGATAAGAGGCACTGTTGTCGGGATAGTTATAATCTACATGGTCACCCCATACAGGGTCAGTGAGACCCGGAGAGAATATATCGTATTTGAAACTGGTGAAGGCATAGCGCCCACCTAAATATAAGCGGTAGTCATCATGCACGTTTTTCAGCACATTGAAGTCGATACCTATGCGGCCATAAGGCGCAGAGGTCTTATAATGCAGTCGGGTGGATACATCCTCTTCGTCAGCAGAACCTAATCCAAGTTCGATGATGGGGAAATATTTATCTTTGAGGTTAACTCTCAATGCGCCTTCGTATTGTCCATAGCTACCAAAAAACCTCTCGCCAGCACCGACGAGGTCGACAGACACCGCCACTCCACGAAATGTTGGGATGGTGTCTTTCGGCTGCACCATCATCTTTTTCTTGCTTTGAGCCTTCATTCCGAGGGCCATCAACAGAAGCAGACTAATTAATGCTGCTCTTGAAATAGATAAGGAAATGGGCTTTGTTTGCATCATAAGAAACGGTTGTATTTTTGATAACGATAGAGTCGATAGCATGGTGGGTGTAAGTGACGCCCGTGATGGTGTGGAAGAT
Organism: Prevotella sp.; assembly: GCA_022641735.1. GTDB lineage: Bacteria > Bacteroidota > Bacteroidia > Bacteroidales > Bacteroidaceae > Prevotella. Next base: position 17,800 of record JALCDQ010000019.1, on the reverse strand, counting down.
AGACGGATTGCAGTCTACCGACTCAAAGTGAGGCTGATTGGTTTTGGCTATCTTCACCGTGTCGAGAGCGGTTTTGGTGGTGCTGCTACGTTGAAAGAAGAGCACGTCCTCATCGTATTTATAGCTCATGGGCAGTTGGAAACTGTCTTTGCTGACGGCTTTGTTGAGCAATACGGAGTCACTTCCGTCAGAGCGCATCGTCGAAACGGTGAGCGTATCAGCAAGCGTGGCATGCATCTTGAACTTTGCATACACCATATTATTGAGCGGGCAGTCGATGGAGGAACAGGAAACCGTTGCCATCAAAGCCACCAGGGCTATCACCCAAATTATTTTTCGCATCTTATTTTCTCCTCTATTTGATAGTCGTTGCGACTTGGATTGGAGCGGCTGACGAGGTCGCCGATGAAGCCTGCAAGGAAGAGTTGTGTACCGATGAGCATTGAGGTGAGGAAGATGTAGAACCACGCAGAGTCGGTGACGAGGTTTCCATAGATGCCATTGCTCAGTTCCACGAGTTTATTGATGCCGAGGATGAGCAGCGCCACAAAGCTTAACAGGAATACGATGCTTCCCAAAAAGCCGAACACATGCATAGGCTTCTTGCCGAAATTAGAGAGAAACCACAGCGTCAGAAGGTCGAGATAGCCGTTGAAGAAGCGGTTTAAACCGAACTTTGACTTGCCATATTTGCGTGCCTGATGATGCACAACCTTCTCGCCAATCTTATCAAAACCGGCATTTTTGGCAAGGTAAGGGATGTAGCGGTGCATCTCTCCATACACCTCTATATTCTTCACCACGTCTTTGCGATAAGCCTTCAGGCCGCAATTGAAGTCGTGCAAGTTGTGTACTCCACTGATTTTCCGTGCCGTAGCATTGAAGAGTTTCGTGGGAATGGTCTTTGTGAGCGGGTCATAGCGCTTCTGCTTATAGCCTGAAACGAGGTCATAGCCTTCCTCCTTAATCATCTGATAGAGTCCCGGAATCTCGTCAGGAGAGTCCTGAAGGTCGGCATCCATGGTGATGACCACATCGCCTTGAGCCTCTTTGAAACCACAGAAGAGGGCAGGGCTCTTGCCATAATTACGGCGGAATTTGATGCCTTTCACGGCATCCGACTTCTTGCTCAGTTCTTCTATCACCTGCCAAGAGTGGTCAGTGGAGCCATCATTGACGAAGATGACCTCATAACTGAAGCCGTTGGCCTGCATCACGCGCTCTATCCACGCAAAGAGTTCGGGAAGTGATTCTTCCTCATTGAACAAAGGTACTATAACAGAAATATCCATATATCGTATTGTTTTTTATTCTACATTTTCCGTTGAAAAGGTCCTCTTCGCCAACTGAGTATTGCTATGAGAGGGCTCATCATCAATCCGAGGACAAGGTTCTGCACCATAAAGAAAAATGAAAGCTGTATGGGTTTGAAAGATATCAATTGTCCAAACACAGTCTGAACATCACTCGGGTCAAGTTTTTGGGCCTGATAGGCTTCCGTCATCACCTTTTCCGTCATGATAAGAATAGAGGTGAAAAGCCCATGGTCAAGATAGCGGAAATAGACATATTGGGCAAGACAGAAGAGCAGACTGGCATAAAAAAAGGTATATAACGAGTAAGCCAACCCTCGGCGGAACGAGATATAGCCTCCCAAAGCATAGTTGCGGAAACGGTTGAGCCGCCAACCCACGATGAAGGGTGTGGCCATGGCAAGCAGGCTTCCTATCGTTGACTTGGGAATAAAGAGCACAGTCAGAAAACTGGCTAACCATACGAGAGCCAGTATCAAACCGTCTTGACGGGCAAAAGCCTTCAACTGTATTAATGCTTCTGAGAATATCATATCAAGTGCAAAAATACTCATTATTTCTTATATAATAAGTATAACGACTTAAATTTTTCGATTTTTTGTATAAAAATCATGAATAATAAACTGATGAAAATGAGAAAAATTGCTAATGCCCTGCAAAAGAAAATGGCGCAGCGCATAGCCCTTGCGCCTTTAATTGCGCATAAAGTGACTTGATAATCTCTTTGTTGTTTGAGCTTCTTTTGGTTTGATGGGGCAAATAAAGTGAAACCTTTTTAATTTTCAAAGAATTTACGTTAATATTTTGTTAAAACCCTGCCACTTCTTGTTTTCTCAAGCCTTATCCGTTGGGCGAAATGTAAAAGGTCATTGTTTACCTTGTAAAAAGCTATTAGAAGGAGCGTAAACAACCGTTGTTTACAAGGTAAAAGGCTATTGTTTATATTTGGAAGAATAATCTTCGATTTTTCTAAAGGATTATTTCATCCTGAGCAGTCATATTTTCATGAAAAAGGGGAGATGATGGAATATTTTTATCTATATTAAATCCACTCTTTTAAAATATTTAAATTTGCATAATGATTTATAAATCAACTAATTATAAAAATTATGATTTTAATTTTATCCACTTTCTCATCATATACGTGAATAATATTTTAATTTTGTTATTATCTTTGCAACCAGAAAACCAATAACACGAAAATATTAATTATCACAACTTAAACAAAAAAAGGTATGAAACATTTAAAGTGTTTGCTTTTAACAGCAGCCTTGTTGGTTTCCAGCGCGTCATTTGCGCAGCAGCAGAATTATTCTGGTACTGTTTTGGATGCCACAGGAGAACCAGTGATTGGAGCCACGGTAAAGGTACCTGGGTCTAATACGGGTGTAATTACTGACCTTGATGGCCATTTCACTATTCAGGCTAATCCGGGTGAGAAACTGGAGATTTCTTATATCGGCATGCAGACGCAAACCGTAACGGCTAGCAACAACATGCAGATTAAGATGAAGGACGACCAACAGACTTTGCAGGATGTGGTCGTAATCGGTTATGGCGTTCAGAAGAAGAGCGTGGTGACTGCCAGTATCGCCAAGATTTCATCGGAAGACTTGCAGGGCAAAGCTCCTGTAAGAGTTGATAACGCCTTGAAAGGTATGGCTTCCGGTGTCACCGTAACGGCCTCCAGCGGTCAGCCAGGTGCTGCCCAGCAGGTGCGTATCCGTGGTGTCGGAACCATCAATGATGCCAACCCTCTCTACATCGTCGACGGTATGCCTATCGATGGCGGTATCGACTATCTGAATCCTAGCGATATTGCCAGCATCGAAGTATTGAAAGATGCTGCTTCAGGCGCTATTTATGGTACGCGTGCAGCCAATGGCGTCATCTTGGTGACTACCAAGAACGGCTCTAAAGGCAAGGTTGCCGTGAACTATAACTTCTCTTATGGCTGGCAGAACGCGTGGAAACACCGTGACGTGCTCAATGCTACGGAATATGCAGTCATGATGAATGAGGGACTTGTGAATTCAGGCAGTGCTCCTCGCTATAGCGACCCTTATCAGTATGGTGAAGGCACTGACTGGCAGGACGAGGTGTTCAACAAGAATGCAGGCGTCATGAACCACGAGGTAAACGTCAGTGGTGCCAGCGACAAGTTGAATTATTATCTGAGCATGGGCTACTATCATCAGGATGGTATCGTAGGCGGCAATTACAATAGAAGTAACTATCGCCGTCTCACTTTGCGCAGCAATACGAAGTATAATCTCTTTGATGACACCAAGGACCGCGATTGGATTAACAAGTTGGACATCAGCGCTAACCTTTCTTATGCGCGTGTAAAGAACACCGCCATTGATGCTAACTCACAGTGGGGCTCGGTATTGGGCAGCGCTCTCTACCTTTCTCCAATCCTGACTCCTACGGTGACAGGCGATGCCGCAACGGCTCAGTCTTCCCTCTATGGTGCTCAGTATATGCTCTATGCTCCTAATGGCGAGATGTACACAGTGCCAGGAGCTTCCTATAATGAAATCAACAACCCTCTGGCAATGCTCAGTTTGCCGGGTGACCAGAACTGGAGCCACAAGTTTGTAGCTAATTTTGCTGCTGACTTGAACATCGGTTTCGGTTTCAAATATCGTGTAAGCTATAGCGCTGACCTCAGTTTCTGGGGAGCAGACGGCTATACACCTCTTTTCTATCTCTCTGGCAACAACAAAGCCACTATCACCAATGCTCATCAGACCAGCGACCGCGGCACTGAGTGGCAGGTTGAGAATGTGCTCACATGGGATAAGGACTTTGGCAAACACAGCTTCAATGTCGTGTTAGGACAGAGCGCCCTGAAGAGCAACGGCATGAATCTCTATGGTTCTATCCAAGGCCTGAAAGACCTGAACAAACCTTATCTGAACAACACATCCGGACTTCAGAGCGAAGGACAGATGGCTGTCAGTGGCGGTAAGGCTTACGACCACACGCTGAGTTCTTATTTCGTACGTGGCAGTTGGAACTATGACGAGCGCTATATGGCTCAGTTCACTGTACGTCGTGACGGTTCCAGCCGTTTCGGTTCTAATAATAAATATGCTACATTCCCATCTTTCTCTTTCGGTTGGAATGTTCTCAACGAACCTTATTTCAAAGCTCCTAATTGGCTGAGCAACATGAAATTGCGTGCCAGCTGGGGTAAGAATGGTAATGAAAAGATTGGTGACTTCACCTATGCAGCATGGACTGCTACCGGATATAACAGTATTATCGGTAAGGTTCCTACAGCTGTCAACGGCGTGCAGGCCGGTGCGCTTCCTAATCCTGACCTGAAATGGGAGGAAAGCGAACAGCTCGACTTAGGTCTGGACCTCGGTTTCTTCAAGAATGCCCTTACGTTTACGGTAGACTGGTATAAGAAGAAGACCAACGGTATGATTATGTCACTGGTGATTCCTGACTATGTAGGAGCAGGCGCTCCACTGGGAAATGTCGGCGATATGCTCAACGAAGGTGTTGAATTCGAGGCTGGTTACAAGTGGAATATCTCAGATGCTAAGTTCCAGCTCAAAGGCAATGCCTCTTATCTGAAGAACGAACTCCGCAAAATCAACGTGGCATCAGGCTTTATCACAGTTGCCTCTATGCAGAGCACAGGTGAAATCTCACGTGGTTCTGTAGGTCTTCCTTTCCCATATTTCTTTGGCTACAAGACCGATGGAATCTTCCAGAATGTGGCAGAAGTTAACTCTTACACCAATTCCAATGGCACGCTGATTCAGCCGAATGCAGTTCCGGGCGACGTGCGTTTCGTTGATGTAGATGGTGATGGCGCTATCACGCCAGCTGACCGTACAAAGATAGGTAAGGGAATCCCTGACTGGACCTTCGGTCTCACCTTCAATGCAGAATGGAAAGGCTTTGACTTCATGGCCTTCTTGCAGGGCGTCACAGGCAATGATATCTTCGACGCTACCCGTCGTACTGATATCGCACCTGCCAACTTGCCTTCTTATATGTTGAATCGCTGGACAGGTGAGGGAACAAGCTATAAATATCCTCGCTTCGTCATCGGTGATGGTACCAACTGGCAGAGCAGTGACCTCTATCTGACGGATGGCAGCTATGTCCGCCTGAAGACCCTTCAGCTGGGCTACACCTTGCCACAGAGCCTCACACAGAAGTTCTTTGTCAACAAACTCCGCTTCTATGTGTCAGCAGACAACCTGCTCACCTTTACCAAGTATGCCGGTTTTGATCCGGAAGTCTCTTCTGGTGATTCTACAGGAGCTACATCCATAGGTGTCGACTATGGTGTGTATCCACAGAGCAGAACCTTCACCATTGGTTTCAACTTAGGATTCTAATTTTAAAACAGAAACAATTATGAAAACAAGCAAAATTATATATAAGGTAAGTTTGATGGCAATTATGTCAGCACCCTTATTGCTGACCGGTTGCTCAGACAGTTTCCTGGATGTGACGCCTCCCGACAAGGCCACTCTGAACGAATACTACAATAGTGCCAGCCATATCAACGAGGCACTTGTAGCCACCTATAATCCACTGCGTGTGTATGACTATAACAAGATACAGTATGCACCGCTCAACCTCTGCAGTGATGTGATGGCCGATGATATATGGGTCGGTGGAGGAGGAATCTCCGATAACCAGCACATGCACAAGATGGCCAATTACGAAAGTACCGCTAATTCGAGCGATGCCCTCACAGGCGTTTGGAAAGAGAGTTATGTGGGAATCCGTGATGCCAATGATGTTATCACTTATTTGGATAATGCCAAGGCAAACCTCACCACTTCAGAATATAATTCGATGAAGGAAGAGGCTATGGTGTTGAGAGCTTTCTATTATTGCCAGCTTTGGAAATTCTATGGAAATGTTCCTTATTTCACCACTAACTTCACCGACAGCTATGCAGCTGACCAGAAGAAAGCTGATGAAATCTATGAGCTCGTCATTACCGACCTTGAGAGCGCCATTGAAATCAATGCCCTTCCTATGCGCTGGGATGACTATAATGCAGGCCGTGTCAACAAGGCTATGGCTTATATGCTCTATACAGAAATGGTGATGTATCAGAACGATACAAATCGTTATAGCAAAGCCCTCAGTTACATGCAGGAACTGATTAGCAGTGGACAATTCTCTCTTACCCCTAATTATGCTGACATCTGGAAAGAAAGCGGAGAGTTCAATTCTGAGAGTATCTTTGAAATCAACTATACCGATGACCAGGGTGCCCGCGCATGGCTTTGGCCTTGGGGTGCAGGTGGTACAGTATTGCCACGTTTGATCGGCCCTCAGGACTGGAAAGGCGGAGATGGCGTTGATACCGGTTGGGGCTTTGGTCCTATCCGTCAGGAAACCTATGATATGTACGACAAGACTGATACTCGTCGCGATGCTACCTGCTATGACGCACGCAACGCAAATTATACCAAGCGCTACGAGGATACCGGTTTCTTCCAGAACAAGTATCTGCCACGTTCAGAGAATAACAAGGATCAGATTGCCGATGGCGACTTGAACTTCAACAACAACCTGCGCATCTACCGCTATGCTGAAACGTTGCTCAATGCAGCCGAGTTGCTTGTCCGTACCAATGGCGACATGGCTTCCGCACAGAACTATCTGAACCTCGTGCACCATCGTGCTGGACTCACCGACAACAAGGCTGCCACAATCGATAACATTATCCAAGAGCGCCATCTGGAGTTTGTGGGTGAAGGCAAACGTTACTGGGACCTCATACGTTCCGGAAAAGCAGCCACAGTGCTGACTCCTGATGCTTACGGTTACCGTACCAACACTTGGAGTGAGAGCAAAAAATATCTGCCTATTCCTCAAACGGAAATCGATGCTTCTAATGGAACATTGACTCAAAACAACTATTAATTAATAAAGTTGACTTCATTATGAAATATAATATTTTCAAGAAATCATTCTTTTTGGCTGCTGTAGCTGCGCTTACGATGACTGCCTGTAGCCCTGAAGATTACGATGGCATCTCTGAAGCCGGACTTCCTTTGGCTGAGGGTGCGAATGTCAAGGCAACCGTTGATGATGCAACCAACACGGTGACCTTTACAATGGACGGAACGAGCATTTATCCTATATGGTATATTCCTGTAGATGGGAAAGAAATCACGAAGAATCCTGTTTACTCGACGCTGAATCCTCTGCAGAAGATATGGGCAAACTCTGGTAACTATACCGTATATTATCGCGTTGGCAATCATAATGGTATGTCTCAGGGCATGGGCTCTGTCACCTTCAAGGTGGCTAACAGCCTGACAAACTATGATGAATTGAAGGCTAAACTGTCCGCAAAACCATGGCGAATAGCATCTACTGAGCCAGCTCATATGGCTTGTGGTCCTTCTGGTTCCGATGGTACAGGTTGGTGGAGTGCTTCTCCAGGCGACAAGGCTGCTTTCGGTGTCTATGATGACCGCGTTACTTTCGGAAGCGACTATAGGTATACTTATGACCCGGGAGCAGGTGGAACCGTGTATGTAAACACCGGTTGTTCGCTGTGGCCGACCTATCATCAGAGTTCAGATTATATGGTACCTGTAGAGAAGCAGAAAACGACTTACTCACTGAGTACTGAAGGCGACAATGTCTATATCACGATGCCAGCCAATACGCTCTTCCCATATATCCCTGCAGACGGTGCTTATAATGGCGAGCTGAAACTCCGTTTGGAGAGTCTGACAGGAAGCAAGATGGTGCTTGTATGGGATGATGGCAATATCGCATGGCATTATATTCTGACCTGTTCGGATGAAGGCTTCTCTGGTTACAATGCAAGCAGTGACTGTAACCTCTGGAAGAATTGCAAATACACGAATACCTTCTTCTATGCACCGGGTTGGGCACAGCTTCCAGACCCAGAGCTGAAGGTTAATGGCAACAACTATACCCTTTCTTTGCCAACGGCTACTACTGATCAGTGGCAAGCTCAGGTATTCTTCAAAACTGATATGACTACGAATTCTGTCAACACTTATGACTTCTCTGCTAAGTTTACATCGACAACTGACCATAATAACGTAACCGTGAAACTGGTGAAGGCTGGAGATGATGGTGTTTACTACTTTGCTGACGTCATTAAGTTGAAAGCTAATCAGGAGTATGTGTTCTATAAGAGCAACATGCCGGGTATCGATATGGATAAGGTGAATCTGGTACTTGACTTCGGTGGCAATGCTGCCAATACAAAGGTTACCATCAGCGATATCGACTTGCAGGAGCATGCTTGCGACGGCATTCAGGCACCTGCTGAGGAAGACAAGACAGTCTATACTTATAACAGTGAGTCAAACATTTGGAAGACGAATGTGGATGATAAGGGAACCGCTGGTTTCAGCACTTACTTCTATTATGCACCGAATTGGGCAAATATTCCAGATCCAGACCTTTCTGTTGACAAGGGTCACTACACCGTATTACTGCCAACAGCAGCTGCCGGACAATGGCAGGCTCAGGTACATCTCATCACAACGATTCCTGGTGAGGCTGATACACCTTATGATTTCTCCTGCAAATTCCTTGCAAAGAAAGATATCAAGGGCGTTACTGTGAAATTGACTGATACGTCAAATGATAAGAACTACTTCTTTGCTAATCAATACGACCTCACGGCAGGCACTGAATATCAGGTGAAGATACCTGCAGTGAAATTGGCTTTAGGAGCTGCGACGGCTTTGAAACTTGTCTTTGACTTTGGTAATACACCAGCTGATGAGAAGGTGGAATTCTATGATATCATCCTTCAGAAAACTGCTCAGTAATGATTAATTCTCAAGAAAAATGAAAAAAGTAATGATTTTAAGCGCTATATTCGCCATCGCTATGGGCCTCACGGCCTGTGGCGACAAAGATACAGACATCACTTATGCACCTGCTGAGACCATCAACATTTCGCAGAAGTCTTTCAGTATCGACAATGCAGCTACTCAGCTTACGGCTTCTGTCAGTACAAGCCATGAGTTTGCCGCATACAGCAATCAGAGTTGGATTACCGTTTCTCCTGCCAATTCAGCTGCCCATGAGGCAACACTGACTATCGATGTAGAGGAGAATACCGGCAATGCCCGTACCGGTAAAGTCATCGTTTGGAGTGGTGGCTCCCGTGACAGTATCGTCATCTCACAGGGTGCAGGCAATCTGAACATCGAATCCCCGATTCCTGGCTATTCTCTTGTGTGGAACGATGAGTTCTCAGGGAAGACCGTCGGCAGCGATTGGACTTACGAGGTTAAACCTGCCGGATGGGTGAATGCTGAGTTGCAGAATTACGTAAAGGAAGACCAGGTGGCTAAAGTATCCAATGGAACTCTGAAAATCAATCTTGTCAACGACAATGGAACTATCAAGAGTGCCCGTCTCTATGCTCATAACACATCAGGATGGACCTATGGATACATCGAAGCACGCCTCAAGTTGCCTACAGGTGTGGGTACATGGCCAGCCTTTTGGATGATGCCTGTCAACTATACTTCTTGGCCTGATGACGGAGAAATCGACATCATGGAGGAAGTTGGCTACGACCCTAATGTAGTGGTTTCTACGGTTCATTGCAACAAGTATAATAATTCAGGGACAGCTATCGAGAGTGCACGCAAGACGGTGAGCACGGCTCAGACAGATTTCCATACCTATGGCCTTGAATGGACATCTACTTACATGACCTTCTATGTGGATGGCGTGAAGTTGCTCACCTATAACAATGATGGAACAGGCAAGAATGCATGGCCTTTCAATGCAGCATTCTATCCTATCCTCAATCTTGCCTGGGGTGGCTCCTGGGGTGGAGTTAAGGGCGTAGACCCGACTTGCCTGCCTGCCACGATGGAAGTGGATTATGTCCGTGTATTCCAAAAGTAAACTATCAAAATGAGAAAGGTTGTAATATTGACCCTTGTCATGAGTTGTTTTGCCACCATAGGCTTCTCCCAGAAGAAGCCTATGCGGCAATTCATTGATGACCTTATGCAGCAGATGACCGTGGAGGAAAAAATCGGCCAGCTCAATCTGTTGCCTGGGGCCGATATCACCACCGGGCAAGTTATCAATAGTCCCTTGGGAGAGCAAGTGCAAGCTGGCAACTTGGGTGCCATCTTGAATGTGAAAGGTGTGGAGAAAATCAAGAAACTGCAGGAGATTGCAGTGAAGAAGACCCGTCTGGGCATTCCTCTGCTCTTTGGTCAGGATGTCATTCATGGCTACGAGACAGTTTTCCCGATACCTTTGGCTCAGGCTTGTAGTTGGGATTTGAAAGCGATTGAAGCTGGAGCTCGTGTGGCAGCAAGTGAAGCTACGGCTTCAGGCATCAATTGGATTTACAGTCCTATGGTTGATGTGGCCCTTGACGCCCGTTGGGGTCGTGTGGCCGAGGGTGCGGGTGAAGACCCGTTCTTGACCTCTCGTGTAGGCGAGGCGCTCATCCGTGGCTATCAAGGCAACTATTCTGACCATAACGTGATGGCTTGCGTGAAGCATTATGCGCTCTATGGCGCTGCTGAGGCTGGTCGTGACTATAACACGGTGGATATGAGCCGTGTCAGAATGTATAATCAGTATTTCCCACCTTACAAGGCAGCTGCTGAAGCTGGTGCAGGTTCCTTCATGTCGTCTTTCAACGTGGTCGATGGTGTTCCTGCAACGGGCAATCGATGGTTGCTTACTGATGTGCTGCGCAATGAGTGGAAATATGATGGATTTCTCGTGACCGATTACGGCTCCATCAGTGAGATGACCGTACATGGGGTAGGTGATTTGAAGTCGTGTGCTGCTCAGGCTCTTAAGGCCGGAACAGATATGGACATGTGCTCAGAAGCCTTTGTCAAGAATCTCAAGGCTTGTCTGGCTGATGGCAGCATCAGCATGGCAGACATCGACCGTGCTTGCAGACGTGTGCTGGAAGCTAAGTATAAGTTGGGCCTTTTCGATAATCCTTATCGTTTCTGTGATGTGAAGCGGGAGAAGACCGACCTCTATACGGCAGCGAACAGACTCGCCGCCCGCAATATGGCAGCGGAGACTTTCGTCTTGTTGAAGAACGAGCAGCAGTTGCTTCCTTTGAAGAAGCAAGGCACGATAGCTCTTATCGGTCCTCTTGCCGACACGCGCAACAATCTTGTCGGCTCTTGGTCTACTGGTGATAAGCCGGAGAAATATACCACGCTGAAAGAAGCTATGGAGCATGCTGTGGCTGGAAAGGCTACTGTCGTGTATGCACAGGGCAGCAACATCTATCTGGATGAGACTCAGCAGAAGAGCATCGAGTTCGGGCGACCTATTCCGCGTGGCGATAACGAGGCTTTGCTCAAGGAAGCTTTGCAAGTAGCTCAAAAGGCAGATGTGATTGTAGCAGCGTTGGGAGAGATGGCAGAGATGAGTGGCGAGTGTGCCAGTCGTTCTGATTTGAATCTTCCGGATGCTCAGATGCGCCTCTTGCAGCAGTTGGCAGCCACTGGCAAGCCAATTGTTCTGCTTAATTTTGCAGGCCGTCCCACGATTCTGAAGTGGGAAAGTGAACATATCCCTGCTATCATGAACGTATGGTTTGGCGGTTCAGAACTTGGAGATGCCATCTGTGATGTGCTCTTTGGCGATAAGGTCCCTACGGGGAAACTCGTGAACTCTATGCCACAGAACATGGGCCAGTTGCCACTTTATTATAATCATCTGAATACAGGCCGTCCTGTTCCTGATGGAGCAAAGGAGTTCCGCAAGTATCAGAGCAATTATCTTGACGTGCGCAACGACGCTCTTTATCCTTTCGGATATGGTCTCAGCTACACCTCTTATAAATATGGCGACGTGGTGCTCAGCGCTCCGAAGATATCTACGAATGGCACAGTGACGGCCAGCGTTACGGTGACGAATGTAGGTCAACGGGATGGCGACGAGATTGTGGAGCTTTACATCCATGATAAAGTGGCCAGCATTGCACGTCCGGTAAAGGAGCTGAAGGGCTTTCAGCGCGTTCATTTGAATGCAGGAGAGAGTAAGGTGGTTTCCTTTGAAATCACACCAGAACATTTGCAGTTTTATGATTTAGGATTGAAAGCCGTGGTAGAGCCCGGCGAGTTTGAGATTATGATTGGAAGCAGCAGCCGCGATGTGAAATCGGCCTTGTTGACCGTAGATTGAAAAACAAGTTAGAGGGATTTTCTAAATAATTGGGAAATCCCTTTTTCTTTTCAGAAAAAAACTTTATCTTTGCTTTCGAAATCCTAATGCAGACCTTCATGAATAAGATTTTACTAACAATTCTGCTTGCTCTTGCAATGCCTCTTTGCAGCCAGGCTCATTCCAGCGACTTGAACACTCTGTTGGAACAGCTGGATGAGACGATAGAGCATTCCAATCTATATGTGGCTAAAAGGACGCATCAGATAACTCTGCTTCAGCATAAACTGAAACTGACACGCGACTTAGCCAAGCGTTATGAGGTCAATTTCGAATTGTTCAAAGCTTACAAACCATTCATCAACGACTCTGCCATCAGTTATCTGAACCGTTGCATTCAGTTGGCCAAGCAGTTGAAGGAGCCTTCCAAAGAAGTGCTCTGCAAATCTCTTCTTGCCTTGAGATGTTCCAATACGGGCATGTACAATGAGTCTTTGTATATTCTGAAGGATGTCAATCCAGCCGGAACCGACAATAGGGCTAAAGGTACTTATTATTTCGCCCTTGCGCATGTCTATGGGGAAATTACTTATTACACGCATATTCAAGAAGTCAAAGAACAATATGGCCATAAGGCCAGTCAATACCAGCAACTGATGTATCAGGTGATGCCGCATGACGACAACGACTATATGCAGTCGCGCGAGCTGGATGCCCTGAATGCCCATCAGTATAAGACCTCCATGCAAATCAATGACAAGTGGCTCAAGTTAGTGAAGAAAGGCTCTTATCCCTATGCCTTGGTGACCCTTTATCGCTATTTAGAATATAAGGCTCAGAACGACACGACCAATATGATGCGCTGGTTGGTGGAATCGGTCATCACGGATGTTCGCAATGGCGTGATGGACCAGGGCTCCATGTGGGAGATGGCCAATCAGTTGTTAGTGCAGGGTGATGTGGACAGGGCTTATAAATATATCAGTTTCACGTCCGACTGCGCCAGCAAGTTCGGCTCCCGACAGCGTCTCTCGCAGATTTCGCCTCTTCTGGCGTCTATTGCCGACAAATATAAGGCTGAGCGCGAGACTTATTATCAGCATCTGCGCTTCGCCATCAGCGTCATCAGTATCATGGCGCTTCTGCTCTTGATATTCCTCTTCTATGTTAACCGACAGCGCACCAATCTCTCAGAGGCCCGTGATAATCTTGCCAAGTCGTATTCGCGGCTTTCGGTGCTGAACAAGAAAATGTCTTCTGTCAACGACCAGTTGCAGGATTCCAACGCGGCTCTCTCCGGACTCAATCAGCAGTTGAAGGATGCCAACCGCGTCAAGGAGGAGTATGTCGGACGCTTCATGCGCCTGTGTTCGGTCTATATCGACAAACTCGACCAGTTGCGTAAGATAGTCAACAAACGCGTAAAGAACCGCCAGTATGCCGAGCTCTACGATATGACGCGCCCGCAGGAGTTCAAGGAGGCCGAGCTGACCGAGCTCTATGCTTATTTCGACTCAGCCTTTCTGCATCTTTTCCCGAATTTCCTCGAGGAATTCAATGCGCTCTTGAAGCCTGAAGAGAAAATCGAAATGCCTGAGAATGGCCAGCTGAACACCTCTATCCGCATCTTTGCCCTCATCCGTTTGGGTATTGACGACAGCAGCAAGATAGCTGAATTCCTTCATTATAGCGTCAACACGATTTATAATTATCGTGCCCGCATGAAGAACGGAGCTCTCAATCGTGACGAGTTTGAACAACGGGTGAAGAAGATTGGGCTTCAGTGAGGTATGTCTTTTCGCTTATTTCCTTATCGGTTGCAAAGATACTAAATCAAAAAGCGATTTCCAAATTTTGGCCTTCACCAGATGAGGTTTTCCAAGAAATAGAAGTATAAAAAAGCTTAACGGGCGTTTCTCTATCTTGACTCTTGCAGCCAAAGGAATGAAATGTAATTCAATCTTTTGCTTTCTTCTATTGGCATAAACCAGATATTCTCCCTCCTAATAAGATGGTTTTATCAGATTCTATGTCATTTTATGGATGCATGCTTATTTTGGGCATAAAGGTCATTTGCAACGCATCTGCGATACGCAAAAAACTCGAAAGTTGAATATCCGTCTCGCCACGTTCTACTTTGGCGATGTAACTGCGTGCCATACCTGTTGATGCCGCAAGTTGGTTTTGAGTCATTTTCAATTCCTTGCGTCTGTCACGAAGAATCACACTATAATAATATGCCAGCGCCTTTGCGTCAAATTCCTTGCGGTTTTCTGTGCCGGGCGCACCATATTTGCTATCAAGCAATTCGCTTGCATTATGCAATTTTGCCAATTCATCTGAGAAATACAATTCACGCATGTTTTTATCTTTCATGTTGCAAATGTAACTAATTAAATACATCTCACCAAATAAAAAACAATATTTTTATCATTCGACGACGAAAAAAATCTTATTCATTGTCTATTATGAGCGAAAGCAGAAAATTCTCTTCATGGCATGTAATGGCAGATTTTCAGCTTATAGGCGAAATTCCTTGAAAATCAACGAGTAACAGTCGGTTTTGTAAACAATGGTCTTTTACCTTGTAAGTAACGGTCTTTTACCTCCTAAAAGACTATCTTTTACACGGTAAAAAGCCGTCTTCTAAAATGCCGGAGCAGAACTCTCATTTTTGCATGAAATCCCTTCCGCTCGTTTTCGGATAATCACCAGTGTTTTCAGAGAAAAGCAAAAGAATTAAATAGGAAAATTAGGAATATTGGATAGAATTGTCTATATTTGCCGTCGAGGAGACTATATGGGCTTTGCTTCGGCAATACTATTTATGGGATTATTCTCATTTGGAATCATGTGCTTTTTCTCTGGGTCTTTCAATGTTTTACAAAAAAATATCCGCAAGGCAATAATTTTGATTATCCTCAAAGATTAGGCAAGATGGAGGCTTTCAGTGAAAGGACATTTTCCGAACAAAAGAGATAGATAAGTTTTTCAAAAAAAGATAAATATGAAAATAGTCGTAATAGGAGGTTGTGGCCATATTGGCAGTTATCTTGTGCCAATGTTGATAAAGGCAGGCCATGAAGTGACGGTTGTCAGCCGTGGAAAGAGCAAATCTTATTTGCAAGACTATGCTTGGAAAAAAGCAAAAATGGTGGTGCTCGACAGAGAAAAAGATGCTGATTTTGCTGAAAAGATAGCCGCAATGAATGCGGACATTGTTGTTGACTTGATAAGTTTTCATTTTGAAGATACGAGAAAGATGGTGGAGGCTTTGAAACCTACATCGTTGTCGCATTATCTTTTCTGCTCGTCGATTTGGGCTCATGGCAGGGTAAGGACATTGGAGGCAGACCCTAATGATTTACAAAAAGAGCCCCTTGACGACTATGGCCGGAATAAGTTTCAAAGTGAATTATATTTGAAAAACGAGTGGCGCACAGCCGGATTTCCAGCCACGGTTATCATGCCCGGCCAAATATCAGGTCCGGGATGGCTGATAATTAATCCTTGGGGGAACCTCAATACCAAAATGTTTGAAGTCATCGGCCGTGGTGAAAAAATATATCTTCCCAATTTAGGCATGGAAACGTTGCATCATGTTCATGCCTCTGATGTAGCACAGATGTTCTTCAGAGCAATAATGTGCCGCAACCAATCGTTGGGTGAGAGTTTTCATGCAGTAGCCGAAAATTCGATGACATTGTATGGATATGCGAGATTGATGTATGAATTTTTCAATCAAAAACCTGACATTGATTTCTTGTCGTGGGAAAAATGGGCTGAATATGAGGGTCATCCTGATGAGGTATCTCACAGTTATTATCACCTTGCAAGAAGTGGTAAATACAGCATCGAGAATGCCAAAAGGCTTGTTGGATATCACCCACAATTCACTGTGCAAGAGACAGTTATACAATCTATACAAAGCTATCTTGACAGGGGAATAATTAAGATTTAGGGTTGATAGCATTCTCTGTTGATGGAAAAAAACAGAAAACAAGCCATTGGAAAGCTTATCCATCGCTTTAATTTTGAAAATAATAGGTGGAAAAAATTATTATTATTACTCATCAAACATTCTCAAGAGATTCCCAGAAAATGAAGTCAAAAATTTTCCAAAAGAAATGAATGGATGATTGAAAAATAATTAGTATCTTTGCAATATCAAAAATATCAACAATAGATAAACGGATTATGACAAAGAAAAAGGTGCTTTTAGTATCGGGACATACCGATTTAAAGAACGACTCTGTGGTGAACAAAACTATCATCGAGGAGTTTCATCGGTTGTTGCCCGAAGCGGAATTGGATATCCTCAGCGATTTATACCCTGATTATCAGATTCAGGTGGAAGCAGAGCAGCAGAAGCTGGTGAATGCCGATGTCATCGTGCTTCAGTTCCCTGTGTTCTGGTATAGTCAGCCATCGCTGATGCACAAGTGGATGGAAGACACTTTCATTCATGGTTTTTCGCACGGCAGCAAGGGCAAGGCGCTGGTCGGAAAGAAGCTCATCGCCTCCTTCACTACGGGCGCACCGGCTGAGGCTTATCAGTCAGAAAGTCCGTTGGGATTTACCCTTGAGCAGCTGATTATGCCTGCCATGAAGGGCATTGCCGCACTCACGGGCATGCAGTTGATGGCGCCTGTCTATACGTGCGGCGTCTCTTATGCCTCCCGCAACGATGCTGAGGTGCTGGCGCAGATGATGGTTAAGGCGAAAGAACACGCTGAAGAACTGGTGCGCGAGATAGAGAATAGTTAAGAAAAAAGCTGACATCACTCGTCTTGAAAGCTCCTCTTGCCACTTGCGGGATGAGCTTTTTAGTCATGCTTGGCAGGCATGTGCTGGCTGAGAAATGTTAAGGCAACGAGGCGAGAGCCTCCCGCTGTTGCTTGTTCAGCGACTTGACTACGAGATTGTAAGAATTTCTTACAAGTTCACGAATCGTTTCGTCGTTCACATCGGTGCCGAAATAGATGCTTATCCAGTGGCGTTTGTTCATGTGATAGCCAGGTTTCACGCCCTCATATAGCTCTCTGAGCTCCACGGCCTTATCGGGTTCACACTTCAAATCGCAATATTCGAAGCCGTCAACATCCACAAAGCAAAACCATTTTCCGCCTACCTGAAACACCAGCAGGTCTCTGTCTTTCACGGAAGAGATGCCCGTAAACGGCATTTTCTCCTCTGCGCCAGGCATCGAAAGGCAATAGTCTCTGAATTCTTCTATGTTCATGATTTCAAGGTTGATTATCTTGTTTGAGCGACCACTGTATGCCTTTGGCCACGCGCCATTCGCTCTGCATATAGTGATTGCC
>JALCDQ010000018.1 GCA_022641735.1 Prevotella sp. | reverse complement strand
TCAGAGTCTATAAGCAGCGCAATGAAGACAAACCTCATTTCGGTGAATACCTCTTGTATGCCGAAATGGGAGATAAACGCTTTCATGCCACTCCACTCACTCACGAACAACTGGATATGTACTTCGATCGCACACAGAGCAAAGGTCAGCTTGCGGAAAAGGTGATCGGCGAACAGCTACACTTAAAGTCGGCTTACGAGAAATACAAACTACCAGAGAATATCCCCACACCCGAAGTCCGAGTGCGTAAAGTGCCCGAAGGTTCATGGCTTATTTCTGCCAGTATGGGCGATAAAGGCCAAACTCCCGAAAGGAAACTATCAAACAACGACCTGTATTCGCTTTTCAATGCCAAGACAGCCACCAAGGAGCAGTTAGGCGCAAAGTATTTGATGGAAGACATCAAGGAGATTGCCCACAGTCAATCGGTAAGTCGGACACAGGGCTTGAAGCGATAGTAAAAGCCACCAACTATCTGGGACATAACAAGATGAATGTAGAAAACATTTCTTAAACCAGCACCGCCGCCTTGCTTGAAGCGTGGGTGGCGGTTATTCTAACAAAAATCATATTAAAAATGGAAAGAAAAACATTTGAAGAGTTGGAACAACTCAAACAGGAGAGGTGCATCGGTTGGGTGGACTTCCTCCAACAGAGTGAGTACAGTGAGAGTTATCAGCAATGGCTCCATGATCGTGGCGCAGAGCCAGACGAGGATAATGCTGAATTATTCGTGGAGCAGACCGATGCTGCCTTCCTCGAAAGTCAGGACTTAATCATGTAGGACTATGGCTTATCAAAACAATAGTACCGCACAGTCGGCAAGCGATAAGGCCATCGAGAAGTTCACCGAAATGATGATCAACCGACTGGAAGAGGCAAAAGACAATGATTGGAAGAGAGGTTGGATTGGTGGTCAAGGTTTTCAGGGCTTACCGCAAAACCTGAATGGGCGCAACTATTCGGGTACCAACTCGCTCTTCCTATTTATCGACACGGCCGTCAACAAGTATGCTGCACCAGTATATATGACCTTCCTGCAAAAGGAGAAAGAAGGATTGCGACTGAAAAAAGGCTCGCAAGCCATGCCTGTCATCTATTGGGATATGAGTATCAAGGATGCCAATGGTAAGAAGATAACGGTGGGCGACCACAAGAACATGACCAAGAGAGAAAGAGACCAATGTGAGGTACGCCCTTTCCTCCGCTCCTTCCATGTCTATAACATTGACCAGACCAATATGCAGGAGGTAAACAAGGAGAAGTATGACAAGATCATTGCTCGTTTTCAACCTCCCAAACTCGCCGACACCGAGGGTATGTACCGCAATGCTGCCATTGACCGTATGTTTGAACGGCAGGAATGGCTATGCCGTATTCAGTACGATAAAGCATCCGAGCAAGCATACTTCAAACCCTCGCTCGACATGATAGTGCTGCCTTTGAAGGCACAATTCAAGATCAGCAAGACACCCGATGACATCTATAAAGATGGCATGGAGTATTATTCTACTGCTCTTCACGAAATGGCTCACTCCACTGGAACACCTGAACGACTTGACAGAAACGTAGGCAACCGGTTCGGCGATGCAAAATATGGCAAAGAAGAACTTGTCGCTGAATTGTCGGCGGCTATGGTGGGCAATACCATGGGCTTCGACCGCCGTATTCAAAACAACAATGTGGCTTATGTAGATAGCTGGCTCCATGCTTTGCGTGAGGAGCCCAAGTTTATCGTCTCGGTCATGGCCGATGTCAACAAGGTTTCCAACATGATCTTGCAGAAGATAGATGAGCTGAAACTTGCGCTTGGCGAGACTCCTATTCTGGGCATCCAACAGGAGGGAAAAAGTGAGCAGACGCAGAATACTAAGACCTCGACTTCGACGCAAGACCAGGTTGAAGAGGTAGCTAAATCGACCGTGAAAGCAAGTATCTTTAAGCTGCCCACTGGAGCCTATGTAGTTCAGGCCTCTGTCAATGGGCAGGAGTTGGATCAGAAGCCGATTGATAACAAGACAGCCATGACCTATCTCCGAATGAAAGATGGCACCCAGATGGACCAGATGCTATTAGACATTGTGAAGGAGAAGTATGGTAGCGATCTCAATCTACCCAGAGTGAACAGGAACGAGTCGAGAGGCTTAAAAATCTGATGGCTTATGAAGGAACATCAAGTAGATTTTAAGGCGCTAAAGGCTAAAGTCGGCATCGATGATATAGCCTACAGCCTTGGCTATCAGATAGACAGGAAAGCAGGACTGGGCAGGTACGTAGAACTTGTTCTACCCGATGGCGCAGGAGGTCGAAAAGACACGATCATTGTGAGTCATATCCATGATAAAGCACAACAAACCTTCTTCCGCCGCAATAGTCAGCATGGCGACGTTATCAGCTTCATTCAGGAGAACGCCAATTCGTTTGGCATCAGTGGGCGCAACAACTGGGACATCATCAACAAGGTGATGGCAAAGTTTGCCGACCAGCCGATAGAGGAAAAAGCTCATCGCACTTATGCTGACATCAGCGATGCCAGCAAGCCTTTTAACCCCAAGTTGTACCACACCGAACCTATCCTGCAAAACATAGACGCTGCTCAATATATCTTCCGTCAGCGCAGTATCAAGCGAGAAACCATACAAACCTTTGCCCCCTGGATTCAGAGGGTGAAGGACACACGCTTCAATAGCGACTATATCAATGTGGGTTTCCCTTATGTTCAACCTGGCTCTGATAAGGTCGAGGGCTACGAGATACGTGGGTATGGCAGCTTCAAGCGGAAGGCTACTGGCACCAACTCCACTACGGCAGCATGGATAGTGGACTTCTCCCAGAACCATAATCCGCAAGACATCAAGAATGTCTATTTCGCCGAGAGTGCCTACGACATCATGGCTTTTTATCAGGCTAACAAAGCCCGACTGCAGGCCGAACTCGATCAGTCGGTGTTTGTCTCCATTGGTGGCACCTTCTCTAATCAGCAGGTGGGTGGCATCATGAACTATTACGCCAATGCACGTGCCGTCGATTGCTTCGACAATGATGTGCCGGGGCGCATCTATGGTATGCGTATGGTAAGCGTGGTAGAAAAGGTGCCTCTCAATATTGTGCAGACTGATGATGCCATAAGGGTTAGCCACAATGGTCAGGAACATCAACTCGACCCACAGAAGGCAACCCTTAACAGTCTTCGCTCATTCATTCGCTTCAAGAGAGAGTTCGGAGTGGAGAAAGCTCCCACAGCCTACAAAGACTGGAACGATGTAGTGATGAACAAGCCGTCAACGGTAATTCTCACCAAAAGCAAGTATGAGCGAGAAGACAATTTAAGGGAAAAGCGGATGGGTGGGCTAAAAATGTGAGACTATGGACATAGTGATTAAACCCGATTATCGGGAGTTTTTCGCCGAGCATACAGGGCTATCATTGTTGTTCCTGATAACAGTGATAGCCATGCCGTTGATGTCATCTTACGATGTGCTCTACCTCCAAATGCTTGTTTCAATATGCTCCCTGCTGTTAGCCATCTTGCTTATTGCCAGATACATAACACTCACCGCTGTGGTGTGGATTATCAACGAGAATACCTTGTGCCGTATATGAGGCGTGTTCTCTCGACACACCGACTACATTGAACTGTATCGTGCGGTGGATTATAGTGAATCGCAAAGCTTTTGGCAGAAATTGTGGGGAGTGAAGACGGTGTGCATCATATCGTCCGACAAGACAGACAGCACCATGATGATGTATGGCATTAGTGCTCGACGAGATATTGTCCATGAAATTCGAAACCGAGTAGAAACTTGTAAAAATCAAAGAAAAATTTATGAAATCGCAAACCAATAATATAAGAAAAGGTATAAGGGGCAAGAAAAAGATAGCCCTTATACTCATGCTATGCTACTTTAGCAGCACCGCATCTTTTGCAGGTGTGCAGGTAGATCCTGCTTTAACTTCTGCCATTACGTTGCAGATGACCACATTGAAGAGCATCTATTCAAAGCGTGAGAAAACCCAAAAGCAGATTATAGAGGCAGAAGCAGCCGTAACGCTTGCATTGGATCGGATGCACAAGGTGGAAAGCAAAGTGCTCGACTATATGTCGAATGTGCAAGGGGCGTTCCAGAACCTTTATCAGATAAAACGTGCTGGTGAACTGGTGGTGAAGGATATACCTTCGAACATGAATAATGTCAGGCGTGCCATCAAGGTGGGTGGCTTTCAAGGTACCTTCCTGGCTACGACCGTTGGCGACCAGCTCAACAATATGACGATGGACATGATGAGCCTTTACCCTTTCTTGAAGCAGCTCGTGACCAGTGGGGCGTACAACACCACGGACTACGATAATCAGGGAAACCTGATCAATAAGAAGAACAAGGTCAATCTTCTCAATTCGGCTGAAAGATACTACATCTGCAACACGGTGGTAGATAAGCTGGAGAATATCAACACTTCGCTCTATCTACTCTCATGGGAAATCCAGACTATGCGCTGGCGAGACCTCTTCTTCAAGCTCGATCCAGAAGGTTGGGCAGCAGTTATGTCAGGCAAAAACATTGTCGAAGGCATCGTGAGTGATTGGAACTATAATCTCAGAAGGTATAACTAATGACAACAGACGCTATTATGGAAAACAAAGACAGAGAACTGGGGCTTTGCCCTGTCTGTGGTCATGGCCATATTATCAAGACCAATAGAGATTATGTGTGTTCCGACCGATTAAGACCGTCGGGCAATTATAGTTGTAGATTCTCCATGCCCCTGCGAACGCATGGTGTAAATGTGACAGACGACATGATACGCCAGTTGATTCAGCATGGCAAGACCGACTTGATGGAAATGTGCAATCAAGATGGCTTCCCGTATCAGGGTCGATTTGCCATCGGTTCGAATGGCTATGTTGTAATACCTGAAATGAAAACGCTCGATGCTGTTTGTCCCGACTGTGGTGGGCAAATCGTTATGACACGCAGCGGATATGCTTGTATCAATAAGCTCTCTCATAACCCGGCCTGCGATTTTATCGTGCCGAACTACATCTGCGACCGCTTTATTACTGAGGCAGAAGCCACTACCTTTCTTCATGGAGAGCCTGACGTGCTGGATGGCTTTGTCAACAAGAATACCCAAGTGACTTTTTCCGCCTACCTGACAAGAGGTAAAGATGGTAAGATTGTGTTATCCTCCAAGATTGGCATTTGCCCTCACTGTGGTGGCAGAATGCTTGTGGGAGTAAAAGCGTTCAACTGTTCAAACTACAAGAAAGATGGTTGCGAGTTTAAAGTGTGGAAACACTACTATGGGCATAAGACGACATTACGTGATGTCCAAGACCTATTAGAACATGGCGAAATGACTACTCCCTTCGAGGGATATAGTGCGAATGGTCATATTCAAAGAATCATTTTGAAGGTAGGCAGTAAATGTGAAATACAGACATTACCGTATAAAGAACATAAGAAATGAAAGACAAAACGCTAACTTCTATCGACATTTTGCGTAAGGCAAAAGAGCGATCAGGACTGTCTCAGGAAGTTTTGAGACAAAGCCTTCGTGCCTTGTTAGGTGCTATTAGTGAGGTGATGGATAATGGTAACAACGTGGCTCTGGACAACTTCGGTAGCTTTGAGCTAAGAACGGTAAAGGAGCACACCGTTACTCC
Organism: Prevotella sp.; assembly: GCA_022641735.1. Taxonomy (GTDB): domain Bacteria; phylum Bacteroidota; class Bacteroidia; order Bacteroidales; family Bacteroidaceae; genus Prevotella. Next base: position 25,836 of record JALCDQ010000018.1, on the reverse strand, counting down.
GCCACCGCCCAACAACACCCCTGTGGTGGTTCCAGAACACCAAGCCGTAAAATTTAGGCCTTACAAGAACTTACTCTTTTATCACATGAAATACTAAAGAAGATGAGAAAGAGTATTTATATCCCTGTGCTGATGATGGCTGCCATGCTAAGTGCGTGCCATTCGTCAAAGGAAAAAATGTTCGATAAGGGCCAGGAGAACTTGGAGGCCTCGCTCGATTATCCCAAGCAGTTGAAGCTGATTGCGCATACCGAACCTGATTCGGCCTTCGGCGTGAACTACTTCACTCGCAAGGAAATCACTGGTATGCTAAAAGTGATGGATGTTGTTACCAAGAAACTGATGAAAAGTACCACTGGCATCAACGACATCACCAAGGCTGATGCCTATACGGTGAATCTGATGCGCCGCCAGATGAACGCTGCCAATGAGGTACAGACGATGATTTTCAAGAATGTACCCAAAGGAGACTGGTCTGGTTGGAAGGTGAAAATCGACTATGAATGTGTGGACAAAGATGGTATCAAGTACCGTGCTGAACGATGGATCTTCTTTGACCGTGAGGGAGAGAACATCATCAAGACGTTTGAGATACCTCTTCCCTAAGATGAAAATATGAGTATACAAAAGCTCGTAAAAGAACTCTACAAGTGCTGTCCCATACCTGATAAAGCAGGGATGGCACTTGTGCTGTATGATACTAGGGGTATGTTGGTGGCCATTGGCAAAGATGCTGATAAGCTTTACCTTACATTGGGTTGGGAATTGTCCGACTTTGCTGATGAAGGTCTTATCTACTCGTATATGATAGTATCAACCATAGGGATAAAGGTTCTGCAGCAGTTGGGCATCGAATATCAAACCATCAAGGTGCCAGTATCGCAGGATATAGATGGCGAGAGCCTTGCGACCACTCAACAGGCTTTGGATTATTTGAGACTACAAGCAGGCTCCCATTCATTTACTTACCCTTTTGTATGTCAAAGCACAATAATTGAAAGCATCGGCTATATCAGAGAGGTACGCATAACCTCGCTTACAATCAGCCGAGAAACTGTAGTTTTGTGCATAGACAATAGTGAGCAGATAGAACTTATAAGTGGACACGAGTGGAATTTTAGCCATACTGAAGTTACGCTTTTAAGCTATATTTCTGCCATGATTAAGGAGCAGTTTGCCTATCTGTTATCCTTTATCCAAGATCCGAAGCAGGTTATAAAAGACCAGAAGCTGCAAAACACAGAGCTATATAAAAGGTATATCAACGAAAAAGCGCAGACCCAAGCAGACACATTGGTTCTGGTGAAGGTACAGAACATCTTTCTTACCTTTGATGATGATGCCATTACCGCCGCCTCATTGCACCGTAATATCTTGTTGTACGAATGTAATGTTATCGGCTATCGTGGGCGGACGGTGGCACTCATAGAGATTTCCCAATATCAGGCATTGCAACAGATAACATCCATTTCGGTCATAGATAGCCATTATACTCACCCCCTATATCAGTTGGGGCTGAAAGAAAGTTTCATGAATCATCAATACAACCAGCAAATCATCTATACTGGCGTAGCTATCCGTAAGTGCAAAACTGGAGATTATGTGATTATTGCTGCCTATAATGGTACGGCACTCCCAGAAACTTTTATTTCCAATACATTAGGAGCGTATATCATCAACCTACCTGATAGTAAAGAGATAAATGCCCTGTTGGTTTCTCTTGCTCATCAGACGTATGACAAAAGTATAATGAAATAGTTACCGCTTCATACGTCTTTCATCATCAATATCGTCCCAGTTATCGAATCCACCAACTTCCCATTCTCTGTTGGCATGATAGCCTGAACCAGCAGGACGTAATATGTTGCTAGCAGGGTTTTGTTGGATAGTACCAGTGTTTTGCCATTCCGTATGGGTACGTTGCGACGTGGAGATTGCCCCTTTCTCGTGTCTCATAAATGGTGATAAATCAATGTCTGTGTCTCGCAGATTGACAATGGTTGAGCTGCACATATCTACGGCGTATAGGGCATATTCCTTTCTCAATATGATGATTTTGGCATTTCTAAGATCCTCGTTTAGCTGCCCCTTTTCTGTGGAGCTTACCATTTCTTTGATATGGCTGATAGTGGCATCACGTTTCTCAGTGCCTCTATTGGGCATTATCTCTATGCTACTCATATCGGCAATGTGCCCAAACTTACATAGCACCTCTCGCTCTTCTTCGGTGGTTGGGTTAAAGTTCTGAATCCATTGTCGTCTAAAGTTCTTACGCAAAATCTCATAATCCTCTTTCCTCACCTGACCAACCATCTTGTGCCGCTTACCTCTAATGCTGCCATCGTGATATACATTGACCCGATATTTGCTCCACAACGTAGCATTGAGTCCAGCTATGGTGAGTCGGTCGTTTTCTTCCAAGAGTTGGTGTATGAGGTTAGTAATAGCTTCTTGTTGACTATCGTTTGATATATTCGTCTTGTTGTCAAAGTTCAGTAGGGTTTTCAAATCCAATATATCACTGCCCTTATAGACAGTCTTATTCTTATGATCCACCAGAATGTAGCCATACGGCGTGTCCTTCTTGCCAACGAATACCAACCCAATGCCAAAACACCTTTTGAGTGTGGCGGCAAGATCATCCTTATTTGTGCTAAGTCCTCTGTATTTGAGCAAGATAGCTTTCAGCTGTTTGCGCCGTTTACTGGTTTCCTCCTTTGTTTTCTTTGATGCACCTTTTTCTATTTCAGAGATAGCGATATTATCCACTACGGTGCCACCTTTCTTAACTTTGAGCAATTCATCTTCAACATAGCTCTCATAGCCACTACTCTCCAAGATAGCCTGATATTGGCCCAAGGTTTCAAACGAATATTGCAGTGCTTTCTGCATGATGCTCCTGGCTTCACGCTTTGGCTCAACGTTCAATATCTTATTGAGAACGGCTTGTGAACGTAACCGCTCATTATGATCGTCAATCTTTTTGCCATCAGGCGCAACCCGACTAGTTACGATGTGGATATGATTGTTGGCAGTGTCGTGATGGGCATAGATTAAGATCGGCTGCCCGGTCTCTGCATAACCCATTTCTTGTAGATACTGGTGGGCAATATCTATCAATTCATCGTGCGTATAGTCTTGCTTCTTGCAGGATATGGCTACATGAAATTGGGTATTCTTGATGTTCTGATTGATTGACGAATACTTCACCAGATACTCCCGAAGATTGGAAGCAGATAGGTTCCCCGTCTTCTGCAAATAGCCGAAGTTGGCTATCTCTACAAGCTCTGCAGTGCCTTTAGACACTTTGCGCTCATTATAGTTTACAGCACTGAATGTGCTGCTCGATTTAAGTATGGTTGCTATCATAGCACTTTAATTGATGATGTATGTCGCCCAGCTTAAAGACTACCCAAGCGGCGACTGCCAACTGTGTGGTAAACATATTAAAGTGCCTCGAAACGATACTGCAAATATACCACATTTTTGCCATAAAGCATCTGGTTTCATCATGTATTTGAATAACTTTGATGTACCATACCAATAGCTACAGTGCATGAAAGAAGACAAGCGTACCAATCGTATCAACCTTCACCTGAACAATCGGGAAATGGAACTATTCAGGGAGAAGGCAAAAAACTACAGACAGATGTCTGCCATGATACGTGATGCTGTGGCTCAATTTGATGATACTGGTACCGTGAAACGCATAGAATCATTGAACAAACTGGCTGATTTGATTACTGATTTCAACCATGAAATCTCAAAGCAAGGGGGCAATCTCAACCAAATTACCAAGCGTGCCAATGAACTTATTTACAGTAGCGAACTGAACAAAAACTATTACAAGGAAGTCATTCTCCCTCAAATTTTACTCTTACAAAAAACGATGAAGGAGATAAAGAAACAACAATCCGACATCTTCAAAAGGTTACTAAACCTCTAACTTCTGAGTCGTTTTTGTGTTCTAATGCCAGAGTTGCGATGGCATTTCCCCCACTTCGGTGGGCAAGTAGCCTGTGGTGCCGATTTGAAAAATAGACGCCTAAAGGCACAACTTGCAACACATTTCCTATCTATGGTGTACACATCGACATTCGGACTTACGTCAAGCTTCAACTCCACTTCATTGCCTTTGCCATGCCGTCATCACTGCATAATCTTAGTCCGTCATCAAAATCAAGATGAAACATACCTACAAACGTTATTATCATCATCAAATATGACAATAAAACAGACATAAAACCATACGTTATAACAATCATATCATTTGAAAGTATGCTTACCATATTATCACACTTCTTGGCTGACATACTTTTTAACCATCATATATTAAAGCGAAATTACAAGCATAAACGATTACGGCATACTTATAAACCTATCATCATAACATAAACGATGATAGGCATATATGATTACTATCATAAAACCATGCTATCATAACCCAAGGGTGGAAAGCCCATCAGGAAGGCTGGCGGCATCAAGGAAGGGAAACAAGAGGGAAAAGAAGATCCTCGGCTAAGTGCTTGCTTAACACATTGAGTTTCGTATTGCACCGACAAAATGTAGTATTATTACTGTTTCCTATCTGGACAAAAATTGGGTGATGCCAAATCGTAAAAGCAGTAAGGTTACGAAGCGATGGAACAGGACTTTAGTGACTGTAAGCTTTTGAGAATAGGATGAACTGGCGATGACATACCCCGACGCTCTTCTTTTCCCTCCAGTTGAAGTTTCCTCGCGTGCGTATAAAGCCTTATTTATTATATTTTATTTATAAGCTTTATTTAAGGGAAGTGTAACCTATTGAATATCTGAAGTTTCATTTACTAACATGTAACCATTTGAGAACGATTAAGTAACCTTTTGAGAGCGGATAAGTAACTTTTTGAGAACGCTTATGTAACCTTTTGAGAACGGTTAGGGTGTTTTATTGGGTAGCGAAAATGCAGCATAGATGGCAATGTTTCCGTCCTTTTGCTTTTGCTTATGCAGTTCTTTGTCTATCTTTGTGCTGTTGTGCCGACGACCTTTACTACATTTGCCGATTAGATGACAGTTGTCATCACGGTACCCTTTAATTGAATTTGCATACGGCTCCAGAAGTGCGGCTTCTGAAAACAAAGAATTAAAGGGCTTGAAATGACAAGAAGAATGATCACCTTGATTGAAAATGGAGGAATGGGCAAATGCTCATTCAGCTTCAACAATCTCTTGTTGCGCTCACCCTTGCGGTACACCATGATGGAACGGCGTTTCTTGTATAAATTGGCAGAAGCCATCAAAATACGCTACGAAAAGATGGGATTGCAGGTGAGGGAGAATTGGGAAAGTCTTGTTTTCAGCATGACCGATAAAGACCTGGCTATGGTGGGAGGCAATACCAATGTGGTGCGTACTTACAAAACCATTCGCTCGCTTGCTCAAAAGTCTATCATACAGTACCACCAGAACACTGAAAAGCAAATGGTAGTGGATTATTTCCACTGGATAGATGCTTTTAGTTGGAACACCTCGACCAATGATTATACGGTGCGTGTGTCTCCAGAATTATACGAGTATGTGATCAACCTCACCAAATCGTTCACCGTGCTCAATCTCCATACTGCCATCTTACTCGAATCGAAGTATTCTCAAAAGTTCTATGAGATATGCAGCCTGTATTCTGGCGATTTTCGCTTTATCGACCCATCAACTCCAAATGAGGTCTATAAAAAGCGAGTGATAAAAATGTCGGTAGAGGCCTTCCGCTTCACCTTTGGCTTATCCGAGCTACACGACCCTCGAACAGGCGAAGTGATTGAAAAGGAGAAATACCAACGGTTCAAAACGATGATGGAGAAGGTAGTGCTTACTGCCCAAAAGGAACTGTTCACGCTATATGAGATCCACAAGTGCGATGTATGGTTTGACTATGAGGTAGCAGATAGATATGGGCGTGGCAGAAACGGATCGCCTAAAAGTCTGCGCTTTTATATCTATTCCAGAGAGTGCCCCAAATCAAAAGATACAGAATTGGATCGGCCTTGGCAGAAGGGGGATGTCCCTCTTTGGCCATACGAGGATAAGCCGAAGAAGGCTATACCTGCCAAAAAGAAAGTCAAACAAACCGACTGGCTTACCTTCGATACAGAACATCAACGAGACATAATAAGCCAATTCCTAAATGCAGTTTTCGATGCTGATGAAGTGGCGTACTATGTCCAAAAGATAGATAATGAGCAACTGCGAAGTGTAGATACTTATTCGCAGGTTATCCAGGTGCTGTATGAAAAGCAGAGACAACCAAAGTTTGCACAAGGTACCCGGCGGTATAAGCAGAAATGCCTAAGAGAATTTGTGTTTGCCATCAACCTCAAAGAATATGGCTGGTCGATAGAACCCTACCAATCATGATGAATGATAAGTACGAAAGGAGCCTTTGTCTCACGACATCGGCTCCTTCGGTTTTCAGGTGGTGTTAGTCTGTTACATCGTAGAAGTATTGCAACTCCTTGCCATGCAGGTTCTCCTGCGCCCACTCATCAGCCTTGCGCCAAAGTCGGTCGTACACTCGTGCGATGGCATCGTTCTTCTCATACCACTGCCAAATCTTATGGTTAAGCACCATCACAAGCTCTGTGAGGTAGATATGGTTGGTGTGCCACTCCTTGAAGGCTCGCTCATAGGTATCAATGATAGCCTCGATACCAAACCTGTCTGCGATTGAGAAATCCATCCAGAAGGTAGTCTTCGGCTGGTAGCCAATCATTGACATTGCTTCATCAACACTCGCTGTAATTCTAATTATTTCCATGCGCTTAAAAATTATGATGTGATACATTTCCCTTTAGTTACCCACTGTTTATCTGTGGGAGCTGACTGGGCTTGAATTTTTATGTGCATGGTAACAGTGTGGTCGGAGTGGATGTGCAAGTAATTTTCAGGGATTTTAGGATGGAAACCCAATTTTGACAGCGGGAAAAATTGTGGAGGGTCTATCCCAAAATCCTTGAAAATAGCATTAGCGGTACTTTCGCAGGAATGGAGACCACACTACCTTTGCACTATAAAAATCGAGACAGACAGCTGCCAGATAGGGGTCTGCAACGCCTAACCTGCAAGGGCTCTAAAGAAGAATAGATGCTTATCCAAACTACTTTTGGAGCAAAAACAGAGAGTTTTGGCATCACAAATGCCGTTTATCTTATGATTTTTCATAAGATTTTCATCCTTTATGCAAGATATTGGCAAAATTTGACTATCTTTACCGCATAAATCTATTAGATATGGCAGAAATCAAAAAGCTGAATAGAATCAAGGTGGTCTTGGCGGAAAAAGACTTGACCAACAAATGGCTTGGTCAACAGTTAGGCAAGTCTGAATTTACTGTATCTAGATGGACAACCAATAAGCAACAGCCATCTGTAGAACAGCTATTTGACATTGCCAAAACCCTTCATGTTGAGGTGAAAGACTTGCTAATATCACAGAACGAAGTGGAATAACTTTAATAGAAGACATGATGCGAACGCCTAAGCAGTTCAATAATATAACAGAACGGGTCATCGATGACTTGAAAGATTCTCTGACAAGCAAGAGCAAGCTTTCGATTGCTGCTGCCAGTTTCTCGATTTACGCATTCGAGGCATTGAAAGAAGAACTGGAGCAGATAGATGAATTGCGCTTTATATTCACGTCGCCAACTTTCAACAAAGAGAAGGTGAAAAAGCAAAAGCGAGAGTTTTTCATCCCCAAGCTCAGTCGTGAACGAAATCTTTACGGCTCTGAGTTTGAGATTCGTCTGCGCAATCAGCTTTCTCAGCGTGCCATCGCTCGTGAATGTGCCGACTGGATTCGCCGTAAGGTGAAGTTCAAGACGAATGTGTCGGAAGGTACGCTTAACAATTTCATGAATGTAAGTGAAGGTAATGATACCTACACTTACATGCCTTTCAATGAATTTACGACTACCGAGCTGGGGTGTGAGCGAGGAAATAATCTGTGCCCGATGAGTATGGGATTTCCTTCAACAGCTGCAACAGACAATTTCCTTCGAGGGTTTAACCAGTTGTGGAACGATAGCGAGAAGTTTACCGATGTTACCAATTCCGTTTTGGAGAATATAGAAACCGTGTACAAGGAGAACTCGCCAGAGTTTATCTACTTTGTTGCCATCTACAATATCTTCAACGAATTTCTAGAGGATATCAATGAGGATGTTCTTCCCAATGAAGGAACAGGGTTCCGCAACAGTCAGATATGGAGTATGCTTTATAATTTCCAGAAGGATGCAGCTCTTGCCATCATCAACAAGCTGGAGAAATATAACGGTTGTATTTTGGCGGATAGTGTAGGTCTTGGAAAGACTTTCTCTGCCTTGGCGGTCATCAAATACTATGAGTGCCGCAACCGCAATGTGCTGGTGCTCTGTCCTAAGAAACTGAACGACAACTGGCAAACCTTCCGAAGCAACTATAAGAACAACCCTGTTGCAAAAGATCGTTTCAACTATGACGTTCTTTTCCATTCCGACCTTTCGCGCGATTGTGGTACCAGTAATGGTATGGATCTTACGCGAGTGAGCTGGGAGAACTACGACTTAGTGGTGATTGACGAGAGCCACAATTTCCGTAACGGCGGTAAACTCGAAGACGATGAGGATGAAGGTTTTAAGGAAAATCGCTATGCTCGTCTGATGAATCGTGTCATCCGTAGCGGTGTTAAGACTAAGGTATTGATGCTGAGTGCCACACCTGTGAACAATCGCTTCAATGACTTGAAGAATCAACTCCAGCTGGCATACGAGGGTAATTCTGAGAACATCAATTCTGCTCTTGAAACTGACAAAGATATTGACCAGATATTTCGTGAGGCACAACAGGCTTACAGTAAATGGGCAAAACTTCCACCCGACAGACGTACTACCAAGGGACTTCTCGATATGCTCAATTACGATTTCTTCAAGGTGCTTGATGCGGTAACGATAGCTCGCAGCCGTAAGCATATAGTGAAGTATTATGATACAAAGGATATTGGCAAGTTCCCAGAGCGACTGAAACCTATCTCACGTCGTCCTAAGCTTACCGATCTCGATAATGCCATTACCTTTACAGAGATCGCCGAACAGCTCAACTTGCTCAATCTGTCTATCTATACGCCGTCTCTTTACATCCATGCCAGCGCACGTGATAAATATGCCGTGGATTATGGCGGAGAAGGACTTACCATTGATGGTCGAGAGAAGGGCTTGCGCCAACTCATGGCCATCAACCTGCTAAAGCGACTGGAAAGCTCGGTCAATTCCTTCCGCCTCACATTGGAGCGTATTGAGGAGTTGATCCAGAAAGCCATAACAGCTATCAACAACTTTGAAAATGATGGGGCTGGAACAGTCGAGGTAGAAAAATATGATGACGACTACGACAATGAAGACAGCGAAAGCGATCCCTTCGTTGGACGAAAGTCGAAGATCAATCTCCGCGATATGGATTTCGTGTCATGGCGGCGTGATCTGAAAAGCGATTTAGAGAAGCTGTCGCTCCTACTGCTCATGCTGAAAGACATTACGCCCGAGCACGATGCCAAGTTGCAGCAGCTTATTGCCGACTTGAAGAATAAATTCAAACATCCTTTCAATGTTAACAACAAGAAGGTGATTATCTTTACGGCTTTTGCCGACACAGCCAACTATCTGTACGAACAGTTGGCACAGCGCATCAAGACCGATTGCGGTCTAAATACGGCTATCGTTACAGGAAGCACGGAAGGCAAATGTACTATACAGGGGCTTCATGCCGACTTCAATACTGTTCTTACCTATTTCTCGCCAGTCAGCAAGGATAGGGCTGCCATCTTCCCCAAGGCGAAGGAAGAGATTGACGTGCTCATCGGTACCGACTGTATCTCGGAAGGTCAGAACCTGCAGGACTGCGATTACCTGATCAACTATGACATCCACTGGAACCCAGTACGCATCATCCAGCGTTTCGGACGAATAGACCGTATAGGCTCACGCAACGAAGCCATACAGTTGGTAAACTACTGGCCCGATATGGATCTCGACAAATACATCAAGCTTAAAGGCCGTGTCGAGTCACGAATGAAGGCAACGGTGCTCACCTCTACAGGCGACGACAATCCTTTGTCTGAGACCGAGAAGGGCGACTTGGAATACCGTCGCAACCAGTTGAAGAAACTCCAAAAGGAAGTTGTCGATCTGGAGGATATGGACACAGGTATCAATATTATGGACTTAGGACTGAATGAGTTCCGCCTTGACTTGCTGTCGTATATGAAGGAACATCATGACATTGAGCATACACCCAACGGCATGAGTGCTGTGGTGGAGCATACTGACGATGTGAAGCCTGGGGTAATCTTCATCCTAAAGAACCGGAATAAGGACGTGAACATCGGTAAGGCCAACCAGATTCATCCTTTCTATATGGTTTATCTGGCTGATGATGGGCAGATGCTCTGTAACCATTTATCGCCTAAGAAATTGCTCGATAATATGCGTCATGTCTGTAAAGATCAACATGAGCCCATCAAACCCCTGTGTAAGCTATTCAACCGAGAGACAAAAGACGGCAAAGACATGCGCCATTACAGCGACTTGCTCCAGCAAGCCATCAACAGCATCGTCGAGGTGAAGGCGGAGAGCGACATCGACAGTCTCTTCTCTGCAGGCGAGACAACAGCCTTGCAGGGCGACATCAAGGGATTGGACGATTTTGAGTTAATAACATTCCTCGTCATCAAATAAATGGAGAATCTACTTAACTTTCCACCATCCACCATCGTTAATAAGGTGGTACCGAAGAATGCCTTTTATGGACGTAGTGCCCAGAAGACATGGCTGAAGGACTTGCTTACCCATGAGTTTGAAAGCATCACATGGCTGTATAAGCTGACGGCACAAACCATGAACGTGGCTGATGGCGATAAAGTCCATGAGATAGATGTGTTTCTCTGCCGGATGAAGGAAGATCGGTATAGTATCAATCCTTTCTGTGGAATGGACGAATTATTACCTCGCCACACCATGTTCATCATTGAGTATGGCGGACACACAGACCAGTTGATGCATTATAAAGAGAAAAACTTGGTGCGTGGTGAGGAAAAGTGGAAACTGGGAAATACGGAGCTGTTGAGGGAAGTCGACCTGTCCGAATTTCATCTTCAATTGACGGGTACATCTTTGGATAGCGTATATTATGGACTACTTGGCCAGGTGTCAGGCTTAAATACGCATAGCGAAACTGAATATGAACAAGCGGCTTCTAATCGAAAGATAAAATTGCAACTGCAGAATCAGTTGGCAACGCTGGAAAAGCGATGCAGAGCAGAGAAGCAACCGAGAAGAAAGTATGAATTGCACCAACAAATATTGAAAATTAAAGAACAACTATAATATGGAGCACTTAAAAATGCAAAGCCCTGACATCGTGAGTGAAAACATGGCTTACATTGCTGAACGCTGGCCAGAGTGCCTGACGGAGGAAAAGGACGAAAATGGAAAACTTCGCCCAGTGATAGATTTCGATAAACTTCGCCAGCTATTGTCTTCCGATGCTACTGGTGAAGGTCAGGAGCGTTATCAATTCACATGGCCCGACAAGCGTCATGCCATTCGTTTGGCTAACACGCCAACAACCGATACGCTGCGCCCTTGTCGAGAGGAAAGTGTAGATTTCGAAAACACGCAAAACCTATATATCGAAGGTGATAACTTGGATGTGCTTAAACTCCTGCGTGAGTCATATCTTGGCAAGGTGAAGATGATTTATATCGATCCGCCGTACAATACTGGGGGCGATTTTGTGTATAAGGACAATTTCATTAAGAAGAACTCTGACTATGCAGAGGTTTCGGGTGCATACGATGAGGAAGGCTATCAAGTTGTCGATGAGTTTGAGAAGAACACTGACAGCAACGGTCGTTTCCATACGGATTGGCTTAACATGATTTATCCACGTCTGAAAGTGGCAAGAGACTTGCTGACGGATGATGGTGTGATATTTATCTCGATTGATGATAATGAGCAGAAAAATCTGAAGAACGTGTGTGATGAGGTGTTTGGAGGAAATAACTTTGTAGCTATAATACCTTGGAGAAAACGGACTGCCAAATCGGATGTTCCGTTTGGCGTATCACAAGATTATGAATGGATTATAGTTTATGCAAAATCGAATCTGTTTAATGCGAGTGTAGAAGGCAAAGAGCGAAAATATTATACAACACCTGATTTTCCCAATCGCCCCTGGCGTGTGCATGATTTGACAAAACAGACAACTGCAAGTGAACGTCCCAATAGCTTCTTTACAATAGTAAATCCAAAAACAGGAGAGGAATATCCAGCAAACCCTAATAGCACTTGGCGAATAACAGAGGAGACATTCCAAGAATATTACCAACAAGATAGAATGGTTTTCCCTGGTGATTATGATTTTCTCAAAATCTCCAAGCCTGTACTTCGTTACTGGAAAGAAGATGATATGAAGAAAGCTGGCGCAGCATTTGGACGTGTTGCTGTTAGTACGAAGTTGCCCGATGAAATAGGAATGTCGCAAGATGGCACGAAAGAAGTCACAGATGTTTTTAAGAGCAAGATTTTTTCATTCCCCAAACCATCTTCCCTTGTTAAATATTTCCTTCAAATTATTAATGACAATTCTGCTATTATCCTCGACTTCTTCTCTGGTTCCGCCACTACCGCCCACGCTGTAATGCGGCAAAATGCAGAAGACGGAGGCCATCGCAAATATATCTGTGTGCAGCTACCCGAAGCAACACCTGAAGGCAGCGAGGCCTATAAAGCTGGTTATAAGACCATCTGCGAGATCGGCAAGGAGCGCATCCGCCGTGCAGGCAAGAAGATTCTTGAGGAGCAAAAGACAAAGAACCCCGAAATGTTTACAAATGTTAACGGGGGGGGTACGACGCTCCGCTTGACATTGGCTTCCGCGTGTTGAAGCTCGACAGCTCCAACATGGAGAATGTATTCTATACTCCTGCGGAGACTACCGAGCAGACACTCTTCAATGATAACATTAAGCCGGACAGAACCGATGAAGACCTGCTTTTCCAGGTGATGATGGAACTCGGCATTGCACTTTCTGACAAGATTGAGAAAACTACGCTGGCTGGCAAAACCGTGTGGAATGTAGGTGAAGGTTACCTGATGGCTTGCTTCGAGCCAAACGTAAACGAAGATACCATTACGGCCATAGCCAAGCAGCAACCACAATATTTCGTGATGGCAGACCGCTCACTGGCAAGCGACAACGTTGCCGAAAACTTTGAGCAACTTTTTGAAGAATATAGTCCGACAACAATTAGAAAGATTTTGTAAATTGCATCAAATAACAGAAATAACCAAGCGTGACATTCTTGACTTGTTCAAGAATGGTGTTGATGTTGGATGGCTTGATAATGATATTCAAGTCTATACGTATTATGGTCGATTGAGTGAAATAGACTTTCTGAAACGATTGTACCCTTTAGACAAAATGGGAAGCGATGAAAAACGCTTTCACAACCTCGAAGAAGTCATTTGGCAACACACTGTCAATAATGATGACTATGGAGCAAATTGGATCTTTACAGATGATCGATTTCCGTTAAAAGATGGTTCTGATGAAGAGTATCTCCGATTTATTTGCGAGATTTTTCATCCAGTTGCATTGATTGAGAGTGATGTCTCTATAAAATATTTTGAAATAATATGTTCACATCTTCGCAAAGATGGATATGAATTATATCCCAAAGGAGAAATTTCAGGGAGGAATGTGTATTCTTGGAGGCAATTGACTGAAAAGGAAGTAAACTCTAATAGTTTTCTTCCCTTCTCACAGCGTCGTGATAAAAGTTGGAAGTTGCCATCGATCCCAAAAGCAATACGTAGCAATATTCTTGCTATCATGCATCAATTCGAGAAAGAAGAGGGCTTAACTACTGACACTGGATGGAATTATGAATTGATTACTACGAAGGCCGTGTTGGAAGATTTAACCCAGTGGTATGAGATAAAATGTTTTAACGAACATCATGAATATATTCCTACACAAGACTTTGATTCTTTTATCCTACATAATTATCCTGCCTGTGTACTCGATGCAATTGAGATCTTTTATAAATTTGAGCCTAATAAAGCTACCGCTGCAGAGTTCAATACACATCTTGAAAAAGTAGGATATAGTCTTCATGGTGGAAAAATAGAACTTATCCAACCAGTCACACAGGTTGTAAAGCCCTCAAAGGACAATGATTTGAAGTCCCTTATTGATTCCGCAAATAGTTTATACCTAAAAAACACATCTGATGACTCTCAACTTGCATTAGAAAAGATATGGGATGCGTTAGAAAGGGTAAAGACCTATTTTGGAAGCGATAAGAAACAATCTATAGTGAGAATCGAGCAATGCATTTCTGGGGGTAATGAGCCTATCGCTAAAATGATTGATGGTGAACTTAATGCCTTAACTTCAATTGGCAATCAATACCAAATAAGGCATTTTGAGCGAGGAAAACATCTTATTGCAGATAAGAAAGTAAGAGATTATCTGTTTAACAGATGTCAGGGTCTCATCAACCTTATTTTGCAGTCAGTGGATAAGATACCTTCAAAATTAGAATTTTAATTTAAGTAGACATATTATGAGCCATAAAATACAAGATAACAACCAGATGAACGGTTTCACTTCCCTATATTCTGACATCTGCAATATTATAGAGGATGCACGTGAGCAAGCATACCGTGCAGTCAATGTTTCCCTTACCTTTCGTAACTGGATGTTAGGAGAACGCATCGCACGTGAGAAACTTGATGGTGAAGAGAGAGCTGAATATGGGAAACAAGTGATAACCAACCTTGCCAAAGAACTGCCAAGTAAGTATGGTAAAGGCTTTGAACGTGTCTCGCTATACAACTATCTAAAATTCTATCGCTGTTTTCCAGAGATTGTTGACGCAGTGAGTCAACAATTGGGAAATGTCGACGCAGTGAGTGGACAATCTGAGATTTTGCACGCAGTGAGTGCAAAATCTAAATTGCCATTACCCCTTAGTGGAAGGATTCTGCCCTGGACACACTATCGAGAACTGATTAGGGTAGAAGATCCTGTGGCACGTAAATGGTATGAACAAGAGGCGTTGAAAGAAGTTTGGGGCACACGCACTTTGCATCGAAATATCGCCTCGCAATATTACAACCGTTTGCTTCAGTCGGCTCACAAGGAAAAGGTTGTTGAGGAAATGCACAAACTCACAGCTCCTATGCAGCAGGATAAGCTGGAATTTATTAAGAATCCTGTGGTGGCTGAATTTCTTGGTTTACAGTCGAATGCAGATTTTACAGAATCAGAGCTGGAAGGCAGTATCATCAACCATTTGCAGAAATTCATTATGGAAATGGGCAAAGGATTTGCATTCGTGGGAAGGCAGCAGCACATACGCACGGACATGGGCGATTTCTATATCGACCTTGTGTTCTACAATTACATTTTGAAATGCTTCTTCCTCATTGATCTCAAAACGACGCAGATTACGCATCAGGATGTGGGGCAGATGGATATGTATATCCGTATGTATGATTCTCTGAAACGCACCGAAGGGGATAATCCCACCATTGGCTTGTTGCTCTGTTCAGATACAAGCGACGACATGGCACGGTATAGCGTGCTGCACGGAAGTGACCAGATATTTCAGGCAAAATATCTCACCTATCTTCCTTCAAAGGAGGAATTGGCACATGAGATAGAAATTCAGAAAGAAATCTTTCGTCAGCAACAGGCAAATAAAGATTAAGGCATGAAGTTCAAATTTAAGATACAGCAATACCAAACGGATGCCGTACAGCAGACGGTGGAAGTGTTTAGCGGCCAGCCCTCAAAAGCTGAAACGAAATATCGTCGTGACCTGGGTAAGACTAATGGCAGAATCGTATATGAGGAAGAATATGTAGGCTTTCGTAACAATGAAGTGGAACTGGATAAGCACCAACTGTTGGAGAATATCCATCGCATACAAAATTTGAGCAATATACCTCAAAGCAAAGAGTTAGTGGCTACCAATGGACTTGGTGCTTGTTCACTCGACATAGAAATGGAAACAGGTACGGGTAAGACCTACGTTTACATCAAGACCATGTTTGAGTTGAACAAACGCTATGGTTGGAGAAAATTCATCGTGGTGGTGCCGAGTATCGCCATTCGTGAAGGAGTGTCGACGAGTTTTGCCATGCTCGAAGAACACTTCATGGAGTTGTACAGCAAGAAGGCTCGCTACTTTGTTTATGATAGTAGCAACCTGCAAAAGATAGACAGCTTTAGCAGTGATGCCAACATCAATGTGATGATCATCAACACGCAAGCCTTCAATACATCATTGAAAGAGGGTGCGAAGAACAAAGAGGCTCGTATCATCTATAGTCTTAGAGACGATTTCAACACGCGTAAGCCTATTGATGTGATAGCAGCCAATCATCCCATCATCATTATGGATGAGATTCAGAAGATGGAAGGTGCTGCCACACAAAAGGCACTGCGCAATTTCCATCCGCTCTTTGTGCTCAACTATTCGGCTACACATAAGACCTCGCACAACTGCATCTATGCCCTCGATGCCTTGGATGCTTATCGCCAAAAGTTGGTGAAGAAGATTCAGGTGAAAGGCATTACACAGCAAAACCTGCAGGGCACGTCGTGCTACGTCTATTTCGACAGTATCGTTCTTTCAAAGAACCATGCTCCACAGGTGAAACTGGAAATTGACGTGAAGGATAAATCGGGCATACACCGACGTACACTGCTGTTCAATCAGTATGATTCCCTGTTCGCCTCTTCCAAAGAACTGGAGGAATATCGCAACTATGTGATTACGGATATTCTGCCTGAACAAAACACGGTAGTGTTTCAGAACGGCGACCGTCTGAGAAAAGGTGAAGTGATGGGTGATGTAAGCGAAGACACGCTCCAACGAGTGCAGATTCGAGAGACGATACAGTCGCATTTTGCCAAGGAGGAAATGCTTTTCCGCCAAGGAATTAAGACGCTCTCTCTCTTCTTTATCGATGAAGTAAGCAACTATAAGACATACGACGAAGAGGGAAATGCGGTTCCTGGGAGACTATGGAATGTCTTTGAGGAGGAATATACGAAATTCCTAAACGAGCATCTGTCCTTATTTGATGACGATTATCAACAATATCTGCGTAAATTCACAGCCAAGCAGGTTCACAATGGTTATTTCTCTGTTGACAAAAAAGGTCATAGCGTCAATCCAACGTTGAAACGTGGTGAAGACTATTCAAGCGATATTTCTGCATATGACCTTATTTTAAAGAACAAGGAAAGACTACTATCGTTTGACGAGCCTACGAGGTTTATCTTCTCTCACTCGGCATTGAGCGAGGGATGGGATAATCCGAATGTGTTTCAGATCTGCACGCTACGCCACACCCAAAGCAGTATTCGCAAGCGTCAGGAAGTGGGTCGTGGACTTCGTATCTGTGTGGACCAGAATGGAAACCGCATGGACTATGAACGTCTGGGCGATGCAGTGCATGAAATAAACAAACTCACTGTCATTGCCAACGAAAACTACGAGCAGTTTGTGGATGCGCTGCAGAAAGAAACCAAGGAGGATCTGCGTGAACGTCCTACCAAGGCAACTGCAGAATACTTTGCACAGTTCACCGTTACAGTGGATGGAGAGAAACATAAGATTACAGAGCAAGAAGCTGCAAGTATCGTGGCTTACCTGTTTGACAATGACTATGTGGATGAGCAAGGCAATATTACGCCTGAATATCATCAGGCATTAGCTGATGGAACACTGCAACCTGTGAGCAAGAAGCTGCGTCCGATGGAAGCAGATATTCATAAACTCATTCAAGGAATCTTCGATCCTTCAGCTCTTGAGGGCATGGTCGAAGATGGCAATAAGTCGGCAGAGGTGGAGAACAGTAAGCTGAATGATAATGCCAGCAAGGACGAGTTTAAGGCTCTTTGGAAAGACATTAATCACCGATATGTTTATACAGTTCATTACGACAGTGAAGAACTGATAGCAAATGCCGTCAAAGCCATTGATGATGAGCTGACGGTAACAAGACTACGATATATCGTTACTACTGGTGAACAGGGCGATGATGAGCTGGATTTTAATGGAGTGAGAGAGTCTGAGCGCAATACGCTTTCTGACATTAGCACTTCAACTGTTGAATATGACCTTGTAGGAGAGATTGCTCGTGGAGCCACACTTACACGTCGTACCGTGGTGCGTATTCTAAAAGGCATTCAGCCTGTGAAGCAGATGATGTTCCGTAATAATCCGGAGGAGTTTATCCGTAATGTTGTTCGCATCATTAAGGAGCAAAAGGCAACGATGATTATAGAAGATATATCGTACAGCCGAACAGAGAACACCTTCGATTCGAACATTTTCACAAATGATAAGCATAAGGGGATGATAGACAAGGCTTACAATGCCAAAAAGTGCATTCTCGACTATGTGTTCTGCGATTCTGACGGTGAGCGTAAATTTGCACAGCATCTGGATGAAGCAAAAGAAGTATGTGTGTACGCAAGGCTCCCTCGTGATTTCCGCATTCCAACTCCAGTGGGACATTATGCTCCAGACTGGGCAATAGCCTTCTATGATGGAATGGGTGTAAAGCACATCTATTTCATTGCTGAAACTAAGGGCGCAATGGGGTCTATGAACTTATCGAAAATAGAAAACACTAAGATAGATTGTGCCAGAAAGCTCTATAACATCATTAAGGTTTCTGATGCTCGATATGAACAGGTGACTGATTATGACACACTTCTTGACGTTATTAATGATATTGACTAACGCAATTAGATAAGGATGAAAGAAAAAAAGTTGAATGATATTCTAACTTCTTTACGAAGGACAGCAGATACAATGGAGATAACTTATAAGCTATCTTCTTTGAAGGAAGACTTCAATAACATCACAAAACCTGCTATATTGGAATATGCTCCGGTTAAAATCGTAGCTTGTTTTGAAGAGTACTTTCGTCAACTTTATAAGGCAATAATAGATGAACCTAAATTTAGGAAAAATCTAAGAAATATAAAGGGGCTGCAAGAAAGCAAAATGAATTTAGATGTGATCGATGTCTTACAAAATGGGATATTAACGTTAGGAGACTATTTCTCTTATTATTTTCCATGTAGCAGCATTGAAAATATTAATGCTAATTTTTCCAATTTGTTAGGGATTCCCTTCTTTAAGGCACTAAAAGAAAACGTTGTCGAAGATGACAAAGGCAAAAACAAAAATCGTGCAGAATCTATTATAGCATCTATCGACGAAATCTTTAAAATACGTCATACGCTATGTCATGAAGCCTCAATAACGAAAAGTTTAACTTTAGAGAATGTTAATGAAATGATTGACAATGCCAATAGTTTCGTTGAACATATTAGCAGAGTTGTCTATGATACGCTTTATCCAGATGCACCTGAAACTCAAGCAGAAATGAACGAAGTGTCAAATCGGTCTTTTATGCAAGCTGAAACTGAGCTAAGTCTTTTAATCAAAAAAATTAAGGAACAAACAAAAGACACTGACTTCCCAGAAAATTTCGAATACTTAGAAAGTTGGGAAGCATATAGAGATAGCCGTGCCAAGGATGAAGCTTCGTCATTTGAGGGAGGAACTATTTACCCTCTCATATATTCAGGTAGTTTAGAAAAAACGACACGTCTGCTTATCACCGAATTAAAAAAAAAGTACAGGATAATGTAATTAGATGACTCATTAGATAAGCAAGGAGGATCACTAACGAGATATAGCATAATAGAATAACTAACATAATACCAGTCATTGGGTAGTTTCTGTAACAATGACTGGCATTTTTAAGTCTATTCTTCTGGTAGGGCATCAAGTATGCTTTCAATATCACCAAACTGGAGGTCGCCCCAGCCAATCTCGTAATACTCGCTGTCCTCGTTGGGCATGACCAATATGCCACCATGATGGGTGATGGGGTACTTCACTGCCATGACCTTTGCATCAACATGTCCTTCGCCATCATCAAGCTCGGCTACAACGTATGGGAAATCTGCAAACCAGTGGTATTCACGATCGGGACGATGATACATGGTTATATTCAATGCTCTCAGGGCATCTTGATGTGCTTCCAAATGTTGCTGTAAGAAATCCGTATGTGTCATTGTTTGTTTATATTGTGGCAGGGCAGTTAACCCTACCGTTACCTTTGTTATGCTACTACCTCAAACTCATGAACATAGATGAAGACATCATCATCTTCCTGCTCATTGTTCCACTTGGCAAGTTCTTCCTTGCTAATCTGTTCTCTGCCTGTAAGCTCCGCTGCAAACTTCATGGCTTTGTCTTCATCATCGAAATATTCACTGCAATAATCGTCATTGACAAAGGCATCAACGTAATAGCGGTCGGGGAAATACTTGCTGTCAGCATCATTCGTGGCATATACCTCGCACCCCGGCTCTTCTACACAGAAGTAAATGGTAAGGTCGGGCATCAACTCTGCCAGCACATGACGAAAGTCCGTTGCGCCCCATGCCTCTTCCGCATAGATATAAAGAACACCTTCTCCCAAGTCGTAATCCTCGATAAAGCCGCGAAGATAGTTCCGTTTCATCTGTTCCTCTGTGGCTCCCAATGACTTCAAGATGTTGCCCTCCCAACCATCGCTTGCGGTCTCGGTTACTGGCTCCATTTTATGCTTCATAAAGCCTTCAATCAACTCATAGAGCTTGTTCAGCTCTTCCTTGCTACCCCCAATGGCGTAGCTTGTACTTGCCCAATTTGCCATAATTCTATAATTTTGAATGTTATCAATATGTTACCGTTACCTTAGTCTGTAAAGGTATTGAGACGCTGCGTTTCAAACTCCCACTCATAGTCTCGGTTGTTGCACTGTGTCTGATGTGTGCTTCTTATCTCGTTGGCATCGTCCTCGGTCATACCCCGATACGCTATCAACTGTGCAATGATGTCTTCCATATCCTCGCCGATATAGACAAGCTCTCTCGATGCGAGGGAGTGCCATTCGTCTGTTCGGTAAACCAAGTAAATCAATCTTGTTTCCATCGTCTTAAATGGTTTAGAAGTGAAAATCAATGATACCACCGATGTAAATCTTGCTGCCCTCCTCCAATGTGTCAATCCACCGCATCAGCTCAGCCGACTTCTCGGCAAAGGATTGGCAACTATCTCCGCAAAGATAGAAGTGTGAGTCGGTGTCCAATGGGTTCTGAATAATCTGTTCGAGTTTATAGGTAGCCCCAACGAACTCCATCACGTTCTTGCTGCTGATTTGAGAAGCCTTACGCTGGATGCGGTGTGCCCACTGTTGTTTCCACTCGTCCATGCCACCGAAGTATTCAAGTGTCTCATGGTCTATCTGTCCAAACATATCAGAAGGCAAGATACCTTTCACCAATGTCTTGATAGCCTCTTTGCGCTCTTCACTTGAAATGGCAGCGCAATAGTCGTAGTCCGTACCCTCACCCTGATAGAGCGTGTCCTCGTTGATAGCCTCCTTAATCGGAGTGTCAGAAAGTTGAAAAATCCATGCGTGCATAGCTGTAAATATTTAAGTGATACATTTCCCTTTAGTTCTGCTACTTTTGCAGCATCGCTGTCGGGATTTCAAATTTTATGTGCATGGTAGAGCAAGTCCATCAGGCAGATAAGCCAAGTAATTTTGCGATATTGTCATGGAAAACCCAAATCTATGATTTGTGGAAAGCTGCCGTGAAAATATCGCAAAATAGCGGAGCGGTACTTCGGCGTTCTGCCGGACTTGCTACCTTTGCTAAGTAAAATTAAATCCAGACAGAAAATGCAGGAGTGTAAACGACCAACCATCGGGCAGTGCCCATGATATGAGGGCACAAGGGTAGCTATTGCCTTTGAAGGCACAACTTTAAATTCTGTCCCTACAGCTCTCCCGAAGTCCCATGAAAGACTCTGCCCATGATCCTGAAAGGTCATGAGTAGTGTCTTTCATGGGATAAAAACGGCTACGACCGTTTTTAGGGTCTTTGCGTAGCCTGTGTTCGTCGAGCAGCAAGCCAACATAGCCGGAATAAAGTGGAGTGGAAGGACGTATAATTGTACTTCCTGCGGAACGTAATGACGACTGTGGTCTGCAGCTCGATAAGAATACTGGCGGAGCAACTAGGCATGAGGCATCAGACAAAAGGGAAATAAGGATGCAGACCAAAACTTGCAGTAGCATGTTTTGTAAAGGTGTATAAGAAGCGACCTTGGTAGTGGCTTACTTTTTTTTCAGGCATGGTCATGATGAAAGGGCTTAGGATATAGAGTGCTGCGAGCTGTGGGAGCAGCACACAGCAGAAGGTAGCACCACCATTCCACCATGATTGCACCATGCCAATAAAATCGGCAAAAAACGCAATTCGTTTAATTCGCCTAATAATTAAACGAATTAAACGAAGAGGAAGTGTAGCACCCTATCTGCACCAGTGTTCCACCATGATTGCACCATCAAGAGTTAAGGGCGGAAGGTACTCAAATCTACCATCATCGAATTATATACTGCCTTAGTATATCCTTCCTGTTTCAGCAGGACTACTTCTCGTCTTGAATAAGCCATTGCTTGCGCCTTGGTCATTCCCTGCTTGAATTTCATAGGACGGTTGGGGCGCATGGTCTGTACCTCATATAGCTCTTGATAGATAGGAGCGTATTTCTTTCTCTTGATGATTTCAACTCTTGGATAACGTAGCATGATTGAATATTTTGCGCCCCGATGGTTGGTCTGGGCATTACCTTGGATTTAGAGTGTTGCAAGTCTTTCAGCTGCCTTGCAGATTAAGTCTTTCAGTTGCTCTTTATTGAGTTCGGGTAGCAAGTCAATGACCATAAAGTTCTCCGTTTCCTCGATGGCTACACCTCGCTTGGCAAGAATGGTCTTGATGTCTAAGCTGCTGAAATCGTTGTAAGCCTTAGTGCTGCTTGCTGCACTCTGTGTCTCGCTGATGCTTGCTGCTTTGCTATTTTGCAACTCTTCCGGCTCGCCTATACCGATAAAAGCATCAATGCGAAACTTGCGTTCCTCGCCTTTGTCTGTGCCGAAATAGACAAAGTATCTGCCCGACACATCAAAGTTGTCAGAAATGATGCCATGTGCGTATCTGATGGTTCCGTCTGCCTTGCGGTAGGCAAAAGCGGTTTCGCCCTCTTTCTTCATTTTATCTTTGAGCTTGACAACCAATGCAAGACAGATGTCGTGATGCTCGTCGATGGTACTTTGTCGAAGTTCGCCTACCTCCACAAGGTTCTTGATGATAAACGACCTCTACCCTTTGCAATCTATATCATAGTAGGCAAGTGTGTAACTGCATTGCTGATGCTTAGAAGTGCCCTTGATAGTGTGCCCGATGCCATAAAGTGTGCCACACGCATGACGCTTTGTGCCGTCTTTCTTTCGAAATACAAAGGAAACGATACCTTTATGAAGTTTGGCTACCAATGTCTCAAATAGATTTTCCATATCTTGCAATGTTATGTTAGATGATACATTTCCCTTTAGTTTAGCTGCTCTTGCAGCATCACTGTCGGGATTTCAAATTTTATGTGCAAGGTAAGAGCAAGTCCTTCAGGCAGATAAGCCAAGTAATTTTGCGATATTCTCATGGAATACCCAAATCTTTGATTTCGGGAAGGCTGTCATGAGAATATGCTCAAATAGCACAGCGGTACTTTGTGTTCTGGTCGCCTTGCTAACTTTGCATAGAAAAATGGAAGCCGATGGTTGCCTGTTGAATAGTTGGAAACTATGTCCATGGCTGATAAAGCCTATGATGAGGGAAGGAAATTATTATCCACTTAGTGTACACTAAGAAAACTACGTTTTTAACACAACGATGATGGTATAAACCATACGAGCTTGCCGATTGAAAAGGTATGCCTGATTAAGAAAGGAGGGCAATAGAGTTATCACAGGCAGCATATTATGGCAATAACCATCGAAAGGTTCAAAAAGTGGAATATCGTCTTGATGACGAGAGATACAAGCAAAAGATTTTAAGGCAAAAATCAATGGAATGATAACGATTGATAGCAAAGGTTCAAATCCGCCCAAAGCCTAAAGTCTATAAAATATTGGTTATCAGCAAGAATGAAAGTTGTGAAATATCTTTACATGAAAAAGTTGTTTCATCGCAAAATCTAATTTTCGGAGAAAAAAGTGGGTCAAAAGTGGGTCAAATTTGGGTCAAAAAGTGGGTCAAATTTGGGTCAAAAAGTGGGTCAAGGGGTGGTATATAGGCAATAAAAAATCCCTAAGTTGTTGTAACTTAGGGATTTACGCTTGATGCGGTTGCGGAGAGAGAGGGATAAAGACTTCTATACAATATCATTAAACATTATTTCAATACATATCAAAAGTTGCTGAAACACAGTCTTTTAATGATATGATTTGAAATGATGTTTATTTGTTGATAATGAAAGTTCCAATATACCTCGGATTTTGGTGGGGCAAACGGTGGGGCAAAATTAGGTGGTTCAAAAAACTCCACGAATTTCAGAAAATATAAAAGGGCGAAAAATTTTATTTGACAAACGAATATTTGTCCCCAAAAAGTGGGGCAAAACTCACGTATTTGACTAACTTTGAAATAAAAGGTATCAGATATGATCATAAAACGAACTATAAAATTCTCTATAAGAAGCTACAAGAATGCTGGCAGCAGGATTCGTATGAGGGTTTCTTTTGCTGGGAACCGACTTGACTTCCAAACAGGAATTGTACTGAATAAGGACAATTGGGATGACTTGCAACAGCGAGTATTGCCCACAAATTCCAATGCAACACTGGCTAACGAGCTGAATGACCACCTATCTCAGATGTTGACTGACATGATAGCGGTGTTCCGTAATTTTGAGCTGCAGCAAGTCATGCCAACGGCATCCGCATTGCGCTGTGCGTTCCAAAAACGTACCGCGCCGCACTGCCAAACCATGGAGGAAAACACTGAAAAAAATAGAACTCTTAGTGTTCAACAAGTGGATATTAAAGAGAAGAAAGCAAAAAACAAAGACTTATGGAAGTGCTATGATGAATTTGTTAAGGTCAATGGAAAATTGAATGACTGGACTCCTGCCACGTTTGAGAAGTTCGCAGCCCTACGCAATCATCTGTCGGGTTTTGACAAGAATCTCTCCTTTGCAAAGTTCGACGAGGACGGCATAGCCAGCTTCATAGACTTCCTGGGGAAGAAAGGCATGAAGAATAGCACCATCAACAAGCAACTCGGCTTCCTACGTTGGTTTCTGCGCTGGTGCTATGAGAAGGGCTATCATGCCAACCATACCTTTGAGTATTTCAAGCCCAAGCTGAAAAATGCAACCAAGCGTGTTATCTTCCTGACACAGGATGAATTGGAAAAGGTTGAGACACTGGCGATACCAGAGAAGTACGCTTCTCTTGAAGCCGTGCGTGACGTTTTTCTTTTCAGCTGCTATACAGGGCTTCGCTATTCCGATGTCTATAATCTTACCTGGGATGATATTCATGACGGCAAAATTGAGATAGTGACCGTAAAGACTGCCGACAGAATATTGATTGAGTTGAACAACAAGTCACAGGCTATCCTTGACAAATACGCCGACATTAGATTTCCTGACAAGAAAGTATTGCCGGTTCTTAGCAATCAGAAAATGAACAAGAAACTGCATGTACTGTGTAAGTTGGCAGGCATCATCGAGCCTGTCAAAACCACCCACTACGAGGGGAACAAACGCATTGACAAGGTACAGCCCAAATATGAGCTTGTCGGTACCCACTGTGGGCGACGCACATTT
>JALCDQ010000017.1 GCA_022641735.1 Prevotella sp. | reverse complement strand
CAAACGGAAATGGGATATTTGCCTTTTGGCTTTTCTGTAAAGAAAGCATAGAATGTGACCACACCATAAACTCTCGACACAGGTATTTCCAACTTATCAGCCACGATGCGCTGAACATCTTCGGGCAGATAACCTAAAAGATTTTGTGTCTCATGCAATATGTTTATCAATTCACCAGCATCGTTGCCATGTTTGTCGCAGATGGACTTTATCTGAGCCACCACCGTACAGGCTATTTTCGCGTTTTGCATAATAATTTCCCTCTAAGTTAATCGATAGATTTATTGAAATAATGAGTGTGCAACAAGAGATGTGCTTTCTCGCCAAGTGGTTTGCCCAAAAACTCTTCATATAGTTTTTGTATATAGGGATTGTCATGCGATTTGCGCAATGGTTTCTGTGCATCTTCGGCATAGATAGCTCTCTGCCGTGCATACAAAATTTCTGAATTACCATGATGCAAAGGCTGACCGCCACCACCGATACATCCACCTGGACATGCCATAATCTCGATGACATGATATTCATTGTTGCCTTTGCGTATCTCATTGAGCAAGTGACGTGCATTACCAAGTCCATGAGCTATACCCACCTTCAACTGGAATCCATTCAGGTCAATTGTAGTTCTGCGGATACCTTCCAAGCCTCTCACCGATTCGAAGTTCACATTCTCCAACGTCTTTCCTGTATACCACTCATAAGCTGAGCGCAAAGCAGCCTCCATGACACCACCAGTAGCACCAAAGATAGCTCCAGCACCCGTCGATTCACCTAGTGGTACATCAAAATCACTGTCTGGTAGTAGTCTAAAACCGATATTGGCACGTTTGATGAGTGCAGCAAGTTCACGGGTTGTGATAGAGTAATCAACATCAGGATTACCGTTCACTTTAAATTCGTCTCGGTCGCATTCATACTTCTTAGCCAAACACGGCATGATGGACACCACAATGAGTTTCTCGCGTGGAATGTTCATCTTCTCGGCCCAGAATGTCTTGGCGATGGAGCCGAACATCTGTTGCGGGGAACGGGCTGTAGATGGGATGTCGAGCAAGTCAGGAAACTGATGTTCAAAAAAGTTTACCCATGCAGGGCAACAAGATGTGAGAATAGGCAGACATACCGTCTTATCACCATCGAGGAAACGGGTTAGTCTGTCAAGCAGTTCAGAACCTTCTTCCATAATGGTGAGGTCAGCAGCAAAATCTGTATCGAACACATATTTGAATCCTAATTCCCGTAGGGCGCTCACCATCTTTCCTGTGACGATAGTTCCTGCGGGATAACCGAACTCCTCACCCAATGCCACACGTACGGCAGGTGCCGTCTGAACGATAACCGTCTTATCGGGATTGCACAAATCTTCAAGCAGTCGATTGGTGTTGTCGTGTTCAGTAAGAGCTCCTACCGGACACACTGCCACACATTGTCCGCAATAAGTACATTCGCTCTCGCTCAACTTCTTATCAAAAGCTGGGGCAATTGTCGTGTTGAATCCGCGTTTTATTGCACCTATTGCACCTACAGTTTGTACATCGTTGCACATCGTTTCACATCTGCGACAGAATACGCATTTATCCATGTTTCTGACGATAGACGTTGTGACCTCTTTCTTGCGTTGCGACAGTTCGCCACCAGCAAAAGGAGTCTCGTGGATTTTAAACCGTATTGCCAGATTCTGAAGTTCACAGTTACCCGATTTGGGACAAGTGAGACACTCGTTTGGATGGTCGGATAGTATCAATTCGAGTACAATGCGACGAGCACGCATCACACGGAGTGAACTCGTATGGACCACCATGCCATCGATGCATTTCGTGGAGCATGCAGGAGCAAGGTTGCGTCTGCCATCCACCTCTACCACACAGAGGCGACATGAAGCTGGATGGTTGTCTACACAAGTGCCCTTCAGTTTGATGTGGCATAAGGTAGGGATACTGATACCTATTTCTGTTGCAGCATCAAGAATGGTCGTTCCTTCAGGAACAGTAATCGAATGATTGTCGATTTGCAATGTTATTGGTTTCTGGTTCATAGTCGTCAGGATTAACAAATGGTTATAGCCTTGAATTTACAACGCGACATACACATACCACATTTAATACATTTATCGGGTATGATGGTATGCGGTTTGCGTGGAATTCCTGTGATAGCATCAGCAGGACAGTTCTTTGCACAGAGATGACACCCCACGCAAATGTCTGGATTAATATAGTAAGAGAGCATCGACTTACATTGTTTAGCGCGGCAGGTCTTATCTCTTACGTGTTCCAAATACTCGTCATAGAAATTATCGAGCGTGGAGAGCACCGGATTAGGCGATGTCTGTCCGAGTCCGCAAAGTGCTGTGTCTTTGATGACTTTCCCCAGTGTTTCGAGTTTTTCCAAATCCTCTTCGGTTCCTTTGCCTTCGGTAATCTTGTTGAGAATTTCCAACAGACGTTTATTTCCGATACGACAAGGCACGCATTTTCCACAAGATTCTCCAACTGTAAAATCAAGATAAAAACGAGCAACCGACACCATACAGTCATCTTCATCCATGACAATCATTCCGCCTGAACCCATCATGGAGCCAGCAGCCAACAGATTATCATAGTCGATGGGCAAGTCGAGATGTTTCTCTGTTAGGCAACCACCCGACGGTCCACCTGTCTGCACAGCCTTGAATTTCTTTCCGCCTTTGATACCACCGCCGATTTCATAAATCACCTCACGCAGGGTCGTGCCCATCGGGACTTCAATCAGTCCCACATTGTTAATCTTTCCAGCGAGTGCGAATACCTTCGTACCTTTCGATCTTTCTGTGCCGATGGATGCAAACCATTCCGGCCCATTCTCAAAGATGGCGGGGATGTTGGCAAACGTCTCCACATTGTTCACATTGGTCGGCTTACCTTTATAACCTGATTCAGCAGGGAACGGCGGTTTCAGTGTAGGTTCGCCACGTCTTCCTTCCATGGAATGGATGAGCGCTGTCTCCTCTCCGCAAACGAAAGCACCTGCTCCATAACGTAAAGTGATGTCGAAGTTGAAATCGGTGCCGAAGATGTTATTCCCTAACAGTCCCCATTCGTTAGCTTGTTTGATAGCCACTTGCAGACGATGGATGGCCAGAGGATATTCGGCACGTATATATATCAGCCCATGACAGGCACCGATGGCGTAGCCACAGATGGCCATAGCCTCAACGATGGAATTAGGGTCACCTTCCATGATGGAACGGTCCATGAATGCACCTGGGTCGCCTTCATCGGCATTGCACACTACGTATTTTACATTGGCTTGTTGATTGTGGGTCAGTTCCCATTTCTTACCTGTAGGAAAGCCACCACCGCCACGACCACGAAGACCCGAACGTTTCACGATATCAATCACCTCTTCGGGTGTTTTGTTAAGCAGACACTCTGCCAATGACATGTATCCGTTTCGACCGATATATTCTTCAATATTTTCAGGATTGATGAAACCGCAATTGCGCAGCGCTATACGTTTTTGCTTCCGATAGAAGTCCATGTGTTTTGAATCACTTACCTTTCCTCCGTTCTTCGGGTCAACGAACAGTAGGCGTTCAATTCTTTTGCCACCGATGATGTGTTCTTTCACTATTTCCTCTGCATCTTCAGGTTTCACCTGTGTGTAGAAAGTGTTATCGGGAATGATTTTCACAATAGGACCTTTCTCGCAGAAACCGAAACATCCAGTGGTGATAACTTCCACTTTGTCTGCAATACCGTTTTCTTGAATACATTTGTTCAGGTTTTCGGCTATAGCACGGCTGTTTGATGCTTTGCATCCCGTACCTCCGCAAGTGAGGATTTGCAGATGCTGTGTTCCTAGAGCGAGGCCACAGCTTTCTTTAGCTGCCTCCTTATCGCTCTCTTCGCGCAAGCATAATAGGCTTTGAGCGCTTTTCTTGACCTTTTCCAGATCTTGCTTTGATAATATCTTCATCATAGTATAAAATTGTGACCTCTTCCGAACTCTCTCCCAAGGAGGGGATACATGGCGGGTCATGGTTATTATGTTCTTATTCTATTTTTCTTTCATCAGCCTTGTCCCATCATTTACTCTTTCATCGGAACGGGGAGTGTCGGTGATATCCCCAACATCCAGGCAATGGCGATGCCATAATTTGTCATGGGGACGCCTTGCCTGCTGGCTTGCTCCACACGGTGAAGTACATATTTGCGGTTGAACATACATGCACCACAATGTATGATGAGGTCATAGCCAGACAAGTCTTCAGGGAAATCATTGCCTGATACGAGGTCGATTTGAAGGCTATCTCCAATCCTTTTTCGCAATAGTCGGGGGATTTTCACTCTACCGATATCTTCGGCTAAAGGTACATGCGTACACGCTTCAGCAATCAAAACTTTGGAGTCAGAGTGTAATCGGTCAATGGCTTTGGCACTCTCTGCGAAGTAATCAATGTCACCCTTGTAGGCGGCAAAGAGTACGGAGAAAGATGTCAGCAGACTTTCAGCGGGTTTCAACTCATTCACCGTCTTAAAGGCTTGTGAATCTGTGATAATTAACTTCGGTGGACGAGACAACATCTTCAATGTGATGGCTAGTCGGTCAGTAGTACAACTCATCACCACGCATTTCTTGTCTAGCAATTCACGCAACGTCTGCACCTGTGGCAGAATGAGTCTGCCTTTGGGAGCTTGAATATCTTGCGGCATCACCAACAGCACAAGGTCACTGTCACCAACCAGATTACCAGTGATTAACGGTGCGTCGAAATCTTCAGGCAGGACCTTAATAATAGCTTGGCGCACACGGTCGATACCCTGCTTTAACTTTGTACTCACCATAATCGGGCGGATGCCGCATTGTCGTTCCAGACTCACTGCTTCACCCTCTACATCTGCGAGCAAATCCACCTTGTTTAATATAGGGACTACGGGTATCTTCATCGCCTCGAGCTTCGCAGACCATGTAGACAATACATCCCCCTGTCCTGCCTCACAGACCAGCAGAGCAATATCGGCTTTCTGCAAAGCCTTCATTGTCTTTTCTACTCGTTGACCACCCAGTCCACCGATATCATCAATACCTGCAGTATCTATGAACACGCACGGACCGATTCCGTGTATCTCCATTGCTTTCACTACAGGGTCAGTAGTAGTACCGGGCACATCTGACACGATTGCCACCTGCTGACCCGTAAGTGCATTCATCAGCGACGATTTGCCA
Source organism: Prevotella sp. (assembly GCA_022641735.1). Classification (GTDB taxonomy): domain Bacteria; phylum Bacteroidota; class Bacteroidia; order Bacteroidales; family Bacteroidaceae; genus Prevotella. The sequence goes on along the minus strand of JALCDQ010000017.1, from coordinate 27,586 downwards.
CTGTTGCGCTTGCCAATCAGAATGATATGCAATCGGTTGGATTGTGGGGTTGTTTCGTTCATTATTATTAATTGAAAATTAACAATTGATAATTTCGTAAGCGTCGTGCCTCTCTAAAAGGACGCATTCGCATACGCCCCATTGATAAGTATTACCTTAGAACCTGAAGTCTCTTTGTCCTTCTTCTATTTCCTTGATATGCCGTGTAGCGATTTCGCGAACTTTTTCATTAGGAATCTTCTTCAGCTCCTGTTCTATCAGCTTCTCACCCTTGGCACGGGTCTCGGGTTTGGCATAGTCCATGAGATATTCTTTCAACGTCATCAGGGCGTTAGGGGTGCAGCAGTTGTGGATTTGTCCCGACTTACAAATCTTCATGAACCTCTCACCTGTACGCCCTGCCCTATAACAAGCAGTGCAGAAGCTGGGGATATAGCCCAAGTCGATAAGCCATTCCACCACCTCGTCGAGTGAACGGCGGTCGTTGGTGTCGAATTGTGCTGTCTCGGGTTCGGGCTCTACATATCCGCCCACACTGGTGCGCGAGGCACCGCTGATTTGAGAGATACCTATGGCGAGCACTTTCTGTCTTACTTCCTGCGATTCACGTGTGGAAATAATCATTCCTGTATAAGGTACTGCCAACCGTATCACTGCCACGATGTGCAGGAACTTGTCATCAGGCACACCATTGGGGAAGTCTTCGGGATTGATGTCATCGGCTGGACGAATACGCGGCACACTGATGGTATGCGGACCCACACCGAAACGGGCTTCGAGATGTTCGGCATGCATCAGCAGTCCCACAAAATCGTAACGATAGGATGTCAGCCCGAAGAGTACGCCGCAACCCACATCATCTATGCCACCCTCTTGTGCACGATCCATAGCTTCTGTGTGGTAAGCATAATTGCTCTTGGGGCCCGTGGGATGCAATGCCTCATAATTCTTTTTGTTGTAGGTCTCCTGAAACAGGATATACGTGCCGATGCCAGCCTCTTTCAACTTCTTATAATTCTCTACCGTTGTGGCGGCGATGTTCACATTCACACGGCGGATAGCTCCGTTCTTGTGATGGATGTGATAAATGGTATTGATAGACTCCAGCACATATTCGATAGGACACATCGTAGGATGTTCTCCTGTCTCCAAAGCCAGACGCTTGTGACCCATATCCTGTAATGCAATCACCTCGCGCTCGATTTCCTCCTGCGTGAGTTTCTTGCGTACGATGGTCTTATTCTTTGCATGATAAGGACAATACACGCATCCATTGACGCAATAGTTGGAAAGATAGAGCGGAGCAAACATCACGATGCGGTTGCCATAGAATCTCAATTTGATTTCCTCGGCAAGTTTGAAGATACGGTCCACCAAATCGGGTTGGTCACACTCCAACAGTACAGCGGCCTCACGATGGGTAAGTCCTTTACACAGAGCAGCTTTATCTATTAGTTGTTCTATTAGTTGTCGATTACTTTTGTTGGCCTCGGCATACGCCAAAGTCTCCATGATTTCTTGGTCGTCGATAAATTTATCGGCTTTTGTCGAATTTACGTTGTACATAGTATTTAATTTAAAAACCTCCCTCGGGAGGAATCAGTGAGGTCTAATAGTCCCCTCTTTCTTTCACTATCTCATATCCTATCTCCTCCAATTCTTTGCGCAAGAGCTGTAAACCCTCGGCAGCTTCGGAGTTCAGGAATGCTTTATTGTCATAGAGCTCATATTTGCGGCGGTCTTCCATTGGCGAAAGATTTGGCATAATCACATTCGCACCCGCCATGATGCCCGCTTGATGCCCGTTCTTCATCAGTGTGGAGAGTGCTGTGGTGGCAGGTATCAGCACGCGCGGATTGATGAGCCGGAAGATAGATATCAGTTTCAGCGTCATCGCCGTGCTACCAGCCTGTTCGTTTGCCAACGGTGTGTCATGATGCGGAATAAATGGTCCCATGCCTATCATCTGCGGTCTCAGTTGCTCGATGAACAGGATATCATCCACTAGATTGTCCGTCGTCTGGCCTTTACTGCCAATCATCATGCCCGTACCTGTCTGATATCCAATGGCTTTCAGCCAAAGCAGACAATGCAAACGATGGTCCCTTGACATCTCTAGGGGATGGAGCGAACGATAATGAGCGTCGTCGAAAGTTTCATGGCGCAACAGATAACGGTCGGCTCCGGCATTATAAAACCGCACATAAGCCTCGCGCGACTTCTCTCCTAACGAGAGTGTGATGGCACAATCGGGGAAAGCCATGCGGATAGAGCGCACCACGTCTTCCACCCAATCATCGTTCTGCATAGGGTCTTCACCGCCTTGTAGCACGAAAGTGCGGAATCCAAGCGCATATCCTCGTGTACAGCAATCCAGGATTGCCTGCTTGTCTAAACGGTATCTTGCCACACGCTTGTTGCCTCTGCGTATCCCGCAATAGAGGCAGTCGTTTTTGCAATGATTACTTATTTCAATGAGCCCGCGAATAAATATTTTATTTCCGAAATGATGCAAAGCCACTCGCCGTGCCTCTTTGTGCAGATATTCGTCTGCGTCGGCACACTCCAGCAGCTGTTTATATTCGTTGGCCGTGAGAGTGTGTTGGTCTCTGAGACGGTCTATTGTGTTTCGCATCTGTCATTTTCTTTAAGGCTGGTATCGTAATTAAGCCTTTATTTATCGTGCAAAGATAATAAAAAAATGAATATATAATCATTTTTTATTAATTTTCTGTTCATTTTCTCCATTTTTTGTACTTTGGCATGATTGCCACAGCCCTGTTTTATAGGATTCCGATATTTAAAAACAGCGTTTTTCTCGGCTCATATTTCGGTACAAAATTCAAGAATGATTTCTCCCAAAATGTCTGTTTGTCTAATCAAGCCAACCACTTAATTGAATATATCAGATTATCTTTATGCAAAACTGAATGTTGTTTTTGCATAATTATGCAAATCGAATATGAGGCTCTCAAAAAGGCAAGGCTTCATATAGTGAACCTCAAAAAATAAAGTCGCTTATATCGCCCGAAAAAGGCCTTTTTGGCGAGGTCGGTTTTTGAAAAAGTCTGATTTTACCCTTAAAAGCTACTTTTGACCTTGTAAAAAGCGGTTAATGAGCCTATAAAAGGTGGCTTTTGACCCTGTAAACAATGACTAATAGCCTCCTCGTTTGGCCTAATGAGCGCCTCGTTAGGCCAAACGTGCCTATACAAAAGGCCAAACGTCCAATACTGAAGAACGTTTTTGTATATTTCATCAGCAACTTGCATAAATCTTGCAAGTCGTTTTAACTTAATTTGTTAACGATTCCTAAGGCTGCCTATGATGATTTGCTGCCTAAAAAGAAACGGCTAATGACTAAATTACATTAAATTTGTAATTCTCATTAGCCGCTTTTATATTCCGCTGAAAGCCATTGTCTTCAGCACTTATGACGAATTTACTGATGATCCACTATTGTTTCCGGCGTGCCATAAGTGATAAATCGAACTATGACTTCGGGATTATCGTCACCCTGTTTATCACAAGCGAAGGCGATATGGCTGTCTCCTACTGGGAGAATAGCCTTTCCAACGGCATTGACGGTCGTTATCGTGTTGTAATTTTTATCGGTAACCATGGCATTGCCGGTACTGTCGAAGAGCAGATATTGACCGCTACTGATAGTGCATGGAAATGAGATTACGCCACCATCAGTGGTAAAAGACGGGTTCTTAATCGTACCGTCGCCTTCTACTTTCAGGCGGAAAGCGAATTGACTTGCATAAGGATTCGACACTACCCAATCAGAACCACCCGACTGTCCTGGCTGCATTTCGGCAAAAGAACAGTGGTATCGCTTCGTGATATTCATCGGATAGAGCATGAAAGTTTGCGCATCTTTCTTTACCAAATGCCATTCCGTCTTAGGGTCTTTGAGCTTCTGCATCTGACTTTCAGTAAAACACTGATGCTCACGCAGCATGTCCCAATTCTTGATAGCATCAAGAAGGCGGTCTATCTGTCCGTGACGTTGCAATGTCTTCACATTGATGGTCATGGCATAACCCGCATCGAAGCCTGCTGACTCCGACAAAGCCCATTCAAGGTCTTCAAGGGATGTACACTCAAATTTATTGTCTGCAAGGCGGATAAGGAACCATCCGAGCATCCTCGGGAAGAGATTACGGCGGAAGAAAATCTGATTCTTGATGCGGTTCTCCACCTGTCCTGTGCGCATTTCTTCACCCCAAGGCTCACCCCAATTCATCCTGCTGTGTATATGCCATAAGAAATGATTGAGGTTGCTGGCATCGTTGAGCACATTATGATTTACTTTTTTATAGAAATCATTCACAAAACGTGCCGTAGCATAGTCATCTTGTCCTGTATACATACAGCCTTCAAGGCCATCGAAGGAAATCTGTGCAAGTCCTGTTTTATTGAATATCTCTGCCAAACGGGCTGAATAGTTATCTTGTAACTCAAGGTCGGGGAAGAATGTTTTATAAGGATAATCCCACAGTTTATAAAGGACGGATTTCTTGCTATGGGCAGTTGCTGTCGTTCCGAAAGCACCGCGCTTGCAGTCAGAAAGAACCGTTACGTCACCTTCGTCCGTAGCCTTGCCATAAGTGATAAGCTCCTTATCTATCATCAGTCCATTGAGCGTCATGGCAAGCGTGAACAAATCCGACTTCTTCACCCTAATCTCTGTCTGCGATGCATCAAGGTCACGGAGAAGAGTCAACGGCCCTTGCTTCAACAAATGACTTGAAGGTACGGGAGTTACATAAGCATCATTGGTAGTGGTGAAGTTTGTCAGAGTGTGTACACCTACCTTAATGCCATCCTTGGCAGCCCTATCAACAAGAGCTTTCACGCCCTCATCACTATTGGCTACAAACGACTTATCCCACGTGAAATGGCCCCATGAGTCAAAAGGACCTGACTGATAAACATATCTAAAGCCAGCTTTCTTCGCTTTATCAAGGATAAGGTCGAAGTCCTTCTCCGAGAAATCGGAAATGAGATAGGAACGCATGGCTGCCCGAGCAGTCTTCCCCCATTCACCATCAAAAAGAGGATGAGGAAGACCTTGCTCAACCTCAATGTTTCCAATGCGAGCAAGAGCCTTGTCGGCCTGGCATCCGAAGATAGCTATCTTTGCCCCTTTAATAAAGGCATCAGGGCCTTTCACAGGAAGCACTGTCATGTCCTTCAAATGCACCACCTCACGCTTCATCAGCCTTGAACGGTTGCGGCAAGAGAGCTGGAACACCGCTCCATCGCTGACATCAACAGCTGCCAAACGGTAAGTGGGAACACTTCCAACGGATAACTCAGCACTATTACCTTTGTCATAATAGACATTCTGTGCGGCATCAACATACTCAGTAGGTATGCCTGCATTGGTCTTGATATTCATTGACTGCATGCCAAAGGCCACGCCTCTACCCTGTACGACACCCACAACATCGCCCACAACCTCATGAATGTTGACTTTCACAGGACCGAACAATACGGCATCGTAACCATCAGGGACAGAGACAACCTCCAGGGTGATGCAATTCACTGTTTCCGCAATCTGTAACGTTACCTTGTTTCCATCAGCCATGGTCAGCGTCAACATATTGCTGGCACTGCTGATTTTCTTAGGAGTTATCAACTTTCCACCTGCGCATGCTGTCAACAAGGCACAATCGTTACGGCCGAGAATATCCTGTCCTGCAGCTTTAATAGATGAATAATATCCTGTGGGAGATATGCCCACCTCGAGATCTGTGGATTTGAAAGTCAGCACCTGGGCATTTGACATCATTACCATCCCTAATGTAATAACTGAAAGAAGCAATCTTTTCATAATCTTTGTTTTTTGCAAAAGTAATGATTTAATTTGATACCAAGAAAATTGATAACGGTCTAAACGGGTCTTATTGACCTAATTATTGTTAAACTATAAAGTTATTTAACGAAGAGGGCATTTTGCAATGCCCTACAACGCTAAATAACTTACTTACATAATATCTATAGGAAACGCTTATTTCGTGTCCCACCAGAAACGTCCGAACTCATCCGATAGCTCGCCGAACTCAGGATCAGAAGCCATCTCCTTGATAGCCGCATTCTGATTAGCTGCGTTAGCCTCAGCGTCGTTCGCATAAGAGAACTTCTTACGACGTGGTATCTGCTGCAACTGACCACTGACATAAGGCTTTTCAAATTGTACTATCGTTGTTGTATAATTTGGTATGCCTGTTCTTCTCAAGTTAGCCCAAGCCTCGTTGTTGTTCTTGTAAGACTCAATCCAGAACTGAGTGTAAATCTGTTCCTTAGCCATGCTGGCATCCCATGCGATGTTCTTCTGAGCCATATAAGCATCGATTTCAGCATCCGTGATTTTGTCCACATTCTCAATCTTGCATATATCGATAAGCTTGCTCCATTGTTTCAAGGATGATCTTACGCCATCTTCATACCACTGTTGAGCAGTACGAGAGCTCTTTACACCATCGAGAACAAACTCTGAAGCCATGAAACAGAAGTCAGGATAGGTCACCAGTGGATACCACTGCTCGCCAGTACCATCGTTATAACCAGCATACCATAAACGGGTCTGAGGTGTATTCATAGCACACATATTCGTAGAAGAGCCATCAGAATTCTTCAAAGAGAATGAGTTTGAACGATAGATGATATCATTCTCCAATTCATCCCAACTCAGACTGCCACCTTCCCATTGTGTGATGGTAGTAGGCAACATCTTCTTAGCATCTGTCTGCTGAGCATTATATTTTGCTATATTATCAGGAGTACAGTTTGTAGGTTTGAAGAAGATACGCTTACGTGGGTCATTATATTTCTTCAGATAGGTCATGAACGTCTTTGATGCGCAGTCCATATCGCCTACAGAATGGAAGTCATGTCCTTCTCCCTGTTTCTCACTCATGTAAAGGATGAAGCTGTCATCATTTCCACTAAAGTAATTGGACGGGTCAGAGAGCACTTCTGCTGCAATCTGTTTAGCCGTAGCAGGGTCACGTTTCAACCAACGAAGAGCAATACGAAGTCGCAGGGCATTGCAGGCTTTAATCCATTTCTTGGCATCGCCGCCATACACTTGGTCATATTTAGAGAAGTCAATCTGATTGGATGACGTCTTGAACACGTTGATGGCATTCTTCAAGTCTGTATTCCATTCTGTAAACAGCTCTTTCTGATTTTCATACTTCGGGTTTTCCCATTCATCAGATGACTGTCCGCTACGCAAGCCCCATCCTTTAGAATAGACGAGCGATCCGTGCATATCGGTGGCATATAGGCCTCTGAAGATGACGAGCACACGTGCAGCCTGGATAAGGTTGGCATATTTGGCAGAATCTTCAGGCATATTCGTATCGATATAATATTTCATATGACTCATGTAAGAGCCTGCCTCGAGATAATCACTAAGGACACCTGAGCCAATACCACCGGTATAGAAAGTGAAAGAATCGGAATCAAACCATCCATCACCTGTCATATGCTGGCACCAGCGAACCTTACAGTCATAAGAGTCATACCATTCGCCACCTGTTGTGCAGACATTTTCTATGTTATATAAGAAACTGACAGGATTTACGGTATATATGCTTGCCGGTGACTTGTTGATAGACTTGAAGTCATCAGTACAAGATGTCATCGTCATTGCAACTACTGCAATAGCAGTAAACAGCAAATATTTTATATTTCGTTTCATATTCGTTCAGTATTAAGAATTACTTTTAGATCAGAATGATACATTGATTGAGAAACCGATGTTACGAGTATAGACAGAACCACCGCCTTCGAAGAACTCAGAGCTGTAAGTAGTGCTCAGACCTTCTGGATGGATGTTGTCAGGCAGAGAGTTGTAGAGATAGCAGAGGTTACGGCCAACGAGTGAGAGTGTTATGCTCTGCATATACAGCTTATTAGCCCATGCACGAGGAACATTCCAGTTGAGTGACAGTGAACGCAATGCAATCCAAGAACATCTCATGATGGCAAACTCACGTATACCATAGCCCCAACGGCCTTGGTTTACATAATAGTCTTTTGCAGAGATAGGATTAACGAGTCCCTTCTCATAGGCTTCCTGGTAAGACATGCCTGAAACATCGACACCATTGATAGTGGTACCTGTATCGAAGACACCGTCAGGAATCATTCCATCATAAACGGTACGTCCGTCAGCAAGAGTACGAGCTAAACCGCCCCATTCCTTGGTACGACCATACAATGTGTGTTTCAAGTTACCCATTGCTGTACCATAGTTATAACTCAATGAGAAAATGTCACCACCAACACGTGCATCGAGCACGCAGTCGAGTGAAACGCCCTTATATCTGAGTGTAGTAGAAGCACCCCAGAGGAAGTCAGGCTGCAATGAACCAACCTTTGTGCTCACGCCTGCGCGTTTCCATTTACCATCTGCAGAGAGCAGTTTCTCACCCTTGTCGTTACGTGCATAAGCATGAGGAGTATAGATGTCACCATAAGCACCACCCACAGTTGCGTATGCTGTACAGTCAGCACCACCACCAGGAAGAGCATATTTGGTTACGCCCGGTGCAAGAGCAATAATCTTGTTGCGGTTGCGGCTACAGTTGAAAGACAAATCCCAAGAGAAATCCTTTGTTTGTATAGGAGTGCCTGTAATCATGAACTCTAGACCTTTGTTCTGGATGTTACCTGCATTGATGTATCTTGAAGAAACACCTGTCTCAGGAGCAATAGGCAAAGAGAGAGCCTGATTGTGAGTATTGGTCTTATACCATGCAAGGTCGAATCCCAAGCGGTTATCGAAGAATCTCATTTCCAATCCTAACTCAACAGAATACTGTTTCTCTGGCTTCAAGTTGTTGTTTGGCAGAGAAGAAGAGTCATATTTATAATATGGAAGGCTTGACCCGTCAGTAAGGCTTGTAAACACACCACCATAAGAATAGAATCCTGTTGCTGTGGTTACATAAGGCTCGATATCATTACCTACGATAGCGTAAGATGCACGTAATTTACCAAAAGATATCCATTTCGGCATATGCTTGCGAAGGTCCTGAACGAAAAGCCAAGAACCACTGAATGATGGATAGAAATAAGATGTATGACCATGGCCATCACTATAAATCAAAGCTGAAGACCAGTCGTTACGTCCTGTAATATCGAGGAAGTAAACATCACGATAACTCATATCTGCAAAAGCATAAACTGAATTGATGCGCTTGCGAACAGCATTCAAACGAACACTTGTCATAGCATCCTTCACAGAGTTGGTCATATCAAACAAACCAGGCTCACGAAGTCCACCTACAGAATAAGAGTTGTGGTAGTCGGTACGTGTATCCCATTGCTCACAAGCAACAGCGCCATTGACCGTGAAATCACCCCATGACTTATTGGCAGTGAGCATTCCTGTGATACGATATTGTCTCTTCTTAGTATCGTTGATTTTATAAGAAGCATTCTCATAGTTCTTCGTTCCATCAGAGAGAATCTTTTCCTGATAGTTGGTATCAATCATATAGATGTCACCCTTAGCCACTGCTGCAAGCCATGGCAGGATTTGGAATGTAACATTCGTATAAGCGCGGATGTTGTCTTCCTTCTGTATATAGCGGTTTTCCATATACTTATAGAAGTCCTCATTGAAATAATAAGGGTCATAAGCGCCATTGTAACCATCACCATTGTCAGCTTTGTAATGCTGTCTCCAATAGTTGGTATCATACTCACGAGAAATATTTGACGTGAAGTTATAGATAAGGTTACTGCCACCACCTTGCCATTGTGGGTTCTGAGCGTAAGAGTGAATGTAAGAGAATCCTGATTCTGCCTTCAGATATTTATTAATCTGGCGGTCAGCGTTAAGGCTGAAGCTGTTACGATTATATTGATTATAGAAGGTGTAACCTTTACTTCTCAAGTTAGAATAAGAGAAACGGTAGGCTCCAGTAGCATCACCACCTTGGAGGGCGATGTTGGTGTTGGAGTAACGGCCTGTCTGATAAAGTTGTTTCCAGTTGTTAGGCTGTGCGCTCCATTTAGTTGTCACGCCTCCAATAGTAACGTCTTTGTCATCGAAAGGAGCACCAAAGCTGCGATCACCTTCAGTGAGCGTGCGGCTTTCAGTACCTGATGCTGTGAGAGGCCATGCTGGATAAGAGCCTGAACCTGCCCAGTTCTGATAATCCAGTGAGTCATATACCTTTTCCCACTGTTCTGTCTGTGAGATGGAGATTCCAAACTTACTGCCTGTAATACCACGTTTTGTCTTGATGACAATCACACCATTGGCGGCACGACTACCATAAAGAGCTGTTGCGGCGGCACCTTTCAAAATAGACATTGATTCGATATCATCGTTGTTGATGTTCTTCAACTCATTACCGAAATCTCGACCCTCACCTACCTTTGTTACTTCATTATCGATGATGACACCATCAACTACGAAGATAGGTTGGTTGTTGCTACCCAGAGAAGAGTTACCACGAATGATGATACGGTTTGATGACTGTGGGCCTGAACTACCCATATCAATCTGTACACCAGCTACTTTTCCTTGCATACCAAGGATTGGGTTGGCGGCGTTTGACTTAGCGATTTCATCACCTTTCAAGCTGGTCATTGAATAACCCAAGGCTTTCTGGTCACGCGTAATACCGAGAGCCGTTACAACGACTTCCTGCACTTGCTGAGCATCATCCTGAAGAGTGACATTCAAAGAGTTCTGACCGTTGTATCTAACCTCCTTTGTAGCAGCGCCAATGTATGAGAATACAATCGTACTGTTGCTGCTGGCATCAAGGCTATATTTTCCGTCGAGGTCGGTGACAGTGGCGTTTTTTGTGCCCTTCTCAACGACTGAAGCTCCGATTACAGGCTCACCTTGACTGTCGAGAACAGTACCTGCAACACGATGCTTCTTTCCGGTTGGTTTTGATGCACTGCTGCTTTCGCTCTTCTCCACAATCACTATAGACTCGTCAGAAACGATGCTATAGGTCAATGGGCGGTCTTGTAAAGCTGCATTAAGAACACTGCTTACGGATGCATTTCTCAAAGAGAGTGTGATGTCATGACGGTTGTCAATGTTCACATTACGATAAGAAAACCTGTAAGAAGTTTGTTTCTCAATGGAATTGAACACTTCGGTGAGGGTTGCGTTGGACACGTTCACCGATACTCGCTTTTGTGCGAATGTTCCTAAACTTAAAGATAGGAACAAGAACGTTAAAAACGTTCGTAACATTGATGCTTTTCCCATAAGATTTTTAAGTTAGTTAAATAATAGTCATGTTATTAGCAATTCTAAATAAAAAGACAACTTTTTTTGATATTAGTACCTATATTTCTGGGATTTTAACATAAAATTAAGCAAAACTTTTAAATTTTTCTTGTTTAGAGGTAAGCAAGAGAAATATAGCTTTAGATTGAGGTGATTATAAAAGACGGTCTTTTACAAGGTAAGTAATGGCTTTTTAGGAGGTAAGTAACGGTCTTTTACAAGGTAAACAGCCATCTTCTACAAAGTAGCCAATGGCTGGCAAGATTATTGTGCGATATAGATTTTTCTTCCCTTCACATTTGCCTTGACATGATAAATCATTTCCACGATGGTCAAAGCCTCATCGAGGTCATCCGAAGGCATGGTTCCCGTGAACGTATCGGTGGCTTTTGGACAATAGGAAGTGACAACTTTCATGCCATAGGTTTTCTCGATATGGCGGATGATATCATTAAAGGAGCAGTCTTGTAAAACAATTTGATGGTTAATCCATGCGTTCTCCTGGTCGCTGTCAACTTTCTTGATGACGGTGATGCTGCCATCTTTACGATTGAGAATGGCCTTCTCACCAGGCAGCAAATCTTCGTATTTACCCGTTGCAGTGGAAAGGAATTCCACGGCGCCTTCCTCCAAATACAGGAAAGCATCCGGTTTTTTTTCACGGGCACAGAGATTGAACTTGGTCCCCATATCGATGATATTGAGACCTTTGGCATAAATCGTGAAAGGACATTGCGTCTTCTTTTTCACCGAGAAGAAACCCTCACCGTCGAAATCGACGTTTCGGATGTTATTTGTATAGGTCTTCGGAGAATAGCTAAGGCGCGAATTCTCATTTAAAATCACACTTGTCCCGTCAGGAAGAGTTATCGTAGCCCTCTCTTCTGCCGCTGTTGAGAAGATGATGTTTTGGTCTGCTAATTGTACGTTCTGATCATAAAAATGATAAGAAACAAAAGCAAGAAAGGCTATCAGCAACACTGCTGCCACCGAAAGGACAGCCCTTACGGCATGACGAATGTGGCGCATACGCAGCCGTCTCCTTGTTATCTCGGCTATACGGGATTCCTCCTCTTCTCCAATCAAAGAGAATATCTTCGCTTTCATCGATGAAAGAAGGTCAGCACTGACGTTATCGGTACTTATCACGCCATCATCCCATAGACTCTGCAGCTCTTCTTCGAGATCTGCATCGCTCATGGCATCCACCTTTGCACGAAGCGTTTCCAGCTCCGATGGTGAGATAGTGTCGCTTAAGTACTTATTTAATTCATTCATCGTCAGCACCTGTTAATCAATTATATAGACAATTTTTTCAAATAATAATACTATTAAATCGCGAAAAATAACATTAAAAAAGTGTAACCAGGCCATAATCGCTTTCGCAGTGCCTTAAGACCTAGCGAGAGACTGTTCTTCACCGTTTGCTCACTCAACCCCATCGCATTGGCTATTTCTTTATTATTCATTCCCTCTATCTTTGAATGGCGCACCACATCCCGTTGAGTCTTTGGCAATTCATCCAACGCTTTGTTGACATCACGCATGAAATCATCAAACTCCAAATGGCGTTCCACTTCATCCTCTCCGCTTACAGAGAGGTTATTATAATCTACGAAATCGGCAAAATCAGGAGAATTGACACGTTGCCGAAAAACATTGATGAGACGATTACGCGCCATGCGGAAGATAAGCCCATTGAGCGTTTCCTCCTGACGGATAAAAGCACGCGAATTCCAGATAGATATGAAGACGTCCTCCACTATCTCCTCGGTATCCTCAGTGGTCTTCGTGAAATGCAGACAAAAAGCAGTCAGGCGGGCAGCATAAAGATCATAAATATGTCCTAATGCAGCCTGCGATCCATCCTTCAGTTCCCTGATAATCTGTTGCTCTGAACCTTCTGCCATTACCTTTTTTCAATTATCGACCGTAAAATTACAATATTATTTTTTTATTCACAAATATTATACTTGTTTTTTACTAAAAACGGTCGACTTTCTTTCTAATGGTTTGCCCGGCTTTTACAAAAATCTTTCTCCATGTAAGGCAATTATTCCAACCTAAGGAATCTTTCTTGGCTTCTTTCGATGACTCTATAAATAAGGTGACCATGGCATCATTGGGCGTATCGTTTGCAATTTCCAATTCATCATTGGATATCAAACGCGCTTTGACATGATCGATGACAAACACACGATGTTTATCTTTCTGAACATATATGCTGGGATTTTGCATCACGGAGAGAAGGGCCACATTTTCCCATGCCATATTCGTGTCGCCTGCCACTATCATCCCGATAGCATCACTTCCTTCCCAGTCGCTGATGTTAACACGCTCTGACACTGCACCATAAGGCGAGCCAATGCCTATCGGATTTTCTTTCGTCGTGACATACTGAACGACATTATGCGCAATGTCTTTCAACAAATCAATATAGCGCCTGTCACCTGTTGCCCGATATAACTTAAAGAGAAAATCACCCGAAAGGATATAGATGCCTGGCGCGCTATGTTCATTCTGCACACTTGCCCAAACAGAGCCTGTAACTTTAGCGTTAACTCTATCCATATCAGAGCCTTTAGGGAACTTATAATCATAAGATACAACCCATGAGGAAAACAACGCTGCTGCATCTCGCGCCATAGAGAGAAAACGCTTCTCGCGTGTCAACTCATAGAGTGAAATAAATGACTCGGTGAGCTCTGCAGATGATTCACTATCAGGACATTGCAAGACTTCAGCCGGTCCTCCACCTACATACCCTTTCTTCAAGTCACGATTGTAATAATATTCAGCTGCAGCCTCCGCTACTCTTAAATATTCAGATTCCTTAAAATACCGTGACGCATAAGCCAATGCGGCAATATTGATAGCCCCGGCAGTAGAGTTATTGGTAGTAATTTCACCCGTCTCGGCGTTCACATGTTGACCAAACTGTCCATACCGGTTCCAAAGTGTCACAAGAGCATCTGCACAACGTCTGAACATGTCTTCCCATTCGGGCTTTATCTTATTGCCATCACCCTCTTTCTTCATCACATCAAGACACTGGAGTCCGAAATAAAGAGTAAGCCCAGAACGCCTTATCATCGCTATCTGCGGCTCTTTCTCCATGTCGTAGAAATTGTCGCCATACAACTTCCCAATACGAAACATACCGTAGAAAAGACCTGAATGGCCCTGCATCTTCTCAATGGTATCAAAAGTCCTGCATACGCGGCGTGTCCTCTCTGCCGTTGGAAGGAGAAGTTGTGTAAGTGAATAAACCGGTGCTCCATTCCAACCTAACTGAAGATGTCCAAAAGGACTGTTGCTGTCCGGATGGTTGCAGATATATCCGTAATCGGAGTTTTCAAACCATTTATTCTTATCATGATGAGCAAGAATAGTCTCAGATATATAGCTGAATGGAGCTCTGTCAATAAACATATTCTGCCCTGACAATGCCTTCCTTATCGAGAAAAACTTATCATAAAACGCCATTAATGTCGGAGCGTGAAACTGATAACAACGAAGACGAATACCAAGTTTTTCTCCATTTCTCAATACTGCAGCACTGTCATTGCTTTTTGAAAGATTGCACATTGTGTAACGAAGCTCCCTCACAGCAGGAGTAGTAAGCGAAAACGAGGCTTCGCCTATCATAGGGTTTTCCTTGATAACGAAGCCATCATTCCCGCGTGTGTTACCCTGTAATGTCTGAATGAAAAAGCCACGCTCATGTCGCTTGTCATAAAAACCGACCAATGGAGAGGAACAGTTGCTCGTCAACATATCAATACGTGATATACTGTCATTGATATTAAGATGAGGAACATTCGAAATTGTTATCGGCATGTCCAATGGCCGTTCTTCCTTATTATATATGTAAGGAGGATAAGAAAGCGGCAGTACGCGAAACCTGTTTCCATCATATAAAGCAGCTGGTGCGAAAACGTAATTATCTTTATTCCAATCTTTGAAAGAAAATTCTACAGATAACTGACACGGTTTACCGCATCCATTGCCCTCAATGTTGCCACTGATATCCCAAGCATTTTTTTCTCCTTTTACCTTAGCTATCTCCCATGAAGAAAAATCATTAAAGATAGAATCGCCAATGATTTTTTGCCCGTTATATTGATAGATATGAACGGTCATTGCTCCTTGTAATGGTGATAACGAGCGACTAATATTCTTTGTACAGGATACAAAAAGAAAGGCACAAAACAACAATAAACTGAAGTGCCGACAATATTGCCGACAACCATGAAGGTTAATCTTTCGATGGCAAGAATGCCGACGCTTCAGTATGGTTTTCATCTCAAAGAGGCTTGTTGGGTTTCAGAATGTCATTTACTTTTTGCATGAAAGCTTTCTTAAGAGTATAAGTTCCTTCAGCACGAACATCCTCTACAGAAGCAGCAAAACGAACCTTATAATCTCCCTGGTCGCTTATCCAACAACTACCATCTTCATGGAATGATGCGAGTTCATAATCTGTAACGTTAAACGTCAACGTTTGAGATTCACCAGGATTTAGCAAACGGGTCTTTGCAAAAGCTTTCAACTCATTTTCCGGTTTGTCGATATTGCTCTTAGGTGCAGAAACATAAACTTGTACAGCCTCCTTTCCTGCTACTTTGCCAGTATTTTCAACCGTGATAGTAGCACGGAAACCACCTTTGACAGCTTTCACCGTTGGGTTACTATATTTAAAAGAAGTGTAACTGAGTCCAAATCCAAACGGAAAGGCGACAGCTTTCTTTATTGTATTGAAATATCTGTAACCTATGTTGATGCCCTCCTTATGGAGTGATTCTGTAGTATTTCGCCCATCCCCAAGAGGGAAATTCGCTGTCGAAGGCTCATCCATGATGTCAAGAGGCCATGTCATAGGTGACTTTGCCGATGGATTCACTTTCCCTGTGAGGATATCTACGATGGCATCACCACCATCTACACCAGGCTGCCAAGCCATAAGAATTGCATCTGGTTGGTCTCTCCAAGATGTCGTTTCAAGGGCACAGCCTGCATTGATAACCACTACTACTTTCTTTCCAAATTTATGATAAACCGTACAAACATTTTTTATCAATTCTTTTTCTGCATCAGTGAAATTGTAGCCTTGGTCACCATGAATGCGGCGGTCTATCCCCTCACGAGACTGATGACCGAGCGTGATTACGGCTATATCCGATTTCTTTGCCTGAGCCTCTATGCCCTCTTCACTGAGAGAGAAGTTTGGATAAGGTGCACGACCTAAACGCCAATACCAGTTTCCGTCGGGATGACTGATTTTATCCTGCAAGTCGGCACACTCTTTATTCTTCGCATAAAGGGCAGCAAGATCGTCGGTAATGGTAATTCCAGCATTTTTCAAGCCATCAGATACGTTAACCACCTTTCCAACATTTACCGTTGCAGCACCACATCCACAAGCCATCAAATCATAAGATTGCGCACCAAACAAGGCCACCGTATCCACCTGTGTGAAAGGCAATGCGCCATTAGCATTCTTCAGCAATACGATACATTCGTCAGCCACTTTACGCGTCAATGCAGCATGTGCTTCAAGGTCAGGATGGCTACTGTATTGATATCCACGGAAATGGGATGAGTGAACTACATATTCGAGTACACGGCGAACAGCCTTGTCAATATCTTCCATTTTCAGTTTACCGCTCTTGGCATTATCTATTATTTCTTGATATTGGACATCTGTGCCATATTCCAGAACATCATTTCCAGCATGAACCTGCATTGGAGTGTTTCGTCCGTCAATCCAGTCGGTCATCACGATACCGTTATAATGCCATTCGTCACGTAGCAAAATAGTGAGAAGCTCATGGTTTTCCTGTGTATAAGGACCATTCAATTTGTTGTATGATGACATGAGCGCCCAGGGCTTACCTTCCTTCACAGCTATCTCGAAGCCTTTTAAATAAAGCTCTCGCAAGGCCCGTTGAGATACAACCTCATTAAGTTGCAGACGGTTGTCTTCTTGGCTATTGGCAGCAAAATGCTTTGCACATGCGCCCACACCATAGGTCTGTATGCCTCGGATGCTGGCTGCGGCTATCTTTCCCGTCAGTAATGGGTCTTCTGAATAATATTCGAAGTTGCGCCCACACAATGGGTTGCGGTGGAGATTCAGGCCTGGACCGAGGATAATATCACATCCGTATTCGAGTATCTCGTTTCCGAAAGCCTTGCCAGCCTCCGTTACCAAATCAGTATTCCATGTAGCAGCCATTGCTGTACCCACAGGAAAAGCAGTGGCAAAGAATGTCTGTGTTGTTCCATCACGATGTGGCGCAATACGTACACCACATGGACCATCAGCAAGAACCGTGTTCGGGATGCCTAAGCGTGGTATCGTTGATGTTGTACCAGCACATCCTTCAACATGTTTCCATAACCGTGGCTTTCGGTTTTCAAATCCTTTGAAGGATGCATCCGTACCTCCCGTAATGAGATGGGCCTTTTCCTCTAAAGTCATGGCTTTTATTACTTTGTCAATGTTTTTAGCATTGAGCGTGATGTTCTGTGCTTTCATTCCTGATGGGACGAGAACTGCTATTGCTAATAGAATGTTTTGTATTTTCATTGTTATGCTATTTTATGTTTTATCTCATTAATATTCACAGCACCTCAGGATACTTTGTAAAGTCAGGGATTTCATGATTCGTATGTCTACGATCCATCTCATAAAGAAAAGCCTTACGCACTGTATCAAAGTTAAGAATATCATGACGACCATCCTTCTCCCCTTTCAGTAGAAATTGTTTTCCAATTTTGATATCTGGCCATTCATCTTCTCCTTTTAATCCCACAAAGACATTACAATCCCGATAGCCCTCAAGAAGTTTTGCATAGTTGTCTTTAAATTTATCATTCTTATCTTCCCATTTCAAATCTAGCCTCGTAAATGACGGAGAGAGTACAATACAATCATCCTCTATATAGGCATGGGTATCATCACTTTCAAACGATTTCAACTTTTTAAAATAGGGTATTCTGAACTTTATCTTATCAGGTGCATTACTATAATCGGCCTTATATCTTATCGTTGCACCATCTTCATTAGAAGATAACTTAGCTGAGATTACTCCCATCTCCGTAGGAGCATTCTTCACCACAATGCTATCGCCGTTTTTCAACCAATCTTCCGACAAAACAGACATCAGATAGAGGTCACGGCCTTTTTCCATACCGCCTTTACCTCCCATTTCGCAGAGCAAGAAATTACGCGTCAGTACGGCGAGTTTTGCGGATGCCCAGGCATGAGGAGGTATACAGAATGAGGCCACCTCACGGTCTTGCCAAGGCCACACCATATTCTCGAATCCCTCATAAGTCGATCCACAATGTAGGGCTAGGTGATAGAAGTCAGTCAACGCCTGTTCTGATTCTCCTCGAGCCATATATTGTTCTATCATATTTGCCGTAATATATTGATGCAAGTGAAGACCATGACGATAAGTCATAATTCCCTCACCATAACCTTTGCGTATATGTCTCAGTGTACCTGTGACATAAGGATGGTCTTTCGGCAGGATTTCAGTTGGATAAACAAGAAGCATATTTTCCCAATCACAATCGGAGCGGAACTCTGGAAATCCACGTTTCGTTGCCTTACCAGTCTTAAATGAGAAGAGGCCTGTACGCACATATCCGTCTTTCCCAACCATTGCTTCTATACCTTTCAAGATGTTTGTATGATAAGTTTCTTCCAAACTTGTCCAACTCTCAGCTATACTGTCATGATGGAGGTCTTTAGCCATACGTATGGCAAAACGAAGTCCTGTAAGAGCCCAGAAATTGTTGCTGGCATAATGGCCGTCTATCATCTCATTGTCATACTGATACGTTGGCGGCAACAATCCACAGGAATCTTTTTCTATCGATGTCCTGATATAGTCAACCGCTTTCTCTATCGATGGGAAATTCTTGGTTAGAAATGCTCTGTCGTGTGTATAAAACCAATAACATCCCAACGCATATAGGATATGTCCATGAGCTGCAGGTATCGTTCCGCCATGCGCCAGCGAGCGGTCGAAATAAAGTCCGTCAGGTTCCTGCTGTTTCACAGCACGCTCGATAATCATCTTCGCCATGTCATTTCGTCCCATACCAAGATAAGCCAGTTCCATCTGTGGTGCAGAAGTAAGGAAGAAAGCCTGATAAGGTACACCATCGGTTTGCGACTTCGTGTCATCATCGAAGGTTCGGGTGGCAAGCATCACATGCACCAAGGATGCCTTATATCCATCGTTGATACGTTTCTCGGGAATAGAGAATGTGGCATTTGAACAGATTTCCTTCTTCCAAAAATCTATCGTCTTAGCCTTATATTCCTCATAGTCAGCACTTTTCATCGCCATGGCAAGACTGCTCTTTTGGTCTGTAGGAGTAAGCGACATCTTGAAGATAAACGACTTACTGGCATGTGGTGCGAGAACCGTACGATATTCCACAGAACCACAAGGAGTCTGAACATCGATACCTTTATCTTTCATAAAGAAAGGCTTTGTATATTCCTCTCCATCAATGGCATATTTGCGCCATGACTCTGTAGGGAAAGTATATACCATCTCGCCATCAATGGCGACATTATCCTCCTCCATACTCATCACGCGGTTAGCAGAAAACTGCTTCTTGCAATTGCCAAAATCAGAGCGATAATCATCGAGCATCCCTCGTGTAGCGGCAGTGATGAAAGCTGTATTTGAAACATCTGAAGGGTTAGAGACCGTAATCTTTACGAAGTTGACACTCTCCGTTTGTGGTTGGCCTTCGAGTGGAAAAGCGAACATTTCCATCTGATAGTTGATACCTGTGGAATCATTCCAACTATATTCCACAATAGGAATCCAACCATCAAGCCAGTTTTTCTGTCTTGCTAAAACAGGCTTCATATCTTTCCCATAGAAGAAGCTCAGCTCTGCGTTACCCGTCGAGAGAGAGCCATCGTAGGTCACAAGGGTTATCTTTCGCTGGAAAGGCACGCCAATCACGGTTGCTGACCGTTTGAGATAGCACCATTCTTTATTGGCATCATCGCGGAATTGATCCTTTGTGAACGCAGGATTCTTCTGTGCAAAGGTCATCACACAGGAAAAAATCGCTAAAATAGAAATTATTATCTTCTTCATCCTTTTTAATCTAATTTGCCTTTAATGCTTTAAATACAGAGAAGTTACGGATAATTGGCGTTGCCTTCTCTTTCGTTACTGTGAGCTTCAAACATGTAACCATTCGTGGCGAAAACACATCAATATGCTTATGCCCGATGTTAGAACCCTTGGCGAGTGTTATCCACTTTCCCTTAGAAAGTCCGGTGACTTTATATTCCAACACCCTTTCTCCTTTGGAAATATCCTCTTGAAGTACTATTCGGTTGACAGATGTTGGTGTCTTTAGTTTGATTTCGCACACATCCCCGTTGCTACTTACAGTAGCCAGAGGATGACCATATTCGCGTTTTATCTCATTGCCGAATTCTGTGATTCTCTTCACATCGGCATCGGGAACAAGGCCACGATTATCCACGACCATACCGAGAAGCATATTGGTATTATGCCCTACGCTGGTCACGTAACGTTGCATCAGTTCGTCAAGAGTATACATCATCTTGTCTTGGTCTTTATGCCAGAACCATCCCCCTTGAAAGGCTTTCTTCCAACGAAGGGTGAAATCGGATTCTCCCGGACACCAATAGGGTGCCTCCGCACGGCCATTGAGGCCTTCCACAACGACGATACCATCTGAATTTGTCGTGGAATCGGCTGTAGCCCAACAAGGATAAGGGGCTGCACCAACCTCATTTCCTACCCACCTTATCAGATTTTTATAGCCATAAGGGCCTTGAAAAGCAATGACTTCAGGCTGCAATTTGCGGAGTAAAGACAGCACATCAGCCCCACCTTTATCTATAGAGAGCAGTCCACCATCAAACCAGACCTCGAAGAGTTTGCCGTAGTTTGTCCATAATTCTGTCAACTGCTTGACAACAATGTCGTTATATTCTTTCTGTGTAACAGGTGAACCTGGCTGCACAACTCCATCTTTTACATAAAGATAACCATTAAACCATGTGCTGGCATAGATACCTGGCTTGACACCATATTTCTTGCACGAGTTTATAAATCGCTTCACGATGTCGCCCTGACCATTTTCCCATGGCGAATTCTTCACACTGTATTCATGCGCCGAAGTTGGCCAAAGACTGAATCCGCTGCAATGTTTTGCCACGAGAATCGCATATTTTGCACCAAGTTTCTTTGCTGTGGCAATCCATTGGTCAGTATTCAATTCCGTGGGATTGAATATCTTCGCACTGGGATTCGTTCCGAACTTCTCCCAATCATATTCCGGCTGAAAAACAGGCATATCAAAATGGATGAGTACGCCTATCTCATCATCAGCCCATTCCATTTGTGTCTTGTTAGGACAAACGATATTCTGCCCCTTCACGAATGAATCCATACTTAACGATAAGAACAGAAACGTTAGAAATATACGCAACAATGATGCTTTTCCCATAAGGTTTATGAATTAGTTAAACTGATTGTCTCGCTATTAGCAATTACACTTAAATAGACAACTTTTCCGCACTTTTGTACCTCCTTTTCCATTGCTTTAACTTACTTTTAATATAAAAACCGTTCTCCTTTATAAGGGGTTGAAAGCCTTCTTTCATTTATTAAAGTGAATATAAGTCATCCGAAATTTGCATCATAACTATTTTTTATCTACATTTGTCACAGAAACTAAACATTTTAAAAAGATGAAACAGTTAAAACACATGATGATAATTATCATCATTGCCATGGCTTTGCCTTTATCGACTATCCATGCGCAGAGTGAAAAAGAAAAGGCCATGACACGTACGGCTGAGCAGTTTATCAGCCAAATGACCATTGATGAGAAAATCAGCCAACTGATGAACGAGGCTCCGGGTATTGAGCGCCTTGGTCTTAAGCCATATAACTGGTGGAGCGAATCCCTTCATGGTGTCGGCCGGGATGGACGGGCTACCGTCTTTCCGCAACCTATCTGCATGGGCGCAACCTTCGATGAGCCGCTCATCAAAGAGATTGGATGCGCCATAGGCACAGAAGGACGTGCCAAATATATCATTGCTCAACAGCTGAAGAACTATTCACAATATGCCGGATTGACCTTTTGGGCACCGAATGTAAACATCTTCCGAGACCCACGATGGGGCCGTGGCATGGAGACTTATGGAGAAGATCCATTCCTGACAGGAACACTTGGAACGGCTTATGTTAAAGGGATGCAGGGTGATGACCCATTCTATCTGCGAGTGGGGGCTTGCGGCAAGCACTTTGCCGTTCATTCCGGACCTGAAAGTACACGTCACACTGCTGATGTAAAGCCTTCTTATCGGGACTTATACGAGACTTATCTGCCTCAATTCAAGATGCTTGTTCAACAGGGCCACGTGGAAACCATCATGGGCGCTTATAATAGTCTATATGGTGAAAGTTGTTCGGGAAGCAAGTTTCTTTTGACTGATATCCTACGCAAACAATGGGGTTTCCGTGGGCATATCGTATCTGACTGTGGTGCCGTAACTGACATTCATTCAGGCCATCACATAGCTAAAACCGAAGCGGAAGCTGCTGCCATTGCCATCAAAGCAGGACTGAATTTGGAATGTGGAAGTACTTTTAAGGCATTAAAGGACGCTCTCGATCAGCATCTGATTACTGAAAAGGACCTCGACAAAGCCCTCTTGCCGCTTATGATGACGCGCTTAAAACTGGGTATTCTTCAACCCGACAATGCCTGTCCTTATAATCAAGTGTCAGAAACGGAAATCTGCAGCCCTGCTCATACTGCATTATCTCTGCGTGCAGCCAAAGAAGGCATGGTGCTATTGAAGAATGACAACGTGCTGCCTCTTGATAAAAAGGCACACACTATCTTTGTGGCAGGCCCGGGAGCAAGCGATGCTTTCGACCTGATGGGCAATTATTTCGGGCTCTCAAATCATTATAGCACTTATCTGGAAGGCATTATGAATAAGGTAAGCAACGGCACTAGCGTGAATTATCACAAAGGTTTCGTGCTGAATGGAACGAAAGAAAACCGCAACAGTGGCGCTTGGGAAGGCAAATATGCTGATATTTCCATCTTGGTAATGGGCAACGACGGCAATACAGAAGGAGAGGAAGGCGACGCCATAGAGTCAGATGCCAATGGCGACCGCAACCATATCACCTTGCCGGAATCACAAATGGAATATCTGCGGGAAGTCAGCAAGGACCATAAAGGCCATCTCGTAGTCATTCTGACGGGTGGAAGTCCTATCGACGTAAGGGAAATTTCGCAACTTGCTGATGCCGTTGTCATGGCTTGGTATCCAGGTCAAGAAGGCGGTGAGGCTTTAGCCGACCTGCTCTTCGGCGATGCCAACTTCAGCGGACGTCTGCCTATCACCTTCCCGGAATCAGTCGATGTGCTGCCTGCTTTTGATGATTATTCCATGCAGGGACGTACTTATAAATATATGAAGCACGGCGTGATGTATCCTTTCGGATATGGTCTGTCCTACTCTCATGTGCAATATGCCAATGCCGTAGCTACAGTGGCTGCCCGCAAAGATGCTCCGTTGCACGTAGAGGCTCAACTGACCAATACCGGAAAACTTGCTGTCGATGAGGTGGCGCAAGTCTATTTGCAGACCCCAACAGCAGGAATCTCATCACCGCAATCATCTCTTGTGGCTTTCCGTCGCGTGCATCTGGAGCCTCAACAATCAACGACCGTGGATTTCGAGGTTGCTGCCGAACAGCTCAAGACTATTCAGGCTGATGGCTCAGCCCGTCTGCTCAAGGGCCGATATCACATTGTTGTAGGTGGCGCAGCTCCTATGGAACGCACCAAAGAACTGGGTATCAGCACCTCAACAGCTGACTTTGACCTATAAAGGAATCCTCATCGGGCTGGCGGACAATAACCAGCCCTGTGAGGAAAAATGACAGTATAACCGCAAGAATCTTAAAGGAAAGAGGTCTTTTCGTGACCTTCTATTATCGAAATAATTATTGATGACCGCAATGAAGGTATCTAATTGCCATATTACTCTCGGTGTGTAATCACATTACAAACGACGTGTAACCACGTTACAAACGGTTTGTAATGTGGTTACAAACCGGGGTTGTAATTTCCGCCAATAGTCTTTAGCCATTGAAAACGACACTTTAAAGGGCATAACCAGCCGAATTTGACGAAATGATTGAATAATCCATTTACCTTTGCCATTCAAGGGGTATATTGGAATAAATGATTTACTAAAAAGCGAAAGAATATGAATATAACAACATTAAATCCCGACGTCATCGAGCAAATATCAATAGCGATGGGACTTATAGCCGTCAGCATCGGTTTAGGGCATCCTTATTTTCGAAGTTTTTTCATTGAAGAAAGCCCTGTTTTGTCGTTTTTCCATAAATGAAAGGGGCGCCCGACAAATAGTCATTTATAAGAATACTCAAGTGAATCAATTATGAAAAAAATCCGAAAAGGTTGTCTTTGGACATTGGGAATCATCTTGCTAATCCCTATTCTGCTATGGATTGGCACTCGAAACCTATCCAATACGCATGGCTCTGCGGTTGTTCAGAGAGCAGAAGCATGCTCTGAGCCCAACAATGACTTCAGCCATTGCACCAACCCATCGATTGCAAGGAGTGCCTGCAAGAATTATCCGACTTCCGGGAAATTCCATCCACTCACATGCATCAATACCGCAACCAGTTTTTACAACAAATCTGACAACTGCTCCTATTGTCCTGATTTTGTCAGAATGCCTATGAAATGGGGCTTTCATGAGGTTAAGGCGAGTCAAAGGAAACCGGGAGATTTGATTATATTTTATCATGGAAGCACGGCTTCTCACGCTGCTATATATATTGGCGAATCACTCTTGGGCCCGCTGATGGACCAAAGTGACGGCTGGTTTCACTCTTTCGATTATCAGAAACATGTACCTTACGGCATATTCTCAAAGTTTTTCTATACAAAAGCAAGATATTATCGATACACCTTTTAATAATTATAAGAATGAAAAATTTTAAAAGCAAAACGAAACGCATATTAGGCATTACCCTTATTGTAATTGCAGTTGCGCTCTTTTCCACCATCGGATATGATGTCATTGCAAGGAAATCAAAGTCCAAAATACCACAAAAAGAAGTAAGCGAAATGTTGTCAAGATGCCAGCAAAATGGATATAATCAGCATTATTGCATCATTGTGGATTATGGAAGATTTGTGGGTGCTCCCCGATTCTTCATCTTCAACTTTGACAAGAACAAAGTTATTGCGAAAAGTATCATGTCACATGGAGTCGGCGGAAAGTCAACACCATGGAAAGCAGACTTCAGCAATGTGAATGCCAGCAAGTGTTCATGTCTCGGATATTTTCTCGTTAGAGAGTATCATGTCACTACTTACGGCGATCCCAGCTTCAGAGTTGATGGATTGGATAAAGGTATCAATGACAATGCACGCAAAAGGTGTATCCTCATACATCCGCGCAAAGAAGTCACTTTCTGTTCGAAATGGTATCTGCCAGCTCCCTTTGGGAACGTCAGCTATGGTTGTTTCGTAACAGACCACAAGACTTTTGCGGCATTGAAGAATATCCTCAAAAACGACAAGACACCTCTTTTATTATGGGCTCACAAATAAATACTTTACCAAAAGACGACTTTTGCTGTTATGCTCTTGCTTGTTTTGCCAAGCATAATTCATCTGGCATTTACCTTTTGGCTTTTCCAGTATATAATAGAAACGATTTTACTTACATAATATGAAAAAGATTATAAAAATCATTATTGGCGTTACATTGGCATTAATGCTATTAGCAATTATGGCAGATGCCAAAACTTTCTGTAGCGTAGTATATGCTATGATGGAAAGGATGGCGCCTAAAGACTGGGGGTTCTACGATATTCCCATATATACGCCTGCATCTAAATTTTGGCTTAGCAACATCTTAAGGGGCATGATGTTAACGATCCCTTATTGGATAATCCTTACGATTGTGCTATTCATTCACAACATAAAAACTTCAAATAAAAAGAAATCACTATGATGGATATTATCTTTGAAATACTGTGCGGATGCCTTTACGTGATAGGCTTGTGCCTTGGATGGGATTATAAAGAAACAAGTGTGAACATTTGCATCTATTGGTGGCCTATAATATGCGTGTTGTCCACCATTCCAATCATCATCGGGCTTTGCGTCAGAATATACAAGAACCGACATAGATGGGTTTCTCTCTATCTATTGCCAATATCTGGTCTTTACACCATGGCATATTGTTTTATTGGGGATTTAATGATAGAACATTACGAAGAAGTACCTCAATCTGCGGAAAATCCAATTCCAGATGTCTTCAATGCGTGCCTGCATGATTTCCAAGCGATTGCTGCTCAATGTGGTACTACTTATGCCCACGCTAATATGATTATATATTTGGAGTTGTTTTTCTTGATTATCTTTGTGAATGGTGTCTTGACTTATTTCGCCTTTCCTCATAAGAATAGTTTCTGGAAAGGGATTCTTGGCAGAGCTAAAGATTAAATTATAAATAATAGGAAAAAGCTGTTTAATGTTTTTATACAATAAACAAATGAAAAAGAACATCAAAAAACATTGAAGAGAGCCGTTTTGGTAATAGTCGTATTGAACGTTCTCGCCATCATCAATCTACTGGTATGGGCTACTTCAAGCACTATCCAGCAGGGCTGTATCGCAAAATTAGAGAATGGCAAGCAACTGAACCTATACGAGAAGTGCAGCATCTATTCCATGCATGTGGCTATCTTCTCGGTAGGGCAATTTGTTTCGAGAGAAGCAGCCACGCAACAATTCTACATGTCATACCCTCATGGCAAGAAGATATTTAAGACTACCATCCTGAAAAACCTGAAGTTAGGGAGAGTGGGATTGCGTTATACCCCCAAAAATCTTAGAGTGGCATGTGCTTTAAATGG
Organism: Prevotella sp.; assembly: GCA_022641735.1. Taxonomy (GTDB): domain Bacteria; phylum Bacteroidota; class Bacteroidia; order Bacteroidales; family Bacteroidaceae; genus Prevotella. The sequence goes on along the minus strand of JALCDQ010000017.1, from coordinate 277 downwards.
CTGGTATGTGAAGGAGAGAACGGTTAATGGCCATCCTATGAAATATGTACATGACATCTGCAAATATAATTATATCCATGATGACACCATCATCTTAGGGTTTCATTTTAACGAGGGGCTATTGACTTATTTGCAAAAGGTAGGCTGGCTATTCCCCTATGAATTTGAATATCAAAGCACTTGAATCATGGATAGGATGTGACTTATTCTGAAAATAAATAAAAATAATGAGCAAAGTTCTTGCAAGATTAAATGTCTTTTGCTATATTTGCAACGT
>JALCDQ010000016.1 GCA_022641735.1 Prevotella sp. | reverse complement strand
CAATGACCTGCCTAGTCTATAACATATGTCGCTACACGCAAATCATGAGGCTGACTCCTGTGCCCATAGCATAAAATGAAAATTAAAGTAAAATATATACAATAGATATTAAAAAACGAGAGGGGGGGAGCCAAGCTATAACAGATTTTTATTATATTTGCGATAAAAGAAATGAGGTGCATCCCGCATAAAGGGCTCTGGCGGAATAAGTATCTCAAAAAATATAATTATTAGAACCCACCTTTAATGATTTATATCAACGCAACCGCCCATAAAAAGGGACTTTAACAACATGAGGATAAAAGAACATCTTTAAGGATGAAGAAAGCTATTTACAACTACATAAAAGACGGCTCTTAGGGTGGTCGAAAGCCATCTTTCAGTCCTTAAGCAAGGCCCATCTCCTTGGCTTTAATTAGTAAGAGATTCATCAGAGGCTCACGCTCATTAGGCACCTTATTATCCAAAACGGCTTCCTTCAGATATTGCTTGAGCACCCCCACTTCACTGCAAGGCTGAAGATGAAACATCTCCATGATTTCATTCCCATTGATGCAAGGTTGAAGCAAGCGTTTATAATCCTTCTCTTTGAGTTCTTTCAACTTCGTGCGAACAGTTTGAAAGTTTTCGAGAAAATGTTGTTTTCGCACCTGATTTTTAGACGTTATATCGGCTTCACACAACAACATGAGGTCGTCGATGTCATCACCGGCATCATTAAGCAATCTCCGCACGGCACTATCCGTTACCACATCATCAGCGATAACGATAGGACGCATGTGTAAATCCACCATTTTCTGCACGTATTTCATCTTGCCGTCCAAAGGCAATTTCATGCGACGGAAGATGGTGGGAATCATCCTTGCGCCGATAAAATTATGGTTATGGAAAGTCCAACCGACAATGGGGTCAAAGCGTTTGGTCTTTGTCTTGCCGATATCATGAAACAAAGCAGCCCACCGAAGCCAAAGATTATTGGAATTGCGGGCCACATTATCCAAGACCTCCAACGTATGATAAAAGTTGTTTTTATGACCTTTCCCGTTCTTTTTCTCCACAATATCCAAGGCTGAAAGTTCCGGAATAATGAGAGGAAGAAGGCCGGAGCGCTGCAAGTCTGCAAGTCCCTTGCTTGGGGTGCGAACGCTCATAATCTTGTTAAGTTCATCGACTATTCGCTCACCACTGACTATCTTGATTCTCTCCACATTCCTTTCAATGGCCTCAAAGGTCTCGTCTTCGATGAAAAAGTTCAATTGCGTGGCAAATCGGATGCATCTCATCATGCGCAAAGGGTCATCGGAGAAGGTGATATCAGGGTTAAGCGGCGTGCGGATAATCCCGTCCTCCATATCCATAAGACCATCGAAGGGGTCGATAAGTTGGCCGAATCGGTCAGCATTCAGACAGATTGCGAGGGCATTAATGGTAAAATCACGGCGGTTTTGGTCGTCTTCCAACGTGCCATCTTCTACGTGCGGCTTGCGGGAATCATGGCTGTAGCTCTCCTTGCGAGCCCCAATGAACTCCACTTCCGTGCCCTTATACTTCACCTGAGCAGTACCGAAATTGCGGAAAACAGAGATATGCGCGCGGCCTCCGAGCGTCTTTTTCAAGGCATCAGCGACCTCAATGCCGCTTCCCACCACGACCACATCAATGTCATTCGACGGCCTTTCAAGGAACAAATCCCTGACATAACCCCCTACGACATAACACTCCAAATGGAGCGAATCGGCAGCTTCGCTAATTCTGCGGAATATATCCTGATCAAGCAAACGCGCAAGATCAGCATCGGTGAGATTTCTCATAAGTCTGTAATTTGGATGCAAAGATACTCAATAAATTTGAGAATCAGGGAATCCCAACAGATATTTTTTGCCTCAAAAGGACAAAATCAGAACTATTTTTTATAAATTTGCAGGCAATATGAGAAATATGATTATCATCCTGTCGGTCATCTTCGCGCTGACCGCCTGCCAGCCTTCGGAAGACGAAAAGGCGCAAACGCTGATGGCAAAGATAGAAACGCTCTATCAGAAAGGCCATTACAAGGAGGCTTTGGACTCCATTTCAGTTTTGCGGGAAAAGCATCCGAAAGCCATCGAAAGCCGCAAGAGGGCTTTGAAACTCTGGCAAATGGCCTCCCTGAAAATGGTGCAGGAGGACATCGGAAAAACCGACTCTGCCCTTCAGGCACAAACGCGGCTCTTCGACAAAGCGACTTCCCTTCGGGAAAAGAACTTCTTAGGCATCAAGAAAGACTCCCTTCAAATACGCTACGATGCCCTTTGCGGCACCGTCAGAATTATCCATAAACGGCAACAAGAATAACTGATGAGCGGCTAAAAAGCCACTAATGACCTGATTACAAACGGTGTGTAACCACGTTACAAACAACGTGTAACCACATTACAAGCAGCGTGTAATCACGTTACAAACGGCAGTTGTAATCGTTGTCCCTATCTTTTGTCCGGCTTGGGGGACACTTCTATCCTCTCCGATAGCCACATTCGAGCCCCCGATAGGCAAGATATGCCCACCCCATCGATAAGAATACGGCTTGCCGGGAGGCCTCCCCACAAGAGCGGAAATCTAAAAAAGACTAACAAAAGAAACTTATAAGCCTCCAAGATTTGGCTATCTCATTATTATTAAGTAACTTTGCATCCGATATGGCAAAAGCAAATACAGAAGAACAATTCAAAGGAGTGATGCTGGAATGCCGCACTCTGTTTGAGAAAAAACTCCATGATTATGGGGCTTCATGGCGCATTTTGCGACCCTCTTCACTAACCGACCAGTTGTATATCAAGGCCAAAAGAATCCGTTCTCTCGAAATAAAGAAAGAGTCTTTTGTAGGAGAAGGCATCCGGCCAGAGTTCATTGCCCTCATCAACTACGGCATCGTAGGCCTCATCCAATTGGAGAAAGGCTTTGTCGACGTAACCGATATGACGCCCGAAGAGGCTATGGCGCTCTATGACAAGCATGCCAACGAGGCCCTCGCGCTGATGCTCAAGAAGAACCACGACTACGATGAAGCGTGGCGGTCGATGCGCGTAAGCAGCTACACCGACTTCATTCTCACCAAGATAGAACGCATCAAGGAAATCGAAGACCTGCATGGAGCGACGATCGTGTCGGAAGGCGTCGATGCCAACTACATGGATATCATCAACTATGCCGTATTCGGAGCCATTAAATTAAAGGAAAGTGAATAAGCTGAAGACGATATTGACAAACCTATGCAGGCTGGTTTTAGCCCTGACATTCATCTTTTCGGGATATGTCAAGGCCATCGACCCGTTGGGCACTCAATATAAGATTCAGGACTATCTGCAAGCTCTTGGCATTCAAGACTTTGCGCCCGACTGGCTGACCTTGCTCACTTCCATCGGGCTTTCAGCCCTCGAATTCAGCTTGGGCATCTTCATTCTGTTTGCCATACGGCGGCGACTTACCACCAAACTGATACTCGCCCTTCTGTCCATTATGACGCTCATCACCCTATGGCTTGCCATCGCCAACCCCATCAAAGACTGCGGTTGCTTCGGCGATGCCATACATCTGACTAACGGGCAGACACTCTTGAAGAACGTCATCCTGCTCTTATGCGCCATCATCGTGTGGATATGGCCCTTGCGGATGGTCAGGTTTATCTCCAAAAGCAACCAATGGATAGCCATCAACTTCACTATCCTCTACATCCTGATATCCAGCATCTACAGCCTCTATAAACTCCCGCAATTCGATTTCCGCCCTTATCATATCGGCGCAAACATCAAGAAAGGCATGGAAATTCCTAAAGGCGCGAAGATGCCGAAGTTTACGACCACCTTCACCTTAGAGAAGAACGGCAAGACAAAAGACTTCACATTGGATAATTATCCGGATTCCACATGGAAGTTCATCACCAGCAAAACGGTGAAAACAGAAGAAGGATACGTGCCACCAATACATGATTTCTCCATCCAAGACATCAAATCCGGCGAGGACCTCACCAATAAAATACTCGATGATAAAGGTTATACCTTCCTCCTGATTTCCCCACATCTGGAGCAAGCCGACGACTCCAACTTCGGTGATATTGACCCGATATACGAGTATTCGCAAACTGAAAAGATTCCTTTCTATTGTCTGACGGCAAGTGATGAGAGTGCTATACAGAGATGGAGAGAACTCACGGGTGCTGAATATCCTTTCTGCACAACCGATGAGACCACGCTGAAGACCATCATCAGAAGCAATCCGGGCCTGCTGCTTATCAAGAACGGGACCATCATCAATAAGTGGAGCCACAACGCTTTGCCTAAAAAAGAAGGACTCACGGCACCTATCCAGCAACTGGAAATAGGTCAGATGCCCGCTGACAGCGTTCCTAAGAAGATACTGAAGATTCTCCTTTGGTTCGTATTGCCCCTCTTTATACTCACTCTCGCCGACCGACTTTGGGCATGGAGTAAATGGATAAGAAGAAAAGAGAATAAATTAAAACAAGATATATCAACTTTAAAAAAGGAAAAGAAATGAGAAAGAAAATTGTAGCAGGCAATTGGAAAATGAACATGAACCTGCAAGACGGTGTTGCTCTTGCAAAAGAAATCAACGCAGCTCTTACTGCTGACAAGCCAAACTGTGGCGTCATTATCTGTACTCCATTCATCCACTTGGCAAGTGTTGCCCAAGTTTTGGACTCTAGCATTGTAGGCCTTGGCGCTGAAAACTGTGCAGACAAAGAGAAGGGAGCCTTCACCGGTGAGGTTTCCGCTGAGATGGTAAAGTCTACAGGAGCACAATATGTCATCCTCGGACACTCTGAGCGTCGCCAGTATTATCATGAGACAGCAGAGACTCTGAAAGAGAAGACACTGCTTGCCCTCAAGAATGGCTTGAAAGTAATCTTCTGCTGTGGTGAGACTCTCGAAGAGCGCGAGGCTAACAAGCAGAATGAAGTCGTTAAGGCAGAACTCGAGAACTCTGTATTCAACTTGAGCGCAGAAGAATGGAAGAATATTATTCTCGCCTATGAGCCTATCTGGGCCATCGGAACAGGTAAGACTGCCACATCCGACCAAGCTGAAGAGATGCTCGCATACATCCGTTCTATCGTAGCAAACAAATATGGCAAAGAGGCTGCTGAAGATACCACTATCCTTTATGGTGGCAGCTGCAAGGCAAGCAATGCGCCTGAGTTGTTCTCTAAGCCTGATATCGATGGTGGCCTGATTGGTGGCGCTTCTTTGAAAGCTCCTGATTTCAAAGGCATCATTGATGCATGGAAGAAATAATATACTATCATACATTGGACTTTAGCATCAGGTCTGAAAAGGCTTGATTTGCTAAAGTTCAATGTACTATTTCAAGTTTACGCAATAATGAAACATTTCGTCACAATATTAACAATATTACTATTCTCTGCAGCAACTGCTGAAGCGCAAACCTACCTTGACCATCTCAAGCAGAAAAATCAAGGGCAAGGTACTGTAACAGTGAATCAAAGCAAGGAGATTGACGAATTAGTTAATGGGAGCACCCCTAAAACCGATAAGGTAGAACAAGACGAGAAAAAGCCTAAAAAAGCTGTTTCCGAGAGTCATCCCGTAACAAAGGAAAAACATGTAGAACCTGCTGAGACTCATCATGAAGTTGTCAAAAAGCAGGAAGAAGATACTACAAAAAAGGAGGAAACGACAAAGCACGAGACCCCTGTTCCTCCAAAGACGGAAAAGACAGAGGAAGATAATGACAACACCATGGAAATCCCCACTGTCGACATGCGCAAGAAAGTGATGCGCAAAGCCTATAAAGTCGTCGGATACAGAGTCCAGGCTTATGCTGGAGGCAACTCACGTGCAGACCGTCAAAAAGCAGAAAGTATACGCACTGCTATAAAAATGAAATTCCCCAATCAACCTATTTATGTACACTTCTATTCACCAAGATGGATATGCAGAGTAGGTAATTACCGCAGTTATGACGAAGCCCACTGGATGTTGAAGCAACTCCAGAACATGGGGTATTCATCTGCAACGATTGTAAAAGGGGAAATTACCGTACAATATTGATTATGAATTCTGAAACAGATTTTCGACAAGGCTTAGAGGAACTAGCTGCACACTACAAAGAGGTGCTTAAACTTTTAGGGGAAGACCCTGAACGTGAAGGCCTGCAAAAGACCCCTTTGCGTGTAGCCAAGGCTATGCAAATACTCACAAGAGGTTATGAACAAGACCCGCACAAAGTACTTACAGATGCGCTTTTTGAGGAGAAATACAGCCAGATGGTCATTGTGAAGGATATTGATTTCTTCTCTTTGTGTGAACATCATATGTTGCCTTTCTATGGAAAGGTTCATGTGGCCTATATTCCCAACGGCTATATCACAGGGTTGAGCAAGATTGCAAGGGTTGTCGACATCTTCAGCCACCGTCTGCAAGTACAGGAACGCATGACACAACAGATAAAAGACTGCATCCAAGAAACCCTGAAGCCTATGGGAGTGATGGTTGTCATTGAAGCAAAGCACATGTGCATGCAGATGCGAGGAGTAGAAAAGCAGAATTCCATCACAACAACCAGCGACTTCAGCGGAGCTTTCAATCAAGCCAAAACCCGCGAAGAGTTCATGAATCTCTTGCAAGGAGAGTCGAAAAGAATTTAAGTTGCATAAAATCACGGCTTTTTATTAAAAGATTGAAAAATCTTGAAAAAATCTGCGATGTAAACAAGTTTTTATATATATTTGCATCATTATTAATATGATACTTAACCATAAAAGCAAACAAAATGAATAAAATCAAACAAATCCTATGGGTTATTGTATGCCTTTTGGCAACTACTACGGTGACCTCCTGCCTTAACAGCGATGATGATAATGACTCAAGTTCAGAAGTTTATACCTTAACCGATGTGGAGAAGGCCAACATTACAGCAACTCTTGCAGGCTCTTATTCAGGCTATATCTATTATTTTAAGAGTACTTCAGCTACCTATTCGGATTCCATTGCTACCCAATGGACCATTGCAACCGATAACACGCTCGTGCTGAAATTACCTTTGAAATCGCTTGCAGGATATATTTCAACAGAAGCTGACAAAGCATCGGTTGAAAATACAACGACTCTGCAAAATCTTGCTGCAACCATTACGGTACCGGATGAAATGTATTCTTCTCTCTACAAACAAGGATATTACACGAATTCTCTGTCTGTAACAAATAATCAGATAAGCTATCCGGTGAGCGATAACAAAACTCTGACGATAATCTTAGACCCTTATTTGTATTTCAATAACAGCTATATCTATAGCTCGATTTCCTATTATAAATCAGAGACTTTGGGTTATATTATCGTAAAAGACTTACAGATAAATGGTCAAACGTATGAAATTGACCTGCCTATCTGGTTTGACGGCGTTAAACTATGAAATTCGTTTCTTGGAATGTAAACGGCCTTAGGGCATGTGCTGGCAAAGGCTTTGAAGACAGTTTCAAAGCCTTGAATGCCGATTTCTTCTGCCTTCAAGAGACTAAAATGCAGGCAGGACAACTTGACTTGGAGTTTGAAGGCTACAAGTCTTTTTGGAATTATGCGGATAAGAAAGGATATTCAGGTACGGCTATTTTTGCCAAACATGAGCCTCTGACGGTGACCTATGGGATAGAAATTGATGAACACGACCATGAAGGCAGGGTGATTACCTTGGAAATGCCTGACTTCTATCTGGTTACTGTCTATACGCCCAACTCACAAGACGAATTGAGAAGATTGGATTATCGAATGAAATGGGAAACTGATTTTCAATCATATCTTAAACAATTGGATGCTAAAAAGCCCGTTGTTGTATGTGGAGATATGAATGTTGCCCATGAAGAAATTGACATCAAGAACCCTAAGACCAATCGTCATAATGCTGGTTTCACAGATGAAGAACGCGGGAAGATGACTGGTTTGTTAAATAATGGCTTCACAGACACCTTCCGTTTCTTATATCCAGACCAAGTAACCTACTCCTGGTGGTCCTATCGCTTTCATGCTCGCGAGAAGAATGCAGGGTGGCGCATCGATTATTTCCTTATTTCTGATAAGTTGAAAGATCAACTAAAGGATGCGAAAATACATACTGAGATATTGGGAAGTGACCATTGTCCTGTGGAATTAGATTTGGAATAAGCCCATCCTATACAAAAAGAGCGACTCTCTCGAGCCGCTCTTTTTTAATTAAGATTAGTAGTGTATTTTTATTGTAAGAGAGATTTTATTTCCGAAATAGGGCGCTTTTCCATTGTGCCATCAGAACGTGTAACGGTGAAATAATCATATTTCGACTTGCCGTTAGCATATTCTACAACAGCTACGCTACCATCACGCAATTGCAATGTGAAATAACCTTCACGTTTGCCATTCATGTATTTACCATGAAGTTTTTCCATACCATTTTGATAATAAGTAGTTATCTCACCATTGAGAATAGTATTTCTGTCATTGCCTAAATCAACAAAACTGTAACCGCCTTCAGCCTTCAGAGTCCCATTCAGATAGAAATCCTGAAAGACATCTTGCTTTTTCAGTCCCATTCCTTGAGTCATCAGCAAACGATAGTAACTAGCTTCGCTGCGATTAGAAACATTCAACATGTTTTCTCCATAATAGATTGTGTCAGATGCAACAACGGCATCTGCACTTACATGCTTGCGGCCATAAGATGCTACGGTCATCAAAGCCATCATTGAAATCAGAAAAATCTTTTTCATTTTTGTAATTTTATTAGGTTTTTATTCTTTTTCTGGTGCAAAGGTATACATAATCTTTGAGACTTGTGCAAATTATTAACGTTATTTTATAATTAATTTTTATCATTTTTTGAATTAAAATTATTAAGGTAGGTTTTAAATTAAAAGTGATAAAAATAGGGCTAAAAACTTACATAGTGCAAATACGTTAATCTAGAAAAGGCAATATAAACCTCAAAAAGTGACACTTTGACAATTATAAACTGAAATAGTAAAGCTATATCAAAATTAGCAATTTTAGGTAGTAATAATCCGTTTTGTAAAATAAAAATCATTATTAACATCTTGCAAGAAAAAGATCATTGATAATTACCAATATGATAGATACGAACAATATCTCCTTTTCAAAATGAAAGGGAGAGCAATCGTATAATAGGGGGAAATCATTAATGGATAAGGATGTCATTCAGAGATGTGCCTGCTGCAAACACATCCAAATCGACAGTAGAGCTGATTCCATTCACCACACCCATGTCTGTATGCTGCCAAATATTATGTTTCCCAGCGCCCTCCACCACAGGTTCTTCTTCGCTATAGTGCGCCAGAAACAGGTGAAAGCCATTGAATCTAGGGGCTAACATTTGGTTATAGAACTTTGAATAACTATAGATAACAGGATATACTCCATAGATTTTCTTCACGTATTTGGCAAATAAAGCCAGATTATCCTGCAACTCCTGCTTGTTCCATCCCTTCACACCTTCAGCCTCAACATCAATCATCGGGCAAATCCTTTGCTGTTCTGACTTCACCGTATTACGGAAATTGATAAACTGCTCATCGATGGAACTCCCAGAAGTGAGATAGTGATAAGACCCTGCTTTCAAGCCTGACAACAAAGCCTCACTGATGTTCCGCTCATACATGGAATCCACATGGGTGCTTCCTTCAGTAGCTTTTATATAGACAAACTTCACGCAAGTGTCCTTCGCCACTTCTATCCAGTCTATCAGACCTTGATGATGCGACACGTCAATACCATCATAATCCAACGCAAGATGCCGATTGGCTGCTGTCGGCATGCCACCTTCAAAGACACCACTCAACGCTTTCGGCGAGAAGACTGCAAAGCCCAAGAACACCAAACTACAGATGGCTACGACTCCGAAGACATAGCCAAATATTTTCTTACGCTTGCTTTCATGGTGATGATGATGGTGATGATGGTATTCTTCCATAACTATCCGTTGATTCTGAATGCCAAAGGCATCTTATAGACCATATTCACTTTCAGCCCTTTCAGTTCTCCAGGCTGCCATTTTGGCATAAGTTTTATCACACGCACTGCCTCTCTGTCAATATCCGGACTTACCGGGCGGATGACCTTCACATTGCCAACTTCGCCGTCTTTGCTGATGACAAAGGACACAAGCACTGTGCCTTCAACCTTCCGAGAAGCTGCATCGACAGGATACTCAACGTTGCTTTTCAAGAAATTGACCAGTGCTGCCTGCCCTCCTTGATAGCTTGGCTCCTTCTCCACCTTTTTATATATAGGTTCACCTTGATAGAGACTGTCTTCCGCAATGAATTCGGGATTCTTGGCAACGACCTCTTTCTCTAGGATGTTTCTTGCCTGTTTGGTGAGCAGATCATGCATTTCGGCAGCCTCAATCTGCGTTGTGAAAGGCACTGTCTCATCCTCCGTAAGATACAGCATACTTAGGAACACCCGCGTATCATTCAAGCATGCATCCAAGAAAACTAATCCCGAGATATCTTCAGGAAAAACTACGTCGGCACCTTTGATAACTGACTGAATAAGCCTATCATCATAATAGCCATTCTCTATGCGGCCAGTACGTACTAAGTCGTTCATTGTCAGTACCTTATTGTTCATCAAGTCATAAGTGATAAGGCTATTGATAGTATCGCCTTTCTGCGTTGAAAACTTGCCAGGAGTACACTTATAAGAAAGGAGATAAGAGATGAAACGTCCTTTCTGATAGCCCATCTTCTTCAACTGACAATCCACATAGCAAAACTTATTATCATCCGGAATGGTCTTGAATTGCTGCGTAACGGGACTGCCGAACCTTGAAAGGAAAGCCTGATAGCCCGTCTTGAAGTCCTCAATGCCCGTGCCTGTCTGGAAAATCTTCTGACAAAGATAACCCTGCAAGGCCTTTACAGCCGAATAATCCACGATTTCCGGCCATTCCAAATCCATGTCTATCACGCTCACTTCATCCCCTTTCTGATAAAGCAAATGCTCCTTTTGATAGGAAATGCTATTCTCTATCGGGGTAAAAGCCTGTGGTTCTGTAGCCTGAGTGACTACAGATAACAACAATAAAAGCAGGCAGAATGCCGTAGGTTTTCTCATTTTTTCTTATCTAAATTCATTGTTCCCGAGAAGCGGATTTGGTCTCTTTCACGCGCCAAAACAGTGATATCGGTCTTTCCATTATCATAGATGTCGAGCGTATAGTAGTATTGGTCCTCCTCATTCTGGGCCTTTATTTCCACACGCATCAGTCCGTTCTTCACGCGATAAGCGTTATAGCTGGAGAGTTTGGTCTCGAAATTGAGAGCCTTTCCACCGCCGTAGGGCACTTGATAAGCCCTTCCGAAGTAAGGAAGACCCGAATTCAAGGTGTCGCCATGAACAGCGAGGAAGTAGCCGAAATCCACTCTCCGCGCTGGTCCTTGCTGCGGATACATATAGTCAATATCGATGGAGAAGTGGCGGTTTTGAATGTTCTTATTCACCTGCTGTATCTCCTGAGCCCTCTGTTGAGCCTTCTCTTGAGGGGTTAGCTTTGTGGTTGAGCAAGCCACAACGGCAAGCATCATCCCTAAAAATAATAATGACTTTTTCATATAACTGTCTTATTTTTCCGCTAAGATAATACTTTTCTCCGATTTACCGAATTTCTCTTAGCAAAAATTATATATTTGAGAGCAAAAAACGTGCCAATCTCTCATTTTGAAAAACAGATAGCGTAATTTCAAAGGCTTTTCTTTCACTTTCTAAAAGACTATTGTTTACCCTGTAAAAGACCATTAGAAGGAGGGTAAAAAGCCATTGTTTACCTCGTAAAAGGTTATCTTTTACATAGCGAGGACCTATTCCCTTGATAATAAGACATTTGGAGTGTCGGGATGACTGGACTCGAACCAGCGACCACTGGTCCCCCAGACCAGCATTCTAAACCTACTGAACTACATCCCGCGATTTAGTGATGCAAAGGTAATCAGTTATGGCGAGATTTGCAAATTTCAAAGCACTTTTTTGAATTTATAAGATTAAATTAAAAATATTACATAGAAAAGATTATTGGATATTCCATTTTATTTTGTACCTTTGTACATTACTAAGATTGAAAATAATATGAAACATTACATTTATATTTTACTTGCCATGCTGGCATTCGTTTTCTCGGGATGCTCAAGCAGTGATAATGAAGCGAACACATCGGGAAGTGTAGTGGATGAAGACGACGACAACACCACGCAAACCATTGATGACAACTATACCTATAAGCTGCCCGTTATCTTCCATGTGCTCTATTCTGATGCCACCGATAAGAGCCAGTATATCGACGCTAGTCGTCTGAAGGAAATACTCAACAATGTCAACGACCTCTATGCCGGCAACATCTATGGTGCTCAATTCAATACGACAAGCGCCAATGTCAACGTGAAATTCGTGCTCGCTGAATATGATGAAAGTGGCAAAAAACTGGCTACACCGGGAGTGGAATACGTGAAATGGACAGGCACCTACCCCATTGATCCTTATGACTTTATGGGAGACCACAAGGATTATGTGAAGTATCTTTGGGAGCCCAATGACTACATCAATGTGATGATGTATAATTTCAAGTCGGAAGAAGGTACAAATTCCGAGACACTCGGCATCAGCCACATGCCTTATAAGATAAAAGGTGATGCCATCGAAGGCCTCTCAGAACTGGATGCCAGCAAGGTCAACCTCACCAAAAAGAATCTCTCCTTCGCCTATTGCTCCTCTATCAACAGCAAATATGCTTGGAAGAATTCCGACGGACTCTATTATGAGCCTGACCGATATACCAATTCCGACCATCGTCTTCTTGAGAAAACCGTCTATGCATGGCAGATTGCCATGGACATCAACGTCACGTTGGCGCATGAGCTTGGACATTATCTCGGTCTTCATCACTCATTTACGGAGAAAGAGACCAGCGATGGTTTTGAGCCTGTAGACTCTTGTGGAAACACCGATTATTGTGAAGATACCCCCAGTTATAATAGGATAAAGTATCAGAATGACCTCATAACTTATCAGAACAGCTTGAAGAATGGCGGCTCTCTGAGCCTTACGAAGGTGACAGGACGCTACAGTTGCGAGGCTGACAGCTTTGCTTCTGCCAACATCATGGATTATTATTATTCTTACGGATTCAAGATATCAAGTGACCAAAAATGGAGAATCAGACAGGTTCTATACTATAGTCCGCTCATTCCAGGCCCTAAGAAGACCCGCACCTCATCAGCTGCCAAAGCAGCGGCAACAAGAGCTGTGGAGGGCATTGTCGACCTTCCTATCCGTATGGCAAAATAAAGAATTATGCAATATACTATAACAGCCCCAACGCACATCAACACAACGATAGACCTTCCGGCATCGAAGAGCATCAGCAATCGTTCCCTTATCATCCATGCTTTATCGGGAGGTTGCCTCAAATTGGTGAATCTTTCCGACTGTGATGACACCAAAGTCATCATCCGAGCCTTGGAGTATATGCCCGAAGTGATAGATGTGAAGGCAGCGGGAACAGCTATGCGCTTCCTGACAGCTTATCTCAGCGTTACCGAAGGCGAACATACCCTCACGGGAACAGAACGCATGAAACACCGCCCCATCGGTGTTTTGGTGGAAGCACTGCGCTATTTAGGGGCCGACATTGAATATGAAGGTGAGGAGGGTTATCCTCCTTTGCGCATCAAAGGACATGCTCTCGAAGGCGGACATATCGAGGTTCCGGGCAATGTGAGCTCTCAATACATCTCGGCTTTGCTGATTATAGGGCCTGTTCTGAAGAAAGGTCTGGAATTGAAACTTACCGAAAATATCGTCTCAAGGCCTTATATTGACCTCACTTTATGGACGATGCGCGAGTTCGGAGCTCATGCCGAATGGACAGATGTAGATACAATTACCATACAGCCAAAGCCTTATGACCAAAAGGAATACCTCATCGAAAACGACTGGAGTGCCTCTTCTTATTGGTATGAAACGTTGGCTTTGATAGACGACAGCGAAAGCAGGCTGCGCCTTTCTGGGTTGATGGATGGCTCTATGCAGGGAGATTCGGTGGCAAGATACCTCTTTTCCATCCTTGGAGTGAAGACTGCTTTCGGCAATAAGACACCTGGTTATCCCACAGACGTCCTGCTTACGCGCCGTCTACGCACGATTCCACGGTTGGATTATGATTTCATCAACTCTCCAGACCTTGCTCAAACCTTCATTGCAGGATGTGCCGCCATGGATATTCCCTTCCATTTTACAGGGCTTGGAAGCCTTAAAATCAAGGAGACTGACCGCATTGAGGCCATGAAACGGGAGTTGAAGAAGTTGGGATATGTCCTTGAAGACAAAGATGGCACTGAACTTTCATGGACAGGTCAACGATGCAAGGCCTCCATGAGACCCATCGATACCTATGAAGACCACCGCATGGCAATGGCCTTTGCGCCTCTCGCTATCAAATTTCCAGGACTGAGAATCAATGACCCTGAGGTCGTTTCAAAGTCCTATCCGCATTTTTGGGAGAATCTCAAGCAAGTAGGTTTCACCATAACAGAAGGCTGATTTATGCTGTATCTCGTATTATCTCTCATCGCTTTAGGGACTTTCGCTGCCCTTATCCACCTTTTTTTCAGCAAGAAAGGAAAAGAGGAAAAGGTAAAAATGCCGACCTCCAGTTCTTGCGCTACTTGCAATGGATTAGACCCTAAATGTGAGCAGGAGTGCATGATGGAAGCCTCAACGAAAGAAATCGAATATTATGAGGATGAAGAACTGGATGCTTTTAAGGGTAAGGCATCCAATGACTATACGGAAAAAGAGGTCAGTCAGTTTTCTGAAGTGCTCTATACAATGCGCCCGGATGAAGTGAAGGGCTGGAGCCGAAGCCTCACTTTGAGAGGTATCAACTTGCCCGACCAGTTGAAAGATGAGGTCTTTATGATGATAGAATAACGTTAAATGAAGCGTAATCAACGACATATCGCCCCCTTATTGATAGTCATCTTCCTGGCGATTATCAATGCTTGCTCAACACAGAAGAATACTTCTGCGTCAAGATGGTGGCACTCGTTTAACGCAAGATATAACACCTATTATAATGGTTCGCTGGCTTATATCGACGGATCTCTTGAAAAAGAGACTGGCAACAAGGATAATTTCACCGAGATGATACCGCTCTATACGGTAGGAAACAAGAACAGCAAGGAACTGGGGAAAGGCAATTTTGAGAAAGCAATACAAAAGTCTGAGAAGGCAATCCATCAACATAGCATCAAACGTCGCCCTATTTGGGATAAAAACCGACGAAAGACAGCCAAAGACATAGAATGGCTTCAGCGCCGCGAATATAATCCTTTCCTTTGGAAAGCATGGATGCTCATGGGGCGTTCACAGTTTCACATGGGCTCTTTCGATGAAGCCGCATCCACCTTTTCCTATATGAGCAGGCTCTATGCAACGCAACCTGCCATTTTCGGGAAGGCTCGCGCATGGCTCGCAAAGGCATATATTGAGGAGGGATGGCTCTATGATGCCGAGGATGTCATCCGCAATATGCGCCGCGACTCCATGGATTGGAGGGCCGTAAAAGAATGGGATTACACTTATACAGACTATTATCTCCACACTGGAGAGTTCAAGAAAACGATACCTTATTTAAAGAAAGTCATCAAACATGAGATGCGCCGCAAGCAAAAAGCACGCGAATGGTATCTCATGGGACAGATTTATGCTTCACTCGGGCAAAGGGATTCTGCCTATAAAGCTTTCAAACATGTTGTCAGATTGAATTCTTCTTATGAACTGGAATTTAATGCCCGCATTGCACAAACGGAAGTTATGGCAAAAGGGCAGGCAAAGAAGATGGTAACCAAGCTCCGCCACATGGCTGCTTCTGATAACAACAAGGATTATCTGGATCAAGTGTATTATGCCATTGGCAACATCTATTTGGCTGAAAAAGATACCATGCGGGCTATCTATGCCTATGAGGAAGGCAACAAGAAAGCCACAAGGAGCGGTATTGAAAAAGGTGTCCTGCTGTTGCATTTAGGAGACCTTTATTGGGCAAAAGAGAAATTCGGAGATGCCCGTCGTTGCTATGGAGTCGCCATAGGATTGCTGGATAAGGACCGAAAGGATTATCAGCAGATGTCTGAACGTTCAAAAGTGCTTGATGAACTGGTACCTTATACGGATGCCGTAGAACTTCAAGACTCCCTTCAGACATTGGCTAAAATGAATGAAAAGGACCGAAATGCAGCCATCGACAGGGTTATCGATGCTCTGAAAAAGAAGGAGAAAGAAGAGGCGAAGGCACAAGCTGAAGCCAACGCGCAACAGGTTCAGGCCCAAAACGGTGGTATGGCAAACGGTAATTTTAATGCCAATACGACCAATAAGATGAATTCCAATCAGCAGAATGGTCTTTGGTATTTCTATAATCCGATGACGGTTAGTCAAGGAAAAGCCACTTTCCAAAAGCTTTGGGGCAAACGTGAGAACGTGGATAACTGGCAAAGAATCAACAAGACGGTAGTTGCCAATCTTGGCGGAGCTGAAGGAATGACAGATGCTCAACGGGACTCACTTGCCCGTGAGGCTGCCAAACAGGATTCTCTTGCAAACCTTACAGACAGCGCACAGAACAATCCACATAAACGGGAATTTTATTTAGCTCAGATACCTTTCACTCCCGAGCAGTTACAAGCAAGCAACGGTATTCTTGAAGACGGACTTTTCCATTCCGGTGTAATTTTCAAGGACAAGCTCGACAACCTGCGATTGAGCGAAAGAAACTTACGGCGATTAGCCGACCAATACACTGATTATGAGCACATGGATGATGTATATTATCATCTTTTCCTGCTTTATTCAAGGCTGAATATGCCTTCCTTAGCGGATGCTTATCTTCAAAAGCTGAAAGGAAGCTATCCGAAGAGCCAATGGACAGCCATTCTTTCCGACCCTTATTTTAAAGAGAATGCCCGAATGGGCACACATATGGAAGACTCGCTGTATACAGCCACTTACGCTGCCTTTAAAGCCGACCGCTTGAATGAAGTGTTGGGTAACGCCAGAATATCCGAGACTCGCTTCCCAACAGGTGCCAATCGAGATAAGTTTATTTTTATCGGAGGCCTCAGCAAACTTAATGGTGGGGATTCTAAAGGTTGTCTTGATGACATGAAGACCATCGTGGAGAAATATCCTGAAAGTGGACTTAGCGAGATGGCGGGAATGATAGTCAATGGCGTGAATGCAGGCAAACGCCTGCATGGCGGTAAATTTGATATCGGTAATGTGTGGAGCCGAAGAAGCGAAGTTCTCAATGACAGCGACTCCATTGCTACCCGTCGTTTCAGCAATGAACGAAATGCCAACTTCCTTTTCATGATTGTCTATAAGCCCGATTCTGTCAACGAAAACCAATTACTGTTTGAGTTGGCAAGGTATAACTTCACCAACTTCCTCGTCAGAAACTTTGAGATTGCCATCGAAGATGCAAATGGATTGCATCAAATGAAAATCACGGGCTTCCGTAACTATGATGAAGCACTGCAATATGCGCGACAACTATATCAGCAAAGAGGCATCGTAAGCAAATTGGGTTACAGCAGATCAATTATCATCAGTGAGCAAAACTTCGAGCTGTTAGGCAATCCTTTCAGTTATGATGACTATGATAAGTTCTATATCAAGCACTTTGCGCCTTTGAAAGTAAGTACTTTCCATCTCCTTACCGAGCCTGCCGAGGTGACTACGGAAAGGCCAAAAGAACCGACACCAGAGGAAATTGACAAGGCTTTGGATAATGGTACATTCATCGATAATGGGCTGGATGTCGAGCCAATAAATACTGGTACGAATGTAACCCCTGAAACAAAAGAAGAGCAAAAAGCACCTACGGGTACAACAATCATACCTGCCGAGCCAGCAAACACTGTCGTTCCGACAGGTACAACAATTGTCCCTGCAGAGACGGAGACCCAAAAAGCAACAGAAAAGGTGGGTACTGACATCCCTATGGAAAAAGCGGAGAAACAGCCTGAAAAGACTACCTATCCGATAAATGAAAAGACCGTACCAAGTACAAAGACGGCCCCTGCCGCCAAGACAACAGCCTCCAAGGCTGTAAGCAAGCCTACTACAACACCTGCAAAGCAACCAACACCTGCCAAAAAGCCAGTTGCTCCAGTGAAGAAAACAACCAGTACGGGCATCTACTTTAATGATGGTTTCGGTTTGGAAAAGAGCGATACAACAAAGAATACAAAAAATAAGCCTACAGATAAAAAGAAGGAAACGAAGAAACAGAAATCTTTTGACCTGGAAGACGAATATTATGATTTGGAGGGATTTTAGAATATGAGCAATGGATTATTATTATGGGTAGACGACGAGATAGAACTTCTCAAGGCGCACATCCTCTTTCTGGAAAAGAAAGGGTATGAAGTGGTGACCGTGAGCAATGGCTCTGATGCCATCGACCAATGCCGTCAACGCACCTTCGACCTCATCTTGCTCGATGAGATGATGCCTGGTCTTACGGGACTTGAAACCCTGCAGAAAATCAAGGAAATAAGTCCTGCTACCCCAGTAGTCATGGTCACGAAGAGCGAAGAAGAGAATATCATGGATCAAGCGATAGGTTCTAAGATTGCCGATTACCTTATCAAGCCTGTCAACCCCAATCAGATTCTGCTGACTCTGAAGAAGAATATCCATCAGAAGGAAATCGTTTCTGAGGTTACGCAAAGTGGTTATCAGCAGAATTATCAGAACATTATGATGCAGATATCCGATTGTCAGACCCTTGATGACTGGAAAAACATCTACAAACGACTAGTGCATTGGGAATTGGAACTCAGTTCCACTGACAGCAGTATGACTGAAATGCTGAACATGCAAAAGGAAGAGGCCAACATCGGATTTGCCAAATACATCAAACGGGAATATCTGAATTGGGTAGACCCAAAAACGACAGAGCGGCCACTGATGAGCCCTGACATCTTCAAAAAGAGGATTTTCCCACTTCTCAACAATGGAGAGAAGGTCTTTCTCATCGTCATCGATAACTTCAGATATGACCAATGGCGCGTGCTTTCACAAGAAATCGGGGATATGTTTGACATCGATGAGGATATGTATATCAGCATACTTCCAACGGCAACACAATATGCTCGCAATGCCATTTTCAGTGGATTGATGCCCAATAAGATAGCGGAGATGTTCCCGAATTTATGGGTTGATGAGGACGAAGAGGAGGGAAAGAATCTCAACGAAGGACCCCTTATCCAGACGCAAATCGACCGCTACCGTCGTCATGATAGTTTTTCCTATAATAAAATCAATGATTCCAACGGCGCAGAGCATTTCCTCAGCAAAATCAATGAACTTAAAAGCAACGACCTGAACGTGGTTGTCGTCAATTTCATTGATATGCTTTCCCATGCCCGCACAGAGTCGAAAATGATTCGGGAATTAGCTAATAACGAGTCTGCCTATCGGAATATCACCATCAGTTGGTTCCGTCATTCTGTCATGTCAGAACTCTTGAAGGTGCTCTCACAAAGTGATTTCAAGATTATCATCACTACTGACCATGGCAGTATCCGTGCTTCCAAACCGATTAAAATCATAGGAGACCGAAACACAAACACCAATCTCCGCTATAAATTAGGTAAGAATCTGAATTATAATCCAAAGGAAGTCTACGTCATCAAAGACCCTCAGAAGGCTCAGTTGCCTGCTCCAAACCTGAGTACCTCTTATGTTTTTGCCATGGGTGATGCGTTCTTTGCCTATCCGAATAACTACAATTACTATGTGACTTACTATAAAGACACCTTCCAACATGGGGGCATCTCCATGGAAGAAATGCTCATTCCGCTGATTACATTGAAGTCAAGAAAAAGATAAAAAGACTATGCAAATAAGAATCAAAACACTCGAAAACATCCATGAGGCTGCCAAAGAGTTTGAGGCCTCGATAGGAAAAGCCAACGTATTGGCCTTTTATGGGAAGATGGGAGCCGGCAAAACCACTTTTATAAAAGCACTTTGTGAAGAATTCGGAGTGGAAGATGTCATCACCTCTCCTACCTTTTCCATCGTCAATGAATATACAGACAGAGACGGGAATCCTATCTATCACTTTGATTTCTATCGTATTAAGAAGATAGAGGAAGTGTATGATATGGGATATGAAGACTACTTTGACAGTGGAAATCTTTGCCTTCTCGAATGGCCGGAACTGATAGAAGATTTGCTTCCGGAGGATGTCTTGAAGATAACGATTACCGAGCAGGAAGACGGCTCTCGACTGATAGAATTTTAAGTAGATATTAGGGCAAAAGTAAAAGATAGCCTTTTACCCTGTAAAAAGCTATCTTTTACCCTCTAAAAAGCCATTGTTTACAACGTAAAAGAACGTTGTTTACAATAGAGCCTTTATCTTCTCATCCAACAAGGCCTTAGGAGCAGCTCCCACGAACTTGTCCACCAACTGCCCGTTTTTGAAGAACAGAATGGTAGGAATGGTGCGAACACCGAATTGCATAGCGATTTCGTCGTTCTCTTCCACATCGCATTTACCGACTACGACCTTGCCATCATAGTCGTTGGCAAGCTCTGAAATGATAGGCCCTACCATGCGGCAAGGACCACACCAAGTAGCCCAAAGGTCCATTACTAATGGCAAATTGCCATTCTTTAAACTCTCGAAATTGTCGCTTGTGATTTTTACTTCCATTTTATTTATTTCTTATTATTATTTCTTGCAAAGGTAAGCAATTATCTTTTTAAAAGCAAATACTATGCCAAAAATTAATTGATGAGATAATCCATATCGGGATTACTTTCCACAAAAGTTATCACCATCTTATTCAAATTCACGTTCTTTCCATTGGCATGAAGGAGTATGCGGTCATTGGTCAACGGATTATTGATATTTAAAAACAACTGAGTTTTACCAGGATTGTCATGCACTACCGTCATAATGTCATGCACGGTCGTGTCATCAATCTTGTCACTATCGATGGAAATGGTGATTTTATCCAAGTGATTTTCTTTCACATCATTGAGAAATTGAATGTTTTGGATGTTCATACTGAGCCTTCCTGAGCCTCTGTAACGCTCTGTAACCTTGGCCGTTACGAAGACAGTATACTCCTTGGCAAACATATTTTTCCATTGTGTCCAAGCCTCATCAAAAAGCGAGAACTCACCTGCTCCTGAATAATCCTCAATGGTTATAATGCCAAAAGGCTTGTTTGTACGGGTTGAAAAACGCTCATTTACATCCGTGATAATCCCTCCGAATGTGACTTCCTCTTTCTGCGAAAGTGCCTGTAAATCAGTGTCTCTGCCCTTCAAATGCTCACATGGAGTATTGCAAAGTTTCTTCAGAATGACATTATAATCATCCAGAGGATGGGCAGAAAGGTAGATTCCCACCAATTCACGCTCTTTATTGAGTTTCTCTATGTTATTCCAAGGCTGAGCATCAGGGACAGCAGGCCTTGCAATTTCTATGGTTCCCACCCCGAAAAGAGAGTTGGCAGCCTCCAAAGCACCCTCTTGAAACTTCTGACCATATCGCACTAAGGCATCCAAGAAAGTATCATCTTTCCCGCAAGACTCAAAATATTGCTCGCGCATCAATCCGAATCCATCAAATCCACCACTGTAAGCAAGGCTCTCAAAGGCCTTTCGGTTGACATTCTTGAAGTCCACTCGCTCGGCAAAATCGAAGATGTCTTTGAAGGCTCCGTTCTTTTGCCGCTCCTCAATAATTGCCGCTGCGGCAGCCTCACCCATACCTTTTATGGCCGCCAAGCCAAACCTTATCTCGCCTTTCTTATTGGCTCCGAAGTTCTCATAGCTCTCATTGACATCAGGTCCCAACGTCGGTATCTTCATCGAACGACATTCATCCATCAGCTTAGTGATTTCCTTGATGTCGTCTTTTCTACGTGTCATAATGGCAGCCATGAACTCTGCAGGGTAATGGGCCTTAAGATATGCCGTCTGATAAGCCACCCATGAATAGCAGGTAGCATGCGATTTGTTGAACGCATAACTGGCAAATTTCTCCCAATCACCCCATATTTTCTCCAATACTTTCGGATCATGACCGTTCTCAGCACCTTGCTTTAAGAACTTAGGCTTCATCGCATCGACGATAGCCTTTTTCTTTTTACCCATTGCCTTACGAAGAGCATCACTCTCACCACGCGTAAAATTGGCCAACTGACGCGACAAAAGCATCACTTGCTCCTGATAAACCGTAATGCCATAAGTATCCTTAAGGTACTTTTCCATGCATGGAATATCATAAGTAACGAGGCTCGGGTCGTTTTTGCGCTTGATGAAATCGGGGATATAATCCATTGGTCCAGGTCGATAAAGAGCATTCATGGCGATGAGATCCTCAAATACTGTCGGATGCAACTCCCGCAAATACTTCTGCATTCCGGGAGATTCAAACTGGAAAGTACCTATTGTTCGGCCTTCCTGATATAACTTATAGGTGAGCTCATCATCAATGGGAATCGTGTCCAAATCGACCTCAATGCCGGTTGTCAGCTTCACATTTTTCACCGCTTCCTTTAACTCTGAGAGCGTTTTGAGCCCTAAAAAGTCCATTTTGATTAACCCCGTGGTCTCAATAACATGACCGTCATATTGCGTAACAGCCGTCTTTGTATCCGGGAAATCAGGGTCATCAGCAGTGGAAACAGGTACCCACGCATCGATAGGATCCCGGCAAATAATAAAGCCACAGGCATGTATACCCGTACTTCGAACAGTTCCTTCCAACTGCTTGGCATATTTAATGGTGTTTGCTTCCTTGTCATCTACTGACGCTTCGGCCTCCCGAAGCTCAGGAGTACACTTGATTGCGTTCTCCAAATTCATCTTCAAGTTGTTCGGCAAACGGTCAGGAATAGCCTTGCAAAGAGCATTCGATTTATCCAAAGGCAGTTTTTCAATGCGCGCGACATCCTTGATAGAGTTCTTTGTAGCCATTGTTCCATAGGTAATGATATGGGCACATTTCTCACGACCATATTTATTCATCACCCATTGCAACACGTATTTGCGGCCGTCATCATCAAAGTCTGTATCGATATCAGGCAGGTTTACACGGTCAGGATTTAAGAAACGCTCAAACAGAAGGTCATATTTCAGCGGGTCAATCTTTGTGATTCCCAAGCAATAAGCTACCACAGAACCGGCTGCAGAGCCACGTCCAGGTCCTACCCAAACGCCCAAATCCTTGCGGGCTGCATTGATAAAGTCCTGCACAATGAGGAAGTAACCCGGGAAACCCATGGTCTTCATCACGTGCAACTCAAAGTTGATATGCTCCTTTACATTATCGGGAATAGGGTCACCATAGTTCTTCTTAGCACCTTCATACGCCAGATAAGACAGATAATCAGCCTCAAACTTGATGCGATAAATCTTATCATAGCCGCCTAAACGCTCTATTACCTTCTTTCCTTTATCGTCAGGAAGCTGATGTTCTCCATTCTCATCGCAGGTAAACTCTTTATAAAGCTCTTCCTTCGTGAACTTTTCACGCCATTGTTCTTCCGTTCCGAATTCTTCAGGGATTGGAAAGAAAGGCATGATAGGACCATGCTCGATGCTATAGAATTCCACCTTATTTAATATCTCCAACGTATTGGAAAGTACCTCGGGAATGTCAGAAAAAATCTCATTCATTTCCTCACGCGACTTAAACCACTCTTGTTTGGTGTATCGCATACGGTTAGGATCATTGAGATCAGCCTGTGTAGATAGACACAAGAGGTGGTCGTGAGCCTCCGCAGTGTCCTGATTTTCAAAGTGACAGTCATTCGTGCAAATGAGCTTGATGCCGTATTCTTTGGCAAACTCCATAAGCACATGATTGGCTTTCTGCTGCAAAGGGAAAGTCTCGCGATTAGCTATGATATTCGGATTTTTCACCTCATGGCGCTGTATCTCCAGATAATAGTCATCTCCAAAGACGCGATGATACCATTCGCAAGCCTCTCGGGCTCCCGCAATATCTCCATCGAGTATCTTCGAAGGCACTTCTCCAGCAATGCAGGCAGAGCAAACGATGAGTCCTTCCTTATGTTTTTCGAGGTCCTCACGGTCAGTTCTCGGACGGTAATAATAGCCATCTACCCACGCATTCGACACCAGTTTGATGAGGTTTTTATAACCCTGATAGTTCTTTGCAAGCACGATGAGGTGATAACCGGAGTTATCCCCATTCTCCTTTACCTTATCTTCTTTATGATGGTGAGCCACATACATCTCACATCCAAAGATGGGCTTGAAAGGCTCGAGACCCTCCTTCTTGCGCTTCTTGTTGATATCATTGCAACAATCAGCAAATTCCTTGATGCCAAACATCACTCCGTGGTCGGTTATGGCCATGCCTTTCATCCCATCCTTGATGGCTTTATTCACCAAGTTGGGCACTTTCGACTGACCATCCAATATCGAGTAATGGGTGTGTACGTGTAAATGTATGAAATCTTCCATTTATTTAAAATAAGTTCTTGTACTTGAATCGTCAAAGTTACAATTATTTCTCGACATATACAAAAGAATGAGGTGAAAAATTTGCGAAATCGATAAAAAAACTATACCTTTGCACTTAGTTTAATTCGTAATGAATTACCATGGGTCAAAAAATTAAAAAACTCAAAAAAATGCGCATCCATCGTGAGGGTACAGACACTCTCATCTATGGATTTATTGTCATTGCAGCAATAGCTCTCCTACTCTACCGGCTTGACACAAAAATACCTTTTTGGGCCTTCATAGCCATATTTGGTGTCATCTACGGTGTTGTCATCAACTTCTTCCGTTGCCCTATCCGCTATCTGAACATTGAGGATACCGACAAGATTGTCATTGCCCCTGCTGATGGAAAAGTAGTGGTCATCGAGGAAGTGGATGAAGATGAGTATTTCCATGACAAGCGTTTGATGATTTCCATCTTCATGAGTCTTTTTAATGTACATGCCAATTGGTTCCCTATCGATGGTCAGATTAAGTTCGTGCATCATCAGAATGGCAACTATCATAAGGCCTGGCTACCTAAGGCAAGCGAGGAAAATGAGCACGCAGATGTCATGATAACTGCTCCTGACGGCAATGATGTCCTATGCCGGCAAATAGCCGGAGCGATGGCGCGCCGCATTGTCACTTATGCCAAAGAGGGTGAGGAGTGCTACATTGACGAGCACCTCGGCTTCATCAAGTTCGGTTCCCGCGTCGACGTATATCTCCCCATAGGCTCTGAAGTTTGTGTAAAGCTCGGGCAGGCAACTACCGGCGACCAGACCATCATTGCTAAATTAAAGTAGAAATGGCAAATTTCATCACTAAGCAAATCCCTAATAGCATCACCTGTTGCAATCTGATTTCGGGTTGCATCGCTACTTATTATGCCTTTTGCGGCGTCTCCACATGGGCATTGCTGTGGATTATCATTGGAGCGACATTCGATTTTTTCGACGGGATGAGCGCCCGCTTGCTCCATGTGTCTTCGCCAATTGGAAAGGAACTCGACTCTCTTGCTGATGACGTCACTTTCGGAGTAGCGCCTGCAACGTTGGTTTTCTTTGAGTTGGGCGTGATGGATTATCCTTCATTCCTTGAGCCTTTACGGAGCATATTGCCATTCTTTGCCTATCTTATGGCGGCTTTCTCCGCCCTCAGATTGGCTAAATTCAATCTTGATACTCGGCAGTCGATGGGCTTCATAGGCCTTCCAACGCCGGCAAACGCCCTCTTTTGGGCTGCCCTGATTGCAGGTTCTCCATCATTGGTAGAGTCTTCCAATTGGATGCTCTTCATCATTTTACTGATGATATGCTTGAGTTGTTGGCTCTTGGTATCGGAGATTCCGATGTTCGCCCTTAAGTTCAAGCAATGGGGTTGGAAAGGAAATGAGGTCAAATATATGTTTCTCCTCACGTGCATTCCTATCCTCTTGATTTTCAGAATATCAGGCATCGCCATCATCATCCTATGGTATGTGATCCTGTCTATTTACGTTAACTTCAGAAATAAGAAATAAATGGCATTCCTCAAATTCATACTTCTTCTGTTCGTTGCGGGCCTTATAGCCCTCATCTTCATAGCTTATTCTTTCTATAAGCGCATTCATGACACTGCAAAAGAATTCCACAAGCAGATGAACGGACAGCAAAGACAACCGCAAAACCGCACTTATGGCGAACAGGAAGGCGTTGTTGACCCACGCGACCCTGATAAAGCCAATCAGAAAATCATCCCGAAAGATGAGGGTGAATACGTGGATTACGAGGAGGAAAAATAACCTTTCCGACCCTTGAAAATGTCAAGGACAAAGTGGACCATTACTTATCACAATGTAAAAGATAGTTGTTTACCGGGTAAAAAGCCATTGTTTACAACGTAAAAGACCGTTACTTACAAGGTAAATAACGGTCTTTTACATTCCTATAGATAACCATTTGATTATCAGCAAGTTATCAATTATGCACCAAAGTGCCGATTTCCTCGCCGTCGATGACCTTTTTCAGGTTGCCCACAACGTCCATATTGAAGACATAAATCGGCAGATTGTTCTCCTTGCACATGCAGATAGCCGTGAGGTCCATCACCTTCAAGCCACGCTCAAGCACGTCTTCATAGGTGATATCCTTAAACTTCTTGGCAGTAGGGTCTTTCTCAGGGTCGGCTGTATAGACGCCATCCACCCTCGTGCCCTTCAACATCACGTCGGCCTCTATCTCAATTCCACGCAGTGAAGAGCCTGTATCCGTAGTGAAATAAGGGCTTCCCGTACCTGCTGAGAAGATGCACACGTTGCCGTTTTCCATAGCTTCGATGGCCTTCCATTTGCTATAAAACTCGCCAATAGGCTCCATGCGAATAGCCGTAAGAACCTTGTTTTTAACTCCATTCGCACCCAGCGCACTGCTCAATGCCAAGGAATTGATGACCGTGGCGCACATGCCCATCTGGTCACCTTTCACTCTGTCGAAGCCTTTCTGACTTCCACTCAATCCACGGAAGATGTTGCCGCCACCGATAACGATGCCTATCTGCACGCCCATCTCATGGATTTCCTTAATCTGACGGGCGTAATCAGCCAGTCTTTCGGGGTCAATTCCGAAGCTTTGTTTGCCCATCAGGCTCTCTCCTGACAACTTCAGGAGTATTCGTTTGAATCTTGCCATACCTTATTTATATTATATATTCGATTTCCTTGAATGCATAACTCCTTATCCGCCCTTCTTTATCATGGAGTATCAGATGACCATCATCCTCCACTTCCACTAATGCGCCCTCGAATTCGCCTTGCTCATCACGATAACGATGATAACCTTCACGGCGATAAAGATACTCATGATAGAACGTGGAAATATCCGCATAGTCGCCCATTTCGAGCATGGCGTAATGGCTATCGAAAGATGCCAACACCTTATTTAATAGTTCCTCCCTGTCTATCTCATGTCCAATAATCTGACAAACAGACACAGGATTGGGCGCATCAGAATGGAATTTTTGCTGATTGACATCAATGCCTGTGCCGAAAACGCAGTCTCGGATATGACCGCCTGACAAATGAGTTTCCATCAGTGTGCCACTGATTTTGCGGTCATCGACATAGATGTCGTTAGGCCACTTTATCCTTACGCCCTCCATCAAATTGCTCAAAGCCTCACGAAGAGACAAGGCGATGACCTCAGAGAGCAAAAACTGGCGCTCGATAGGCACTTTTTCGGGATGCACGAGAATGGAGAAAAGCAGGTTCTTTCCTCGCTCGCTTTCCCATGAATTAGAGCCTTGACCTCGCCCAGCAGTCTGATAATCAGTCGTTACCACCGTCATCGGCTCATCATCGGCAGGCTTGTAATCCCGCAGATAACGATTGGTGGAATCTATTTCCGATAAATGTATAATGTTCTTTTTCATCTTCTTTTCATAAAGCCAACAGCGGATTGAAGGCGTCTTCAAAGTGGTCTATCTTCGCATCAGCCTCATTGGTGCCGATAACGGTTAAGATATCAAAACGCACTTCATAATCGAGGGCAAACTGGCAGATATAGTCATTGGCGGCACGTCCTAAGTTCAAGATTTTCTTTTGGTCAACAGCAGCCTCAGGATTAGCCAGATTGTCATCCTTGCGAGTCTTCACTTCCACGAATACAAGCAGGTTCTGAGCCTCATTGAGAGCCACGATGTCGAGGTCGCGCTTGCCCGATTTCCAGTCGCGGTCACGGATGTAATATCCATGGCTGACCAGATATTTGGCCGCAAGGTCTTCACCCCATTTCCCCAATTCATTATGCTCCGCCATGTCATCTATTTTTATTGCAAATATAGCGATTTAATTCCACACATCCAAAAGAACTGCTACAAATTGACTATTTTTATAGGACGAGGAGAGGCTACTAATCAATTAAGCAGTTGCGATACTGCATAGGAGACTTTCCTGTTTGGCGTTTAAAGAACTTAGTGAATACTGACTGGTCAGAGAAATTCATTTCTGTGGCAATCTGTTTCAAAGGGATACTGCTATCAGCAAGCATTATTTCAACCTCTCCCACTACGGCACGTGCAATCATATTATAGACTTTATCGTGCCCGAAATTATGCACGATGCGCCCTAAATACTGAGCAGTGATGCAGAGTTTATCGGCATAGAAATCCACGGAATGCTCACGCTTCGCGTTTTCTGACAGTAATCTGACAAATTGCCCAAAGATATATTGCTGACGGCTGGTATCTGCATCACCGTCAGAACTTTCGTCAATATGATGATGAAAAATGTTGTCTATTTCCAAAAACAAGATTTTCATTTTCATTTGCAGAAGTGCATCGCGGAAGATGTTTTCCTTATCAGCAAAGGTATCATCCATGCTTTGCATGACATGGCACAAGGCCTGAATATGAAAAGCATCGAGTAATAAAGTCTTATGTTCTGCAATATATTTCACATAAGCCATTTCTGCAGGTGCCTTACTGGGAAAAGTTTTAAAGAAATATTCCTCTGAAAAAGCCAGACACCATGCATTTATCTGTGACGTGGCAGCAATAAACTGGAGCATGTTCAACTGCATCACATCAGCATAACTATTAGCAGTCATGATGTATTCTTTTCCTTTCAGAGAAATTGTCAATATCCCACTCTCGACGATAATGATGGCATGACAGTCCAAAAAACTCCCTTGCGTTTGCTCTATTGTTCTAGCATCAATTTTCCAAAGACTTATTCCTAAGTTGGAAAATGACTTGATATGAAAGGTTTGTATATATTCCTTGAAAGTCATGCCACAAAGATATACAATTGTTTCGATATTGACAAATATTGTTTCAAGTTTTTCTTATATAATCAATTTTGTTTCATTATTGGCAAATTGGTGCATAAATTAGACAACTGTTTATTATTCCTTGTATTGTACTTTTGCACCGATTTTTAAACAAATGTAATTATAAAGGTATGAAAAGTAACAAAACATTGATTGTATTAGGATGTCTGTGCTGCCTTATTTTGGGGTCATGCAAAAAAGCACAAACGGCTTCTTTATCTGGGAACTATAAAACCATGACAGTAGAAGCATCAGACATTACGCTCGACCACGAATACACGGCAAAGCTCGAAGGTGAGCAAGCAGTGGAGATTCGCCCACAAGTGAGTGGAACCATCACCAAGATTTGCGTAGATGAAGGCGCCTATGTGAGTAAAGGCCAGACGCTCTTTGTTATTGACCAAGTGGCATACAGGGCTGCATTACAGACTGCTGAAGCACAAGTAAGCAGTGCACGTGCATCACTGGCTAACTCTAAACTCACGTTGCAAAGCAAGAAGGAACTGAGAAAACAGAATGTAGTCAGTGACTTCGATTTAAATCAGGCAAAGAACAATGTTGATGAAGCTCAGGCCTCACTTGCAAATGCCAAGGCTCAGGTACTCTCTGCCCGCAACAACTTATCTTATACTGTAGTGAAGAGTCCAGCATCAGGTGTAATCGGCATGATACCTTATCGTGTGGGCGCTCTCGTCAGTTCATCCATTGACCAACCACTCACCACGGTGAGCAACAACACAAACGTGCGTGCATACTTCTCCATTACAGAAAACGCATTACAAGAAATTATCGACAATTATGGTTCCACAGCAACAGCATTGAAAATGATGCCAACCGTGAAACTGAAGACTAACAGCGGAAGAATGTATGGACGTCCAGGCAGAGTTGACGCCATCAGCGGTAATGTAGATTCATCTACGGGCTCTGTCAGTCTACGTGCGACCTTTAATAATCCCGAAGGTTTACTGCGTAATGGTGGTAATGGCACAATCGTTATGCCTTACGTCATCAAGAACAAAATCATCATTCCTCAGGAAGCCACTTACGAACTGCAAGACAAGGTGTTTGTATATAAAGTGGTCAACGGTAAGGCAAAATCCACCGAAATAAAGGTCATCGAACATAGTGACGGCATACATTATGTGGTCCTTAGCGGATTATCAGTGGGAGACCGAATCATATCTGAAGGTGCAGGTCTTGTTCAAGAAGGTGCCATCGTTAAATAAGGAGGATAGGCTATGAATATAAAGACTTTTCTAAACAGGCCCATCCTGTCGTGCGTGATTTCCGTACTTATTGTTATGGTAGGTATCATCGGACTTTCCAACCTTCCGATGGAACAATACCCCGACATAGCACCACCAACCGTCATGGTGAGCACGACCTATACCGGTGCCAATGCGAATGCTGTGCTCAAAAGTGTCGTAGTGCCACTCGAAGATGCCATCAACGGTGTGGAAAATATGTCTTATATGACGTCTTCTGCCACCAATACTGGCTCTGGTTCCATTACTGTGACCTTCGAACAGGGTACAGATCCCGATATGGCACTTATCAATGTGAAAAACCGTGTGTCGCAGGCAGAAGGCAAATTGCCGCAGGAAGTGACCAAAATTGGTGTGACCGTGGAGAAAAGGCAAAACAGTACATTGAAGATTATGTCACTCTACAGCCCGTCGGACAAATTCGACCGTGACTTCATCACCAACTATTTCAAGATAAACATTGAGCCAAAGCTACTCCGAATCAAAGGTGTAGGTGGCGTAGAGTTGATGGGTAGCGAGTATGCCATGCGCATCTGGCTCGACCCGCAGAAGATGGCACAATACGGACTAGAGCCAAGTGACGTTATTTCCGCATTGGGTACTCAAAACATTGAGGCTGCTACAGGCACGCTGGGAGAGGACTCTAAGAACACATTCCAATACACTTTAAAATATAAAGGACGCTTACAGAAAAGCACAGATTTTGACAATATTGTCATCAAGTCACTTTCTGACGGAAGCGTACTGCATTTGAAAGATGTGGCCAAGACAAAACTCGGAACGACGTCTTATTCCGTTGAAGCCAACGTTAATTCCCATAACGGCGTCACTGTATTGATTTCACAGACGGCAGGTTCTAATGCCCATGAAATCAATCAGAAAATTGATAAATTGTCAAAAGAGCTGAAGTCGAGTCTGCCTAACGACCTTGTCATCAGCAATCTGATGGATACCAACGACTTTCTCAATGCTTCAATCGGTGAAGTAGTGAAGACTTTATTGGAGACTATTCTACTTGTCATCCTTGTGGTTTATATCTTTCTACAGAGTGCAAGGTCCACGATTATACCGACAATATCCATCATCGTGTCGCTTATTGGTACGTTTGCATTCATGTATCTCGTTGGTTTCAGTTTAAATTTGCTTACTCTCTTTGCTTTAGTACTTGTGATAGGAACGGTGGTAGATGATGCCATAGTGGTGGTGGAAGCGGTACAGTCGAAGTTCGACGAAGGTTACCGCTCTCCATACACGGCTGCCATGAAGGCGATGGGTGGCATCTCTACCGCCATTGTCACTACTTCGTTAGTCTTCATGGCAGTATTTATTCCAACCTCATTCATGGGTGGAACCAGTGGAACATATTATCAGCAGTTCGGCCTTACCATGGCTGTAGCCGTCGGCATCTCGGCTATCAATGCCCTAACGCTTTGCCCTGCACTCTGCTCTCTGCTCATGACACCTCCTCAAATTGTTGAGAATGGCAAGAAAGTTTCTTTCTCTACAAGATTCAACAAAGCATTCAATACCTCTTTCCATACGCTCGTATTGCGCTATAAGAATGGACTAAAACATCTCTTCAAGCATCGTTGGATTGCATGGTCGCTACTGGGTTTGACTGGTATCCTTCTCGTTGTGCTGATGAACACTACCAAGACGGGACTGATTCCCGATGAGGATACGGGTACCATCTTTATCAATGTGAGTACACCTGCCGGCAGTACTTTGGAACAAACAAAGAAGTCTATGGATCGTGTCACAAAGGCAATCAAGGGCATTCCCGAAATCGATGGAAACTCTGCCATAACCGGTTACAGTATGCTTGGCGGACAAATGACCAACGGCGGTATGATTATCGTAAAACTGAAGAACTGGGACGAGCGCAAAGGCAAGGGACAGGACATCAATTCAGTCATCGGAAAAGTGATGGTCTTAACCAAGGACATCAAGTCTGCATCAATATTTGCTTTTGCCCAACCTACCATCATGGGCTACAGCACTTCTAACGGTGTTGGGCTCTATGTGCAAGATCACGAAGGCGGAACAACCGAAAAGTTGATGGCAAACACTAACGCTTTTATTGCCGCATTGCAGAAACGTCCTGAGATTTCACAGGCTTATACCACTTATAGCATCAGTTATCCGCAATACATTGTAGATGTGGATGCTGCCCAATGTATGCGTTACGGCATCTCGCCAACAAACGTACTCGATGTACTGAACGGCTATATCGGCGGTAACTATGCATCAAACTTCAATGCCTTTTCCAAACTTTACCGCGTAATGGTACAGGCTTCACCCGACAAACGGCTCGACAAAGACGCCCTCGACAACATGTATGTGAAGACGAGCAGTGGAGAAATGGCACCCGTGGGACAATTCATCAAGTTGACAAAGACTTATGGGCCTCAATCGCTCACCCGCTTCAACCTTTATAACTCGATTTCCGTGAATGCCATGCCAGCAACCGGTTATTCCACAGGTGACGTAATCAAGGCAATCAGTGAAGTATCTAAGAACACGCTTCCAAAGGGATATGGCTATGAATATACAGGTATGACCCGTGAGGAATCAAATTCCTCAAGCAATACTGTGATGATTTTCGCCATCTGCATTGTTTTCATCTACCTCATCCTCTGCGCCCTTTATGAGAGCCTGTTCATACCTTTGGCGGTCATGCTCAGCGTTCCTTTCGGGCTTTTAGGCAGTTTCATCTTCGCCAATATCTTCGGATTGTCCAACAATGTCTATATGCAGGTGGGGCTTATCATGCTTATCGGATTGCTTTCTAAGACCTCTATTCTGCTTACAGAATATGCATCCGACCGTCGCAAGCAGGGCATGACGATAATTGCCGCTGCCATGTCGGCAGCTGGAGTACGGCTTCGTCCTATCCTGATGACCGCACTCTGCATGACCATAGGTATGCTCCCACTGGCTCTTTCAACAGGTGCTGGAGCCAATGGAGATATGTCTTTGGCACTGGGAGTTATCGGTGGTATGACAGTTGGAACAATTTCTTTACTTTTCATGGTACCCGTTTTCTTCATCGCTTTCCAAACATTGCAAGAAAAACTGATGCCTGCACGCAATCATGAAGAAGAAATTTTGGAGGAGAAAAAATGAAAAAAATACTATATATAATAAGTTGCACACTGACATTGTGCAGTTGTGGACTATATAAGAACTATGAGCCACAGCAAATTGACACGAAAGGATTGATACGTGAAGACCTCAACGCCGACACGACAAGCAGCATCGGCTCGCTGAAATGGGAAGAGCTTTTCACCGACGCAAAGCTTCAATCCTTGATAAACGAAGGTCTGGAGCACAACTCCGACCTTGCTATCGCAAAGCTGAACATCGACGAGGCGATGGCTTCATTGGGCAGTGCCAAAGGCGCATTGATGCCTACCGTGGATGTGGCGGCAAGCGGCAACTTGAGCAGTTATGATGGAAGCAAGACCACGAAGACGTATAGCGTAGGCCCGGAAGTGAGTTGGCAGGTCGATATATTCGGCAAACTGACCAATGCAAAAAAGGCTGCCGCAGCCACAGTGGAAGAGAAACAGGCTTACGCACAGGCAGTGCGCACGCAACTTATCGCTACCATTGCCGAATATTATTACACGCTGGAGTCCCTTGATGCCAAGGTAAAGGTGACACAGAAGACCATTGAAAGTTGGACAGAATATGTAGGTACTCAGAAGGCATTGATGAATGCTGGCCAAGCCACCCGTAGCGATGTAAGTCAGGCAGAAGCCAGCAAACTGAGTGCTGAAACGACATTGGAACAACTCAATCAGCAAATCAGCCAGACTGAAAACTCGCTCTGTGCCCTCATCGGGCGTACGTCAGGCACTGTTGCCCATGGTAATCTCGATGATGTAAAGATGCCCGATAGGCTGTCTTCAGGGGTTCCCGTGGACATGTTGAATAATCGTCCGGATGTGCGTCAGGCAGAAGCATCCCTCAAATCAGCCTTCTATAATACCAATAAGGCTCGTTCCGCCTTCTATCCCTCACTCACTTTGAGCGGCAGCGCAGGGTGGACTAACAGTGGCGGTGTGGGCGTTTCCAATCCTGGTGCTCTTCTTTTGCAGGCTGCTGGCTCATTGATTCAACCCATATTGAACAATGGTCAGAACAGAGCCAACCTTGAAATAGCCAAGGCCCAGCAAGAAGAGGCCAAGATAAAGTTCCGCCAAACCGTTTTGGATGCAGGCAATGAGGTGAACAATGCTTTGAAGAATTATCAGACTTCAACCAATATGATTAGATTAGAGAGTCAACAAATAGAGAAACTAAAGCAGACACTTGACGACACAGAGGTACAGATGAAGTATGGTTCCACTAATTATCTGCAGGTCATCGTTGCTCGTCAGTCGTTGCTTTCGGCACAATTGAATGTTCTATCAGACCGTTACAATGAAATAGACAGTTACATTACGCTTTATCAAGCATTAGGTGGTGGCGTGAAATAATTCATACATGCCATTGTGAAAATCATACCTATGATTCTGCTCGGGCCGTGATGGTTCGGGCAGAATTTTTGTTTTTATCCCTTCTTTTCCATGCTTTCCTATAGCTTGCAGCAATGTTTTATTGAGAATAAGGTCACTTCTATTCTGGTAAAAGGTATCTAATGAGGACATTACTCTCGGTGTGTAACCTGATTACAAACCGTGTGTAATGTGATTACAAGCCGTGTGTAACGTGGTTACAAACCCTGTTTGTAATCTCAGACCATT
The DNA here is from genome assembly GCA_022641735.1 of Prevotella sp. Classification (GTDB taxonomy): domain Bacteria; phylum Bacteroidota; class Bacteroidia; order Bacteroidales; family Bacteroidaceae; genus Prevotella. Next base: position 4,232 of record JALCDQ010000016.1, on the reverse strand, counting down.
ATTTCATACAAGGTCGGAGGAAACCTAAAATAGATGCTCAGACTATTGTCAGATTCATTTAAAATCAGTATTTTTGCAGAAAATAGCATAACATCTATGACGGAAGAAGAAGAGAAAAAACAGCAACTGCTGAAAGATGAGCAGTATATGCGCAAGGCCTTAATCGAAGCAAAAGCAGCGGAAGCCGAAGGGGAAATACCTATCGGCGCAATAATCGTCAGTGGCGACAGGGTGATTTCGCGGGCTCATAACCTTACAGAAACCCTTCACGACGTGACGGCGCATGCTGAAATGCAGGCCATAACGGCTGCTGCCGACCTGCTCGGAGGGAAATATCTGACGGATTGCACCATCTATGTGACCGTAGAACCTTGCGTCATGTGTGCCGGGGCAATAGGTTGGGCACAGATAAGCCGCCTTGTCTATGGGGCTGAAGACGACAAACGGGGCTATCACAAATATGCGCCCGATGCGCTTCACCCTAAGGCTACCGTCACATCAGGCGTATTGGAGGAAGAATGCCGCACATTGATGCAACAGTTCTTCAAAGACAAAAGATAATCTAATCGAGTCTTTCCATCTTTCAGACAGACTCAATTAGACCCCTGTTTTTATTTCACAAGCACCACCAAATACTTGCTGGTACTCCAGAAAATCTGAGGATTGGTAACGCGTAAAACGTACTGATTGTTGGCATCGCGTGTGAGCGTATAACTGCTTGAAGGGTGCATAGTGAGCAGACGAGCCGACTTTGAATACAGCTTAATTTCCTTATCAATGCGGATATCAACCTTTGTGAAATAGCTCTTATTGAAGTTTGACTCCAGCACTTTGCCATCTACAAGGATGTGTTGTTCCTTCAATTCGCTCTTTGTTCCAAACACAAACCATGCCGTATTCAGTTGTTTATCCTGATTGCTGATGGTCTGACTCTTGTCTTCAGTTTCTGTTTTCAAATCGGAAACATTCGTATTCAGATTATTGATGGTTTCATCCAACTCCGCAATATGAATATCCTTGGAGTCCAACTCTGCCCGCAACTGTTGCAGTTGCTGGTCTTTTTCATCCAATTGTTGGGTCAGATTGGCAATGGTCTTCTTCAGTTCATCCCCGTTGAAATGGCTGTCGCGCAACTGCTGCTGCAACTTTTTAATCATCTCACGGTTACGTTTCATCGTATTGGAAATGAACTGGATATTCTCCTTTATCTGTTGAGTTTTGTTTGTACCCTCACCATCTTTGGCAATGTTTACCCTGTTTTCAGCCTCCGTAATTTCACGAAAGCCCTCCTGAATCTCATTCAGAGTACCCATCATGTCATTGATTTCATTATCTCTTTGAGCAATAATCTTCTGTAGTGAATCAGTTTGCTGATAATTCACAACATTAGGAGTTGCTTTTTTCTGTGTACAGCCCGTGAATGCAAGCATTGCAATACAAGCGAAAAACAAAAACTTCTTCATAATTATTCTCCTCTATTTTTTTTCTCTTTAATGTTATTACCCGCTACAACGATTACGATTTCACCGCGTGGTGGTGTCTCTGTAAAATGCTGGATGACTTCTTTCAAAGTTCCCCTCACATGTTCCTCATGCACTTTGGATATTTCTCTAGCCACACTCACCTGTCGGTCTTCTCCGAAAGTTGCCGCAAATTGCTGCAAAGTTTTCAGCAAGCGATAAGGTGACTCATAGAAAACCATCGTCCTGCTTTCGGCTTTCAGGCTTTCCAAATGCGTCTGTCGCCCTTTCTTCTGAGGCAGAAAGCCCTCGAAGCAAAAGCGGTCGCATGGCAATCCTGATGACACAATGGCCGGTATGCAAGCAGTGGCGCCAGGCAAACATTGCACCGTGATGCCCTCGTTTGCAGCCTCTCGAGCCAAGAAAAAGCCAGGGTCACTGATGCCTGGAGTGCCCGCATCGCTGATGAGAGCTATGGTCTGACCTGCCTTCAGACGTTCCACAATACCAGCAGAAGTGCCATGTTCATTGAACTTATGATGCGACAGAAGGTGGTTCTGAATGTCGAAATGCTTGAGCAGGATGCCCGACGTGCGGGTATCTTCTGCCAACACGAGATCGGCTTCTTTCAGAATTCGGACGGCCCTAAAGGTCATGTCCTCCATATTTCCTACCGGAGTAGGTACGATATACAATATGCCCATATTCGTTACAAATATAGTTATTTAATCTTCATAAACAAAAAAAGCGGCCATTTCTTTGCAATTTTTAAAACGATATTGTATTTTTGCATCTGAAATGATGGAAAATCTAATAGGAGAGACGCACCGTCCTGGAAGAATTGAAGTGGTGTGCGGGTCAATGTTCTCTGGCAAAACTGAAGAACTGATACGACGAATGAAGCGGGCAAAGTTTGCTCGCCAGAAGGTTGAGATATTCAAACCCTCTATCGATACGAGGTATTCTGATGAGGATGTGGTAAGTCATGACCATAACATTATCCCAAGTACACCAATCGATTCATCAGCAACTATCCTGTTGCTCTCATCGGATATCGACGTGGTAGGCATAGATGAGGCACAGTTTTTGGATAATGGGCTGATAGATGTTTGCAACCAATTGGCTAACAGAGGGGTGCGTGTCATCGTGGCAGGTCTTGATATGGACTTCAAAGGACTTCCTTTCGGACCTATCCCGGCATTGTGCGCCATTGCCGATGAGGTCACAAAGGTGCATGCCATTTGCGTGAAATGCGGAGCCTTAGCCTATGTAAGCCACCGATTGGTAAAGAACGATAAGCTCGTAGTATTAGGAGAAAAGACTGAATATGAACCACTTTGCAGGGAATGTTATCAGAAAGCATTAGAAGAAGAAAAGATAAATGAAAATGGAAGGAACACAGAAAATAACGTTTGATAAATTCATCCGTTGGGCAGGCATCGTTCTGCTCGTTTTGGGTGCATTGTACATTGTTGACTATTTAAGTGCCGCATTGCTGCCATTCCTCATCGCATGGCTCTTTGCCTACTTGCTGTATCCTGTCGTGAAATTTGTACAAGACAAGCTTCATGTCAAGGTCCGCGCGCTATCCATTATCATTACACTTATCTTCGTTTTCGCCATCATAGCGCTCATTCTCTATTTCATCATACCACCGATGATAGAACAGTTTCAGAAATTGGGAGAAATTCTTTCCAGATGGGTACATCAGACGACGCATACTAATAACATAACTGCTTATATATCGGGATGGATTGAGGAAAACCAACAGCAAATAGAACATTTCTTCCGAAGCAAAGACTTTGCCGATGCTATAAAGGTTGCCATGCCAAAGGTTTTTAACTTTGTAGGGCAGACAGCCAATGTGGTCATCAGCATCATCGCTTCCATGATTACCTTATTATATATGTTCTTCATCCTGCTCGATTATGAGTATCTCACGCAAAACTGGATTCGCATTTTCCCGGAAAAGAACCGTCCGTTCTGGAAGGGACTGATGAAAGATGTGGAACGGGAACTCAACAACTATATTCGAGGTCAAGGCATGGTGGCTTTCTGCATGGCGGTCATGTTCTGCATCGGCTTTACCATCATGGATTTCCCTATGGCTATAGGTCTCGGTATACTGATAGGCATTTTGGACTTAGTACCTTATCTGCATACCTTTGCCCTCATTCCAACCGCCTTTCTTGCTATGCTCAAGGCAGCAGATACAGGTCAGAACTTTTGGATGATCTTCGGTCTTGCAGTGGGATTGTTTATTTTGATACAGATTATCTCAGATATGATTGTCACCCCGAAGATAATGGGCAAAGCGATGGGGCTCAATCCCGCCATCCTTCTACTCTCTCTTTCCGTGTGGGGATCATTGCTGGGCTTTATCGGATTAATCATTGCCTTGCCACTCACCACCCTTATCATAGCCTACTGGCAACGCTATGTAACCAAGGAACAAGAGAAGCCTAAAATAGAAGGAAAAGAGGAAACAGAGACCGTCGATAGTGTTAAATAAGTTAAATAGGAGAAAATTCTCAGACACTCATTCCTTATTTTCAATTAAAATAAGTACCTTTGCACTCGCTTTCGCAAGAAAGATGGAGATTGATCCGCTAGCTCAGTTGGTAGAGCATCACACTTTTAATGTGGGGGTCTTGGGTTCGAACCCCAAGCGGATCACAAATCACGGATTTAGAGGGATACCGAAAGGTGTCCCTCTTTTTCGTTCTTATACATGCACTTGCGTTCCAATTCGTTGGTTTAGAGGGATTAATA
>JALCDQ010000015.1 GCA_022641735.1 Prevotella sp. | reverse complement strand
TGATATAGAGGAGAAGGACCCGACACTTCTGACCGTCCTTTCTTGACATCAGCACTTTGTGGTTGGAACATCAGCCCATACTCTTGCGGGAATGGGCATATCTCGTTTTGGCTTTTTTACAACAGAAGAGAAAGAGAACTTATCCCGAACTCACGTTATTAAACTTTATTATTTAACGTATTTAACAAAAATTGGGTCGATGTGCAAGGTACTAAATTTTTATTTTTATTTTTTATTTTTTAGATTTTTCTGGTGGTTGTTTACTCTCTAATTAATTGAGTTTCAGTGAGTAAACAATTACTTTTTGCTCGGCAAAAGGATACTTCTATTTTTTATTTTTTTTGTATGACAAGAAAGTGGCACTTTTCGGAACATCGAAATGAGTGTCATGTCGAGATGGTAAAAAGGCGAGAAATTCGAAAATTCGAGGAAATATAAAAATTGGGGGAAATTGGGCAAAAATTCAATTCGAACAATTTTTGTAAAGTATATTTATTTTAAGTTTTAAAGTTTGTGAGTTTGTAAGGTCGTAAGTTTTTGAGAAAAGACAGAGTTCTCGCAGGACTCATTTCCCTCTCTTTTGGAGAGGGTCTGGGTGAGGCTTTCTCTGAGCCCTCGAGGACTCGGAGAACTCACAAGCTTAAAAACTCAGAAACTTAAAATCAAAAAAGGTATTATTTGGGTATAGGGTGGCTATATTTTTTCGAGTTTTTGTTGCAACGGGAGAAAAGAATTGCTATCTTTGCATTCGGAAGAACTTAAATATTATGCAATGAAAAAGAATTTGCTTGTATTCATTTCGCTGGCTTTGCTGGCATTGCCGCTGAAAGCTCAACAGCCCGCTTTCAATTGGCCTTATAAGGTGGTGGATGGCACGATTGTGACCGATGTGCCGGAGCGTCCGGCAGGGCAGACGGTTGCCCTGAATCTGACGACGCCTAAGTTGCAGGTCGTCAGAGTGGGATTCGTAGGTTTAGGCATGCGTGGCCCTGATGCCGTGAGGCGCTGGACTTTCATCAACGGCACTCAGGTGAAGGCGCTTTGCGACCATGAGCAGGACCGTGCCGAGAAGTGCAACCAGATTCTCAAGGAGGCTTCGCTGCCGGCTGCTGATGTCTATTATGGCGAGGAGGGTTACAAACAGCTCTGCGAGCGCAACGACATCGACCTCGTGTATATCGCTACCGATTGGTTGCATCATTTTCTTGTTGCCAAATATGCGCTCGAGCATGGTAAGAATGTGGCCATCGAAGTGCCTTCGGCCATGAACTTGCATGAGATTTGGACGCTCATCAATCTGGCTGAATCGAAGCGCCTGCATTGTATGATGCTGGAAAACTGCTGTTATGACTTCTTCGAGCTCAATACGCTCAACATGGCTCAGCACAACGTGTTCGGCGAGGTACTCTATGTGTCGGGTGCTTATCGCCACGACCTCTCGCCTTTTTGGGCAGCTTATTGGAAGAAGGACAAGGACGACAAGCTGGGCTGGCGGCTCGACTATAATCAGAAATTCCGTGGCGATGTCTATGCCACTCATGGTCTTGGCCCTATCGCTCAGGTGCTCAACATTCACCGCGGCGACCGTATGAAGACGCTGGTGGCGATGGATACGAAGTCGGTGAACGGCAAGGCTTGGGTGGAGAAGTTCTCCGGAAAGCCCTGTGAGCAGTTTGCCAACGGCGACCATACTACGACCCTCATCAGCACCGAGCAGGGCAAGGTGATAGAGGTGCAGCACAACACGATGACTCCGGAGCCTTACAACCGCATGTATCAGATTGTGGGCACGCATGGCTTTGCCAACAAATACCCGGTGGAGGGCTATGCCCTTTCGGGTCAGGAGATGAAGAACTCCGGCGTTCAGCCGTCAGCCGACAACCTGAGCGGCCACAGCTATATGACGGATGCCGACCGCAAGGCACTGGAGGCTAAATATGAGAGTCCGCTGGTGAAGAAATATGAGAGCGAGGCCAAGGAAGTGGGCGGTCATGGCGGTATGGACTTCATCATGGACAGCCGGCTGGTCTATTGCCTGCAACATGGCTTGCCTTTCGACATGGACGTGTATGACCTTGCAGAGTGGTGCTGTCTTGCCGAGTTAGGCAACCTCTCGATGAGCCATGGCAATATGCCGGTGGCTGTGCCAGACTTCACGCGTGGCCATTGGAACGACCTGAAGGTCTATAGCCATGCCTTTGCCACTCCTGAAGAGGAGGCGGCAGTGGATAAAGCCAGTGCTGAGTTTACGGCCAAGCTCAAGGCAAAAGCTGCCAAATATTGGGCTAAGCAGAAGTGAAAATCTGAGAAAAATGATTATCCCCATTTGTACCATTAATTATTTTTAGTGGTACATTGGGGATAATTATATATAAATTGTTATCTTCACAGATGAAAAATATTTATAACTAAAAAGGGAATTATGATAGATGAAATTAATAAATTGAAGTCAATTCCTACGTCTAACTCTGATTCTATAAGTGAATTAATTATTAAAGATGGAGGAAAATGCTTAGCCGAAGAAGAAATGAACGAATTATTAAAAAATTGTATATCTGAGGAAGATTTTATAAAGTGGCTGGACAATGCCTTTTGAAATAATAGAAGTGTAATTTTTAAAATTAATAAATTATATTAATGAACTGATACTACTAAATTCAAAATATTCAACGGATTCTGTTTCAGAAATTAGTGGCACAAATATGGATAATCTGTGGAAAGCAGAATAAAAGAAGCAGAAGGCTATGAAAGCGAGAACGCTGAAGCCTTTCTGCTTCTTTTCGTCAGTTGAAGACGTCTTCCTTCCAGTTTTTGAGTTTGTCGAAGACCTCCGACCACATGTTGCCTTTCTTTTGAGGCGTTGTTGCGGGAGCCGTAGCCGGCTTTGCTGTTTTGTTAGGCTTGTGATTTTTCTGCCGAGGAGTCTGCTTTTTAGCGGGAGAAGCCTTAGCCTTTGGGGGAGTCTCCGTTGCCGGGCCTCCTTTCCAGTCATCAATGAAGCTGTAGCCGGTTTCCGCTATCTCAAAGTCAAGCTCAGGCTCGCCGTCAGCCGGACGATAAGGAATGCCATTGGCATCCTGATAGAGCTCCACCTTCACGGTGGCCACTCCTTGCGCCAAGATGCCCAGTTCCCTTGCCGCTCGGTAAGAAAGGTCGATGACCCTGCCACGGCCGTAAGGGCCTCGGTCAGTGACCTTTACGATGACTTCGTTGCCATTCTTGAGATTAGTCACTTTGAGCAATGTGCCGAAGGGATAAGTGCGGTGGGCACAAGTGAGGCTGTCGTGATGAAGCCGCTCACCGCTGGCCGTGCGTGCTCCGGTGGCTCTACGGGAATAATACGAAGCCTTACCACTCTGCGACTGCGCCATCAGAGTGGTAAAGCTGAAAATCGTTAGTAATGTAATTAATACGCTTCTTCGATATGTCATATATATTAGTGACCTCACCGGATTCCTCCCTCTTCGGGAAGAGGAAGGAAACGAGGCAAAGTCATTGGTTATACGATACCTTGAGCAAGCATGGCTTTGGCTACCTTCATGAAGCCGGCGATGTTGGCGCCCTTCACATAGTTTACATAGCCGTCAGCCTCCGTGCCGTATTTCACGCACTGCTCATGGATAGAGCTCATGATGTAATGGAGCTTGTCGTCCACCTCATCCTTGCTCCAATGCAGACGAATAGAGTTTTGTGTCATCTCAAGACCGGAAGTAGCCACGCCTCCGGCATTCACAGCCTTGCCCGGAGCGAAGAGCTGCTTGGCAGCCACAAACTTATCGACAGCCTCGGCGGTGCAACCCATGTTGCTCACCTCGGCAACGCAAAGCGGTTTGTTGGCCAGAATCTTCTCAGCATCCTCGCCGTTGAGTTCGTTTTGAGTAGCGCAAGTCAGATAGATGTCGGCTTTCTCTTCCCATGGCTTCTTGTCAGCCACGAATTTAGCCTTCGGATATTTCTCAGCATAAGGAGCGCAGACATCATTGCCGCTGGCGCGAAGCTCGAGCATATACTCATTCTTCTCACCGCTGATGCCGTCAGGGTCATAGATGTAGCCGTCAGGACCGCTGATGGTGATGACCTTGGCACCGAGTTGCGTAGCTTTCTTCACAGCACCCCAAGCCACATTGCCGAAGCCTGAGATGGCAACGGTCTTGCCCTTCATACTCAGCCCCTTGTTCTCCATCATGTGATGAACAAAGTAGAGAGCGCCGAAGCCTGTAGCCTCAGGACGAAGAATAGAGCCGCCCCATTCCATGCCTTTGCCCGTGAGGACACCCTCATAGCGATGGGTCAGTTTCTTGTATTCTCCAAAGAGATAGCCAATCTCGCGGCCACCGACGCCGATGTCACCGGCAGGCACATCCTCATCAGGACCTATATAGCGATAGAGCTCTTGCATGAAAGCCTGGCAGAAACGCATGATTTCAGCATCGCTGCGACCACGAGGAGCAAAGTCGGAGCCACCTTTGGCACCGCCCATTGGCAATGTGGTAAGGGCATTCTTGAAGGTCTGCTCAAATCCGAGGAATTTCATGATGCTCAGATTGACAGAAGGGTGGAAACGGAGTCCTCCCTTATAAGGGCCAATAGCGCTGTTGAACTGGACGCGATAGCCGATGTTTACATGCACTTCGCCATTGTCGTCGACCCATGGCACACGGAACATGTGCACACGTTCAGGCTCCACAATGCGCTCCACAATCTTGGCTTTCTCGAATTCAGGGTGCTGGTTATAGACATCCTTAATAGAAATCAAGACTTCTTTCACTGCTTGTAAAAACTCAGATTCACCTGGATGCTTGCGCTCCAGTTCTTGCATAATTTTTTCAACTTCCATAGTAGTATATTTCTTTTTAAATTGGTTAGTAGCTTACACTTTGTCATTTTGACAAGGCAAATATAGGTATTTTCAGCTTAACTACCAAATAAAATCGCCTAAATTTTACTATTAAAACTTGCATTTTGTAAACTTTCAACTTTTCATAGTCTTTCGTCAAAAGGCTTTCTTCGATGCAAATATATAAAAAAATATGTTTTTTGCAATGAAATATGCAATTAAATTTCACTTTTGGAGCAAATTCTTCTATTTTTAGTGTATCTTTGCATAAAATAAGCTGCATCTCGGCATAACATCAAGCAAGCTTGATGATTCTGCTCTCGATTTGCATTATCTTTGCATCAAATCTGAATCAATGGAAAATAAGATACCACAGAAGTGGAATAAGTTTTATCTGAAGGATGTAAACTTCGTAAACCTCATGATGCGCCGCATCTATCATGTGCTCATTGTTGCCAATCCTTATGATGAGTTCATGTTGGAGGATGACGGGCGCGTGGAGGAGAAAATCTATAACGAATATATGGAGCTGGGGCTTCGCTATCCTCCTATGTTCACGCAAGTGAGCACCATCGAGGAGGCGGAGAAGATACTTGCCACCACCAATGTGGACATGGTTTTCTGCATGCCGGGCAATGCGGATAATGACGCCTTTGCCGTCGCAAGGGCCATCAAAGGGAAGTTTCCGCATATCCATTGCATCGTGCTGACTCCTTTCTCGCATGGCATCACCAAACGCATGGAGAATGAGGACCTGAGCATCTTCGACTATGTGTTCTGCTGGTTGGGCAACACCAATCTCATCCTTTCCATCATCAAGCTGATAGAGGATAAGATGAATTTGGATAACGACATCAAGGAGGCCGGCGTTCAGATGATACTGCTGGTGGAGGACAGCATCCGTTTTTATAGCTCCATTCTCCCGAACCTCTATAGTTATATCCTCGTGCAAAGTCAGCGTTTTTCTACTGAGGCGTTGAACCGCCATGCTGCCACGCTTCGTATGCGTGGACGTCCAAAGGTGGTGCTTGCGCGCACTTACGATGAGGCGATGGATATATATAATAGGTATGCCGGCAATGTGCTGGGCGTCATCAGCGATGCTCGTTTTCCTGTGCATGGCGTGAAGGACTCTGAGGCTGGTTTGAAGCTCCTCAGAGCTATCCGTGAGCATGATGAGTATGTGCCGCTGATTATGGAAAGCTCAGAATCAGCCAACCGGCAACAGGCTGAGCGTGAGGGCTTCCGCTTTGTGGATAAGAACTCCAAGAAGATGAGCATCGACTTGCGCCACCTTTTGGAGGAGCATATGGGTTTCGGCGACTTTATTTTCAGAGACCCGAAGTCGCATGAGGAAATCATGCGCATCCATAATCTGAAGGAGCTGCAGGATAATATCTTCCGTATTCCCAATGACTCCATGCTTTATCATATTAGCCGCAACCACATGAGCCGCTGGCTTTCAGCGCGCGCGATATTCCCCGTTTCAGCCTTTCTGAAGGACATCACTTGGCATAAACTGCAAGATGTGGATGCCCATCGGCAGATTATCTATGAGGCCATCGTGGAATACCGAAGGATGAAAAACCAAGGAGTGGTGGCTGTGTTCGACCGTCGGAAGTTTGATAAGTTCAGTCATTTCGCCCGTATCGGTGAAGGGTCTTTGGGCGGAAAAGGAAGAGGACTGGCCTTTTTGGATAACATCATCAAGCGTCATCCTGACTTCAATCAGTTGGAGAAAGCCACTGTTCAGATTCCGAAGACCGTGGTGCTTTGCACGGATGTGTTCGACCAGTTTATGGAACGCAACAATCTCTATCAGATAGCGTTGAGCGATGCCAGCGATGAGGACATCCTTCAGGCGTTTCTGAAGGCTCAGTTGCCCGATGATTTCATAGAAGACTTCTTCGCCTTCTTCGATGCTACTCAGAGCCCTATTGCTATCCGCTCGTCATCTTTGCTCGAAGATGCTCATTATCAACCCTTTGCGGGCATCTATTCCACTTATATGATACCGAATTTGGAGGATAAGAACGAGATGCTCCACATGCTTGCTTGTGGCATCAAAGGCGTCTATGCGTCGGTCTTTTATCGGGATTCCAAGGCATATATGACGGCAACGAGCAACGTTATCGACCAAGAGAAGATGGCGGTTATCTTGCAGGAAGTCGTCGGAAAGCAGTATGGCAACCGCTTCTATCCTAATTTCAGCGGAGTCTTGCGGTCGCTCAATTATTATCCGATAGGTGAGGAGACGGCCGAAGAGGGCATCGCCTCATTGGCTTTAGGATTGGGGAAATATATTGTGGATGGTGGTCAGACGTTGCGTGTGTCGCCTTATCATCCGCATCAGGTTTTGCAGACAAGTGAGTTGGATACGGCTCTCCGTGAGACTCAAACGCAGTTTTATGCGCTCGATATGCAGCATATCGGCGAGGATTTCAAGGTGGATGACGGTTTCAATATCCTCAAATTGAAGGTGAAGGATGCTGATGAGGACCATTCTCTGAATTATATTGCCTCCACTTATGACCCTTACGACCAGATGATACGTGACGGAATCTATGAAGGCGGGCGCAAGATTATCTCCTTCTCGGGCGTTCTCCAACAGGGTGTTTTCCCTTTGCCGGAAATCTTGCAGATGTCGATGGAATATGGAGCATCGGAGATGAAGAGGCCTGTAGAAATCGAGTTTGCCTGCAATCTGAATGATGACCGCTCGGGAGAGTTCTATCTTTTGCAGATTCGTCCTATCGTTGATTCCAAGCAGATGTTGGAGGAAGACGTGTCGGCTATTCCTGACGACCGTTGCCTTCTTCGTTCTCACAACTCTTTAGGGCATGGTATCTCGGAGGATGTCGTGGATGTCATTTATGTAAAAACCGATGAGAACTTCTCCGCAATGAATAATCCGGCCATCGCTATGGATATGGAAGCCATCAACCGCAAATTCCTTGGGAGTGGCAAAAACTATGTACTTGTAGGGCCCGGACGTTGGGGTTCGAGCGACCCTTGGCTCGGTATTCCTGTCAAATGGCCACATATCAGCGGTGCAAGGGTTATCGTAGAGGTGGCTCTGAAGAACTATCGCGTAGACCCAAGTCAAGGCACTCACTTTTTCCAGAACCTCACGAGCTTCGGTGTTGGCTATTTCACTATCGATGCCAACAAGCGGAGCGGACTCTTCCGCAAGGATTTGCTCGACTCGATGCCAGCAGTGGAGGAAACAAAATACCTTCGCCATGTTCGCTTTGATAAACCGCTTAAAATCATGATGGATGGCAAGAAGCAGGAGGGCGTAGTCTTGATTTAGATTAAGAAAAAGGGGAGTTCGCTATAAAATGCCTGAAAATATTTGCAACTGATAGGAAAACTGTCTATCTTTGCATCGTGTTTTTCATGGTATTAGATTTAAGGTTAACAAAGATTGGGACTCAGCGGAGCCCCATTTTTTATGCCTTTTTATGAAGGAAACATCATGGAAATCCGAAAATATTGCCTACCTTTGTCCCTTGATATGAAACAGATTTTATCCATCATGGCCGTAGTGGCGCTTTTATGTGGCTGTCAGACGCATAAGGCGGTCTATACTCCTGACCCTTCGGCGGTATATTCGCAGGAGTATTCCCCTCATGTTTTGATTATCATGTATGACTCTGCCGTTGGCAGCAAACCCCTTTTGGAGGCTGCTCAGAAAATGAAATGCGAGGTCATCTATCAGTATAATATCATCAAAGGGGTGGCTCTTCGCGTGCCTGACAAGGTGAAAATTGAGGAGGCGATAAAGCAGTTTGAGCAGGTGAAAGGGGTGCTCAGCGTGGAGAGAGACCGCATCATGCATCTCGACCAACAATCTTCGGTTCAATAGGGTGTTATCACTTGAATTATAGACAATCGTCTTTTACAAGGTAAACAATCGTCTTTTGCAAGGTAAACAACCGTTAGAAGCAATGCAAACAACCGTCTTTTACAAGTCACAATATGAAACGCTTGAAAATCAACGACTTTCGTTTAAGTCGCGCAGCCATGCTCTCTTCATCGGAGAAATCGTCTCCTTCCTTGCTTTCATCGGCTTTCTGGTGCTTTATACGCTCCTTTCATGGGGAGCGATATTGATTTTTCTGTCGTTGTTTTCCCTCGTTGCGTATTTCTATATCCGTCATTTTGACGTGAAAAATGATGAGCGCATGCAGGAAATCCGTCATCTTCAACTCACTTTTCAGCAAGAGATGGCGGCATTGCAAGGCGATTTCTCGGCTTTCGATACCGGTGAAAGGTTTGCTGACAGCCATCATCCCTTCACCTTCGATTTGGATATTTTCGGCAGCGAGTCGGTCTTTCAGCGCATCAGCCGTTGCGTGACGCTCGGAGGAAGCCGTCGATTGGCTGATTATCTGTCGTTTGCGCGCATCCGTTATCAGGCTTCCAGCATTTGTTGCCTTAGTGAAAAGCCCGATTGGCTGTTTCGCTTTATCGCCTTCGGGCAAGCCTCAAAAGTCGATACTGAGGCCATTCAGCGCGCCGTGCATGGTTCCATGAGATTGCAATTGCCCTCCTTCTTGGCTTCAAAAGCCTTTTTCGGTCTTTGCGCTTGTCTTTTAGTGGGTTTCTATGCTTCGCTCATCCTCGCCATCATGGGCATTGTGAGCGCCAATCTCCCTATCTGGTGGGGCATTTTGCAGTTCTTCTTGGCTTATGGATTGACTTCTGCTCATCTGAAGAAACTCGATGCCTATGTGAGCGATTTGATTGCTCAGATGCGGCAGTTTATCGCCCTCATCCACCATTGCCACAATCTTCAGGAAGTGCCGGAAGCTTATCGGCAGGACTTTGAGGCTCTTCATGATGCCGAGATAAGTTTTGAGGAACTCGAGAAAGTGCTGCAAGGACTCGACAGAAGGGGCAATGTGCTCGGTCTTTTCTTTATGGATTCCCTCCTCTTGAGCGACCTCTTTTTGGCACGGAATTTCATTCGTTGGCAGCAATCTTACGTGGAGAAAATGGACCGATGGATAGACCTTGTGAGCGAAATCGATGCCCTCGTGTCGATGGCGGCTTATCGCTTCAATCATCCGGAAACAGTGGAAGCCGAGGTGGTGGATACTGCGGAGATGACCTATGAGGCTCAAGGACTTTATCATCCGTTTTTGGGTGATGAGGCTGTAAGCAATGACTTCTCCATCAAAGACGGCAATTATTATATCATAACGGGCGCGAATATGGCAGGAAAGAGCACTTTCTTGCGTGCTATCGGTGTCAATTACGTGTTTGCTTTGAATGGTATGCCCGTATTTGCAAAGGCTCTGAAGGTGTCGCGCTTTCGCCTTTTCAGCAGTATGCGCACCACCGATGACCTCTCACATGGCATCTCCTATTTCAATGCCGAACTCCTCCGACTTCAGCAGTTGCTGGATTTCTGCAGGCAAAAGGATGCTCGCACGCTTATCATCCTTGATGAGATACTCAAGGGAACCAACTCTTTGGATAAGTTGAACGGTTCTAAATTATTCCTTGAATACGTCTCTCATTTGCCCGTTTCGGGGGTTATTGCCACGCATGACCTCGAACTCTCGAAGATGGAATACGACCGTTTCCACAACTATTGTTTTGAGATAGAGTTGGGCACAAAAGTCACCTATTCTTATAAGATAACTCCCGGAGTAGCCAAAAATCAGAATGCCACCTTCCTGTTGAAAAATCTGCTGAAGGCATAAAGTGGTTTTTCAAAGAATGCGAGGACAGAAGCCAGGTTGGTTTTTCCTCCTTTCAAATTTGGCAAAAACAACCCTGTGTTAGTTCTTCTGCCCTCGCTATATAATAGTTAAGGTCTTAATGTGAAACCAAAAAGCAAGTAGGCTTTCTCGTTGCTTGGATTAGCTGTTATCCCTGCAAATATCGGGATGTTGAAGGAATCAGTCACTTTAATGTCCTTCGTGGCTTTCAGCGATACGTTCGTCACCGCAAAGCCATTCGCCTCGGCATAGGAACTGTTGGTATAAGGCACAGTTCCAAGGGCGGCAATCCAGTCACATCCTCCTAATTTAAAGGGTGCATCGACTTCCATATAAGAAGAATAAGCACGCTTTCCACTTTTGTTGAGCCCGTCATTTCCTGCAAAATTGGTGTACCATTGCAAGGAAACGGGTCCGAAATTATAGCCGATATTGGCTTCAAAAACATGGGAGGTCTTGCCGTTGCTGTAACAGAAGTAATGCTCATTGGGCTTATTAAACCAATAATCAGTGATGCCCATGTTGAGGCCTCCTATCGAATAGGCTGCCGTGAGGTCAAACTCCTTCGTGTCGCTGGCTTCTGTAAGCCCTACGTTTCCCCATGCAGTGAGTGACAAGCCTTTATAACCTACCCCCAACGTTGGCTGCAAACTCACGTTTCCTAAATCCTGACCACGCCAGATATACTGATTGACCACATCGGCTGCTATCGCCGTTTTCACTTTATCCTGAGCGTTTATCGCTATGGTCGTGACCGTCAATGTGAGGGTCATCAACCCCAATCTTTTCAACTTTTTCATCTTGAATACCCCTTTATGTTTATGAATGTGCTACGGTTTCAGCCTTGTTTTCTCCAAGCCAATGCCTTAAAATAAGCCTCTCTCTCTGATTGTGAAGGTCGGGGAGAGGCTTCAAAGTTTAGTTATAAGCACTTTCGCTGTGCTCATAGATGTCGAGTCCTTCCTCCTCAACACGTGGCTCAACGCGGATGCCCATCGTCTTGTCGATGACTTTAAACAGAATGAACGTGAGGACACCACTATAGACAACTGCGAAACCAGTGGCTATGAGCTGAACAACCAACTGATGCCAGTCTCCATAAAGAGCGCCTTTAGCTCCGCCCGTAACGGCTGCCGTTGCAAAAACACCCGTGAGTACACTGCCGATGATACCACCAATACCATGCACGCCGAAGGCATCAAGCGCGTCATCATAACCGAGTTTAGGTTTCACAAAGGCCACCATGCAATAGCAAACGATACTTGTGACGAGTCCTATCACGATGGCTCCCAACACATCGGTGCTGCCGGCTGCCGGAGTGATGGCTACCAATCCTGCAACGGCACCTGTACATACGCCGACCGTAGTAGGTCTTCCACTGCAAATCCAGTCGATGGCCATCCAGGTAATGGCAGCCACACAGGTGCAAAGATGGGTCACTAAGAAGGCGTTGGCATCAAGTCCGTCAGCCGTAAGACCGCTTCCGGCATTGAAGCCAAACCATCCTAACCAAAGGAAGATAGCGCCGAGAAACACGTAAGTGACGTTTGTGGCAGGGATAGGACGCCCCGGTCGATAGTCGCTTCTGCGACCCAACATGATGGCCATAACCAGTGCTGAGATACCTGCATTGATGTGGACGACCGTACCACCGGCAAAGTCGAGGGCTCCCATCTGCTGTAACCAACCGCCACCCCAAACGAAGTGGGCCATCGGATTATAAACGAGAATCGACCAAAGAATGGTGAAAACCAAGAAACTGGAGAACTTCAGCCGTTCTGCAAAGGCGCCAATGATGAGGCCGGGAGTAATCACGGCGAACATACATTGAAACAGACAGAAAGTGATTTCGGGGATTCCTGACGGCGAGAGAATGGTGTTTACACCCACGCCTTGCAGGAAAACTTTATCAAATCCACCGATAAAAGACCCCATTGTTGTACCTTTTAATCCGGTGCCGAATACCCAACTATAGCCGAAAGCAATCCAAAGAATGCTCAAAACAGCCGTACACATCAGGCATTGCATGATGATACTGAGGATATTCTTTGAACGTACAAGTCCTCCATAAAAAAGCGCTAGACCTGGAACGGTCATCAACATAACGAGAATAGCCGACATTGTTATCCATGCGGTGTTACCTGAATTTAGAGTTGTCAATAATAATGGCATCATTGTGTTTGTGTTTTTATTTTTGTTGTTTTATGTTCATTCTCTCATTTCTCTAGCTCTGCGTTATACAGGGCAATATCCCCACGCTCACCAGTGCGGATGCGTACGGCATCTTCAACGGGTATGATGAAGATGCGGCCATCGCCAATCTCACCCGTTTGAGCGGCTTTCTCGATGGCTGCAATGGTCTTTTCCACGTTTTTGTCACGCACGACAATATTCAGTAATACGCGCTCAATGCAACTGGTGTTATACATTACGCCACGATAAATACGTGCTTGTCTCATCTTTCCTTCACCTCTTACGTCATAATAAGAGAACCATTCAATGTTTGCGGCAAGCAATGCTTCCTTCACATCCTCGAACTTTGTCTTGCGGATGATTGCTTCAATCTTTTTCATGTTTACCTTTCTCTTTTTAAATTATACATAACTTTTTATTTCACTTTGTAACGTTTTGCTGGCAAATTTACGACAATTTGTCATACAAAACAATATTTTACTATCCTTTTGAAACTACTATTTTACTTATTGTTTCATATTGCTAACAAAATAATAATTAAACATATCAAAAAGAAAGTATAACTGTTAATATTAAAACAAATTGAAACTAAACCCAAAATATTTGATAAATTAGTCATGAATATGTTGCATATTTGAGCAGAATGTTGTAATTTTACGACAAATTCAAGACATTTGCGCAAATTTTAAAGACAATCCTATAAAAGCTATGACACGATTATTCTCACTTTTGACAGCCCTCATTTTCACGATGAGCATTCATGCCCAGTCGCTGGAAACGTATCGTAATCCGGTGATTGCAGGTTTTCATCCCGACCCTTCAGTGTGTCGGGTAGGCGATGATTTCTATCTCGTCAACTCCTCTTTTGAGTATTTCCCCGGAGTGCCCGTTTATCATTCCCGTGATTTGGTGCATTGGGAGCAGATAGGAAACGTGCTTGACCGCCCTTCACAACTCAATCTCAAAGATGCTTCTTCGTGGACAGGCATCTATGCGCCGACAATCCGCTATAATGACGGCACCTATTATATGATAACCACCAACATTGGTAACGGTGGCAATTTCATGGTGACGGCCAAAGACCCGAAAGGCCCTTGGAGTGAGCCGATATGGCTGAAACAGCAAGGCATTGACCCTTCGCTTTATTTCGAGAATGGTCATTGCTATATGGTGAGTAATCCCGGAAATATGATAACGCTTTGCGAGATTGACCCTAAAACCGGCCATCAGCTCTCCGAAAGCAAAGGAATCTGGCAAGGTGAAGGTGGCCGTTATCCTGAAGGCCCACACCTATATAAAAAGGACGGATATTATTATCTCCTCATTTCAGAGGGCGGTACCGAACTTGCCCATCATCTCACGATAGCGCGGAGCCGTCAGATGGCAGGCCCTTATGAGGCTTGTCCCGCTAATCCAATCCTCACAAATTGCAATCGGAAAGGGCAGTCGATGCAGATACAAGGCACGGGTCATGGCGATTTTGTGGAGGCTCAGGATGGCTCTTGGTGGGTGATTTTCCTGGCTTACCGCAACTTCGGCGGTTCTTATCATCATCTTGGCCGTGAGACTTATCTGGCTCCAGTGGAGTGGAAAGCGGGTGAATGGCCGGTTGTCAATCAAGGAGAGGCAATCGATACATTGATGACGGCTCGCTTATTGCCGCAAACAGCCATGCAAAAGACCGTTATCCACACGGCTTTCAATGGTTCTTTAGGGTCTGAATGGATACATATTCAGAACCCGATAACGGCTAATTATAAAATCGGGAATGGTAAACTGAGACTCTATCCTCATGGTTCTTTGACGGAAAACCATCAGCCTACCTTTATCGGGCGTCGTCAGGAAGCCGCTAAGATTGTGGCAGAAACGGCCATCGACATGGAAGAACTTGACAAAAATGTTGAAAAAGTGAAGAGCGATACTTCTGCGGTTATCAAAGCAGGACTGACTGTTTATCAGATTAATGACGGCCATTTCGACTTCTATACCGATGGATATTTTGTAGGCGCTGAGGCTCGTCTGAAATCACTTTCTGCCGATTTCGGAACGCAGATGATAAAGGAAGGATGCAAGATATTGCGTCTTCGCATCACGAGCGATGGGTTATTCTATCATTTCCTTTATGCCTTTGATGACGGAGGGTTTACAGAATTGACCGCGCAAAACTGCTCTTTGATGAGCACGGAGGTGGCAGGAGGCTTCACGGGAGTGACTTTGGGACTGTTTGCCGCAGGTCCTTCCGACGGCTCTTATGCTGATTTCCAATACTTTGACTACACGGAAAAGTAAACTTTTCACTTAAAATAGTTGCAATCTAAGAATATTTTTCCTAACTTTGCGTTATTATACATATAAAAACCAGACATTAGATTAAAAACACATAAAATGAAGTCTATGAAAAAGTATTTAGCAGAATTAGTAGGTACATTCGTACTTACATTCCTAGGTTGTGGCGCAGCCGTCAGCCTGAATTGTGGCTCTGACGCCGCATCGGTAGTAGGCACGGCAGTAGCCTTTGGTCTTACCGTAGTAGCAATGGCTTACACCATTGGTGGTATCAGTGGTTGCCACATCAATCCAGCCATCACGTTGGGCGTTCTTTTGAGCGGTCGTATGACAACAAAAGATGCTATTGGCTATTGGATAGGGCAGTTTATCGGTGGTGTTCTTGCCGCTGCTTGCCTCTATCTTTTCGTGACTACATCTCCAGGTTTGGCTGAAGGGACGACCACAGGCGCCAATGCTTGCGCAGCAGGTCAGTTGAATGGATTCATTGTAGAGCTTGTTTTGACAACTCTCTTTGTGCTCGTTGTATTGGGCGCAACGGCTAAGACGAATGGCGCAACCAACAACTTTGCCGGTCTTGCCATCGGTTTGAGTTTGATTCTCATCCATTTAGTGGGCATCCATTATACAGGTACCTCTGTCAATCCGGCACGTTCTTTCGGTCCTGCACTCTTCGAGGGAGGCCAGGCTTTGACCGACCTTTGGGTCTTCATCGTAGCTCCTTTTGCTGGTGGTGCTTTGGCAGCCCTCATTTGGAAAGCCATTGAGCCTGTAGAAAAGAAAGCTTAGGGAAAATCCTGCTTTTTAAAGAAATAAAGAGTTGGGGACATTGCTTCAGTCGATGTCCCCATGTTTTTAAGTTAGATTTGGCTGGATTGTAAAGTACATTTAGCAAAAATCCTCTCAATTCCTCGATATTCAAGGAATATTAAACTTTTTAACTTGATTGCAACATTAATAAACGTACAATATTTTTGCAATGCCAAAATAAAATGTTAAATTTGCAGTCGGATAAACAAAAGGAAAAGAATTCATTTTTAAATACATTATTAAAATGGCAGTAGATTATAAGAAATTAGGCCTTGTAAACACCCGCGAGATGTTTAAGAGAGCCATCAATGGCGGATGGGCTGTTCCAGCTTTCAACTTCAACAACCTTGAGCAGCTTCAGGCTATCATCAAAGCCTCTTCAGAATTGAAGTCACCGGTTATCCTTCAGGTTTCTAAGGGTGCCCGTAATTATGCTAACCAGACTCTTCTGCGCTATTTGGCAGAGGGCGCTGT
Organism: Prevotella sp.; assembly: GCA_022641735.1. Lineage (GTDB taxonomy): Bacteria > Bacteroidota > Bacteroidia > Bacteroidales > Bacteroidaceae > Prevotella. The sequence continues at coordinate 24,378 of JALCDQ010000015.1, read as the reverse complement.
GCAGTATGCTAAGGAATTGGGATGCAACCATCCTGAGATTGTTCTTCACCTCGACCACGGAGACACCTTCGAGCTTTGCAAGAGCTGTGTAGACTTCGGTTTCTCTTCAGTGATGATCGACGGTTCTGCTCTTCCTTATGAGGAGAATATCGCTTTGACAAAGAAGGTTGTAGATTATGCTCATCAGTTTGATGTAACTGTTGAGGGTGAGCTCGGTGTACTTGCAGGTGTAGAGGATGAGGTTGCTTCTGAAGTTTCTCATTATACAAAACCTGAGGAAGTTATCGACTTCTCAACACGTTCAGGCGTTGATTCATTGGCTATCTCCATCGGTACTTCTCATGGAGCTTATAAGTTCAAACCAGAGCAGTGCAAGCGTGACCCGAAGACCGGTCGCCTCGTTCCTCCTCCATTGGCATTCGACGTTCTCGATGCAGTTATGGAGAAACTCCCAGGCTTCCCAATCGTTCTCCACGGATCTTCTTCAGTTCCACAGGAGTATGTTGACATGATCAACAAATACGGAGGCAAGTTGCCAGATGCAGTTGGTATTCCTGAGGAGCAGCTCCGCAAGGCAGCCAAGAGTGCAGTTTGCAAGATTAACATCGACTCTGACTCTCGTCTTGCTTTCACAGCAGCCGTTCGCAAGGTGTTTGTTGAGAAGCCAGCAGAGTTTGATCCACGTAAGTTCTGTGGACCAGCACGTGACCTCATGGAGGAAATGTACAAGCATAAGATTCTTGATGTGCTTGGTTCTGACAACAAACTTGCAAATCTTGACTAATCATCATCTTTTGTAAGAAGCAATAGAATATAGAAGCGGGAACAACATGGACAAAAACATGTGCTCCCGCTTTTTCGTTTTATGGGATTAGTAAACGAGGGTCAGAGGACTCTAGAATCCTCAAAAACGGCTTGTCGACTAAATTATGGAGACTCAGAAAGGGATAATTAATGATAACAGAAATGGCTTTCAACGATGACGATAACGGATAGCGAGTGGCATAAAAGCTGCTAATAGGGATTACAAATTCCGTTTGTAATCACGTTACACACGGCTTGTAATGTGATTACACACAACTTGTAACGTGATTACACATCGTGTGTAATGTCGTCATTAGCTGTTATTAAGTTTGTCATTGGTCGTTTTTATGCCCGTCATAAGCCACTTTTTGTTCCATTATTGTTTGTTTTCAAGAATAAACACAGATGCTCATGGCCCTGCCTATATTCCTGAAAGGCTTTGCTTTTTGGCATGTTTGCTATTAGCGGAGAATCTTTAAAGGCTGCGAAACGCTTATTTCAGCGTCTCGCTTTCTATCTTTTCGATACTGCCCGAAATGGGATTCAGCAAGATGTGAGATGTCTGTTTCTTGCCGAAAAGGTCTGCGCTCAGGGCTTCCATCTTGCCGAACTGACCAGCTAAAGTGGAGAATGTCTTGACGGGCTGTTCCTGCTGGAAAAGCGTGATGGTGATTTTATCGGGAATATTCACATAAAGTCCCAAGTCATCTTTCTCTTTCTTCTCCTTGGCTGGAGCAACATCTTCCGTTACGTTGTTCTCTTTTTCTATACTTATATAATAAGGTATACCGGCAAGGTCATCGGTATCTGTGAGTCCTAATTTTCTGGAAAAGCGGAAGAAAAGTTGCTTATTTACCGGTTGGGTAGGGACGAAAGTGAAGACCTTCTCAAGCGTGTCTTTATACGTAGTACCCTCAAAGACCTGCATGAGAGCACGTTCCTGAGTGTCGAGATTATCCATCATAATCTTCAACTGAGCACCGTCTTTGGGCATAAATTCCGCTTGTCCGCGCGATAATTGGGACCGACTGTCGCGGATGTCATAGATTTCCTGTGCACAAAGTTCCGCCATCTTGGCTGTGCTTCCTGCCGAAAGGATATCCTCATTCATATAAGCGTTGGGGTTAGGGAGGACTATTCGCTTGGCAGCCTTGAACGTTGGAATTTCCTCAATCTTGTTTCCCTTGGTGTTGATGGCAAGCAGAATGCCGCTGGCATCACGGTCAACCTCACGGATGCTGTATTTCTTATCCAATTGAAGAGTGAATTGTTTCGAGGTGTCAGGCACTGCCACGGGCGTCATATTGATGCTGGTGATGCGATAAGTGACGGATGGCTCAAGCCCCACGTTATTTTTTTTCATGTATCGTTCAGCATAAGCAGCAAACTGACCGGGAGTATATTCCGTCTTTTCTATTAAGACAGAGAAGCGGAGGGCGGTCTTGGGCAGATAGTAAGTGGTGCCCATGACGGGTTCCTGAGCTTGTGCGGAGAGCATCAAATTCAGAAAAGCCAAAGTAAAGAATATCTTTTTAATCATATCTCTTATTGTTTTTTAATCGTCTAATCTGAGAAAAGCCTGAGGCAAAAAGCGGATAATATCGCCTGCCACAAGGCTCTCTTTGCCTGTAACCTTTACGGCGAGGTCACCCGCAAGACCATGCAGATACATGCCCAACAGACACGCTTCCTTATGGGTGTAGCCACGTGCCAGCAGTCCGGTGATGATGCCCGTGAGCACGTCTCCGCTTCCTGCGGTAGCCATGCCCGAGTTTCCCGTAGGGTTGAAGATTATGTTGCCATCAGGAAGACACAATGCAGAGTAGTGCCCTTTGAGGATGATGTAAGCCTGGAGACGTTCAGCCAGTTCTCTGGCTTTTATCAATCGTTCGTAGCATCCGTTGCTGGTGCCTCCTGAAAGGCGGTCAAACTCCTTCGGATGTGGCGTGAGGATGATGTCCTTAGGCAGCTGTTGCATCCATGCGCGATGGTTGGCAAGGATGTTGAGAGCATCTGCATCTGCCACTATCGGGCATTGTGTGCGCCTCAATTGGGCAATCATAGCGATGGCGGTATTCTCATGATGGCCGATGCCAGGCCCTATTGCCAAGGCATCAAAGTCCTCTGTCTCGACAGCTTCAGAGAAATAAGTCTCCTCATGGTCCATCTGCATGACGGCCTCCGGTACAGCCACCTGCATGATTGTATAATTTTTCTTCGGCGTATGTACGGTCACCTTGCCCGCTCCTGACCGCATGCAGGCTCGTGAAGCGAGGATGGAAGCCCCTGACATGCCATAGCTGCCGGCTATGATAAGGGCATTTCCCATGGTTCCTTTGTGCGCAAAGTCATCACGATGACGGAGAATGCTACGTATGTAGTTCTCCTCAAGAATGGAAAACGAAGCCTCTGTCTTTTGGATATAATCAGCCGACAGGCGGATGTCAAGCACCTTCAATTCGCCGATATACTGTTGGTTATCAGCCAAGAGCATGCAAAGTTTCTTTTGCTGAAGGGTTAACGTGAGGTCGGCGCGTATGATATTGGCGCGTATGTTATAAGTGTTGTCTTCCGCCATGAGCCCTGAAGGTAAGTCGATGCTTACCACATGGGCAGAACTCTGATTGATGTATTTCACCAGAGAAGCAAAGCCTCCGGCAAGCGGTTTGTTGAGTCCCGAGCCAAAGAGGCCATCGATAACGAGCATGTCGGCATCCAGTGTGGGAGGGTCAAAGTTCACCGTAATCTCCTTGAAGCCACTGATGCGTTTGCAGTCGATAATTCTCTGCTTGTTGGTCGCACAGTCTTCAGAGAGCTTGTTTTGCACATTGAAGAGATAGACCGACACTCTATAGCCTTGCTCAGCCAGCAGCCGAGCCACCGCAAGGGCATCTCCGCCATTGTTACCCGGGCCTGCAAAGACGACGACAGGTGTCTGAGAGGTCCACTTTTCACTGATTGCATGCGCAATAGCCTTAGCGGCACGTTCCATCAGGTCAATTCCTCTGATGGGCTCATGCTCCATGGTGTATTTGTCAAGCTCATGTATCTGAGCACTGGTAAAAATCTTCATATCCTTGCAAAAATACGAAATTAATACTAAACAATCATCCATGTTTGGCATATTTTTTGTAATTTTGCCACAAATATATCAAAAATCATACGATGAGTATAGTCAAAATCAAGGACAAAACGTTTAAAACGTTTATCCCGGAAACTGAAATCCAGCAACGTGTGAAGGCCGTTGCTGACAAAATCAACAGGGATATGGAAGGCAAAAATCCACTCTTGTTGGCAGTACTGAATGGTTCTTTTATCTTTGCAGCTGACCTGATACGTTACATCACCATACCCTGCGAGATTTCGTTTGTGAAGCTTGCTTCCTATGAAGGCACAGTTTCCACAGGCACTATCAAAGAGGTAATCGGCGTAAATGAGGACCTTCACGGCCGTAATGTAGTCATCGTGGAAGATATAGTAGACACCGGTGCCACCATGAAGCGTATGCTCGAGACTTTGGGCACTCGTGAGCCTGCCAGCCTGCATATATGCACGTTACTGGTGAAACCGGGCAAACTGCAGGTTCCTTTGAATATTGAATATGCAGCTATGGAGATTCCCAATGACTTTATCGTAGGTTATGGCCTTGACTATGACCAACAAGGTCGCAATCTGAGAGACATTTATACATTAGTGAAATAAAATGAAGAATATCGTTATTTTCGGTGCGCCGGGCTCAGGCAAGGGCACCCAGAGCGACAAGATGATTGCTCAATATAATTTCAACCACATCTCTACAGGTGATGTGTTGCGTAATGAAATCAAGAACGGTACGGAACTTGGCAAGACGGCTAAAGGCTATATTGACCAGGGCCAGCTGATTCCAGACAACCTGATGGTGAACATCCTCGCCAGTGTTTACGATAGTTTCGGCAAAGACCATAAAGGAGTTATCTTCGATGGTTTCCCTCGTACTATTCCGCAGGCTGAGGCTTTAAAGGAGATGCTTGCTAAACGTGGGCATAAAATTGCGGCTATGATAGAGCTCGATGTTCCAGAAGAAGAACTGATGAAACGTCTCATCTTGCGTGGACAGCAGAGTGGGCGCTCGGATGATAACGAAGAGACCATCAAAAAACGCCTCAATGTGTATCATACTCAGACCTCTCCGCTCATCGACTGGTATAAGAAGGAAGGCATCCACCACCACATTGTTGGTATTGGGGGAGTAGACCCAGTCTTCGAGGATATCCGTAAAGTAATCGACAGTCTTTAATTTTACAGGCAGATATGGCAGAATCTAATTTTGTGGACTACGTGAAGATTTATTGCCGCTCTGGTAAGGGAGGCAGGGGATCTATGCATCTGCGCCACGTGAAATATCAGCCCAACGGCGGTCCTGATGGTGGCGACGGCGGTCATGGAGGAAGCATTATCTTGCGGGGCAACCATAACTATTGGACTCTGCTGCATCTGAAGTATCAGCGTCATGTGTATGCTGAGCATGGAGGCAACGGAGGTCATGACAAATGTCATGGTACTGACGGCAAGGATGCTTATATAGACGTACCTTGTGGAACGGTTGTTTACGATGCTGAGACAGGTAAATATATCTGTGATGTGACGTATGATAAACAGGAAATAGTACTTCTGAAGGGAGGTAGAGGCGGTTTGGGCAACTTCCAATTCCGTACTTCCACCAATCAGGCTCCACGTTATGCGCAGCCTGGAGAACCCATGGAGGAGAAGACAGTCATCTTGGAACTCAAGCTTTTGGCCGATGTGGGTCTTGTGGGTTTTCCGAATGCAGGCAAGTCAACCTTGCTTTCTACACTCTCAAGTGCACGCCCGAAGATTGCCAACTATCCTTTTACGACCCTTGAGCCCTCATTAGGTATCGTCGAATATAGGGACAAACAGTCGTTTGTCATGGCCGATATTCCGGGCATTATCGAAGGAGCAAGCGAGGGGAAAGGCCTTGGCTTACGCTTTCTTCGTCATATTGAGCGCAACTCACTGTTGCTCTTCATGGTGCCGGGAGATACTGATGACATCAAACGGGAATATGAAATTCTGCTGAAAGAATTGCAGCAGTTCAACCCGGATATGTTGGATAAGCACAGAGTCCTGGCCGTTACGAAGTGTGATTTGCTGGATGAGGAACTCATCGGAATGCTCACCTCCACGCTTCCCACTGACCTTCCTGTGGTCTTCATCTCTTCAGTGACGGGCAAAGGGCTCGATGAATTGAAGGATGTGCTTTGGAAAGTGCTCAATAGCGAGAGTAATAAGTTGCAGGAAATAACGGCTGAAGACACCCTTGTGCATCGTGACAAAGACCTTCAGGCATTCACTCAGGAAATGCAGGAAGAAGGTGCTGATGGTGCTGTTGAGGAAGTTGATGAAGACGACATAGAAGATTTAGACGACTTTGAATACGAGGACAGCGACGAAAATGATTGAGCCCGTCCTCACATATTATCAATTAGGAACAGCCGTACAGGCTTTCTCCACAACCCGACATGGGGGTGTGAGCAAAGGAAACTATGGCGAATTCAATATCAATGAGTATTGCGGTGATGCTCCGGAGGCTATCTCCGAAAACCGCAAAGCGCTCTCTGCAAGTCTGAAAATCGGTCTTGACCATATCATTATGCCGCATCAGACGCATGGCATTACCTTTCGGGAGATTGGTCCTGAGTTCTTTGCATTATCCGAAAACACAAAGCGGATGCTGCTTGAAGGTGTCGATGGCCTGCTGACATCCCTCTCCGGAGTATGCATAGGAGTATCAACAGCCGACTGCATCCCGGTGTTGCTTTATGATGAGGACCATCATGCCGTTTGCGCTGTACATTCAGGATGGAGAGGCACCGTGCAGTATATTGTTCTGAAAGCGGTTGCTGAGATGCGTGAGGCTTATTCTTCCGACCCTCAGAAGTTGAAAGCCATCATCGGCCCTGGCATCTCTTTGGAGAATTTCGAGGTAGGGCCAGAGGTTTATGAACAGTTTGCCAGCAATGGATTTGACATGTCCTTGGTGGCTCGAAAATATGAAAAATGGCATATAGACCTGCCGGAATGCTGTCGCATTCAGTTGATAGGAGCGGGCGTGAGTCCACAGAATATCCAGAAGGCAGATGTATGCACTTACTCTCATGCTGATGATTACTTCTCCGCAAGACGCTTAGGCATCCAGTCGGGGAGGATTTTCACCGCTATCATGCTTCAATAAAGAGGCGACCTTAAAACTTTTGAAAATGAAATTAAACCTAAGGTTAATCCTTGCCTCGGGTACTTTCATCGTGACGATGACTGCTTTTGCCCCTGCAAAGGATAAGTTTACAGCTGCCGAACAACAGCAAATCAGCATTGAAACGCCTGGTCTTTTCAGCCGTTCCAATATGGTCAGTATAGACCTCAGTTCCCTTGGCAGCAATGATTATAGCTTTCCTTTACCTGTAGGTAAAGCTAAGTTGACGAATGGAGACTCGCAATTGGAGATTTCCACAAAGAAAGGCGATGCCGTAAAAGCTATGTTTGAGGGCACGGTGCGCTTATCCCGCAATATCAGTTCTTATGGCAATGTTATCGTCATCCGTCATACAAATGGCCTGGAAACGATGTATAGCGGCAATGCCCAAAACATGGTGGAGGTAGGGCAAGAGGTGAAGGCCGGACAGACAATAGCCATCGTTGGAGGGTCGAAAGGCCATTATTCCTGCACGTTTGCTATCATGATAAATGGCGGAAGAGTCAATCCGGAGACCATCCTTGATATCAGCAGCCATCGGCTTCGCAATCAAGCGCTTATCTGCGAGAAGCGCGGAGAAAGGGTAAATGTCAGTGTTTCAGGTGCTGAACTTGGCAGAGGACTCACTTTAGACCCTGATGAAGTGAACGACCCATTCGTCAATAGCTCGACTTTCAAGCTCGATTTAGCGCAGATATCCCAAGAACATTGGGCTTATCCGTTGCCTGGCAGCCATGTGATAAGTCCTTATGGAGGGCGCAGACATCATTCCGGCGTGGACATTAAGACCAAGCCGAGAGATGAGATTTTGGCTGCTTTTGATGGGGTGGTGACGCGTTCCGGCGTCTATTTCGGCTATGGTTACTGCATCGTTATCCGTCATGCTTATGGTTTTGAAACGCTCTATGGCCATCAATGCAAGAACTTTGTGAAAGTGGGGCAGAAGGTGAAGGCCGGTGAAGTGATAGGACTTACCGGGCGAACAGGCCGTGCGACAACTGAGCATCTTCATTTTGAGACCTATTTCAAAGGGCGTCGTTTCAATCCGGCATTGCTTTTTGACCATACGAATAAAAAGCTCCAGGCCTCCGTTTTGACGCTTACGAAGGGTGGTGGCATCAAGTCGGGAAAGCTCTAAAGCATTTAGCAGAATTTGAGGGATTCACTCCTAAAAAGCAGGGGTGTTATTCCCTGCAATGTAAACAATAGTCTTTTACCTTGTAAAAGGATACCTTTTACGAGCCTTCTAACGGTTGTTTACAGCGTAAACAACCATCTTTTACAAGATGGGGTATTATCTTCTATAATATAAGATATCCCTGTCAAGAAAGATTTTGCGCACGTTAGCCGGCTTTGCAAGGATATTTTGTGCCAAATAGGACAACTTTTTTGAGCAAATATTGTGCCTGATTACTATCAAAAAGATAAAAGTCGTTTGCGGGAACAGTGGATTTTTAGTATCTTTGCCGAAAATTATGATACGATGAAAATAAATCTTAAGAATTTAATCTGCCTGTTGATGATGGGATTTGTAACCACCGCCACAGCGCAAAACGTGAAAGTACAGGATGTCATAACGCCGCTTCCAGATGGCAGCATCCACCTTACAAACTACTTTGAGAACGACATTTTGAACAGTGTCGAGCATTGGAATAAGGGCGTCGTTCCTTATCGCAAACTGATGGATTTCTATGTTACGGGTGGCTCAAACTTCGCTTTGGGCGAGATGTGGGCAAAGGCCGTGCGTAGCGGTTCTATGCTTTATGGCTATACGGGAGACCAGGAACTGAAGAAGATATTGGATAATACGGTGAGCGAAGTGTTCTCCACCGTGCGCAGTAATGGTGCTATTTCCACCGTTCCTATTGATAAACAGCCTAACGGAAAGTGTGGCGATATGTGGGAACGTAAGTACGTAATGCTCGGATTAAGCCAGTATTACGCCCATGTGAAGAAAGACCCGAAGGTGTATCAACTGATGATTAATGAGGCCAACAGCGTGCTCGACCAGATTGGCGATGCACCCAAGACTCCGATGACCACGCAGGGTTGGAGCAAAAACGGCATCGAGTCGTTCACCGTTATGGAGCCTATCATGCGCATTTATAAACTTACGGGCGACAAGAAATACCTCGATTTCTGCACCTATCTGATAAAAGAAGGCGGATGCAAGGGCGCTGACCTTTTCCAAGAAGCTTGCGATAACGTGTTGCCACGACAGATGGGCAATGGATATCCAAAGGCTTATGAGATGCTTTCCCTTTTTGAAGGGGCCGTTGAATACTATCGTTGCACAGGTGACGAGCGCATCAAAAAGGCCTTCATGAACCTCTTTGAGAATATCAAGAAATATGAGATTACCCTCATCGGAAACGGTGGTGCTGACCAGCCTTACTATCCGAAATGGAACGGAGAGGCTTGGGATAACACGGCTTTAGAGCAGAGCAACCCGAATATCAAACGAATGATGGAGACTTGCGCAGGTGTCACTTGGATGAAACTTTGCAGTCAAATCCTTCGCATAACGGGTGACCCTTCCACCGTAGATTACATTGAGAAATATGCTTACAATGGCCTTTTGGGTGCTATGAAGCCAGGAGGTGACGGATTCAGTTACGTGAATCTGCTCAATGGACGTAAGGTTACGGATATCGGATGGGGAACGAAAGTCGATGGAATGACGGTTACTTGTTGTAATCTGAGCGGTCCTATGGGCCTCGCTTACATCCCTTATATGGCCGTAATGCAGTCAAAATCAGGGCCTGTCATCAATCTTTACAATGCTGCAACCGTCACTGCGAAGACCAAGAAAGGGCGTGATGTCAAGTTTACCATCGATTCCGACTTCCCTTATAATAATAAGGTGGTGATAGAAATCAATGATGTAAAGAGCGAGAAATTCGACTTCAAGCTCCATATTCCTGCATGGAGTAAAGCCACCGCAGTAAGAGTTAACGGCAAGGCTTTCAATTATGAATACAACGGAAAGTATCTTTCCATCGACCGAAAATGGAACAATGGCGACAAGATAGAACTTACATTTGATATGCGGGCAAAGCTTATTGATGCCCCTCACGGCAGTAATCCGGAGGCTTGGAACTATCAGGCTCTGCAGTATGGACCTATCGTTCTTTCGCGTGATGAGAACATCGACCCTGACTATAATAAGCCTGTTCAGATTGTAGCAGATGCCAATGGCGAGGTAAAGATTACCCCTGTGAAGCCCCAGATGAGCACTACCCGCATGGAATTTCTTGTTCCTACCACTACGGGCACTATCCACATGGTGGATTATTCATCTGTAAATGGATGGAACGGAAAGAAAATCTGCACGTGGATGCCTAAGTTGAAATAACTTCAAAATTCTCAGATAACATTGCAAAAGAGGCTTTTTCTTCACAGAAAAGCCTCTTTTTTAATCAAGAAATGTAATCTTAAAATATTAACTTAATGTGATTTCCATTGATAAACTCATTCCCATCCCATACATTTTTCAAACGCATCAAAGGCTACACTTGAACATTCATTTTACCAATCAGTGGATTGAATTCGGTGCATAACTCATCTTTCTAAAAGATAATTATCAATGGAAATATTCTTTCCATCAGTTTATCCCTTGAAATGTTTATATTAATAAAACTCCTATCTGTAAAGACTTCGCTGTCACATATCCTTATTTCATGCAATCTGCAGAGGCCTCGAGGATATAAATATATACAGGTTCATCTTTGAAGAAAGCCTTTAGGTTTGCCAAGACTGATACCACCCGCTTCTTTTGCTCTTTACTCAAGCACTGCGGGTGATGCTTGCAAATACCATAAATATCCCCTATTGTGCTTGCACCTGATGCCACATCATGGAGAGATTTTGCCATATCTACCTTTCCATCAAACACTTGCATCCAAGACTCTGCATCCATATTCTCAGTGTCAAACATGCTTTTCTGCATACGAACAGTTTGCTTGTCGATTTTGGCAAATGTGCTTTTAGGCAATATCAAAGAGTCATTTGCCCCCAAAGTATTCATTACTCTAGCTACATCTCCTAGAGAAACAGGCTTTCGTAAAACAGGCTTTTCTCCATAAAGATACAGCATATTACCTGTGATAATGCCATCTTTCGGGTCATTCCACTCTATACTGTAGGCGTATCGATTTAGTTTATTTGAAGCATCGGGGAAGATGTTGCACAGATAATGGGGATAATTCTTGCCTACATAATAGCGAGCTCCATTCTGCCCAAGAAACATCAGGGAATGGTCTAAATCATTGGCTGACAACTGAGAATAAGCTTTCTCTGTATCGGTTTCAAAAGCCTTTTGGATGTCAGAAAGCAGTGAGGCTTTCGATTCGGGAATAGAAAAGGCATACAAATCTGTTTGAGATACGACCTTAAAAGTCTCCGGATCTTTGGATATATTATGGCATGCTTCCACCTTCACCTTATGGATAAACTCATCAAAAGCTTTGCGGATGCCTTCCTGAGCATGAGCAGAAAGAGGGAACAACGCTGCCAAAAGGCAGAAAATCTGTAAAATATACTTTTTCATAATCTTATTTTTATATTCATTAATAGTTACATTTCAATGCTATTCTTCTCATTCGTATTCTCTAAAACAGGACTTCCATCCTCCAAATAGACTACTTGATAGCCTGCTTTTTGCCAATTTTTAGCTTGAAGAGCATAATTCTTTTCCATTTGTTTTTCAGTTTCCAATTCATTACAATATGCAGTTATGTCTATTTGATTGATGAAAGAAGCCGTATCGCTTATAGCCTTTTGCCCTTCTACCATATTCTTTTTTTTAGGAGAAGAAACAGAATTTCGCTTTATCAAAGGGGTTTGAGGCTGAGATTCAAACATCTTTTTCTGCAATTCAGAGATAGTGATTAGATGGGTGGCAGTTTCTTTTTGATAAGTTTTTGCCACCTTTTTATTCTCTTGAGATTGGGCATTTTGCGCCGTTGTTTTATCTTTTGGCGAGAGCAACCAACTGCCCATACCAAGCAAAAACAGGGCAGAAGCCGCAACACTAAGCCATTTCCATGGAATAGGATGAGCTGTTTCCACTTCCTCTTTCATGCCATTGTCAAAATATCGGAACATTTCTTTGTAATCCATCCATTCCTTGCGGACATGCTGATTATTGCGGAAATATTCAGCCAATTGCCGTTCTTCATCCACATTGGTCTGTCCTTTCATGAAGTCAGCCAACAGCTTTTCAATGTCTTTCTTCGTCTTTTGTTGCATATCTTTACCTCCTTCTTCTTCTGATTTCATCTAATAAACTCTTGCGTGCACGTGCCAATAATGTGCTCACAGATGACTCTTGAATACCTAATAAAGTAGCGATTTCCTTATTTTTTCTACCCTCTACTTGCCTCATATATAATATAGCATGTTGTGTATCAGGCAGTTCTTCCAGTCTTTCAGTCAACCATTCCTCGTTCTCTTTTTGCTCTAAATCGAGTGCCGGGTTATCATCCGCAGGGAATATCTGCATATTTTCCGCCATGGGTGAACATTTTGGATGTCGCAGATAATTGAGGGAAAGCCGTCGCACGATGGTTTTAACCAATGCATCAAGTGGATTTTCGGGCTCAATGGTGTCGTGTATTTGCCAAAGTCTGATCATTGCCTCTTGCGTGATGTCATAGGCATCTTCACGATTGAAGCCCATGCTCAAGCATTTGGCTACGGCCATCGCCCTCAAACGAGGAACTTTATCAGCAAATTCGGTTTCATCCATATCATTTCTTTACTTATATTTATATAACACCGAATGATAGGTTTTTCAAACAAAAAACTTATTATTTAACATTTCAATACCTTGAAAGTACCAGCTTTCACCTATTATATTATTAAGATAGAAGTTTTCCTGAAAAAGGAAAAGGCTTCACTTTTGCAGTGAAGCCTTTATCCTTATTTCTTTGTTTCCATTGTCTCGTCGTCATAATTCAACGAGGCATCGCCTTCTCCGTGTAAAGCTTCCTTCAGGTCTTTCCAATTCTGAAAGCCTGCAAGTAGTGCCAATCGGTCGAGTGTTTCATCAGAAGGACGCTTCCCGCTGATCACCTTTTTCCACACCTTTTGCGCCTTGATGTGGCGGCCGATTTCATCTTCGAAATCATCCATAATTTGTTTCAATTCTCTTTTCATTATTCATTGCCCTTCAATAAACTTGTGCAAAATTACAAAAAATCTTGTTTCCACATCACTTTTCTCTAATCTTTTTCGTAATTTTGCAAAAAGATTTAAACGACCCTCATAAATGAAAGAACTTGCTTTAAAGTACGGATGCAATCCGAATCAAAAGCCTTCACGTATCTATATGGAAGAAGGTGAACTGCCTATTGAGGTCCTCAATGGCCGTCCTGGATATATTAACTTCCTCGATGCACTGAATTCCTGGCAACTCGTAAAGGAACTTAAAGCCGCTACAGGTGTTCCTGCGGCTGCCTCATTCAAACATGTGAGCCCTGCGGGAGCAGCCATCGGATTGCCTTTGAGCGACACTTTGAAGAAGATTTACTTTGTGGATGATATCGATTTTGAGCTTACTCCCTTGGCAAATGCCTACGCTCGTGCTCGTGGAGCTGACCGTATGTGCTCTTATGGCGATTTCGCAGCCCTCTCGGATGTATGCGATGAGGCTACAGCCAAGCTCATTAAGCGTGAAGTAAGCGATGGAGTTATCGCTCCGGGCTTTACTCCCGAGGCCTTGAAAATCCTCAAGGAAAAGCGTAAAGGGACGTATAATGTCATCCAAATAGACCCGAATTATCGCCCGGCACCGATTGAACACAAGCAGGTTTTCGGCATTACATTCGAGCAAGGACGAAATGAAGTGAAGCTCGATGATGATAAACTCTTCGAGAATATCCCTACTATAAACAAGACTTTCACATCGGAAGCCAAGCGCGACCTTATCATCAGCCTTATCACCCTTAAATATACGCAGAGCAATTCGGTATGTTATGTGAAGGACGGACAGGCTATCGGCATCGGTGCAGGCCAGCAAAGCCGCATCCATTGCACCCGTTTGGCGGGCAATAAAGCTGATATCTGGTGGCTTCGCCAATGTCCCAAGGTGATGGCATTGCCATTCAAACCGGGCATCAGAAGGGCTGACCGCGACAACACCATCGACCTTTACATTAGTGAAGACCATGATGACGTGTTGAAAGAAGGCGCTTGGCAGAACTTCTTTACGGAGAAGCCGGAGGTCTTGACGATAGAAGAAAAGAAGGCATGGATAGCTCAGAACACCCAAGTAGCTCTCGGAAGCGATGCCTTTTTCCCATTCGGAGACAACATCGAGCGTGCTCATAAGAGCGGCGTTGAATATATTGCGCAAGCCGGTGGGTCAATTCGTGACGACAATGTGATAGAGACTTGTGATAAATACGGCATTGCCATGGCCTTCACAGGAGTAAGACTTTTCCATCATTAAGCCTATGACTGACATCAACGACATCATCGAAAGCGGCATCGTCTTTAAGGCCGGGTCTAAAGGGGACTCGCACAAAGACGACAAGGTGAGGACCAAAGCCAAGAAAAAGAAATATATCACAGGGGCTCATGGTTCCGGTTCTGCCCGTCAGAAGGCAAAATATCGGGAGCAGAGAGCTAACCGCCATAAAGGCAAATAACAGCCTCCTGAAAGCAAGAAGGCTGTTCTCTGAAAGCAATTCAATACTCATCATAAAGCAGAAGATAATCTTCTGCTTTTTTGTTAATGGTCTTTTGCTTTGCAAAACAACTTGTTTTACCTACCAAAACAACTTGTTTTACTCACCAAAACAACTTGTTTTACAATGTAAGTAATGATTGTTTAATAAGCAAGTAATCATTAGTTGGAATGCAAAAGGTTATCTTTGCCCTTTTCATAGGATGTTTTCATCGCGGGTAAGGCCTGTTTTCAGGAGGGTAAAGGGCATAAAAAAGAGGTATTCCCGATGAGAACACCTCTTTTTGTTTCTTTGCTTTAAAAGGGCTGAAATTACTCCTTTGTGATATTTCTCTTTTCTTGAATACGTGCAGCTTTACCAGTGAGCTTACGCAGATAATAAAGTTTAGCACGGCGAACCTTACCACGCTTGTTGATTTCAATGCTTTCAATGCTCGGAGACTCGATAGGGAAGATACGCTCAACACCTACTGTTCCTGACATCTTACGTACAGTGAAACGCTTCTTTGTGCCCTCACCGCTGATCTTGATAACAACACCGCGATAGAGCTGGATACGTTCCTTAGAACCCTCGACGATTTTGTAAGCGACTGTGATGGTATCACCTGATTTGAACTCAGGGAACTTTTTGTCGGTTGCAAATGCTTCTTCAGCAACTTTAATTAAATCCATTTTCGTTTAAATTAAATTTGTTTGTCGTTCCAACTCAACATAGCGCGATGACTCATCCATCAACCAGCGGTTAAGCCGAAAAGCGGTGCAAAGGTACGATTAATTTCCTTTTCGTGCAAATGTTTTATCTAAAAAATGCTGATTTCAATCTTATATTTGTTTGTTTCTTTATCAAATAATGCTTATCTTTGCAGAAAATAATACTTTTGAAGATGAAGAAACAGATTCTTTATTTATGTCTTTTCGGAGCCTTGCTGACGGCTTCTTCCTGCTCTTCTCATTATATGATGTCGGGCGTGGAGCGGTCGCGCATCCTTGTCGATAAGCGTTATGACGCCAAGCCGGACGTTCAGGCGCAGCGCTTTTTGGCACCTTATGAGAAGCAGGTGGATTCCATTATGGGCCCGGTGGTTGGTTCCATCGACCATTATATGGCTGCCAATAAGCCGGAAAGTGACCTTTCCAATCTGCTGGCAGATATCCTTGTATGGGGTGCTGAGCGGTTTCACGAGAAGGCTGATTTTGCCGTTTACAACATGGGAGGCATCCGTGCGGCCTTTGCCAAAGGGCAAGTGACGTATGGAGATGTGCTCGATGTGTCACCTTTTGAGAACAAAATCTGTCTGCTTACGCTATCGGGTGAGAAGGTATTGGAACTCTTTCAGAACATTGCAGCCGTGCGTGGAGAGGGCGTAAGCCATGGAGTGCAACTGGTGATAACCAAGGATGGTAAACTGAAATCTGCCCTCCTGAATGGTAAGGAGATAGACCCGAAGGCAAGTTATCGCGTTTCCACACTCGATTATCTTGCTCAAGGCAACGATAAACTGTATGCCTTTAAAGACAAGACCGACTTGTTTTCACCCCAAGATAAAGGGAACAACGTGCGCTTTATCATCATGGATTATTTCAAAGAAAAGGCTAAGCAAGGGGAATCCGTCAATTCAAAGGTGGAAGGGCGAATAGTAATAGAATAAATAAGGTATAGGAATCATGAAGAAAATCAGTATTTTATGGCTTCTCGTTTTCTGCTCCTTGAGCATTCAGGCACAGAAGATAATCACAATATTGCATACCAATGACACCCATAGTTGCATCCTACCACTGAATGAAAATTTGGCAGATACGATGGTGGCAGGGCGCGGCGGCTTCCTTCGTAGTATCGCTATGCTAAAGGAAGAACGGCAAGCAGACCCCGAATTATTGCTCTTCGACAGTGGTGATTTTTCGCAAGGGTCTCCTTATTACACGCTTTATAAGGGCGATGTGGAGATTGGTTTGATGAATGAAATGGGTTATGCGGCAAGCACAATAGGAAATCATGAATTCGACTTTGGGCTTGAAAACATGGCACGTATCTTCAAAAAGGCGAACTTCCCCATAATATGCAGCAATTATGATGTGACAGGAACACCCCTTGAAGGCATTATAAAGCCTTATATTATTTTGAAATGTAAGGGTGTGAAGATTGGCATTTTTGCGCTTGACCCTCAATTGGATGGCTTGGTGGATAAGAAGAATTACGGGACAGTGAAATATCTCGACCCTGTGAAAAAAGCCAATGAGATGGCTGCATTGCTGAAAAAAGAGAAGAAATGCGACCTTGTTATCTGCCTTTCCCACTTAGGATGGGAAGAGAAAGGTGTGGATGACAGGGTGATGATAGCAGGTTCGCGCGACATCGATTTGGTGTTGGGAGGGCATAGCCATACCTTCTTTAAGAAGCTGAGATATGTGAAAAATGCGGATGGAAAGCCTGTACCTGTTGACCAAAACGGTTCTAAAGGCGTGTATATAGGTAAGATGTTGCTCTCCGTAAAGAAGAAATAAAGGCTCAAAAAAGCCAAAAAACGCCCCAATCTGACAGGTTGGGGCGTTTTTTGATAGTCGTTTTTCTATTTACTTTCTTCCACAAGTCTTTTGGCATCTCTCAGTGTGGCGTCATTCAAAAGACGACCTTTTCGGATGTTGAGAGTAGGGTAGGAGGCCTTCAAATCACGTGTTGCCTTATCTACGGAACTGCCTCCCGAGGTGGCAAAAGTGATGATGGTCTTGTCCTTCAGGTCGTTCTTTTCAATAAAGGTGTTGATGATGGTCGGAGCCGTATACCACCAGATGGGGAATCCAAGATAAATGGTATCATATTGCGCCAAGTCCTTCACCACTCCTTTTATAGCTGGTCGGGAACTCTTATCGTTCATTTCGAGGGTAGAACGAGACTTCTTATTCGTCCAATCAAGGTCTTCATTGGTGTAAGTTTTCTCAGGGATTATCTCATAGATATCCGCATTTGCTGCCTGTGCAAGCAGTTTTGCAGCTTGAGCCGTAGTGCCTGTAGCTGAGAAATAGACTACGAGAGTTTTCTTTTCCATTGTATTATTCTCCTTCTTGTTTTGTGAGCAGGCGCTCATGCTGATGGTGAGCAGTGCTGCCAATGATAAAATTAGTCCTTTCATCTTTTTATTTTATTATGTTCATAATATCGTTTACGATTTGTCTATTCGTGAGGTGATTATCCCTCATCAACTGCTCCACATCATAGCGGTCATAAAGTTGCTTGCGCACGCCAAAAGTCATCACCTTCATGTCTGAGGGTCCATAGAAACGCGCGATTCGTTCTCCAAAGCCGCCATCGAGGCTTCCATCTTCGAGAGTTACTATCAAATGGTGGTCTTTTTTGAGACTTTCCAGCATGCTGTCATCCGTTCCACTGATATAACGGGGATTGATAAGAGTCGCATCGATGCCGTTTTGAGCTAAAGATTTAGCCACCTCTTCGCCTTTCTGATAGAAATCGCCAAGGGCTATGAGGGCAACATCTTTTCCGCGATGAGCCATCTTATATTTGTTCAAATCACTGTAATCACTCTCATATTCCTCATTGCTGTGCACAACGCCATTGGCAGGAACACGGATAGCCACACTGTATTTATCCTGACGGATGCCCCATTTCTCCATGGCAATGAACTCCTCATAGGTAGTAGGAGCCAAATAGACAATGTTCGGGATGTGGCTGAATAGAGGAATATCAAAGAAGCAGATGTGCGTAAAATCATTCATTCCGAAAATAGAAGCACCCATCACATTGATTAAGGCAGGGTTCCCATTGACAGCAAGGTCTTGTGAAAGTTGGTCATAAGTGCGCTGTAGGAAGGTGGCATAAGTGGTATAAACAGGGTGTGCGCCACGTTTTGCCATGCCCGAAGCGAGAGCAACAGCCTCTTCCTCAGCGATACCTACATCGATAAATTGCTTGCCTGCTTCTTTGCGGAGAGCCTTGTCGAACCCCGCTGCAGCAGGTACTGCGGAGGCAATCGCTACTAATTTGGGGTCCTTCTTCATCTCTGCAAGCAGGAATTCTCCTATCAAAGAGGAGTAGTCTTCACCACTGAATTCCACCTTAGACTTGCCCGTTGCCAAGTCGAAAGGTAAGTTCCAGTGCCATTCCTCCTTGTCTTTCATGGCCGGTTTGTAGCCATATCCCTTTTCTGTATGGATATGTACGACAATTGGGTGGTCGATGTCCTTTACCTTTTGGAAAGCCTCGATGAGTTTTTCCACATTGTTTCCTTCCTCTACATAGAGGTAATCGAAGCCAAAAGCCTTGAAATAATTGAGTTCTGCCTGCCCTTTGGTGTCACGCAGAAGTTTAAGATTCTTATAGATACCACCATGATTTTCAGCAATAGACATCTCATTATCGTTGACCACAATGATGACATTTGTGCCGAGTTCAGCCGCTGTGTCGAGACCTTCAAACGCCTCTCCACCACTCAGACTGCCATCTCCAATGATGGCGATGATATTTTCCTTACCGCCCATTATGTCGCGTGCTTTCTGCATTCCAGTGGCTAAAGCCACGGAAGTGGAAGTGTGTCCGACTTCAAAATTGTCATATATTGGGGATTCCAAAGGTGAACTATAGCCGCTGATATGGTCCATTGCGGTGGCATCAAGGAAACCATCCTTTCGGCCTGTGAGCATTTTATGAGGGTAACTCTGATGGCTGACGTCAAAAATAAACTTATCTTCGGGAGCATTAAACACATAATGGAGAGCCACAGTAGCTTCCGTAATGCCGAGGTTAGGGCCCACATGACCGCCATGGTTGCTTACTCTGTTGAGAACACCTTTGCGCACTTCATCGGCAACTACCTTAAGTTGTTCGATGGAAAGACCTTTCAAGTCTTTCGGTGAATTTATATTTTCTATATACATATATCTATTGTTTTCTCGGCTGCAAAGGTAATATAGAAAAATGATTTAAGGCATAACCATATCGCAGAAATAAGTACCACTTTTACGGAAAGTGCTTTTTGGAGAGACTGGAGGATATTATGAAAATGGCGGTCTTTTAGCGTGTAAAAGACCGTCATTTACCTTATGAAAGGCCATAAACCATGCGGTGATAGGCCATTATTTAAGATGCTTCTTCAAAACTTTACCTAAAGCCTCGTATCCTACTTCATTAGGATGCAATCCGTCAGAACCAAAACAAGCAGGGTCAATCTTTCCACTGCCATCTTTTAAGGTCAGACAAGCCGACAGGTCAACAAGTTCTGTCATGTTGTCACACACCAATTTCTGCTCAATGAGCTTGTTGATGCGGGCTACTTTTTCCTCTCGGTTCTTGGCAGGATATATCTTGATGACATGCAGTTTTGCCTGTGGCTGACGCTCGCGGATGAGTTTTGCGAGGTCAACAACGCCTTGCGCAATGTCTTCCTCTTTATCCGCATAGTTGTTGATGCCGATGAGCAGGCAGATATGTTTAGGGCTGCAACCTTCCAATTCTCCATGGAAGATGCGCCAAAAGACGTTTTCGATGCGATCCCAACCGAATCCCATATTGGTAACTCTGCGATTGCCGAAGGTCTGTTTCCAAGCTTTTGCACCATTGCAATTGCCCATTTGTGGATTTCCTCCCCAGAAATGCGTGATGGAATTGCCTATCATCAGTATCTCAGGGTTCGTGGTATGGTTGAGTTTGAGCACTGCATTATGGCGCAACATCCATTCATAACAACCGTCACGGCGTTGAGTTATAGGAGGATAGCGCTTGTTCCACTTGTCTTCCGGTAGCATTTCGCGAAGCTTCTTTTCATAGGCATCCGCATAAGCGCGGTTTCCGATGTCGTTAGGGTGTGAGCCTTCAATCATGGCATCTTCAGTGAAAGGAATCTCATTGCTGCTCAGATAGAACAATTTTTTGACCCCTTCAGCCTTCAGTTGCTCATAGGCCTCATGATAAAATTTGTCAGCTTTGCGATACATAGCATCTACATCTGCACGGAAAACTTTATCCGGCATAGGGTGAGATTCTACCATCAGGATTGGAGCATTACTCTTGGAGCGCAACTTCAAAATGCCTTTTTTAGCTCTATTGATGATGGTATCCCGTTCCATACGGAAACTATTGGGCATCGGGTCTATAACGTAAGCGCGAGCATTGATTTCACTCAAGGCATCAAAGATAGCAGGTTCCATGCGTGCAGAACCTGAAAATCCCAGATTGATAATAGGATATTGCAAATCCCGCTCTATCATATTCGTAATCATATTGCCAGGACGCGAAGGTGAAGCGCCTTGAATAATAGAGGAACCATAGATTACAATGGGGCGTTCTATCGATTGGCCGATGAATTCGAAGGTAGAGCCTTTGTCGACACCAACCTCCAAATACTTCAATCCATTATAGGGAGGGAGGTACAATTCATATTCAATGCCACGGTTTTTATAGTTTGGAGGCGACAGTCGTTGCCACTCCATGGTAACCGTATCATTAGTCCATTTCCAGCTCATGTGGGTTCCTATCCAATGGTAAATACCATCGGCAGTCTTGCCATAAAGGTCTACGCCTGAGTGGTCGAGGGCTGCCATATTGCAATAGTCAGCAATGAAAGTCCGGCCATATCTTACCTTGATGTTGCGGGAATTACTTACAAAGCGCACTGAAAGACCGCCACATTGGTGGGAAAGATTCCACACAGACTTAGTGACCGTATTTTTAAATCGCTCTGGAAGTCGGTTGTAAACCTTGCCAATCTCTTGATTCCAAGCCCTTCCACAGATGTAGGGCTCATTCCCGCTCATAGGGTTATGCCAGTCAACTTGTGCTGCAACTTGAAGGCTACAGCATAAAAACAGAAGTAAGGAGTAGATGTGTAATTTTTTCATGTATGTTTGTTTTTTAGATATAGTTTATTTTGAATCCTATTCAAAGTAGAAAGTGAGCACAATCATCTTGGAATGTGCCTTATCTATTGACGTCGCATAGGGCCTCATATTCGCGTCTTTCAATTGGTCTGGATGGTCTGTGTCGAGGCTGTTGAGTAGCCCGAACATAAATTTCAATTCAGGACGCAACTTAAAATAGGGTAGGTAGAAGTCGCAACCGACACCTACTTCTGCAAATACGTCATATTTTTTCAACTTGATATAATCGTCATTATTGCTACTTAAGTTCAACATTGGGTTGAGCCCAGCCATCAGATAAGGCCGATGGTTATTGAATCGTGGTGCGGCAAATATCAGGTCTAAGGCTGAAGAAACATAGATAGTTTTCAATTCCTGTTGTAGAGTGATGGGCTTATCGGAGGCATCTTTTTCCGTATGATTATAGAAAAGGATGTGTCGACTGCCGAAATAAAGGGCTGGAGCAATACGGAATTGAAAGTTAGTGTTCAGTCGGAACTCTCCTAATACGCCCACAGTCAAACCTGCATCCCAGCGGTCTTGGTCGGTTGTGATGATTGTATTCGTGGTCGTCCCGTCTTCATTTTGAATGACTTGAGGCCCAATGTTGTTGAATTCTATGTCTTGCAGATGCGACCCCACTAAAATTCCGAAATGAAAAGGCCGCAGGTCTGCATAAGGCCTGTTTTCAACGGCTCGCTCTTGCGCTGATAGCGGAGAGCAGAGGATTAAACCTAAAAGGATGTATAGATATCTCTTCATCTTATGATTAAATAACGCTCTTTTTTGTCGGATATTGTATGGAGAAAGGCAATGATAAATCATTGAATTGTAAAAGACTACCTTTTGGCTTGTAAATAACCGTTGTTTACCTTGTAAATAGCTACCTTTTACCGCCTAAAAGGTTACCTTTTACAATGTGCTGGTATAAGTCCTATCCACAAAGGGTTAAGGGTAGCCTTTCCAAATATCATTTTCCATTAGTTTTGAGTATGGTTTTTTCGTCGCTATTGTGTTGAATATCCGGTGACAAAAGCATAATTTTTATTTTGATATGATATAAATAATAAAAAAATCAATTTCATTTATAGCTATTTGAAATTTAAATTGTATCTTTGCAACGTACAAAAGTAGGCATCAATGCCCCACACGAGTACACAAACATTATTAACATTATAAAAACATAAGAATTATTATGGCTTACGTAATTGGTGACGACTGCATTGCTTGCGGTACATGTATTGACGAGTGCCCATCAGGAGCTATCTCCGAGGGTGAGAAGTATTCTATTAATCCTGACCTTTGCACAGAGTGTGGAACATGTGCAAGCGTTTGCCCGAATGAGGCAATCAGTCTTCCTGAATAAGGAAAAGCTAAAAAGGAAATATGAGGCGGTACTTTAAAGAGTGCCGCCTTTTTCTTTTTCTTATGTTTTTGTTTATTAACGTGAGTTCGGGATAAGCGGATACCCTTCCCTCTGTTCTTTCTGGAGTAATTTTCTATTACAAGTAACAATGACATAAGTCATTGAAAATTTGGATATTAGGGAAATTTTTGCTATCTTTGTAGTGACAAAACAAACAAACGAAACAAAAATATTCCCTATGATATCCAAGGACAAAGTTACTGAAATTTTCTGTATTATCGATGATTTTTGCAAAGAATATGACGCTGAGATAGAGAAAAATTCTCTCAAAGCACCTGATGGACGTAAACACCGCCATAGAAAAGGTCTCATGAGCGATGCGGAAGTGATGTCTATTCTCGTCTACTTCCACTTCAATACGTTCCGTAATTTCAAGCATTACTATATGTTCTTTGTAAAGACTCATCTGGCGGATCTGTTTCCGAACCAGCTCTCCTATAACCGCTTCGTGGAGGTAGAGAGCCGCCTGTCTGTGCAGATGATGCTGTTCCTTCAGCTGTTCTGCTTCGGAGAGTGTACGGGCATCAGCTTCGTCGACAGCACTTGTGTTCCGGTGTGCAACAACAAGCGCATTCACAGCAACAAAGTCTTCAAAGGCTATGCCGAAAGAGGCAAAAGCACCATGGGATGGTACTACGGCTTCAAACTGCATCTGATATGCAACGAAAGGGGCGAGCTGCTGAACTTTGTACTTACAAGAGCCAACGTGGACGACAGAAACACAGACGTTTTCAACCGACTGACAGACAATGTGTTCGGTAAATTATATGCCGACAAGGGATACATCTCGCAAACACTTTTTGACCGCTTGTTCAGTAATGGTCTGAACCTCGTTACGGGCCTCCGAAGCAATATGAAGAATAAGCTCATGCCGCTTTACGACAAGCTTATGCTGAGAAAACGGTCTGTGATTGAGTCCGTCAATGATGAACTTAAAAATGTGGCTCAGCTCGTACACTCCAGACATCGTAGTGTTTTCAATTTCTGCATGAATGTACTCTCTGCCCTCATTGCATATTCTTTCTTCGAGAAGAAGCCATCTATTAACATAGACTTTGATATAGAGGAGAAGGACCCGACACTTCTGACCGTCCTTTCTTGACATCTGCACTTTGTGGTTGGGACATCAGCCCATACTCTTGCGGGGATGGGCATATCTCGTTTTGGCTTTTTTACAACAGAAGAGAAAGAGAACTTATCCCGAACTCACGTTATTAGAAATCAGAACCTTACTGCACGGGCCTGCGGATGCTCATCCATGTATTTTTTGACTTGTATAGGAATGTCGGTACAGAGATAGTCAGCCCCTAAATAGAGAGCAAGGAGCGTGTCTTCAAC
>JALCDQ010000014.1 GCA_022641735.1 Prevotella sp. | reverse complement strand
TGAAGGGCGTTGATTCTATCAGTGAGGTCAAGGGGATAGGGGCTTTTCTGATGTCGGAAAAGACACAAGACGCCCGATTGAGTCATTGGAAGGATTTTTCACAACGTTATCTTGCCAATTATTCAAATACTTTCAACGGGGTTTGCAAGCAGTTTGGCTTCTCCTCAGAGGCCTTTTCCGCCTATTTAAATCTGTTCAATCATCTCTATAAAAAGCAGTCGACAGCCTATTTTAAACCCGTTTATGAGCAACTGGGGGCTAACTTTATCCTGCATGATAAGTCGGGAGTGAAAATCGTGAATTATGTCTATACCTCTGCCGAAGACAAGGTCAAGCAGGCCGTTTCCTTAGCTTTCAGCAGCAAGGATATCAGCAATCAGCTGGTGAAAGTCCTGAATAATTCCTTCAATTACATCGGTTTCGTTTGCGGATTTGTCGTCTTTTTCTTTCTTTGGGTTTCCTTTGGAAGTCTCGAACTGTCGTTGCTGTCCTTCCTGCCGTTGGCCGTTTCGTGGATATGGATACTCGGTTTGATGCAGGTTTTCGGGATACAATTCAACATTGTAAACATCATTCTTGCCACATTTATCTTCGGTCAAGGCGATGATTACACGATATTCATCACCGAAGGGTTGATGTATGAGTATGCAACGGGCAAGAAAAGACTCGGCTCTTACAAGAATTCCGTGGTGTTCTCGGCCATTCTGATGTTCATCGGCATCGGTTGTCTGGTCTTTGCCAAACATCCCGCTTTGCGCTCTTTGGGCGCAGTGACGGTGATAGGAATGATTACTGTGGTGGTGATGGCTTATTATCTGCCGCCTTTGGTGTTCCATTGGATGACGATGAAGAACAGCAAGCGGCGGGCTGTACCTGTCACTTTGAAGCGTTTGGCTTATTCCGTTTACTCCCTGTTGGTGTTCCTCGGCATCATGTATTGCTTCATGTTGCCTTATACTTGGCTGTATTTCCATTTCGGAAAGACCACTGAGGAGAAGAAACTCCGTTATCATCGGCTCATTCAAAGGATGTCGGCTTTCATCATCCGACATGTTCCCGGCGTGAAATACAGTCAGAAAATCCCTGCTGAAAAGGACTTTTTAGATAAGCCGGCAGTCATTGTCTGCAATCATCAGAGCCATTTCGACCTGATGTGTCTGTTGCAGTTATCCCCTAAAATAGTCTTTGTTACGAACGATTGGGTATGGCATAATCCCTTCTATGGAGCCGTCATTCATCGGGCTGAATTCTATCCTGTGAGCGATGGAATCGAGCAGAATATGCCCCGATTGCGTGACCTTTACGAGCGTGGCTACAGCATTTGCGTCTTTCCGGAAGGCACTCGCAGCGAGGATTGCTCGATACTTCGTTTCCATAAAGGCGCTTTTTATCTCGCCAGAGAGTTGCAGACTGACATTCTTCCGGTATTCCTTCATGGGGCTGGACATGCGCTTCCGAAGCGCGATTTCATGCTTCGTGAGGGGTCTATCTATATGGAAGTGGGAGAGCGGATTCCGTTAACAGCCGACCCATCCGTGGATGCCAACGAGCAAGACAGGCGTTTTACGCATCAGATACGCCAGTATTATAAGGAGCATTATGCCGCTCTTTGCCAGCAATTAGAGGACGAGGAGTACTGGAAACCCTATCGGAAATATGAGCAAATGTATAAGGGGGACTTCAAATGAAACAGCGAGTAGTCATTATCGGAAGCGGTTTGGGAGGGCTCTCCTGTGGTGTTATCCTTGCCAAAAACGGGTATCAGGTCACCATTTTAGAGCAAGACCATCAGGCAGGAGGCTGTCTTCAGTGCTTTGAACGCAATGGAGCCAAGTTTGAGACAGGCATGCATTTCATCGGCTCTGCTGCTAAAGGACAGACCTTGCAACGGCTTTTGCATTATTTGGAAGTGGATGTGCGCCTGTCACAACTCGATACCGAGGCTTATGAAGTGATATCCTTGAAGGGCAAGAAATATCCCTTTGCCACGGGAAGAAAACGTTTTATAGAGCGTTTGTCAGCCTCTTTTCCTGACCAGAAAGTCAACTTGGAGCACCTTTGCGATATCGTTGAGGGGGTTGCGGGAGCATCTTCTCTGCACTCTTTGAAGCATACAGAGACGGCTCTCAGTACCCAATACCAGTTGCGGAGCATCAATGATGTGGTGGAGGAAGTCATCACCGACCCTGTGCTTCAGCGTGTTGTGGTGGGCAATCTGCCATTGTATGCGGCGGAAAAAGACAAGACTCCGTTCTCCACTTATGCCTTTGTGATGGACTTTTATAATCAAAGTGCCTATCGTGTTATCGGTGGAAGCGACCATATCGCACGCTCTTTGATGACGACATTGACTAAATATGGCGCGGAGGTCATTGTCTGCAAGAAGGTCAAAAGCATAGATTGTGACGACACCCACGCCACTGGTGTCACCTGTGAAGACGGCTCCCATTATGATGCGGACATTGTGATTTCCGATGCACATCCCGCTCGTACGGTGGAAATGGTTCATTCTCCACTGCTCCGACCGGCGTATCGCAAGCGCATAGAAGCCTTGCCCAATACCGTAGGAGGCTTCTCGGTGTATCTCCATTTCAAGCCCGAAGCCATGCCTTATATGAACTATAACTTCTATGGATACGCTCAGGAGTCACCTTGGGATTGTGAGAATTACACCCCGAAAGACTGGCCGAAGGGCTATCTCTACATGCATTTCTGCGATGAAGAGCGGCAGCAGTGGGCGAAGAGCGGGGTCATCCTGTCTTATATGCGCATGGAAGACGTGGCTCAATGGCAAGGAACAGCCGTTGGAAAGCGTGGCTCTGACTATGAGGAATTCAAGCGTCAGCATGCTGAAAAACTGTTGGATGCGGTGGCAAAAGAGTTCCCCAGCCTTCGTGAAAGCATCTCGGAATACTATACAAGTACGCCTCTCACCTATTATGATTATACCGGAACGGAAGGCGGTTCGATGTATGGCATCGCCAAGGACATCAACTTAGGTGCGGCTGCCCGTGTGCATCACCGTACCAAAATACCGAATCTCTTGCTGACCGGACAGAACATCAACTCGCATGGAATCCTCGGTGTACTGGTCGGAACGATGGTAACTTGTGGGGAAATCCTTACGAGTGAGAAGATATTTAATCAGATTGTAAATGGCTAGAATCATCATTATAGGCGGTGGACTGGGTGGTCTTTTCACAGGCGCATTGCTTGCCAAGGAGGGCTATGAGGTCACTGTGTTGGAGAAAAATACGCAGATAGGAGGCGGATTGCAGACTTTCTATCGCAAGGGCATTGGTTTCGAGTCGGGCATGCACTTGCTCGGGGGCATCCGAAAAGGTGGTTCCATCTATAAGATATGCCGTTATCTGGGCATTATGGAACAGATGGATATCCGTGATGTTGACCATGACTGCATGGATCAGATAACCTATCTTTCGGATGGAAAGACCTATTATATACCCGAAGGAAAGGACGCTTTCACGGCTTATTTTCAGCAGTTGTTCCCTTCCGAGGCCGAGGGAATCCGGCAATACGTTGATGCCCTTTATGGCATCGTGGATGAGATAGACTTCTTTTACCTGCGCACCGGCAATGACCACATCTATAGTCATCGGCCTGAATTCTTATGGCCTGCCGACCAGTTGGTGGCTTATTATATCCATAATCAGAAGCTCCGCGACATTCTGTCGTATATGAATCCGATGTTCGGAGGCTATGAAGGCCACACGCCTGCTTATATTCATGCCTTGATAAACGTGCTCTACATCAATGGCCCCAGCCGTTTTGCGGGCAACAGTCAGCAGATGGCAGATGCGTTGAAAGCCTTGATTGAGAAGGCGGGAGGCAAGGTGCTTGGCGGTGAGAAAGTAGTGAAAATCGACCTTGAGGATAGGGTGATGACGGCTGTGCACACCCAAAAGGGCAACACCTATACGGCAGATAAGTTTATTGCGGCCATTCATCCCGCCGTGATGTTGCAGATGACGGACTCCAAAGCGTTCTCCCGAGCTTATCGGACACGCATTCAGGAGGCCTCCAACAGCTACAGTTCTTTCTGCGTTTACGTGATTTTCAAGCCCCATTCTTTCCCTTTCATCAACCATACTTGTTATTATCAGAGTGATTATGGCATGGTGTGGCACTATGATGAATACGATGCCAGGGACTTCCCTCGTGGCTTTCTCTATATGACACCGTGTGAGAAAGAGCAGGGCGAGTTTGCCACCAAGATGATTATCAACAGCATTATGCCTTATTCGGCATGTGCAAAGTTTGCCGACACCTTCACCGGAAAGCGAGGCGAGGAATATGAGGCATGGAAACAACAGCATATAGATAAGGTGTTGGCAAAGATGGAATTGCTCTATCCGGGCTTTCGGGAGCGCTGCGACACGATATTCGCTTCGTCGCCTCTGACCATTCGCGACTACTATAATGAACCCGAGGGGGCTCTCTATGGACTGCATAAAGACTGCGAAAACATAGCCGAAAGTCAGGTGCCTGTCTATACAAAGGTGCGCAATCTGTATATGACCGGGCAGAACGTGAACCTGCATGGATTCTGTGGAGTGCCGCTCACGGCCATCAATACGGCTGAGGCCATCGTGGGCATCAACAAGATAGTGGATAAAATCAATGCGTATGATGCGATGCCTTAAAGGGCTGATGGCCTTGCTTCTGCTTTGTGGCTGCATGGTTGCGAAGGCTCAAAAGCTGGAGGAATATCTGCCGGAAAAAGCTGCAAAGACGGCTGTCATCGTATGTCCGGGCGGCAGTTACTGCTGGTTGAGCCGAAAGACCGAAGGCTCGGAGGTGGCTGAATGGCTCTGCCGCAACGGCATTGCGGCTTATGTGCTCTATTATCCCACTGCCGGATGGGCAGCTTTCGCATGGCATACAAGGTGGTTTTATCGCGGCAATCAATATCCCGACCAGTTGCAGATGTTGGAGAAAGCCCTCCGAAAGGTCAGGGCAAAGGGCTATCGGCACGTGGGTGCGATGGGCTTTTCGGCAGGAGGACACCTCGTTTTGACGGCTGCCGAATATGCTCCGCGTGATGTTGCGCCCGACTTCATTGCGCCTATTTACCCCGTGGTGACGATGAGCCATCCGGCTGTGCATCATCGTTCCCGACGTGGTTTGCTGGGCGAAAGGCGGTGGAAAGACGCTGCGCTCTGCGATTCTCTCTCCATGGAGCGCCATGCGCAACGGATAGGCTGCCCCGTATTTCTCATGAATTGCAAGGACGACCCCATCGTTCCGCCGCATAATGCCGAACTGATGGACAGCGCGTTGACGGCTCTCGGCAAGCCGCACGTTTATTATGAGTTTGCCAAAGGAGGGCATGGTTTCGGCACTACTGCCGGTAAGACCTCAAAGGAAGCTATCTCTTGGATGCGCCTCTTCTTGACTTGGATGCACTCGATTTTGAAGGATTGAAAAGCAGAAGATAATCATCTGAATTATAGACAACGGTCTTTTACCATGTAAACAGTAACCTTTTACCGTGTAAACAATAACCTTTTACAACGTAAACAATAACCTTTTACAAAGCCCTCTCTAATTGCTTGATTTTCAAGCAGATAAAAATTGCCTTTTCGGGAGTATAAATCCATCCTCCAAAGGCTTTCGTTTTCGGGCAACGAGAGGCGTTTCCTTATGAAAGTTTAACAGTCGGAAATCCGGAAAACGAGGTTTGACGGGCACTTAAATTTGGAATGTAAGCAGAAATGTTGTATATTTGCAGGGTGAAACAAAATATCTGACATGATTCAAATCGATAATCTTACTTTTGGCTATAGTCGTCAACACACCGTGCTCAGCAATTTCTCCTTGGAGTTGAAGCCGGGCCTTATCTATGGTCTTTTGGGATTGAACGGAAGCGGAAAATCCACCTTATTATATATGATGAGTGGTTTGCTGACCCCGCAAAAGGGGCAAGTGAAGCTCGACGGAGTCAATGTGCGCCAGCGTAAACCTGTATCGCAGCAGGACATCTACTTAGTGCCCGACGAATTCGAGTTGCCTCCCGTGCTGCTCTCTCAATACATCCGCACGCAGCGAATCTTCTATCCTAACTTCTCGGAAGCCGACATGAAGACCTATCTGCAATGCTTCAATATGACAGAAGACGTGCATCTCAATGCCCTGTCATTGGGTCAGAAGAAGAAAGTATTCATGAGTTTTGCCATGGCAATACATACGCATGTGCTGCTGATGGACGAGCCTACCAACGGTCTTGACATTCCCGGAAAGGAGCAATTCCGAAAGTTTATCCGCATGGGCATCACTCCCGACACCACTTTCGTTATCAGTACGCATCAGGTAAAGGACGTTGAGCAGGTGATAGACCATGTGCTTATGCTCTCCGATAGCAAGATTATTGCCGACAAGAGTACGGCTGAGATTAGCGGCGGAGGTGAACTCGACTTGGAGAAATTCTTTACCAGTACCTTGGCAAAAGACGGAAAGGAGGCAGCCGAATGAACAATACATTCTCATTCAAACGCTTTTCGGGTTATCTGAAAATGCTGCTCGCTGAGCGTCGCCGGAGCCTGTTGATAACCACGATAATCGTCACGGTGCTTCTGCTTCTCATCATGTTGGTGGCCTCTTATACGTGTTATAGCTGGTATTTCAGTGGACCTACGTCTCCTATGAATGTCCCCAATAGTGACATTTATGTACCGGAAGTGCTCTTTTTCATCGTGCTTTTCGGGGTGGGATGTATCTCTGCAAGCCGCATGGGATATAATCTTGGTAGCAAGGGAGGCAGAATTAACCAGCTCAAGGTGCCTGTTTCAAAACTCGAAAACTGGCTGGCTCGCTTCGTGATTCAAATGATTCTCGTGGTGATAGTTGCCCTTGTGATTGACTATGCGATAGACCTGCTGCGCTGTCTGATATATGGTTCCCTGCCTTTTGTGAAGCCTCTTGACATAGAGGAAACGCTGGGGCTCTTCTTCGGAACGAAAAGTGTGCCTGTGTGGGCTTATTATCTCTTCTTTACCTCACTGTTCGGATTAGGCGGATTGCTCTTTGTGCGCAAGCCGCTCATCGGCACTTTACTCGCCCTCATCATAGTTTACGTGGTCTTTATGTTCGGCTTGGCGGATGTGGCTTGGTTCTTTGAGAGACTTCAAAAAGGGCAAATCGTTACTGCCATTTACCTCTCCTTGTCGGCAATCTTTTGCTGGTGGCTGTCTTATCGGCGGTTCAGTGAACTCGACGTGGTGACTCCTTATTTCCGCGGACGTAAGCTTACGGCTTCGGTTTTGGCAATTATCTTTCTTGTGGTGAGTTACTTCTTCTTCCTTTTTACCAATCTTTTCATGAATCAAGGATTGTTTCAGGAACAGGGGATAGTGAAGCCTCACTATGTAACGGAAACCATCAAGCCCGTACAGGAGATAGAACTGCTGCAGGATACAACTTTTTATAGTGGAGCCATCGATGTGAATGTCCGACAGGCAAAGCCGCATCAGGGCTTCTCCATCCGCATGGATAAGGAGATGTTCAGTTATGAGCTGAAGGACGGGAAACTGATAGTGAGGATTGAAGATGCCAATAAATTGCAGGATGCACTTACCCGTGTTTCAGAATCAAACGCAGATATGGCAGGGGAAAGTGATAATTCTGTTTTGAAGGCTAACAGCAAAACAACTGCCTTACAGCCGGTATCAATAGATATTACGGTGCCGGAAGGCTTAAAGGAAGTAAAGACCAATAGAGTCAATGATAATGTATATAATCTGAATTTATATGATTTATCTACTCCTTGGCTGTCTGTTAAAGGCATGCAAGATGTATATTTGTGTGCTGGTTGTCATATCGGACATCTGTCAACGAATTCAGATTTCTGTTGGAGAGGCGGCCAATTACAGGCCTTGGAGTTTACTCCTCCTGGACAGAACTATGCTTTTTGCTTCACTTCTGCCGTCCTAAATCAACAGATAGACTCACTCATTGCCCATTATAGTGTGACTGGCGTCAAGCCGGAACTATTCAAACATATCTTGGTAAAGGCAACAAAGAAAACGTCAGTATCCGTCAGTTGTGATTATGAAAAGGACACACAGATGAAATAAAGACGTTTTCAAGCCATCGAATTAATAAGAGTATATGAATTATTTTGAAGATATAAGGCCCTATAGAGACGAGGAAATACCAGGCGCAATGCAGCGAATCGTGGAGAGCGATGCCTTTCCCTTGCTGGCTTCTTGGATTTTTCCATATCGTGATTTGGAAGATATACGCCGCATGATGCTGTCTTTCAAGACCATCCGCGACTTCCAATTACAGGTGATGATACCAGTGAATGAGCAGATAGAGAAGCGCTCCATCACCCGTCTTTCTTATAGTGGATTCGACCAATTGGACCCTTCCAAGCAGTATCTCTTTGTCAGCAACCACCGTGACATCATGCTCGATGCCTCCCTTCTGCAATATTTGCTGGTGAAAAATGGGCGTGATACGACCGAAATAACTTTCGGTGCAAACCTCATGCGACCAGGTTTAGTGACCGATATAGGCAAATCCAACAAGATGTTTCGTGTCGAAAGAGGGGGACGATTGAAGGATTTTTACATGTCTTCCCGTCATCTGAGCGATTATATAAGATATACGTTGCTGGAGAAGAAACAAAGCGTTTGGATAGCACAACGCAACGGACGGACGAAGGACGGGATAGACAAGACCGACCAAGGAATCATCAAAATGTTCTGTATGAGTAGGCCCGATGATAAAATCAAGGCATTGAGTGAACTCCATATTGTCCCTATCAGCATCAGCTATGAACGTGAAAGCTGTGATATATTGAAGGCTATTGAACTCTATGAAAGCCGTTTCGAGAAGTATATCAAGAAGCCTGGAGAAGACCTGAACAGCATCATTACGGGGATTATTCAGCAGAAAGGACGGGTCAATATGACGCTCTGTAAGGAAGTGACAGAGGCAGATTTGCTCCAGTTTGACGACTGTACGAACAATGAATACCATAAACGAGTGGCGCAACTGCTCGATGACAGGATTAATGGGGCTTATCGTCTATACCCCAATAATTATATCGCCCATGACCTTCGGTATGGCAAGACCACTTATCGCGACCATTATACGGAGGAAGAAAAGCAACGTTTCTTGCAGCACATGGATAAGTTGAACACTTATGACATCAGTGATTCCGACGTGCTGAAGGATATTTTCTTGGGCATATATGCCAATCCTGTGGAGAGAATTAATAATCATCAAGAGATATGAAATTAAACCTTATTATTCTATTAAGTATTTTCGGATGCCTCAATCTGTCAGCTCAAGAGGAGGACGGATTCGGTATTGCCAAGCAAATGTCACCTCAAATTAACTCAGATAACTCAGTAACGTTCACCTTTGAGGCGACGGGTGACGTCAAGCAAGTTTATTTGGAAGGCTCCTTTGTGCCAAAAGCAAAGACCTATAACACGCCTGCCGGCAAGTTCGGAAAGGACGGAAAGATACTCATGAAGAAGAAAGGACACGAGTGGACCTATACGACGAATGTGCTCGCACCGGAACTTTACACCTATAACTTTGATGTTGATGGCCTCACAGTGCTAGACCCTAACAACGTGAACATCATCAGAGACATCGCCAACTATTATAATTACTTCATCATAGATGGAGCAAATTCCGAGAATTATGTGGTCAGGGAAGTGCCTCATGGCACGGTTTCAAAGGTTTGGTATCCGTCAACACTCAACAAAATGCCCCGTAGACGCATGACCATTTACACGCCTCCAGATTATGAAACATCACCCGGAAAGAATTATCCGGTGCTCTATCTCCTCCATGGTTCTGGTGGTGATGAGAACGCATGGATAGAAGCAGGGCGGGCAGCGCAGATTATCGACAACCTGATAGCTCAAGGAAAGGCAGCCCCAATGATAGTGGTGATGCCCAACGGGATAGCCTCCAACGAGGCTGCGCCTGGCGAACAGCCCGATTATAAGCGTGAACCTGTGGCGATGAATCCCGAATCCATGAAGGGAGACATTGAGAAATCGTTCGTCGAAGAGATAGTGCCTTATGTGGAAAAGCATTATCGCACGGTGAACACTAAGGCTGGTCGGGCCATCGCGGGATTGTCTTTAGGCGGCCTGCACACCTTGTTTATATCTGCTAACAATCCTCAGATGTTTGAATATGTGGGGCTTTTCTCGGCTCAAACTACCAATGCCATGAGCGACAAACGCATCAAGCGGTTGAGCGGATTGTATGAGAGAGTGGAGAAGTTCGCGCAAAAGAAGGTGGATTTCCTGAAGGAAAACACGAAGATAGATTTATCTGATAACCTCGAATCCTTTAGGAATAAGTACAATACGGAGAACTTCGACATCTATAAAGACTTGGATTCTAAGTTGAAAAAGCAGTTCAATCCGGCTCCGAAGTTCTATCTCATTGCTCTCGGAAAGGATGATTTTGTCAAGAAATTGAATGATGATTATCGGGCAAAACTTGACTCTGCGGGTTATCATTACACGTATTATGAGACCGAAGGAGGGCATGAATGGCGCAATTGGAGGCATTACCTCAACTACTTTGCACAGCGCATTTTCGGGAAATAAATAAGGTGTCGTGTTGCACATGGATACTTTAGGAAGGCTATAAAACAAAAATTGGTTGTCTCACGACAACCAATCTTTCTAAACCTTAATAATCTAATACCATGAAAAACACGATGCAAAGGTATTACAATTTTCAATTCGCACCAAATATTTTATGAATAAAAATTGCAATTTTTACAATTATTATCTTTTCAACCGATTGCAGTCTTGAAATTTAACAAGTATTTTCCAATTTCCAATCAGCGTTTTATCGATTAGTCTTTGAGAAATGATGAAGCCATCAATCGATAGCAGCTGTTTTGTAAACAATCGTTGATTACCTTGTAAAAAGCTACCTTTTACCTTGTAAAAAGCTACCTTTTACCTTATAAAAAGTTACCTTTTACCCTGTAAAAAGCTACCTTTTACCCTGTAAAAAGCTACCTTTTACATTACTGATAATTATCTTTTAGAAATCTGACAGTGTCGGAAGCGTTTCCAGTTTCATATTTTAAGCAAAATATTGAATCGTCCAAATTACGCAAAACATAAATGAATGAATATCAGTAAAGAAGCAAAACGTTTAATTGGAAGTGGCTGTAGATTTTCGATTTCCTTGTCGTTAAATAATGTAAAAATCGACATTTTATTGGCTATATTTGATAGAAAGTATTGCTTTTTATATTATCTTTGTGCCCGAAACAAATAAACTAAAAAGGAAACTTACTAACCATGATTTCAAAGAAAAGTTTTCCAAAACAGATAACTTTTGATTAATTGAGTCTTAAAAAGTTTTCCCAAACGAATAATAGAAATGGAAATAATGAACTTTACCATCACAAAGAGGGATGGCTCGAAAGACAGCTTTTCTCTCGACAAGATTATGAATGCCATCCTTAAGGCATTTACATCGGTCAAACAACCTATTGATTTGGGCAGTATCTCTAAGATTCTCAGTCATTTAGACATATATAATGACATCAAAGTAGAGGATATCCAGAACCAAGTAGAAGAGGCTCTGATGCGAGAAGGTTATTATAAGGTGGCTAAGTCCTTTATGTTATATCGCCAGCAACATACGGAAGACCGCGAAACATTGGAGAAGTTGAACTTTTTAGCTGACTATATGGATGCCACGAATGCAGCCTCCGGTTCAAAATATGACGCCAATGCGAATGTAGAACATAAAAATATAGCAACTTTAATAGGTGAACTTCCGAAGGCAAGTTTCATTCGTTTGAACCGTAAACTGTTAACGGATAGAATCAAAAAGATGTATGGCAAGGAGCTGGCGGACGAATATATAGACAAGCTTCTGCATCATTTTATCTACAAAAATGATGAGACTTCGCTGGCTAACTATTGCGCTTCCATCACTATGTATCCGTGGTTGATTGGTGGAACGTCATCCATTGGTGGCAATTCAACGGCTCCCACCAACCTCAAGTCTTTCTGTGGAGGCTTTATTAATATGGTGTTCATGGTGAGTTCAATGCTTTCGGGTGCTTGCGCAACTCCTGAATTCCTGATGTATATGAATTATTTTATCCAGAAGGAATACGGCAAAGACTACTATACGAGAGCCGATGAGGTGGTGGATTTGTCACTGCGTAAGCGCACGCTGGATAAGGTTATCACCGATTGCTTTGAGCAAATCGTCTACTCTTTGAATCAACCTACGGGCGCAAGAAACTATCAAGCGGTGTTCTGGAACATCTCTTATTACGACAAATATTACTTCGATAGCCTCTTCGGAAACTTCTTCTTCCCGGATGGAAGCCAGCCTGATTGGGATGGATTGTCATGGCTTCAGAAGCGATTCATGAAGTGGTTTAACCATGAACGTACCTCTGCAGTGCTCACTTTCCCAGTGGAAACGATGGCTTTACTTACTGAGAATGGCGATTGCAAGGACAAAGAGTGGGCTGATTTTGCGTCTGAGATGTATGCCGAAGGGCATAGTTTCTTCACTTACATTAGTGATAACGCCGACAGTTTGAGTTCTTGTTGCCGCCTTCGCAATGAGATTCAGGACAACGGATTCAGTTATACGCTCGGTGCAGGAGGAGTTTCTACGGGCTCAAAGAGCGTTCTAACCATTAATCTGAACCGTTGTATCCAGTATGCAGTGAATCATAAATTGAACTATAAAGAATACCTTTCACAGATTATAGAACTGTGCCATAAGGTGCAACTTGCCTATAATGAGAACCTGAAAGAACTGCAAAAGCACGGTATGTTGCCGCTGTTTGACGCCGGATATATCAATCTTGGCCGTCAATATCTTACCATTGGCGTCAATGGATTGGTAGAAGCAGCCGAGTTTATGGGCCTTCAGATTACCGATAACCCTGATTATCTGAAGTTTGTGCAGACAGTTTTAGGCCTTGTGGAGAAGTACAACAAGCAGTATCGCACTAAGGATGTGCTCTTCAATTGTGAGATGATTCCGGCTGAAAACGTAGGTGTCAAGCATGCAAAGTGGGATAGGGAAGATGGCTATTTCGTACCACGTGACTGCTATAACAGCTATTTCTATGTGGTGGAAGACGATTCTTTGACCATTATTGATAAGTTTAAACTCCATGGTGCACCTTACATTGAGCACCTCACAGGTGGTTCTGCACTCCACATGAACTTGGAAGAACACCTGACAAAAGCTCAGTATCGACAGCTCTTCAAGGTAGCAGCAAAGGAGGGATGTAACTATTTTACTTACAATGTTCCTAACACTGTATGCAATGATTGCGGGCATATCGATAAGCGATATTTGAAGGAATGCCCGGTCTGCCATAGCAAAAATGTGGACTATCTGACACGTATTATCGGCTATCTGAAGCGTGTAAGCAACTTCTCTCAGGCTCGTCAGGAGGAAGAACATCGTCGTTTCTATGCTGATAAGGATAAGTATACCGTGCCAACAGTAGGTTTCGAGCTGGTGGACAAGGACCATGCTTAAATATGTAAACACGGGAGTAGTATTCCAAGAGATACCCGATGAGGTGACATTGGCTGTCAACATCAGCAACTGCCCTTGTCATTGTCCGGGTTGCCACAGTCGTTTTCTCTGGGAAGATATCGGGAATTTGCTCACAACGCAGGTTCTCGATAACTTTGTTCAAGAGTTCGGAGCCAACATCACGTGCATCTGCTTCATGGGTGGAGATGCCGAACCGCTCTATGTGAACACGCTTGCGCGCTATCTGCACACCGCTCATCCGAAGTTCAAAGTCGGTTGGTATAGTGGTCGTTTGCGTATTCCTTCGGGTGTGCAGAAGGCCGATTTCGACTATATAAAGATAGGTCCTTACATCGCCCATTTAGGTCCTTTGAACCGTAAAACAACCAATCAGCGGCTCTATAAACGGTTCGAGGATAATAAATTTATGGATATTACTGCTCGTTTTTGGAAAAAATAATTACCTTTGTAGCAGAGTTTAGACAGAGAAATGAATCAAGACCATAGGCCACATATTGCCATTATCGATTCCAATACATTAGCTTTAATTGGAATGAAGCAGATATTACAGGATGTAATACCTATTATGGCTGCCGACACTTTTGGCTCTTTGGCAGAGCTGATGGCCCATGATTCCGATACTTATTTCCATTATTTCGTGGCTGTGAACATAGTTCTTGAGAACCGGAACTTCTTTCTTGAGCGCCGACACAAGACCATTGTGCTCACCAATTCGAGTGACCCTAACTCGCAGTTGAGCGATTTCCACTGCATTCCCATTAATGTTCCCGAGGAGAAACTGATACGTTCCATCCTGATGTTGGAGCAACATGCCCATGCTCAGGGCAAGAATTTGCCGCCTATGCCGAAAGCTTTACAGAAGAAAATGCTGTCTGACAGGGAGGTGGAAGTGCTTTCGCTGCTTGCCCAAGGGTATATCAATAAGGAGATAGCCGACCAGTTGAATATCGGCTTGACCACAGTGATTACCCATCGGAAGAACATCATCGAGAAATTAGGAATCAAGAGTGTATCCGCCTTGACCATATATGCCGTCATGCACGGATATGTGGATATCAACAAAATCTGAAACCACCTAATATTCAGGCGTTATCAACGTGCATTGTAAACAACGGTCTTTTACCTTGTAAACAATCGTTAGAAGGAGTGTAAACAGTCATTGTTTACCTCGTAAAAGGTTACCTTTTACAATTTGAAGAAATAACTATTGAAAACTCAGAGTCTTCAGAGTCCTTTGATGTCTCTGATTCCTAGTAGGAAAGGGCAATATTTTTCATTCTCGAGAAGATGCCCTACTTGCACTTCAAAGATGAGCATTGCAATGAAAAAAAGAACCCGCAATAGGCTGTGAAGCAAATTGCAGATTCTTTAAATGAGGTACCTAGCGGAGTCGAACCGCTTTGAACGGTTTTGCAGACCGTTACCTAACCGTTCGGACAAGGTACCAAGTGCCTTAATTAGGATTTGTGGATGCAAAGATAACGGAAATTATCTTATCTTGCAAATTTTCAGCTTACTTTTTTCTTGTCTTAGTGCATTTCTCATAGAAAGCACATCCTCCACAACCATAATTGCGGCATCGCAGATTCTGTTTGATGGTTTTATGGATGCGCCAAGCGGCATAGCCGACGCATAGGGCAAGTATAAGACCCAGCAGGATGTATTGTATTGTCATGGCTCTTGTTGAAAATCTTTGGCTAAACCGCCTGCGCTGGTCTCTTTATAGAGTGATGGCAGGTCGTGGCCGGTTTGTTTCATCACTTCCACCACACGGTCGAAACTCACGCGATGGTTGCCATCCGAGAAGGCTGCATACAGATTGGCATCCAGGGCCCGAGTGGCTGCAAAGGCATTGCGCTCTATGCATGGTATCTGTACAAGACCACAAACAGGGTCACAGGTCATGCCGAGGTGGTGTTCCAATCCCATTTCTGCGGCATATTCTATTTGAGAAGGACTGCCTCCAAAGAGCTGACATGCGGCGGCGGAAGCCATTGCACAAGCCACACCGACTTCACCTTGGCAACCCACATCGGCGCCTGATATTGAGGCATTTTGCTTCACCACATTGCCGATAATTCCAGCTGTAGCAAGGGCATGCAATATGCGCTCATCACTGAAATTATGGCCTCTTGAGAGATGATAGAGCACTGCGGGCACTACACCACATGACCCACAGGTAGGCGCAGTGACGATGATTCCGCCTGAAGCGTTCTCTTCACTCACGGCAAGCGCATAGGCATAGACAAGCCCGCGCGTCTGTAAGGATTGCTTATAACCCGTGGCTTTCACGTAATAAGTGGATGCCTTGCGGGCAAGATTCAGCGGCCCGGGCAACCGGCCTTCATGATTAAGACCACGCTCCACGCTCTCCTGCATCATTTCCCATGCCTTTTGCAGATAGTCCCAGAAGTCTGGAGCCTCGCATTCAGCCACGTATTCCCAGTAATTACGCCCGTTATCTTTACACCATTTCATAATTTCGGTCAGCGTATTAAGGCTGTAAACCTCTGGTGTATTGAACCGATTGCCCTCTGCTTTGTTCTCTGCAAGGGCACCGCCTCCTACACTGTAGACCGTCCACTCATTGCCTCCATCGGCTGAAAACTTCATGCCGTTGGGGTGGAAAGGGAGGAATATATGGGGCTCCCATAAGATGCGGGTAGGCGCAATTTGCTCCAGTACCTCGCAGATAGCCACGTCGGTCATGTGTCCTTTGCCCGTTGCAGCCAATGAACCATAAAGGGTAACCTCAAAACTTTTGGCATCGGGATGCTCCTTCGCATAGATTTGCGCGGCTTTCTGAGGGCCCATGGTGTGGCTCGACGATGGCCCTTTCCCGATTCTGTATAGTTCTTTTAACGATTTCATAATATTGTCTGTATCTCAAAAATTCTTGTTTGTCAGATGAAAAATAGTCCGATGCGGAACACCAATGCACTCACTGCCCATGCCAAAGCAGTGGTATAGCCAGCTGCGAACAGTGCCCAACGCCAACTGCCGGTCTCTCCTTTAATGGCGGCAATCGTGGCTATGCACGGGAAATAGAGCAAAACGAAGAGCAGAAAACAATAGGCTATCAGCGTGACGACAGGCTTGGCTTCCTGTGGCGACAGGTTATTGGCCTTGGCGAGGTCAGCAGTCATCTCCTTGCGAAGCGTTTCGTATTTTCCATCCGTCACGTTATCATCCCCGTTTTCTGTGATGTTTTCGTTGTTGCTATAGAGCACTCCCATGGTGGAAGCTACAATTTCTTTTGCTCCGATACCAGCCACGAGGCCCACATCAAGCTTCCAGTCGAAGCCTTGAGCACGGAAAACGGGCTCTATGGCCTTACCGATGTGGCCAATATAACTTTGCTCCTGTTGTGCTTGCGGTGTCAGTTGTTCATTGTGGGGGAAATATCCCAGTGCCCAAACGATGATGCTGGCCACGAGAATGATGCCTCCCATCTTCTTCAGATATTGTTTTCCTTTCTCCCAAGTGTGGCGTATAATGGCCTTCCACGTAGGGAATCGATAGGGTGGAAGTTCCATTACGAAAGGCGTATCTTCACCTTTGACAAGGAATTTCGTAAATAATCGGCTGATGATAACCGCCATCAGAATGCCTATCACGTAAAGTGAGAGCATGATAAGGGAACGGTATCTGAGGGCAAAGAATGAGCCTGTTATCATAATATAAATAGGTAAGCGGGCCGAGCAACTCATCATTGGCAGGATGAGCATTGTCACCAAGCGTGAACGGCGGCTTTCAATCGTACGTGTCGACAGGACTGCCGGGACATTACAACCAAATCCCATGATGAGTGGAATGAAAGATTTTCCATGCAAACCCATCTTGTGCATCAGCTTATCCATGATGAAGGCAGCACGCGACATATAGCCGGAATCCTCCATGTAAGAGATGAAAAAGTAGAGAATGAGTATCTGTGGTAGGAACACGATGACAGCTCCTACACCCCCAATGACACCTTCCACCAGCATATCCTTTATCGGTCCGTTGGGCATGTAGGTGCTGATTGTGCCACCAAGCCAGTTCACTGCGGCGCCAATCCAGTCCATCGGATATTGCCCGATGACGAAAGTTGCGGTGAACATAATGAGTAAAATGAGCAGGAATATGGGGTAACCAGCGTATTTATTGGTAAGTATCCGGTCAATCCAATGCGTTATCTGATAGGTGTCTTTGTTGTTCCCTGGCTCATAGGCAGCCTCTTGCAAGGCACCATGTATGAATCCGTATTTGGCATCCATGATGGCTGTTTCGCTGTCTTCCAACGTCTCTTCCTTTACACGGGCAGCAGCTTCTTCACGATGCTCAAATATCTCTTTGGCATCAGGAAGCTGACTGATATAGTTCTCTACATCTTTGTCACGCTCGAGAAGTTTGATGGCAAGGTATCGGGTGGAGTAGTTTTCCCGTAAATATTCTACCTTTTTGAGGTGCTCTTGAATATCGCTGATACCCTTTTCTATCTCGTGTCCGTGGTTGATATGAATGTGGCGGAAGTGTGGATTACTGCCTTCGGTGCCCTCATACATCTCGATGACGGAGTGGAAAAGTTCCTTGATGCCACGTCCATTCTTGAAAACCGTAGGCGTCATGGGCACTCCGAAGAGTTCTCCGAGCTTGTCATAGTCGATATTATCACCACGTTTTTCGGTCTCATCAAACATGTTTAGGGCACAAACCATGCGCAGGTGCATGTCGATAAGTTGCGTGGTGAGGTATAGATTGCGCTCGAGATTGCTCGTATCAATCACGTTGATGACAATATCAGGCGTTTTTTCCACAATCTGCTTGCGTACATAGAGCTCCTCGGGGCTGTAGGCTGATAGGGAATAAGTACCTGGAAGGTCGGTTAAGTTAAACTGATAGCCTTCAAATTCAGCATATCCCACCTTGGCATCAACGGTCACGCCGCTATAATTTCCTACTCTTTCATGGGCTCCGGAGGCAAAGTTGAAGAGCGAAGTCTTGCCACAATTCGGGTTGCCTACTAATGCTACGTTGATGACCTTGCGTTGACGTAGGGCGGCTTCCTCCATCTGCTTGTCGGTAAGAGGTTGCTCATCGTTATCCTCAGAGTCAATGACTTCAGAGAGAAGGTCTTCTGTTGGGGTGTTCAGTTTACGAGCTTCTTTTTCCGAAAGAATCTCAATACGGTCGGCCTCACTGTGTCTTAATGAGACCTCATAACCCATAATCTTGTATTTGACAGGGTCACGCAAAGGGGCATTAAGCAACACTTCCACGGTCTTTCCTTTAATAAAGCCCATCTCCACAATGCGTTTTCGGAAGCCTCCATGGCCCATTACCTTGACGATAACACCTTTTTCTCCTGTCTTTAGTTCTGATAATTTCATCTTCTCTCCTTTGATTTTATTGCAAAGATGCAACAAAAAAGTTGCAACATGATTGCAACTTTTAAGAATCGACATAAAATACCAAGGGTTGAGGATGCGTCTTTAAACGTTGAAATAATCCTCTAATTCCTTTTCTGCACTGCCTTCTGTGTTGGCTAAGTCTTTCAGAATATGGCCATGCTCAAGAAGAGCAATGCGGGTGGATATATCGATTGTGTGTTGCAAGTTATGACTACTGATAAGTATAGTGGCACCGTGCTCATGGTTATAATTCTGCAGCAGTCGCTTCAGGATTATCTGACTCGATGGGTCAAGGAAGTTGAACGGCTCGTCAAGAATGACGAGTTTGGGCTCATTGAGCAGTGTCGCTATGATACCAATCTTCTGTTTATTGCCGGCAGAATAGTCTCTGATGAGCTTTTTCTGCCCTAATATCTCGTCAGCCATGAACTGATGGAAAGTCTCAAGGCGCTCATTGACCTGCTCTTTGGTCATGTTGTTGACCTTCCCGATGAAGTCGAAATACTCCTCGGGAGTAAGAAAGTCGATGAGAAAACTGTCGTCAATATAGGCGCCCGTCCACTGTTTCCATTCCTCGCTGGTAGCAGGGTTGATGTCCTCAATGGTCACTTGCCCCTCATCAGCTTTCAGAAGGTCGAGGATAAGGCGGAAGAGCGTGGTCTTTCCAGCTCCGTTATTGCCCACCAATCCAAGTATATCACCCTCATTGACAGTGAACTGGCTAATGTCGACAGCTATCTTTTCGCCGAAAGCTTTTTTCAGTTGTTCCAGTCTGATCATGGTTCTTTATTACAAATTGCGTCCGTGGCAGTTCTTGAATTTCTTACCGGAGCCGCATGGACATGGGTCATTTGGACGTGGCATCTTCTCAGCAATATAAGGTGTATGGTTTACTTGCTGGGCATTCTCACGTGTATCCCGTTGAGCTGCAGCTTGTTGATTAGGGTCGGTGAGGTCGTTTTTCTGCTCATTATACCGACGGCTTCTTTCTTCCGGAGCTGCTTCCTTCACGTCTTCTTGCTGCATTTCAGGAATCTGGGCACGCATAAGAATTGATGAAATACGGTTGTTGATATCATCAATCATATCGTCCCATATCTTAGCACTCTCCAGTTTGAATATCAAGAGAGGATCTTTCTGCTCGTAAGAGGCATTCTGCACGCTGTGACGGAGTTCATCCAACTGGCGCAGATTCTCTTTCCAGTCGTCATCAATGATATGAAGCAAGATGACCTTTTCAAACTGTTTGACGGCATCTTTACCTTCTG
This sequence comes from Prevotella sp., assembly GCA_022641735.1. GTDB lineage: Bacteria > Bacteroidota > Bacteroidia > Bacteroidales > Bacteroidaceae > Prevotella. The sequence continues at coordinate 25,998 of JALCDQ010000014.1, read as the reverse complement.
TTTCATAGGATTTCTTCAAATCGCAAGGGATGTTATAAACGCGTTTGCCGTCAGTGACAGGCATGATGATGCGCTCATAACGGTCGCCTTGATTCTCCTTAACATCCTTGATTACCGGCCAAGCCACACTCTGAATGCGGTCAGTCTTACGCTTGAAGGCAGCCATAGCCTCTTGGAAAGCACGCTCCTGAAGTTCTCCCTTGTCACCATTGAGCAGTTCGTCTTCGGTGAAAGGACATTCCATAGCGAGCACTTTGAGGAATTCTTCCTGACCTCCTTGATAATCATTGCGTTCCACAATGTTCACGCAACGGTCCCAAATGATGTTGGCGATATCCATTCCGATACGTTCTCCCATGAGGGCATGACGACGTTTCTCATAGATAACGGTACGCTGTTTATTCATCACGTCATCATATTCGAGCAGGTTCTTACGGATACCGAAGTTGTTCTCCTCGACTTTCTTCTGTGCGCGCTCTATACTCTTGCTGATCATCTTGGCCTCGATGCGCTCGCCTTCGTTATATCCGAGGCGGTCCATCACACGGGCGATACGCTCAGAACCAAACAGACGCATCAGTTTGTCTTCAAGAGATACATAGAAAACAGAGCTTCCCGGGTCTCCCTGACGTCCTGCACGACCACGCAACTGACGGTCTACACGACGGCTTTCATGGCGCTCTGTACCGATGATGGCTAAACCTCCTGCTGCTTTCACTTCCGGTGAAAGCTTGATATCGGTACCACGACCGGCCATGTTGGTAGCTATCGTCACGGCACCTTTCCCATTTGTGGAGTGTCCGGCTTCAGCTACAATCTTCGCTTCCTGTTGATGCAGCTTGGCATTCAACACGTTGTGAGGGATATTGCGCATCTTCAGCATACGTGAAAGCAACTCGCTGATTTCGACAGATGTCGTACCTACGAGGCAAGGACGTCCCTGATTACGCATTTCTTCGATTTCTTCGATTACCGCATTATATTTCTCACGGGCTGTCTTATATACTCGGTCGTCCATATCATGACGGATGACAGGCTTGTTGGTAGGAATCTCAACCACGTCGAGTTTATAGATATCCCAGAACTCACCAGCCTCTGTTGAAGCCGTACCGGTCATACCTGCGAGTTTGTGATACATACGGAAATAGTTCTGCAAAGTGATGGTTGCAAACGTTTGAGTAGCTGCTTCCACCTTCACATGCTCTTTGGCTTCAATAGCCTGATGAAGTCCATCGCTCCAGCGGCGGCCTTCCATGATACGGCCGGTCTGCTCGTCCACGATTTTCACTTCTCCATCCATCACCACATATTCGTCGTCTTTATAGAACATGGTGTAGGCCTTGAGCAATTGCTGCAAGGTATGCACACGCTCACTCTGAACGGCATAGTGGTTGAGAAGGTCGTCTTTCTTATCCAAACGCTCTTGGTCGCTCAGCTTAGTTTCGTTTTCGAGGGCTGAGAGCTGTGATGTGATGTCAGGCAACACAAACAAGTCAGGACGACTGGTTTGTTTGGCAAGCCATGCAGTACCCTTATCCGTAAGGTCAGCAGAATTCAGTTTCTCATCGACTACAAAGTAAAGAGGGTCCACACACTTAGGCATCTCGCGGTTGTTGTTGGCCATATAGTACTCTTCCGTCTTGAGCATACCCGATTTGATACCCTCTTCTGAGAGGTATTTAATCAATGGTTTGTTCTTTGGCAGTGCTTTATGGGAACGATAGAGAGCCAGGAAGCCTTCATCGTGAAGCCGTTGAGCCTCTTTCTGGTCTTTTGTATTCTGTGATTGGGTAATCTTTTGTTTTGCCTCGGCGAGCAGTTCGGTTGCCTGCTTGCGCTGTACTTCGTAAAGGCTTTCCACCAATGGCTGGTATTCTTCAAACATCTGGTCGTCGCCCTTAGGGATAGGACCTGAGATAATCAAAGGCGTACGGGCATCATCAATGAGCACTGAGTCGACCTCATCGACGATGGCGAAGTTGTGCTCTCTCTGCACCAAGTCGGCAGGACTGACTGCCATATTGTCACGCAGATAATCGAAACCGAACTCGTTGTTGGTTCCGAAAGTGATGTCGGCACGATAGGCTTTGCGGCGGTCATCTGAGTTTGGCTGATGCTTATCGATACAGTCTACAGACAATCCGTTGAATTCGTAGATAGGGCCCATCCATTCAGAGTCACGTTTGGCCAAGTAATCATTCACCGTGACCATGTGAACTCCGTTGCCTGTAAGGGCATTCAGGAACACCGGGAGAGTTGCCACGAGGGTTTTACCTTCACCCGTTGCCATCTCGGCGATTTTGCCTTGATGCAAAGCGATACCTCCGAAGAGCTGCACATCATAGTGAATCATATCCCACTTGATTTTGTTTCCTCCGGCTGTCCACTCGTTATGGTAAATGGCTTTGTCGCCATCGATGGTGATAAAGTCGTTGGCAGGATTGCCTGCAAGTTCACGGTCGAAGTCCGTAGCGGTAACTACGGTCTCCTCGTTTTCGGTAAATCGGCGCGCTGTATCTTTCACAATGCTGAATGCAACAGGCATAACCTCGTCGAGAGCCTTCTCGTATTTATCGAGAGCCTCTTTGTCCAGCTTGTCTATTTCATTGAAGATAGCCTCGCGCTCATCGATAGGAGTATCCTCAATCTTACCTTTGAGTTCTGCTATCTTGTCTTTTTCCTCCTTAGCAGAGTCCTGCACGTATTTCTGGATTTCCTTTGTTTTAGCACGCAGTTCATCATTGCTCAGCGCCTTGATGGCAGGATAAGCCTCTTTTACTTTTTCCACCAATGGCTGGATAAGTTTCATGTCACGGACTGACTTATCGCCGAACATTGACTTAAGAAATTTGTTGAAATTCATCTTATATTATTGTTTTTGTATTTATACCTAATTATATTTTGGATGCAAAATTACAAATAATTTTTCAAATATCGGCATATTGTCGAAAGAAAGATTATTTAGTTTTTCAGCCGATGTGTTTTTTGGGATTGTCGATAGTTATCTTTCGTTTTGTAAAAGACTATTGTTTACGTTGTAAAAGACGGTTGTTTACACGCCTTCTAATAGCTTTTTACGTTGTAAAAGATAGCCTTTTACAAATCAGGGCGCAATGCCCCTCTGCAAAGGGCTTCGACAACTCAGAAAAGGGGGTCGGCCTTACAGGCGTTGGGTGCTCGTATGCGGATGGATTTGGCAATAGTAGGCGCAATGCGGTCTACGCTTGCAGGGGTGCTGATGCGCTCGGCTTTGATGTTCGCTCCATAAATGATGATGGGGAAGGGAACAAAGGTTGCGCGGGAAGTGAATTTTTCTTGATTGTCTTCATTGTAGAGTTGCCAACCTGGTGCAACTTCCACAAGAATGTCGCCACTGATGGCCGGATTTTGGCCGAGGCGTATTTTCTGAATATTATTGTCAGAAGCGAGGAGGCGGGTAGACGTATACACGTCGCGCACTCCTGCGTTCTGGATGAGGAATTCCTGACATCTTGACAGTACTTCACTCAGTGAGAGCCGCTTTTGCTCTATGAGTTTATGATTGAGATAAATCTCGTTGTGGAAGCAGGTTTCCACATAATGGCCCTGTCCATATATCGCTCCAAGATAGATGTTGAGGAGGTTGGCGGTGCGGTTGATGAAGAAAGTGCCCGTAGGAATGCGGTATTTGGAGTAATCCACGTTCTCTTCATCGGTGTAACCGGTGCTGGTGAGCACGAAAAGCACGTTCTGCCGACCCACCTTTCCCTCAATGCCTTGCACGAGGTCGCTGATGACTTGGTCGAGTTTCCGATAGACACTCTCCATGTCAAGTTGCCAATTTGTCGCATTCCTTCCTTTGGCAGAAAGGGTGACCGACAGCATGTCGGTGATGTCGTCACGACCCATTGCATTGGCACTGATGCACTCCTTGGCTGCTTGCGAGATGGCTAGGTTCTTAGTTCCCTCATCTTCAGTGCGTTGCGAATAGACGCTCTTGTAGGCATCCAACCATTTTCGGGCTTTGTCGGAATAGTATCCGGAGGTGGTGAAAGTGCCTTTTTTGCTGTCTATCCATACCGCTCCATCAGCAGCATGACCGGCTGACAGAATGGCAGCATCTTTATCTGAGGCTATCGAATAAATGATGGCAGCGCCGTTGGTAGCCACCTTGAGCTCGTCGCCGATGGTCGAACAATAGAGTTTGACGGGCGAGTCAGTATATCGTTTGTCGTCCGTACAACTGACAGGGCGCAGTGTTTCGCGGTCAAGCCATTGTGTACTGACGATACCATTATAATAAGGTGATGTCCCGGTAACGATGGAAGCGATGGCGGAAGCACGGTCGATGGGCTCAAAAGAATAGCTTGCAGCCCCATAAACACGGCCTTCGGCGAGCAGTTTCTTGAAGCCGTTGGGCCCATAGAGTGGGGCAAAGGCTTCGATATAATCAGTGCGCAATTGGTCGACGGCAATGTTCACCACCAACTTTGGTGCTGATTGCAGCGACTGGGCCTGTCCGGTGGCCGAGAGGGCGATGAGGATTGCGGTGATATATCTGTTCATTGTTTACCGAGTTTTTTTGTGCACAGAATTTCATCTGATACTATTCTACCCAGCAAAATCAGTGCCAGAATTAAAACAGACTGGTCATATTTCTGGAAAGCGAATAATATTACGGCTGTTGCGATGAGATATTTCAGAACCTTCAAATACCAGTGTATCTCGTGCTTTCGCAGCTTTTTGACTACCGGAAAAGCAAAGATGAGCGACAATGGACATAAGATTAATATCTGAAAATTCAGACTGACAGTGGGGTGCTGACTGAAAATCATCGCAAAGAGGATGATTCCTGCCAAACCTGTCAGTGTCAGCAGGATGGCGTCATAACCCCAAAGCACCTTCTTGAATATCCACTCTATGAGGCAAATGACGATGGTTATTATCAGTAAAATTATCGAACAATCTGCCGGAGTGACAGGAATTCCGCTTTCGGAGACTTGCGCAGGAGCGTTCAGCAGGTAAGTGGAAACCCCTACGAGTTGCCTTCTCTTCCCATCCTTATTAATAATAAGAGCGTCATCGAAGGCCTTACAGAGGTTGTCGGGCAGGAATTGCTGCTCCTCACTGCTGGCCTCTGCATCCGCCTTGACTCCCAGAAGCAAGTCATTACCCAATCTTGCCCATGGATGGTCACCGTTATAAGCATGAATCATGTTGCGGAATGTCATCCCTTTCGTCTGATTCTCAGCATATAATACGTTTCCGTTGATGTGACTGGTTATCATGTCGCGTGCCCTTGTTGTACAGTTGTCATAGAAGTAATTATAGCGGTAAGTGCGGTTTTCAGGGCGATAGTTCTCATCGATAGCTTGCGTGATAGCCCACTTCTCATCACGCGTGAGGTTGAGCGTCTGCTGCTTTACCCATCTGCCTTCTGACTGATATTCGGATATGAAGTCATTGTAAGCCATGATACCCATCTCATAATCGGTGAGTCCAAACACGAATCTGAGGATGAAAAATTTCTGACGAAATGAGAACATTCCATAGTTGATGACAAGGTCTTGATGTCTGCCAATATCGTTATATCTGATGGCCGTATGTCCATAGAGCGACCACACTTCATGGCCAGGACCGCAAGTGAGCAGACTGACATTCACTGAATCCATACTTTGAAGGATTTCTTCAGAAACTGGCTGCGCATTAACTGCATTGCATGTTAAAGACAGTAAAAAAGCCATCAAATAGGCTCTAAAAAAAGAATTAAAACGTTTCACGATGCAAAAATAGCTTATATTTTGCACTTATCATTCTTTTATTTCAAAAATTTTCGATAATTTTGCAACCTGTATAATGATTTAAGTATGAAAAGAACAATTCTTAGCGCTGCTCTCTTGGCTGCAGTTTGTATGAATGCGCTTGCACAAAGCGGCACTAATTCTCCTTATAGTCAGTTTGGATTAGGTATCCTCTCCGATCAGACAAGTGGCTTCAATAGAGGTATGAATGGGCTCGGCTTCGGCTTCCATGAGCACAATCAGGTGAACTATATCAACCCTGCTTCCTATTCATCCATCGACTCTTTGTCGTTTATCTTTGATGTCGGCATCTCCGGGCAGATAACGAATTTCAAGGAAGGAACGCAGAAACTGAATGCCAATAATGCTGATTTGGAATATGTAGTGGCTGGTTTCAGGGCTTTCAGACATGTGGGCATGAGCTTCGGAATTATTCCTTTCACCAATATCGGTTATAATTATGCTACCACATCCTTTGTGGATAAATCGCTCACAACGACTGCCACCAATACTTATAATGGCAGCGGCGGTATCCATGAGGTATATTTAGGATTGGGATGGGAACCTTTCAAGGGCTTCTCTTTTGGTGCCAACATCGGCTATCTGTGGGGTGATTACACTCGTTCTCTGGTGAATAAGTACAGTGATAACACTACTAACACCTTATCTAAATATTATACAGGCGACGTGAGAAGCTATAAGTTTGATGCCGGAATTCAGTATACAGCCCATGTGGCAAAGAAAGATTGGGTGACTTTAGCTGGAACTTACTCGCTTGGACATAAGATTAATACGAATCCGCAGTGTCAAGTAATTTCAACTAATTCAGAGACAAGCGTTTCAGATACCACTACTTATATTGTAAATAATGGCCTTGAGATTCCTGATATGTTTGGTGCCGGCTTCATGTGGAACCATAACAACCAGTGGAAAATCGGTTTTGACTATTCTCTTCAGAAATGGGCAGACCTGCAGATGCCTGTCTACAGTGTGGTTAATGAGAAGCCTCAATACGAGCTTTCATCCGATGTTTTCATGAATCGGAGCAAGTTTACGTTGGGTGGAGAATATTGTCCTTTGGAGAATGGGCGCAACTTCTTCAAGCGCATCCATTATCGTGCAGGCGTCTCTTATGCAACGCCTTACGTGAAAGTGAACGGTCAGGATGGACCAAAGGAAATCAGTGCGAGCTTCGGTTTCGGAATTCCTATCATGAATGGATATAACACCCGCTCTCTCCTTAATATCAGTGGACAGTGGGTTCATTCAGATGCTACGGGGCTGATAAAGGAAAATATCTTCCGCATCAATATCGGACTTACTTTCAACGAGCGCTGGTTTGCTAAGTGGAAGGTTGAATAATCGCAAAGATAAAAAAGGGCAGTAATGTTGAGAAAATCGTTCCTTATCCTATTATTTGTGGGTTTGTTTTTGGCTTCCTGCCAAGAGCAGAAGGAACATATTGCCCCTGCCATCAACCCGAGAGACTCTGTTTCGGTGATGACGAGCTATGGTGTGAATACCTTGATATCAGATTCAGGAGTCATCAAATACCGCATTGTCACCGAGAAATGGGAAGTCAATCAGATTCGGCAACCGTCAAGATGGATATTCGACAAAGGACTTTTCCTGGAACAATTCGATGAGAAATTCCATGTCCAGTCGTATATTCAGTGCGATACAGCTTATTATTATGACCAACAGAAGCTTTGGGAACTGCGTGGAAGAGTGCATATTCTGACCAAAGACGGCCTTCGCTTCTCGAGTGAACAGCTCTTTTGGGATGAGATGAAGCATGAGCTTTACTCGCATGTGTTCTCTAAACTTATCACGCCTGAACGCCAGTTGCAAGGCAGTTATTTCCGTAGTGATGAAAAAATGACGAAATATTACGTTTCGAATAGTAAGGGTTCATTTGAGAAAGGCGATATGGAAGGCGCTAGCGACACGTTGCGTTCCGCACCAGATACAGTCAAGTCGAAGTTGCGTCCACATACAGCACCTATGCCTAGGAACACTTCAATACCATTAACTCATTAGGAATGCAGGTCCCGGTAGATATACATCTTATTATTGGAATCATCATCATGATGATTTTCTCGGCATTCTTTTCTGGCATGGAAATCGCATTTGTCTCGAGCAACCGTATGCTTGCCGAGATGGATAAAGAGAAAAATGGAATAGCGCAAAAGATTCTTCAGGTGTTTTATAGCCATCCCAATGGCTTTGTGAGCACGATGCTTGTGGGCAATAACATAGTCCTTGTGGTTTATGGAATCCTTTTTGCCAAGCTTTTCGACAATACTCTTTTTGCTGGTTTGGATGCTGCTGTCACCGTTCCGGCCGACACGGTGCTCTCCACCTTGATAGTTCTCTTCACAGGAGAGTTCCTTCCGAAGACTCTTTTCAAAAGCAGTCCTAACCGTTTGCTTACTATTTTTTCGCCTTTTGCTTATTTCTTCTATGTCATTCTTTGGCCTATAAGCCGGTTTTCAACCTTTCTTTCCAGGTGCATTCTCCGAACTTTTGGCATCAAAATGGTCAAGAAAGATGATGATGAAGGCTTTTCAAAAGTAGACCTTGACTATCTGGTGCAATCGAGCATAGACAATGCCAAGGATGAAGACGATATCGAAGACGAAGTTAAGATATTTCAGAATGCCCTCGACTTTCCCGACTTGAAGGTGCGCGACTGCATGATTCCACGTACGGAAATCAAGGCTGTCGACATGAACGACTGTACTCTTGAGGAGCTTAAACAGATGTTTATCGAGAGCGGAAATTCAAAAATCATTGTTTATCAAGAGGATATTGACCACATTGTAGGTTATATCCATTCGTCTGAAATGTTCCATAATGCCGAAGAGTGGAAGACTCATATCCGCACAATGCCTTTTGTTCCGGAAACCATGGCAGCGCAAAAGCTGATGAAAATGTTCCTTCAGGAGAAGAAATCTCTGGGTGTTGTGGTTGATGAGTTTGGCGGTACGAGTGGCATCGTGTCGTTGGAAGACATTGTTGAAGAGATATTCGGCGATATAGAAGATGAGCATGACAATTCGAAATACGTAGCCAAGCAACTGGAGGGAGGCAATGAATACATCCTTTCAGCCCGTTTGGAAATCGATAAAGTGAATGAGATGTTCGGACTTGAATTGCCTGAAAGCGATGACTATATGACCATCAGCGGACTCATTTTGCATTATTACGAGAGCTTTCCGAAGCTCAATGAAGTTATCCACATTGGTCATTTCGATTTCAAAATATTGAAGAATACAATGACGAAAATTGAGTTGGTAAAACTAAAAGTTAACGCTTAAAGTCAAATTTCCATCTAAAAATTACGTTGTTTCCTATATTTTTTGTATTTTTGTAGGCATTTTAAAAAGTAAATAAATAATTAAATAAAATAAATAAATAATGGCAGCATTAGGAAAAATTAGAAAAAGAGGTGTCATCCTAATCATCATCATTGGATTCGGCCTCTTTGCTTTCATCGCCGAAGAGCTGTTCCGTTCTTGTGAAGCTACCAAGAACGACAAGCGTCAGCAGGTGGGTGAAGTGTTAGGAGAGAAAATCAATGTGCAGGAATTTCAGAAACTTATGGATGAGTATTCTGAAGTTATCAAGATGCAACAAGGCACTGAAAGCCTGAATGATGAGCAGTTGAACCAAGTGAAAGACATGGTTTGGAACACCTACGTTCAGACTAAGATTGTAGAAAATGAAGCTAAGAAGCTGGGATTGAGGGTTACCGACGAGGAGATGCAGAACATCTTGAAGCAAGGAACCAATCCAATGCTCTTGCAGACTCCGTTTGTAAACAAAGAAACAGGTCGTTTCGATGCCAACGCATTGGAGAAGTTCCTCGCCGATTATAAGGCTCAGCAGGCTACTCCTTCACAGAATGCACAGCAGTATGAGACACTTTATAAGTATTGGTCATTCATTGAGAAGACACTGCGTCAGCAGACTCTTGCCCAGAAGTATCAGAGTCTTTTGGCTCATTGCTTCCTCTCTAATCCTATCGAAGCTAAGGCTTCCTTCAAGGAGGAGAAAGAAGAAGCTCAGGTGCAGCTGGCTGCCTTCCCATATTCTGACATTTCAGACAACAGTGTGAAGATATCAGAATCTGACATGAAAGCTAAGTATGACGAGCTCAAGCCTCGTTTCCGCCAGTATGTGGAAAGCCGCGATGCTAAATATGTAGACTATACAGTGGTTGCTTCCGCTGCTGACCGTGCTGCTCTTCAGAAGCAGTTTGCCGGTTATGCAAAGGACCTTGCTGCCGCTGCTGACCCTACGGAGGCAGTGCGCAAGAGTACTTCTCTCATCCCATATTTAGGTCTTCCTGTGACGAAAGCCGCTTATCCTCAGGACATTGCAAATCGTCTTGACTCCATGGCAGTAGGTCAGACTTACGGCCCGGCAGAGAATAAGCAGGACAATACGATGAACATTATCAAGCTGATTGCCAAACAGCAGATGCCTGACTCTGTTCAGTATCGTCAGATTCAGATATCAGGAGCCACTCCAGAGGCCGCTCATAAGACAGCAGACTCTGTCTATACAGCTCTGAAGGCAGGTGCCAATTTCGAGGCTATCGCTAAGAAATATGGTCAGACAGGACAAAGTGCATGGTTGACTTCTGCGCAATATCAGAGTGCTCCATCTCTTGATAACGACACTAAGAACTTCCTCAACAGCCTCAATACGATGGCTGTCAATGAGACCAAGAACCTCGTTTTGACACAGGGCAACGCTATTGTTCAGGTGCTCGACCGTAAGGGTATGACCACTAAATACACCGCTGCTATCATCAAGAAGACGATTGATTTCTCAAGAGATACTTATTCTGCAGCTTACAATAGATTCAGTTCTTTCGTAAGCGCAAATCAAACTCCAGATGCTTTGGAGAAGAATGCAGCCAAATTTGGTTATCGTGTGCAGGACGCAAACGATGTTACCACAGCGCAACATTACTTAGCTAACATCCACAGCACTCGTGATGCAATGAAGTGGCTCTTTGCTGCTAAGGAGGGAGATGTTTCTCCAATGTATGAATGCGGTGACAACAACCATCTGCTTTTGGTAGTACTCAACAAGATTCATTCTGCAGGTTATCGTACGTTAGACGACCCACAGGTGAGCGAGATGATAAAAGCAGAAGTGATGAAAGACAAGAAGGCTGAGATGATTGAGGCTAAACTCGGTGGCGTGAAGTCGCTGGCAGCTGCCAAGAGCAAGGGTGGCAAGGTGAGCACAGTCAATCAAATCACATTCGCAGCGCCGGTATTCGTTACCGCTACAGGTTCCAGTGAGCCTGCTCTGAGTGGTGCTGTGGCAGCTACAGCCAAAGGTAAATTCTCCAAGAATCCTGTTAAGGGCAACGCCGGAGTTTATCTCTTCCAGGTTGATAACAAGGTGATGCAGCCGGGCAAGTTCGATGAGAAGGCTCAGGAAGCTAAGCTTCGCCAGAAGGCTATGCAGGCCGCAGGCAACTTCATGAACGAGCTTTACATTGCTGCTAACGTAGTCGACAACAGATACTTGTTCTTCTAAGCAGATTTCATAAAAATCAAATAAGGGGAATCCCAATGTCCACAAATGGATGTTGGGATTCTTTTTTTGTGGTGTCGGGCAATCTTTCAAGTTCTCTGAAATCGATGAATTCATCGCTAATGGTTAGGCCTTAGAAATCGATTGCTTATAGCCTTGAATGTAAAAGACCGTTGTTTACAGAGTAAAACAATTTGTTTTACTCACCAAAACAATTTGTTTTACTTACCAAAACAATTTGTTTTACTCACCAAAACAATTTGTTTTACTCACCAAAACAATTTGTTTTACCTACCAAAACAATTTGTTTTACTTTTCAAAAGGTTATTGTTCACAAACTGAAGGATGATTATTGGCTTTGCAAGAGCACATTGTTGCCTTTTCGAAATATATTCTTTTCAGATGTCGGGCATGAAATTTCAGATGGGTATATATTAATAAGGTGGAAAACATAACATAAGTTAAAGTCGAAAGAATATTGCCGTTTATGCTTGCGGAATTCAAATATTTACCCTACATTTGTAGTGTACTATTAAAGTAGTACACATATACATCTAAATCAATCGCAAATGTTAGAAGTAGAGAATGTAACGTTCAGTTATTCAGACAAGAGTCATCCGGTGTTCAAAGACATCAGTCTTTCGCTTTCAGAAGGCAATATCTATGGACTGTTGGGCAAGAATGGGATGGGCAAATCGACGCTTCTTTATCTGATGAGCGGACTTCTTCGCCCTCAGAAGGGTCGTGTGGAATTTCTCGGAAAACCTGTGGTAAGGCACAATTCACTTGTTTTGCAGGAGCTGTATATTGTTCCGGAGGAGTTTGACTTTCCGCAGTTGAATCTGGAGCAAATCGTTGCCATGCATGCCGATTTTTATCCTCATTTCAGCAAGGAGGTGTTCCTGCAGTGTCTTTCTGACTTGGATTTGAAGTCGAATTCTAAGCTCAAGAACCTCTCCATGGGGCAGAAAAAGAAGGTAAAGGTAAGTCTGGCTTTGGCGTCAGGCGCCTCTTTGTTGCTCATGGATGAGCCTACTAATGGGCTTGACATTTCCTCAAAGAGCCTTTTCCGTAAGGCTATAGCCACCTATTTGGGCGAGCAATCCACGCTGATTATAGCCACCCATCAGGTGCACGATGTGGAATCGATGCTTGAGCATCTGATTATTCTCGATGAAGGAAAGGTCTTGATGAATGAGGCCGTTGGTGATTTGACAAAGAAATATTGCTTTTCTTTCAGCCAAGCACAGGAGAAATACTCCGATGCTATCTATTCCGAGCCTTCCTTGCAGGGCAATGCCGTCATTAGAAAACGGACTCCGCAAGATGAAGAGACAGCTCTCAATCTTGAACTTTTGTTTAATGCAGTCACCAAAGGATTAATCAAATAAGCTATGGAAATATTCAATTTTAAGCGTTTCCTCCGTCTTCTGAAGTGGAGAATCTTAGACAGGAGAACCTTGCAAATATTTATTCTTTTCACATTGTGTGGTCTTATCTATGTTTTGCTACCAGGTATAAACAGCATAATAAATTATGGTGCTCGACCTGAATATTTACAAATGTGCAATCTCGCAATTAAGGAACATGTCGTAAAGGGCTTGTCTGAAAGGATTTTCTATGTTTTTCTCTATTCCATAATACTCAGTTTTGCTTTAATTTTTTATGGTACTTATAGTAAAATTGGCAGTATCGAAGAAGTCTTGTTACCAGCCTCTCGAATGGAAAAATTTATTTCTCGTTGGGTGGTATGTGTTTTTGGTGCTCTATTAAGTAGCATTGTTGTATTTCTGATTACCGATATATTGCAATACATCTATTATTATTTTACATTGGGGAATCAGGCTTGTTCTCTGGCTTCTTCTTTCTTTAAGAAAGCACAATATGACCCAATAGCTTATATTTGGGCAATTTCCGTAGGTTCATTCTTACTCTTTTGTGGCAGTATATATCACAGATATACCTTTATATTAACAGGTGTTTCAGTGTTGATTTTCATGGGGATAATGCAATTAACGCTGTTTTCTAATGGCTGGAATGCTACTCGGATTTTGCTGTTTTCTCCTCCGTTTACCATACTATGCTATTTAGGCTCTTATCGGGCTTATGCTCATTTACAGACTGTTAGGAATAAATGGTTGAACTTATGATGTATTCCAATGATAAAGCCATTTATGTGCAGATGGCAAATAGATTGTGTGATGAGATTCTGGCAGATACCTATCAGGATGATGACCGTATTCCCGGATTGCGAGAATATGCTGCTATGCTTGAGGTAAACACCAATACTGCTGTGAAAGCCTATGACCTTTTAGCACGTGAGGAAATCATCTATACCCGGCGCGGTTTGGGTTATTTTGTGGCCAAAGGAGCTAAAGAGCGCATTATGAAATCGCGTAAAGAGGAATTTATAAACCATACTCTGCCTGAAATATTTCGTCAAATGCGTCTCTTGAGCATTGATTTGAAAGACATCGAAGCCTTTTGGTAATATGCAAAAGCCCTGGAAATCTTATGACTTCCAGGGCTTTTAGTCTTGTATCTTTTAATCGTTTCTTGCGATATTAATAAGCGTCATCCTCTTCGCTGACATCTTCCGCCTCGAGATTCAAGTCTTCAGGGTCGGTCTCAAAGGTGGTGCGATAGCTCTCTTCAGTCAACTTGTCCTCGTCGAAAGCATCCTCGTCTTCCTCCTCTTCGTTATATCTGTCGTTGTCGGGATTGTCTTCCTCGTCCAAATCATCTGAGTCCTCTCTGTCCTCATCATCATCCAAGTCGTCCCTCTCAGGCTTGTCCTCGTCATCATCCAATCCTGATTTATAACGTGGTTTTTCGGCGATAGGCTTCTCTTTAGCGAAGATAGCTTCCACCCAAGTTCCCTTTGGAATCTCGAGAACTTCAAATCCATCTTCCACTTTCTTCTCATACATGCCGCCAGCTTTATGCAGTCGGTCCTTTGGAAGAGTAGTGGTGCTGATGTCAAAACCGCTCAAAATAATGTCCTGAATACTTTGTGAAAGCGAATCCCAGCCGCCTCCGAAGTTACGGTCGAGCACTTCCACGAGCTTTGCTGCTGAGATATGGCGGATGTTTTCATAGGTCAGGTCGGTGACGCGCATGATTGGGCGCTTCTTGATAGCCCATTTCTGTTTAGTACTTTCGTCGACTTTTACTGCGTTAACCTTAAAGCCTCGTTGCTCATATTTCTTGATTACTTCGGGCTTGTCGATTTTCACGACCTCCACTTCAAAAGCACTTCTCACGATATCTGTATATCGTCTGAGGTTATCTTTAAGGTCAGCGTCCTTTTCGGCAGCCTCCCATAAATAGAATACATCGTTCTCCTGAAGGTCCCAGACATTGCTCTTATTGAGCGTCTTAAGCGTTATTTTTTTCTTATCTTTCATCTTATTGCCGTAATTTTGGTGCAAATGTATATACTAAATTCTTAATTTGCAAACTTTTCAGATAAAAATTTTATCTATTTCTTATCTTTTATTATCTTTGTGGTGAAATGAGTGAACCATTAGCCGAAAGAATGAGACCCAGAACGCTGAATGACTATGTAGGTCAGCAGCATTTAGTTGGTGAGGGAGCGATACTGCGCAAAATGATTGATGCGGGTCGTATCTCATCGTTTATCTTATGGGGACCGCCGGGGTCCGGAAAGACCACCTTGGCGCATATCATTGCCAATCAATTGGAAACACCGTTTTTTACTCTCTCCGCAGTGACAAGTGGCGTGAAGGATGTGCGTGAGGTTATCGAGCGTGCAAAGAGTGGGAGATTCTTCAATAATGCCTCTCCCATCTTGTTTATCGATGAAATCCATCGCTTCTCTAAGTCGCAGCAGGATTCCCTGTTGGGTGCTGTGGAGCGGGGCATCGTTACTTTGATAGGTGCCACAACCGAAAATCCTTCGTTTGAAGTGATACGTCCTTTGCTCTCCCGATGCCAGCTTTATGTGCTCAAACCTTTAGAGAAAGAGGACCTGATGGCTTTGCTCAACCGAGCTATCAACGAGGATGTGGAACTCAAAAAGAAGCATATCACCTTAAAGGAAACAGGTGCTATTATGCGTTATAGCGGTGGTGATGCGCGCAAACTGCTGAATATACTCGAGTTAGTAGTAGAGGCTGCCAACAGCGATACTATCGAAATCACCGATGAAATGGTGGAAAATCGGCTGCAGCAGAATCCTTTGGCTTATGATAAGGATGGCGAAATGCACTATGATATAATCTCCGCTTTCATCAAATCAATAAGAGGCAGCGACCCCGATGCGGCTCTCTATTGGATGGCGCGCATGATAGAAGGAGGAGAAGACCCGCAGTTTATCGCCCGCCGGCTGGTCATCAGTGCGGCTGAAGACATCGGTTTGGCCAATCCGAATGCCCTTTTGCTGGCCAATGCGGCCTTTGATGCGGTGATGAAGATTGGTTGGCCGGAAGGCAGAATACCGCTTGCTGAGGCTGCGGTGTATCTTGCTACGAGCCCAAAGAGCAATTCCGCCTACCTTGGCATTGATAAGGCGCTCGCCACAGTGAGGCAGACAGGCAATCAGCCAGTTCCGCTTCCATTGCGGAATGCTCCCACAAAACTGATGGAACAGCTAGGTTATCATGATGGATATATGTATCCTCACGACTATCCCGGCAACTTTGTGGAACAGCAATATTTGCCCGATGGCTTGAAAAATGAACGTTTTTGGCATGCGCAGCACAGCACTTTAGAGGAGAAAAACTATCAACAGATGTTACGTTGTTGGAAAGATAGATTTAAAGAATGAAAATAATTGGAGGTTAAAAGATGAAAATTGTAGTTTTAGATGGATATTCAGCCAACCCCGGCGACTTGTCATGGGAAGCTTTCAAGGAGTTTGGCGAGCTCAAAGTTTATGACCGTACAGCCCCAGCAGAAGTGCTTCAGCGGGCTTCCGATGCCGATATAGTCCTGACAAATAAGGTGGCTTTAGATGCCCAAACGCTTTCAGAACTGAAGAATTTGAAGATGATTGGCGTACTTGCCACGGGTTTCAATATCATTGATACGGAGGCTGCAAAGCGGCAGGGAGTGGTGGTTTGCAATATTCCCGCTTATAGTACGGACAGCGTGGCACAAATGGTGTTTGCCCATATCCTCAATATTACCAATCAAGTAGGCTATTATTCGCTTCAGAATCGACAAGGCCGATGGAGTCAGAATCCCGATTTTACCTATTGGGATGAGCCGCTTCACGAACTTGCAGGAATGACGCTCGGCATCGTGGGACTTGGCCATATAGGCAGTAAGGTGGCAACGATAGGCCGCTGTTTCGGCATGGATGTCTTTGCTTTCACCAGCAAGAATTCTGCCGATTTGCCATCTGGTATACAGAAAACCACGATGGAAGGATTGCTTGGAGTCAGTGATATTCTCACCCTCCATTGTCCTTTGAACGCCAAGACACACGAGCTTATCAATCGTGAAAGTCTGAAGAAGATGAAGCATGGGGCTATCCTTATCAATACGGGGCGTGGTCCTTTGGTCAACGAACAGGATGTTGCGGATGCCTTGCAGACGGGTCAGTTGGGTGCTTATGGTGCTGATGTACTTTGCTCAGAACCGCCCGCAGCTGACAATCCATTGCTTAAACAGCCTCACGCTTACCTTACTCCACACGTGGCATGGGCCACTCTGGAGGCTCGCAAGCGGTTGATGGCCATCGCTTTATCGAATGTGAAGGCCTTTGAGGAAGGCCATCCTCAGAACGTAGTGAATCCTTGAGCATGTTTATCAGTGACCCTCAGTTTGCCCATACGGTACAGCAAATCATCGAGTTTGTAGGTACCTTCGCCTTTGCCATTTCAGGAATACGCCATGCAGCAGCAAAGAAATTCGACTGGTTTGGCGGTTTTGTGTGTGGTGTTGCTGTCGCCATAGGTGGCGGAACGATACGCGACGTGATGCTGGGAGTCACTCCTTTCTGGATGACTTCTCCTATTTACCTTATCTGTACAGCGTTGGCGCAGGTCTTCGTGGTGGCTTTCAAGCGTTATCTCCGTACTCTTGATAATGCGTGGTTTGTGTTCGATACCCTCGGATTGGCTCTTTTCACGATTGCCGGAATTCAGAAGACGCTTCTCTTCGGTTATCCTTTCTGGGTGGCCATCATCATGGGTTGCATCACGGGAGCTGCCGGTGGAGTCATTCGTGACATACTTCTCAACAAGGTGCCGGTGATTTTTCAGAAAGAGATTTATGCCATGGCGAGCATTGCGGGAGGACTGCTTTACTGGGGAATGACGGAACTTGAGGTGAATGTGGGCATCACTGCACTGTCCACTTTCTTGCTTATCTGCCTGATAAGGTTCCTTGCCGTGCGCTATCACATCTCTCTTCCTGTACTTAAAAGTGAAGATAACGGCTGACGGAAAATGATTTTCCGTAAAGGTAATTCTCTTTTTTAAGAAGGTCAAAAACGAAGGAATAGGAGATGGGGGAATATCTTCTGTTTTGTAGTCAATGATGATTGGCTTTGTAAAAGACTATCTATTACCAGATAAAACAGCCTGTTTTACAAGACAATTCAGTCTATTTTACAAGACAAATTAGTCTATTTTGTTCAGCCCTTTGTGGCAGGCAGTTTGCCGATAGGTATTCTTTCAGCAAAAGAGAAGTTGTTGAGAGCGATGAAAAAGGTCAAAAATAGAGGATTTCAGAAGCATGATTTCATACCGAAAAGGATATTTTCGGCAACAGAATTAACAAAGAGGCAGAAATCCCAAGCGGAACTTCTGCCTCTTATATATTAATAAGGTGTAATCGACTTAATAAGCGAAGAGCGGGTAGTTCTTCATCGTCTGATTCACTTTCTCACGTACGCGGGCAACCACCTGGTCGTTTTCAGGGTCGTTGAGCACTTCCTCTATGAGCTCTGCAATCAGATGCATCATGTCCTCTTTAGCGCCACGAGTGGTCATGGCAGCCGTACCGAGGCGGATTCCGGATGTCTGGAAGGCGTTGCGGGTGTCGAATGGTACCATGTTTTTGTTGGCTGTGATGTCAGCAGCCACCAGCGCATTCTCAGCCACTTTACCGGTAAGTTCTGGATATTTAGGCCGCAAATCCACGAGCATGGAGTGGTTGTCTGTACCTCCGCTGACGATGTCGAAGCCCCTTTCTATCAGGTCTTGAGCCAGCACAGAAGCGTTTTTCTTCACCTGAGTGGCATACTCTTTCCATGCAGGTTGCAGGTTTTCGTTGAATCCAACGGCCTTTGCAGCGATGACATGTTCCAATGGTCCACCCTGAATACCTGGGAAAACAGCACTGTTGAGCAGGCTGCTCATCATGCGAACTTCACCTTTCTTGGTAGTCTTGCCCCATGGATTAGGGAAGTCTTTGCCCATAAGAATGATGCCGCCACGTGGTCCACGCAGGGTCTTATGTGTCGTTGAGGTCACGATATGAGCATATTTCACCGGGTTCTCAAGCAGTCCTGCTGCTATCAGACCTGCCGGATGAGCCATGTCAATCATAAGGATTGCACCCACCTCATCGGCAATCTTGCGCATGCGGGCATAGTCCCACTCACGGCTGTAAGCACTTCCACCACCGATAATCAGCTTCGGCTTGTTCTCCAAAGCCAGTTTTTCCATCTCGTCATAATCAACTCGGCCCGTCTCTTTATTGAGGTTGTAGCCAATAGGATGATAGAGAATGCCGGATGTGTTGACGGCAGAGCCATGCGAAAGGTGGCCTCCGTGGTCAAGGTTCAGTCCCATAAAGGTGTCACCAGGGTTAAGTACTGTGAGTAAAACAGCAGCATTAGCCTGTGCTCCTGAGTGTGGCTGGACATTGGCAAACTCAGCTCCGAAGAGTTTTTTCACCCTCTCGCGGGCAAGGTCTTCTACTTGGTCAACCACCTGACAACCACCATAATAGCGGTGTCCAGGCAGTCCTTCAGCGTATTTATTCGTGAGATAGCTGCCCATGGCATTCATTACCTCATCGCTGACGAAGTTCTCTGACGCAATCAACTCCATGCCTCTCATTTGGCGCTGGTGTTCCTTTTCAATAAGGTCGAAGATTTCTTGATCTCTTTGCATAATTGTTTATTTTATGATTATACGTTTCTTTTCCTGTTAGCAGAGCGTTACTTTGTTGATTTCCTGCTCTTTATCGCAATAGCGGCATTTAATGATGCCGTGCTCTTTGTCGACTACATTGAAGACCGTTTCCATCGGTTCATTGTTGGTAATGCAAGATGGATTGTTGCATTTCACGATTCCACGAATCTCATCGGGTGTCTCTACGGTTTTCTTTTCCACAACTTCATAGTCCTTGATGATGTTGAGCACCACCTTGGGAGCTACTACGGAGAGACGTGAAATCTCCTCATTGCTGAAGAATTTATCCGATACCTTGATGATACCTTTTCGTCCCACGAGTCTTGATTCAAAGTAGTTGCCGATGGTGACAGGGGTTGTGAGCTTGTCAAGTCCTAACAAGGCAACCACCTGATAGGTCTTTTCGGCAGGTATATGGTCGATGACCGTGCCATTCTCAATGGCTGCTACGAGTCTTTCTTTCTTATTCATTTGATAATGGTTTTATCATTTTTGATGTCTTCCAAACTGATTCCGAGGCAATAGCAGAAGATGGCCTCGCGGGCAAACAGTCCGTTTTTGGCTTGCTGGATATAGTAGGCATGAGGGTTCGTGTCCACATCATAGGCGATTTCATTTACTCTTGGCAGTGGGTGAAGAATCTTCATATTGGGCTTTGCAAGGCCTAATAAGTCGTTTTTCAGTATGTAACTGTTCTTCACGCGTTCATATTCCATCAGGTCGGAAAAACGCTCTTTCTGCACTCGGGTCATATAGAGAATGTCGGCGTCAGCGATTACTTTCTCGTTGAAAGCCGTGTGCTCCTGATACTTGATGTTATGTTCCTTGCAGTAAAGCTTGTATTCCTGCGGCATGGCGAGCTCTTTCGGCGCGATGAAATGAAAGGTCGGATTGAAGTGGCGCATAGCCATGATGAGGGAATGAACCGTTCTTCCGTACTTCAAATCACCCACCAGATAGATGTTGAGGTTCTCGAGTGTGCCCTGAGTCTTATAGATTGAGTAGAGGTCGAGTATGCACTGAGAAGGGTGCATGTGAGCTCCGTCGCCGGCATTGATGATTGGAATGGGCGCTACTTCACTGGCATACTGTGCTGCACCTTCGATGAAATGGCGCATGGCAATGATGTCGGCGTAGTTGGAAACCATCAGAATGGTGTCCTTGAGCGTTTCTCCTTTCGTCGTGCTGGATGTCTTGGCATCGGAAAAACCTATTACCCGGGCCCCTAAACGATTGGCTGCAGTTTGGAAACTAAGTTGTGTTCGGGTGGATGGCTCAAAGAAAAGAGTGGCTACAACTTTACCTTTGAGTATCTCCCTGTTAGGATGTTTTTCGAACTCTTGCGCCATTTGAAGGAGATACAACAACTTCTCTTTCGACAGGTCTGCAATCGTTACAAAGTTATGATTTTCCATTTATCTTTGGATTGAATGTTCTAAATCGACTGCTAAGTTACTCATAATTTTTAATTTATTGATGATAATTCAAAAGAAAAATTGTATTTTTGCAGATATTTATATATTGAATGTAATGAGAAAAGCTTTCATACACTTTCTTTGGAGTGTCCTCGCAGCAGTTATAGGCATCAGTTTGATAGCCTTCATTGCCATCTGGAATGGCTGGATTGGCTATATGCCGCCTATTGATGAACTGCAGAATCCTATCAACCGATTTGCCTCTCAGGTCTATTCTGCTGATGGAAAGGTGATGGGGACATGGAATTTCAATCGCGAGAATCGTATTCCCGTGCCTTATTCCAAACTCTCTCCGCATCTTGTGCATGCGCTTGTAGCTACTGAGGATGCGCGCTTCTACAGTCATTCCGGCATTGATTTCATCGCTTTAGGGCGTGCTATCGTGAAGCGCGGACTGATGGGGCAGGAGAGTGCAGGCGGTGGTTCTACGATTACGCAACAGCTTGCCAAGCAGCTTTATTCCGTAGCAGTGCACTCAACAGTAGAGCGCCTCTTCCAAAAACCTATCGAATGGGTGATTGCAATCAAATTGGAGCGTACCTATACAAAGGAAGAAATCATCGCTCTTTACCTCAATTACTTTGACTTTCTGCATAATGCGGTGGGTATCAAGACGGCTTCCAACACCTATTTTAATAAGGAGCCGGCTGACTTAACGCTGGATGAGTCGGCCACATTGATAGGTCTTTGCAAGAATCCGTCGCTCTTCAATCCTGTAAGATACCCTGAGCGCAGTCGTCAACGTCGGAATGTGGTGTTGCAGCAGATGGTGAAAGCGGGTTATATCACCAGTTCCGAATATAATCAATACAGTGCAGAGCCTCTCGTATTGAACTTTCATCGCATCGACCACAAGGACGGAACGGCCACTTATTTCCGTGAGTTTTTGCGGCAATATATGATGGCCAAGCGGCCTGAGCGTGACAATTATCCGGCTTGGAACAAGAATCAATACGTGTTGGATTCCATTGCTTGGGCTTCAGACCCTCTCTATGGATGGTGTAATAAGAACTTCAAAAAGGACGGGCAACCGTATAATGTCTATACTGATGGCCTTAAAGTGTTCACCACAATAGATTCGCGCATGCAGCAATATGCTGAAGAAGCGGTGTATATGCATGTGGCAAAGGAGTTGCAACCGAAGTTTTCTGAGGAAAATAAGAAGAAGCCTAACGCTCCTTTCACCGATAAACTGACTTCCAAAGAGGTGCAGGATATCCTTCACAAAGCTGTTTATCAGAGTGAGCGTTACCATAATATGAAGGCTATGGGAGCATCGGAAGAGGAGATAAAGAGGGCTTTCCATACGCCTATCGATATGACGGTGTTCACTTATCATGGGGATATAGACACAACGATGTCGCCTCTTGACAGCATCAGATATTATAAATCGTTCTTGCGGGCAGGTTTCATGAGCATGGATGCAAAGACTGGTGCCGTGAAAGCTTACGTCGGTGGATTGGATTATAATCATTTCATGTATGACATGGTGATGGGTGGTCGCCGGCAAGTAGGCTCCACGATAAAGCCTTTCCTCTATTCTTTAGCCATGGAAAACGGGTTCTCGCCTTGCGATTTGGCTCCCAATGTGCAGCGCACTTACATGGTGGCTGGCCGCCCGTGGACGCCTCGCAATGCCTCTCACAGCCGTTATGGACAGATGGTGACGCTAAAATGGGGACTTGCGCAGTCGAACAACTGGATTTCGGCTTACCTGATGAGCAAGCTCAATCCGCATCAGTTTGTGGGCATGCTCCATGATTTCGGCATCAACAACCCTGATATTTATCCTTCCATGTCGCTGTGTTTAGGGCCTTGCGAGGTATCTGTGGCTGAGATGGTGAGTGCTTATTCCACCTTTGCAAACAATGGCATCCGATGCGCGCCGATGTTCGTCAGCCGCATAGAGGATAATGAGGGCAACGTGATAGCACGTTTCCAACCTCGCATGAATGAGGTCTTCAGCTCTACAAGTGCCTATAAAATGCTTGTTGAATTGATGGCTGTCGTCGATGGAGGAACGGCCGGTCGCCTGCGCTATAAATATCACATGGATGGGCAGATAGGCGGAAAGACAGGTACGACCAACCGCAATTCCGATGCTTGGTTTATGGGCTTTACGCCCCAACTGGTGAGTGGTTGCTGGGTAGGAGGTGAAGACCGCGATGTCCATTTCGATTCAATGGCAATGGGACAAGGTGCTACTATGGCGCTTCCTATTTGGGCTTACTATATGACGAAGGTATATCGAGACCCGTCATTGCCTTATAGTTCTACGGCTGTATTTGATATTCCGGAGGGCTTTAATCCATGTGGAAAGTCGGAGGAGGACGTCTCGATGGATGGCATCGATGAGGTTTACGAGTAGGGTAGATGTCTTTCCGCTTTCTGTTGAAAATCAGATAGATAGGTGAGTACTCATCTTGTGAATTGTAAACAACGGTTGTTTACCTTGTAAAAGGTTATTAAAAGGAGCGTAAACAACGGTTGTTTACCCTGTAAAAGGTTATCTTCTACAATTCAAGGAACATACTCCTTCGCTATCAACCATAAAGTAGCCCCGCTCCAATCTTCCTCACGGAAGTGCGAAGCGGGGCTCGCTCACGATAGAGAGAGTTTATGTTTATTTTGTCAGTGAGTGTTTTGCTTATGTTATTTCAAGTATTTTGTGGCCAGTTTTAGCAGTTCTTTCTGATAGGAATCCGTGCTGAGAGCCACCATGTCATCGATGCTGTTGCTGACGATTTTCTTTTCATCGGCATCCAGAAGATGACCGCTGTTCTTGCATATTTTCAGTATTTTGTTGACGGTAGATAAACGAATGTCTTCATTATTAGAATATAAATTGAATAAAGAACGGTAGTTTCCGAACTTACTCAGAAAGTCATCAGAAGTCTTGATACTGTCTTTGACTACAGTATAGCTGTTATCAATAACGTCACTCATTCCGTCTAAACTGCTGAAAATGTTCTGATTTAACTTTTTGAAAGTCTGGTTTGTCGGTGTGATTTGCGGATTATTACCATATATAATATAGAGAGTACCATCGATATTCTTGCCGTGTTCATACCAAGCAAGGGCATAAACAGTGCGTTTTTGATGGTCTAAGGTGTCATTAAAGCGATTATAGTTGTTGCTGCTTTTGTAGTTTTGCCCGCCGTTGAAGAACATGGCCCGATAGTTGTGCTTGGTATTCGTACCGAAATATACATTGCTTTTGTTGTCCTTACCATAAGCTATCACTTTGTAATTTGCCGTTGAATTGCCTTTCTGTTGCTCAAAATAGCTGTAAGATTCTTGGTTGTCTTTGTCAAAAGCGTTGATGATTTCCTCCAACTTCTTTGACTTCTCTTTTGGAATACTGAATTCGTAGATTTTGAAATAATACTCTTCTTCGCTTACATTAGTATTGCTTTTGAAGCATTTGGAGAGGCCTTTGTCTTCAAGAAAGTCGGTAGTGGCTTTCTTCAGATGCGTCTGCGCATTCCCAAAAGCGGGCAATAATGCGAGGATGGTGATGATAATGAGATTTCTTGTTGTTTTCATAACCTTATATATTTATTAGTATGTATTTTCGCTTTCATTGTTTTCCGTAATCGAAGCCATCATCTGGTCTTTTTTTGCAAGATAAATGTCTATGGCCTTGTCAATGAGGGCTTGGCGGGCTTCCAATTGTTGAAGCTTTGCGTCAGCATCATTAAGGGTGCTCTCTTGCTTTGTTTCCTCGGTAGCTTGCGCCATGTAAATCTTCGGCGGTTGCGGCATTTCGCGTCTGTAAAGATGCTTCTTTTGGGTTGCAGAAGGTTGCTTTGGCAGTTGTTGCAGAGTGTCTGCTTTCACTGTGGAGGCCGTATCTGTGCCGACTTTTGCCATTATCGGCTGTTGCAGATTGTCGTTTGAAATGCTCTTTGTCCCTTTTGGCCAAAGGCTGAAGAGCAGCAACAGAACGGCTGCAACGGCAAGGGCAGAGAGAATATAATACTTTGCCTTATGGCTTTCGGGTTGCTTTTGAGGCTCTTGAGCAGTCTCTTTGCCCATGTTGCCGATGACTTTGAACATCTTCTGATAAGGTTTCCATTCCTCTTTCACCTCGCTGTTTCGCTTGAAATAGTCGGCCAGCTGGGCTTCTTCTTCCAGTGTTGTCAGCCCTTCCATGTAGCGGTCGAGCAGTGTTTGTATGTCTTTATCGGTTGTCATATTTATCCTTTTTGATGATTTCTTGTAATAATTTCTTTCGTGCCCTGCTGAGAAGTGTCGTCACAGAGTTGATCCCTATGCCCAACAGGGCCGATATCTCGGCATTCGATTTCTGTTCAGTCTGCCGCAGGTAAATCACTTGATATTCCATCGAAGGCAGCGATTGGAGTTTCTTTTCTAGCCATTCCTCATTGTCGGCAACCTCTAATTGCTCGTGGGGATTCGGCTTTTGCTCATCCACAACAGGGCGGATATCAAGGAGAGAGACCTTCTTTTGCTTTCTGAAATGGTCGATACAAAGGTGGCGGGTGATGCTTACGGCAAGCGCTTCGGCATTCTTCTTCTCCGCAATTTCCGAGTGCAAGGTCCACAATTTCAGTAGTGCATCTTGTGCGATGTCGTCACTTTCGTCAGCATTCAGACTATATCCTTTGCTGATGTTCAAGGCTCTTTGTCGCAATTCGGGGGCTATATGTTCAAACTCTTTTTGCTCCATTACACTTATAAAACGTATTATAGATTGATTTATCAACGGCTTTAACGTTTATTAATACAAATTTTGTCTTTTCTGAGAATTATTCCCTATACTCCTGATAATTAATAAGATGCCAAGAGAACAATGTGTATACTTTATCGATAAATTCAAAAAAACTTTTGTTAAATTCGAAAATAATCCGGAAAAGATTTGGAGTTAGAAGAAAAAAGCATTACCTTTGCACTCGCTTTCGCAAAAAAAGTTTGCGGTAGCGGAAAGAAAGAGTTCTTTGAAAAGATTACATAAAAGACAGAGAAGTAGTACAAGAAGCGGATTCGCGGATGGCCGCAAGGTCAGATGCGTATCCGGGTAAAAATACAACGAACCGTTTTATTCGAAAG
>JALCDQ010000013.1 GCA_022641735.1 Prevotella sp. | reverse complement strand
TTATCTTCGGAACAGGTCCTATCCAGGGCTTTGCCACCACTTGGATTATTGGTATTGTCTGCTCATTCTTCTCAGCAGTTTACTTGACCCGTTTGGTATATGAGCACAAACTTAACCATGATAAGTGGCTGAACTTGAAATACTTCACAGCTATTTCCAAGAATATGATGCAAGGTACGAACTATAAGTTCATGTCTATGTATAAGACGACCTTCACCATTACTGGTATAGCAATTGTGGCTTTCTTCATCAGCTTCTTTACTCGTGGTCTTGACAAGAGTATTGATTTCACAGGTGGTCGTAACTATGTAGTTCAGTTTGAGAAGTCTACACAGCCAGAGGAGGTACGTGCCATCCTCGACCAGGCATTCCCTGGATGCACCAATGGAGCCCTCTCTTTGGGTACAGACAATAGAACTATCCGTATTTCTACCAACTATAAGATAGAGTCTAACAGTCCTACTGTTGACGACGAAGCAGAGACTTTGCTGTATAACACTTTGAAGAAGAACCACATGGTAAGTCAGAAGAGTGTGGATGCATTCAAGAATCCTGATATCCGTCAAGGTGGTTCTATCATCAGTTCATCAAAGGTTGGACCTTCAGTAGCTAAGGATGTGACCCGTGGAGCTGTCATCAGTGTGATTATCGCCCTGATTGCCATCTTCCTCTACATTCTGTTGCGTTTCCGCAATGTGGCCTTCTCTGTAGGTTCTACGGTTGCTTTGACGTTTGATGCCTTGACCGTTATCGGCCTGTTCTCACTTCTGCGAGGCTTCTTGCCATTCTCTTTGGAGGTTGACCAGACGTTTATCGGTGCCGTCCTTACGGTGATTGGTTATTCTATCAACGATAAGGTGGTGGTCTTCGACCGTATCCGTGAGAATTTGAGATTACATCCAAAGCAGGATTATCAGACTTTGTTCAACGACTCTATCAACCAGACATTGGCCCGTACGGTAAATACCAGTGTCAGTACGTTGATTGTGTTGCTCTGTATCTTGTTCCTTGGTGGCAAGAGTATCCAGCCGTTTGCCTTCGCAATGACCATCGGTGTGGTATTCGGAACCCTCAGTTCTATCTTCATCGCATCACCTATTGCCTACCTGACATTAGGCCGCAAGATTAGTGACCGCCGCAAAGAGATCACGGAAGAACCAGTAAAAGCATAAGGCATTACACCTTATATAATATATAAGAACCGCATTGGAGTCAGTTTCCAATGCGGTTCTTTTTTGTGGATGATGATTGGCTGCTTGACAAATTGGCCCAGTTTGTCTGACAAACTGGGCCAATTCGTTTCCTAAAACAGGCTGTTTTGTTAAGCAACTAATCGTTGATTACAAGATGAGGAATGATTATCCTATTCGTTCATCTTATTCTGCGTGGTGGAATAGAACTGCTCGATGATTTCAAGCATGTCGCTCGGGAGGTAGCTGTAAGCCTTCTCTATCAATTCCTCAGGTATCTCATAATAGGCCTCGGCGATACTTCCGCAGATGGCCGCTTTGGTGTCGGTGTCGCCTTTAGCCAACACTGCAGTGCGCAAGGCGTCTTCAAAGTTTTGGCTTTCAAGGAAACAACGGAGTGCATCGGGCACCGTTTCCTGGCATGTAGAGTCGAAATGGCCCTCGTTGCCAATCTTATAGATGTCCTCCAAAGGTGGCAATTCATAGCCGAATTTGCGCTTTACTGCACTCTCGATTTCATCTTTGGTGAGGCGTACGGTACGCAGCCAATAGATGACAATGGCCACACATTGCGCTCCCTTGATGCCTTCACGGTGGCAATGGCTTACGATGGCCGACTGCTCGGCTTGCCGCAAGATTTCATGATAGTCGTCATAGAGCCATCCGATGGCGCTCACACGCATGGCAGAGCCATTCCCGAAAGAGTTTTGAGGTTGTGGATTGTCGCTATGAAGCCATTGATAAAACAAGCGTCCATAGCCTCCTTTTGGGTAAGGATAACGCTGGCACCAGTCAAGAAGAGCGTCTTTATAAGGGCGTTTATTCATTACGGCATCTGCAATTGCTACGGTGCAGACGGTATCATCCGTATAACTACAAGTATCGGTGAAGAGTTCGAATCCTTCTTCAGGAGTCTCGTCGAATTCAAAACGGGAACCTACAATATCTCCAATAATTGCTCCAAGCATAGTCGAGGATTGAAAGTTAAACTTTAAAAGGTGATCCCACCGAGAATCGAACTCGGATCAAAGGTTTAGGAAACCTCCGTTCTATCCATTTAACTATGGGACCAATCCAAGTGCAAAGATAGTGAATTATCGGCAGATAGAAACATTTATGACAAGAATTTTTTCATCTTTTGATTAAACCAATCTGTCGTTTTAGCGTCTAATGGAATATATGAATCGATTTATAATCTATCTGCTCCTGCTGCTCAGTGCGGCATCTGCACATGCGCAAGGCCTCGTTAAGGGGAAAGTCTTGGATAGAACAGGGAACACTCCATTGGAGTTTGTCAACGTGAAACTTACCTCTGAGGAAGACACCACAAAGATGATAGGTGGCAGTATCACTGATGTTTCCGGTCATTTTGCTTTTCAAGACCTTTCCGATGGGCATTATCGGCTCACCTTAACATTTGTAGGTTACAAGACTGTAACCCGCAATTTCGCGATTTCCAGTAAAAACCGGTCAGTCACTTATACGGCTATCTACATGGGTGAAGATGCCCATCTGCTCAAGGAAGTGCAGGTGACAGGGCAGAAATCAGCCATGAAATTGGAGGTCGACCGCAAGTCTTTCGATGTCAGTCAATTGGTTTCCAATGCCGGGCAGAGTGCTTCTGACGTGTTGGAAAACATTCCGTCGGTGGATGTAGATAATGACGGCAACATCTCTCTGCGTGGGAATACGAGCGTGGAGGTATGGATTAACGGCAAGGCGAGTGGTCTCACGTCTGATAACCGGGCGCAGATACTCCAGCAATTGCCTGCTGAAAGCATCGACCACATTGAGGTTATCGACAATCCATCGGCCAAGTTTTCAGCGGAAGGGTCAGCTGGAATCATCAATATAGTTCTCAAGAAGAACCGTCAGGCTGGTTATTACGGCTCCTTGCAGGCAGGCGGTGATACCCGTGGAGGTGCCAGCACCAGTTTCAACATTAATTATACGAGTTCCAAATGGGATGCCTATGCCAACGTGGGATACCGTCATCGCAAGGATATGGGCCGTTCTGACAGCGAGCAGGAATATCCGCTTACTCATCAATATCAGAATTATCATAGCACATCTGACCAGATGGGCAATGGCGTCTTTTCGCGTGCAGGCCTCACATGGCATGCTACGACGAAGGATGACTTTACCCTTAGCGGCATGATGATGAACGGAAAGTTCAACAGCAGGTCGGCTACACCTTATCATTATGGTACTATCGGAGCTGCGCAAGACACCCGCCTGATGCTCCGACAGACTGATAATTCGGGCTTGATGCACATGTATCATGGTGAATTCGACTATCGTCACAATTTCACGGAGAAGCATTTTCTGGATTTCACGTTGAGTTATGACAAATGGAAAATGAACAATGACAATATCTATCGGGACTCAACGGAGTACTTCGGAGATAATGCTGCCGCCACAAAATACGATTATCAGTATCGCCCGATGTTTGTCAACAACCATTCTTGGGATGTCAAACTCGACTATGAGAACCCCATTACGGATAAATTCAAGATACAGGCAGGCTATGAGGGAACGTTCTCTCATGAGAATACTCCGCAGGAATCATGGATAGACGCATCGTCTTGGACAGGCAAGAATCTTGTGGAAGACAAGGCTTACTATAATCGTTTCATCTATGATATGGACCTCCATGCCCTCTATTTCACGGCACAATATCAGCTCGGGAAACTCGGTATCATGGGCGGTTTGCGTGGAGAATATTGGAAAGTGAATACAGAGAGCTACACTTGGGAACAGGAACACGATGCCTCTTTGCGGGATAAGCCCTTCAATAAGGACTATTTCCAGCTTTTCCCAAGCGTTTTCATGAGTTATCAAGTGACGAAAAATGACCAGTTTCAATTAAACTATACCCGTCGTCTTCGCCGTCCTTGGGGAGGTCAGCTGAACTCTTTCCGCAACACCAGCGATGCCACGATGGTGTCTTTCGGTAACCCTGAACTCACCCCTGAATATTCCAATTCCTTCTCATTGAACTATCTGCGCACATGGACTGAGCACTCTTTGCTCGTCAGTGCCTATTATCGGCCCACCACGGATGTGATGCAACGCATTAATTGGCAGAACTCTTCAGATGGCTTGATGTATCAGACCAATATGAATGTGGCGCGCAGCACGAGCAGTGGAGTTGAGGCTACGCTCAAGGATAACTTCTTCCGCATCCTCGACTTGACCACTAATCTGAATGCTTACTACTATAAATTGAATGGCTTCAGTTATGATATTGACGGGCAAACAGTTACTGGTGAGGGCAATCACAACTTCACTTGGAATGCCCGAATGATAGCGAGCGTCATCCTTCCTTACGATATTTCCGTGCAATTCAGTGGCCGTTATCGTGCCCGTCAGGTAATCACACAAGGTTATCGGAAGGCTGGCAGCCACTTCGATTTAGGTGTCCGCAAGAACTTTTTCAATAAGAAGCTCACGCTTTCCATCAATTGCCGCGACCTCTTTAATAGTCGTAAGTGGGATAATTTCACAAGTTCTGATACCTTCTGGCGCCATCAGCTGAACAAGCGGGGAAGTCGGAAAGTGAGCTTCACGGTGACTTGGAACTTCGGCAATACCAACAAGAAAAAACGACCGGAACGTCCTAATGACCAAGAGGACAACGAGCCTAATGACCAATATGGCGGTGGCGAGGCCGGTAATCAATAACAGATGAGGAGAAAGGGATTGACTTTAAATATGGAGAATATTTGGTCAATCCATTTCTTTTTCTTATCTTTGCGTTATAATTCAAACGACAACTATCATGAAAACTATTCGAAACATCATCCTTTTAGGGGCTCTTTTTCTCTCCATGCAGACCTTCGGGCAGGGCAAAGAGGACGTCACGCAGTATGTAAACCCTTTCATCGGAACGGGTAAAGTGAATGCCAATAGCCTCAAGGGAGGCAACTTCCCGGGCGCAACCACTCCTTTCGGTATGGTGCAACTGAGCCCTGATGAGTTCATTATGCCTAATGGTGACGGGGCTTCCGGTTATGATTACAGCCTCAATACGATATATGGTTTCACGCATACCCACCTTAGTGGGACAGGATGCGTTGACCTTCTCGATGTGCTCTTGCAGCCTACCGTCGAGCTTTTGGATAACTTGACGAATGCCGAAACTTTCCCTGCAACCTTCAATCATCAGAATGAGAAGGCGTCGGTGGGCTATTATTCGGTGAAATATGACGGTTCTGACATCCTCACGGAACTCACTGCCACTACGCGCACAGGTATGACGCGCATCACTTATCCTGCCGGAAAGCCGAACAATCTGATATTCGACATGGCGCATGCAGGGCAGAATCGTGGGGGTGACCGTAAGATGCAGATATTCGATTCACAGCTTCGGCTGCTCAATCCGACCACTCTTGTGGGCTATCGTCTTCTCAGTGGATGGCAGCGTTATCGTGCCGTTTACTTCTATGCAGAGTTCTCCCGTCCTGTCACGAGCAAGATTTTCAAGGCTTATAGCAGTGTTTTTCCCAATGGCGACCTTGCCAATGGCCGCAATGTGAAGTGTTTTCTCGGCTTTAACGAGAGCTCCGAGCCCCTTATTGTGAAGGTGGCTATCTCGCCGATAAGCATTGAGAATGCCAAAGAGAACATGCAGGAGAATCCCGATTTCAACTTCTATGCCGTGCACGCAAAGGCTGTCAGCACTTGGGAGAACGAACTTTCCAACATTCGGATAGAGGCTTCCGCCGAACAGAAAGCCATTTTCTATACGGGTCTTTATCATGCTTACATCCAGCCAAACACAGTTTCCGACAGCAATGGAGAGTTTATGCGTGCCGATTATACTACCGGAAAGGTGGCTCAAGGACAAACGCAATATAGCACATTCTCGCTTTGGGATACCTTCCGCGCTGCCCATCCGCTCTACACAATCCTGCAACCTAAGCGCGTAGGAGAGTTTGTGAACAGCATGCTCAGTCAATATCAGACCTATGGTTATCTGCCTATCTGGCAACTTTGGGGCACTGACAATTATTGCATGATAGGCAATCACGCCATCCCGGTGTTAGTGGATGCCGCCCTGAAGGGCATTCCCGGCATTGATATTAATAAGGTGTATGAGGCCGTGAAGGGCACTTCGCTGCGTGACCATCGGCAATCTCCATGGTCAACCCTTGAGAAATACGGTTATCTGCCCGAAACAAAAGAACGGGAATCCGTGTCTATCCAATTGGAAAACGGCTATGATGACGCCTGCGTGGCTCGATTGGCAGCCAAACTCGGAAAGACTGCCGATGCTGAATATTTCATGCATCGCTCTCAACTTTATCGGAATATCTTTGATAAGGGAACGGGCTTTTTCCGTGCAAAAGACGAAAATGGCAAGTTCATGGAGCCGTTTGAGCCCCTTTCTTATAGTCCTAAAGGCATGCACCCTTATGCTGAAGGCAACGCTTGGCAATATCGGTTCTTCGTGCCGCAAGATGTTCCCGACATGATAAAACTCATGGGTGGAAGCAAGCGTTTTGAGCAGGCACTCGACTCGCTCTTCACTTATGACAAGCGCGAAGGCCTCGACCAAGGAGGCAATGCGTCAGGCTTCATCGGGCAATATGCTCATGGCAATGAGCCTTCTCACCATTGCATCTACCTCTATAATTGGGTGGGAGCCGAGAAGAAAGCCCAATATTATGCCAATAAAGTGATGACCGAGCAGTATAATGCACGGCATGACGGCTACTCAGGCAATGAGGATTGCGGGCAGATGTCGGCTTGGTATATCCTCTCGAGCATGGGTTTCTATCCCGTTGACCCTGCTTCCGGCGTCTATAGCATCGGCTCTCCGCAGTTGAAAAAGGTGGAAATCAGTCTGCCGAATGGCAAGACTTTCACCATAACGACCAATCGAAAGGACGCAAAAGACTGCTATGTGAAATCAATAAAATTCAATGGAAAGCCCTATAAAAAGAACTATATCCTGCACTCCGACATCCTGAATGGAGGCACATTGGAGTTTGTGATGACTAAGTAACCTATTGCCCGATTTGTAGAAAGCCGTCTTTTACCCTGTAAACAACGGCTTTTTACAAGTCTTCTAACGGTTGTTTACAGGGTAAAAGGTCATTGTTTACAAAACAGGCAATCAGGGCCTAACTGATAAGGGATGAATAGCCAGTCGATAAAGGGTTGCCTCAAAGGTGCGGCCTTGTGGTTATAATTATATACGAAAACAGAATGCAACATTATGATTTACAGCAACATAAGAGCGTAAAAGAGGTCTTTTTCAAGCCTCTTGAGCCCATCGTGGTTTGCCTGATGTCACTATTATTATTTGCTGTTGAAGTCGTCTCCTTCTGTAGTGCTTATTATGGGTGGAGCACGGTGGCGCATCTTGAAGGCTGGCTGTGGTTTTGTGGCTTGGCCGGAGCCTTCTTCGGACTTCTTCTGATGCTCTCTTTATACACCCTTCTTCGGTATGTCATTCTCCGTTTTCCTGTTTATACGTTCATGGAAGACCGCCTTATCTGTGCCGGTTTCTTGCGGGAATATGAGTGGGAGTGGGCAGAAGTGGAGAGTGTTTGCGAGATTAGGTTACGCGGAGTGTTCCCCTGTTTGGAAATGAAGATAAAGAATAAGCGTCGCCTCCGACTTTTGCAACTGACCAATCTCACGATGCCCAAACAAGCGCTGATAGCCTTCTTTTGGGAGAACATTCAAAGGGCAAACAGCAAAGGATAATCTTCAGATATTCTGAAGGTCGCTCTATATTAATAAGGTGGAAATGTTAAATCTTTCAATCTGCCGTAAAAAGTTTGCAAAATAATTTGGTTTATAAAATAAACTTATTTATCTTTGCATCGTGATATCATACAATTAACGGAATTACGAACAACTTTAAACGCAAAAATTAAAAATGGAAACAACTGAAAACAATATAACTGCCGAGCGCAGTTTGGAGATTATCAGGAACTCGATAGAGCAGAGTCGTCGTGACATCGAGCGTGGTTCTTGGAAAGATATGATGTTTTGGGGCATCGTTGTAGTGCTTATTGCCCTCATGGTTGCTTATCTTTGGGAGAACACTTCAATGGGAGGAGGAGCCAATGGACTATGGGGCTTGTGTGGAATCGCTCCTTTTTTGGAGCGTCGGTTGCTGCGGAAACAATTCCGGAAGCCTGCCACCTTCATCTCAAAGACTTTAGGATATGTATGGGGTTCTTTTGCCATTATGGCAGGTTCTTTAGGTTTTATATGTTTCCCTTTAGTTGCCCTATATACGAAGGAAGTAAATCCGGCCGTTGTACCGATGATTTATCTGCCCATCACTGCTATCATTATTCTGTTTATGGGATTAGCGGGAATGATTTCAGGACGCATCCTCGGTTCCGGTGCTATCACCGTTTGCTGTTTCCTTTCAGGAGCATTAGGAAGTGTGGCAGCCCTTGTTTTCCCTGGCCCTAATGAGATGATAGTCTTAGCGGCAGTGTCTTTTGTGGGCTTGATAATTCCTGCGCTCATCATACGAGGCAAAGAGAAAAAGGAGGCTCGATGACGATGTTTGAGAAATTAGACCCCTTATTGCATAGCGAATTGCGGCTGGCAGTGATGTCATTGTTGCTGAGTGTGGAGGAAGCCGACTTTGTTTATATCAAGGAACAGACAGGCGCAACCTCAGGAAACCTCAGCATTCAGATAGACAAACTTCAGCAAGCAGGCTATATAAACGTGACAAAAGGCTTTGAGGGGAAACGCCCGAAGACCACTTGCAGGATAACTCCTGAGGGCATCAAAGCCTTTGAGAAGTATGTGGAAGCACTGAAAAGCTATATCCAACAATGAAAATCAAGCAGATAGACCACTTCGTGATAACCACCCGCTCGCTTGCTGAGAGCCTGCATTTCTATGTGGATATCCTCGGCATGGAACATATGGAGAAGGATGGGCATCATTCCTTGAAGTTCGGTTTGCAGAAGATTAACCTCCATCTAACGAAAGGAGAGTTTCAACCTGCTGCCCTCAAGCCCGAATATGGAGCACAAGACTTTTGCCTGATTGTGGAAGAAGACTTGGCTGCTATTAAAAAAGAGATAGAGCAAAAGCAGTGGCCAATCCTAGAAGGCATCGTCAAACGCAATGGTGCTCAAGGCCTGATGCAAAGTCTTTACTTGCGAGACCCTGACGGGAATTTAGTGGAATTGAGCAGTTATTGTCATCATTCAGGAGATATAACGTCTAACAGAAAGCCGTAAACAACGACCGCTTACATATTAAAGAAAGTTAAATATAGAGATTCAGTGAAGCATTATAAGGATGTTTTGCGTCTAACAAGCGATATTAATAACAATTATACTATAATGAAGAAATCAATTCTCATGCTCATGCTCTTAGCGATGAGCATCGGCATGAAAGCCCAAAGCACCATTCTCAAGGGTCAACTCGTAGACTCTCTCTCCAAACAGACGGAGCCTTTTGCTACTGTCCGGGTGTATAAACTGCCGGATATGGAAAAGGCTGTAGCGATGTCGGTGACAGATAAGGATGGCTATATCAACCAATCCGTGAAAGGAAAAGGAGAGTACTCCATTGTCATTTCTTCCTTAGGGAAGGTACCTGCGCAGCGCAAGTTTCAACTCAATGGTGAGGCTGAGCAGAACCTTGGAACGATACTCGTTCACGATGATGCCCAGGCTTTGGGTGAAGTGACGGTGAAGGCGCAAGCTCCTTTGGTGAAGATGGAAACCGACAAGATGTCGTATAATGTACAAGATGATGTCGATTCCAGGTCTTACACGGTGCTGGAGATGCTTCGCAAGGTGCCGATGGTGACTGTCGATGGGCAGGATAACATCACGGTGAACGGCAGTTCCTCGTTTAAAGTCTATGTTGACGGAAAGCCTAATCCTATGATGAGCGCCAATCCTTCGCAGGTTTTCAAGGCCATGCCTGCCAGTATGGTGAAGAACATCGAGGTAATCACCAATCCTGGTGCCAAATATGATGCTGAAGGAGCCGTAGGAGTGCTCAATCTGATTATGAATAAGCAACAGACAGGCGGCAAGTCGGTGAATGGATATAATGGCAATGTTGGTGTTGTGGCTTCGACGAGGAGTTTAGGCACGGATGCCTATGTGAGTGCCCAGCAAGGCAAACTCAGCATTTCTGCGAATGTGGCTGGACAATATCAGTATCTGCATGGCATTGAAATGAACATCGACCGCACGCAATTGTCTTCCGCAGGGAATTCACTTACTCACATGAGTTCCAAGACAAGCCAACATAGCAACTATGAGATGGGCGACCTCTCGATGAGTTATGATGTCGATTCCATGTCTACGTTGAGTGCTTCCGCCAGTTTCTCGCAATGGAGTCAGCGTCGCAAAGACCCTGTAATCACGGAAATGAGCGGTGTGGCTTTTGGCAATGGCTTCAGTTATGAGGCTTTCAACAGGAATAAGGAAAAGTATCAGGACGTGAACTTCAGTGCTGACTTCCAGCGTTTCTTCGATAAGGAGCGCAAGCGTTCCATCACGTTGAGCTACCTCTTTTCCTTGAGTCCCAGCCACGATGACCAAACCAGCAATTACAACAATTTGTCTTCGACGACCATGCCCATCGACCTTACCGACCGACAGTCGCTCAATCACATGAATACGCAGGAGCATACGGTGCAAATCGATTATACGACTCCTCTTTCTAAAGCCATTTCTCTTTCCACAGGTTTGAAGTATATCGGCCGCAGAAACACCTCTGATTCCAAGTATTTCACGATGGATGACAACGGCAACTATGAATATAGTCAGGATGCCAGCATGAAATATAAGTACCTCAATAACATTGCAGCAGCCTATGCTGAGGCTACCGGAAGCTTCGGAAAGTTCAGTACCAAGGCAGGCTTGCGCTATGAGTTCACTTGGCAGAATGTGTCGTATGAGCTTGGCAATGGCAAGGACTTCAATAAGCATTACGGCAACCTCGTGCCTTCCTTCAGTTATACCTATAATATAGGCCCTACGAAGAACATCGGAGTTACCTATAATATGCGCATCTCCCGTCCGGGCATTTATTATCTCAATCCTTATGTCAATAAGACCGACCCTACTTCCATCAGTTATGGCAACACGATGCTTGATGTGGAGAAGACTCACAACGTGGGACTGGTCTTCAATTCCTTCTCTCAAAAGCTGATGATTAATGTCAACCTTAGCCAGAGTTTCTGCAATAATTCCATCGAGCAATACAACTTCTATGAAGGAACGGTATTGAACACCACTTATGGTAATATTGTCAAAGAACGCGTGTCGTCATTGAACATCTATCTGAATTGGTCAGCTGCCAAGAACACTCGCGTCATCTTCAATGGCGGAGGCTCTTATGTTGACTTCAGAAGTGCTCAGCTTGACCAAAGAGCCAATGGCTGGCAAGGCAACTTGATGCTGGGATTGCAGCAGACACTGCCTTGGGATGTGAAGCTCAGCGGCAATCTGATGGCGAATACCAAGAGCTATAGCCTGCAAGGATGGAGAAGCGGCTTCAGTGGTTTCTTCGGTAGTCTTAGCAAGGATGTCATCAAGGATAAGCTCCAGCTTTCACTCTTCGGTTTTACAGGTCTGAAAAAAGGCGGAAAGCTCACTTTCGACAACAATACTTCCGGCAAGAATTTCATCTCCACCATGCATATATCCGTGCCTGTAGCGCAGATAGGTCTGAAGATTACTTACAGCTTCGGCAACATGAAGAGTCAGATTCAGAAGCACACCTCTAAAATCCAGAACGACTTCATGGACAAGCAGGGTGGCGGTCAGCAGACTCCGGGCACAGGAATGGGCATGTAAGCGGAATAGGGAGGTCAGCAGCTCTTATGCGTCATGATGTTGAGCACCATCTCGTCAGTAGAGCACATGGCCTCTTTTCCTATGCTTGTCAGGTTGCGGATGCTGAGGTCAACATCCTTGTCGATGATGCCTTCGGCAGCCGTAACGTGCTTTCCCTCTCTTGCCAAGAGGGCAG
The DNA here is from genome assembly GCA_022641735.1 of Prevotella sp. Lineage (GTDB taxonomy): Bacteria > Bacteroidota > Bacteroidia > Bacteroidales > Bacteroidaceae > Prevotella. The sequence goes on along the minus strand of JALCDQ010000013.1, from coordinate 39,185 downwards.
AGAGCAGGGCTGTAGAGACGCCTGAGCAGATTTTCAAAGAACAGCTGGGCTTTGCGCCGTCGCATATCATGCCCGTCAGGTTGGCTATCATGTTTTTCACTGCATGCGTGATATCGGCATAGTCACCGCCCATCAGATAAGTGATGCCGCAACTCGAGCCGATGCTTGCTACCACACAGCCGCATAAGGCACTGAGCCTGCCGAGGCTCTGCTTGATATAGATGGCCGTCAGATGACTTAAAGTGAGGGCACGGATGAGTTCTTCTTCCGTGTTCTCATTTTCTTTTGCATACACAGCCACAGGGTTGGTGGCGCAGATGCCTTGATTGCCGGAGCCGCTGTTGCTCATCACCGGAATCATCGCGCCGCCCATACGAGCATCGCAGGCAGAGGCTGTCTTTGAGATAATATGCGAGAACATGGTGTCACCGAAGATGCCATGGCTCAAAGGGCGGTCCATCGTTTTGCCGAGGCAGTGGCCATAGTTGCCCTTGAGGCTTTCCTCCGCAGCTTTCATGTTGAATTCCTGCGTCTGGAGGATGAAGCGTATCTCGTCGAGCGGCGTGGTGGTGGCATAGTCATACACCATCTTCAGATTCAGGCAGATGCCGCAACCTTCGCTCTCTTGAGAAAGCTGGCTGCGCTTGTCGATGGCCACCTTGCCGTTCTTCTCTTCAAAGACGAAGTTGGTATGCGAGCCTGCGATGATGGCAGTGGCACGGTCAGAGCCGGCCTCACAGATGACCTCCACGTAGAGGTTGTCGCATTTTCCTTGTTTCCTTTCAATATCTATTCGCCCTTCACATACATACTTTTTACCCTCCTCAAGACCGTCAGGAGTGAGGTCTTTGATAACCTCCAGCTGATAGCTTGATTTTCCGATGAGAGCCCCCAAGGCGATGGCGATGGGCAGGCCTATCATGCCAGTGCCCGGAATGCCTACGCCCATGGCATTCTTCAGAATGTTGGCAGAAAGCAGGGCGGTGATTTTCTCCGGTCGCTTGCCGAGCAGTTCTGCAGCGCGGGCAGTACATAGTGCCACAGCCATGGGTTCCGTGCATCCCACGGCCGGGACGACCTCGCGATGAATGAGGTCTAGTATCAGTTTCCGGGTGTTGTTATCTAACATAGTGTTTAAAGATAAGAAGTCTTATTTCTTGTATTTTTCGAGCCCCTTATGGAGGAAACTCAAGAAGGCAGACACGTCCTCCTTATAGCTGTAAGAGCCGGCGAGCGGATTGCCCTCATTGTCTACAGGCACATAGAAAGGCTGCGTGTTGGCGCCGAACTTATGGCTTTGCAGATAGCTCCACTTGTCGCCGATGGTGCGCAACGTGCGTTGCTGGCCGTTCTCCTCGATAGTCATCGGCTCCTGCAACGGCGTCTTGTCGTCCACAAAGAGCGAGATGAGCACGTAGTCTTTGGTGAGAATATCAGCCACGGAAGGGTCAGTCCATACGGCGGCCTCCATCTTACGGCAGTTGACGCAACCGAATCCCGTGAAGTCGAGGAACACGGGTTTGCCTTCGGCCTTAGCAGCAGCCATGCCCGTTTCATAATCCGTAAATTGCGCCTTCACCTGTTTGTTGTTGAGGTTGAAGTCCTGCGTGCTGACAGGAGGCGCAAAGGCGCTCACTGCCTTGCAGGGTGCTCCCCAGAGGCCGGGTATCATATAGAGGGCAAAAGCCAGCGAGCAGAGTCCGAGCATGATGCTCACGACGGGCTTCGGCTTGTTGAGCTCTCCGCCGATTTCATCAATCTGGAATTTCAGCCAGCCGATGAGATAGCATCCGAGCGCGGCGAAGATGATAATCCACAGCGACAGGAAGACCTCACGGTCAAGGATATGCCAGCCGTAGGAAAGGTCTGCCACGGAGAGGAATTTCAGCGAGAAAGCCAGCTCTATGAAGCCGAGCACCACCTTGATGGTGTTCATCCATGAGCCTGACTTCGGCGCGCTCTTCAGCCAAGAGGGGAAGAGGGCAAAGAGGGCAAACGGAATGGCGAGGGCAAGGGCAAAGCCCAGCATGCCCACCGTGGGGGCTACCCAGTTGCCGGAGGTGACCGTTTCCACGAGCAGAAGCCCTACGATTGGGGCTGTGCAGGAGAAGGACACGAGCACGAGGGTGAATGCCATCAGGAAGATGGATATCAGTCCGGTGGTATTGGAAGCCTTGCTGTCAACGGAGTTCGACCATTTGTCGGGGAGTTTGATTTCAAACCATCCGAAGAAGGAGAGGGCAAACACCACCAAGAGGAGGAACAGGAAGACGTTGAAAACGGCACTTGTGGAGAGTTCATTGAGCTTGCTGGGCCCGAAGATGGCGGTGACGAGCAGTCCTACCGCCAAGTATATCACGACGATGGAGACGCCGTAGATGATGGCATCGCGTATGCCTTTCTTCTTGTTGTCTTTGGAACGCTTGAGAAAGAAGCTGATGGTCATCGGGATGATAGGCCAGATGCAAGGCATGACGAGGGCAAGGAGTCCGCCGATGATGCCCATGAGGAAGATGTACCAAAGCGAGTGCCCCATGATGTCGTTGCCGCCTCCGAAGGCTTGCAGCTGCTTCACGACGGGCTTCCAGAGGCTCTCTTTGTCGAGCGAGGAGAGCGATTGCGCCATAGCGGCTGAGTCCACGTGTGCCGTGGTGTCGGTCATCACCGGCGCATTGGCAAGAGCAGCGAGGGAGTCCTTGGCTTTCGCAGCCGCTAAGGCAGCGTCAGCTTTCGGGTCAGTCTTCGCGGCATTGCCGACGGCAGGCGATTTCCCGCTCTTGCGGATGCTTGCCTCAGAGGGAGGCATGCAGCTTTCGTCGTTGCAGGCACCATATTCGAGATAGGCGTCGATGCTGTAATTGGGTTTGGTGAATTTCACTTTCTGCACGAAGGTGACGCTGTTCTCAAAGTAGCGCAGCTTCATGCCGAAGAGCTTGTCGTAAGAGGAAATCTCCTTGCCTTTCGGCGTGAGCTTTCCCACGAGTTCCACGCCTTCCAGCTTGTTGGCGTTGAAGGTGGCGGAGATAGGACCGTCGTTGCCCAAGGCAGTGGAATAGACGTGCCATCCGGCATCAATCTTTCCGCTGAAAATGATTTCCCCTTCCGCCGTGCCGTTGGTCTTCAGCGTGGCACTGATGTGCACGGGATTCATCATCTGGGCGTTGGCCATCATCACTGCGAAGAGCAGGAATGCCAGTGTCAGAGTCTTTTTCATCTTCTTGGGAATATAGGGATTAACATACCTGACTGCCCGGTTTCACGCCATCCAAGGTCGTGGTGACGCTCAGCGAGCCGTCGAAGTTCTCGGCAGAGAGTATCATGCCCTGGCTCTCGATGCCCATGAGCTTGCGGGGAGCGAGGTTGGCAATGAAGAGCACGTCTTTGCCGATGAGCTGTTCAGGCTCATAATATTTGGCAATGCCCGACACGATGGTGCGCTCGGTGCCGCTGCCGTCGTCGAGGGTGAACTTCAGGAGTTTGTTGGCCTTTTTCACCTTCTCGCAGTTGAGGATATGCCCCACGCGGATGTCGAGCTTCTCCCAGTCCTCGAAAGGCAGGTTGGGCTTAATGTCCTTGGCCTTATAGGAAGCGGCGGCGTTGGCCTTCTTGGTGTCTTCGAGTTTCTGCAACTGCTTGGCGATGACGTCGTCTTCGATTTTCTCGAAGAGCAGATGAGGCTCTGCCAACTGATGTCCGGCTTCGAGCAGAGAGGTGCTGCCGAGCTGATTCCATTCGAAGTGGTCGATGTTGAGCATCGCGCGCAGGTCTTTGGAAGAGAAAGGCAGGAACGGCTCGAAGACGATGCTCAGGTTGGCCACCAGTTGCAGGCTGATGTTGAGGATGGTCTCCACGCGCTTGGGATCGGTCTTCCACACCTTCCAGGGCTCGCACTCCGTGATGTATCGGTTGCCGATGCGGGCGAGGTTCATGGCCTCGAATTGGGCGTCGCGGAACTTGAAGTTGTTCAGCAGATTCTCCACCTTCTGCTTCACGTCCTTGAACTCCTCGATGGCACGGCGGTCTACGTCCTGCAGTTCTCCGCAGGCAGGCACGCGGCCCTCCCAGTATTTCTTGGTGAGTTGCAGGGCTCTGTTGACGAAGTTGCCATATACAGCCACGAGTTCATTATTGTTGCGTTCCTGAAAGTCCTTCCAGGTGAAGTTGTTGTCTTTGGTTTCCGGCGCGTTGGCGGTGAGCACATAGCGCAGCACATCCTGCTTGCCGGGCATGTCAACGAGGTATTCATGCAGCCATACGGCCCAGTTGCGCGACGTTGAAATCTTGTCGTTCTCCAAGTTCAGAAATTCGTTGGCAGGCACGTTGTCGGGCAGGATATAGCCGCCGTGAGCCTTGAGCATGGTAGGGAAGATGAGGCAGTGGAACACGATGTTGTCCTTGCCGATGAAATGCACGAGGCGGGTGTCGTCGTCTTTCCACCATTTCTCCCACGAGCCCCAGCGCTCAGGCTCCTTGTCGCAGAGCTCCTTGGTGTTGGAGATGTAGCCGATAGGGGCATCAAACCACACGTAGAGCACCTTGCCGTCAGCTCCTTCCACCGGCACGGGGATTCCCCAGTCGAGGTCGCGCGTCATCGCGCGAGGCTGCAAGTCCATGTCGAGCCAGCTCTTGCACTGCCCGTATACGTTCGGACGCCATTCCTTGTGGCCTTCCAGAATCCACTGCTTCAGCCAGTCCTGATATTCATTCAGAGGCAGATACCAGTTCTTGGTCTTGCGGATGACGGGTTTCGAGCCGCTGATGGTGGAGTGGGGATTGATGAGCTCCATTGGGCTGAGGTCAGAGCCGCACTTCTCGCACTGGTCGCCATAGGCATGCGGATTATGGCAGTGAGGGCACTCGCCCACGATGTAGCGGTCGGCAAGGAACTGATGAGCGTCCTCATCATAATACTGTTCCGTTTCCTTCTCCACCAGCTTGCCCTCGTCATAGAGCTTGCGGAAGAAGTCCGACGCCAGCCGGTTGTGCGTTTCCGAAGTCGTGCGGCTATAGACATCGAAGGAGATGCCGAAGTCCTCAAAGCTCTTCTTAATCATGCTGTGATAGTGGTCGACGATGTCCTGCGGCGTCACGCCCTCCTTCTTGGCGCGGATGGTGATAGGCACGCCGTGCTCATCAGAGCCGCCGATGAAGATGACGTCCTCCTTCTTCAGGCGAAGATAGCGGACATAAATATCAGCAGGTACGTAGACACCTGCCAAGTGACCTATATGTACGCCGCCGTTGGCATAAGGAAGAGCCGCGGTGACGGTAGTGCGTTTGAATTTTTTATCCATAATCAGATTAAATTTTTTATTGTTTGCAAAATTACTAAATATTCTTGAGAAAGCCATAAGAGATTTTAAGTTTTTCAGTTTCTAAGTTTCTTCAGTTCTTCAGTTTCTGAGTTCTCCGAGTCCCCAGAAAACTCCGAGCCCTCTGCCTTTTAATTCTTAACTTTTAATTCTTAACTCTTAATTTCCCTCTGCCTTTCTTTTTACAAAGATACAACATTTTTCCTCGTTATGCAATAGCCAAATCAACATTCGGAAAAAATTTCGGAAGATTGGCATCACTTTCGGAAGAAAATTCGGAATTTTGGAAAAAAATTCGGAAAAAAAGTTTGAGCGGCTGATTTTTTTAACAGTTGAGCATTTAAGTTTTGACGAAAGACAGAGCCCTCCAAGAAAGCCTCACTCTACAAGCCTCACCCTGACTCTCTCCGAAAGAGAGGGAACAGAGAACTCGGAGTGCTCAGAGTGCTCAGAGAACTCAGTCATTTCTAAAATTCAAAATTGTAAAATAAAAATCAAACGAAAATGCATGGACGATTTCTCCGAAAAATAAAAAATAAAAAATAAAAAATAAAAAAATGCTCTATTTGGCAGAATCTCGAAGGAGGATTTTTGACCCAAAGGCAGAAAGGTGGATTTTTGGTAAAATATCTTTACTTATTAACTATAATATTATTATATATATTATATTATAATTACTTAATAATCAATATATTATATATATTATTATATTAATAATATTATTACTATTATACTTTACTATTTAACGGATTTAACAAAAATTGGGTCGGTGTGCAAGGTACTAAATTTTTATTTTTATTTTTTATTTTTTAGATTTTTCAGAGGCTTGTTTGCTCTCTAATCAATTGATTTTCAATGAGTAAACGATTATATTTTGCTCGGCAAAAGATAATTCTATTTTTTATTTTTTTTGGTTGACCGGAAAACGGCATTTTTCGGAACGCCAAAATGAGTGTCATGTCGAGATGGCAAAATTGGCAAGAAATTCGAAATCTCGGGAAAATATAAAAATTGGGAAAAATGGGGCAAAAAGTCAATTCAAACAATTTTGTAAAATCATTTTACTAAAAGGCAGAGTTCTCTGAGTTCTCAGAGGACTCGGAGTTCTCAATTTCAAAACCGAAAATCTAAAAAATAAAAAATAAAAAATAAAAAAATGCCCTATTTGGCAAAAATCTGGGAGAAGTTAATAGTTAATAAGTAATAGGTAATAATTAAAATTCGGAGGACTCAGAAACTTAAACCTCGAAAATATAAAATATAAAAAATAAAAAATAAAAAAATGCCCTATTTGGCAAAATTCCAAAAGGAAGTTTCTTGCTAATCATTTAATAAAAAAGGGGGAGAGGGGGCGATAAGCACACAACCAAAACCATTCAACAACCCTCTCCCCACAAGCCCTCAAAGCCTTTAGGCCTCTCCCTAACCCTCTCCGAAAGGAGAGGGAACGGAGAACTCCGAGTGCTCGGTCTTTTCTCACAAACTTAAGAACTCATAACCTTAAGAACTCAAGAACTCAAAACACTATTTGTCCGAATCAAAATAGCCATCGGCGTCTTCCTTGTTGGATGCCACGCGGTCATTATAGCGGGAGCGACATTCTCGCTCGCAACGGAACATCTCGCGGGTGCCTTCCGCATCCTCCGCAAAGGAGAAGTGATTGTTGATGCCCATGGCACCTGCCGTGCCCTCCACGTCGAGGTTGTCGGTGCCGATGAAGGTGAAGGTCCAGTTCTGCTTTTTCAGTTTCTCCACGAGGTTCTTTATCATCTTCAGATTGTACTCCTGAGAGCAGTTTTCCTCTCCGTCGGTGATGATGGTGACGAGCACTCGGTCGTCAGCCGAGGTGAGGGCGTTGACTTTGGAGATGCCGATGCCGATGGCGTCATAGAGCGGCGTGGCTCCTCCGGGGTTGTAGTCCTTCGGGCTGAGCTTGGGAGCTCCGGCGGCTGCCGCATTGTCGTAGATAAACTTCGTATGGGTGCTGTCGAAGGTGATGAGGGTCACCCGCTGCTCCATTTCCTTATGCTGCTCCTGCATCTTCTGCACCGTTTCCAAAGTCTCGTTCATTCCTTCGAGAGCCTGACGCTCAATGACACTCATCGAACCACTCTCGTCGACTATAATCAGATTGAATATTCTCTTTTCCATTTTTCTTTTGAATTTAAATTGTTGAACATATCGTTATTTCTGCGCGCTTATAGATTAAAAGAAAAAAAGGAGGCAAAAATTAAGCGGATAGGAATATTTTTTTTAATTTTGTGGCATTATGATGAAAAACGGACTCTCGGATGAGGAAATCATCGCCGGACTTCAAGACAAGGACAGCGAAATCACGCGGACTTATTTCTATGGATATTGCCGCATCGGATATTACGTGCTCAGCCGCCGCTATGGGCTTAGCGACAAGTTCGGCATGGACTTCTATTCGCTGGCGCATGAATATTATCTCGCCTTGGACAAGAACGACTGGAGGCAACTTTCTGACCGCAAGCCTGACATGAGCCTGAGAACGTGGATGATCAACGGATTCCGCTTTCTGGTGCTCGACCGGCTGAAAGAAGTGGAGAAGGAGAAACGCTTCGACAGCTTCGAGGAAAGGGTGGAGAACACCCATCTGAAGTTCGACATCATCGACTCCGACTTCAATGCCGACGTGCGCAAGACCCTTGAGGAAGTGGGCGACCGCTATTACGGGCGTGACTCGAAGGCATCGCTGATTGTGAAGATGATGCTCGTAGAGGGATTCAAAGGCAAGGAGGTGGCAGCACAGCTCGGCATGACGCCTTCGGCCGTCACGCAACGCTATCATCAGATGATGGAACGTGTCATCATCCCTTATTTCAAAGCCAACTTCGAGACTATCGGAGACATCATTCCGGACAATTGCGAGGTGAGCATGGATTATTCACCATTGAGAGAAACCATTCAATCTGCAAAAACTATGGAAACAAACTATCAGAACCGTACGACACCCAGCCATATCGACCACTTGGCTGACAATGAAATCTTCGTCTTCGGCAGCAACCTTGCCGGAATGCATGGAGGAGGCGCTGCCCGCGCGGCACGCCTATACTTCGGGGCTGTCATGGGACAAGGCGTAGGGCTTCAAGGACAGAGCTATGCCATCCCGACCATGCAAGGCGGTACGGAGACCATCCGCCCTTATGTGGATGACTTCATCGCCTTTGCCCGTCAGCATCCTGAAAAGAAGTTCCTCGTCACACGCATCGGTTGCGGCATAGCCGGCTTTGATGCTGAAGAAATAGCGCCTCTGTTCCGACAAGCCGAAAACGTGAAGAACATCTGCTTGCCGGATGACTTCTGGAACGTGCTCAAATCTTTTTAATCAGAGATTCTCCATCAGCTTCTCAAGCCTCTCCACAGCGTTGGGCATGTCCTGCTCGAAAGCCGTGTAATCGGTAAGGAAATTCGCCTTGCCCTCGGCAATGCGCGCATATAAGTCCTGATTCATTCCTTCAACATAGGAACTGATGGAATACTTGATGCCGTCTTTCAACTCGCCTTCGGGTAAATGGGTATAAAGACCCCACTTCTGATGAAAGTAGCAATAAGTCTGCTCGATGCTGTCTTTTGTTATCATATCTGCCAATTTTTGAAATTCACCAAAAACGCTTGTGCTCTTCGGAATAACGGAATCCGCTACGCGCCAACTTTGCCTCCAGCACCTTTCTGTCGATGTTGAAGTGATAGCAAATCTGGTCGAGGTTGTCGAACTCCTCGTCGCGCAACAGGAAATTGATGACCGACACAAGCATCGGCATATCGTTTTTGGGTAAATGATCCATCCGTAATTATATTTAATGCACCTCCGCTCCTTCCGATAAGAGCATCGCGAAATCTACCGCTGCAAAGATAAGCAATTCCCGCGTCAACACCAAACTCTTTTTGCCAAAAAACAAGAGAAGAATATAACGATTATAAAAAAAGAGAAGCAATCACTGCTTCTCTTGATTTTCCGAAGAGGTGGCGCTCTTCTCTTCTTCCTCTTCGTTGCACAACTGCCAAACGGTTTTGGCATGATATTGCTCCAACAAATGAAGAGTGTCCGTCAAATATCCGAGGTTGTGCTTCTCTACTTTCCCATTATAAGATTTCCTAATATTATACAATAGGTCTATAGCTGTATTGCCTCCAATAATTTGGTTAACATTCATTCCTTTCTCTAATGCCCATTTCACGCAGTTGCAATAGTATTGTATAACATCTTTATTTTTCTTGTTATGGGAATAGTCTATCATTTTCCTAACGCATTCATAAATAAAGGGGCCGGTCCTAAATCCAGAATCCACAAGGTAATCCAATATATCCTCCGTTTCAGCCCAAGGTTGGTTGCTATAATCCCAAACAAGTGTTTCCTTGTAAGCTACCAAGCATTCCTCGTACATGGCTAATTCGTGTTTTACCTGCTGCAAGTTGGCATTCGGGTAAGATTCACAAAATCCAGGCAAGCTCCGGCCGTCTTCCCAAAAACTCGCGTAATAAACTATAAAACTAAATTTCACCTCGCCGTCTTTCAGCATTTCGTCAATGCCATAAGCAAGGTCGTAACCAAATGCTCTTCTTGACAATTCAAGACAGCAAGTGTTCACTTCCGTTTGCGGCATTCGGCTTTTGGAGTTTGTCCACATTTTAGCCACTATCTCATACCCTACCAAATCGTTGTCGCCAATCAACATATCTAATTGCTTAAAGCAATCATCTGTCGGCTTGTCGGAAGATGATTTGGCAAGATAGAGGGAATGCGAGTAGGTCTCTTTATTCAGCAAGGTCTTCACAATGTTATAGTCCAGCTGCCTATATTCGGAGTTGTCCTTAAAATCATCCACCATATCTTCAAAAAGCGTCTTGCCAAGATGCAGCCTCAGGCCATGGCATATACAGGCTAGAGGGTCGTCATCATCAGCAAGCTGCTTGGTCATCAAATATCCGCCCTCGCTGCCATAATGGCCAAAGTTCCCATAAGGGTCGTCGGCACCATCGCCATATTTCACGTCGGGCAACAGTTGCTTTCCCTGTAAGTTGTAATAGCCAAAAGTGGTTCCTATGCGAGTGGCTATCAACTCGCAATCATCCCATTTATAAACAGCGTCAAACTGGCACGGCAAAATCCAACGGCTCTTACAGTCCTTCATTCCCAGTTTCCCGGTCTTCGCATCATACATCACATAACAGCCATTCTCCAACAGGCGCTTTTGCTTGTTAAAAGGAGTGCGGTCAAACTCACCATTTCTAATACAACCAACGGAAGAGGAGAAATTGCCCGCTGGCCTTCCGGAGGTTAATGTCATGCTTCGGTTCCCCTCAACACTGCGTTCTACAAAATCTATGTATTCCCAATCTCGGAATGCCCTGCATCTGGCAATATTCCCAACTTTCAAAATCTCATCATAAACGGGCGGTATAATATAATAATTATCTTTATCAATTAAGCCGTAACGGCCATTCTCAATAACTACCTGGTACTCACTCTGTTCTTGGTTTTCTGTCATCTTGTTATTTTTTTTTGATATTAATTATTCGATTAAATTTAAACACACAAAGAGTTAAAGCAAGGGCATCATGCTCATGCAAAAGAATTTTACATAAAGAGGGTAATACTTGAAATGTTTTTCACATAGAAACTTGCATTTCCACAAAAAAAGTTGCTTGAAATTTTGTTCATACGTTTTATATTTTAATGTTCAACATTCACATCGGGGCTCTTAACCGTGTTCCACAGTGGCTGTCGTCCAGCTCTGTTGGCTATCGAAATTCGATACTCTAACGATGTTTTTAAAATCGAATGCAAAGATAGGAAATTGACCCTAACTGGTCGAATCCTACACGTTAAAAAATATTAAATCTTGAGATTTCCTGTCCTCACGACATATCGAAAAGGTGGAAGAAATAAAGGGCGGCAATGACTGTCGGCGCAATGCCTCGCACCATCCCGATGATGGAGAGATGGGCGTCATATACAAAGCCGTTGTTGATGCTCCCAACAATCTGCAAATGGCAGTTATAAACTACCCCGCCACCTTTGATGTATCCGATAATCGACCCGCCGGCATCTCGGACTTTATCCGACTCTATTCTTCCCACCAAAGAGCCGCGATTGTTATAGAGAAAGCCATTATCGCAAATCTTGCCGGCATAGCTTCCGCGACGGTTGTAGATGTATCCGCGGTCGTCGATTTTTCCAAGAATGGAGCCTCTGCCGTCACGGAAATACTGTGCATGGATATTAAGGCATGCCATCAACAATAATAGAAACAGGATATAAGTTCTTTTCATCATTTTTGCTTTTATAGAATAACGTTTAAAATAATCTCTTATTATCTCTAAATACGGAAGATGTTGCAGAAAAGCATCTATCCTTCGGCCTCCTCACTCCTCAACAAGTGGATGACATCGGAAACAGTCAGGCGTTCCGGGCTCATCTCGCCCTCTTTAGGCGTAAAGTCAAGGACCAGATTGCCATGCTGCTTCTGCAATTGCAAGGGTTGCAAAGGCTTCTCCGTTCTTTTGACATATCCGTCAGGAAGGTCAGCCTTCATGATATCATCCAAGGCATGCATCATTTTCATAAAGCTCGAAGCTCGAAAGCAGGACATTTCGCCGCATTTATTGCAAGTGCCATTTGCCGACATACTGCCGGAAAGTGGAGAGCCGGCAAAGTAATAGATATAGCTCACGCCGTCACAACCCTCCTTATCGCAGGGATACACAAAAAGCTTGCTATCCAGCTCATAGGCTCTCAGCAAAGCTCCAAGATATACCCGCCCGATAAACATCACGGATAAAGGGGTCTGCGCATAGTAATAATCCGGTCGGGCATAAATCTCCTCCCGATGCTCAAAAAGAAAGGGCATATTCTCTCCATACTCCTTCCAAACATGCCACTTTCTCTCTTCCTCGTCATAGTCCTCACCAAACCATTCATTATATTGTGCTTTCGTGGCCTTATATAGCCCCGTCGCATAGACATTGGGATTATCCTTGCTTATGTGGATATGCGTCTTGTGCGCATGATAAGGCTGCAAACACTTAGCCACAAAATAATCATGCTTTCGGCACATAAAGTCCACTGGGATGAAAGCCTCTTCTTCAAGAAAATTGGAATCTTGTTTCATTGTTTTTTTGTTTTAAAGTTGTTTTCTCATGCAAAGATACAACCCTCTTCCGATAATTATTCCTTAAAACGGGAAATCAGCCTCAAATTGAAAAAATGGACAGAAAAGAGTCTGATAAGATAGGAAGGTCGATCAGTTTTTTTGAATTCCTGCTTTCAAAAATATGTTAAAGGATTGCTTAGCTTGTCAATTTTCGTTAATAACCTGATTACCGGCATCTTCCTCCCTGAATTTTTCCTTATCTTAGTACTTTCATAACAACAAAAAACGAATTGAAAGATATGAAGAAGCTATTGACCTCTCTATGCGCCCTGCTCATTTGCAGTGCCGCATCAGCACAAGACAATTTCCAAATGAGCGGAACATTCACGGATATAAAGAACGACACACTGGCAGTGGAATTCGTAAAACGCGAGCCTACGAAGGAAATCGTCAGTTTCAATGTGCCTGTAGATAATAAAGGAGAATTCCATTTCGGATGCCAAATCAAGAATGCCTATAAAGCCTCTATGACCTTGAAATCGAAGAAGGTGGAGGAATTCATCTTCTTTGTTCCTGAGGAGAAAGCGGTCATCAATGGGGTTTTCAGCGAGCCTTACGATTGGAAAATAAGCGGCTCTGATTTTTATCAGAAACTGGCAAAGGCTGAGGAAACAAGAAGACCTTTGCTGAAGGAATTCGACCAATCGGAGGCTGTATATCAGCAAGGATTGAAGGCTGGAGGCGACGAGAAGGCACTGAAAGAGCAACGGGAGAAGACCAACATCGACATCAACAAGCGTATGGGCAACCTTGCAATGGATTATCTCCGCCAACATCCTAATGAGGAGGCATCGGTGATATTCGTCGGCGATGGGGCTTTCGATGATTTAGGAGAGGAGATCAAACTGCTGTCACCAGAAGTGCGCAACGGCAGATTCAAGAACTTCCTCGATATTCGTCAGACGCTATCAGACCGTTATATGCAGGCCAAAAATGCCTCTCAAAAGGCTAAGGAAACCATTGAAGAGGGCAAGCCTGCTCCTGACTTCACATTGAAAGATCTCAAAGGCAACGACTTCACGCTGAGCTCACTCTTCCATAAAGGCAAATACGTGATAGTGGACTTTTGGGGCTCATGGTGCACTTGGTGCATCAAGGGATTCCCGAAGATGAAGGAATATTATGCCAAATTTAAGGACAAGCTCGAAATCGTAGGCGTTGACTGTTATGACAAGGAGGACAAATGGAAGGAAGCCGTGCGGAAGAACGGCATCACTTGGCAACAGGTACGTTCAGCCGATGGCACTACGGAGGTGACCTTCGGCGTTAAAGGCTATCCTCACAAAGTGCTCATCTCACCGGAAGGCAAGGTCCTAAAGATGATAACCGGAGAGAGTGACGACTTCTATAACCTGTTGGATGTAACGTTGAAATAAAGGAGCGCGGCTATTTGATATACTTCCCTGCAAATCGATGCACAAGGGCTACATACTCCGCCTTATGGTCACGATAAGTTTGGGCATGCTCAGAGCCATGGCCAATATAGAGCTCTTTAGGCTGAGGTTTGGCTGCATAGAGGGGATGCACCATCCATGAAGGCACGAAAGTGTCGTTATCGCCATGAATAAAGAGCATCGGCTTATGGCATTTTGCTACTTGTTTCAAAGGTGAAGCCTCACCAAAGCTCCAGCCATAACGTAGCTTACAATAGGCTGAAGTGAAATAAATCAGAGGGAAGGCAGGAATTCCGAACATCTGCACCACTTCATGTTTGAACTCATCCCAAACGTTCGTATATCCGCAATCTTCCACAAAACACTTGATATAAGCAGGCGTATTCTCACCCGACACGCACATCACTGTGGCTGCTCCCATCGACACGCCATGCAACACTTGACGGCTATGTCCTGTGGAATCGGCAAACATGGAGTCAGCCACAGCACACCAATGGAGCACGTCCTTGCGGTCTTTCCACCCCATTTGTATGTCCTGACCCTCACTCTCGCCATGCGCATGAAGGTCAGGGAGAAGTACGTTATATCCCATTTTGGCATAAATCATGGCAAAATTGAGCATTCCTTCGGCACGATCTTTATAGCCATGCACGAGGATAGCAGTCTTTCCGGTCTTGCGAGGAGCCCATACAAAGAGGGCATGATTGCGCTCTCCATTCGGCATGATGATGAAAGTATCGCGCAAGGCGTGAATGCTCAAGAGGCTGTCAATCCATGGTTTCACGTCAGGATATTCACGAGTACGCAAAGCCAAACTCATGCTTTTCTTTCCTTTAGGCTCGTCTTTTCTCGAAAGGGAGAAATTGAGCATGTAAATACTTCCACCTACCATGGCCACCACGAATATCACGAGGACCGCCAACACAAATACTTTCAGAAACTTTTTCATAAGTCAAACATTTATAATTATTCTTTTTTTAGTACTTCGGAAATCATCGCCTGGTCTTCCTTCAACTTGCCTTTACTGCGACGACGGAAATTATCGAAGCCCAAGCCATAGACACCTATCACGGAACTCTGTGACACAAAGGCTTTCGGGTCAATATCTTCTATCAGGCGGAAAATCATGCTCGACTCGCTTTTCTTGGCTATCACAAAGAGCGCCTGTATGTTTTTGCCGGAATAAAAACCATGTCCATCGAAGATGGTGCATCCTCTTGGCACGATTTCATTAATGGCTCTGCCGATGGCTTCGTATTCATCAGAAATGATGAAGAACTGCACTGACCTCCTCATCGCATTCACCACTTGATCTACACAGAAAGAGGAGATGAAAAGCAACACATAACCATAGATGACTTTCTCCCAATCTTTCAGCACCAGATAACTGGAAGTGATGATGCAAAGGTCGCATAACAGGATGATATGACCTAACGAGATGTCCTTATATTTACGAACGATGGCGGCGATGACATCCGACCCACCGGTGCTTCCACCACATGAAAGACCGAGCCCCACGCTTGTTCCGATGAAGGCTCCACCTACTATCAGCGCCATGAATTTCTGGTCGGCCAGCAGATGAATATCAGCTGTATAAGTTTGCAACAACGAGGAAAAGAGGGTGAAGAGCGCAACGGCATAAAGCGTTTTGGCGCAAAACTTCCATCCTAATATCTTCAACGCACAAGCAAGGAGGATGGCATTAAGGGCAAAATAAATAATGGAAGGAGGAATGTGGAAGCCCCAATAAATGATAGAGGAGATGCCCGCGACACCTCCCGTTGTGATTTCATTCGGCAATAGGAACAACACCCAACCTACCGACCCCATCAACATGGCGAGGGCGATAATCAGGCAATCCCGCAAAGTGCGATATTTAGAGCGACGTTCAATTTTAGTTGCTTCCATATACGTTTTAGATTTTATCAAGTGCAAATATACCATTTTTATTTGTCATAAGCATGACTTTGGGGATTATTTTTTCAATTAATTTCGGAAGAATTTTATCTTTCCATTTGGCGGAATACTTTTTATGGCATTCATGCTAATTTATGTCGCTTTCAGAGATAAAGTTAAATGAATTTCCTGTTTTTCACTCTCTTAAATGTAAAAGATGGCTTTCTATGCGGTAAAAGGTATCTGTTTACCTTGTAAAAGACTACTTTTTACGAGGTAAAAAGCCATTAATTAGAGGGTAAAAGACCGCTTTTTACAATCGCTGTTTCTGATTTTTGAAAGTTGGGAAATTATATTTTCTTTTTTGCCCTTTATCCCCGCAAGGGTTTATCAGCAAGTCATTTAGCGTCATTTTTTCGGTTTTCTTCGTTTGTTCTATAGATTTTTTGTAATTTTGCAACCAATCATTACAAATATACCGATATGAATATTGAAAACGAAATAGGACTTGCGGTCATCAAGGCCGTGAAAGAACTTTACGGACAGGATGTGCCTGAGAAGATGGTGCAGTTGCAGAAAACGAAAGAAACCTTTGAGGGTAACCTCACGTTGGTGGTCTTCCCGTTCCTCCGAATGTCGAAGAAAAAACCTGAGGAAACCGCTCAGGAAATCGGCAACTATCTGCAACAGAACTGCAAAGCCATAGCGCGCTTCAATGTGGTGAAGGGATTTCTCAACCTTGTCATTGCCAAAGCGGCATGGATAGGGCTGCTCAACGACATCAATGCCGATGAGAAATTCGGCGAGAAAAAGGCCTCTGAGGCATCGCCTTTGGTGATGATTGAATACTCATCGCCTAACACCAACAAGCCTTTGCATCTCGGACATGTGCGCAACAACTTGCTCGGATGGTCGCTTTCTAAAATCATGGAGGCCAACGGCAATAAGGTTGTGAAGACCAATATCGTAAATGACAGGGGCATTCACATCTGCAAATCGATGCTCGCTTGGCAGAAATGGGGCAACGGAGAAACACCTGAAAGCAGCCATAAGAAGGGCGACCATCTCATCGGAGATTATTATGTGGCTTTCGACAAGCATTATAAGGCTGAATGTGAGGAACTGAAAGCGCAATACATCCGTGAAGGAATGGACGAGGAAAAGGCTGAAGAAAAGGCCAAAAACGAGGCTCCGCTCATCAAGGAAGCTCATCAGATGCTCGTAAAATGGGAGCAAGGCGACGCGGAAGTGAGAGCCTTATGGAAGAAAATGAACACTTGGGTGTATGCCGGTTTTGATGAAACTTACAAGGCAATGGGCGTCAGTTTCGACAAGATATATTATGAATCGAACACCTATCTCGAAGGAAAGAAGAAGGTGGAAGAAGGACTTAAGAAGGGACTCTTCTTTCGCAAGGAGGACGGAAGCGTGTGGGCAGACCTCACAAAAGAAGGACTTGACCAGAAAATACTCCTTCGTTCTGACGGCACCAGCGTCTATATGACCCAAGATATAGGAACGGCAGAGATGCGTTTTGCCGATTTCCCCATCGATAAAATGATTTATGTGGTGGGCAATGAGCAAATTTATCACTTCCAAGCGCTTTCTATCTTGCTCGACCGCCTCGGCTTCAAATGGGGCAAAGACCTCGTGCACTTCTCTTATGGAATGGTGGAACTGCCGAATGGCAAGATGAAATCGAGAGAGGGAACGGTAGTGGATGCCGACGAACTGATTGCTCAGATGATAGAGGATGCACGCAGAACATCCGATGAACTGGGTAAATTCAAGGACATGAGTGAGGCTGAGAAGCAGGAGATAGCACGCATAGTGGGGCTTGGAGCACTGAAATACTTCATCCTGAAGGTAGATGCACGCAAGAATATGCTCTTCAATCCGGCCGAGAGTATCGACTTTAATGGCAACACGGGACCTTTCATTCAATACACTTATGCCCGCATCCGCTCGATTATGCGGAAAGCTGCCGAGCAGGAAATTGACGTTCCTTCGACCCTCAACGATGACGCTCCATTGAATGAAAAGGAGATGGAAATCATCCAGAAGATGAATGAATTCGGCATGGCAGTGGCTCAAGCTGGCAAAGACTATAGTCCCAGCGGCATTGCAAACTATTGCTATGAGTTGACCAAGGACTTCAATCAGTTCTATCATGACTACAGTATCCTCAATGCGGAGGATGAAAACGAGAAGCTTACACGTCTGGTTATCGCCAAGAATGTGGCTAAAATCATCAAGAACAGCATGGAATTGCTGGGTATAGAAGTGCCGGAAAGAATGTAAAGAATGGGCAAAAAGGACCTCATAAATCCCCCCGACTATCGTCATGATACGGTTCTTCCCCTCCCTATGGAGGTGAAAGCCAACGCTTGGGCGGTTGATGCGGCTTGCAGTGGCAATCCCGGCCCTATGGAATATCAAGGGATTGACCTCACAACGGGGGCTCAGGTCTTTCATTTCGGCCCTTGTCATGGCACGAATAATATAGGAGAATTCCTCGCCATTGTGCATGCTTTAGCGCTGATGGACAAGCAGGGCATCAGCGATAAGACCATTTACAGCGACTCTTATAATGCCATTCTCTGGGTAAGCAAGAAGAAATGCAAGACCAAACTGGAACGTAATGCCCAGACAGAGCCTCTCTTTCAAGTGATTCAAAGGGCTGAAGACTGGCTGCGCAAGCATGCTGTCAAGGTGCCGATAGTGCAATGGGACACGAAGAAATGGGGCGATATACCTGCTGATTTTGGAAGAAAATAAAGCCTGAAGATGGAAAACGGATATACTGACAAGCACAACAGCCTATTGAAAGGCATTATTTACGCCTCTTTCATCAGCGCCATTATCTCCCTGATAGTGGGCAATCCGGGCATCATTCCCTTAGGCATCATCATCGGAATCATCGTGGGAGCACTGCATGATAAGTTCTTCCGTAATAAGAAGAAAAAGGATTAATATCCCCACCTTAATCAATACCTGTTTGAAAAATAATTCATTTTTCCTGTAGTTTTTCCTACAGTTCTTGCGTCTAACGAGCAGATTTACGAATTCAGAAACAAGCAACAATGGAAACAAACGAGCAAGAATTTGCGCAGATTATCCGGCAGAACAAGAGCACCATATACACTGTGTGCTATATGTTCTCTAAGAATGAAGACGAGGTAAACGACCTCTTTCAAGAGACGCTCGTCAACCTTTGGCAAGGATTTGGCAAGTTTGAGGGTCGTAGCGACGTGAAAACATGGATTTACCGAGTGAGCCTCAACACCTGCATCTCTATGGACCGGAAGAAGAAACGACGAAAAACCGTTCCCCTCTCAATGGACATCAACCTCTTTGAAGACCGCGATGAGGACACCCGGCAGATAAGCCTTCTTCACCAGAGAATCAACAAGTTGCAGCCTTTCGACCGTGCCATCGTCCTCTTGTGGCTAGAGAACATCAGCTATGAGGAAATCGGCTTGATAATCGGCATCAGCGCCAAGAATGTCTCCGTAAGGCTTTATCGGGTTCGTGAACAATTAAAGAACATGTCAAACGTTTAAAAAACACAAGGAAAATGGAAAACAATAATATGACAACAGATTTGGAGCAGATGCGCCAACAGATGGAAACCCTGAAGACAAAACTCGATGAACAGCAAATCATCAACGACAAACTGCTCAAGCAATCGATGAAATCGAAGATGAATTGGATAAGGAATTACATCCTGATAGAACTCTTCGCGATGCTTCCTTTTATAGGAATCGCATGCGCAAGTATGCAAAGCGACCTTCATTTCTCTTGGTGGAGTTACAGCGCACTGATGCTGCTTATACTCGTAGATGTTCTCCTTGACTATCGCGTGAACGTTACGGCGCTGAAAGAATCTGATTATGAGAAAGATAACTTAGTAGAAACGGTCAAGAAATTAGCGAAGATGAAGCATCAACGTTGGCTTCAAACGGTCATCGGTTTGCCATTGGGCTTGTTGATATTGGGATGGATGGGCACCGAAATCTACCTTCATGCAAGCCATACAGCTGAAAATAACATGTTCCTGACCGTCATGCTTATCTCTTGCAGCATCGGCTTCTGCATCGGTCTTGCGATAGGTTTAACCATCCTTCACAAGATGCAAAAGACCAATGACGAGCTCATTTCTCAGATGAAAGAAATAACGCAAGAACCCTAAACGAAGAACTCGAAAAAGACCCATAAACTCTCTCTATTTATTAAGGGATAATTCCCTGCTTTGTAAAAGACGGCTTTTTAGGAGGTAAAAGACCGTCTTTTACGCTGTAAACAACGATTGTTTACGCGCCTTCTAACGACCTTTTACAAATATAAAAATTATGAGTTTGTAACTTCCTGATTATCAAGTCATTCCTCAATAATCAAATTCCTGCCTACATGCATGTATTTATGACTCTCCACATAGTGCTTCAAAGGCAGGTCATGCTTCAGTCTTTTCGCCCTAATCATCAGCACTCCGTCGTCACTTTTGCCTGTCAGAATATCTTGCGCACTCACTTCCTTCACGTCTTTACCAAGAAATACGTCCATGTTTTCCGAGCGTGGAATGCCATAAGAATAATAATGTTGCCGATGCTCCATCGTTGCCACCTCCTTGGCTTTCTGACATAAGTCGCCATAACCCCATTCTGTATTCATGCCAGATACGGCAAATCCGAAGAGAAACAAGGCCACGAAGATGCCGCATGCAAGACTATTGACCTGTCGGCAGAGCGTTCCGCCCTTGCGCAACAGCCATAAAGCATACACCCCTGAAGCGAAAAACGAGATGGCAGCAAGGATGCAAAGAACCCTGTTAGTATCACCCATCCATCGTCGGCTTATGGCAATTGCCAAGAATACTGGCGCCAACGTGAAAATCAAAGAGGGAATAATCATGGAAAGACGAGTCCACACATTCTCACGGATGCGTTGCATCAGAGATACCGTCAGATAGACGAAATAGGGGAAAATCGGCAACAGATAGACTTCTATTTTAGAGCTTATCAATGACAAAATCACGAATGCCGTGACTATCGACGTTAAGAAAAAGCGCTCCTCCTCATTTATCTTTACATGCTGCTTGAATGCTGTCGCATAGACACTCACTATCAGCAATGACCATGGAGCCAATAGATACCAGAACACAACGAGATAATAATAGAAAGGCTCTTTATGATGGAAAGCGTTGAAGGCCCTGTCTACTGTTTGGTGGAAAAGCAGATTGCAGAGGTATGGAGAGCCTCCTTCCTGCCAAACCATGAAGAACCATAACACGCAGAGTGTCAGCAAGATACCCCATGTCTTCCAACCCCAAAACCGCCTTATCATAGCCGCCTGCCTCTTTACCAATAAGAAAGCAACCGTCGAAATGAAAGGAACGAGAAAGCCGATAGGGCCTTTGGTGAAGATGGCGAGAAAGATAAAGACTGGAAACCAGATGCTTACGCTGCGCTCATCGGGTGATGTATAGGTCTTCCAAAAACTATAAAGGGCAAGCGTGATGAACATGCACATCAGCATATCCATGCGCAGAAACAACGATAAACAAAGGAATAAACCGCAACTCATCAACATCAGGTTGCCCGTAAAACGGGCTTGCAGCGGCAAGATATTGCGCATCCAACGGTCCATAACACGCAAGATAACCATGGCAGGAACAAATGAAAACAAAGAGAGAAACCACATACAATGCCTGCCGAAAATCATCTTTCCCAACATGATAATCCATAAATACAACGGCGGTTTGTCGGCATACATCCAGCCATGATTTGTGAAAGCAAAGAGATGACCTTGCTTGATGGCCTCATCAGCTATGCTAAGATAGCGCAGCTCGTTTGCCGGTGAAAAGTCTCTGAATATCATTGCAGGCAGCAATGCTAAGAAAAAGACATAGGGCAGATAGCTTATTTTCTTACTCATGTTCGGATTTGAATGGGGCCATTATTATGTTCGTGTTAATATGCGGCAAAATTACGCAATATCATCCATATCTCAATTGCTAAAATTTCGCTAATAGTGTTCATAATTTCTCTTGATAAAAGAAATTTATCCAGTGACTTTTCGGAAGATGTTCCGAATTCAAATACAACCGACTTTATTCATTCTAATATCTTGTCAGATGGCTGATTTCAGCGTGAAAAATAATGCCAAAGGCTTTACGGGATTATTGCTTTCGAAGCCATAGCTTTGCAAACTCTCCATAAATAATTCCGCTTTCTGTTTTGCTTTATGGTCTTAAAGTTGTATCTTTGCAAAAAATAGTCACACAATGAAAAAGACACTACTATTCTTAATGCTGTTTCTTGCCAGTTTTACGCTGTTCTCCTGCAACAAGGCGAAACAGAGGCAGAAGGATAATTCAAAAGCTAATACGCTTGTTGGATATGCTCTTAAAGATGTATATGCAAAAGATATCCCTGAAGATTCGTTAGATATCGTCATCAATTTAGATTCTCTGAAAGCTCAAGGCTATGATGCAATACCCCTTTCTGACAAAGATTTTGCACTATCGAAAGCCCTTCTCCATGCAAAATTCAATGCCGAAAGAAAGAGCATCGAAGCGAAAAAGGATGAATTCAATCCGACTCCTCTACCCTTCAGAGAATATTTCCGACAATATTGGGCTTATAAAAAACGAGGGCACACGTATGTTCATATAGAACTTGCCGCAGAGTGTCCAGTGTCTTATAAAACGCCAAATCCTGATAAGACAACGCTGATGACGCTTGTACTTAAAGGACTCAGAGACAGTGAACTATGTGTAGATGATGGAGGTATATATTTTGGAAGCGCCTTGATTGACTTGACAATGAAGAAAGTAATCTATCTCCGATTCAATGGAGTGGCTTGAAAAGACTTCCCGAAAAGCAATAACGGGATAGGCGATAAACACTTTATTCCATGCTCGACACTCGTTAAAATCAAGCCTTTTCATATACTCTTATCACATTCCCGTCATACTGTTCTTGGCTGATTATTGTTACATTGGCAGGCAAATGAGGGGCAGGAGTTCCGCCAGTAACCGTTATCGGGGCGGTTTCCACCCGTATTTCATCCCATAAACCAGCATCAAGGAAGGAGTTGTGAGTCTTTGTTCCTCCCTCCACTATCAACGATTGGATGTCTTGAGCATAAAGGTCTGACAGCAATTGAGGGATTGTCATCGGACGAGAAAGCACGATGCGTTTAGGATTAGAGCCTGCCCAATCGCGCACATTAAGCTGAGAATGGTCTCTGTCATCCGTCACTCTGCCTATCAGAATGGCATCGTTTTCAGCCCTTAACTTATGGGAAAGCATCTTGGTGAATGGTGTGGAAATAGCCATCTGATGAAAGTTATCGTCGAGAAAACCGTTTGAAGTCTGACACCACTTTAATATAATATAGGGCCGATGCTCCGTATTGAAGGTGATAAAACGCTTGTTGAGCTCCCTGCACTCTTGTTCCAAGACGCCCACAGTAACGTCGATGCCCGCCTCTTGAAGCTTCTTGATACCTCGTCCTTGTACCTTTGCAAAAGGGTCGATGCAACCTACCACCACCCTCTTAACACCTTTTCGGATGATTAAATCGGCACATGGAGGCGTTCGACCATAATGAGAACAAGGCTCAAGACTCACGTAAAGCGTTGACTTCGATAGCGTTTCGCCACTGATATCAGGTTTTACAGAGGCAAAGCAATTCACCTCCGCATGCCCTTCTCCACATCTTACATGATAGCCCTCACCGATAATACGGTCGTCAAAGATAAGCACTGCCCCCACCATCGGATTCGGTTTAGCATTCTGACGGCCGTTTTTAGCCAATTGAATGCAACGCTGCATGTATTTTTTATCAGTCTCTTCTTGTGTCATTTCAATTTTTTTTATACCTTTGCCAATAGTATGACATACAATGAACTTTGGCATCTTCTGACCCCACTTTATGACGAAGGCGAGGCGAAAGCCATCATCCGCACGGTGATGGAAGTAGTTTTCGGGCTCTCCTTCACCGACCTTTACACGGGCAAAGTTAATGAAATATCTTCAGAAGAGAAAACTCTTTTGGAAGAAATTATCAAAAGACTTCAAAAAGGAGAGCCTGTACAGTATGTCTTAGGGCAAGCTTCCTTCTGCGGAAGGACCTTTAAAGTGAAGGCGGGAGTGCTCATTCCGAGACCCGAAACCGAACTTCTATGCCAATGGATAACGGCTGATTACAACCTGCCTTATTGCGGTTTGCAGCCTCCTGAGCCTTTGCAGGTGCTCGACATCGGAACTGGAAGCGGTTGCATCGCTGTCACCCTTGCCCTCGATTTATGGAATTCTGCCGTC
This sequence comes from Prevotella sp., assembly GCA_022641735.1. Classification (GTDB taxonomy): domain Bacteria; phylum Bacteroidota; class Bacteroidia; order Bacteroidales; family Bacteroidaceae; genus Prevotella. The sequence continues at coordinate 15,078 of JALCDQ010000013.1, read as the reverse complement.
AGCGCATGGGATATTTCCGCTGATGCCCTCCTTCTTGCGAGGGACAACGCGCATCGATTAGGGGCAAAAGTGGACTTTCGCTGGCAGGATGCCCTTCATCCTGAAGGGACTGAAAAATGGGATATCATCGTCAGCAATCCCCCTTATATCTGCGAGAAAGAGAAGGCGAAAATGGCGAAAAACGTGCTCGATTATGAACCCGAGATAGCTCTTTTCGTGCCTGATGACGACCCTTTGCGCTTCTATAGGTCGATAGCTCTCTATGCCCAAAAGGCTTTGAAGCCGATGGGAAGGCTCTATTTTGAAATCAATCCGCTTTATGCAGAGGAACTGAAAATGATGCTTGAGAACCTGCATTATAGGATGGTGGAAGGCCGAAAAAGTCAATTCGGCAACCTGCAAATGATGAAAGGAGTGCACGCATGAAAGAGATGACGGAACAACAGGCTCTTTTCAAGCTCACTGCCCTTTGCTCTCAAGCCGAGCATTGCTCTGGAGAAATGACGGAAAAGATGCAGAAATGGGGCATTGCGGAGGATGTTCAAGCCCGCATTATGGCGTATCTGACAAAAGAAAAATACGTTGATGACGAGCGTTATTGCCGTTTTTTCATCCGTGATAAAATTAAGTATAACGGGTGGGGAAGGCGCAAAATCGAGCAGGCCCTTTATCTGAAACAAGTGCCGAAAAACGTTTCCACGCCCGTATTTGCGGAAATCGACGAGGCGGAATACCTTGCCGTGTTGCGCCCTTTGCTGCAACAGAAGTACAAAACCATCAAAGCCAACTCCGATTATGAACGCTCGATGAAACTCATCAAGTTTGCGATGGGAAGAGGATTCGACCTTGAAATCATTCGGAAATGTATTGACAATATCGACGATTTAGAACTATGATAAGTGTCTGGAGTCGTCTTTGGGATTTGCTGTCGCCACGACAATGCGCCGTATGCAATGCCAGATTGAGTGCCGGGGAACATACTTTATGCGCCAAATGCAGTCTTCATTTGCCACGAACACTTTATCAGGATACGCCGGAAGACAATGAGATGGCACGTATGTTTTGGGGTCGACTGCCCATCAAGAAGTGTGCTGCCCTCTTCTTTTTCAATGCCGGTTCTGAATCCAGCAATATTGTTTACAAATTCAAGTATCATCATCACCCCGAAATTGCCCTTAATATGGGGGAAATGATGGGTCTTGAGTTTCAGAAAACGACCTTTTTTGAGGACATTGACCTCATCATCGCCGTGCCTCTCGCTAAAAATCGACAGCGCCAAAGGGGATATAATCAGAGCGAGCTCATTGCTGCGGGCATCCATAACATCACCTGTTTGCCCATTGCCAAAGGAATTGTGAGGCGCAAGGACTTTAAGGAAAGCCAGACGCAAAAAGACCGATGGCAACGCAATGAGAATGTGGAAAATGCCTTCGAATTGGTGAATTCGGAGCCTATCAAGGGCAAACACGTCCTCCTCATCGATGATGTTGCCACCACGGGAGCGACCCTCTGTGCCTGTGGAAAAGAACTTCTGAAGGCCGAAGGACTGAAGTTGAGCCTCCTGACGTTAAGTTTCGCAAAAAGTTGAGATAATCTTAAAAATCAAGCTGCATGCTTTGCTATCTCCCAAAAAACCATTATCTTTGCATTCATAATCAATCATTCAAAAATGAAGACGATGGATAAACTAAAGATGGAGTTTGCTTCCAAACTCTTGGAAATTAAAGCGATAAAGTTGCAACCGCAAGACCCTTTCACATGGGCAAGCGGTTGGAAATCACCTTTCTACTGCGATAACCGCAAGACGCTGTCGTTTCCGGAGGTGCGGAGTTTCGTGAAACTCGAATTGGTGCATGCCATTCTCGAGAATTTCCCACAAGCCACTGCGGTGGCAGGAGTGGCTACGGGTGCCATTGCGCAAGGCGCTTTGGTGGCTGAAGAACTGCATCTGCCCTTCTGTTATGTGCGCTCGAAGGCGAAAGACCACGGCATGGGCAACCTCATCGAAGGCGAACTGCCTAAAGGGTCGAAAGTGATTGTCGTGGAGGATCTCATCTCTACGGGCGGCTCTTCCCTCAAAGCAGTGGAAGCCCTGCGACAAGCTGGCTTCGAGGTAGTGGGCATGGTGGCATCTTACACTTATGGCTTCCCCGTTGCCGAAAAGGCTTTTGCGGATGCCGGAGTGACCCTTTGCACCCTCACCGACTATGAGCATGTGGTCAGCAAGGCACTCGAAATCGGGTATATCAAAGCCGAAGATGTGGAGACTCTCCATCGTTGGCGGAAAGACCCTGAGCATTATCAAATGTAAAAGACGGTTGTTTACAAGGTAAGTAACCGTTGTTTACATTGTAAAAGACCGTTGTTTACACGGTAAAAAGCCATTGTTTACAAGTCCATCTATAAATCTCTAAAAACCAGCACGTTATGAGCAGTAAATTTGAAAGCAGCATCCGAGAAATCAAATATCCGCAAGCGGTAGTCTATAAGAACCTCAGCGACCTGAGCAACCTTGAGCGCATACGCGACAGAATCCCGCAAGACAAGCTTGAGGACCTCACTTTCGACAGCGATCACATCGGCATCAAAGTGCCTATGGCGGGAGAAATCAAGATGCATATCGTGGAGCGCGAGGAGCCGAAGACCATCAAATTCGAGACACAAGAAAGCCCTGTGCCCTTCACTTTCTGGATTCAACTGCTGCCCGTAGATGACGCTACCTGCAAGATGAAACTCACCATCAAGGCCGAACTCAATCCTTTCATCAAGGGAATGGTGCAAAAGCCCCTCATGGAAGGCATCGAGAAGATAGCCGATGTATTGCAAACCATTAAGTACGAATAGAATTATGGCGAATAAACTGTGGGAAAAGAACTTTGAAGTCAATAAGGAGATTGAACGTTTCACGGTGGGAAAAGACCGCGAACTTGACCTCTATCTTGCCAAATACGACGTGCTCGGCTCGATGGCGCACATAACGATGCTCGAGTCGATAGGCCTCTTGAAAAAGGAAGAACTCAACCAATTGCTCGCCGAACTGAAGCAGATTTACAAGCAGGCAGATGCCGGCAACTTCAAGATTGAAGACGGCGTAGAGGATGTGCACTCACAAGTGGAGCTCCTGCTCACCCGCAAACTCGGGAATATGGGCAAGAAAATCCACTCCGGACGCTCACGCAACGACCAGGTTCTGGTGGATTTGAAACTCTTCACCCGCCATGCCTTGAAGGATATAGTGGAACAATCGAAAGTGCTTTTCGATGAACTTATTCAAAAGAGCAACCAATATAAAGAGGTGCTGATGCCGGGTTACACCCATCTGCAGATAGCCATGCCCTCCAGTTTCGGCCTTTGGTTTGGAGCCTATGCGGAAAGCCTTGCCGACGATATGCTGTTTCTTCAGGCGGCTTACAAGATGACTAACCGCAATCCACTTGGCTCTGCGGCCGGCTATGGGTCGTCGTTTCCGCTCAACCGCACGATGACCACGGAACTCTTAGGCTTCGATTCGATGGATTATAACGTGGTATATGCCCAGATGGGAAGAGGAAAAATGGAGCGCAACGTGGCTTTTGCGATGGCTACAGTGGCAGGAACATTGGCAAAGATGGCTTTCGATGCCTGCCTCTTCAACTGTCAGAACTTCTCCTTTGTGAAACTTCCGAAGGAGTGCACTACGGGTTCGAGCATCATGCCGCATAAGAAAAACCCAGATGTATTTGAACTTATCCGCGCCAAAAGCAATAAAATCCAGAGCCTTCCCCAACAGGTAATGCTCATCATGAACAATCTGCCGGTAGGCTATTTCCGCGACCTTCAGATTATCAAAGAGGTCTTTCTGCCTGCCTTTGATGAACTGAAAGACTGCCTGCAAATGGCTGCTTACATCATCAACAAGATGGAAGTGAACGAGCATATCTTAGACAACACCCTATACGACCCCATGTTTTCGGTGGAGGAAGTCAATAGATTGGCGGCTGCGGGCATGCCTTTCCGCGATGCATATAAGAAAGTGGGGCTTGAGATTGAAGGCGGTACATTCCATGCCGACAAGCATATCCATCACACACATGAAGGTTCCATCGGAAATCTTTGCAACGATAAGATAGAAGCCTTGATGCAACAGACTCTCGAGGGATTCCACTTTGAGCGCATGGAAGAGGCTGAAAAGAAACTCTTGAAAGAATGAGAAAATACGTTTCCATCATAGTGCTTGCCCTGCTGATGTGGTCGTGTGGCGGTGAAGAGTTCAAGTATAGCAGCTATCACTGCAACCTGAGCATCGACAATTCGACGCATCTTGACCAGACGCTGAACTCTGCCTTGAACGCCAGTTCTCCCGGAGTGTTCTGCAAGATATCCTATTCGATTTCCAATGGAGCCACCTATTTCGTCTTTGCGAATAATCAAGGCTCAAGCTCAAAATCCATCTTCAATGCCATCGATGAGCGTCTGCAAAGTCAGAAACACATTGGCATGAATAATGGAATCATCATTGGCTTTGGCAATCTCAGCGACCCTGCGGAGTTCTATGCCTATGATGCCGAATGCCCTAACTGCTTCAATCTGAATGCCATTCCGATGAAGAGTTACCCCCTGAGCATCAACAATAACGGCATTGCCACTTGCAGCAACTGTAAGCGACAATATAACTTGAATACCGGAGGAAACTGCATCAACAACACCGGAAATGGGCTCACCACCTATCGGGCATCCACTACGGGAGCGAACGGAAGACTCTATGTGAATTGACACTTTCCGTTAAATTGTGTAAATTCATTTGGATATTCAAAGATTAAGCACTATCTTTGCAAGTGCTTATGCGGCAATAGCTCAGTTGGTAGAGCGCGACCTTGCCAAGGTCGAGGTCGCGGGTCCGAGTCCCGTTTGCCGCTCAATAGATACCGAAACCTAGGAAATAAAGTTTCAAAAGAAACTCATTTCTTGCCGCAATGGTGGAATTGGTAGACACGAGGGACTTAAAATCCCTTGGCCAGTAATGGCTGTGCGGGTTCGAGTCCCGCTCGCGGCACTTTCAAAAAACTTATTAATTATGCGTAAAAATCTAATCCTTGCTTTCGCAGCATCTTCATTGCTTATACTTAGTTCTTGCTCGAAACTCGGCGCTTTGTCTGCCGATAATTTCACGGTTACCCCTAGTCCATTGGAGACTGTGGGAAATCAAGTGCCCGTAACTATCAATGGTGCTTTCCCGGAGAAGTACATGAAGCGCAATGCCGTGGTGACTGTCATCCCGGAACTCCGCTCCACAACAGGGGATAAGGTGATTGCCCGCGGACAATCAGCAACGTTCCAAGGAGAGAAAGTGATGGGCAACGACCAAACCATCTCTTATCGCATGGGTGGACACTACACGATGAAGAGCGACTTTACTTATCAGGATGCTCTTCAGAAGAGTGATATGTATCTCACTTTCGACGCTCGTTTAGGCAATAAGAAAGTAACGATTCCTGCCGTAAAAGTTGATTATGGAATCATCACTACTTCCCAACTCTATAAGCGCGCACTGATGAATGCCGGAGGTTGCATCGCTCCTGACTCTTTCCAGCGCGTAAAGGAACAAAAACAGGAAGCGAATATCAAATTCCTCGTAAACCAAGCTAACCTCCGTAAGAGTGAGCTGAAGAACAACAGCGTGCAGGAGTTTGTGAAGCTACTGAAGAAAATCAATACCGACCGTGAAGGCCTCAACATGAATAATGTGGAGATTCAAGCCTACGCATCTCCTGAAGGTGGCTTCAAGTTCAACGACAAGTTGGCCAATAAACGTCAGGATACTTCCGAAGACTATGTCAATCAGCAACTCAAAAACGCTGGTTTGAAGACTGGCATTGATGCCCATTATACCGCTCAAGACTGGGATGGTTTCCAGCGTCTTGTGCAGGCAAGCAACATCCAAGACAAGGATGTCATCCTTCGAGTGTTGTCAATGTATAAAGACCCGGAAGAGCGTGAGCAGCAAATCCGCAATATGAGCGAAGGTTTCCGTGAACTTGCTGATGGCATTTTACCGGAATTACGCCGCAGCCGCCTTATCATTAACTATGAGACCATCGGTCGCAGTGATGATGAGATTAAGGCACAGTATCAGAAAGATGCAACCAAACTTTCTGCTGATGAGCTTCTCTATCTTGCCACTTTGGAAGACAACAATGCCGAGAAAGAGAATGTATACAAAGCTGCTGCCAACTATTATGACAAAGACTATCGTGCTTACAATAATTTAGCAGTGCTTGCCTTCAATCAAGGAGATGATGCTACGGCCAAGTCTTACATTCAGCAGGCTTTTGAAAAGAAAGCCGATGCTCCTGAAGCAAATGCCAATCTCGGTATGATGGCTTTGAAAAATGGCAACTTGCAGGAAGCAGAAAACTATATTGCAAAGGCTACGGATGCCAATGGAGTCAACCAGGCTCTCGGCAATCTCAATATTGCCAAAGGCAACTATGCACAAGCAGAAGAGAACTTCAAGGACTCTTATAACAACAGTGCTGCATTGGCACAGATTCTCAATAAAGACTATGCTGCAGCCAAGGCTACACTGAACAACATCAAGAACCCTGATGGACTTACCAGTTACTTGCATGCCATTGCAAGTGCGCGCCAAGGCAACAAATATGCGGCCACTTCTTATCTGAAAGAAGCTCTCCAGAAAGATCCTTCCCTCAGCAATTATGCAGGGAATGATTTGGAATTTGAAGCTGCAAAATGAAGAAAATAGCTTATCTCATATTGCTCACTTTGGTTGTTGCCTCTTGTGGCACCGACAGACATCACTTCAAACTTGAAGGAAGTCTGCTGCACATCAACCAAGGTGAGTTTTATATTTATAGTACAGATGGTTCTATCAATGGCATCGATACCATTAAAGTGCAAGGTGGAAGGCTGGCTTTTGAAATGGCATGTGAGCGTCCTACGACACTGATACTTGTCTTCCCTAACTTCTCCGAACAACCTATCTTCGCAGAACCTGGAAGCTCTGTGAAACTGAAAGCCGATGCCTCTCACTTGAAAGAGATGGAGGTTACGGGCACGGATGAGAATAAACTCATGAATCAATTCCGCAAACAAGTCGTTGATGCCTCACCTCCAGAAACCGTCAAATTTGCTGCTCAATTCATCAAAGACCATCCTGAGTCTGCCGTCAGCGTTTATCTCGTGAGGAAATATTTCATCACTGCGCCACAACCAGACTATAAGCAGGCGTTCCAACTGATAAGAATCATGCAGAAACAACAACCCAAGAACGGAACTCTTAACCGTCTTGCTTTGCAGTTAAAGGCTCTTTCCACATTGGTCACAGGGGCTCGTTTGCCTGCTTTCACAGCCTATGACGTAAGAGGAAATCGATTGAGTAATGCCGTTTTGAATGCTCCCATTGCGGTTGTCAGCGTTTGGGCTTCGTGGAGTTTCGACAGTCAGAACTTCCAACGTGCCTTAAAGCCACTCATCAGAAAATCACATGGACGGCTGAAAGCCTTGAGCATCTGTGTAGACCCTAGCAAGAAGGACTGCCAGGAAGCCTTGAAACGTGACTCTCTGTCTTGGCCTACCATCTGTGATGGGCAGATGCTTGAAACTCCAATATTGAAAACATTAGGACTCTATAGTGTTCCAGATAATATTCTTTTGCAGAACGGCAAGATTATTGCACGTGGCCTCAATGCCATCGAATTGCAAAACCGTCTGGAAAAAATGATATAGAGTTGATGGAGTGAAAAAACAGAAAGGAATCTCTGAATGCTTGTAAAAACATACTGCGCGGCTGTCAATGGTCTCGAAGTGACAACCGTAATGATAGAAGTGAGCCTCAATAGAGGCGTCATGTATCATCTTACGGGATTAGGCGATGAAGCCGTAAGGGAAGGCAAAGACCGCATCGCTGCCGCTATGCAATACAGTGGCTTTCGCTTTCCAGTAGCTGATATCACCGTGAATCTTGCTCCTGCAGACCTCCGCAAGGAAGGCAGCAGTTTCGATTTGCCTTTAGCCATCGCCATCTTGGCAGCCAATGGCAGCATCGAATCTGAACATCTGAAGGAATATATGATTGTGGGGGAACTCAGTTTGGATGGCAAATTGCAGCCTGTCAAGGGTGCTCTTCCTATTGCCATACGAGCCCGCAAGGAGCATTTTAAAGGGTTGATAGTGCCTTTGCAAAATGTGAAAGAGGCGGCTGTGGTCAATAACCTTGATGTCTATGGCATGGAGTCAATGACGGATGTCATTCAATTTCTGACGGAACAGAAGTCTTTTGAGCCTACCGTCATCGATACCCGCAAGGAGTTTTATGAGCATCAGTATCAATATGACCTCGACTTTGCCGATGTCAGAGGACAGGAAAACGTTAAGCGGGCACTTGAAGTGGCAGCTGCTGGTTCTCATAACATCATTCTCATCGGGCCTCCAGGCTCTGGAAAGAGTATGATGGCCAAGAGATTACCGAGCATCTTGCCACCTCTTACCTTAGCGGAAAGCCTTGAAACCACGCAAATCCATTCCATTGCCGGAAAGTTGGGAAAAGACACCTCTCTGATAGCGCAACGGCCTTTCCGAGCGCCCCATCATACCATCTCTGAGGTTGCCCTTGTTGGCGGCGGCACCAGTCCTATGCCTGGAGAAATCAGTTTAGCGCATAACGGAATTTTATATTGTGACGAGCTCCCTGAATTCGATCGCCACACATTGGAAGTATTGCGGCAACCATTGGAAGACAGAAAGATTACCATCAGCCGTGCCAAGTATTCTATAGAATACCCATGCAGTTTCCAATTTGTCGCCTCGATGAATCCTTGCCCTTGTGGTTATTATGGTGACCCAACGCATCATTGCGTTTGCACGCCTGGACAGATACAACGTTATATGTCTAAGATTTCAGGTCCTCTGATGGATCGCATCGACCTGCAGATTGAGGTAACGCCCGTACCTTTCAAGGAAATCTCCAAAGCCGAACAAGGAGAGCCAAGTGCCATTATCCGCGAGCGTGTCATCAAGGCAAGAAACATTCAGGAAGAGCGCTTCAAAACCTATAAAGGCGTGCACAGCAATGCACAGATGACGGAGCGGATGATACACAAGTTTGCCGAGCCTGACGAAGCTGGCATCACCCTTTTGCGCACTGCCATGGAAAGGCTCAACCTCAGCGCCAGAGCCTATAATCGCATTCTGAAAGTCGCACGCACGGTTGCTGATTTGGCAGGCAGTGAGCAAGTCAAGCCCGAACACCTTGCTGAAGCCATCTCTTATCGAAATCTCGACCGAGGAGATTGGGCAGAAAGGAGAGGTTAAGAGCCTTTCCATTCTAACTAAAAGCCCTCATTGATTTTTCGCAGAAGAATTTAATAATCTTTGTAAAAACGATTACTATTATGATGAAAAAGACTATGCTTTTGTTTGGCTGTATTTTATATGCACTTATGGGTATGGCAGGTGAGGCTGACTATGCTCATAAGGTCAACACGTTGATTGGAACTAATGGTATTGGGCTCACCTCAGGCTATCTGTTTCCTGGTGCTTCCTATCCTCATGGCATGGTGCAATTCACTCCATCATACTTTGCCAAACAGGCAGGTTTTGTAGTTAATCAAGTAAGTGGTGGTGGATGTGAGCATATGGGAAATTTTCCGACTTTCCCCATCAAAGGGCGTCTGACTACTTCCCCCAATACTATTCGTGATTTGCATATTGAATTAACAAACGAGAAAGGCCATGCCGGATTTTACGAAACGAATGTTCAAGAGGACATTAAGGCGCGGTTGACAGTTACGAAGCGTACGGGGATGGCTGAATATGAATATCCAGCGACTGAAGACTATGGCACTGTGATTATTGGAGCAGGCCTTGCCGCCACGAGAATCAAAGAGGCAGCGGTGGTGATAACAGCACCCAATAAATGCGAAGGATATGCCGATGGTGGTTATTTTTGTGGCATTCGCACTCCCTTCAAAGTGTATTTTGCTGCAGAGTTTGATTGTAATGCCATAGAATCAGGCACATGGAAACGAATGGATATTCATCCGGGTAATTCATTTGCTGAAGGCGAGTTCTCCGGAGTCTATTTCACTTTTAATTTAAAGCAACACCGCACCATTCATTATAAGGTTGGTGTTTCTTATGTGTCTGTTGATAATGCACGTGAAAATCTCAAGACTGAGAACCCGGGATGGAACTTTCTTCAAATCGTCAACAATGCCGAGCAACAATGGAACAAATACCTAAGCAGAATCGAGGTAAAAGGTGATAATTCAGCACGTATTACGCAGTTTTATACCCATCTTTATCATGCTTTCATCCATCCTAATATTGACAATGATGTAAATGGAGAGTATATGGGCGCAGACTTCCGCATCCATAAGACCAATACCAATCACTATACTTCTTTCAGCAACTGGGATACTTATCGCACTCAGATACAATTGCTGTCGATAATCGAGCCTGACGTGGCCTCAGATATTGTCATCTCTCATCAGCTTTTTGCCGAGCAGTCAGGCGGAGTGTTCCCCCGTTGGGTGATGGCAAACATTGAGACGGGCATCATGCAAGGAGACCCGTCGCCAATATTGATTTCAAATGCATGGGCTTTCGGTGCCCGCAGCTACGATGCTAAGCTGATTTTGGCTATCATGCGGAAGGGTGCGGAAGTACCTGGCATGAAATCGCAGGAAGTGGAAGAACGCCCATTGCTGAGGCAATATCTTGAGAAAGGCTATTGCAATGCTTCCTTACAATTGGAATACACCTCTTCCGACTTTGCCATCGGGCAATTTGCTCTCAATGCCGCAAAGGATAAGCAACTATCTGAACGCTATTTCCAACAGGCACGTTCTTGGAAAAACTTATATAACCCTGAGACAGGATGGTTACAATCCCGTAATCCGGATGGCTCTTGGAAACCACTAAGTGAAGATTTCCGCGAGGCTACTTATCGGGATTACTATTGGATGGTGCCTTATAGCCTTGGAAGTTTAATAAATCTTAGCGGTGGAAAGACAAAAGCTGAGAAACGCTTAGATGAATATTTTCAGCGACTTGATGCCGGATATGATGACCCTTGGTTTGCTTCTGGCAATGAGCCGAGCTTCGGAGTGCCATGGGTGTATAACTGGGTAGGAGCGCCTTATAAGACGCAGAAAGTCATCAATCGAATACTCAATGAGGAATATTCTGACCAGATCAATGGCTTGCCTGGCAATGATGATTTGGGCGCAATGGGAGCTTGGTATGTCTATGCCTGCATCGGTCTTTATCCTGAGATTCCTGGAGTTGGAGGGCTCTCAATAAATACTCCGATATTCCCCTTTATCAAAATGCATCTGAAAGGCGGTGACCTTCTTATCAAAGGAGGCTCAGAGAAAAACATATACATCAAAGGAATGAAGTTGAATGGAAAGCCTTATCCTTCGACATGGCTTAATTGGGAACATCTTGAGAAAGGGGCTACCCTTGAATATTCCACTTCTTCAAATCCTCAAAAGACATGGGGTACTAAAGTCGCACCCCCGTCTTATGATTGAATCTCTGCTTTTAATTCTTATCTTATCAGCACTTCCGTCTTTTCCTTCACCGATTTCCGAGGCAATGAGAAGCGGAGAATGCCGTCATTGCTATAAGTAAAGGTTGTGATGTTGCGGCCATTTATCTGAACATTCTTAGGCTTTCTCGGCAGATAGAACTCCATGAGATAAGCACGCTCAGCATACATGCCTTTATATTGTCCTTTCACTGGCAGCACTTCAAAGTTGACCCCTCCGTTGCTCTCCTCACAAGTAAACTTTGTGGCGGCTATGGCTCCCTTCTCATAGTCATAAGAAGTGCCGTCATCTTCAAGAAGAGTATAGGCTGAATTGCCTTTAGGGAACACCTTCAACGTGAGCGTATCGATAGGATTCTCGCCCACAAAATTCATCGGTTGTTGCATTGGAATGATGGCTCCTTGACGCAGGAAGAGAAGTCCTGCGCGATTGTCAGGAATCTTATGCTGGATAGTGCTTCCTCCTTGCAGACGTTCTCCCGTCCAAAAGTCTATCCATTCACCTTTCGGCAGATAGATGGTATCGCTGAAGATGCCCACGAGCAGACTCTTGCCAAAGAGATATTGATGGCAGTTGTCATCCACATTTCGGTCTTCTGGGAATTCCAAAGGCATGCAACGCACCATCGGCATACCTGTTTGCGAGCCTTCGATGGCTGCTGAATAGAGGTAAGGCATGAGCGCATAGCGAAGGCGGATATAGTCGCCATACATCTGCTTGTTTTTCTTGGAATAATAGATAGGACTCATCATCGAGAACCAACTGTTGATTTGCATCCAAGGCAGGAAGATGCCGAAGTGGATGGCAGGCATCTCAAATTCGGGCTTACCGACTCCCATCACATCGCAAGAGATATTCATGAAACCACTCATTCCTAAGTTCAACTGGTCGAAGAGCGCCACCTCTCCGCCTCCGTTATCGCCGCTTGTCGCTGCTCCCCAATGCTGAGTGCCCGCATATCCGCCACAATAATGATGCCAGTTGCGCTTTCCCGTATGTTCCCGCATCATCTCCTCAATCTGCTTTGGCAGCAAAATCTGATTGAGATTATGCATCGTTCGGTCAGTATAGCCATTATAATATTTCATCGTAGGATGTTCGTCAATAGTGCGCGCAGGGTCGAGTTTAAAGCCGTTTACTCCTTGGTCGATGAAAGGCTTCAGATGGTCCATCCAGTGTTCCTGCCCACTTTCCTTCAAACCCTCACGTTTGGCGATGGCATCCTCCTCAGGCAATGAGAGGTCATAGTTCTCGCAAAGCCAAAGTCCGAGCTTATAACCCATGCCATGAAGTCTGCCGATGAAGAGGCGGAAGAACTCTTTCTTCGGATAATGGCAGGAATCCCAATAACCTTCGGGCGAAAAGAGCTTATAATTCCATTTCTTTTTGGTGGAGAAGTCATAGCGTTTCTCCATCCATTGAGGCTCCAGCCATAGCACGTCGCAAGGGATATTGGCCGTGCGGAGGTCGGCAGCATCGCGGAGAATGTCAAACTGATTTTCGAGCATATTAGGCCCGAAGCACATGCCATAAGCATATTTCGGTTGCAGATAGGCACGTCCGGTGATGAGCGTATAATCGTTGAGGATGGCGGGCATATCATCACCCACCATGAGATAGAAGTCGGCTTCATCGGAAGTATTATAGATGGAGAAGGCATCATGCTGGAAACGCCCGACATCGAAGAAGTTTTTCAACGTGGTATTGTTGAACACTCCCCATCCGTTGCTGCTCATCATGAAAGGCTGAGGAATCTCCGTATGCTGATAAGTCACCCACATGCGCAGCAGTTCGCCACGATGTTGGATATGTTCCCTCGACGTACTGCCGCCGCCATAGAAACGCTCGCCCTCTCGAAGAGCAAAGCGGATGATGCTGCAATGGGCATAGTTGCCCGTCTCGACAGTGTCCTTCCGTTCCTTCGAGTTCTTGTCATCCCCGATGATGCCGTCGTTCTTGATGACCTTCAAGTCGGCAAAAGCCTCGTTGATGCTCTTGCCAAGACTGGTGCATAGAGGGTCGGAACCTTGCAGAAAACTCACCTTGCTGATAACTGTCTTGCCTTGTTTGTCAGTCACGCTGAGAGTGCCCTCCTTCTTGTTGACTGTCAGCACATATTTCGCCGTCGTCACCTTGAAAGCCGATTTGTTGTCTTCCGTCTGACAGGCCGTCTTTCCCCAATCCGTTTTCTGAAGTCCATAACGAATCATGAGGTTATCGGCAAAGGCCTTCCTTGGCGATATGCGCACGCGGAAGATGCCATCCTGACACACTTGGATGTTCATCCGGAGGTCGTTTTCCAACTTCACGTTGTATTCCTGCTGGGCAGAAGCCGAAAGAGGCAGGAGCATGAAAAGAAAGTAAATCAATCGTTTCATCATTTGTTTTTTCGATATTATTGTTATTAAGTTTGTGTTTTCTCGTCCTTCAAAGAAGTCGATATTTCTCTTTTGCAAAGGTATAAAAAATTTTCGACAAATCCGCATCTTATCGGAAATATTGTTTATCTTTGCAGAATATGAAGAAGCAACTTTTCAGAGGAATCCTCTTGGCAGCCCTGCTGCTCTCCCCGATTACCCTGCCGGCACAGGGACAATGGAACGACTATGCCATTCGTCAGAATCAAGTGACTTATCAGGGGCAAGTGCTTCCTGACGCTGACGCCAAGACCTTTCAGGAACTGGGCTTCGGCTATGGAAAAGACCAATACAACGTGTATTATCAAGGCGAAGTGCTCGAGTTTGCCGACCCTACAGCCTTCAAGGTCAACGCCCGCTTCACCCGTCATCACCGCATCAGCACTACGGGCATGAAAACGCCTGCTCCTCGCAAGCAGACAACCGAGAAGAAGCTCGACATCACCGATATCCTCGGCCTTGACGGCGAGGAGAGCGGCACTTACAGCATTCAGGGCAACGCGGTGACCTATGAAGGGCAGAGCGTTCAAGGAGCCGACGCCGCCACTTTCGTCATCCTCAAAGCCGGCTATGCCAAGGATGACCATCATGCTTATTATCAAGGCCAGCTCATCACCAATGCCTTAGGCGGCAAGTATTTCATTTATCAAGACGATGACTATGCCAGCGATGGCCAGCACACTTATTTTAAAGGAAAAGAAGTAAACAGAGACTGATACCCAAATTAAAGTCTCGGGAACTTACGAACTCAGAAACTATTACCTATTATTTATTAACTTCCCAACGATTTTGCCAAATAGGGCATTTTTTTATTTTTTATTTTTTATTTTTTATATTTTTCCTTTCCGTTCATGAGGCTTTCTGATGCCTCGTCTTGACGGCATACTGATTGAAAAGTATGCCCGCCACAATCAGTCCTAAACCTAAATAAGTGGTGGTCACGATAGGTTCATGCAGGACGATGGCAATAAAGAACAGCGAAAGGAAGGGAGCCAGATAGCACATCTGATTGATAAGGGCAGGATTGTCGGTGTTGCGCATCGCATATCCGAAAGCGATAAACGGAATCCCCATCTCGAAACAGCCTACATACATGCCGCAAAGAGCCC
>JALCDQ010000012.1 GCA_022641735.1 Prevotella sp. | reverse complement strand
TCTTCTCAAGTAAATTTTGAAAACCGGTTTGTTAATTACAAATCGGTTTTTCTTTTCCTAATAAATCTTAAAAATACGGTATATTGTCAACTTTTACAGTATCTTTGTCGTCTAATATATAATTTTAAACTTTTAATTATGACATTAATAATAATTTTAGTAGTAGTTATCGTGCTACTTATTGTATGGGCAATTAGTATTTACAATAATCTTGTAAAACTAAGAAACAATCGAGAAAATGCCTTTGCTAATATAGATGTTCAGCTTAATCAGCGTCATGACCTGGTTCCACAACTAGTGGAAACAGTTAAGGGTTATGCTGCTCATGAAAAGGAAGTTTTTGAGAAAGTTACAGCAGCTCGTTCTGCAGCCTTAGGAGCAAATACGATTGATGAGAAGATCCAGGCTGAGAATGCCTTGACAAGTGCTTTGTCAGGTCTTAAAGTCTCAGTTGAAGCATACCCTGAGCTAAAAGCTAATCAGAACTTCTTGCAGTTGCAAGGTGAGTTGTCAGATATTGAAAACAAGTTGGCTGCTGTTCGTCGTTTCTTCAATTCAGCGACGAAAGAGCTCAATAATGCAGTTCAGACTTTTCCTTCTAACATTTTCGCAAATATGTTCGGTTTCAAGAAAGAACCGATGTTTGAGGTTCCACAGGAGGAACGCAGTAGTTACGAAAAAGCCCCAGAAGTAAAGTTCTAAGTCTGTGAAGTATGTAGGTATGGCGACCCAAATAAGGCGCAACAATATCATGAGTATGTTGTTGCTCCTTATGTTTCCAGTGATTATACTGGGAATGGTGTGGGTCTTTCTGGCTCTTTTAAATTATTTCGGTAACGGTTATTATGATCAGTATGGTAATGTAGTACACCAACTTGATGCTGCAACCGTTAATTATTACTTTGTGACAACGATTCCGTGGGTGATTGGAGGTGTTGCCTTGTGGTTCTTGATAGCTTATTTCTCGAATGTATCCATGATACAGCAGGCTACAGGTTCGCGTCCATTGACTCGTAAGGAGAATCCTCGCATCTATAATATTGTAGAAAACCTCTGTATGTCATGTGGTATGGATATGCCGAATATCAATATTGTGGATGATCCCCAGCTCAATGCGTTTGCCAGTGGCATAAATAATAAAAGTTATACAGTGACTCTTACGTCTGGTATCATTGATCGTTTGAACGATTCAGAGTTAGCTGGAGTCATCGGACATGAACTGACGCATATCCGTAATCGTGATACTCGCTTGTTGATAACGAGTGTTATCTTCGTAGGAATCATTTCTACAGTGATGAGTCTTGTTGTCCGAATGATGTATAATGTGATGTGGTTTGGAGGTGGAAACAGTCGTAGCGGGAGCAATGGGAAAGGTAATGGGTTGTCTATTATCGTCATTTTGTTAGTGGGAGCGGTTTGTTGTGCCATCGCTTATTTCTTTACACTTATCACTCGTTTTGCCATTTCCCGCAAGCGCGAATACATGGCAGATGCTGGAGGGGCAGAATTATGCGGAGACCCACTTGCTTTGGCTTCAGCTTTGAGAAAAATTTCGTCAGACCCGGGATTAGATAATGTCAAGCGCGAAGATGTTGCCCAGCTCTTCATCGTTCGTCCTGACCAGATGTCGACTGGGCTGATGAGCTTCATGAATTCTCTTTTCAGCACGCATCCCGATACCGAAAAGCGAATAGAAATATTGGAACAATTCTAAAGAAAAAGCGTAAGACTCAGAAGAATCTTACGCTTTTTAGTTGCGGAGGCAGGATTTAACATTTCCCATTATCCTTTGAAAAGTCGTGCCATTTACAGTAATAACAACAGGTTCTTTTATTGTCCTACTTATGTCCGAGTTTAAAATAGGAAAACGCCCGGAAACCTTTTTGAAAGGCTTTCCGAGCGTTACTTTGTTGCGGAGGCAGGACTCGAACGTGCGACCTCCAGGTTATGAGCCTGGCGAGCTACCAACTGCTCCACTCCGCGATGTTTTTATTTTGCGAGTGCAAAGGTACGGTTATTTTTCGACGTGACCAAATATAAAAGGGAATATTTTGAGTTTTTACAAAAAAAACTGCTTTCCATTTGCCTATTCCAAATAAAAGTGATATTTTTGCACACAAATATTTGGGTGTGCAATTTTTAACTTCGGAGGAATATAATAATGTCAATTTCGAAGACAAGACAAACGCTGGTAGACGTTGCAAGAAGGCTATTTGCTCAAAATGGGATAGCGAACACTACTATGAATGATATTGCAGTGGCATCAGGAAAAGGCCGCCGCACGCTTTATACCTATTTTAATCGCAAGGAGGACATTTACTCTGCCGTGATAGAATCGGAGCTGGAGCGTCTTTCCGACAAGTTGGATGATGTTGCCGCAATGAAGATGCGTCCCCAAGAAAAGGTGATTGAGCTCATCTATACCCATCTGAGCATGATTCGGGAGACTGTGATGCGCAATGGTAACTTGCGTGCGGAGTTCTTCAGAAATATATGGATGGTGGAGAAGGTGCGTAAGAATTTCGATGAAGATGAAATCGAAATCTTCCGTAAAGTGTATGCTGAGGGCAAGTCTGATGGGGAATTTGACATCGAAAACGTTGATTTGGTGGCTGATATAACCCACTATTGTATCAAGGGATTGGAAGTTCCTTTCATCTATGGACGTATTGCCCATGGCCTTGATATAGAGTCAAGTAAACCGTTGGTGGCCAAGTTTGTCTATGGTGCTTTAGGCAAAAACGGGGTTAGATAAATATTGAAAAGTAAAATATAAATCTTTAATAAATTACGAAAATGGGATTATTAAATGGTAAGACAGCCCTGATTACAGGTGCTGCACGTGGTATTGGCAAGGCTATAGCCTTGAAGTTTGCTTCAGAAGGAGCCAACATTGCTTTCACCGATCTTTTCATCGATGAGGAGCATGGAGGGTTGGCTACAGAGCGCGAGATTGCTGCTCTTGGCGTGAAAGCTAAGGGATATGCCAGCAATGCAGCTGATTTTGCTCAAACAGAGGAAGTTGTTAAGACCGTGAAGGAAGACTTCGGTTCTATTGATATTTTGGTGAATAATGCCGGTATCACTAAGGATGGTCTGATGCTTCGCATGACCGAGCAGCAGTGGGATGCAGTGATTGCAGTCAATTTGAAGAGTGCTTTCAACTTTATCCATGCTTGTGTACCGGTGATGATGCGTCAGCGTGCCGGTTCTATCATTAACATGGCCAGCGTGGTGGGTGTTCATGGAAATGCCGGACAAGCTAATTATGCTGCCTCAAAGGCTGGTTTGATAGCTCTTGCAAAGAGCATCGGACAGGAGATGGGACCAAAGGGAATCCGCGCAAATGCGATTGCTCCGGGCTTCATCGATACTGCTATGACACAGGCTTTATCAGAGGATATCCGCAAGGAGTGGATTAATAAGATTCCTCTTCGCCGTGGCGGTAAGGTCGATGATATAGCTAATGTGGCTACATTCTTGGCTTCTGACATGTCTAGCTACGTGAGTGGACAGGTCATTCAGGTAGATGGTGGAATGAATATGTAAGATGGAAGTCGTCTACGAAGACAACCATGTCATCATAGTCAATAAGCAGAGTGGGGAGATTGTGCAGGGCGATAAGACCGGCGATTGTCCTCTCTCTGATATTGTAAAGCAGTATCTGAAGGATAAATACCATAAGCCCGGCAATGTGTTTTTGGGTGTGGTGCATCGTCTGGACAGGCCTGTTGCAGGGCTTGTCGTGTTTGCCAAGACCTCAAAAGCCTTGCCTCGACTGAACAATATGTTTCGGGAGGGAGAGGTGCATAAGACTTATTGGGCGATTGTGAAGAACGCCCCGAAGGCTCAAGAAGGGCTTTTGGAAAACTGGCTTGTACGCAATGAGAAGCAAAACAAGAGCTACGCTTACGACCATGAGGTGCCGAATGCGAAGAAGGCAGTGCTGAAATATCGCGAAATATGCCATACCGACAACTATCATCTGTTGGAAGTCCAGCTGATGACGGGTCGTCATCATCAAATCAGATGTCAGCTTGCCGCCATGGGATGCCCTATCAAAGGCGACTTGAAATATGGTGCTCAGCGCTCTAATCCAGATGGAAGTATCTCGCTTTTGGCACGCCGAGTTGAATTCACTCATCCCGTTTCAAAAGAGCAAATCAAAGTGGAAGCTCCGTTGCCAAATGATAATCTTTGGCAAGCGATTGGTAGTGGATTGGTATAGTTTTTAACGATTATTTAAGAAAACTATAGTTTTATTAACTACGGAAACAACCTTTGATTTCACTCGAAATAATCTCTTATTACCCCATATCTGACTCTTTTAGGGCTGGAAAACAGTCCCCAAGAGGAAAGAAAGCGGTTGCTTGCTTTGTCAATAGATACCTTTTACCCCGTAAAAGACCGTCTTCTACCTCCTGAAAAGCTATCTTTTACAAGGTAAACAACGGTTGTTTACAATGTAGAAAGTAGTCTTTTACAAATCCGATAATTACCCGTATTTCCTAAGCGGTTGATTTTCAATATCTTGCAAAAACGCTCAAAATCTGCTGATTTTTGGCAAAATAGCATGTCAGAGAAAACTCGCGCTATAATCCAAACTCATTTTTAGCCTCGAAATACTAATCTTTGTTAATACTCAACGATAATTATTTTGCCTGTCTTTAGAAAATTTCCATAAAAATGTTCTTTATCTCGAATTTTTTTATTTACTTTGCAAAAGATTGAGAGCCGCTAATACCAACTGTGGCACTCCTTGTTGATTATATGAAAAAAATTGCCAAGTGGGCAGGCATCATTATAGCGATTCCCATCCTGCTTTTCATTTTGCTGGTGCTGTTGTTTTACTTCCCTCCTTTCCAAAACTGGGCAGTAAAGCGAGTGGCGGCCTATGCTTCGGAGAAAACAGGCATGGAAATCACGGTCAATCACGTGAATTTGGAGTTCCCACTCGACCTTGGCATCGATGGCATCAAGGCCATTCAGCAGAATGATTCGTTGCCGCAAGTGAAAGACACGGTGGCTGACATCGGTCACACCGTTGCCGATATACAGCTGCTTCCCTTGTTCCATAAGCAGGTGCAGATTGATGAGCTTCGCTTCGAAGACATGAAAGTGAACACCACAAACTTCATTCATCAGGCCCGAATCAAAGGAAACGTGGGGCTATTGGCGCTCAAATCGCATGGCATCGACCTCGGCGCGTCGGCTGTAAAGGTAGATGAAGCTCTCTTCAAGAACGCTAAACTCAGCGTGGAACTCAGTGATACGGTGCCTCCTGACACAACTCCAAGCAAGAATTTCTGGAAGATTACGCTCGATAAAGTCAACTTCCATCACACCGATTTCACGCTCCACATGCCGGGCGACACGCTCTCCGTGCATGCTTACATGGGCAATGTGGCTGCCAGCAACGGATTTCTCGACCTCCACAAGAGCCTTTATCAGATAGGAAAGCTCGATTGGCAGGACGGCAATCTCTATTATGACAACAACTTTGAAACCCATCAGAAGGGCCTCGATTATAATCACCTCGCCCTCGAAGACTTGTTGCTGAAGGCTGATTCCTTCTATTATTGCGACTCCAAACTGGACATCAAAATCCGACAATGCCGCTTCAAGGAGCAGAGCGGACTGATAGTGGATGACTTCCAAGGGCCTTTTTCGATGGACTCCACGAGCATCCGACTGCCCAAAATGCATTTGAAGACGACGGAATCAGACCTAGATGTGCAGTTCATTATGGATAAGAATGCCTTTGCCGAGCGGCATCCTGGCAAGTTGGACGTGACTGTTCATGGCAGTATTGGCAAGCAGGATATGCTGAAGTTCATGGCTTCTGCGCCCGCTGGACTCATGCGCCGATGGCCTAATTATCCGTTACGCGTTGACGGAGTAGTGAGGGGCAACATGCAGAAAGTGCATCTTTCGGGCCTCACGGTGAAATTGCCCACCGCCTTTAATGTGTATGCCGACGGTTTCATGGAAAACCTTACAGACCCTAAACATCTGAAGGCCAACCTCGATGTAGATGCCCATAGCTATAATCTCAACTTCCTCACGAGTATGCTCGACCCGTCTTTGATGCGGCAAATCCGCATTCCTAATGGCATAGGCCTCAAAGGACATTTCAATGTTGACGGGCAGAAATACGGCGGAAACTTCATTGCCCGCGAGGGCAGAGGCAGCCTTTCGGGCACTGCTCAATTAGATGCGAAGAACATGGTTTATAGGGCCAAGTTGAAAGCCAATAATCTCCAGCTTCAGCATTTCGTGCCCAATATGGGGCTGCATGCCTTTTCGGGCTATGTGGAAGCTAACGGTGCAGGTACTGATTTTCTGTCTTCTCGCACTCGATTGAATGCCAAAGTGAAGATTCAGAAGTTCCAATATGGCGGCTATAATCTGGATAATATGAATGCTGTGGCGGCTATCCGCAATGGTCGCATTCATGCCGATGTCGATAGCAAGAACCGTTTGTTGAAGGGGCTTCTCACTTTCGATGGCATCACCAGCAAGAAGGTGCTTCGCGGAACGTTCTCTTGTGACCTCAGCAAAGCCGACCTCCATAGGCTCGGAATTACTCAGGATTCCATTATTACGGCCATTTGCAGCCATGTAGACATTAAGAGCAACTTCAAGGATTACTATAAAGTGCAGGGCTTGGTGAGTGATATCTTTGTGCAGGATAACGGCAAACGCTATCATCCTGACGATATTGTGCTCGATGTTTTGACGTCAAGAGACACCACGCATGCCGTTGTCGATTGTGGCGATTTCCATCTGAATGCTAACGCAAAGTATGGCTATCAGCGCATTATGAAGCAACTTTTGAGCTTCATGGGAGAACTGCAAAAGCAACTGAAGAATAAGTATATCGACCAAGTTCGCCTTCGCAAGCGGCTTCCGAATGCACGTATCTACCTCACAAGTGGGCGTGACAACTTCTTCTGTGGCATCCTTCGGAAGTATGGTTACGACCTTGCGAGCATCTATATGGACATGGATTCCTCGCCAATGGCAGGTCTGAATGGTAATCTGAAGATAGATTCTCTCATCGTAGACAGCATCCGTTTGGATACAATTCGCTTTGCCATAGCCTCCGATTCGGTAGGAGCTACCTATAAGGCACAGGTCCGCAATGGCAAGAATAACCCTGCTTACACCTTCAATGCGTTGTTTGATGGTGGCATCAATGAGCATGGCACGCAACTGAGTACTAAGGTTTACGATGCTGATGACAAGCTCGGTTTGCGCCTTGGATTGTCTGCTCAGATGGAACAGAAAGGCATTCGGCTCCACATGTTTGGAGATAATCCTATCTTGGGATATAAGAAATTCAACGTTAACGACAGCAATTACGTCTTCTTAGGAGATGACCGAAGGGTGTCAGCAGACCTTAAATTGAGGGCTGACGACGGCATGGGATTGCAGATTTACACAAATGATGACAACCTCGAAGCCCTTCAGGATGTGACAGTTTCCCTTCATCAGTTCGACTTGGAGAAAGTTCTTTCCGTCATCCCTTATACTCCTGACATTGCGGGAGTTATGGATGGAGACTTCCATTTGATACAAACCAAGGACGAGTTATCTGTTTCTTCGGAGGTAGACGTCAGTAAGATGTTCTATGAGAAGTATCCGATGGGGGATGTGGGAGCCGAATTTGTGTATATTCCAAAGCCAGATGGAACGCACTATGTAGACGGTATTTTGAAGCATGATGGTAACGAAGTGGGCACATTGAAAGGTACTTACAGCTCCAAAGGGAGCGGTTTCTTGGATGCCACAGTGGGCATGAAACGCCTGCCGATGGATATGGCTAACGGCTTCATTCCTAATCGAATCATTGGCTTCAAGGGATATGGTGACGGCACGCTGACGGTGAGAGGGTCGCTGAAGAAGCCTCAAGTGGATGGTGAAGTGTATCTTGACTCCTGCCATTTGCTAAGTGAGCCTTATGGCTTGGATATGCGTTTTGCCAATGATCCGGTGCGTATTGTGGGGAGCAATCTTCTCTTTGAGAACTTTGAAATGTATGCCAATAACGATTCCCCATTGAACATTTCCGGCAAGTTTGACTTCTCCGACCTTGACAGAATGCTGTTGGATATCCGCATGAAAGCCGAGAACTTCGAGCTTATTGACGCCAAAGAGAACCCACGTTCAGAGGCTTATGGCAAGGCTTTCGTCAACTTCTTCGGCAGTATGAACGGGCCTTTGGAGAGTCTGAAGATGAGAGGAAAGCTGGATGTTTTGGGCAATACGGACATGACTTATGTGATGCGTGATGCCGAATTGACCACTGATAACCAGTTGCAAGAACTCGTGAAGTTCACCAATTTTCAAGATTCTACCGTGGAAGTAGTGAAGCGTCCGCCGCTTACAGGCCTCGATATGTCGCTCAATATGTCGATAGATGAGGGGGCACACATCATGTGTATGCTCAATGCCGACCATTCCAATTACATTGATTTGATGGGCGGAGGCGACCTGATGATGAACTATAACTCCGTTGATAATCTGCGTCTTACAGGCCGATATACGCTCAATAATGGGCAAATGAAGTATTCTCTGCCTATCATTCCATTGAAGACCTTCACCATCAAAGACGGCAGTTACATCGAATTCCAAGGCGATCCGATGGACCCGTTGCTGCATATTACCGCCACGGAGAACGTGAAATCCACGGTAAATGAAGGCACTGGGTCAGGTAGAGTAGTAGACTTTGAATGTGGTGTGAAACTCTCTCAGACCCTGAATAAGTTAGGGATTGAGTTCATCATCGATGCTCCTAACGACGTGACCATTCAAGATGAGCTCAACACGATGACGATAGAAGGCCGAAGCAAGGTGGCCATCACGATGCTGGCATCAGGCATGTATCTGTCGGATGGCAATACAACTTCCTTCTCCATGAACAGTGCCTTGAGCTCATTCCTTCAGTCTGAGATTAATAATGTGACGGGAACAGCCATGCGCTCAATGGGTCTTGACCTTGGTATGAGCGTTGATAATGCCACCACATCAAGCGGTGGTATGCACACGGATTATAACTTCCGTTTCTCCAAGCGCTTATGGAATAATCGGCTGAACATCATTATCGGTGGCAAGGTTTCTACGGGTGCAGAGCTTGACCAGAATCAGCGTAACAACTCATTCTTTGATAATGTGGAGCTGGAATATCGTCTTGACAAGAACTCAAGCAAGTATCTTCGCCTCTTCTATGATAACAACAAGTATGATTGGCTTGAAGGTCCGTTGGGTCAATACGGGATAGGTTTCAAGTGGCAACGTAAGCTTCAGCACTTCAAAGACATCTTCCGCTTCAAGAGCGAGAAACAAGTGATGCCGCCGATGCGCCCTGATTCTGTTAAAATGAATGACAATGAGAAAAAGTAAAACTTACATATTGGCAGTCATAGTGGTGCTGACGGTGATAACGGCATGCTCCACAACCAGTGCAATCCCTGATGGAGAGCAACTCTTTACGGGACTTAAACAGATTGAGTTCACTAATTATGAGAAGAACGACCACGCCATTATGACCCAAGAGGAAATGGAGTATGCGTTGGCATCTGCCCCTAATGGTGCCCTTTTCGGCAGCAGTTATTACCGCAATCCGTTTCAGATTAAGCTGTGGATATGGAATGCTTTCTCTCAGTCTAACAGTGATTTTGCCAAGTGGATGACGAGGGCTTTCGGCTCAAAGCCTAAGTTGATGAGTGAGGTAAACCCTGAGTTGCGGTCGTCAGTAGCCCAATCTCAACTGAAGAAATATGGTTATTTCAATGGCAAGGTGTCGCATGAGGTGATTACGGAAAGCAATCCCAAGAAGGCAAAGGTTGCCTATACGGTCAATATGGGACGTCTGTGGACGATGGATTCGATAAAGTATATCAACTTTCCACCTGTTGCCGACAGTCTTATCCATGCGCATATCAGCGAGACGCTGATACACAATGGCGACCCTTTCAGTGTTCCCACATTGGAGAATGAGCGTCAGCGTTTGAGCACGTTGTTCCGCAATAACGGCTATTATTACTATAAATCTGGCTATGCCTCTTATTTGGCTGACACCGTGAATGTGCCCGGCAAGGCATTGGTGCACCTGCAAATGGCGGATAGTCTGGATGCGCAAGCCACCCATAAGTGGTACATTGGCAAGATAGACATTAATTTCCGCCGCTCGTTTATGGAGCAGTTGAACGACTCATTGCATAAGCGTCACTTCACGACTTACTTCAACGGGAGCCATCAACCCTTGCGTACGGGTGTCATTTCAAGGGGCTTGAAGCTTCGTCCTAACCAACTTTACAATAGTGCAAACGAAGAGGAATCGAGCAAGAACATCCTCAATATGGGTCTCTTCAGCTATAGCAGCCTGAAGTTTACGCCACGTGATTCCTCCCTTACCTGCGATACTTTGGACCTTGCCGTCGACCTTGTGTTCGACAAGCCCTATGATTTTTATGTGGAAGCGAATGCCAATGGCAAGACTACCGGTAGGATGGGGCCTGAGCTTGTGTTAGGTCTTACCAAGCGAAATGCCTTTCGTGGCGGTGAGAAATTGGATGTCAACCTGCATGGCTCTTATGAATGGCAGACCGGTCATCAGTCTGAAGGCTCGTCATCAGGCATCAATTCCTATGAATATGGCGGTGATGTGTCGCTGATTTTGCCGCGACTGCTTACCCCACAAAGCCTCATAAGGAGTTGGGCTACACGTGAAAGCAACACTGGAAAGCCGCGTCATCACCGTCGGCATCAGTATTATCAGACGCCAACGACTACCATCAAGGCCTCTATGAACGTGCTTAATCGAGGCAGTTACTTCAAGCGTCACGTCATATCGGGTGAACTCACGTATGACTATTGGACATCGGCGCAGTCGCATCATTCATTCAGTCCGCTCACGCTCTCTTATGAATACATGCAGGATGAGACGGAGGCTTTCAAGCAGTTATTGAATGATAACCCTTATCTGAGTGTGTCGATGCGTGACCAGTTTGTGCCTAAGATGAGCTACACCTATACTTATACGAGCCCGAAAACTTATCAGAACCCCATCACATGGTCAACAACGCTCAGTGAAGCAGGCAATGTTTTGGCTGCCGGATATGCTCTTTGTGGCGAGAAATGGGGCGAGAAGAATAAGACAATGTTTAAGAATCCCTTCGCGCAATTCGTTAAGATAGAGACCGATTTCGTCAAAGAGTGGCAGATATCGCAGCATTCTTCCGTCCTTGGGCATTTGAATGCGGGGGCTGTCATCAGTTATGGCAATGCCAATCAGGCACCTTATTATGAGCAGTTCTATATCGGAGGCGCCAACAGCGTGCGTGCTTTCAATGTCAGAAGCATAGGTCCGGGCAAGTATTATCCTAAGAATTCGAAGCTTTCCTATATCGAACAGACGGGTGATATGAAGTTTTTGGCCAACCTTGAATATCGTCCTCAGCTCTTCGGAAGCTTATATGGAGCGGTGTTCTTGGATGCTGGCAACGTGTGGTCCCTTCATAATAACGATGAAAGGGAAGGAGCAAAATTCGAGGCAAAGAACTTCCTGAAGCAGATGGCTTTAGGCACCGGAGTGGGCTTGCGCTATGATATGGGCCTCTTCGTGATAAGGGTTGACTGGGGAATCGGCTTGCATGTGCCTTATGAAACGGGGAAGAGCGGCTTCTATAATATATCCAGTTTCAGGGATGGACAGAGCATTCATCTCGCCGTGGGCTATCCGTTCTGATGCCTATAGATTATCGGTTGGAATTCACTTAACGGTTGATTGCAAAGTAAAACAAGTTGTTTTACTCACCAAAACAAGTTGTTTTACCTACCAAAACAAATTGTTTTACCCTGTAAAAGACCGTTGTTTACATTCCGAAAGATAGCTGTCGGCAATCCCGAAGATGATAGACGAAGAAAGCAAAGACGATGCATGGGCAATCCATCAATCAGCCGAAATCAAGAAAAAAGCAAAAAATTCTCTTATCAGATGTCACTATTCTAATTAAAATTGCTATATTTGCAGTCACAAGTTTTTTAATACTTATAAGATATGAAACCAACATTATTACTTCTTGCTGCCGGCATGGGCAGCCGTTATGGTGGGCTTAAGCAGCTCGACGGGCTGGGCCCTAACGGGGAAACCATCATGGATTATTCCATCTATGATGCCATTCAGGCCGGCTTCGGCAAAATCGTTTTCGTCATCCGAAAGGACTTCGAGCAGGAATTCCGCAATAAGATACTGTCTAAATATGAAGGACATATCCCCGCAGAGCTTTGCTTCCAAGCCCTCGAAGACCTGCCTGCAGGCTTCAAAGTGCCGGAAGGACGCCAGAAACCATGGGGCACTAACCATGCTGTTTTGATGGCTAAAGACATCATCAAAGAGCCTTTCTGCGTCATCAACTGCGATGATTTCTACAATCGCGACTGCTTCAAAGTCATCGGAAAGTTCCTCGCTGAGCTTCCTGAAGGCAGCAAAAACCGCTATGCCATGGTAGGTTTCCGCGTAGGAAACACGTTGAGCGACAACGGAACAGTTGCCCGTGGCATCTGCTCAAAGGATGCTGAAGAGAACCTGACGACCGTTGTGGAGCGCACGGAAATTGAGCGCCACGCCGAAGGAGTACAATATAAAGATGAGAACGGAGCATGGGTGACCGTGGGCGACAATACCCCTGTGAGCATGAATGTATGGGGCTTCACACCCGATTATTTCGCTTATAGCGAGGATTATTTCAAGGAATTCCTTGCTGATCCTAAGAATATGGCCAATCTGAAGGCTGAGTTCTTCATCCCATTGATGGTGAATAAGCTCATCAATGAGCGCACTGCCACTGTCAAAGTACTTGATACAACGAGCAAATGGTTTGGTGTTACCTATGCCGCTGACCGTCAAAGTGTAGTGGATAAGATACAGGGTCTGATAGATGCAGGTATCTATCCGGCTAAGCTTTTCTGATAGAAGGGTGCTGAGAAAATAGGGAAATGAGAGTAGGGCATAAGGCTTTGCTCTCATTTTTCGCTAAAAAAAGAGCCCTCACGGCCTTTTACTCTCAACTTTTTTGTACCTTTGCATCCATATATGGATATTAACGTACTCTCAGAGGAAGAGCTTTCCTCTTTCAATAAACTGATAGATGATGCCGAGCGCATCATCGTCTTAGGACATAAATCACCGGATGGTGATGCCATGGGGGCATGTCTTGGCTTTGCTGAATACCTGAAAACGCAGCGCCAGAAGTCGCCGATGGTCATCATGCCGGATGCTTATCCGGACTTTCTGCAATGGTTGCCCGACACCGAAAAGGTGGTCAGATACGACAAACATGGTGCTGAAGTGGAGGATGCTTTCCAAAAGGCAGACCTCATATTTTGCATCGATTTCAACGAAGCCAGTAGGGTGGAGAACCTTGAACCTGTGCTTACAGCCAGCAAGGCACATAAGGTCATGATAGACCATCACCTCAATCCATTCATGGAAAACTTAGATATGCTGGTGTCAGATTCCGCCATGAGCAGTGCCTCAGAGGTCGTTTTCCGCATCATTTGGCAGTTGGGTGGCTTTGAAAAGCTCACTAAGAAGGGTGCCATGCAGATTTATTGTGGTATGATGACGGATACGGGAGGCTTCACATTCAACTCTTCCCGTCCGGAAATATACTTCATTATAGGACAACTTTTGACAAAGGGCATCGACAAAGACAAGATTTATCGCAACGTCTTCAACAACTATAGCGTGTGGGCAATACGGCTAAGAGGCTATCTGATGTCACAGAAGTTAAATTATTTTGACGAGTATCATGCCTCCTATTTCACAATTTCACGGCAGGATATGCGTGATTATCATTATATAAAAGGTGATGCCGAAGGGCTTGTGAATGAACCTTTACGCATTAAAGGACTGAAGCTTTCCATCTCTCTTCGTGAGGATGACCGCAAGGATAACTTAGTGTGGGTAAGCCTGCGTTCTGTTGATAATTTTCCTTGCAATGAAGTTGCGTCCGAATTTTTCAATGGAGGAGGTCATCTGAATGCCAGTGGCGGCAAGCTGGCATGTACGATGGAAGAGGCTGAAAAGATAGCCCGTCAGGCCATTCTCCATTATGCCGATAAGCTGAAAGGATAATGAAAGGATAGTCAAGAGTGGTTAAAAAATTAAAAACCCTTCATATTGTCTAATCTTTTTATTAAATTTGCACACTGATAATATTATTGAAAAGGAGAATGAAGAAAATTACATACATACTGCTTTTGTTAGTGGGCGCATTCACATTCGTTGCTTGCGACAGTACAGAAACTTATGCTGAAGAGCTTGCAAAAGAGCGCACTGCCATCAGTAAGTATATTGCAGACTCTGCAGTAACCGTCATTTCGGAGACTCAGTTTGCTAGTCAGAACTATACAACGGATGTCAGTAAGAACGAATTTGTGCTTTTCTCGAAGTCTGGAGTTTATATGCAGATTATCCGGGAAGGGTGTGGAGAGAAGATTAAGAACGGTGAAACTTGCACGGTTCTTTGTCGTTTCAGCGAGCGTAATTTGTTGACTGACTCCCTTCAACTGACAAATAATATTCTGACATGGGCTTATCTGGTGGATAAAATGTCAGTGACTGATAACAGCGGAACGTTTACTGCGGCTTTCTTGAAAGAGTCCAGCTTGATGTATACCGCATATAGCAGCACCTCAGTTCCATCTGGTTGGCTTGTGCCTCTTACTTATATAAAACTTGGAAGGCCTGAAAAAGCAGATGAAGAGATAGCTAAAGTGCGGCTCATCGTTCCTGCTGCGCAAGGACAATATTATGCTAATTTGAGCGTATATCCTTGCCTTTACGACCTTACTTACGAAAGAGGACGATAATATATATTTGATAGTATGACATTAATAAAGTCTATTTCAGGTATTCGTGGTACTATCGGCGGGAGAGCCGGTGATACTTTGAATCCGCTCGACATTGTGAAATTCACCTCTGCTTATGCGAGTTTCATCCGTCGAAGCAACAAGAGTAACAGTAATAAAATCGTAGTTGGCCGTGATGCCCGTATCTCTGGAGAGATGGTGAAGAATGTCGTATGCGGCACTTTGATGGGTATGGGCTACGATGTAATCAACATCGGGCTTGCTACAACACCAACTACAGAGCTGGCAGTGCGGATGACAGGTGCCGATGGAGGCATCATTATCACCGCCAGCCATAACCCTCGGCATTGGAATGCATTGAAGTTACTCAATAATGAAGGGGAATTTCTGACCAAAGAGGATGGCAATGAGGTGTTGGCAACAGCAGAGAAAGAGGATTTCGACTTTGCTGATGTTGACCACTTAGGCCATTATACAGATGATAATTCATTTAATCAACGCCATATCGAAAGCGTTTTAGCCCTCAGTCTTGTGGACGTTGAGGCTATCAAAAAGGCGCATTTCAAGGTGATTGTTGACTCCATTAACTCGGTTGGAGGCATCATTCTCCCCGACTTGCTGAAGGCTTTAGGCGTGGAATATAAGTTCCTTAACGGTGAGGCTAATGGTGATTTTGCCCACAATCCAGAGCCTTTGGAGAAGAATTTAGGCGGTATCATGGGTGAAATTGCTAAGGGTGGATATGACCTTGGAATAGTGGTTGACCCCGATGTGGACCGCTTGGCTTTCATTCAAGAGGACGGAAAGATGTATGGCGAGGAATATACGCTCGTTACGGTAGCCGATTATATCCTCGACCATGTTAAGGGTACGACGGTCAGCAACTTGAGTTCTACCCGCGCATTGCGTGATGTTACGGAGAAACATGGCTGCAAATACTACTCTGCAGCAGTAGGAGAAGTGAACGTAACGACCAAGATGAAGGAGGTGGGAGCTGTCATCGGCGGTGAAGGAAACGGTGGTGTCATCTATCCGGAGAGCCATTATGGCCGCGACGCACTTGTCGGCATCGCCCTCTTCCTCAGCAGTCTTGCTCAGAAAGGGCTGAAAGTTTCGGAGTTGCGCAAGACTTTCCCTAACTACTTTATCGCCAAAAACCGTATCGATTTGACACCTTCTACCGATGTGGATGCCATTTTGGTGAAGGTGAAAGAGATGTATGGAGCTGAGAAAGACGTACAGGTTACGGATATAGATGGCGTGAAACTTGACTTTCCTGATAAGTGGGTACATCTTCGCAAGAGTAACACAGAGCCCATTATCCGTGTCTATAGCGAGGCTTCCACTATGGAAGCAGCCGATGCACTGGGCAAGAAGCTCATGCAAGTGGTGTATGATATGCAGTAAATCAGCATCTTTTCGCTTTTGAAAAGACTGATAATGAAATAGTTGCCGGCTACTCTCTTCCATGAGAATAGCCGGCAATTTCGTATATAAGAACTATTAATGGAGAGCGCGATAATGACTAATGGGGAGCATGACAATGACTGATAATCGATTAAAAGGTGACTAATGACCACATTACAAGCCGTGTGTAATCACGTTACAAGTAGTGTGTAATGACGTTACAAGCCGTTTGTAATCACGTTACAAACCGCAGTTGTAATCCTCGTTAGTGACATTTAATCCGCTCATTAGCCGCTTTTATCCTTCTTGGAAGCCACATTTTAAGGCTTCTAAAGCCGACACAGGCGGGCAAATTATCAACTGAAAATAGCGGAGCCAATGGTTTGTGCGATTTCCACCAATAGCCAGAGAAGCAGGAAAATGGCTGTTACGAAGGCAATAATGGCTATCAGACTTTGGACCGACTTTCGATTCACCTCTTTGATAATGGCTTTGTCATCATTGATAAAGCCGTCTATGAGCGCCATGTTCTTTGTGTTGGCACGATGGAAAAAGTCGATTACATCCCCCACATAGAACGGTATCATGCCCAGAAAAACATCACGAAGGGTGTTGTTGAGAATGGCTAATGTGAGGGGAATGGAGCGTAATTTGAATAAGGAAAAATAGACGTGGATGAGCGAAAACAGGGCCGTGACGGCGTCTCCGATGCCTCCCGGAATGAGGCCGGCAATGCCATCCAGATAGTAGCGGTCAAGATAATTGGAAACGACTTGCATCGTTCCGTATAGCTTACTCTGTTTCAGTTTGTCCTTGCGCTCAGGCTTTGTCATCATCTTTTGCTTTTAAATTCGAGTTAACGGCAGTGATATTGCGCATCAGTCCATCATATTTGGCCCTTTTCACAGCACTGCCTTTGAATAATAGACGATATTGTTCCACGGAAAGTTGCAGCCAATCGGCTTTTTTCATAGCAAGCAATTGCGGCTTCGGTTGCAGTTCTTCTATCGTCGTGGGACAGGAAAATCGGTTCCAAGGGCATGCTTGCAGGCATTTATCACACCCATAAATAGTATTGCCCATTGCGCTTTTGGCCTCCTCGGAAATAGTTCCTCGGTTCTCAATGGTCTGATAACTGAGGCATTTCGAACATTCAACATGATAGAAAGCGCTGTTTCCCTCATCTTCTGCAATGGCTTGTGTGGGACAAGACTCTATACATTTACGGCAATTTCCACAATGATTTGTTGCGGGAGCATCATATTCTAACTCCACATCCAAGAAGATTTCACCGAGGAAAAACAGGCTTCCAGCATGGGGAATAATGAGTTGCTGGCTTTTGCCTATCCATCCGATGCCCGCCTTCTGAGCCCAATATCTTTCCAAAACAGGCGCTGTATCCACAAAACAACGATAATGAATATTCTCCTCCTCAATGGTTGCCGCCAACTGAAAAAGTTTCTTTTTCACGATGTCATGATAATCTTGTCCCAGCGCATAGGCGGCAATCTGGAATTCATCTTTTGGCAAATATTGTCGTGGGGCATAATTCAGGGCTACGCTGACAATGCTTTTCACGCCCGGAACGAGCAGTTGCGGGTCAAGCCGTTTCTCCACATTCTCATACATATAGTGCATGTTCGAGAATCTCTTCAGCCTTATCTGCTCTCGATAATGGCAAGCATAGTCGTCATCCACCTTGGTTGCTTTGGCGATACCACAGGCAAAAAAGCCGAGACGTTGAGCCTCGGCTTTGATATGTTCAGTCAAAAGTCTTGAATTCATAACCCTGTTCTTTCAGCCACTTTAACGATTCCGGCAATGCAAAACGAAGTTTATCAATGCTCTTCAGCGAGTCGTGGAAAGTGATGATAGACCCGTTTCGAGCATAGTGTTTCACGTTGTCGAGGACATCTTTTGCCGTCATCCATTTGGAATAATCACGTGTCACCAAATCCCACATGATGATTTTGTAATGCCTGTTCATCCACCAATAGACAGCCCGTTTCATCACTCCATGGGGTGGACGGAACAGATGAGCGTGGATGAGTTCATTAGCCTTATAGACATTAGCAGCATAAGAAATGCTCATGTGCTTGTAAGAACCCAGATGATTGAATGTGTGGTTGCCCACCTGATGGCCTTCTGATACAATCTGATTGTATAGGTCATGATAGCGAAGCACATTCTCACCCACCATGAAAAAGGTAGCTTTGACCCCGAACTCCCTCAATGTTTGGAGAATGAATGGTGTGGACTCAGGTATCGGTCCATCATCGAACGTGAGGTAAACCGCATGTTCGTGCTTATCCATTCTCCATATTGCCTTTGGATAAATCCAACGCAACCAGAAAGAGGGCTGTTCTATTATCATTGCTGCTGTGACTGATTAGGGTCCGTACCACCTTTACTCCTGTAGATAGCATAGTAGGTGTTGAGCAGCTTAGCTTGTTTCTCAGCCAGCTTCTTATCAATCAGTTCCGTGATGGTAGTTGTCTCCTGCATGATGTATATCTGTGTCATACAGTCATTCATGGATAGAGTGAACTGATTTCCAGTGAGTGCGAGATACCATTGCATATACTGACTGGCATCCTTCCAAAGAGCATTGATAATCTTGAGAGCGTGCGCCTTGTCGTTCAAGAGTGCATAAGCCTTGGCCAAGTCAGCGCCACCGCCAATATACTTCATCGGTACATTATAGGTTGGCAGATATTTCTCTGCCTTGGCAAGCACCTTCTTTGCCTTGTCATATTGATGTTCTTGGATAAGATGAAGAGCAAGAGAAGCCATGAGCTGACGATGAGTAAGGCACATCCGCCGTACTGTTTCATCAAGATAAATGCCTTTCTTCTCCAGTCCGCCAAACTTATAACGGAACATAACATTATTATATGTCTTCTCCGTATCAAAGTTCTTTGCTCCATTCTTATTGGTTGTAAATGGAGAGATACGATTGGCCAGACCTTCCTGAATGAAGTTGTCACCAAGGTTCATATAGTTCTCTTCTCCCACGGTCAATGCCACATAGATAGGACGAGTCCAACCACTGTTGGCAATAAGTTCAAGCATCATCAAATCACCTTTATAGAGTGCATGCTTGCCAGCCAAAGAGATGACCATCTTATCAGGTATCGTATCCGAGGCCATCATCATTCCACTCTTCTTCACAGCGTTCTTGTCTATTGTGACATAGAGCGTGTCTGACGGGATGAAATGAAGTTGTGTATTTATCTGATTTTCAGGAATGCCCATCACCTGAGAGATTATCTGACGTTGTTTTGGCGTGTATTCACCTCTCACCCAATACTTCATCACATTCTTAACTTCAAATGGCTCATCACCAAAAGCTGCCTTAGCTTCAGCCGGATGTTCCTTGTAGAATTCGAGAATATTTTGCTTGTTATCGGTGTTGATGTCAATGTATTCATTCGTACCAGATACATATTCAAGACGTGGCCAATTGATTGGCAACGATGGAGAGTTGTAAGCAGGACGGCGCATCTGGTCGATATACCAGTCTGTTTGCAGATAACTCAAGTTGCAGACACGTGCATCGGTCCTCACGCCCTCTACATCCTGGTTGTACCACAATGGGAAGGTATCGTTATCACCATTAGTAAAGATGATAGGATTTCCCTTGTCTTGCAGAGTCATCAGATAGTTCTGACCGAAATCACGACAAGTATAACGGCCCGAACGGTCATGGTCATCCCATGTCTGACTTGCCATTTGGATAGGTACAAGCAGGCAGACTAGGGCGATAACAGCCGTGACGACTACGTTTTCTATCTTCAGTTTCTTCTTCAATAGGTCGATGATAGCCGCAACACCCATACCGCACCATATAGCGAAAGCATAGAATGAGCCCGCATAAGCATAGTCTCGCTCACGTGGCTGCATCGGCGTTTGATTCAGATAAACAACGATGGCAAGACCCGTCATGAAGAACAGGAAGAATACCACCCAGAACTGTCTGATGCCCCGACGGCCACGGAAGGCTTGCCAGAACAATCCGATGAGTCCAAGCAACAACGGCAGACAATAGAATACATTGTGGCCTTTGTTTTGCTGTAATTCATCCGGAAGCTTGCTTTGGTCTCCCAAACGAGCGTTATCAAGGAAAGAAATACCCGTAATCCAGTTGCCATGTTCCAGCTCTCCATTTCCTTGAATGTCATTCTGACGACCAGCGAAGTTCCACATAAAGTAGCGCCAATACATCCAGTTACATTGATAAGAAAGGAAGAATCTGAGGTTGTCAGCCTGTGTCGGCATATTTATCGTCATCGGCTCTCCACAACGATCGTATTGTACATCATAGCCTTTTATGCCACCCAACCAGTCATCATAGGCCTGTGCATGTGCTGAACTGTACATGCGGGGGAATAACATATTCTGTGCATAGACGCATTTATCCTTCGTATTTACTACGAAATAAGAGTCCTTTTCATTCTTGTTGCTCTTTTCCTTGCGGGCATATATGGGCGCTCCCTTTTCCATTCGAGGGATGCACATGTTACCTTCTTGGTCGAGTTTAACCTGTGAACTATAGGCCTGTCCATAGAATAAAGGACGGTCGCCATATTGGTCACGGCCAAGATAGTTGCCCAATGTGAAGATGTCTTCCGGTGAGTTCTGGTCCATTGGAGGATTGGCAGAAGAGCGGATGACGATGAGCGCATAGGAAGAATATCCTATCATCAGCATCAGCATGCAGAGCAAAGCGGTGTTTTTGACACGTGCTGAAATGAAGGAAACTTTCTGTTTGTTGGCTGTATGCTTATAGTTGAGGCCAAACCAGAGGATTGCCAGCACCACAATACCTGTAATGAAGGCGCTCCAACCATAGCCATAGAAAGGTATACCCAACATGGCAACGGCGAGCAAGAATGCTAGATTCTCCCGCTTCTCATTCTTGTCGGTATAGGTTTCATAAATGGCCCAGATGACGGTAGCCACCAATAGGATGATATAGACAATCTCTCCCGTATTGAACGGACAGCCAAGCGTGTTCACGAAGAACAACTCAAACCATCCTCCCACCGTGATAATGCCCGGCACAATGCCATAGAGCACTGCTGCCACGATGACAAATGAGATGAGCAATGCCAGCAGAGAGCCTTTCAGCTCCACATTCGGGAATTTCTTGTAAACGAATACGAGTACGATGGCAGGGATGCAAAGCAAGTTCAGCAAGTGAACTCCGATGCTCAAGCCGGTCATATAAGTGATGAGTACAAGCCAGCGGTCAGAGTGAGGCTCATCGGCATGGTCTTCCCATTTGAGTATCAGCCAGAATACGATGGCAGTGAAAGCAGAGGAGTAAGCATAAACTTCACCCTCCACGGCACTGAACCAGAAGGTATCACTGAACGTGTAAATCAACGCTCCCACCAAGCCGGAAGCCTCAATGGCGATAAGCTTTGTGGTGGTGAGAGAATCCCAGTCTTTCACGATAAGCTTTCTCGTCAGGTGGGTGATAGTCCAGAAGAGGAACATGATAGTGGTAGCACTCAGCAGCGCACTCATCGTGTTTACCATCCTTGCCACTTGTGATGGATCACTTACAAACTGAGAAAACAGGTTGGCTGTAAGCATGAAAAATGGTGCCCCAGGAGGGTGACCGATTTCCATCTTAAATGCTGTTGAAATAAACTCAGGACAGTCCCAGAAGGATGCTGTCGGTTCAATTGTTGAGCAATACACGAAGGCTGCTATCAGAAAAGATAGCCATCCAAGTACATTGTCCACTAATCTGTACTGTTTCATTTATATTTAATGTTGTTATATTTCAAAATACTTTGCAAAGATAATGTTTTTAAATGAGAAATAAGGAAATAGAAAATAGAAATTTTCTTAAAGCTTTAAAATAAGGTGTATAACGATGGTGGATAAGCCGAAAAATGACGTCTTGTTTTCTTAAAAAACAGAGCTCTCAGAGTACTCAGAGAACTCCGAGTTCTCAGAGATTATTCTTCTCAAATGTAAACAATAGCTTTTTACCTTGTAAACAACGTTTGTTTACGCTCCTTTTAATAACCTTTTACAGGGTAAACAACGACCTTTTACAATCCGCTTGTTTATCATCCACTGAAAGGGCAGTATTTATCGGGGTTTCAGAACGATTTCAGAAGAGCAGGCTCACGCCATAGATGAGCAGGATATATCTGATGAGTTTGCCGATGGTGATACTGCATAAGGATATCGGAATGTTAGCCCTCATATAGCCCAGCATGATGGTGATGGCGCTGCCAATTATCGGGAGAAAGGCGAAGAAGCCCATCCAAGCACCATGTCCAGCCATAAATCGTTCGGCTCGGTCGAGGCTTTCCTTCTTCACATGACAATATTTCTCTATCCATTCCAACTTTCCCAGCCTTCCGATGAAATAGTTGAAGAAGGAGCCCGCCACGTTTCCGATGGTGCCATAGATGACCAGCGGCCAGGGACTTAGCCCTGCTGCCAAGAGTCCAAGCATAACGGCTTCGCTGGAAAAAGGGATGAAACTACCGGCAAGGAAGGCTGCGATGAGCATTCCCCAGTAGCCATAATTCATCAGAAAATTAATGAGGAAATCCATAAGTTATAAGCTGTTATGGCGATGGCGGCAAGGCAGATGAGGCCAAAGAACGCATTTGTAAACCATGTCCGGGTGAGGGCTACGAAGTGGGCAATCAGCGGTGCCGTGTTGATAATCATGATTCTCATCAGAAAATCATAGTGTTGAGGCTGGAGAATGATGAACACGAAACTGCATATATCCATCACAATGAAGACCTCGAAGAGCATTCTTGTCTTGATTTTGTCCTTATAACTGTTCCTGAGAAAATGCACAATGCCCACTAAGGCAAGGATAGCAATGAAAATGAAGGTAACTATCTGATGCTCATTGATTTGACTATAATCGAACAGAGGTTGAAAAACCGTGATGTCAGTAAAGTGGTTTACGAAGGTGTCTATATCCTCTTGGAGGAAATAATAGCCGCCTGCAAACCAATAAGGAACAATCAATCCGAAGATGGAAGCAAAGAAAGACTTCCAACTGAAAGCCATGATATTCGTGGCAAGGAGTATCCAAAGGATAGGAATAAAGAATACGATTTGAATGAAGGGAATGGACGCGATGCCTATGAAAATGAATGTATAGAAGATTCTTCCGGAGGCATGTTTGTCCTGATAAGCATGAAAAAAGGTGACATAACAGGCCGTCATACACACCATGACAACGGCTCCGCTGATGCTTGGAAACAAGAAGCAGGCCACCGAACAGAGCACCAGAAAGGCGCAGGAAACCATTCGGCTGTAGATGCGCAACAAGGCATTGCTGTTGTTGAGTTGCACCATCAGCAAGGCGGAGATGGCAAGACCGACAAACTGAATCCACAGTCTGTCTTGCCATAATCCACAGGCAAAGCACACCAAAACCGCAAATAGGGCCGTGATGGGCAACGAAAACCTGCTTTCTGCTATTTTATTCTGTAATCTCTTCTTCAATCTTTTGTTGCTAATTAAAGGTCTTGACCTATATCTCTCCTGAAATATTTGCCCTCGAAGTGAATCTTCTGAGCCTCCTCAAAGCTCTTCTTCAGAGCCTCTTCCTTGTCTTTTCCATAGGAGGAAACTGCAATCACACGACCGCCATTGGTGACGATTTGTCCGTCTTTAGAAGCCGTTCCACTATGGAAAACGATGCTTCCTTCCACTTGGTCGATGCCTGTGATGGGGTATCCCTTTATATATTTGCCCGGATAACCTCCGCTTACCATCATCACGCAAACGGCTGCGCGCTCGTCAATCTCTACCGGATAGCGGTCTAAATCTCCATTGGCAGTACCCTCAAAGAGATCGACGAGGTCGGTCTTCAATCTCAGCATAACGCTCTCAGTCTCAGGGTCTCCCATGCGGCAGTTATACTCGATGACCATAGGCTCACCCTTCACGTTGATCAAACCGAAGAAGATAAATCCCTTATAGTCGATATTCTCGGCTGCAAGGCCTTCCACGGTAGGGCGGATAATGCGTTCTTCCACCTTCTGCATCCATGCCTTGTCGGCAAAAGGAACTGGTGAAACGCTTCCCATTCCACCGGTGTTGAGCCCCGTATCGTGCTCTCCGATGCGTTTATAGTCCTTTGCTTCGGGCAAAATCTGATAGTGAGTGCCGTCAGTAAGCACGAAAACAGAACACTCGATACCGCTTAAGAACTCTTCGATGACCACCTTTGCAGAGGCATTTCCGAACATTCCGGCGAGCATATCCTTCAGTTCTTTCTTCGCTTCTTCCAATGTTGGGACAATAAGAACACCCTTTCCGGCAGCCAATCCGTCAGCTTTCAACACATAAGGAGCCTTAAGCGTCTCCAAAAACTTCATGCCTTCTTCGATGCTGGTACCGTCAAAAGTCTCATATTTTGCCGTTGGAATGCCATGTCGTTTCATGAATTTCTTGGCAAAATCCTTGCTTCCTTCCAGTACGGCACCCTTCTTGGAAGGGCCAATCACAGGGATATTATGGGTGCGGACATCGCTTTTGAACTCGTCATAGATGCCGTTTACCAAGGGGTCTTCAGGGCCTACGACGACCATATCAATATTATTTTCTGCCGTAAACTCTTTGATTTTATCGAAGTCGTTTACGCCAATGGCAACGTTTTCGCCAACATTTGCAGTTCCCGCATTTCCCGGAGCAATAAAGAGTTTGTCACATTTTGCGCTTTGTGCAATCTTCCAAGCCAGGGCATGTTCACGTCCTCCGCTGCCTAATAATAATATTTTCATATCGATGTTTATTTTTTGATGGGTTTCAGATAATCTTCAAAATACTGGGTGATGCGCTCATGAAGGTGCACACTCTGATGTCCCCGCATGTTGTGAGGTTCACCGGGATAGACGAAGAAGTCGGGTTGCGTGCCGGCTTTGATGCATTCCGCAAGGAACGAAAGTGAGTGCTGAGGCACGCAGGTCTTATCGTTATAACCGATGATAATTTGCAATTTGCCTTTCAGGTTTTTAGCCTGATTGAGCAAGGAGGCCTTGGCATAGCCCTCCGGATTTGTCTGTGGGGTGTCCATATAGCGCTCGCCATACATCACTTCATAGAATTTCCAGTCGATGACAGGACCTCCTGCAACTCCCACTTTGAAAACTTCGGGATGGTGGGTCATCATCGTGATGGTCATAAAACCACCGAAACTCCAGCCGTGTACGCCGATTCTATCGGCATCAACATAAGGAAGACTCTGCAAAAACTTCACTCCCTGCATCTGGTCTTCTGTCTCCACTTCTCCCAAATGACGGAAAGTCACTTGTTCAAAGGCTTTTCCGCGATTTTCGCTTCCGCGGTTATCGAGGATAAAAAGCAGGTAGCCTTTCTGCGCCATATAGGTCTCCCATGACCTTGAAGCATAATGCCAGCGGGCATCAATGTTATGAGCATGAGGGCCGCCATAGACATATACTACGGTAGGATATTTCTTTGTGGGGTCGAAATTTACGGGTTTCACCATGCGGTAATATAAATCGGTGACGCCATCAGCAGCTTTGATAGTTCCCATGGAATATTCGGGAACATTATAGCCAACCCATGGGTCAGTGGCAGTGAAAAGCCGTTTGACTTGTCCGTTCTCACTGTTGACGAGGTCAATATTGCGTGGGGTCTTTGGTGCTGAATATCGGTCTATCATATATTGGCCGTTTTCAGAGAGCTCTGCATCGTTCCATCCTTCGGTAGAACCCATGCAGGCACGCTTTCCGGAACTGATATCAACGAGGAAAATGTTCTTCTGAATGGGGCTCAACTCATTGGAAAGAATGACGAGGCCTTTATGTTTGGTATTGAAACCAACAAACTCTTCAACTACCCATTTTCCTTTGGTAATCTGCTTGAGTTCGTTGCCGTCCTTGTCAAAGAGATAGATATGGTTGTATCCATCTTTCTGACTCTGCATGATAAACTTGTTGTGGTCCCATGGAAGGAACGTGATAGGGTGGAGTGGCTCCACGTATTTATCATCCGTTTCACGATAGATTTCCTTGATTTTATCGCCTGTCTGCGCATCATAACATACCAATCTGCAATCGTTTTGGTCACGGTTGAGTTCAAACATATAGATGTTTTTGGCATCCGGACTCCATGCTATATTGGTGAAATAACGGTCGGTAGGGTCACCGGCATTCAGATATATGGTTTTTTGCGACTTCAAATCATAGACTCCAACAGTAACTTTATGAGAGGTTTCGCCTGCCATCGGATACTTATCGGGTTCATATTCAGCCTCCCGATTGAAGATGTTTACCTGCGGATAATCCTTTACCATGCTCTGGTCCATTCGATAGAAAGCAAGTTTATTGCCGTCGGGAGACCAGAAAGTACCCTTTGTGATGCCGAATTCATCACGGTGAACACTCTGCCCATAAACGATTTCACGGGAGCCGTCTTTGGTTAGCTGCCGCTCTGTGCCATCGCTTTCTCTAACATAGAGTTGGTCGTCTTTGACATAAGCGAGCGCCTTTGACTGAGCATTCCACTCCTGTGCTTGATACTGACCGGCATCTTGACTCCATTCTACAGTTTTTTTCTTCCAGTTGATAAGCATCCTTTTCCCTCCACTATTCAGGAGAACAAGGGGCTTTCCAGCATAAGGAAATGAGGCATAAAGCAGGTTATGGACGTCCATTTTGGTAATGGCATTGATGTCTTTCAATGTAAAAAGCGGGCTCTCTTTGCCGCTGTTTTTGTCAATCAAAGTGCATTTTTCGACATCAAGACGTATCAGTTCATTACCCCACCATTCATACCATTGGTTCTTTGGCGTCATATTATGGTAGTTGTTACCGCCATAATTCAAGTCTTCAAGTGTGAATTCTTTCTGAGCCATTGCACTGGTAGAAGTCATTAAAGTAATGAGTATTGTGATGAAAAATCTAATCTCCATTATTAAACCTTTTTGTTTTTCGTCCGAAATCTTTTCCTTCGCGCCGGTTGTCTTTAGGGTAGTTCTTGCCTCCGCGGTCAAACTTTCGCCCGCCTCGGTCATCCCTTCTGCCGAACTTATCATCACCTCTGCGGTCGAATCTTCTTCTTCCACGGTCATCCCTTGAGTCTTCTTTAGGCTCTAAAGAGTGGAATTTGAAGGAACGGATATCACCTTCCTCGTTTTCTGCTTCTCCTTCCAAACGCTCCTTGAATTCACGTTCTTTCTTGAAACGGTGCTTCTGCGCCATCTCTCTTTTCTCATCATCAGTCTTGACAATGCCGCCATCCGACCTGAAAGTCTTCATCTTGCCGTCGAATATCTGATATTTACGGAATTCGCATTCCAGACTTCCGTTGAAGACAGGAATCTTGATGGAGGGCTTCAAACCTATCTGTTCAAAGCACTCTTCACGATAGGAGAGAATCCAAGCCTCGTTTCCCATGAAGGCATGCTTGAGTCTTTCGCCTATCATTTTATAAGTTTCCAGCAGGTTAGGAGTCGATATTCTTTCTCCATAAGGAGGGTTCATCACCAGGATACTCTTATTCGCTGGGCATTGGAAATCCTTAAAGTCTTGCTGCTCCACGATGACATTTTGTGACATGCCAGCAGCCTTTATGTTCAGTCGGGCGGTATTTACTGCCTTCATATCGATGTCGTATCCGTAGATATGGTGTACGAATTCACGCTCTTGGGAGTCGTCATTATAGATGGTATCGAACAAGTCTTGGTCGAAGTCAGGCCATTTCTCAAACGCATATTCCTTACGGAAAACACCCGGTGAAATGTTTCTGGCTATCAGGGCAGCCTCTACCAATATCGTCCCGGAACCACACATTGGGTCGATAAAGTCGCATTCTCCATGCCAACCAGTCATCAGTATCATGCCGGCAGCCAATACTTCATTGAGTGGAGCTTCGACACTTTCTTGTCGATAACCACGCCGATGCAGGGACTCTCCACTGGAGTCAAGACACAACGTTGCGTCATCGTCTGAGATGTGGATATGCAGACGGATGTCAGGATTGGAGACAGAGATGTTCGGTCTGCTGCCCGTCTTTTCCCTGAACTGGTCAACTATAGCATCCTTCACTTTGTAAGTTACAAAGCGTGAATTGCGGAACTCCTCCGAGTAAACCACTGAATCCACAGAGAATGTTTTGCCGTCAAGGATATACAGACTCCAGTCTACTTTCTTCACTTCTTCATACACATCCTCTGCCGAACGGGCTTTAAAATGCTTGATTGGCTTTAAGATTCGGATGGCTGTGTGCAACTGAAAGTTGGCACGATACATCATTTCTTTATCGCCAGTAAAGGACACTACGCGTCGTCCTATCTGTATGTTATTCGCACCCAATTGGGTTAACTCCTTAGCCAACACGGGCTCCAAGCCCATAAATGTTTTGGCAATGAGTTCAAATTCCTGTTCCATTGTTAAATTCTATATCTAAATTATCTTTATCTTTTTTATACTTCTTAGAGTTGGGCTTCATATCCCTCATCACCCAAGTGTTGGCTCCTACGGTAGCACCTTTGCCTATTGTCACCCTTCCGAGGATAGTGGCGTTGGCATAAACGATGACGTCATCTTCGAGTATCGGATGCCTTGGAATGCCCTT
Organism: Prevotella sp.; assembly: GCA_022641735.1. GTDB lineage: Bacteria > Bacteroidota > Bacteroidia > Bacteroidales > Bacteroidaceae > Prevotella. Next base: position 26,935 of record JALCDQ010000012.1, on the reverse strand, counting down.
AATGGGGTTTCCGTTCTTGTCCAAAGGGAAACTTTTGGCTCCCAGCGTTACGCCCTGATAGAGTTTCACGTTGTTGCCAATGATGCAAGTAGCCCCGATGACGACGCCTGTTCCATGGTCGATGGTGAAATAATTGCCGATTTTTGCACCCGGATGAATGTCGATTCCCGTCTCAGAATGTGCCATTTCGGTCATCATTCTTGGGATGAGTGGCACGCCAAGTTCATATAGAACATGTGCGATGCGATAGTTGGTCAGGGCCTTGATGACCGGATAGCAGGAGATGACTTCTGCACAATTGTCTGCGGCAGGGTCTCCATTATAGGCGGCAACGACATCTGTAGCTAATATCCTTCGTATCATGGGCAACTTCTCGATGACGTCGGCAGCCAGTTCTTCGGCACGATTTGTCAGTTCGAGATGGGTCTTCAAGCAGTCTTCTTTTTCACAATCAGCGAAGCAGAGCCCGGCGAGAATCTGGTCGGTAAGCAACTTATGCAACCTTTCCATATTCACGCCAATGTGATACTTGATGGTCTCAATGTTGATGGTTGATTTGCCATAGTAGCCCGGGAAAAGAATGGCACGCGACAATTCGATAATGTCTTCAAGCGCTTTGCCTGAAGGGAGGGGGTAGCCATCCCGATGTTGGTGAAACAAACCCTTTAAAGATTGCTTTTCTGAAAGCGCTTCTACGGTTTGTGTCAGTAACTGAGTCAGTCTCTGAGTACTCATTTCTTTGTAGTGTATCGCTAAATTCCTTACAAAGATACGTCAAATCACAGATAATACAAAATAATCGGGGCTTTTTTTATATTTTATTTTCTTGTAGCAGGATTGTAACATCTATTTAAACGCTCTGTAATATCCGTTAACTACCTTTGCGACGATAAATAATTCAAGAATTGACTATGAGTACAATTTATTTATGCATATTGGTCTTCCTGCTTTGCTTGGCAGTCTTCGACCTCTTCGTGGGAGTAAGCAATGATGCCGTTAACTTCCTTCAATCTGCGGTTGGAGCGAAGGTCGCAAAGTTTCGCACTATCCTGATAGTAGCCTCTTTCGGCGTGCTGATAGGTGCCGTTATGTCGTCTGGAATGATGGATGTGGCAAGGCACGGAATCCTCATGCCAAACCATTATTCATTCAATGAGGTGATGACAATATTTCTTGCGGTGATGGTGACGGACGTGATTGTGCTCGATGTGTTCAACTCTTTGGGCATGCCTACATCCACCACGGTCTCGTTGGTATTTGAATTATTGGGAGGCACGTTTGCGCTTGCCGTAGTGAAAATGGCGCACGACGGTAACCTCGCCTTTTCTGATTTGCTGAATACGGAACAAGCCATGAAGGTGATTATCGCCATCTTCATCTCGGTGGCCATCGCCTTCTTCTTCGGCATCATCGTACAGTGGATATCGCGTTTGGTGTTCACCTTTAATTATAAGAGCCACATGCGCTATGCCATCGCCATATTCGGCGGTATCGCATTTACCTCTTTGGCTTATTTCATCTTTATGAAAGGACTGGGCAAATCGCCGTATATTCCCGAGAGCGCAAGCACTTGGATTACGGAAAACACGCGCATGCTGCTCGTCTATACCTTTATTTTCTCGACGCTTATGATGGAGGTGATGTATCTTCTGAGAGTCAATATCTTCAAGTTTGTGGTGTTGATGGGCACGTTTGCCCTTGCCATGGCGTTTGCTGGCAATGACCTCGTGAACTTCATCGGAGTGCCTTTGGCGGGCTTGGATTCCTATCAGGACTTCATGGCGAATGCCCATGGAACAGGTGCGTCCTCGTTTCTGATGACCTCTTTGATGGAGAGTGCCAAGACACCGCCTGTCTATCTACTCCTTGCGGGATTGGTGATGATTATCGCCATGGCTATCTCCAAGAAGGCACAGAACGTCATCAAGACCTCTGTTGACTTATCCCGACAGGATGAGGGAGAGGAGATGTTCGGCTCTTCTCGTGCTGCAAGGGCCATTGTGAGGGCAACTCAGGATGCCAGCGACAAGATGTCCGGCTCGGCTTCCCGCTTTGGTTTTCTGAATAGAATACGGCAATGGGCAGAGTCAAGATTTGATAAGCAGGACGTAGCGCTCAACGACGGGGCTGCCTTTGATGTAGTGCGTGCCGCCGTAAATCTCGTTCTGGCCTCGATGCTCATCACCATCGGTACCAATTATAAGTTGCCGCTTTCCACCACTTATGTCACCTTTATGGTGGCTATGGGTAGTTCCTTGGCAGATAGGGCATGGAGCCGGGAGAGCGCGGTGTTCCGCGTTACGGGTGTCATCTCCGTTATCGGAGGTTGGTTTATCACGGCTGGAGTGGCCTTTACGGCATGTGCCTTGGTGTGCGTGGCTATGTATTACGGCGGTATTATCGTGCAGGTGGGCTTCATGGCATTGGTTGTCTACATGCTCATCTCTTCCAATCGGCGCTTTACACAAAAGAAGAAGAAGGAGGAGAAAGACGATGCTTTCCGTCTGATGATGCGCACCCGCGACCCTGAAATCGTGTGGGACTTGCTGCGCAAGCAAGTGCGCACCACGCAATCTCTCATGGCTCAATCGGCTTTAGATGAGTATAATCAAATCGTGGAGGGGTTGGCTGACAACAAACCAAGCATTCTTCGCCATGCTCTGCGTGACCTTCGGGGGGAGAAAGACGTGCTCAAGAAGTATCGTCGCCAGCAGTTATTGGCACTTCGGAGAGTACCGATGGAGATAGCGGTGGAAAGGAATACGTGGTTCCATGTCGGTCTGAATGCCTGCCAGCAATACACTTATTGCCTCTTGCGCATGCTGGAACCTATCAAGGAACATGTGGACAACAACTTCACTCCGTTGCCTGAAGAGTTGAAGGAGGAGTATAAACCGCTGATGATTCACATCAATGGGCTGTTTAGCGAGACGATAAGTCAGATTTCAACAAGCCGTTTCGGCAACTATAGGGAGACCCTTGAGGAGGCTGACCGACTGAAAGATGAACTCTCGCAAGTGCGCAAGCGTCAGATAGACAAGATTCAGCAGATACGCAACGAAGGACAGTTGCAAATCTCATTGGTCTATCTCAACCTCCTGCAAGAGAGCCAGCAGTTCTTGAGCAATATGCGGCATCAGTTGCGTGCGGCCAAGAAATTCATGGAGAATTGAGGCTGGATAGGCCCTCAATAATCGCCTTGTAGATTTTTCTCTGACAATGCATAATATGCAAAAGACCATTTTCGGGTTTACGGTAAATAATCGTTCAAAACCTCGGAAATGGTCTATCGTTTTTTATTCAATATTCCTTTGAATTGTAAACAATAGCTTTTTACCGTGTAAACAACGATTGTTTACAACGTAAGTAATGGCCTTTTACAGGGTAAACAATAACCTTTTACAATCAGGGTATTTATCTTCCTATCCCGTAAGGATGAAAAACGGCGTCAAACAGCGATGTTATCAAGGAAGAGAAGCAATCGGTTAGCCACGTTCACGGCACTCACTCCAGAGTCGAAATCGAGGCTTACGAGGTTCAAATCAGGGTAATCCCGATGGAGTCTTTTCTCTATTCCTTTGGATACAACATGGTTGGCTATGCACCCGAAAGGCTGCAAAGAGACCACATTCTTCACTCCGTCACGGATAAGACCGATGATATCGGAGGGCAGAAGCCAACCTTCACCAAACTGAGCAGCCAGCGATACGGTGCCATTCACGGCTTTCGCATCCTCGAAAATATCGGTGAACGGACGGAAATAACGGAACTTCGAGGCCGTCTTATTGATTTTCCGCATGCGTCGGCGAATAGCGTCGTAGATGCCTTTCACCACAATGTCGGGCACGCGCGAGCATGACAAGCGCATCTGTTTCTGTACAATCACGTTCACGAACTCCTGCAAGAAGAAGGGCGACAATAGTGGCGGAACGACCTCTATGCCCTTGCTGATAATGGTTTTGGCAAGATATTGATGGGCAAAAGGATTGAATTTCAGGAAGATTTCACCCACGATGCCCACCTTCGGAACATCTTTTTCGAGGCTGATAGCATCAAATTCGGTGGCGGCACTGCTGATGAGGTCCATCAATCCGGCGGCATCATTGCGGCGGATTCGATGGTCGGCGGCCTTCATGAACTTATCGCGCAGGGAGGCGGCAAGGCCTGGAGCGGCCTCTCTCACTACTGCTGCATGATACATCTTAGAGATGGTATCGCCGTAAAGAAGGGAGGTTACGATGATTTTTGAATATTTCACCCATGGAATGTCAAAGCCTTCCTGCTCGTTCTCACCGTTTGCATTCGTGGCTACTCCTAAGGTAATGAGGGGCACATCCTTAAATCCGGTGGCTATCATAGCCCTCTTGATGAGGCCTGCATAATTGGTTGCACGGCATTGACCGCCTGTTTGTGACATCACTACGGTGGTGTTCTTCAGGTCGTAACGCCCTGATTGCAAGGCTTTGATGATATCTCCCACGATGAGGGTAGCAGGATAGCAAATCTCATTATTTGCATATTCAAGTCCTAATCGTGCGCTTTCCTCGTCGCTTTCAGGAAGCACTTCGAGGTCATAGCCTATCAAATCAAGCACTGGAGGCAGGATAGGAGTGAGGTATTCGGTGAAATAAGGGGCGAGAATCTTGCGTTTGCGGTCTTCGTTCTGATAGACTTTGGTGGTCTCAAAGGCCTTTACGGGGCTCTCTTTAGAGGCCTCGTTCTTGGCTTTCAGACTCTCGATGAGGCTACGCACGCGCAATTTCAGGGAGCCGATATTCGACACATCATCGATTTTCAAGAGTGTAAACGGCTTGCCATGACGCTTCAAAATGTCGCGTATCTCATCCTGAATGAAGGCATCAGGACCACATCCGAAGGAGGTCATCTGCACGAAATGGAGGTCATCGCCTTGTTCGGCGGCCCATTGACCCGATTTGATGATGCGGTTCATATAGGCCCATTGCTTCACCAGATAAGTCTCTCCAGAATCTGTTTGCTGGTTGCGGCGCACGATGTCGTCGCTGATTACGTTGACGCCCAACGATGCCACCATATCCGAAAGTTTGTGTTGCACGATGGGGTCAGTATGGTAAGGCCTTCCGGCAAGCAATATAGTCAACTTACCTTCACGTCTGCTTTTGGCAAGAATTTCCTCTGCCTTGGCTTGAATGTCTTGTGTATAGGCTTCCTGGGCATCAAGGGCGGCCTCGAAAGCCTTCTTTATCAGGCTTTTGGAAACGCCCAATCCATGCAGATAATCATTAATTTGCTTGCGCAGGAGTTTAATGTTCGAGAAGTTGATAACGGGCGCATCAATCGGCGTTTTGGGCTCCATAGCACTCTTGATAACGTCTGAATAGGCTGACACTATCGGACAATTGTAGCTGTTGATAGTGCGATTGTCCTCCTTATGCTCATATACTACATACGGCATTAGTATGCGTTCAAGCCCCATTTTGTCAAGTTCGGCGATATGGGAGTGCACGAGTTTTGCAGGAAAACAGATGTTATCGCTCATCACAGAGCCAAGGGCACTTTCGTATCTGTGGAAGTTTGACTCTGCACTCAGCACCACTTCAAAGCCTGCATAAGTAAGAAGTGTGTTCCAGAAAGGGTAATCCTCATACATATTTAAGATACGTGGAATCCCTATTTTGCGCGCTCCAGCCTTGGGGATAACGGCAGATGGACGGAAGATGCGCTGGTCTTTATAGACGTAGATGTTCTCGCCTTTCTCCGTAATGTTGCCCTTATTGTTGAAAACTCGCTCACATTTGTTGCCCGAATAGAACTTGCGGCCGCCTTGGAAGGTGTACATCGACACGAAACAATGGTTCTCGCAACCCTTGCATTGCAGCATTTTTGTCTCATATTCGGCACATTTTAGCAAGTCGTCAAGGGTTCTTGGGACAGATATGTTTGAAGTCTGGGGTTGTGCAAGCAGGTGAAGAGCGCATCCATAAGCGCCCATCATCTCAGGCATATTATTGCGTGCAACCGTCGTATGGGTAAGGAGTTCGAAGGCTCTGACCACAGAGTCGTTTCTCATCGTTCCTCCCTGAACCACGACTTTGCCGCCCAGCGTGTCGTTGCCACGCAGTTTCAGCACTTTATAAAGGCAATTTTTCACGACTGAATAAGCCAGTCCGGCGGAGATGTCAGCGATGGTTGCGCCTTCTCGCAACACCTGTTTCACCTTTGAATTCATGAAAACGGTGCAACGAGTACCTAAGTCGCAGGGCTCATCTGCCGTGCAGGCCATCTGTGCGAAGTCCTCAACAGAGTAGCCAAGGTTGTTGGCAAAGGTCTGGATAAACGTTCCGCACCCGGAAGAACAGGCTTCATTGAGCTCCATTCTTACGACGGCGCCGTTCTCCACAAAGATGGCTTTCATGTCTTGTCCGCCTATATCGAGGATGAAAGAGACGTCGGGCATCAGGCTTGCGGCTGCCCTATAGTGGGCCATCGTCTCTATAACGCCCTCGTCGAGGTTAAAAGCAGCCTTGATAAGTTCCTCTCCATAACCGGTGGAACAGGCACTTTCGATGGTCAAATCACAATTTCTTGCCTTTGCTTCTGCCTTCAACTTCTCCAGTCCTTGCCTTACTGCATGGATAGGATTGCCGAGGTTGGGAGCATAATAAGTGAAGACGATATCGCCTTTTTGCATTGCATCGAGGGCGATAATCTTAGTGGTTGTGGAACCGCTATCGATGCCCAGCACGACGCGCATCGGCCCTTCATGCAAAGGATGAATATCCGTAGCGAAAGCACTTTTGGCTTGCAACCATTCCTGATGCTCTTTTTCAGAGGTGAAAAGGGGTTTGAGGTCACTATGCCAAACGAGTTTTTGGGTGGTGTTGAGTCGTTTTTGAAGTTCTGATAGCTTGATGGTTGTCCCTTGAGCGCGCAATGCGCATCCCATGGCTGGTATCAGGTTGCTCTGTGGAGTGACGATGAAGTCCTCCTGTTTGAGGTTGAGATAGTCGCCGAAGGCCTTCCGCAAGGCGGGCAAAAACGTCAATGGACCTCCGCAAAGAAGGATGGGAGCATCGAAAGAACAGCCATGCGAGAGCGTGGTGACGGTCTGTACGACCACGGAATGGAAGATGGAAGCGGCGATATCACTTTCGGGAAGGTTTCTCGACATCAGGTTTTGAATATCCGTTTTGGCAAATACACCGCAACGGGCGGCCATCGGATAGATTCTTTCTGCCTGCATAGCAAGCCGGCTCATCTTATCGTTGTCGATGCCCATCAATACTGACATCTGGTCAAGAAATGCTCCTGTGCCTCCTGCACAATTGCCGTTCATCCTCAATTCAGTGTTTTTGCCATGGAAGAAAACCACTTTCGCGTCTTCTCCACCTATATCTATAAGGGCTTTCGCATGAGGATAACGGCTCTTGGCAAACACGGTCGCCGCCACAACTTCTTGTATAAACTCTACTTGGAGTTGTTCGGCGGTTGACATACCCACAGAGCCTGTGACGCAGATATTGAGTTCCACATCACCGAATTGCTGAAAGATATCCTCGAAGAAACGGCTCACGAGTTCCCCCACGCGAGCATTATGACGCTCGTATCGTGTAAAGACTACCTCGTTGCAGTCGTCGATTACTGCTATCTTCGCCGTTGTGGAACCCACATCGAGTCCTACTTTATAGCATTTCTTTAGCATGTCTACCTCCCAAATTGCTTTTGCAAAGGTAACAAGTTTTATGAAAATATGAAAATATTTTTTTGTTTTTTATGGGTTAATGCAACTTTTAGAGCAATCTTTTCGTCAAATAGATAATTGTTGAAAATTAAAAACTAAAATATAATTTATGATGAAAAAATCCATTTTATTGCTGAGTTTATGCTCGCTTTTGTTCGTATCTTGCGGAAGAAGAGTGAGAATCAACGGCTTTGAAAGTGACAACGGGCCTGATACTTCAGTGGTGCGTAAGGTCAAAAATTTTGAGAAGATAGCGATATTCTCTGCCTGCGATGTGCATTATACGCAAGGAAATACTACCAGCGTGCGCATTGTGGGGAATGCAGATGATATTAAAGACGTGGAAGTGGAGAGTGACGGGACGACCTTGACACTCATGCCTTCCGGAAGAGAAAGAATTTTTGGCAGAGGCGAAGGGCATACTTTGGAGGTCTATATCACTACTCCTGACTTGACGGGCATCACTGTAAAGGGTGCCGGAGGGTTTGATATGAAGGGGAAATTGGATACGGATGTGCTGACCATGAATGTCGAAGGGGCTGGCGATGTGTCGATTCCTGATGTGATATGTGATACCTTTAATATCACCGTGAAGGGTGCTGGTGACGTGGATGTGGAGCGTTTGGAGTGCGCCGAATCGAATGTCCAGTTGTTTGGTGCTGGCGATATAGACCTTAAACAATATAATGTGAAGAATTCTGACATTTCTGTCTTTGGTGTAGGGAATGTTGATGTGACTTTCATTCATTGTGGCAAGGCGAAGTGCCAGCTCTTTGGCGTAGGCGATATTTCCCTTAAAGGCGACGTTCAGCAACTACAGAAAATGGTCAAGGGAACGACTGGCTCTATCGACACGGATGAACTTCTAGAGGGCCCGCAGAAATAAAAAAGCTGATTTATTGCTATTTTTTGCATAATTTGTTTAACTTTGCGAGGGAATAGAAAAAGGCAAAGTCAGATGAATTATGCAATTATTGCTGCTGGAGAGGGCTCTCGCCTTGCTGCTGAAGGCATAGCGGAGCCAAAACCCTTGGTGAAAATCCATGGCGAGACTCTTATCGACAGGCTCCTTCGTATCTTCTTGCAAAACGATGCCGAAGCGGTTTTTGTGATTTGCAATGATAAGAATGTGGAGGTCTGCCAACATCTTTCTTGCCTTCAGAAGACGGGCTTGCAAGGCGGTCGGGTGCCTCTTCGATTTATCGAAAAGACGACTCCGAGTTCTATGCATAGCTTCTTTGAACTCAGCAAAATGCTCCCCGAAGGGCCTTTTGTGCTGACAACGGTTGACACGATTTTTGCGGAAGAGGACTTCAAGGGTTATCTTTCTGATTTTCGGAAATCGTTGCAGACTGGCTTTACTGGCGTGATGGGCGTGACGGATTACGTCGATGATGAGAAACCACTCTATGTAGAAACGGACAAGATGTTGAATATCAAGGGATTCCATGATGATAATTCTTGTGATTGCCAATATGTTTCGGCAGGCATCTATGGATTGAATAGCGGTGCGCTTAATGTTTTGAAGCATTGCATGGAACGGCAGGAAAGTCGGATGCGAAACTTTCAACGGGCACTCATTCGTGAAGGTCAGCATTTGCGGGCATATCCTTTTACGAAAGTGCTCGACATCGACCATGCCACGGACATTCAAAAAGCAGAAGATTTTTTACAATGAAAAAGACACTTGCCCTCTATCGTGACCCTCGCTTTTCACCAAATTCCGTGGAGAAAGATAAAGCGATTTTGGAGGCGGTTATCCGTCGCTTGGAGGGTGAAGTATTGGCGATGCAAGAGTCTGAATTCAAGGCTCTTGGCGATTATGACCTCTATCTTTCGATGGGGCGATTGCCTTCCACATTCTCCCTCTTGAAGAAGGCGGAGGAGGAAGGCCGCAAAGTCATTAATAGCGGATATGCGATAGAGCGGTGTATAAGGGGAAGTCTTGACAAACTGATGCGCCAGAATGGCATCGCCATGCCGCCTTTGGAGGGCAAGCATGGCTATTGGTTGAAACGTGCTGATGCATCGGCACAAGACCAAACAGACGTTGTTTACTGCCCAAACAACGATTGTTTACAGGCCAAACAACGGTTGTTTACCCGCCAAAAAGCCATTCCTTACATTGTGAGTGCTCACGTGCCCGGCGATGTCATCAAGTTTTATGGGGTCGGAAAGTCCTTTTTCCGCTATTTCTATCCAGGTGATGACCACGACTGGAAGTTCTCGGATGAGGCTGTAAATGGGGCTCCGCATCATTATACTTTTCCTATAAAGGACTTTCAGAAAGAGGTTTTCCGCCTCTCTGAATTGGTGGGCCTTGAGGTCTATGGCGGTGATGCGATTATCGATTCACAAGGGCGTTTCTACCTCATAGACTTCAACGACTGGCCGAGTTTTAGCCGTTGCAAGGACGAAGCGGCATTGGCAATCTTAAAACTAACGGAAAAATGAGCAATTTCAAACAATTATTACAATCGTCATTGAAGTCGAAAGACACGGAAGAATGGCTCGATGTCTATTTCACAAGGCCAATAGGCTTGGTGTTTGCGTTGCTTTGGAACAAGTTGGGCATTCATCCGAATGTCATCACAATCTTGTCTATTTTCTTGGGCATGGCGGCAGGTTATTGCTTCTATTTCACCGACCTTGCGCATAATCTCTTGGGCATTGCTTTCCTGATGATGGCCAATTTCTGCGATTCCACCGATGGGCAGATGGCTAGACTTTCGGGAAAGACTTCGCTTCTAGGGCGTGTCTTGGATGGCTTTTCGGGCGATGTGTGGTTCTTCTGCATTTATTTTGCCCTTTGCATGCGCATGCAAAGCCAGCCTATCCCTGGCCTTACGGTCGAGTGGGGCGTGTGGATTTGGTTGCTTGCGGCTCTTGCTGGCCTCGTATGTCATAAATTTCAGGCCTCTTTGAGCGATTATTATCGGCAGATTCATCTGTATTTTCTGAAGGGAAAGGCAGGGAGCGAGCTTGACAACTACGCCCAACAACGTGCCTTGTATGAGGCTCAACCAAAGTCGGCATGGTTTAACAGAGCTTTTTATTACAATTATTCCCGTTATTGCCAACAACAGGAACGGCGCACGCCAGCCTTTCAGCAGTTCTTTTCCCGCTTCAAATCGAGGTACACAACACCTCAGAGTGCCCCATTGGAAATGCGTGAAAAGTTCCTTGCAGGCAGTCGCCCGCTGATGAAATACACGAATATGTTGTCCTTCAACCTTCGTGCCCTTTGCATCTATGTCACCTGTCTGCTGGGTTGTCCTTGGCTTTATTTTCTCATCGAGATAACTATTTTGAATTTAATTTATATTTATATGCACCGTAAGCATGAACTTTTATGCACTCAAATGATGGAGGATTTGCAATGATTAAAGGGTATATTTTTGATTATGGAGGTACTTTGGATACCGCCGGATGCCATTGGGGACAAGCCATTTGGCATGCTTATCAACGCCAAAAGGTGGTGGTCAGCGAGGCTGATTTTCGGCAGGCTTATGTTGAGGCAGAGCGTACTTTGGGCCGAAATCCTATCATTCAGACGGATTATAACTTTCACCGCACGCTCGATTTGAAGTTGCGCATTGAGATGGAATATCTCTTTTCGCATCATCTTTGGCCTGTAAAGAAAGAGGATGCATTGGCTTTCCATGATGCCGTCTTGGAGGATTTATATGCTCAAACGCAGCGGATTACAGCTTCCAGCAAGGTTGTCTTGCAGGAAATCAGTCAAAAATATCCCATGGTTTTGGTAAGTAATTTCTATGGAAATATCCATGTTGTCTTGCAGGAATTTCATCTCGACGGTCTCTTTCAGAAAGTCATCGAATCGGCGGTGGTAGGCATCCGCAAGCCTGATGCCCGCATTTATGCCCTTGGCGTACAGGCTTTAGGGTTGCAACCAGCCGAAGTGGCGGTTGTAGGCGATAGCTATCCGAAGGACATCGTGCCCGCTAAGAAGATAGGATGCAAGGCCATTTGGCTGAAAGGAGAGGGTTGGACAGACGAGCAATTCGATGAAACATTGCCCGATAAGATTATCTCCGACTTGAAGGAAATCCTGCTTTTATAGCCCTGAAAATAAAAAATAGGTAGGCAAGAGGTTGCTTTATGAATATTTTTTCCTAATTTTGCAGAAAACGAAAAGATTATGAGAAAGATTAAGAATCCATGGATTGGCAAAGAAGGTTACGACTGTTATGCTTGTTCTCCCGATAATCCGATAGGGCTCCACATGGAGTTCTTTGAGGATGGTGACGACATTATTTCCTTCTGGCGGCCCTCCGAGCATTATCAGGGATGGCTGGGCACGATGCATGGGGGCATTCTTTCCACCCTCATCGATGAGACTTGCGGATGGGTAATCACGCGCAAAGTGCAGACTACGGGCATGACCGTGCGCCTCGACGTTCACTATAAGCACCCTGTGAAGACAGATGAGGCCCAGCTCACCATCAAGGCTCACATCACCGAAAGCCATCGCAACTTCGTCACCATGAAGGCAACCATCGAGAACAACAACGCTGAAGTGTGTGTGGAGGCTGATGTTGTGTATTATGCAATGGATGCCGAAAAGGCCAAGGAGATGGGCTTTACCCATTGTGATGTGGAGGATGAGCAGCTCTTTTCGATGTAAAAGGGTTGTGAATGGTTCCCCTCAAGGCCTTTCCCCAACCCTCCCCGAAAGGGGAAGGGAGGGAAAAGTGATGGCTTTGTTCTTGAGTTCAACTCGTCAATTTGCCGACTCTTAACTATTACCTATTAATTATTAACTATTATCTTCCCATGTCCAACCACCATATATCCTTAAAAGACTTAGCCCAAAAGCTGGGAGTGAGCGCCGCAACGGTGTCTCGCGCCTTGCGCAATAGTCCTGAGATAGGCGCTGAGATGAAGCGTCGCATCAAGTCGCTTGCCAAGGAACTGAACTATCAGCCCAATCCTTTTGCCCAGAGTCTGCGCAAGGAATCCACCCATCTCATCGGTGTGATAGCCCCTAATCAGGTCACTCATTTCTTCGCATCAGTGTTGGATGGCATCGAAGACAGTGCTCTTCAGCATGGTTATTTCGTGATTCCCGCCAACTCTCATGAGAGTCATCTGGAGGAAGAAAGGGCCATCGACAACTTCATTTCGTTGCATGTGGAAGGCATCATCGCGTGTATTGCGCAGGACACCATCGACTATTCGTGGTATCGGAAACTATATGACATGGAGATACCCGTCGTCTTTTTCGCCCGTACCTGCCTTCCCGACAAGTTCTCGCAAGTGGTTAGCGACGATATGGCGGCGGCTTACAAGGCCACCACTCATCTCATAGAGCAGGGTTGCAAGCGGATAGCGTTCCTCGGCGGACCTAATCATTTGGACATGGCGAGGCGTCGCAAGCATGGTTATCTGCAAGCTTTGAAAGACGCCAAGATGCCTGTCGACCGCACCATCGTCATCAATGGCAACTTTGATTTTACGGAAGCACGGGCGTCCACGATGGCTCTCTTGAGTCAGGAAAACCGCCCCGATGCTATCTTGGCAGTGAACAACATCCTCACATTTGCCGCTTTCGATGCCATCAAATCCATGCACCTGCACATCCCTGAAGACGTCGCCATCATGGGCTTTTCGGCTGATGAGACGGCCACGGCGGTAACTCCCAACCTGTCGGTCATCAAAGACCAGGCCCACATGCAGGGCCGTGAGGCCTTTGAATTGCTGCTTCAGCACATCGAGGGAGACAAGAAACTCTATCAGAAAATCGTCCCGATGATTCTGAAGATACGCGAGTCTTCCAAGAAAAATGCCTGATTGAACTGGCTGGAAAACCATTCCCCAATTTGTTAAAAGTTATTTGCCAATCCCTCAAAAATAAGGAATAGCGGCCTCGAAAACGGCTGATGCCGACCTCAAAAGTGATTAACGACTATCTGAAAAGCGGTTAATGACCAGATTACACACGGCTTGTAATCACGTTACAAGTAGCGTGTAATGACGTTACAAGCCGTTTGTAACGTGGTTACAAACCGTGTTTGTAATCTCCATCAGTTGTTTTCGAGCCTGTTATTGATTGCTTTTATTGAATCTGACCTTCACATTCTCATAGCCCATCGAGCGCAGGAGGCGGTCGAACTGGTCGGCGGCGTTCTGCTCGGCGCTTGCTATGTTCTGCTTGTTCATGCAACGCTGCTTCATCTTCTGATAAGCCTTCTTGTAGAGGGCGGCCCTGTCGGCCTCGCTCCATGACCCGTCTTCATAGAACGATTGCGTCTTTGCCTCGTCGATAAAGTCGTTGTCGAGGAGTTTGATAGGGGGCAATGTGGCCGTAATCGTGTCCTTTTCGACCTTTATCCAACCGGGTTTGGCCTCATGGAGATTCACTCCGAGGCGAAGCGTTCCATAATAGATTCTCGACAATTCGTCATCGCCGAAGAAGCCGCGGCGCACGGTGTCGATGAGTTCCTCATCGCTGATGGCGAGGAATTCCCATTCTCCGATGTTCTCAATCGACCTTACCTGCGTGGGCGAGAGTTCTATCTTGTCGTTCTCTTCGAGGCTGATGTGGTTGTCTTTATTGAGCCATACGAGGCCGAAAATCACCACAAAGGCCAGCAAGAGCACGGAGGCGATAATCATCCAGACGGTGAGCGAGATGCGGCCGATGAGCCATTTCAACGTATCATAGAAGTTACTTGATTGCTTTTCCATTTTCTATCGTGGTTTTATCGAAGAGCGTTTGCAGGTCATCGATGGTGAATTTCTTGCGGAAAGTGATGGTGATGTCCTCCTGCTTATAGCCCATCTGCACCATCATGGGTATCAGCGTGCGGGCTGCACTTGCCCTCGCCATGTCGACAATGCCGAGTTCAGGCAGGCTCTTGATGATGGCATCGCGGCCTTGTCGCTCATAATTGGAAAGCTCCTCATCACTGAAGTTGCCGCGCATGAGGGCCACGTGCTGTTTCACCTCTTGATGGTCGATGCGCGTGCTGGTGAGGGCTATCCTCGGGTCGGGCAATATAATCTCTATCTTTTGTCCCTTCCGGTGGATATTGCTCTTGCTGAAATCACTGAAGTCAACGTAGGCTTTCACCGTAGCATCCATCGGAATGGCAATCTTGCGCTTGCCTAAAGGCAGGTTGATGCTGAAGTTCTTATCCATTATCGACCCCGAAAGTTTCTTCGTGTCATCGTGGGTGATAATCTTATGTATCTGATATTCAGCCGTATAGAGGCGTGAGCATTTCTGTATCTGCATCACCATCATGGGGATGGTGTCGATGTTCTTGGTCACCGTTTCCGTCTTTTTGCCGGAGCAGGACGCAAGGATTATTATAAATAAGGTGTAATATAGGAGCCGTCTTTTCATCTTGATGTGTTGTAAAATCAGCGCAAAGATAATAAAAAAATGTCAAATCAGTTGTAAAGACCTTTAAAATTTACGGACAGATTAAACTTTTTGAGTCCCTCTTCGTCAAACAAACAGTAAACGCTCCATAAGGAGGGCAATAGATAACAAATAAAAATAAATAGGTATGAAAAAAATGATTTTGGCCCTCGTGGCCGTCTTTGCAATGAGCACAGTTGCCTTTGCACAGGAAGAAAAGCCAAATTGTGGCAAGAAATGTGACAAGACCGAGATGACGAAGAAGCGCACCGAGCAGATGGTGAAGCAGTATAGCTTGACCGATGCACAGGCTGCTCAACTTCAGAAACTCAATGAAGAGTATGCTGACAAGATGCCTGAAATGCGTCCGATGCCACGTGGCCTCAAGTATATGGGTCATGGTCCTCAGATGATGAAGGATTCTACGATGCACAAGGAGAATGCTCCTGAATGCAAGGATAAGACCAAATGGCCTGGCGAAGGAGCCATGAAAGAGAATTTCGAGGAGATGAAGAAGAACCATGAGGCTTATGACAAGGCGCTCAAAGAAATCATGGGTGATGAGAAGTTTGCTCAATATCAGACTGACATGAAGAGTCGTATGCAAGGCATGCATCGTGGTCATGAAGGCCAGAAAGGCGAAAAAGGCGGTTGCTGCGGAAAATGCCAGAAGGACGAGCAGACCGAAAACAAATAAGAGAATGTGAGCTTTTATTATATCGTAAGACAGATTCAATAGGTAAGATTGTTGTTTAGGAAAGGCACTTCTAATATTTTAGGAGTGTCTTTTTGTTATGTTATATTTTTTTATTATCTTTGCCGAATAATCAAAAAAATGAGAAAATGAAGAACATTTGGTTTCTTGCGATTTTGCTTTTAGGAGCATTTACGATGGCTTCCTGTGGTGGGAAGAAGCCCTCTAACGATATTATTGCCCATAAGCCGGTCATCGCCAAACCTGCCAAAACTCAGAAAATGGGAGATTACAAACAGCAGAATTCCGCGCAATGGATAGGCTCTACCTATAAGATAAACATTGATTTCCGTGCCGATGCCTCCCTTCCAGTCATCTCGGAAGGTGCTCAGAAATATTATGACAACCGCATCACGTTGCAAATCTTGCGTAAAGACGGGAGCGAATTTTTCAAAAGAGAGTTTACGAAAGCTGATTTCTCATCTTATATCGATGCAAACTACAGCAAGAAAGGAGCCCTCTTGGGCATCGTTTTCGATAAGGCCGAAGGGGACAATCTGGTGTTTGCAGCCAGCGTGGGGTCGCCTGATACGTCGAGTGATGACTATGTGCCGCTGGTCTTGAAGATATCCCGACAGGGCGGCGTGACCATCAGCAAGGATAGCCAATTGGACACCGGTGCCGTGGAAAAATCATCGAGTGACGACGAAAATGAAGCCATCTGACGGCGGGAAAACATGTCAATATAAACCTTAAGAACAATATTTAAAATGAAAAAACTGAACATTATCTTCTTGCAGGCATTGCTTTTGCTCGGCCTGACAAGTTGTTCTACGCTCCATCTTTCAGAGCAGAGTTTCACCAATGCAGCCCCTTTGCAGGGCTTGAAAGGAGAAGGCTATCAGGGAATGGCCATCTATGGCAACTATATGATTAGCCTTCAGAACACCGGATGGGCAACGCTCTATTCGCTTCCAGGCTTCACCAAGCTGACGGAAACATTCCCTTTGGGCAGTCATGCGAAGACAAACCACGCCAATATAGCCAGTTTCGGGCTTGAGAAATATGACCCAAGCGACCCTATGCCCGTGCTCTATGTGTCGCAATGCTTCAAGAGAACCATTGACGGGATGAAGGATGTGTGCTATGTGGAGCGCATCCATACCGACGGAAAGGCCGAGACGGTGCAACGAATCATCTTTGAAGACACCGACCATCTCTTTGGTTATGCCCTGCAATGGGTCATTGATTGCCAACGCAAAGAATTCGTGGGCTATGGCAATACGGTAGCCAATCTGGACCCAAACAACCGCTTGCGCATCATCCGCTTCCGTCTTCCACAACTCAAGGACGGGCCCGAAGTGCACCTGACGATGAAAGATTGCCTCGAGACTTATACTGTGGAGGATTACGATAAAACATATCCTTCGCAGGTGATAGGGCAGGGCGCCCACATCTATAAAGGCAACCTCATCCTCCCGACAGGTTTTGGAGCAAAGACAACGCCGAGCGTTATCTACGTGTGGAACCTGCGCAAGCACAAGATGACGCAAGTGATTGATATGTCGCAAACCTTCAAGCACGAGATGGAAGATTGCGACATGTATGGCAATAAGCTGTATATTCAGACCAACGGAGCGGGTGTGATGCAGATGGATTATTCCCGATAAGGCCGTAAGAAATAGGGATTCTCCCCTCATTTTTTAGGATAAATCCTATCGGAGAATAAGAAATTATAACTATCTTTGCAGTATAAAAAAGAACAAGAAATCAATAACAATTTAAAAACATACTGTCATGAAAAAGAATATGGTTAAAATAGTAAGTCTTATGACGATAGTGATGGGCTTAACATCATGCGGTACCTTCTTCAGCGTAGGCGGTTCTACAGCAGGTTATAATGATACATATTCCTATGGCGACAACAATAACTATGGGCTTATGAGTTACAGTGAGGCTCGCCAGCAGGCACTCTATCTTTCGGATAAGATGGCCTATGAGCTGGGTCTCAATAGTGCCCAATATGATGCAGCTTATGAGATTAACCTCGATTATCTGCTCAATCTCTCTAACTACAACGACCTTTACGGCAGCTATTGGGCTCGCCGTAACTCTGATTTGCAGTATGTGCTCTCCTCTTATCAGTATGACCGCTACCTGAGCGATAGCTATTTCTATCGTCCTGTGTATTGGTATGACAATAGTTTGAACTACTATATATATAATAGGTATGACGACCCGTCTTACTATTATTATCAGCGTCCAAGCAACTATTCGTCTTATCGCGGTGGCCACAACCGCTCGGATGTGAGCTATTATTCAAAGCGTACCTTCGGCGGGCGTACTGATGGCACGGCAATACAGCGCAATACGTCTTCTTATGGCGGTTCTTCCAACACCCGTAGCAACGGCAATTACCAGAACAACGGTGCTTTCGGAGGTCGCTCAACGGGATATAATCAGAACAATACGAACATGAATAATACCCGTAGCAACGGCAATACGCAGAACAACGGTGCTTTCGGAGGTCGCTCTACAGGATATAATCAGAACAATACGAACACGAATACCACTCGTAGCAACGGCAATTACCAGAACAACGGCGCTTTCGGAGGTCGCTCTACAGGATATAATCAGAACAATACGAACATGAATACCACTCGTAGCAACGATAATTCGCAGGGCTATGCACCATCGAGAAGCAACGGAAGCACGAATAACTCGTCTTCTTTCGGTGGTCGCTCAACAGGCTACACGCCATCGGTGAGCAGACCGGCAACGACGACTACTCAGCCAAGTTATCCTTCTTCACCATCTCGTCAGCAGCCTTCTTCGACTCCATCAACGACCAATAGGGCCAGCGGAGGTCATAGATAGACTTGCTGAAAGCGGTCTTCAACGATTGGATTGATTGTCAAAACTTTGCATAAACATGGGGAGAGGCTCAAGGGTCTCTCCCTTATTTTTTGCCTTTTCATGACCTTTTGGAAGGTCGGGAATATCCCTTTGAGAAATATAGAATGATGTTCTATTCGCTAAAAGGATATTACCTGTTTTTCTTTTAATCGTTGTTTACGTTGTAAAACAGTCTGATTCATGTTGTAAATCAGCCTGATTTACTCGATGAAACAGCCTGATTTACTCAGCCCTTTGTGGCAGGCGGTTTGCAAAGGGGTCGTTGATAGCCTTCCTGTCAACTGGGATTATCCTTGTCAAAGAATGCCGTTTGGCAGACTCGGAGTAAAAATTTTAACAAAGAAAAATGGCGAATCCATGCCCATGGTATTGATTATTTTAGTAAATTTGTATGCAAATCTATTAACTGGAAGTTATGGAAAATCAAAAGGACTATGAGAGTTTCGTGAAAGAAATCTCTCGATTTGTCAAGAAGAACCAAATATATACCGACGAGTTGCGTACTCTCGGCTGGGGCACTGATGCCAGTTTCTATCGCATGATACCGCGTGTTGTCGTGCGTTCAGACGATGAAGAGCAGGTGGCGAGCATCATCGGCGCTTGCAAGAAATATCATTTGCCCTTTACGTTTAGGGCCGCCGGCACCTCACTTTCTGGTCAGAGCGTGAGCGACTCGGTGCTCATCGTGGCGGGAAAGCATTGGGAAAACTATGAGATAGACGAAGACCACGAAAGCATACGACTGCAACCTGGCTTGGTGGGAGCGAAGGTCAACGAGATTCTGAAGCCTTATGGCAAGGTGTTTCCGCCAGACCCTGCCTCCATCGGAAGCGCTATGGTGGGGGGTATCGTGTGCAATAATGCCTCTGGAATGAATTGTGGCGTGCATGCAAATAGCGACCGTATGCTCCTCTCGGCACGGTTGGTTTTGACCGATGGAACGATTCTCGACACTGGCGATGAAGGCAGCAGAAATGACTTCAGACAGACTCATCCCGAGTTTATCCAGAAGATTGAGGACCTGCGCGATAAGGTTCGGAGCAATCAGAAACTTGCTGAGCGCATCCGTTATAAATACAGCATCAAGAACGTGACGGGACTGAATATCCGTCCGCTGGTCGCTTATGACGACCCATTCGACATTATCGCGCATTCTATTGTGGGGTCGGAAGGCACGCTCGCGTTCCTTAGCGAGGTGACGATGCGCACCCTCAACGACTATCCGTTCAGAGCTTCAGCCATGGTATATTTCTTCACGATGAAGGAGAGTTGTAATGCCGTGGTCGCCTTGAAACAACTGAAGGCCACGGCGGCAGACATGAAAATGAGTGCCGAAGACCTGATGGTGAAGAGTGCGGAGATGCTCGATTATATGTCGCTGGCATCGGTCAACGACCCTATCTACCTGCAATATCAGAAGGATGTGGATGCGGGAAAGGTGCCGGGAGTGGCTGTGGGCGACTATCATAACCTCACGGCAATCCTCACGGAGACAAAGGCAACCACGCATGAAGAGCTTCATCAGAAGATAAATGCTATCATGGCATGCCTTGGAAAGTTTTCTCTCTACGTGCCCGCAACGTTCACTGAAGACCCCGCCATCTATGGCAAATATTGGGCAATACGTTCTGGAATCTTCCCATCCGTAGGAGGCACGCGCCCAGTGGGCACTTCCTGCCTGATAGAAGACGTCGCTTTCCATATCGAAGACTTGCCCGAAGCCACCGTGAAATTGCAGAAACTGATTAAAGACCATCATTATCAGGATGCCTGTATCTATGGGCATGCCTTTGAGGGAAACTATCATTTCATCCTGAATCAAAGTTTCAGCAAGGACGAGGAGATACAGCGCTATAGCAATATGATGCACGATGTGGCCCGTCTTGTCATCCAAGAATATGACGGTTCATTGAAAGCAGAGCACGGAACAGGCCGCAATATGGCGCCATTCGTCAAATTCGAATGGGGCGAAGAGGCGTATTCCGTCATGAAGGAATTGAAGAACATCTTCGACCCTGACGGCCTTTTAAACCCTGGAGTGATATTCAATGATGACCCGAATTGCTTCATCGAGCACCTCAAACTGTTGCCTGAACTCAACTATCCATTGTTGAAGGAAAGCGGTGTTCCCGATAGATTACTTGACTCTCCATCCTTCAAAGCCATGGTGGAAGACGTCAAAAAGGCCAATAAATGTATAGAATGTGGCTTCTGTGAGGTCAATTGTGTCAGTTGTGGCTTTAGTCTTTCATCCCGCATGAGAATAGCTACCCAACGGGAAATATTGCGCCTTGAGACGACGGGCAACGAACCTGAGCGTCTTCGGAAACTCAAGCTGCTCTATCAATATTTCGGGAATACGACATGTGCCTCTGATGGTTTATGCGCCACATCGTGTCCGATGAAGATAAACACAGGTGAGTTGACGCATCTCATCCGACAAACTCAGATGTTGAAAAAGCCCGTTGCTTACAAGATGGGTAGCATCGCTGCAAGTAACATGAAGTCGATGAAATCAGCGGTGCGGGTATTGCTCGGCATGGCAAACATTGGCCATGCGCTACTCGGTTCCAAGTGTATGACGGCTATTTGCAATGTCCTTCATAAGGCTGGATTGCCGCTATGGACTACCGCTATGCCTAAGAAATTGAGGCAACCCGATGAAGACAATATTCCGAAAAAGACAGAAACGGAGTTGAAGGTGGTCTATCTTCCGAGTTGTATCAACCAGACAATGGGCCTTCCGAAGGGCGCTCCTGTAACGAGGTCGGTGGTTGATGAAACCGTTGATTTGTTGCAGAAAGCAGGCTATGAAGTCATCTTCCCGCAGGAAATGAATAAACTCTGTTGCGGTCAGATATGGGAAAGTAAGGGAATGTTGGACATTGCCGACAAGAAGACTCAAGAATTGAAGGAAGCGCTCTTGATGGCCAGTGACAACGGTCGTTACCCTGTATTATGCGACCAAAGTCCATGTTTGCATCGCATGAAGAATACCATCAAGGAACTGAAACTTTATGAGCCGGTGGAATTTATCAATACATTCCTGCTGGATAAGTTGGATTTCCATCCTATCGACCGCAAGATAGCCATTCATATTACATGTTCTACACGTGAGATGGGACTTGCCAATCAGATGGTTGCTTTGGCTCATCGATGCACCAGTTCTGTACTCGTTCCCGATGGTATCGGTTGTTGTGCGTTTGCGGGAGACAAAGGATTTACCCATCCCGAGTTGAATCGTTATGCGCTTCGCAAACTTCGTCCGCAGATTGAAGCCGAAGAAATCGAAATGGGATATTCAAATAGTCGTACCTGTGAGATTGGTTTGCAGGCCAATTCAGGGATTGATTATATGAATATCGTGTACCTTGTCAACGAGGTGACAACCAGTCGTAAACAAGTGGAATCGTAGCGAAATGCCTATCCTTTAATCATTTGTTTGTGGGCACTTTCAAAAGAGGCAGGGTAGCGTCCTAACAAACAAAGGTTTACGAGGCAATTGGCGGCAAGTTCGTCATCGCTCAGGTCAACGCCTTTCTCTCTTGTGACATCTTTCCCAAGGCAAACGTCCCATGTGGAATTAAAGTCCGCATCCTCGGCTCCCATATAAGAGTCGCTGCTTCGGTCGTCATGGAGAATCTTGTATCTGATGGCTTTCTTGGAGTCTACAGGTTTCATGCCGAGCATGAGATTGTAAGCCTGTTCGAGAGAATCACGGAACTTGTTGGTTCCGGGAAACATGTCGTTGATGATTGGCATCAATTCATCAAAGTTGTAAGCTTGAAGCAAATGTATCAATTTCATATCTATCCTATTATTTTAATGAGTTGTTGTTCTGAGGCATAAGGAAGCAATTTACGGAGATATTCATGAATCCTCTGTGCCGATTCTTCGGGCTTTCTTTCGATGTGAGTGAAGTTCTCTTCTCCGAAAAAGTCCTCAGGTGTGCAATATCTGGCCACTCCCCATCCATATCGTTTTCCTTGTTTGTCGTAATTATATTCAAAGTCGGCCGTGAGCACGTTGGCACTCATCTGCAATCGAGTGATGGCCGTTTCGAAAGATTCCTTATGGTCTTTTGGCTTCTTGACAACCGCCATCGTCTCCTTATTCAGCAGTTTTTCCAAAGGATTATGAGCTCTTGGCAGATGAGGCTTTATGTAGCCACATTCTTTCTTGAGCTCTTTGGAAAGCAGGGATTGATGTTCCTTGAGAACGGTCAATATCTTTCTTTCTTGGTTTGAAAGTTTATAAGCGTGCCGACGATAGTTGAGAAAGTCCGGGAACCAATCCATGCTGATGAATCCCGCTTTATTTTCAAAGAACTTTCCATAAGCAAATCCTCCATCGATGATGATAGGCCCTTTCCATTCCCATACGCCATCACCTTCTTCGGGAAACCAATATTCAGCAGGAGTGACATCAGCTACAGAAAATCCCTCTATCCCATTCCAGAAGAAAGGGAGAAAGCCCATCTCTTCAATGAGATGTTCCAAGTCTTCCATGCTATGTATCTGTCGGCTCATATCTATTTTGCGATGGTTCTCTAAGACGAATGAAGTGATAGTACGAATCGGATTTCTCTCCATTCTCTACTATCACCACACCCACATTGCAAACTTAACGTTTGCCGTTTCAAAATCTATCGTTGCAAAGTCTATAAAAAGACTCTTGCCACTAATCTTTCTCCGAATCAGAATTTAGCCATCTTGATGGCATCCACGGCACACTCATCACCTTTGTTTCCGAGTTTCCCGCCACTTCTTTCCTGAGCTTGCTCAAGGTTATTGGTAGTGAGAAGACCATAGATGACAGGAATATTCTGGGAGGCATTCAGACGGGCTATGCCATAAGTGACGCCTTGACAGATATAATCAAAATGGGGAGTATCGCCTCGAATGACACATCCTAAGATGATGACAGCATCAAATCCATCGTTCTTTGTCATTTGTTGGGCTCCATAAACGAGTTCAAAACTCCCTGGCACAGTTTTCACATGAATGTTTTCAGGCAGACAACCATGCTTTTCAAGTGTTTTTACAGCACCGTTGAGGAGCGCTCCTGTGATTTCTTTATTCCATTCTGCGACTACAATTCCGAAGCACATATTGCTGGCATCAGGAACTTTGTCGAAGTCATAATCAGAAAGATTGTGTAATGCAGTAGCCATTATTTGTCCTGTGCACGTTCGATATATTTGTCAATCTCCTGACTCTGAACGAGAGAGGCATTGACATATTTCTTCTTGATATTCTGATAGATTTCCAGAGCATCCTCAGTCTTACCTTGACTTTCGAGAATCTCAGCAGCCTGAAGCAAGAATGTTGGAGAGAGGCTAAGATTAGCTCCGTCCTTAGACTCAGAGTCAGCCATGTCGGCTGCTTTCTTCAAATTGTCTACGGCCTTGTCGAGTTCATTCACGTGAGCATAGGCATTGCCCAGAGCGCCAATAGCGGCAGGGCTGACCATAGCATCATCTGATGGAGAATATTCATCCAAATATTTCACGGCTTCCTGCCATTTGTTGAGGTTTGCATAGCAAAGTCCAGCATAGAGATTAGCCAAGTTTGCTGCTTTGGTACCGCTATAGTCATCAGCGATTTTTGCGAAACCTGCATAGTTGACACCATCTCCATTGAGAGCTTTGTCAAACATTTCATTATTGAAATACTCCTGACCGATGCCGAGTGCGGTGCTTGCCTTTTCCTCACGAGGGCCTGAAAGGAAGTACTTGTAGCTGAAGATGCCTGCAATGATTACGAGCAGAGCAACGACCACAACGATGATGGGCTTCTTGTACTTTGTGACAAAAGCCTCTGAAATGTTCAGCGCCTCATTAGCGGGTGCTTGTTGTTTTTTGTTTGCCATTTTATTTTTATTTTTGTTTTTATTTTTTGCGATACCATTTTAGGGCGTGAAAACAATTCACCCCTATAAGCGTGGCAAAATTACAGAAATTATCTCACATATTGAAATTTATTTCCCACTTTTTTCGTTTTTCATTGATAAAAGGGTTAACTTTGCAGTTGAAAGGTCGCTGATAAATCAGAAATAGGACTATTTTTTGCAGATGATTTTAAGGAAGATATCAATCATAAACTATAAGAATATTCGAGAGGCTACATTAGATTTGTCACCAAAGATGAATTGCCTTATCGGTCAGAACGGCGAGGGAAAGACTAATTTCCTCGATGCTCTCTATTATCTTTCTTTCTGTCGGAGCGCTTTCAACCCCATCGATTCTCAAATCATCACCCATGAGCAGGACTTTTTCGTGCTTGAGGGCATTTATGAGAATGACCTTGGCGACGAGGAGGATGTCTATTGCGGGATGAAACGGGGCGTACGCAAGCATTTCAAACGCAACAAAAAGGAATATAAGCGTCTTTCGGAACATATAGGTCTTATCCCGTTGATTTTCGTCTCGCCTGCTGATTCCAGTCTTATTGAGGGTGGTAGCGAAGAACGGCGGCGATTGATGGATGTAGTGATTTCCCAGTACGACCATACTTATCTCGATGCACTCACTCGTTATAATAAGGCCTTGCAACAACGCAATGCGTTGCTCAGCATGGAGACGGAGCCCGACCTTGCTCTCATGGAGATTTGGGAAAACGAGATGGCTTCGCAGGGAGAACAGATTTTTGAGCGTCGCGATGCGTTTGTCAAGGAGTTGATTCCTATTTTCCAGTCGATTTATCAGACCATTTCCGACGATAAGGAGCAGGTGAGCCTGCATTACATCTCTCATTGCCAGCGTGGTCCTCTATTGGAGGTTATCCAGCGTGACAGGGCGAAAGACCGTGCTGTGGGCTATTCCCTGCATGGTGTTCATCGTGATGACTTGGAGATGCTCATCGGGGATTATAAGATGAAGCGTGAGGGTAGTCAAGGACAAAACAAGACTTTTGTGCTGGCCTTGAAACTCGCTCAGTTTGATTTCCTTCGTCGTACAGCTTCTAATACGACCCCTTTGCTTCTCTTGGATGACATCTTCGACAAGTTGGATGCCCAACGTGTGGAGCAGATAGTGAAACTCGTGTCAGGTGAAAATTTTGGACAAATCTTTATCACAGATACTAATCGCGACCATCTCGATAAGATTCTTTCTCATTCGGCTTTGGATTATAAGCTCTTCACCGTTGAGGCTGGAGAGATAAAGGAACGGAAGGAGGCTCAAGATGTTTAGGCGGAAAGTGCTTACATTGGCCGATGTAATCAACAAACTTCTTCGGGAAGAAGGCTTGGAGACACCGTTGAAGCAAAAGCGGTTGATTGATTCTTGGGAACAGATTATGGGCGATATGGTTGCGAAATATACCACGCAAAAGTTTATCAAAAATCAAACCCTTTATGTGAAGATTGAGAATCCTGCTCTCCGACAAGACCTCAGCATGATGCGAAGTCAGTTGGTGAAGAAGCTCAACGACCATGTAGGTAGCTTTGTCATCAGCGATGTGCATATATATTAGAGGTATCCGCCTACGATAATTCACCTCTTATTCTCCAATTGCAATTTCTTCGAACAATGAAAGAAATGCAATCGCATGGCCGATTTCAGACAACATCAGAGGACCTGACAGATAGGTCACAAAACGTTCACGGAGGATAACAATCTGAAAGTTGTCTTATCACCGCCCAAAAGCTATGCAATAGCACAGGAATAGATGGCAGAGTCGTTTCCAAAAGATTAGTCTGTACTAGCCTAGCATATTAGAAATGTTTTCAAGGAAGGTGAACTTGATGAGAACTTTACCTGTGCAAAATTTGCATAAGTTTAAATTGAAGGTATCAGAACAATTTAGCAATGATTTCAAAGAGCGCTTTTTTATCGTCTGCAAAGATACTAAATCGAAAAGCGATTTCCAAATTTCAAGCCTCGCCAGATGGGCTTTTCAATATTTCAGTCTGTTAAATATGGTTAAGCCGAAAAAGGAAAGTCCGTTCTCAATTTCACGCCTCCTGCATCATAGGTGTAGAGGACACGGCTGCCGTCCTGATAGCTTATCCTCTGCGGCAAATATGGTGCAAGCCGAGAGCAATCGAGTTTACTCGAATTGCCGAGACGAAGCCCATATTGTCTCTTCGGAAACAAATTTAAACAATTATATTCAATCTGCGAAATTTTCTTGTTCAAATCTTTTGTCATGTTGCCGTTGCCGTCGTCTTTATACTCCGTCTCCTCATTTGCACCATCCACAAAATGGAAGGC
>JALCDQ010000011.1 GCA_022641735.1 Prevotella sp. | reverse complement strand
CGTGGCCCACCCCCGCTACATTTATAAATCAAGGAGTTGTGAAGTTTTTCACAGCTCCTTTTTTCTTTTTATGAAAAACTGCGTCGCAACTTTGCTAAGTAACAGAAAATATGATATTGCCTGAGATGGAGAACTATCTGTGTGCTGCTCAGGAAAAATTGCCAGTCAGGCTGGAACTCTTCCCCAGCAGTCCAATAAATCGTTAACAAATTAACTTAAAACGGCTTGCAACTTTTATGCAAGTTACTAATAAAATATGCAAAAACGTTCTTTGACATTGGACGTTTGGCCTTTTGTATAGGCACGTTTGGCCAAACGAGGAGCTTATTAGGCCAAATGTCGAGGCTATTAGTCGTTGTTTAGAGGGTCAAAAGCTACCTTTTACAAGGTAATTAATCGCTTTTTATAACCTCAAAAGTGGCTTTTTATATCAAAATCAGACTTTTTCAAAAACCGACCTCGTCGAAAAGGCCCTTTTCGTGCGATATAAGCGACTTTATTTTTAAAGGTTCACTATATGAAGCCTCGCCTTTTGGAGAAGCTCATATTCGTTTTGCATAATTATGCAAAAACGGCTATTAGTTTTGCATAAAGTTAGTGTGATATATTGAACTAACTAAGACAAGCAGAGTTCATTTTTATCGCCTGTCAACAGAAATTTTGTCTTTACCTGCAAAGAAGATATGTTCTTCTCTATCTACATGGATTTTCAGATGAGCCCATTGCCGCCTCTTAACTGCCTCCTGAAAACTTTTATTTTTGTATTGAATCCTTATATAAAGGCATTCTGGGCTCTTCTGAAAATCCGTATAACAATGGATAGATAAATTGAAGATATCGCTCTTCAACTACTCTAATAATAGTTCCTGTGGCAAGCGAGGCATTGCGCCATTGCGTGTACACACAAATGCACTGACTTTAACAGCCAACCGATGGGCTTCTCTCACGGTTTTTCCTTTCAGCAAAGCTGCACAGAAGGAGCCTGTGAACGAGTCTCCAGCACCGACTGTGTCGGCAACCTCGACCTTTGGAGTCTCCACAAACGACATACCACCAGGCGTGAAAACATAACTGCCATTGACACCACATGTGAGGATGAGCATGTTCAATTTGTATTTGCCTATCAACAACCAGCATTTATCTTTGAGGTCAATGCCCGGATAACCAAACATGCGGCTGATGATGACGAGTTCTTCATCGTTGATTTTCAAGATGTTGCAACGCTTCATCGACTCGCAGATAATCTCTTTGTTATAGAACGACTGGCGGAGGTTGATGTCGAAAATCTTCAGACGTTTTCCATCATCAGGCATGGCATCAAGAAATTTGTGGATAGTCTCACGCGAAACGATGCTGCGTTGAGCCAAAGAACCGAAACAGACGGCTTGTGTCTCTTTTGCCAATGCCTCCAATTCTGGCGTGAAGGGGATGTTATCCCATGCCACACCTTCTTTGATGTCATAAGCGGGCACGCCGTTGGAATCGAGTGTAACCTGTACCGTGCCCGTGGGGTATGGTATCTGCGGGACCATCAGATTAAGTCCTTTAGATGTCAGATTTTTAATTGTTTCATCACCAAGTTCATCGTTGCCGACAGCACTGACTACACAACTGTCAAGTCCGAACTGCGATGCATGATACGCGAAGTTAGCTGGTGCACCACCAATCTTCCTTCCATCGGGCAGAATATCCCAAAGGGCTTCGCCCATTCCTACTACAATTTCTTTCATATTTTTAATTATTCAGTTTGCAAGTTTTTATTTTTTAAGTTTTATGGCATATCCAATCAGATAGATGACCCCAATCGCCATCACTGCCACTGCACCGGTCTGACTGCCTACGGCGTCGCTGGCATAACCCATAGCGAGTGGGAAAAGCGTACCGCCGAACAAGCCCATAATCATCAGTCCTGATACCTCGTTTTTCTTGTCAGGCATGGCAATGAGCGCCTCAGAAAATGCCATCGAGAAGACGTTGCTGTTGCCGTAGCCGACCAATGCGATTGCCGCATAGATGATGAAACGGGAGCTGAATGCCATCATGCCAATCATCGAAAGCAGCATGAAACTGACACTGATGAACATGAACTTTTTTGTGCTGAGCTTTTGCAGGATGATGGACCCTGTCAAACATCCGATGGTACGGAAGATGAAGTAGAGGCTGGTGGCAAAGGCTGCATCGTCGAGGGTGAAACCGAGTCGTTCCTGCAATATCTTTGGGGCGGTGGTATTGGTGCCCACATCAATTCCCACATGGCACATAATGGCAAGGAAACACAATAAGATAAAAGGATTGCGTAACAGTCGGAAACATTCGCCGAATCCCGAAACGTGCCCGTCGATTTTCTCTTCTTCAATGTTTGTTGCTCCCAACCACAGTATGGCTATCACGGCAATCACTGTATAGATAGGGAAGAGCACACGCCAACCAAGTCCGAAAAGTGGTAATGCGCCCGTAGCTCCCCATAAGGCGATAATGGGTGCAAGAAATGATGCGATGGCTTTGATGAACTGGCCGAATGTTAGCGTGCTTGCCAGTCGGTCGCCCTTGATAATGGTGCTGATGAGTGGGTTCAGTGAGGTCTGCATCAGTGTGTTGCCAATGCCGAGCAGTGAGAAGGAAATGAGCATCACGATGAAGCTCTCGCCAAAGATAGGGATGAGCAGTGACACTATTGTCACAGCAATAGACAGCAACACAGTCTTGCGACGGCCAATCCTGTTCATCAACAGTCCTGTAGGAACTGAGAAAATCAGGAACCAGAAGAACACTAACGATGGGAAGAGGTTAGCTTGAGAGTCAGCCAGTCCTAGATCCTGCTTCACATAGTTGGATGCGATGCCGACCAAGTCGACAAAACCCATCGTGAAGAAACATAGCATGACTGGCAAAAGTGCCGATAAATTTGATTTAGGTTTGTTCATTGTAATATTTAATTTTATTATTATTCTTCTTTTAGTCTTTAATATTCCACACCTTCATGTCATATACTTTGGCTTTTCCACTTGCACATAATGATACTGTCGTGAATGGGCTATGAGGGAATACTAGGTTAGTCATGACAAATCTCCCGTCGCCATCGAAGGCTTCAATACTGCATCTATCGATGAACAGACGCAAAGTCTGATGATGGTTGGCAGATGTCGGGGCCGTGGTCACACAAGGGAAGTCAGAGCTGAAATCAACGATGCCACTTTTCCGACGGTCCATGCTGAATGTATGCTTAACAGCATTATAGGTCATTACCACCTTGTCGCCGCCTTCATTGCTCAAGGTGATGTCTGTTGTATTAACGTTGTCTAGGTCGATGAATAGCTCATAAAGGCCATTTGCATCCGTTGGCAGCTTCTTCGAAATTGTCTTTTCATTGATGTCGAATGCACCGTATTTCTTTTCCTTGCCACGCAGGGCAACGAGTTCCGGTGATGGAGTGGTGCAGATGTAATATTCGCCGTCGTCACCTTTGAAGAGCTCAATGTCGCGTGGCAGCGAGTTGGCACTGCGGAATTGCTTAGTAGGTACGGCGTTGGCATATTGCCAGTTGCTCATCCATGCGATGACCGTGTGCCTGCCTTCAGGTGCATTGCTCCAAGATACGGTGGCGTAATGGTCTTTGCCGTAGTCCATCCATTTGGTAACGTTTGGCTGGGAATCACATTTGAATTGCTTTCCGTCGAAATCCCCCACAAAATATTGTGTGGCACTGCCACCGAATAGACCGCCAGGATTGAGGTTGACGATGAGCACCCATTTCTTTTCATTGGTTCCGCGTACAGGCAGTTGCATCAAGTCAGGACATTCCCACACGCCACCCTGTGCGCCATAACCTTGTCCGAAAGAGCCTTCTTTTGTCCAATGCTTCAGGTCTGAGGATGAATAAAACCAGTCCTGATGTTCCAAAGCGTCCGCCATGATGAGGTTCCATTTGCCAGTCTGAGCATTCCAGATTACCTTGTCATCACGGCACTCTTTGTCACTCATGATGATGGGATTCCCTTCGTATTTTGTGAAAGTCATTCCTCCGTCGGCGCTGTAAGACAAACTTTGCCGTTGGGTTGTCGATGCAGAGGTGTAGATGGCTACGATGGCATTGCGTCCGAAACCCGCTGTGTTGTCCTTGTCCACCACTGCACTGCCACTGAAAATGGCACCAAGACCATCGGGAGCAATTGCCACGGGCAGATGCTGCCAATGGATGAGGTCGCGGCTTGTGCTGTGTCCCCAGTTCATGTTGCCCCAAACAGAGGCATAAGGATTATGTTGGAAATACAGATGATATACGCCGTCTTTATAAAACATACCGTTGGGGTCGTTCATCCATCCGTAAACAGGTGTATGGTGGAAGGCTGGGCGATATTTTTCTACATTGATAGAATCGAAAGCATCACTTTGTTTGATTGCCTTCCAGCACACATCCTCGCGCGGGTCGCGCACATTGGTGCGGTCGTTGCCCGTACTGATATCCATTACAATCTTCTTACCATTATATTTCTTTAAGTCGAACGGGACATAATAATCAATTTTGCTTTGTGCCAGACGAACGTTGATTTGTTGGTCGATGTTGCCATCCAGCAGCACGTTGATATGTGTCTCGGGCGCTTGTTCTTCGATAGGCATAAGCAGAAATTGGTGCTTAGCATCCACTTTCAATATAGTATTGTTCGTGCCCAGATAATTAATCTGTAAACCGTCTTGCTGTGCAAAGACTGAACAGCAAAATGCTGTCGCCATCAAAAAGGTTAATATCAAGTTCTTTCTCATTTTGGTGTAGTTTTGATTTAGATGCTGCAAAGTAAAGGAAAATATCCGATACGGGATGTAATATTTCGTTCAATCAATAGCAAATGTGTTTCTTTTGTTTATATTTGAAACATTTTTGGTATATTTTGAATGTTTAATTAAAAGTAGAGACGCAATGTGTTGCGTCTCTACAATATAGTTATTACGTTTATTTGAACGAAGGATAGCCAGGGTTCTGCACATATGTGCCACCGGAAAAACCATACTGATTATTCGGGATAGCGAGATATTCGTCTTTGCCCTTGGTAAACTTGGAATTTGTATAATATATGCGTTTGGTCTTTTCAGCAGTCAAGAAATTATTCATTACTTGGTCGGCAATACCCCAACGAACTAAATCAAAGAAGCGTTCTCCCTCCATAGCTGTTTCCAGTCTCATTTCTGTGCGCAAGGCTTTACGGGCATAATCTTGTGTCCAATTGTCAGCGGAATAAAGACTAATAGAATAGTTGGCAGCGTTTTTACTCTTGTCGGTGAAGTCTTTCACATAACTGCTGTTCTTAGCACGTTCACGCACTTTGTTTATCAAGGAACGAGCTGTATTCAGGTCACTTCCAATTTCAATGAGAGCTTCGGCCTTCCATAATAAAACATCAGCATATCGGATAATCTGCCAGTTCATTTGACTTGCACCCCATGGCCAACCTTGTATCATGTCTGAACTTTCAGGAGAAACCCAGAAACGTTTTGTACAGTTATATCCATATGTTCCCTTATCGCGAACCCATCCGTTGCAGGCTGTTTTTGTATAAGTTTTCCATGAAATGTTCGGGCGGCCAACAACAAAGTCGAGACGAGGATCCACAGTTGGGGTTGTGTTGGAAAGGGAATAAGTATTGTTGCCATTATCCGTCACTTTACTATAATCAGCTTTCGATTGATAGTCAAAGTCTGGCAAACCATTGGCATCCGTCTGATAAGCATTGATGAGGTCTTGGCTTGGCAGGAAGAAGCCATCGCCACCATAAGGGCTTCCGCCGGCAGGTGAATTAAGCAGATTACTCCAATTAATGCGGCCGCCGTTGATAGTACCGTCATTTGCTGAGTATTGGATAGCAAACACAGATTCTTTGCCGTTTTCGTTTGCGATGAGGTCAAGGCCTTGAAAATCGCTCAGCAAATCATACTTGCCGCTATTGATGAGTTTATCGCACAGCGTCACTACTTCCTGCATCAAGCCCTTGTCAACAGATGTCACTGCATGAGTAGTCTCATCTTGCTTGTAGGCCTGATAAAGTTTGATTTTAGCTGCATAAGCATAAGCAATATATTTGTTGATGCGTCCCACTTCTGTTTGTGTTTCCGGTAACACCTCTGCAGCATCGAGCATCTCCTTTGCCAATTTACCGAGAATCTCATCACGAGTGTACTGGTTGTTGCTGATAGTCTTATATTCATCGTTGCTGCCAACAGTCTCATCAAAATATGGAATCTTGTTGAACAGGCGGCTTAACTCAAAATAAAAATGAGCGCGAAGTACCTTCATTTCAGCTATACGAATCTGTCTTTTCTCTATTTGGTCATCCGTAGCATTATTGAGTACGCGAAGAGCAGAATTGCAACGCTGTACACTGCAAAAGAGATGATACCACTTGATGTCAAGATTGACGTTGCTTGCGTTCACATCGAAAGTCTCCATTTTGTGTATATCATTCACATCGCCTACACCGCCACCTCCTTTGTATGCGTCATCAGAACGCACCTCGCCATAACTCCAGTTGCTTGTAGGATAAAAACATACACTGTTGGTCTGTCCTGCAGGACCACCTAATGCGGCATAAGCAGCATTGATTAGAAGATTTGCGCCATCAGCTGAGGTCATGGTTGCGTCACTCAATGTAGCCTGTGGAGGATTGTCAAGGAAACTGTTTTCACTACATCCTGCCATCATCAGACTTACAGCACCTGCTAATAATATATATTTAAATTTCATAGTTCTGTTAGTTTAAATTGTTATTTGATAATATTGTTTAGAAACCGAATGATACACCGAATGAGACTGTACGTGGTAAAGGATAGACATATCCAAGACCTTCAGGATCCGCACCTGTATAACTTGTGATTGTAAATAGATTTTGTGCCTGCAGATAAACACGTGCATTACGAAGACTCAGTTTGCTGAGTATCGATTGCGGCAAAGTATAACCGAGTGTAACACTCTTCAATTTGATGTAGCTTCCGTCTTCAATATAGAATCCAGTTGCCTGGTCTTCGTTATTACTATTGAGCGTAGTCAAAGCTGGTGTATCGCAGTTATAGTAACCAGTCTTCTCAAAATCCTGATAAGCCTTCATTGCATCAAGCAAACGTGTTGAATGGTTACCAGTCCAGCATTGGAAGAGGTCTGTGTAATACTTTGAGTTGTTGTAAGCATCACGTATCATTCCATTGAAAAACATGCTCAAGTCAAAACCTTTATAAGAACAACTTAAATTCAGGCCACCGATGAATTTTGGATTATCACTTCCCAACCATGTGCGGTCGTTGTTATTGATTTTTCCGTCACCATTGGAATCTACGTATTTGATGCGTCCAACACCAGGAGCACCGAATTGTACGTCATACGTACTCTTATATTCGTCAACCTCGGCTTGAGTATGGAAAATACCATCAGTCTTATATCCGAACCAAGAACCGAAAGGTTGTCCAACCAATGTCTTATCAACACCATTACCGCCTCCATAAGTATAATAGATGTCTTGAGAAAGTCCAGTTACCTTATTCTTATATATTGACATATTGAAAGAAGCTTCATAATTAAAATCTTTGATGTGGTCGCGCCATGTGAGGGTTGCCTCAAAGCCCTTGTTTACCATATCGCCGCCATTATACCATGCATAGCCACCTTCACCGATAACTGCGATGTAAGGGCGTTCAACGAGCATGTCTTTGGTCTTCTTATAGAAATAATCCAGCGAAACGTTGAAGCGTGAGCGAAGGAATGATGCATCAATACCAAAATTGGTCTGTGTAGTTGTTTCCCATGTCAAATCAGGGTTCGTAGAACGAGTCTTGTAGGCACCGGGGAATAGCGTGCTTCCATCACCATTCAGATTGTAACTGGCATCCTTCAGGCTTACGAGATATTTATTATAGAAAGCATCATTTGGAATGATGTCATTACCATTGATACCCCAAGAGGCGCGCAGTTTCAGTTCATCAAGCCAAGAAGCGGTATTTTTCATAAAGTTTTCTTTTGAAATTCTCCATCCTGCAGAGAAAGAAGGGAATACTTCTGCATTATTGTCTTTGCTCAAACGTGATGAGGCATCACGACGTACTGTTGCTGATAACAGATACTTCTCATCATAGCTGTAGTTGACTTTTCCGAAGAGTGAAATCATCGAATAGTAGCTGGCATTAGCGTTTACGGTCTGGCCTGATGTCACAGCGTCAAGATAGATATAATTCTTGTCTTCTATAGCGAGGTTGGTTCCATAACCCGATTCTGTTTTGTTGGCATATTTCTTTGCCTCGACACCTGCAAGGGCTGTAAAACTGTTTTTGCCAAATTCGATGTTATAATTGGCTGTATTCGTCCATACCCAATCCGTTTGACGTACTTGTGATTGAGTGAGTTTATTCACTTGGTCACGAGCCCATTTCGGTTCCCATAATTTATTGTTCTCATTATAGTAATTGATACCGAAGTTGGAACGGAGTACTAAATTCTTGATAGGTTCTATTTCTATAAAAGCATTTCCGAAGATACGCCAATATTCGTGACTATTGTTCTTTTGGTTTTCTTGCAGACGCAGATAGTTTGGAGCATCGCCAAGTACATCACCGATGGCATCGTTGTAGTTACCCTCTGAATCATAGACTGTTTTAGCAGGATGTTGTTTGATGACACCTTCATTTACGCCACTGTCTTCGAGCGTCTGTGTCCAGTAGTTAACCGCAATATTCTCGCCTATACGCAGGCGGTTGTCCAAAAATTTGTAGTCACTAGCAAGACGGGTATTGAAACGCTTGAACTCTGTGAATTTCACCAGGCCTTTATGGTCAAGGTAATTGAGGGTGAGTGAAGTGGAGCCATTGTCAGTCCCTTTCGACAAATTGATGTTATAGTTCTGCATCCATGCCGTTTGATAAATCACATCACGCCAGTTCGTATTTTGGGCATGTACAAGCACACCGTTAAGTCCCACGTAGTCCTGAAGTTTAGGAGTACTTCCATTTCCATAAACTTCGCTAGAAGGTGTTGCACCGTTATTAGCATATTTGTAAGCTTGCCAATAAACTTCTCCCCATTCATCAGCATTGAGCATATCAAATCCGCAAGAGTATTTCTGTGCGGTAAGTGAAGCATCTACTGTTA
Source organism: Prevotella sp. (assembly GCA_022641735.1). Lineage (GTDB taxonomy): Bacteria > Bacteroidota > Bacteroidia > Bacteroidales > Bacteroidaceae > Prevotella. The sequence continues at coordinate 48,475 of JALCDQ010000011.1, read as the reverse complement.
CTCGGGTTTCGCCTTTCTTTGCATGTTTTGTAGTGATAATGATGACACCGTTGGCAGCTTGTGCACCATAAATTGAGGCTGAGGCGGCATCCTTAAGTACCTGAATGGATTCAATGTCGTTGGCGGAAAGGATGGAAGATAAGTTCTCACGTGTCATCACACCATCGATAACGTACAAAGGTGAATTTGCATCACCACGGAATGAAGATTTTCCACGTACCAATGTTGAGGTATTGGTACCTCCAGGCGTTCCATCAGTAGTGATATTCATACCAGATACACGCCCTTGCAAGCTTGAAAGAACATTACCTGTCGGGATGTCAGCCACGTCTTTCATCTTCACAACTGACACAGAGCCTGTGAGGTCAGCCTTCTTCTCCGACATGTAGCCTGTCACAACTACCTCTTTCAACGATTGTGCATCTTCATGCAATACCACCTTCATCCCATTTGAGGCTGGCATGCTTTGAGTGACGAAACCAATGTAAGTGAATTCAAGCGTTGCGTTGGCATTGCTGACGTTAATTGAAAAATTACCGTCAATATCAGTAATGGCGGCATTTTGTGTACCTTTTTCTCTGACGGTAGCGCCAGTGATAGCTTCTTTGTCAGTAGCAGAAATCACATTACCTTTTACAAGGACTTCTTGAGCATTAATGGCTATGCTCACGAATAGTAATGCTATGACAGCAAACATTCGAATTAAATCTTTTTTTCGCATAATTGTTTAGGTTTTTAATGTTACAATTTTTGTTTTCTGCTGCAAAGATATAATGGAATCATAATTAGCCGATAACAGGGATGTTTCGAAGAATGCGAAAAATCGTTCATGTAACAAATTTAGGATGGATTGAACGATTTTTCGCATTGTTTTAGGTCGAATGATAAAAAATAAAGATAAAAAAGTCAGTTTCAATTTGTATTTATCCCTAACTTTGATATAGTGTTTTTCACCTTTTTGCCTTTATTTCACTTCTCCAGGCAAAATGCCGAAATATTCTTTATAGCATTTGGTGAAATAGGATGGCGAGGAGAAGCCCACGTCGTAAGAGACTTCAGAGATAGTCTTGCCACCCGATTTCAGCAGGCGCTCAGCGCGTTTTAATCTTGTGATTCGTATGAGTTCAACGGGTGAAGAACCTGTGAGGGCCTTTACTTTGCGGTAAAGTTGCACTCGGCTGAGTCCCATATCTGCACTCAGTGTTTCTACATTTAATTCTGAATCTGACATCTGAGCCTGAACTTGTTTGCGGAACTCATTTATAAATAAGGTGTCGGTATCCGTTGGCTTATCATCTGTTGTTTCGCCATTGCTGAAAACATCATGTAGTAGCCGGCGATTAGCCAACAGATTTTTTACACGCGACAATAGTACCTTACCGCTGAAAGGTTTAGTAATATAGGCATCGGCACCATAGTCATAGCCCTCTGCACGTTGGTCTTCCTGCGTTCGGGCAGTGAGCAGGATTACGGGAATATGGCTGGTGGCTATCTCATGTTTCACACGATTACACATTTCAAGACCGTCCATCACGGGCATCATCACATCACAGATAATTAGGTCAGGCACTTCTTTGATTGCTCTTTCCAATCCCAATTGACCATCGGTGGCGCTCTTCACTTCATATTCCTGTGAGAGTAGTGAGGCTATGTATGCACGTACATCGTCATTGTCATCAACTACCAGTACCGTAGGTTTATCCTCCTCATTGGTCGGACTTGTGATACGCTTCAACTCTGAGTTTTCTCCTTCCTTTGTCATTGTTTCCCCTGCAATGGTGAAAGCTTCTTTCTGCCCTGAAGAGACGGAGGGCTCTTCTTCTGGAAAATTCCGAATATCGCCTATAGGTATCAGAACCGTAAATTGAGAGCCTTGACCTTCGATGCTTTTCACATTCACGATGCCCCCCATCAATTCTGCAAAGGCTTTTACCAAAGCCAATCCGATGCCCGTACCGCCCACATTGTTATTTTCTGCTTGATAGAAGCGGTCAAAGATATGCTGTACCTTATCTTTAGGTATGCCGATGCCATTGTCTTCCACGATAAGAGCAACCTTGCCATCGTTTTCGTTTGCTGATACTTTGATGTGACCACCATCGTGCGTATATTTCAGGGCATTCGACAGGAGATTATAGCAGATTCGCTCCGTTTTGTCAAGGTCAGCGCAGATTTTCAGACTTTGAGGAATATCTGTTTCTATGCTGATTTTCTTTGTAGTAGCCGCTGGCATAAATCCGTTTATCCATTGGCGCAGATGTTCCGCCAAATCAAAGGTGTTGTTGTTTACCTTCATTTTGCCGTTCTGCACTTTCCGGAAGTCGAGTATTTCGCTGACGAGCCTGAGCATCACGTTCACGTTCTTTCTAGCCACTTGCAACAACGAGCGTTGGTTGTCATTAATATCCTCGTCATCGAGTAATCGTTCCACAGGGTCTGCAATCAACGTTAGCGGAGTGCGGAACTCGTGGCTTACGTTCGTGAAGAATTGCAACTTGGCGTTTGCTGTTTCTTCTGCCATACGCCGTTTCATGGCTATGGTGCGATAAACATAAATGAAGAAACCAGCAAGCAGCAACAAGATGATGACCGATAACAGTAGATAGATTTGCTGGTGATTATATTGTGCCAGATATTGGTCCACTTTGTCATGCAACTCGATTAATCGAGTGCGCTGATGGTTCATTTCATCTACTTGCATGAGCATTGCCCGCGCATTGTCGGGAGTCACGATGGTAGCCTTAAGGTAATTTTCCTTTTTAAACGGTTTCTTTTTCAGGATATTCATAGCCAACTGCATCACCAAGTCACCGCGTGTTGGATAAATATAGGATGCTGCCAGCTCATGCATTGCCACATTATGCAGTCCTCCGTCAGGAGTAGGGAGCCCGTCAATGCCTATGTATAGGATAGTATTCTTGAGACCATGCCGCTCTGCTGCCTGACGTGCTCCCATTGCCATACGGTCATTTTGTCCGAACACGCAGTCGATGTTCTGTTGGCTTTTCAGTAGCTTTTCCATTGCGGTTTCTCCGCTTTCTTTGGTCCAGTCTCCATGCATACTGTCGATAAGTCTGATATTTGGGAAAGATTTCAAGGCATCACAGAAGCCTCGATGCCTGTCGATAGCTGGCGAAGAAGTTTGCAAGCCCGTGATTTCCACCACGTTTCCTTTGCCTTTCAAGGCTGTTCCTATATATTCACCCATCACGCGTCCTATCTCATAATTATCTGCACCGATAAAAGCTGTGTATTTGTGGGAATCCGTCTTGCGGTCAAAGAGTATTACGGGGATACCTTTATTATAAGCGCGCTCGATGGCGGGAGAGATGGTGTGCATCTGGTTAGGAGAAGCTACCAACAAGTCTACATCCTCGTCGATAAATTTGTTGATTTGTTCGATTTGCCGTTGGTCGTTGTCATCCGCTGATGCAAAGTGGATATCCACGTTATCATAAGAGAAAGAGGCAATGCTCAGTTCGTCGTTGAGTTTGTTGCGCCAGATGTCTTCACTGCATTGAGACACCCCGATAACATAATGCTTTTCATGGTGTGAACAAGCTGAGAAGATGATTGGTAACAGCAAAGTTATCAATATATTACGATATAGGTTCAGAAAGATAGTTCTTTTCATAATAATGTTTTTATTCAAGTGGCTTTATCTACTCTTATGGTATTATAAAAAACACAAAGAGGTTCGTGGTTATTCTTTGCAAATATACAACTTTTTATTCATTTTGTCAACAAAAGTTTCTGTTTTTTCTTATTTTCCTCTTTGAAATAATTTTGCTCAATTGACTATGACATACTGATGTCGGTGACATTTCAGAAACAAACGTTGACTAGATACTGAATCTTTCCACCTCCTTCTTGGCAGTAGAATTCGTCGATGGTTGTTGCGTGGTCGTTTTCTGTTTGCCTTGTCCTATTGCTGTCATTGCAATGAAGCAAAAGATGCCAATAATGATACATTTTCTCACGGAGATTCCCTTTCTTTTTGAGTTATAATGCGAAGATAATATAATCTTTCGAAATATCCAAATCTAAAGCAATAATATTACCACTTATGTTTTAATGCATATTTTACCAGCAAGATTAGCACGGGAACTTCAATCAGAGGACCGATAACAGCAGCAAAAGCCTCGCCGGAACTGATGCCGAAGACGGCTATGGAGACGGCTATGGCAAGCTCAAAGTTGTTTCCTGTAGCAGTAAAGGCGATGGATGCGGATTTGTCATAAGGTACACCAATATGTTTTGCAAGGAAAAATGAGGTGAAGAACATGATGGCGAAATAAAGTATCAAAGGGATTGCTACAAGCATTACGTCGAATGGGAGCTTTACAATGTATTCTCCTTTATAGGAAAACATCACGATGATGGTAAAGAGCAGGGCAATGAGCGTTATCGGACTGATTTTAGGAACGAAACGTTCATAATACCAGTCGTTGCCTTTAATCTGTCGGAGTATTCTTCTGATGATGTAACCAGCGGCAAATGGAATGCCAAGATAGATGAGCACGCTTCTAGCAATCATGTCCATTGTGATATTGCTCACGGCATCGGTGGAAGGCAGCCCCAGCCACTTTGGGAATATGGCAATGAAAAAATAGGCATAGACGGAATAGAAGAGGACTTGGAAGATGCTGTTGAGTGCAACGAGTCCTGTTGCATATTCCCCACTGCCTTTTGCAAGGTCGTTCCACACCAATACCATGGCAATGCAACGTGCCAGTCCAATCATGATAAGTCCATACGTATATTCAGGATGAGAAGATAAGAATAATGCCGAGAGGGCAAACATCAGTATCGGACCTATTATCCAATTGAGAATCAGAGAGATTGTAAGTATTTTCTTATCGGAAAATACTTTGCCCAACTCTTCATATTTCACCTTTGCCAAGGGCGGAAACATCATCAATATCAGTCCTATCGCTAAGGGCATATTCGTGGAGCCAACCTCAAAATGTCCCCAGAAATCCACAATTCCAGGATAGAGATATCCTATACCTACACCGATAAACATTGCGAGGAATATCCACAACGTAAGATATCGGTCTAAAAAAGCTAATTTCTTCATTTACAATACTACATTATACAGATACCCCAACAGGATAATGAAGAGGGATATCGTTCCGAAAAAGATGCCGATGAGTCTCCATTTCATCACCTTCTTGAGCATAGTGGCTTCAGGCAGGGAAAGTCCCACAACCGCCATCATAAACGCAAGGGCTGTGCCGATAGGTACTCCTTTGGCAACAAAGACTTCGATGATGGGTACGATGCCTGCTGCATTGGCATACATTGGAACACCTAAGATGACGGATAGAGGCACGGCAAACCAACTGCTCTTAGACATATATTCTTGGAAAAAGCCTTCGGGTACATAGCCATGAATAAGTCCTCCGATGGCAATTCCGATGATGACATAGAGGATTACGCCCTTGATAATGCCCCAAGAGTCGCGCAGGATACTGGGAAGTCGGCGAAAGAAAGTTACCTTTTCGGCAGTCCATTTGGCAGTTTCAGCCTCAGATGATTTTTGTATCTGCTGCACCCAATCACTCAAGTAACCTTCCAATCTCATCTTGCCTAAAACGAAACCGCCAATCATTCCCAGCAACATGCCGCTAATGACATAAACGATGGTTATCCGAAGGCCGAAAGTGCCGAGAAACATAGCCACTGCCACTTCGTTGACAAGTGGTGAGGTGATGAGGAAGGCAAAGGTGACGCCTAGCGGAATGCCTCCTTTGACGAAACCGATAAACAGCGGAATTGAAGAGCAGGAGCAGAAAGGCGTGATAGCCCCAAAGAGCGATGCGAAGAAATATTGAAGTCCATAGAGTTTGTGCGTTGTCAGATAAGTGCGCAATCGGTCAACAGGGAAATAAGCATTGATGATGCCCATAATCGAACTGATGAGGAATAGCAGCAGGAGTATCTTAGTCGTATCATAGAAGAAAAAATCCACGGCTGACCCTACACGTGACTGTGCGTCAAGTCCCAACAGGCTATAAGCCAGCCAATCGGCTAATTGTTGCAACATAGCAACTTTCTTGCTTCTTCCTCTGATATTCTGCCTTTAGCCACCACCTTCTCGTCGATGACCAATGCCGGCATCGACATCACGTTGTAAGACATGATTTTCTGCATATCTTCCACTTTTTCCAAGGTGGCGTTGATGCCTGTTTCTTTCATTACTTTTTCCACTGTTGCATACAGAGCCTTGCAACTGCTGCAACCCATTCCTAAAATTTTGATTTCCATAATCCTTATATTTTATTTGTTAGTAATTCGCAAAACAACGAACATTATCCGCAAAATAAAATGCTGTGTTTAGCAGCATGTATCTTTTTTGCGGATACAATCACAGAAGAATTTGCCGAACATTTCCTTTGCCAACAGCCAGTTCTCGCGATTGATGCAATATTTCACTTTCGGTGTTTCGATTTCCCCTTGAATGAGTCCTGCGTCCTTCAGTTCCTTCAAATGCTGCGATACGGTGGCCTTTGCAATGGGCAACTCCTCGTGGATGTCGCCGAAGTAACAGGTGTCACGCTTTGCCAGAAAGTCGAGTATGGCAATACGTGCAGGATGTCCCAATGCCTTTGCAAATCGGGCTATCTGCTCTTGATTGAGGGTATATTCTTTCTTGGTGTCTGCCATATTCTTTGTTATTTGTTCGCAAAAGTACGAACAATATTTGAAACTTCCAAATTTTTTGATGAAAATCTGAAAAAAATTATTGTTCGTAGATGTCTGACGGCTTCGAATTCTTGTTTTAACGTTGAGGCTTGCTCTTGGAAATTCCTACCAAAGTGTGGCACAGCTTATCCTGAAGTACCCGGGCATCGAGCACCGACATCTCGCTGTCCATGATGGCGAAGGCGAGCGTATGACCGTTGCTGCCCTTGCAATAGCCGGCAAGGGAGCTGATGCCGTAAGGATGCGACAGCGTTCCGGTCTTACCATGAATCTTTCCGCGCAACTTGGCATCGTTCAGTTCTCCTCTCAAGGTGCCGTCAACGCCCGACAAGGAGAGGTGCTTGAGCAGTTTCTGATAGATAGGCTTGTCGTTGTATCCATAACGCAGGATTGCCACCAAGGCGAGCGGTGACAAGTGATTATAGGTGCAGAGTCCGCATCCATCATGAACGACGAGCGACGTGTCTTTCTGCCCCAAAGTCTCCCGAAGGAATGTTTTGAGATAAGTGACGCCCGTAAGGGTAGGCTCTCCCTTTGGATTCACGCGATGGCCGATGGTGTAAAGCAACGAAGTGGCTTGGGTGTTGGAACTGTGCTTCCACATACGGTCGATGACGAGACCGATGGAACGGTGGAAGCGGAGTTGACAGCGCGAGCCTTTAGGCACTTTGCCCAATACCATCTGACTGTCGGCCACGCTGATGCCTTGATTGTGAAGGGCTGCCTTCATCTCTTTCATGATTTTGGGCGCGCCTTTATAGAGAATGCCATAGCGTGAGAAGGATAAATCCCACGGATACCAGTGTTGCTCGCTCTTCACAGGTTCTGTGATGACCAAGTCCATAATCATGCGTCCATCCATTTTGCGGATGCCTTTTTTCCGTAAGGCTTTGGCAAACATTGTGAGAGCAGGTCCGCTTAGTTGCGGGTCGAGTCCACCTTTGAAGGCGGCATCGCCATGCAACGTACCGTTTTCCACTTTGCCATGCGTATAGATAGAGGTATCATAGGTGTATTGCGAGCCCATCAGATGCAGTCCTGCCACGCCGCTGAGCAGTTTCAGACAGGATGCCACGGGAATGCTTTTATGCTCATTGTAGCCATAAACAGGCTTGTCGGCCGTGAGGTCATAAACGTAGAGGGCAAACTGTCCTTTCATCCTCGGTTTGGCGGCGAAAGCCGACAGTTGCGCGTGCAAGTCTTGGTCGATGCTGATGTTTGCAGTCGCCGGAGCCTTAACTTTCTCTTTCTGCTTGTTGTTGTGTCCGCATCCTGTCAACAGAGTTCCTGCAAGGGTCAGGATGATGTATATATTTAGTTTGTTAATCGATTTCATGAATAATTATTCCTTTTTAGACTCGCAAAGTTAAGCAATTCTTGCAAATATCACGAAGGAATAAGTCTACTTTTTGGAATATTAGCAAACTTTTCAATATCCTTAAATTCAAAATCGGGATTTCAGTCTTGCTGAATGCCCGCTAATGGGAGTATTAGGTTCTATGAGGCAAAGAAAGGATATTTTTCTGAAACTAACATGGATTTCTATGGAAAACTAAGTTGATAAAGCCTTAAAAGGAAAGAGGACATTTCTTTTGCCAACCTTTACTATATGGGAGATGTGCTTAATCTTCGGCAAGCAAGTGGCGTTGTTTGTCGGGATATTTGTTGCCCGAAATGCTATATGTTAATATAATGTAAATCTTTGATTCTTCGATTTAACCTTTGCTTCTTTTCAAGTTCAAATAGTCAGAAGCGAATGAGAAAAGTGATATGACGAATGACGAAAAGATATACTCGACGTGCCAGTCTGACAAGGAAGAGGGCTTCCGGCTTTTGCTGGGGACTTATCAGAGGCAGATTTACGGCTTCATCAGGCGTATGGTCGTGGTGCACGAGGATGCTGAGGACGTGACGCAGGAGACCTTTCTGAGGGTGTTCCGGGGCTTGGGCCAATATCGCAGGGAGAGCGGGCTCGGCACTTGGATTTATCAGATAGCCACTCATGAGTGTCTGCGTTTTCTGGGCAAGCGGAAGAGCCAGTTCCTTTCGTCAGATTCCGACAGCCACCTGACTGATAGCTTGATGGCATCGGATTACATCGATTACGACGACCAGCTGGCCATCCGGTTTCAAGAGGCGATATTGCGGTTGCCTGACAAGCAGCGCGTCATCTTCAACCTTCGTTATTATGACGAACTCGATTATCAGGAAATCAGCCGCATCACCGATACGAATGTGGCGGCGCTCAAGGCTGACTATCATTACGCTAAGGAAAAAGTCAAGAACTATATGATGGAGGAATAAAGTGATGAGAAAGGAATTTGATTTCAATGAAATAGGCAAGAAGACCCCTTACCGCGTGCCCGATGGTTTCTTCGAGGAGATGCAACGGAAAGTGGTGGAGGAGGCTCACGAGCAAAGCAGCCGCAAGCGTAGGATGAAGGTTGCCGTGTTCACCGTGTTGGCAGCCGCAGCTGTGGCTGTGGGCGTGATATTCCTGCCGGCAAGGAGGGAGGAGGGGCAACCCGTTCAGTTGGCTAAGAGAGAGTTTAAGGCTGCTATCGCCCAGCGCCCGGCTGATTCTTCAGCGCAAGCCGCCTCCTCCCCAGTCCGGCAGGTTGCCAAAACCGACCTTCAGCCCTTGCCGAAGCCTCGGAATGCCGCTTCCGCCAAAAAGACCGAAAGCCCTGCCGACGATAGTGAATGGATAGAACAGTTGTCTGATGACGACTTGCGTTCGCTGACGGCATTGGCTGATAATGATGAGTTTCTGAATTAGATATCGACAATTTTAAAAATAGGAAGACAATGAAAAAGTATTTTTGCATGATGGTGGCTGTTCTGCTGATAGGCGGCAGCCTGACGATGAACGCACAACAAGTGCAGAGTGACAACGTGAGAAAGCCTCTCACCGATGAGCAGATGATTGAGAAGCGCACTGACCGCATGGCACAGATGCTCATGTTGGATGATGCCACGGCAGCCAAGTTCGCTCCCGTTTATTCTCAATATTTGAAGGAAAAAATGGATTGCCGCAAGATGAAGGCAAAGCATTCAGCCAACGGTGGCAACGCTATGAACACCAAGACCGATGCCGAGGTCGACGAGATGATACAAGCCAACTTTGCCCAAAGTCAGAAGATGCTTGACATCCGTGAGAAATACTATGCCAAGTTGCATAAGATATTGACCCCCAAGCAAATCATGCGCATTTATCAGGTGGAGAAAAGCGATGTTGGCAAAATGAAAAAAGAAATACAGCGGAGAAAAGGTCAAAAACGACCCCAAAATTAATGTAGTTGGTGCGAGCTCTGCCGATGGGATATCGTCAGAGCTTTTTTTTAAAAGCCTCTCCTTCGAAGCCTCTCCCTAAACCTCCCCGAAAAGGGAGGGAACGAAAGGCTCTCCCTATCCCTCTCCATAAGGAGAGGGAACAGAGTGCTCCGAATTTTAATTATTAACTATTACTTATTACCTATTAACTTCTTTGATGATTTTGCCAAATAGGGCATTTTTTTATTTTTTATTTTTTATTTTTTTAGATTTTGACTTAAAACTGAGAACTCGGAGTCCTCAGAGAACTCAGAGAGCTCCGCCTATTAGTAAAATGATTTTACAAAATTTCTTGAATTGATTTTTTGCCCGATTTTCCCCAATTTTTATATTTTCCCGAGTTTCCGAATTTCTTGTCTTTTTGCCATCTCGACATGACACTCATTTTGATGCTCCGAAAAATGCCATATTCTCATAAAACTAAAAAAATAAAAATTAGAAATAACCTTTTGCCGAGCAAAAAGTAATCGTTTACGCATTAAAAATCAATTGATTAGAGAGTAAAAAGCCATCTGAAAAATCTAAAAAATAAAAAATAAAAATAAAAATTTAGTACCTTGCACACCGACCCAATTTTTGTTAAATCCGTTAAATATTAAAGTTTAATAGTAATAATAATAGTAATATAATAATATAGTTAATATAATGATTATTAAGTAATTATAATATATATAATAATATTATAGTTAATAAGTAAAGATATTTTACCAAAATCCACTTTTCTGCCTTTGGGTCAAAAATCCTCCTTTCGAATTCTGCCAAATAGAGCATTTTTTTATTTTTTATTTTTTATTTTTTATTTTCTGGGAAAATAGTCCATGCTGATTTATTTGATTTTTTATTAACATTTTTAGGTGAATTTTTTGTAAAAACATTTGGTAGTCTCGAATTTATTTTGTATCTTTGCAATTGGAAAACCACGCCTTGACCGCCAACCCCTACGCATGGAAAAATCAGAGGCTCTCCCTTCAGGCAGGATAAATTTTATTGTTAATGAAAAAGTTATTATTAACCGTGCTCGCAGCGTCATGTATGTTGGCGGCACAAGCAAAGAAATCGATGACTCCACTCAAGTTTGATGCAGACAAAGGCGTAAAGGCCACGCTTACGATGCCCGACGGGAAGGCAGTGAACTATACGGCTTACACTCGGCTCTTTTTCGTGACGAATGTGGAGGATTCCGCTTATCAGTATATGAACATCTTCGTGCCCGATGGTGCCACGCAGCAAACGCCTATGTTCCTGCGTACTTACGTGGGCGGTTATATGGCAAGCGAGGCAGGCAATCCACAGGTCGGCGATGCCACCGGAAGGGCTTTAGAGGAGGGCTACGTGCTCGTCATTCCGGGAAGTCGTGGCAGAATGTCGGTGGTAAAGAAGGGCAAGGCCGACGTCTATACCGGACGTGCGCCGAAGGCTTTGCTCGACCTGAAGGCAGCCATCCGTTATCTTCGCCTTTTCGATAAGGTCATTCCCGGCGATGCCGAGAAAATCATCACCGACGGAACGAGTGCCGGCGGAGCCATGTCGGCTCTGATGGGAGCCACGGGCAACAATCCCGCTTATGACCAATATCTTAAGGCTATGGGAGCAGCCGATGAGCGTGACGACGTGTTTGCCAGCGTGTGCTATTGTCCGATTACCGACCTCGACCATGCCGATATGGCTTACGAGTGGCTCTATGGCAATACCGACAGTCGCAAGTCCTTGTCAGCCTCCAAGCAGCAGCTCACGAAAGAACTGGCTGCGCAATTCCCCGATTACATCAATTCCCTCGGCTTGAAAAAGACCGACGGCACCTCGCTCACAGGCAGCAACTATCTTGACTATATCAAACAGATTATCATCAAGAGCGCTCAGGAAGCCAAAGACGCGGGAGCAGATATTCCCGACTCGATAGGATTCAGCTTTAATGATGAGGCAGGTTTTCAGGCTCCCATCAACGGAGGTGTAGGTATGAAGCCCTTCGGCGGTATGCCTGGAGGAATGCCGAAAGGAAAGCGGCCTGAAGGTATGCCTATGGGAATGCCTGGTGGTATGAGAATGGGCGGCAAGCGCACGGGTGAATACATCACCGACCTCGATATGGCGAAATACCTCAACTACGTGGTTTCCACGCAACCGCTGAAAGGTGTGCCGGCCTTCGACAGCTATCAGGTGGATGGAGCAGAGGCAAGTGGCGAAAACGGCGAGTTCGGCAATGATAAAGGCTCTGATGCCAATTTCACCCAATGGTCAGCAGCCAAAGCCGGAAGCACGCTGACGGATGAGTTGAAAGAAAACGTGCGTCTGATGAATCCGATGAACTTCATCGGCGAGAGTCAGACCTCCGTAGCTCCTCACTGGTATATTCGACATGGAGCGCGCGACCGTGACACTGCATTCCCCATTGCCATCAACCTTGCCACCAAACTTCAGAACAACGGCAAGGACGTGGACTTTAAGCTCCCTTGGAACCGTCCTCACAGTGGCGACTATGCCCTCAATGAGCTCTTCGAGTGGGTGAAGACCATCGTGAAATAGAAAGGAAGCGCTGAGCTCTCAGAGTCCTCCAAGAGCTCTGAGAATTCAGATTTTATGATTTAAGCGAAAAAAACCTTCATTTTACTTGCCTATGTGAAAGTTTGGCATTATTTTTGCACTCATGATTGTAGTCGATGAGGGATTTGGGACATTCCGATATCGGCAATATAAACAGGAAAACTAAATTATCATATTTATGAGTCTGAATATAGAAAAAGGAAACAAGAAAAGAGTGGTGATTGTAGGTGGAGGTTTCGGAGGCCTGAAAATCGCCAACAGTCTGCGTCATTCCGGCATGCAGATTATCTTGATTGACAAGAACAATTACCATCAGTTTCCGCCCATGATTTATCAGGTGGCGTCGGCAGGAATGGAGCCCAGCTCTATCTCCTTCCCTTTCCGGAAGTTGTTTCAAGACCGCAAGGACGTCTATTTCCGCATGGCAGAGGCGCGAGGAGTCTTTCCAGATAAGAAAATCCTTCAGACTTCCATCGGCAAGGTGGAATATGATTATCTGGTGCTGGCAGCAGGCGCCACGACCAATTTCTACGGCAACAAGCACATCGAGGAGGAGGCCATGCCGATGAAGAACGTGGCGGAGGCGATGGGGCTTCAGAATGCCATTCTCTCCAACATTGAACGCTCGATAACCAGTTCCAATGCCGTGGAGCGGCAGGAGCTGCTCAACGTGGTCATCGTGGGCGGTGGCGCTACGGGCGTGGAGGTGGCAGGCGTGCTGTCGGAAATGAAACATACCATCCTTCCGCACGACTATCCCGATTTGGACCGCAGCCTCATGAATATCTATCTCATCGAAGCCGGCAACCGACTGCTTTCCGCCATGTCGCCGGAGTCTTCAGCCAAGGCTGAGGAGTTTCTGCGCAAGATGGGTGTCAATATCCTGCTCAACAAGATGGTGACCGATTACCGCGACCATAAGGTGGTGCTGGCCGACGGCAGTGAGATAGCCACCCGCACGTTCATCTGGGTGAGTGGTATCGCGGGCGTGCAGATAGGCAACATCGACAAGTCGTTCTTGGGCAGAGGCGGTCGCATCAAGGTGGATGAATACAACCGCGTGCCGGGCATGGAAGACGTGTTTGCCATCGGCGACGAGTGCATCATGACGGGCGATAAGAATTATCCCAACGGCCATCCGCAGTTGGCTCAGGTGTCTATCCAGCAAGGCAAGCTGCTGGCAAACAACCTCCGCAGGCTCGTCAAGGGCAAGAGCATGAAGCCTTTCGTTTATAAGAATTTAGGCTCGATGGCAACCGTCGGCAGAAACAAGGCAGTGGCAGAATTCAGTCATATCAAGATGCAGGGCTTCATTGCGTGGACGTTGTGGCTCTTTGTCCATCTGCGCTCCATCTTGGGCGTGCGCAACAAGGTCATCGTATTGCTCAACTGGATATGGAACTACTTTAATTATAATCAGTCGCTTCGCATGATTTTCTATCCTAAGAAAGCCAAGGAAGTGAAAGACCGTGAGGCCCGCGAAGCTATTACCCATTGGGGTGAGGATTTGGTTCAAGAAGAGAACGAAGAAGGAAAAAAGAACGTGTAACAAGAAGTTAAAGTGATTGTAACATCTTTGTAATATCCGTTATATAATTTTGCAGCGTGAAAGAAAGCATAAATTACATAAACGAATAAAAACGACAATGATGAACAATTCATTTTTCAGCAAGTTCGGCCCGAAAGAGCCCAAGTTCTTTGACTTTTTGAAGCAAGTGTCAGAGACACTTTTGGAAACCTCCGGCCTTCTCATGGAAGCCCTTGAGAGCACAACCAGTGAGGACCGTAAGGAATATTTCCACCGCATCAAGGAAAAGGAACGCTTGGGCGACACGCTGTCACATAAAATCTTCGAGAAGCTGAGCACTTCTTTCATCACGCCTTTCGACCGTGAGGATATCCACCTCTTGGCCGACAACCTCGACGATGTCATCGACCGCATCAACAGTTGTGCCAAGCGCATTGCGATTTATAATCCGAAGAAAAACAACCCTTATGAGAAAGCCCTCGGCGAGATTGTCAGAAAAGACGCTGAGTGCATCGATGCCGCTATGGCAGAACTGACTTCCGTGCGCAACAATGCCAGCAAACTGAAAGGACACTGCATCACGTTGCATGACCTTGAGAACGAAGGTGACGACGTCTATGAGACCGCCATCATCCATCTCTTTGAAGAGGAGAAAGACGGCATCGAGTTGATTAAGATGAAGGAAATCCTGAATGAACTTGAGAAGGCCACCGACGCAGCAGAGCAAGTGGGCAAGGCCTTGAAGACCATCATCGTGAAATATGCCTAATCGACTGGCCTTATGATATTACTGATTGCGATTATCGTCTTGGCGCTCGCCTTTGATTTCATCAATGGTTTTCACGACGCAGCCAACTCCATTTCCACCATTGTCACCACAAAGGTGCTCACGCCTTTTCAGGCAGTGATATGGGCAGCCTTCTTCAATTTCGTAGCCTTCTTCATCTCGAAGTATATCATCGGAGAGTTCGGCATTGCCAACACCGTTTCGAAGACTGTCTATGAGCAATATATCACGCTGCCCATCATCCTTGCGGGAGTCATCGGAGCTATCATCTGGAATCTCTTCACTTGGTGGAGAGGCATCCCCTCCTCGTCGTCGCATACCCTCATCGGAGGCTTTGCTGGCTCGGCGATAATGGCAAACGGCTTTGCGGCTATCCATGGAGCGGTCATCTTCAAGATTGCGATGTTCATCTTTCTGGCTCCTTTCATCGGCATGCTCGTGGCCTTCATCGTGGCCCTGTCAGTGCTCTATATCTGTCGCCATGTTGACCATCAGAAGTCAGAGCCATGGTTCCGGCATTTGCAGCTTGTCTCCTCAGCCCTTTTCAGTATCGGGCATGGTCTTAACGACTCTCAGAAAGTGATGGGCATCATTGCCGCAGCCCTCATCGCTGCTCATCCTTTAGGCATCGGCATGGGCATCCATTCAGTGGCTAACATCCCCGATTGGGTGGCATTCTCATGCTTCGTGTCAATCTCAGCAGGTACGATGTCAGGAGGTTGGAAAATCGTGAAAACCATGGGTACGAAGATTACGAAGGTGACGCCTTTTGAAGGAGTGGTGGCAGAGACCGCAGGTGCGCTGACCCTTTATCTGACAGAATATCTGAAGATACCGGTGAGCACCACGCATACCATCGCAGGCTCTATCATCGGAGTAGGAGCAACCAAACGCCTCTCGGCAGTGAGATGGGGAATCACCAAGGACATGATGACCGCATGGGTGCTCACGATACCCGTCAGCGCTTTGCTTGGAGCAGGTATCTATCTGATAATTTCGCTTTTTTGATAAATTTAGATAAGGAATTGATTTATAGCACGGATATTGAAAAAAACATAATATTTTAAGGAAAACATAGCAGATAGTCAGGGATATTTTGTAAATTTGCAGCCTAAAAGTAAATAAGATAACAAATAATGGCTGAAACAAAAGAAATCAAGACCGCGCTGATCTCCGTCTTCCACAAAGACGGACTCGAAGACCTGCTCCGGAAACTCAATGAAGAGGGTGTGAAATTCCTCTCAACAGGTGGAACGCAGAGTTTCATAGAATCACTGGGATATGAATGCGAGAAGGTGGAGAACGTAACGACTTACCCATCTATCCTCGGAGGAAGAGTAAAGACTTTGCATCCAAAGATATTCGGAGGAATCCTTGCCCGTCGTGACAATGAGGGCGACCGTGAACAGATGAAGGAATATGACATCCCTGCCATCGACCTCGTCATCGTAGACCTTTATCCCTTTGAGAAGACCGTGGCCAGTGGTGCCAGCGATGCCGACATCATCGAGAAAATCGACATCGGCGGTATCTCGTTGATACGTGCCGGAGCCAAGAACTTCAAGGATGTGGTCATCGTGCCCAGCAAGGCAGAGTATGGCGTATTGCTCGACATCCTCAACAAGAAAGGTGCAAAGACAGATATGGAAGACCGCAAGATGCTGGCAGAGCGTGCTTTCGGGGTGAGCAGCCATTATGACACAGCCATCCACGCATGGTTTGCCAAATAAAAGATAATTAATTATTTATAGCTATAAATCAAAATTTAAGAAATGGGATTTTTTTCATTCATTCAAGAGATTGCAATGGACTTGGGTACAGCCAACACCATCATTATCAGTGATGATAAGATTGTGGTTGATGAGCCCTCAGTCGTAGCCTTGGACCGCCGTACCGACAAGATGATTGCCGTGGGCACGAAGGCTAAGATGATGTACGAGAAGACACACGACAACATCCGTACTATCCGTCCACTTCGCGATGGCGTCATTGCCGACTTTACGGCTTGTGAACAGATGATGAGAGGACTCATCAAGATGGTGCACACAGGTTCTCGCATCTTCTCTCCTTCACTGAGAATGGTGATTGGAGTGCCCTCAGGTTCTACGGAAGTAGAGCTCAGAGCCGTGCGCGACAGTGCCGAGCATGCCGACGGGCGTGATGTTTATCTGATTTTCGAGCCTATGGCAGCAGCTATCGGCATCGGCATCGATGTTGAAGCTCCGGAAGGCAACATGATTGTCGACATCGGCGGTGGTAGCACGGAGATTGCAGTCATCTCTTTAGGTGGCATTGTTTCCAACAACTCTATCCGTATAGCAGGTGATGACCTTACGGCCGACATACAGGAATACATGAGCCGCCAGCACAACGTGAAGGTTTCTGAGCGTATGGCTGAGCGCATCAAGATTCATGTAGGCTCTGCTCTTACCGACCTTGGCGAAGAGGCTCCTGAAGACTATGTAGTGCATGGACCTAACCGCATCACAGCTCTTCCAATGGAAGTGCCGGTATGCTATCAGGAAATTGCACATTGCCTCGACAAGACGGTGGCAAAGATAGAGAACGCTGTGCTCTCAGCTTTGGAGAATACTCCACCAGAGCTCTATGCTGACATTGTGAAGAACGGAATCTTCCTCAGTGGTGGCGGTGCGCTGTTGCGTGGATTGGACAAGCGTCTTACCGAGAAGATAAATATCCAGTTCCATATTGCTGACGACCCGCTTCATAGCGTGGCAAAAGGAGCCGGCATAGCACTTAAGAACATCGATAGATTCTCTTTCCTGATGAGATAAGCGCATGAGGAACTTACTGGAGTTTCTGGAAAAATACCATCACTGGTTTCTCTTCCTGCTGCTTGAAGTCATTAGCTTCGTGCTGCTTTTCCAGTATAACAGCTATCAGGGAAGCGTATGGTTCTCTTCTGCCAACTTCGTATCCGGAAAGGTTTACGAGTGGGAGTCGGGAATAGAGTCGTATTTCTCTTTGGCGAAAGTCAATGAGGAACTAACGCAGCGCAACCTTGTCCTCGAGCAACAGGTAAGTGGACTTTCTGAGAAGCTCACTGACGCTACCGGCGACAGTGCTTTCCTCCATGCTCCGACGTTGCAGAAGCTTGCCCAATATAAGTTGATGCCTGCTAAGGTCATCAGCAATATGATTGACAAGCACGACAACTTCATCACGATTGATAAGGGATCGGCTGACGGCATCAAGAAAGATATGGGCGTAGTGAGTGGTAATGGTGTTGTGGGAATCGTCTATTTGGTTTCCGCACATTATGCCGTTATCCTTCCGGTGCTCAATTCTGAGTCGAATGTCAGTTGCAAGATATTAGGAAGAGGCTATTTCGGTTATCTCCATTGGGATGGAGGCTATACCAGTATGGCTTATGTTGATGATGTGCCGCGGCATGCTCGTTTCCGGATAGGCGACTATGTGGTCACAAGTGGCTATTCTGCCGTATTTCCTCCCGGGATAATGGTTGGAAAGGTGAGGTATGTCTTCAATTCTCCTGATGGTCTTTCTTATCGGTTGAAGGTGCAGCTTGCCACTGATTTCGGCAACCTCCGTGATGTGTGTGTCATCGACAACACCTCATTGCAGGAACAGATGGATGTGCTGAAAGCAGCGCAAGATTCCATTAAACAAAAGGAGAAATAACAAAAGAGACTATGAATCTGAATTTTCTGAAAAGTATTCTGCTGTTTATCGTTCTCGTGTTAGTACAGGCATTGGTGCTGAATAACATCCACCTCTTTGGCTGTGCTACCCCTTTGTTGTATGTCTATATGATTATGATTTTCCGTAGGGATTATCCACGTTGGGGCATTCTCCTTTGGGGCTTTCTGCTGGGACTTTGCGTAGATATATTCTCCAATACTCCTGGCGTTGCCGCGGCTTCCTTGACCTTCATGGGACTCTTGCAGCCTTATCTGCTGATGCCGTTCATCAATAGGGACAGTCCTGATGACCTTCAGCCTACGATGAGAACGCTGGGAGGCACTAAGTTCTTCTATTATACCTGCATTACCGTATTTATCTATTGCCTCGTTTTCTTTACGATAGAGACTTTCACGTTCTTCAATTGGCTTCAGTGGCTGGAGAGCGTGGTGGGAAGTGCAGCGCTTACAATTATCTTGATATTGGTCATAGAGAATACGAGGAAGCATAACCGATGAAAGATTTCAATCTTGGTAATCGCCGTTTGGTAATAGGTGGAGTGGCCTTTGTGATAGTGGTCACTTACATAATCCGTCTGTTTACCCTTCAGCTGATGAGCGACGACTACAAGAAGAATGCTGACAGTAATGCATTTCTGAAGAAGATTGAATATCCTTCGCGCGGCATCATCAGAGACCGCAATGGCAAGTTGCTGGTATTTAATCAGCCTGCTTACGATATCATGGTGGTGATGAATGAGGAGAGCGGAAGACTGGACACCATGGAATTCTGCAATGCTTTAGGCATCACCAAAGACTTCTTTATTCAAAGAATGAAGGACGTCAAGGACAGAAACAAGAATCCTGGTTATTCGCGCTTCACTCAACAAATGTTTATGAGTTTGCTTTCCGATAAGGAGTTCAGTGCTTTTCGAGAAAAGATATTCCGTTTTCCGGGTTTCTATATACAGAAAAGAAGTATTCGGCAATATCAGTATCCTTATGCTGCCCATGTGCTTGGAGATGTTGCTGAGGCTTCGGAAAGTGATATTGAGGAAGATGACTATTATCAGCCGGGCGACTATATAGGTAAACAGGGTGTTGAGCGTTCTTATGAAAAGCAACTGCGCGGAGAGAAAGGTGTTCAGATTCTTCTCCGTGATGCTCACGGAAGAATACAGGGAAGTTACAAAAACGGGAAACTCGACAGCAAGCCTGTGGCTGGTAAGGACCTCACGCTGAGCATTGACCTTAAGTTGCAGGCATTAGCTGAAAGACTTTTGGAAGGGAAAATCGGGGCTATCGTAGCCATAGAACCCTCTACAGGAGAAGTGCTCTCGATGGTGTCGTCGCCTTCTTATGACCCTCGGAGTCTGGTAGGTCATCAACGTGGAAAGAATCATAAGGCATTGTCGCGCAATGTGTGGAAACCTTTGCTTAATCGTGCCATCATGGGACAATATCCACCGGGTTCTACTTTTAAGACTTCTCAAGCTCTTACCTATGTGACGGAAGGCATCATCTCGCCACAGACAATGTTCCCTTGTCATCATGGCTTCTATTGCCGTGGATTGCATGTGGGATGTCATGGACATAAGTCTCCACTCAACCTTATTGATGCTATCAGCACTTCGTGCAACAGCTATTTCTGTTGGGGACTTTATTATATGATAGGCAATCGTCGTAAATATAAGGATGTGCAGGAGGCTTTGGACACCTGGCGTGACTATATGGTGAGCATGGGCTTTGGTTATAAGCTCGGCATCGATTTGCCAGGAGAAAAGCGAGGCTTAATACCGAACTCATCTTTCTATGATAAGGCTTATCACAGTTCTTGGAATGGGCTCACGGTCATCAGTATTGCTATCGGGCAGGGTGAGGTCAACCTCACACCTTTGCAGATATCCAATCTTTGCGCCACCATTGCCAATAGGGGCTATTTCTATACTCCTCATGTTGTGCGGAAAGTGCAGGGAGAACCGCTTGATGAAACCTTTAGAACGCGACACTATACGAAGGCTTCTCATCGTGCTTATAACTATGTGGTGGCAGGCATGAAGTCTTCTGTGCTTGGAGGTACGTGTAAGGCTCTCGGACATCTTCCCTTTGATATTTGTGGAAAGACAGGTACGGCACAAAACCGAGGTCAGGACCACTCTGTTTTCATGGGCTTTGCACCGAGAAATAAGCCGAGGATTGCCATAGCCGTTTATGTGGAGAATGGTGGTTTTGGTGCTGATTTTGCAGTGCCAATGGCTGGAGTGCTCTTCGAGCAATACTTGACTGGAAAGCTCTCGCCATCTGCTGAGAAAGAGGCGACTGCTTTACAAAAACGAAGAATAGGATATGGTAAGGCCAACAGGTAAACAATCGGGATTGTTCCGTTCTCTGGATTGGTGGACGGTAGCTATCTATCTGGCTCTTCTCATCTTCGGATGGGTAAGCGTCTGCGGAGCTAGTTATACCTATGGAGATACCGATATCTTCAGCTTGAGCACTCGTTCGGGTATGCAGATTATATGGATAGGCACGTCCATCATGTTGGGCTTTGTACTGCTGATGCTTGATGACCGTTTCTATGACACTTTCTCCTATCTTATATATGCAGTTCTATTAGTGCTGCTCTTTGCCACTATCTTCAATCCCCATGAGATAAAAGGCTCCCGCTCATGGCTTGTCTTAGGGCCTTTGAGATTGCAACCGGCGGAATTTGCGAAGTTCGCGACGGCATTGGCAGTCTCTAAATTCATGAGTGCCTATGGCTTCAACATCCATCGCTGGAAGCATTTTGTGGCGGCGATGGCGATTGTCGTAGTGCCGATGTTGTTCATTGTTGCCCAAAGGGAGACAGGCTCTGCCTTGGTATACTTGGCTTTCTTCCTGATGTTCTATCGTGAAGGAATGCCTGGAAGCATACTTTTTACGGGCGTTGCAATGATTATTTACTTCGTTGTTGGTATCAAATACGAGCAGACTTTGTTATGGGATACTCCCACCTCTGTAGGTGTGTTTGTGGTCTTGCTCTTAGTGCAGATATTCTCTATCATTATGGTGGAGGTATATTGTGGCGACCGGAAGAAAACGCGGAAGTTGCTGGCTTTTTCTCTGGGAATTACGTTGATATTCTTGCTTTTCTCGGAGTATGTGATACCTTTCAACATCGTATGGGTGCAACTTGCTGTTACATTCCTTCTTATCGGATATTTGGTTTATCAGTCTTTGAGCACGCGCATCCTCAATTACCTTTATATAGGCTTGTTTACATTGGGTTCAGTCTTGTTTTTTTATTCGGCAGATTATGTGCTGAATGATGTGATGGAACCTCATCAAAGAGTACGTATCAACGTGCTTTTGGGATTGGATGACGACCTTGCAGGTGCAGGATATAATGTGCATCAAAGTGAGATAGCCATCGGTTCTGGTGGCTTGCAAGGGAAAGGATTCCTTAATGGAACACAGACAAAGTTGAAGTTTGTGCCTGAGCAGGATACTGACTTCATTTTCTGCACGGTTGGAGAGGAGGAAGGATTCTTGGGTTCGGCAGGCGTATTGTTGCTTTTCTTGGCTTTAATTTTGAGGCTTATCCATCTTGCGGAACGACAACCTTTCAAGTTCGGGCGTATATATGGTTATTGTGTCGCAAGCATTTTCTTGTTCCATGTCTTCATCAATGTGGGCATGGTGCTAGGTCTTACGCCGGTAATCGGCATTCCTTTGCCGTTCTTCAGCTATGGCGGTTCCTCGCTTTGGGGCTTCACCTTATTATTATTCATCTTCTTGAGGATAGATGCTTCAAGAAATCTGATAAGGAATTAAAGCGTTCTTTATCGATTATTTCTTCGTAGAAAGGGAAATCCCTACATCACTGATACCCGGCAGAATTTCATGTTTCATGTCGTGTCTTACTGTGATATGCAGGCTGTCTCCACGTTGTAGGCCGATGTCCCGCACGTGGAAGATATATTGATAATAGCTGAGTCCACGCCCTAAAGGAGAACCGTTTTTATTGATAAGATTGGTGTTGAGGGTATCTGTCAACGTCTTTGAGCCTGGATAGAGCGTCTGTTCGACAATTAATGTGAGGCCCATAAAGGGGAAAGCATTATTGATTCTCAGCCCTAAATCGATATTATAATTGCCAGCCTTCTCCATCTTCGGAATATCAAAAGACAGCGTATCGTTCTTTTCCCATCCGGCAATCGGGGTGTGATGATATTTATCATACACCTTATTGCCACATGCAGATAGGAGCAGAAGGCCTGCTAATAATAAGAAGACGGCTTTTCGCATTATTGCTTATCCTCGTTTTTCGGTTGTCTGTTAGCATTATCCCTTCTCGGGTAAGGCCGATTGGGATTCGGACGACGATTGTTGTTATTCCGGTTATTCCTCTTTGCGTGCTTGTTCTTGTCAAATCTGCTGATGTCTGCACCTGCAAGAAGATCGACAGGTTTAGCGTCTTTCTTTATCTTACCATTTTCCTCTAAGGACAGCGGTTTCTCGCCATTCTTATTCATTTCAATGATTTCGCGTGCCCTATCAGCCGTTATTGTCTCTGTATTGGAGGCAAGATTCTTGTCGGTAGAATAGGTTACGAGTCCAGCTAAGATATCTGTTTTAAAGAGGTAATAATCGTTGTCTTTTGTCTGAAGGACGATTTCCTTGCTTGGAATTTTCTTGCTTGCCTCCACGTAGTTGTCGACCTCATAGTTGAGGCAGCACTTCAGTTTGGCGCACATACCTGCCAGTTTCTGAGGATTGAGGGAAATGTCCTGATAGCGCGCAGCATTCGTTGACACGCTCGAGAAGTTCTTCATCCAAGTAGCGCAGCAAAGTTCACGTCCGCAAGGACCTGTTCCTCCGATGCGTCCAGCTTCCTGACGGGCACCTATCTGCTTCATTTCTATCCTTACATGGAAGGTCTCCGCAAGCACTTTGATGAGTTGGCGGAAGTCCACACGCTCATCAGCAATATAATAGAAGATGGCTTTGTTGCCGTCACCTTGATATTCCACATCCCCGATTTTCATATCCAATCCCAGATTCTTGGCTATCTGTCGGGTCTGAATCATCGTGTCATGCTCACGTGCTTTGGCCTCTTTATATTTGTCCATATCCACCTGTTTGGCAATGCGATATACGCGTCGGATGTCATCAGGGGATTTGATGTTGGCCTTTTTAATTTGCAGTTTCACCAGCCTTCCTGTCAAAGTGACCACACCGATGTCATGACCGGGATTGGCTTCCACGGCTACGATGTCGCCTTTCTTCAGTTCGAGGTTGTTTACATTGTGGTAATAGCCCTTGCGGGTATTCTTGAATTGCACCTCCACAAGGTCTGTTGTCTGCGCATTTCCAGGAACATCAGCCAGCCAGTCATACGTGTTCAGCTGTCGGTCTTGCCTTCCGCAGGCACCTTTGCATAGGCCTCTATCACAGCCATTGCATATTTGGAATTTCAAATTATTATAATCCATATCTTTGTTCTAAACTTATTTTCTCATTAATAATACAGTCAATTTCAGTGCCAAATCAAAGAAAACAATCTTCCCATTGGCGTTCTGACCGATGTCGCGTTGGGCCTTTTGGAGCACTTCCGATATCTCTTCCACGTTGGCTTCATTGATAAAGCAGGCAAACTTATGGGAGAAATTCTCCTCTTCTTGCGTCATATATATGAGCTCGGGTTGGTGGAAGTTATACATGAAGTTTTCTCTCACCATGTGTGAGAAATAGCTCAGCATGCGCTTTTCCTTCTCTCTGCCGAAGTTGGCAACGGTGTCTGTCCACGCTTTCATTCCTCTCACATCTCGTGCATAGGAGTAACGCATCACTTGGATGAACATATCGAGGAACTGCCGATTTTCGTTATCGGCATCCAATTCTTCGATGGCTTTCAGCCAAGAGCCGTTTGCTAGGTGGGCAATGCGTTGCGCCATCTCTTCTCCAAGGCCTCTTCTTTCCACCAAGGCAGCTTCTATGGCTTCATCGGAAATGCGCTTGATGTCTATCCGTTGCACTCTGCTTCGGATGGTCTCGATAAGCATTTCGGGCTCTTCACATACCATGAGGAAAAGTGTTTGCAGTGGCGGTTCCTCAAGGAGTTTAAGTAATTTATTGGCACATTCCCCATTCATGCGCTCAGGAAGCCACATAATGCAAATCTTATAGCCGCCCTGACTTGACTTCAGGCTCATCTTATGGAGGAGACTATCGCTTTCGCCGACTCCTATCTGCGCCTGTTGACTGGTCGCATTCATATAGTTGAGCCATTGGTCCATGGTGAAATAAGGGCCTTGCAAGAGCATTTCGTGCCACTCTTTGCTGAAGTCATCGCTCTCCATCTTATGTTCTGCCGAAGTATCCTTTGGCTTGATGACGGGATAAGAGAAGTAAAGGTCGGGATGTTCCCATTTCCGAAGCATCGGACTGTCGCCCAAAAGCGTGGAGGCGAACGCCATTGCGAGCGCCATCTTGCCGCTTCCCATAGGGCCGCAAAGCATCAGCGCATGAGGAAGACGCCCCTCTTTTACGAGTTGCATCAGCCTCTCTTTGGCTTCTTCTTGTCCTATTACCTCGTCGAATTTCATTATAACAGCCTCCTTGCTACTTCTGCCACAGAGTCAACTGCTGACACTGTGAAGAAGTGGATGTTCTTGACTCCGTTCTCATAGAGTTGCTTGCACTGCTCTGTTGCCCATTCCACGCCCAGTGCTTTGGCGTCTTCATCGGTCTTGCATTTGACGACTTCGGTGGCTAAAGCTTGTGGAAGGTCACAGTGGAAAGACTTCGGAACGACGGTCAGTTGCGATAGTTTGGCGAATGGTTTGATAGCAGGGATGATGGGGATAGTGATGCCCATCTCGCGTGCTTTCCGCACAAAGGCGAAGTATTTGTCGTTGTCATAGAAGAGTTGGGTGACTGCATATTGTGCCCCTAAGTCCTGTTTCTCCTTGAGATACTTCATGTCCATCTTCAGATTGGGTGCTTCCTCATGCTTTTCGGGATAGCAAGCAACACCATATTCGAAAGGTTTGCCCGGATTTTTGATGGGTGTTCCGTCGAAAAAGAACCCTTCATTGAAGCGGTTTACCTGTCGGATGAGGTCGGTGGTATGGGTGTGTCCGCCCTTCATCGGCGTGAATTGACGGTCGTCTTTGGCTTTATCTCCACGCAAGAGAAGCACGTTTTGCAACCCCAAGAACTGCAAGTCGATGAGCTCGTATTCAGTTTCTTCCGCCGTAGTACCACTGCAAATGAGATGCGGAATTACCGGAATCTGATAGTGGTTTTGAATGGCTGCAGCGATGGCGACTGTTCCCGGACGCCTGCGAATACTCTGACGCTCATATTGTCCGTTGTCTAATTCCTTGTAAACGTACTCGCTATGATGAATGGTGATATTGATAAAGCGAGGCTCGAAGTCCCTCAGTTTGTCGATAGTAGCAAACAGTTTGTCGGTGCCTGTTCCCTTCAGAGGAGGCAACACTTCAAAGGAGAACTTCCTTTTGTCCGGATTTTCATTTATCAAATCTACTATACTCATCCCTTTTCGTTTAAGTGCATTTGTGTGCAAAGTTAATAAAAAAATAACACTTCGTGGCATTTTTTCGGGTGTTTTTCTTTTATAGGGCATTCCATGGGTTAGAAATGGGGAAATACAAGGCTATCAGAAAATTAAGAATGTTAAGTTAAAAAGCAGATGAACAATTGCTGTTTGAAACCCTCAAAACAGCCTTTTGAAGGGTCGGGAAAAGCCTTCAATGTTGTAAAAGGCCATCTTTTAGGAGGTAAACAACGATTGTTTACATTGTAAAAAGTCATCTTTTACTTTCTGAAAAGCCGTTTTTTACAAGCTAAAAAATCGTTTATCAGGCGATAATCTGCTGTAAACAACCGCTTTTTACCTCATTTTCTGACTGCCTTCTGATAGTTTTCTGAGGGACTTTTCCCCGTTGATTATGCTAATGAATTGAACTTCAATAAGTTATGAAAAATATCATTTTTTGACCTCAAAACTGAGGAAAAGACGTCGGGGTAGCCGTTGAGGCTATTCTTGAGCATAGTTTTTTAACATTTCGGAAAAGATAGTGTGATATATTCAATTATAATTTCCGTTTTATGTTTCTTTCTCCCGATAAACCGAAGGCGATATTCCCATCACTTTATTGAATATGCGCGAGAAATAGGCAGGGTCGTCGAAGCCCAAGCGAAGGGCTATCTCGTTGAACTTCAAATCTGTCAGTTCGATGTATTGGCAAGCCCTCTGTATCTTCAATCTGATGAAATGTTCGATGGGTGAAGACCCCGTTTCCTGCTTGAAAAGCATGGAAAACTGCGAGGAAGAATAGTTGAAATGACTTGCCAACTGCTGTAGTGACAACGATTGTTGGATATTTTCCTGCATATAATAAATCACCTTCATTGCTAGCGAATCCTCTCTATGAGGGGCTTTGGAGAAGTGGCGGTATTGCTCCAAAAGGGTAAAAGAGGCTAGAAACATTTGCAGGCAGATGCTCGCATAAGCCATATATTGAGGCTGATAAGCCAACGTGGCGGCACTGAAAAGTTCCTCAAAAAGGTCGAGACGATGCTGGATTCTTGAGGTGTCAGACGGCTCTATGTCTATTGGTCCTTGACTTTTAGGGTGGAAGAAATCGGCATCTGTGCCCTCATAATGTACCCAATAGATAGTCCAAGGATTGTTATTATCAGCCCCGAAGGAATAGGGCACTCCTGCCGGCAATAGGATATATTGGTTTTCATGAATGTCATGATGCTTGCCACCAATGTCATACCAGCCCTTGCCATGGGTGCAATAGATGAGCATGTGGTAATCCGTTCCCTCCTCTTTCTTGATGTAATGATACTTCACCATTGGAAAGAAGCCAGCCTTGCGTAGATAGAGCCTTCCGATAAAGGCATCCTTCGCATACTCCTCCAATAAACTTGGGGGCAGTGCAAGCATTCTCTCGCCCTTGAAACCTTCCTTTTTTTCAATCATAATAAGAATCGTAAGATAATACAAGAAATTCGTAACAAAGATACTTGAATTATTCTGAAAAAGCAAGTATCTTTGCAGAAAAATCTGAAATCTATATGAACTTAAGACATTTTCTATTGACTTTGGCGCTCTGTATGAGCACTTTTTCGGCAACAGCCGTTTATGCCGAAGGTGGCAATAAACGGTTGGCTGCCACCATCTTAAATGATAAATCGCTCAATGTCATCGATAGTATGGCGCTGCATCTGCTGACGAAAGGCTTCAATGCAGGCAGTGGTTATAGTGAAGTTTGGATTCGCGACTTCAACACTTTTGCGGAGCTTGCCTGCATGGCAGTGCCCACCAGCAACGTGAAGGAGGCTCTTTTGGTCTTCTTCAAACTGCAACAGTCTAACGGCGAAATCGTGGATGGCTACGTGCTCGCTAACTCCCATTATGAGGATACGCATCCTTATTTCTCCGATTTGGATAAGACCCACGTGGGCTTTAAGAACACGGTGGAGACCGATCAGGAAACTTCGCTCATCCAAACTATCAGCAAATACATTAAGATGACGGGCGACCGCTCCATTCTTTCGGTGCAGATTGGCGGCAAGACGGTGTATGAGCGCATGAAGATAGCTCTCAATTATCTGTTGAAAGAACGTTATAATAAGAGGTATGGACTCATCTTCGGGGCAACTACCAGTGATTGGGGGGATGTCCAACCCCTTGATGACCAAGTGGTGGACATCGATGATAAGACCGACTTTGCCATCGATGTATATGATAATGCGATGTTTCTCATTGCCCTCGATGACCTTTGCGGCATGTCTGCGAATGCTCAGGATGTCAAGCAATTCAAGGCTTTGCACGCGCAAGTGGCTAAGAATGTAAGGAAATATCTTTGGGATAAGAAGCATCAGAAGTTCATTCCGCACATTTATTTGGATAAGAATCCGGTCCCAAAAGGCTTCGATGAGAGCAAGGTTTTCTATCATGGAGGTACGGCAATTGCCATTGAGGCAGGGCTGCTCAACAAGCAGGAGATAGCCCATAGCAATCGTCAGATGCTGGAAAACTGCGCTAAATCGGGCATGGCGACCATCGGTCTGACCATCTATCCGACCTATCCTATCGGCTATTTCCATGGTGGAATGGCGCAACCTTACATCTATCAGAATGGTGGCGATTGGACTTGGTTTGGCGGAAGAATGATTCAACAACTGGCAAAGCATGGTTTTGTGCAGGAAGCTTATCAAGAGGTGCGCCCGATGATAGACAGAGTGCTGAAGAATAAAGGCTTCTATGAGTGGTATGGACAGGGAAATATTCCCAACGGGTCGGGCAATTTCAAGGGCTCGGCAGGGGTTCTCTATAAGGCAATTCAAATCTTAAAAGACTGGGCGCGTGCGCAAAAGTAATTACGATAAGCAACCTTTCACCAATGTGGAGGGCTCTCTTTGGAGCGGATGGAGCGATATTTTAACTCGCCTTTCGTCGCATTTTCCGGCTGAAAATGACCGCTTTACGGTCGTTGTAGAGTGTTATCAGGGCATTCATGAGCAGGAGTTGAAGGAGGCATTTCTATCTCTGAAACCGGCTCTTTTCATCGAATCGAAAGACTGGCTGTTGCCGGAAGGTGAAATCCGAAAGATGACTGACCACTGGATGACTGATGACCGGCTTTTCGGAAAACGTACACCTTATTCATTAAAGGACTTCTTCGATACGATTAAAGTTGAGGCTTTGCGCCAGAAACTGTCGTTTTCAAAGGGTTTGACGATTATTTTCGGCTATGGCGCATCACTCATTTCGGAGCGTCAGGACCTTCTTATATATGCCGATATGCCCCGTTGGGAAATCCAATTGAGAAGCAGAAGGCATGAGATTCACGCCATCGGAGTGGATAATTCGCAAGAGGAAGCCACGAAACAATATAAGAGAGGCTACTTCCTCGATTGGCTTTTATGCGATGAAGTGAAAAAACCGCTTCTCGAAAAGGCCGATTATTGGCTCGATACCGTTATTCCTGAGCAACCTAAAATGATTTCCGGAGCAACGTTGAGAGCTGGTTTGGAGAAGACAGCCAAGCGTCCTTTCCGTGTCGTTCCGTTCTTCGACCCAGCTCCATGGGGCGGTCAATGGATGAAAGAAGTGTGCGGTCTTGACCCTAAAGAGTCGAATTATGGGTGGTGTTTTGATTGTGTTCCTGAGGAAAACAGTCTTTATTTACAGGTGCAGGGACAACTTTTTGAGATGCCCGCAAACAATCTCGTGTTCCATCAGAGCCGTCAATTGTTAGGTGCACCAGTAGAAGCAAGGTTCGGACTAGACTTTCCCATCCGCTTTGATTTCCTCGATACGATGGGTGGAGGCAATCTGAGTTTGCAGGTACATCCCATTACTCAGTACATCCGCGACCATTTCGGAATCCCCTATACGCAAGATGAGAGCTACTATCTCTTGGATGCTGACCCCGAAAAGGCCACTGTCTATCTTGGCGTAAAGAAGGGGATAGACCGTAAGGAAATGTTGCGTGCCCTTTGGGAAGCCCAAAGAGAGGGGAAACCTTTTGATGCAGAGCGATACATCAACCGCTGGCCAGCCCGCAAACACGACCATTTCCTCATCCCGGCGGGTACTATCCATTGCTCGGGAGAAGGCGCTATGGTGCTCGAAATCAGTGCTACGCCCAGCATATTCACCTTTAAACTTTGGGATTGGGGTCGTTTGGGACTCGATGGAAGACCGCGCCCAATCAATATTGAGCATGGTTCTCACGTTATCCAATGGGAACGCGATACTGACTATGTGCGGCAACATTTGGTGCATCAGGTTACTCTGATTGCAGAAGGCGATGGTTGGAAGGAAGAGCGGACGGGCCTTCACGAGAATGAATTCATAGAAACACGTCGCCATTGGTTTACTAAAAAGGTGCCTCACAATACTGGAAACAGCGTCAATGTGCTGAATGTAGTGGAGGGAGAAGAGGTCATTGTGGAGAGCCCGAAGGGCTGTTTTGAGTCTTTTGTGGCGCATTATGCCGAGACATTCATCATTCCTGCGGGCATCGGCGATTACACAATTCGTCCTTATGGCTTGTCGGAAGGCAAACGATGTGGCACTATCAAGGCTTATGTAAGATTCAAATCATAATATAATAAGGTGTATGAAAAAGTCATCATGGATATATTCACTGTTGCCAGTGCTGTTTGCTTTCTTTGTAATGGGCTTTGTCGACTTCGTCGGAATAGCAATGAATTATGTGAAACAAGACTTTCATCTCTCGGATACCATCGGTAGTTTGATACCTATGATGGTGTTTGTATGGTTCTTATTTCTGTCTATTCCTGCGGGAATGATGGCTGGAAAGATAGGCTATAAGCGAACAGTGCTCTTGGGATTGGCCATTACGGTGGTGGCAATGGCATTGCCTATACTCAGTTATCAGTTTGGAATGTTGTTGGTGGCTTTTGCCCTTTTGGGCATCGGAAACACCCTTTTGCAGGTCTGTCTGAATCCTTTGGTGGGGTGTTTAGTCGATTCCGGCAAGATGGCAAGCTTCTTGACATTGGGTCAATTCATAAAGGCTATCTCCTCATTCTTAGGCCCTATCCTCGTAAGTTTGATGGTTTCATGGTTCTTTGATTGGCGGATAGTCTTCTATGTGTATGCCTTTATCACCCTTATCTCTGCCTTATGGTTTGCCTTTTCGGTGCAAAATAGCAAGGATAGCAACGTTTCGGTGGTTACATTCAGTTCTCTGAAGTCGGTCTTGAAAGACTCTTATATCCTCTCCGCCTTCATTGGTATCCTGCTGGTTTGTGGCATCGACATCGGTTTAAACACAGGTATTCCCCAACTGTTGATGACAAAATTGGGGTGGCCTCTTGCCACTGCAGGGCTTGGAACGAGTGTTTATTTTGCCGCAAGAACCATCGGCACGTTCCTTGGGACTTTCATTTTGCTGAAAGTTTCGTCCTTGAAGTTCCTCCGATATACCATGATTGTGGCTCTGTTCGCCTTTCTTTTGCTGCTTTTCTCGAATGGAAAGGAAATGCTTTTTGCCATGATTGTGGTGATAGGATTGATGTGTTCAAACGTCTTTTCGATAATTTTCTCCCTTGCCTTAAATCATAATAGGGGGAAGATGAATGAGATTTCATCCTTCATGATTATGGGTATTTGCGGCGGTGCATTGGTTATTCCCCTCATGGGATTTCTTTCCGACCGCATCGGAATTGCCCTTGCAATGGGCATACTGGTGTTGTGTGTAGTCTATTTGTTGATATGGAGCTTCATGCAATACAGCTCTTTAAAGAGTGATAGTTCTGATGCTATCAATTCAAAATAATGCAGCAAGCAAGCCTTGAGAAACTATCAGGTTCTCAGGGTTAAGTTCTTCGAAAAGTAAAAGACGGTCTTTTACGAGGTAAACAACCGTTGTTTACAAGGTAAGTAATGATTGTTTACCCTGTAAAAAGCCATTGTTTACAATTCGGCAGATAATCAAGTCTCTCAAAGGCGATGATTATGGGCTTTTCATGGAAAAAGAGATAAGATGGCCAACAGCAGAATATGATTGATTTATTATTTATTAATACTTTCTTTGCCAATTATTTGTATAATTTATAATTATTCATTATCTTTGCATTCGTACGAAACTTTACTAGGTATTTAAGGTATTTAAGATAAAGGGGCACAATGAGCGCTAATGTTTCTGACCATATCATTTTGTCGGCTTTGAGTCATGGAGACGAAAAGGCATTCGACCTAATCTTCGAGCAACTTTACCCGAAGATAAAGTTCTTTGTGACTCGTCTTACGGGCAACGAAGAGGATGCCGAGAACATCACTCAGGACATTTTCATGCAGTTGTGGATAAAGCGCGAGCGCCTCGAAGGCATTGAAAGCTTCGATGCATACGTCTATACGATGGCTAAAAACGCAGGCCTTAACTTCATCCGGAAAAGCCTTTTGACCGACACGCAGATGCCTTCGGAATCTCAAGAGGTGGCAAGCGAGGAGTCATTGGAAGACACCTTATATTATAAGGAGCTGGAAGGCATTATCGAAAAGGAGATTGACAAGATGCCGCAACAGCGCCGCAAGGTGTTTGAGATGAGCCGAGTGGAGGGCCTTTCCAATGCTGAGATAGCCGAGAAACTTGGTATTAGCAAACGTACAGTAGAAACTCATATCTCCCTGGCATTGAGTGATTTGCGCAAGATTATGCCTCTGATGCAACTGATGGCCTTGCTGATGATTACGAAGTGAAGGACATTTTGCCGAAGCAACGAATACGATGACTTTTGTATTAACTTAGTTTAACACACCGCAATTACGTGTGTTCTCTTTATTATGACTCTTATAAATGTAACCAAAACCAAATTATGGACCTAAACGACATTCAACACATTATCCAAGATTACTTTGATGGCATCACGCCTAAAAGTTATGAGAAGCGTATCCGCCAATGGCTGGTCAGCAGTGCCAACAGTACCGAAAAGGACTCGGTATTGAAGGAAATATGGGACCAAACAGAAGCAGAAGATGCCAATACGCAAAAGGCTTTGGCTGAATTTCAAAGCAATCGCAGGGAATACGAATGGAAACACCGCTACCATAAGACGGTCCGTCGGGTCCTCAAATGGGCTGCCGTGCTGGCTCTTCCTATATTGGGAGCAGCCCTTACATGGCTTTATTCGGGCAAATACTATGAGCGCAAGCAACTCGTGGAGTTCTATGTTCCTGAAGGAAAAATCGACAGTCTCGTGCTTTCAGACGGCACTAAGATGATTGTAAACTCAGGCTCTACGGTGCTCTATCCCCAACAATTTAACAAGCATGCAGGCAACCGTAATGTCTATCTCTTAGGAGAAGCTCATTTCGCAGTCGCTAAAGACAAGGACCATCCTTTCATCGTACACTCTGGTAAACTGAATATACAGGTGCTCGGCACCCATTTCAACGTGAAGGCTTACACCAATGAAGAACTCATCACCACAACCCTTGAGGAGGGAAAGGTGAAACTTTTTGACGACAACTATACCGAAGTGATGAAGCCAAACGAGCAGATTGTCTATAGCCGAGAGGACGGAAGAATGTCGAAAAACGTCGTTGACGTGGCTAAATTCAATGATTGGACCACTGGCGATATGACCTTTGACAATCAGAGTCTCAATGAGATACTGACCAAGATAGGCCTCCGTTACGACGTGAAGTTTATTTTGGATGCTTCTATTGACAGGCATCAGAGGTTCACCATGAACTTCAAGCACAATGAGACCATCACGGATGTACTCGATGTGTTTACCCACTTGTCACATAATTTGAAATATTATAAGAAAGGTAAAACCATAACATTCTATAGGAATAGAAAGGAGGGCCCACAGTAAACATCAACACTTAGTCTATTTAACCTAAATCATCAAGTAATTTACAACTAACTTTATTATCATATAAAAGAGTTATGATCTCAAATCTTATCAATTATCTTAAATCAATAAAAGAAAAAAGACTCTCAGTTCTTCTACTTTTATTCTTCGCCTTTTCGGTCAGTATGATGGGACAGAACCAGGTTGTTAAGTTGTCGCAGACAAAAAACACCGTTCGCCAACTCATTGGAGTAATCGAAAAGCAAACCAACATGTCTGTTGATTACAGACAGAACACCCTTGACTTGAACAAACAAGTAAAGGTGAATTCAAAATCAGAGACTCTCTCCACTTTGCTTAACACGATGTTGAGTGGTACTGGTCTCGAGTATTCAATCTCTGGTCGCCACATTATTATCACGAAGGTCCAGAAGTCTCAGGAAACCTCTCCAACTCAGGAAAGACAGACTGTGAAGGGCCGTGTGTTGGACAATAATGGCAACCCTTTGATAGGTGTCACCGTAAAGGTAAGGGGTACAAATAACGCTACCGTTACCGATCTCGATGGCAACTATTCAGTTTCCGCTAACCGTGGCGACGTTTTGGAGTATTCTTACATTGGCTTTGCCAATAAGGAATCACGCGTTAACGGCAGTGAGGCTAACATCACGATGAGTGAAGATTCTAAGGAACTGAACGAAGTGGTGGTAACAGCCTTGGGTATTAAACGTGAGCAGAAAGCGCTGTCTTACAATGTTCAGCAGGTGAATGGTGATGACCTTTCTACCAATAAGGATGCCAACTTCATCAATTCACTGAATGGCAAGGTAGCCGGTGTGAACATCAATGCAAGTTCTTCCGGTGCCGGTGGTGCATCAAAGGTAGTCATGCGTGGTGCTCGTTCTATCGTTCAGTCAAGCAATGTGCTTTATGTGATTGACGGTATTCCTATGTATAACACTGCCGGGGGTGGTTCTACAGAGTTCGATTCAAGAGGTACCTCTGAAGGTATTGCCGATTTGAACCCTGAAGACATCGAATCCATGTCAGTGCTGACAGGTGCAGCCGCAGCCGCTCTTTATGGTGAGAAAGCCTCAAACGGTGCTATCGTCGTTACCACAAAGAAAGGTAGAGTAGGTCGCACGGAATTCACGGTTACCCAAACCACAGAGTTCTCTTCTGCTTTCCGTACTCCTGATTTCCAAAACAGATATGGTACGGGCTCTACTCTTCGTGATAGCGGTGCTGATTCTTACAGCTGGGGAAGACTCTTGAATGAGGCTAACTATATGGGCTATGACCCGATAAGTGACTATTTGAAGACTGGTATTCTTACCAACGAAGGCTTCACCATGTCAACAGGCTCTGAAAAGAATCAGACTTTCCTTTCAGCAAGTGCCTTGAACTCAAGCGGTATTATTCCAAGCAACAAATATGACCGTTACAACTTTACGGTACGTAACACCACCAATATGCTCAACGACCGTTTGGTACTTGATGTAGGTGCAAGTTATGTAATTCAGAACGACCATAATATGACCAATCAAGGTGTATATGCCAATCCATTGGTGACTGCATACCTTTATCCTCGTGGCAACGACTATCAGGAGATGGCTCAGTTTGAGCATTGGAATACACAACGTCAGATTTATGTTCAGAATTGGAATGACCTGACAAGTGAGTTGGTAGGGCAGAATCCTTATTGGATTAATTATCGTAACCCTCGTACCAATCGCAAATATCGTTATATGATGAATGCCGGTCTTACCTATAAGATTACCGATTGGTTGAATGTAGCTGCTCGTATTCGTATTGATAACTCAAACAACAGATATGAGGAGAAATATTATGCTACCACCAATATGACATTGACAGGTAGTGCTAATGGTTCTTACAGAATTGAGAAGGCTGATGACAAGCAGGTTTATGGCGACATCATGGCTAACATCAATAAGCGTTTCATGCAAGACCGCCTTTCTTTGGTTTCTAATATCGGTGTATCTCTTTCTGACCAGAAGGAAGACATCTTAGGAACAAGAGGCCCATTGGATGAATCTCTTATCCCTAATGTATTCACGATTACGCAAATCAATCGTGACCGTATGATTCCTATTCAGTCAGGTTATCACGACCAGACAAAGTCACTCTTCGCAAGTGTCGAGCTGGGTTGGGCAAGTCAGTATTATCTGACCTTGACAGGACGTAACGACTGGCCTTCTATGTTGGCAGGCCCTCATTCTAATAAGAAATCGTTCTTCTATCCTTCTGTAGGTGCATCATGGATTCTTTCTGAAACCTTCAAGTTGCCAAAGGAAATCAATTATTTGAAACTCCGTGCTTCATTCGCTTCTGTGGGTTTGTCTTTCCAACGCTGGATAGCCAATCCTAAATATGAGTGGGATGAGAATAAACATCAGTGGAGCAATCAGACAACCTATCCAATGTATAATCTGAAACCGGAGCGTACTGATTCTTGGGAAGTTGGTTTGCAGGCTCGTTTGCTGAAGCATTTCAACTTGGATGTGACGTTGTATACTACAAAGACTTACAACCAGACATTTGATCCTAAGATTTCCGTTTCTTCTGGTTATAGCAACATGTATATCCAGACAGGTAGCGTAAGGAATAAAGGTATTGAACTTGCTTTCGGATATAGCAACACTTGGGGCGATTTCTCATGGTCAAGCAACTATACACTGAGCATGAACCGCAACAAAATCAAGGAACTCGTTACAGGTTATGTAGATGAACAGACAGGCAATGTAATTAGTGTGGACAAGCTCGATGAGGGTGGTCTTGGTTCTGCTCACTTCATTCTGAAGAAAGGCGGCACGCTTGGTGACCTTTATTCTCTTGTAGACATTCAGCGCGACAGCAATGGAAAGGTCTATGTGGATGCTGATGGTAAGGTTTATAAGAATACCAATATTGAAAGTATTAAGTTAGGAACTATCTTCCCTAAGAGCAACATGGCTTGGCGCAATGACTTCTCTTGGAAGGGTATCAATCTCGGTATCTTGTTCACAGCTCGCTTCGGTGGTATCGTTTATTCCGCAACACAAGCAAACCTTGACAACTATGGTGTGTCAGAGGCTACTGCTGCTGCACGTGACCTTGGTTATGTGTCAGTTAATGGCGGTCAGAACTATATCAATCCGGAGTTGTGGTATTCGACAATCGGCTCTAGCGATGGTATCCCACAATATTACACATACAGTGCTACAAACATTCGTTTGCAGGAAGCAAGTATTGGCTATACCTTCAAGAAGAATCAACTCTTCGGTTTTGGTGAGCTTTCCATCTCTTTCGTAGGACGTAACCTCTGGATGCTTTATTGCAAGGCTCCTTTCGATCCTGAGACAACAGCTTCCACAGGTAACTATTATCAGGGCATTGATAAGTTCATGACACCAAGCACAAGAAACCTTGGTTTCAATATCAAACTCAAATTCTAACTATCAGTTATGAAACAGTATAAAAATATCATATTGACAACGCTGTCTGCCGGATTGTTGCTGGCTTCAACAGGTTGTACTAACAGTTATGAGGACTATAATCAGGATCCTTATGCTGTGACGAAAGAGGAAATGCAGCGTGATGCTTACTCGTTGAGTTCTGCCATGCTGAACCTCGAAGGATGGGTAATCCCTACCGATGTCAATGCTAACCAGTTTACGGAGTGCCTTTGTGGAGGCTCTTACAGTGGTTACATCTCTGATTCCAACTCTGGTTTTGCTGGAAAGAACTTTGCTCAATTCAGCCCTGAAAACGGATGGGACCGTGTGTTGTTCAATGACTTTATCCCTAAGATGTTTATCTATACCAAGGCTGTAAATGATGCCACGGATGCCGTTGTACCTCGTGCCGTTGCACAGATTATCAAGGTTGCAGGTATTCATCGTATCACGGATGCTTATGGTCCTATACCTTATTCTAAAGTAGGACAAGATGGTAAGATTACTGCTCCTTATGATTCTCAGGAAGCAGTCTATAATCTGATGTTCGCTCAGTTGGATAGTGCTATTACCACTCTTACGGCTAATCGCACCAATGATTTCAGTGCTAAGGCTGACAAGGTGTATGGTGGCAAAGTGGAGAAGTGGATTAAATATGCTAATTCTTTGAAACTCCGCTTGGCTATGCATATCTCAAAGGCTGCTCCTGCTAAAGCTAAGCAGATGGCCGAAGAGGCTGTGAACCAGGAAGTGGGTGTGATGACTACCAATGATGACAATGCAGAGATGACGCTTTCAAGCACGAATCCATTCGAGGTTATCATGTATGAATATAATGGTGGTGACTCTCGTGTAGGGGCTGACATTACCACCTACATGAATGGTTATAAAGACCCGCGTCGTGCTACGATGTTCACTCAGTCAACTTTTACGGCAAGTGGGGTAACGAATGGCTACTATGGTCTTCGTACGGGTATCGCAATTCCTGATGGAGCAATTGCTCATGCTTATTCTAATTACAGCGTTAAGACAAGTTCCAAACTGCTTTGGATGAACGCGGCTGAGGTAGCTTTCCTTCGTGCAGAAGGTGCTTTGCGTGGATGGAACATGGGCGGAACAGCCAAGAGTTTCTATGAGCAAGGTGTTCGTCTTTCATTTGGACAATGGGGTGCTACAGGTGCAGATGCCTATTTGGCAGACAAGACCAGTACGCCGGCTGTTTATAATGACCCGATGAATCTGAACTCTTATACAGGTACACCTTCTGCAATTACGATTGCTTGGGATGATGCGGCTTCCATGGATACAAATCTTGAGCGTATCATCACACAGAAGTGGTTGGCTAACTTCCCATTGGGACAGGAGGCTTGGACTGAATATCGCCGTACAGGTTATCCTAAGTTGATGCCGGTAGTGGTTAACAATAGTGGTGGTGTTGTTGATTCTAAACGTGGTGCTCGTCGTTTGTATTATCCGCAAGAGGAGCGTACCAACAACTATACCAACTATGTAGAGGCTGTATCATTATTGGGTGGTCCTGACAACATGGCTACCGATGTCTGGTTGGCTAAATAAGTGAACATAATAGTGAAAATAATTGAGAAAAGACAATTATGAAACATATAATTAAAAATATAACATTTTCGATGACTTGTCTCGCTCTTGCTCTGTTTATGGGTAGTTGCGATACAGACATTGAGACTGTAGATATCAATGAACCGGGTATCGAGACTCAGAATACTGAGCTTTATACCACCTATCTTACCAATCTGAAGGCTTATAAGTCAAGCACTCATAAGGTGGTGTTCGGATGGTTTGATAACAGCAAGAAGATGCCGGCTTCTCAGGGACAGAGCATTATCGCTGTACCAGACAGTATTGACTATCTTGTACTTGCAAGTCCTACGAACCTGAATACACGTGAGTTGAATGAGATAGAGACGATTCGCACCACGAAGGCAACGAAGACTCTTTATGAAATCAACTTTGAAACGATTAGTACGGCTTATGATGCTGAGTTGCAGGCTTTCCAAGAGAATGCAGACAATGCAGGAAAAACCTTCACCTCTTTTAATACTTATCTCGTAGATACCGTGCAGGCTCGGCTTGCTCTTTGCGAGAAATACAATTATGATGGAGTAGTGATGACCTTCTATGGAAAATCTAAGATTTACCTCGGTGAGGACGAGAAGACAGAGACTATTGGTCAGGAAAATGACTTCGTAGGTATTGCCAAAGACTGGAAAGAACGTCATACAGATAAGATGCTGGTATTGGCTGGTAAGCCTCAGAATATCACTGACCAGACCATCTTTGACTTGGCAAGCTATATCATCATCCCTTGTGAAAGTGCAACGAGCCAGAGTGGCGTGACTTATCTTATGGATAAGGCTGCTGTGACGGGTGTTCCAACCAATAAGCTGTTGCCTTTGGTGACCCTTTATTCTTTGGATACCTCAGATACAAAGACAGGTTATTGGACAGGTGGAACTTATGCAGCCATCGGCGCTGCCCAATGGGCTGCAAGCGATCATGATTCTTTCACGATAGCTGGTCTTCCTTTGGATAATATCAACAATGATTATTATCATGCTACTTTCGTATATCCTACTGTGCGTAAGGCTATTTCGATTATCAATCCAACCGTTAAAAAATAAAAGGAAATGAAGAAGATATTTAAATATTTGCCTCTTTTGGCTGTTGCCTTTACCATGGTAGCTTGCCAGAATGATGACGAAGAAAACTTCGACAACAAGGCATACATCAATGCTTCGACGATGTCTTCTGAGACGATTATCAAAGGTGAGGCTGGCACGATCAATAAGACGCTCACCATTGTGACTTCTCGTCCGGCAGAGAAAACAATCTCTGCAAAGGCTGTAGTTGACAAGTCTTTGCTGGCTACTTATAACATGGCTTATTATGCTGAGGCTCAGTTGCTTCCTGATAGCTGTTATGAGGTGGTTGAGAGTAATATGACTATCGATAAAGGGAGTGTGAAGAGTACGGCTGCTTCCTTCAATTTCATGAAATTGGGTAGTCTCGACAGAGCCATTACCTATGTGTTGCCTGTGAATGTGCAGACAAGTGATATTGACATGATTGCTTCCGAGAAGACTTATTATTATGTGTTCAAGGCTGGCGCTCTTATCAATGTGGTTGCTGATATTGAAAAGAATTATCTGCAAGTCTATCCATGGTCAGCATCAACGCTTCATCGCGTGGAGTATATGAAGCAGATTACGATGGAGGCTTTAGTTTATCCGCGCGACATGAGCAAGCTGATTTCTTCTGTGATGGGTATTGAAGGTGCGTTCCTGATGCGTTTGGGTGATGCCGGAATACCGGGTAATCAGCTCCAGATAGCTACTGCACGTGGTAACTTTACTGATGCTAAGTTGTAGATTGACCCGAATAAATGGTCTCATTTAGCTATGACTTATGATGAGAACACTCGTGAGTTGAAGGTCTATATCAATGGTCATCTGATGGCTTCTGCTACTAAGAGTTACAGTATTGACATCGTTGGAAATGGCACTGACCGTAATTTCATGGTAGGCAAGTCTTATGATGACACCCGCTATCTTACAGGTTGCATCTCTGAAGTTCGAGTTTGGGATGTTATCCGCACGGCAGATGAGATAGCTAACAATATCTATTCGGTTGATCCTACATCCGCAGGCCTCATTGCTTATTGGAAGTTTGACGACCAGTCTTCTTTCACTGTGAAGGACTATTCAGGCAATGGTAACGACCTCACAGCCAATTCTGCCCTTGCATGGAAGAACGTATCTTTGCCAGCAAAATAATATTTTAAAAGCATAATAACAATGAAACAGATAAATTTAGATAAAATCAAGACATGGGCATTTGCTCTGTTGGCTGGAGGTTTCTTTGCTTCTTGCTCTGACAGTATTGATTTGCCAGGTGTCAGCGAGGACCCTTATCAGTCTTCTGACAAGGCTCTTGCCTTTATCACGGATAAATATGGATGCAGCAATGTTGACTCTCTGCTTTTCTCGGAGAGTGGCTCTACTGCCTTCTATGTGAATCTGAACAAAGCACTCACCAGCAGCAGTGAATATACGATTGCGTATGATGAGACCGCATTGAACAATTATAATCTTGCTCATGGCACCACTTTTAAGGCATTGCCGAAAGATTTGGTGACCGTGGATGGTGCTGCTACGGTGGCAAGTGGTGAAACGAAGTCGTCTGCAGTGAAGGTAAGTTATACCTCTGCAGCCACTCTCGACAGCCTTGGCACTTATGCCATCCCTCTCAAGGTGACGGGCGCAGGTGCTCAGGCATCCACTGAAAAAGGTGAGTTTGTGTTTTTTGTAAGGGACATTACCAAGATGCCTAACTGCCACAAGGCTAATGGCATGCAGGTAATCAGCTGTATGGAAATTAACGATGCCAATCCTTTGTATAACCTTTGTTTCACCTTGAAGAACAGCGGAAAGCTCTTCTTTGACCAAGTCGTTTTGTTCTCTGGTAACATCAATTACAATGCAGCCACGGGCGAGGTGTATAATTATAATAATGAGAACATCTCTCAATGCCTAAATTATAAGGAAAAATATCTTGTTCCTTTGCAGCAGAAAGGCATGAAAGTGATATTGGGTATCTTGGGTAATCACGACCGTGCTGGCGTAAGCAATCTTTCAGATGCAGGCGCAAAGGCTTTCGCAGCAGAGCTGAAAGCTAATTGTGATGCTTACAATTTGGATGGTGTGTTCTTCGATGATGAGTATTCTAGTTACGGAACCTATCCAGGTTTTGTTAAACCATCGACAGCTGCATTCTCCCGTCTTGCTTATGAATGCAAGCAGGCCATGCCTGATAAGCTGGTAGAGGCTTATGTATATAGTCTTACAAGTTATGCTGTTGCTGTTGATGGGCATCAGCCGGGTGAGTTCATTGATTACGGCATACAGGACTATGGTGGCAATTATGACCTCAGCAAGAATTATCCGGGCATGAAAAAGACCGGTATGATTCAGGCTTCCATTGAGTGTGCCCGTGGTACTAGTGTGAGCAAGGAAACCTTCGAAGGTGTAAAAAATAATGGTTATGGTGGCACGATGGTATTCGCATTGGCGCCAGACCGTACTCCTATACATGCTCTGAATAGGATATCTCAAGCGTTTTATGGTGAGGATGTCGTAAGAACAGGAACCTATGCAAAAGATTGGTAAACCGATAAAAATAAGACGAATTATGAAAGCAAAATATTTATATTTAGCAATGATGTCGCTCGCACTCTCATTCGGCTTTACCGCGTGCAGCAGTGATGATGACGACCAACCTGCTCCAACACCGACAACCAAGAGCGAAATTGCTTTTGATACGGATACAGTGAAAGTGGGAGTTGGTGAAAGCACAACCTTTAATATCACTGCCGGAGGTGGTGATTACAAGGTAATCAATGAGAATCCTGATATTGCATCCGGCACTCTTGCCGGCACGGCAGTGACCGTTACCAGTGTGAAGAAGGGCATTACGGGTCTTGTAATCTCCGATGCACAGGGTAATTATAAGCGCATTATCGTGAAGAGCATGTACTTCAAGATGACTCTTGACAAGGAGGCTGTGGAGATAGGCATGAAACTTGGCCATACAGATGGCACTGCTAATGTGACCGTTACAGGTGGTAATGGCAACTATACGGCAGTGAGTGCTGATACCAAGATAGCCAAGATAGGTGCAATCAACGATAGTGTGATTACGCTGAATG
The DNA here is from genome assembly GCA_022641735.1 of Prevotella sp. Classification (GTDB taxonomy): domain Bacteria; phylum Bacteroidota; class Bacteroidia; order Bacteroidales; family Bacteroidaceae; genus Prevotella. The sequence goes on along the minus strand of JALCDQ010000011.1, from coordinate 5,358 downwards.
GCGTGGCTGAAGGCACAACAACCGTTACTATCACCGATATGATGGGCTTGACAAAGACGGTTAATGTGACGGTGAAGACTACAACGATACCTTATACAGAGGATGAGAAGAAGACTTTGATGGCTGCAAATTCCAATACGTTTAATTGGGATGAGAATAGTTCATCTGAATGGGGTACTTTCTCAACGCAAGTTGAGAATGGTCAGCAAGAAGCTTTTTGGGATTATTGGGGCTATTCCTACATTAAGGTTTACTTCGATGGTGACTTTACAGTAGGCAAGAAGACTAATGGCAAGGTTGCTGTGAAGTTTTCTTGGAGCTATGATGCTCCTCCTACTATCTATACACCAGTGGATGTTGAAATCATCAAAAATGATGGTTCTCACGTATGGGGAATTATGTCGATGGTGAAAGATAATTACTTACACTATGGTCATTTCTGCGTGAAACTTTAATTGAAGCTTTTCTTACAAGCGTTTTTGATAAATTTTTAAGTTAGACCAGGGCAGCCCTTCAGGAGGCTGCCCTTTTCGTTTGTGTTAACAATGATAAGTTAAAATGAGGCACACAAAAGTCATTCATAAAAGACACAAATACGGCTAATGAGACCCTTAAATATCACTCATGAGGAGGACAAAAGGCCAAACGTCTGGTTCATTAGGCCTAATGAGCTAGACGTTTGGCCTTTTGTCCCTCTTGTTAGTCATCTTTTGCAAGGTGAAAAGCCGTTATTAAGGGGGTAAACAACCGTTATTTAGGGTGTAAAAGACCGCTTTTTACATTGTAAAGAATGATTTTCGGAGAAGTTTTTGATGACTATTTTCCTAATCGCCTGATATTCATAGCGTTGCAACAAACGGCTCAGAATTCGCTTATTTGCCATCGAGTGGCTTCCTGTTGGCAAATAATTAATTCTCGTGGCGTTAATTTTAACATTCCACGAGAATTACTTCAATATATCAGATTATAATTGTGATTGGGCGATGCTCAGTCTTTCGGCACGATACTCATTGCCCATCCGCCAGCCTCAACGGCACGAAGATTGAGTTTGGAGGTGCTCGTCACGTTCATTTTCTTGATTGTATAAGAGGCTGGATTATCCTTCCAAGAGGCGTCTTTGCCGTCCTCATAGATAGTGGCGAGATAGTGTTTGCCAGGCGTGAGGAAGTCGAGGCGGATGCTGGATTTATGTTCCTTGGCGGCTACACTCCCTACAAACCAGTTCTCAGAGCCTTTCGCCTTGCGCGCGATGGTGATATATTGGGCAGGCTCAGCCTCCAAATAGCGGCTCTCCTGCCAATCTATAGCCACGTCCTTGATGAACTGGAAGGCATCCATGTGCTTTTCATAGTTTTCCGGAAGGTCGCACGCCATTTGCAAAGGGCTGTAGAGCGTCACGTAAAGAGCCAACTGATTGCAGAGGGTCGCTATCGCATGAGCATGGTTATTGGGGTTCACCTTCGAGCAATCCATCTCGAAAAGCCCCGGTGTATAGTCCATCGGACCGCCTTGCAGACGGGTGAAAGGCAGCAGGCAAACATGCTTGGGCTGGTTGCCTTCTGATGCCTGAAACTCCGTTCCACGAGCACTCTCGTTGCCAATCATGTTTGGCCACGTGCGGCAAAGGCCTGTAGGGCGCACAGCCTCATGCCCGTTGACCATCAGATGATATTTGGCAGCCTCGGTAACGGCATAATGATAATGATTAATCATCCACTGGTCGTAGTGATAACCGCCATCGGGGAAGATGTAACCCACGTAGCCGCTCTTCACCGCATCATATCCGTTATCATGCGCAAAGCGATAAGCAGCATCCATCTGACGCTCATAATTCCGTACTGAAGCTGTGGTTTCATGGTGCATCATGAGTTTCATGCCGCGCGCATTAGCATAAGCCTGCAACATAGGCACATTGAAATCGGGGTATGAAAGAGTAAAGCTATAGTTGTCATCTTTCTGCCAACTGTCCTCCCAACCTTCATTCCAACCTTCCACCAAAAGCTCTTGGAAGCCGTTTTTGGCGGCAAAGTCGAGGTAACGCTTCACGTTTTCATTGTTTGCTCCATGGTTGGGGCTCTTCTTGATTTTGGTGAAATCGGTCACTCCTATCTGCACTGGCTGATAGTCGCCATAGTTCCATGTGGAGGCACCTGTCATCATTTCCCACCAAACACCCATGTATTTCACGGGGTGAATCCAACTGGTATCCTCGATTTTGCAAGGCTCGTTGAGGTTCAGAATCAGTCTTGAGGCCAACATTTTGCGGGCATCATCCACCACCATAATCGTCCTCCAGGGCGTATGGGCAGGACAACGCATATAGGCTTTGCGGCCTTTGGCATCGGGTGTCAACCAACTTTCAAACACCATATTCTTATCATCGAGGTTGAGGTGCATGGCTGAATAGTCGAGCAAAGCCGCCTCATGGATGTTGATGTAGAGGCCATCATCGGTTTTCATCAATAGAGATGTCTGCACGCCCGTCTTTGAAAAGGAGGTCTGGCAGGCATTGGGCGTGCGCGCCTTATCGAAAAGATTGCGTATCTGCGACAGTCTTGAAATGGTGTATTCATACTCCTGCGTGTCGTAATCACCGGGTATCCAATAGGCCGTGAGGTCACCTGTGAGGGCAAACTGAGTGTGTTCTTCCTTCACAATCACGTTGTCGAGCTGGTCCTGACGTGGCAGTTCATAGCGGAAACCGATGCCCTCATCATAGACGCGAAAGCGGATTACGATCTTGCGATTGGTCTTTTTCTGCAGCAAAGTGGCTTCCAACTCGTTGTAATGATTACGGATGTGGCTCTCTTCACCCCATACAGGCGTCCAAGTCTCATCAAAAGTGGAACTCTTGGAGCCGCTGAGCGTGAAGCCATCCATCAATGACGGCCAGTTTTGAAGTTCCAATCCCAAGTGAGAAGGACGGATGACAGGTTTGTCTTTAAAGAACATCTCATACGTGGGAAGCCCATTTTCCACATAGAATTTCACACGGATGTTGCCATCGGGCGACTTTATTACATCCGCCATTGCCAACATCGGGACAAGTAAAAGAAGGAATATCAGTTTGCGCATAATGCTTTATTTTTAGTTACTAAGTTTTTAAAAGTTCTGCAAATTATCATTCTGCCCGTTTGATTTTGAGGCCTTTCCAGCCTTCGGGCAACGTTGCGGGCTTTTGGATAAGCCCTTTATCGGTGATTTCATAACCGCCAAAACCGAAGATGACAGCCTGCAATTCGCCTCCTGCACCTGTTGCGAAATAGGGGTTCGTGCCGCCTTTACATTCAGCCAAGACCCTGAATGGCGGGAGCAGATTCGGCTCATAGCCGGACTTGAAGTATTCAGCGGCTTTGTGGGCATTGCCCATCTGGCTGTAAAGCAGTGCAAAAATGGACTCTGTCATGGCAGGAGTATCATCGTGAGGAACCTTCTTGGCATAGTATTCCATATCCCTTTCAATCTGCTGGGAATCAGTGATAAAGCCCAAAGGATAAGCCAATAGGTTGACGTCTGCTTGTTTGATGGCCTGCCCGTTATAGCCTGCATATTCCGCTGTAACGCCATTTTGCATCTGAGTTATCGGCAGAGCGTCAGCGTATTTCAGCCATTCAGCCTTCACGGAATGGCCTGTCAGTCCGGCAGCCTTTATCGCAATGAGCAGGTTGAGCATGGCAATAGCATTCGTAAAAGCGTTATCATCCACATTCTCAGCATATTCATCGGCACACACCACATTGCGTATATGCGCCTTTCCATGGTTATCTGTCTCGATTCTGCTTGCCCAGAAATCCGCCGTTTGCTGCAAGAGAGGCCATGCTTCACGTTGAAGCCATGCGCTATCTTGCGTTACGCGATAGTAATTCCATGCCGCTAAGGCCACGCAACCGGTAATGTGATGCTCGAAAGTACCCGTTAATGCCCACGTGGGAGTTTCTTCCAAGCCACTATCAGAGCTTTCCCAAGGATACATTGCGCCCTCAAATCCATGCGCAGAAGCATTCTGTCGGGCAGCTTGGAGACGGTCGATGCGGTAGTCAACCATCGCTTTTGCCAACTCCGGATGCAGCACCAGGAGGGCTGGGAACATCCAAATGTCGGCATCCCAAAAGATATGTCCGTTGTAGCCAAGCCCCGACAGACCCATCGGAGAGATGCTCTTCCGGCTGTCTTTCCTTATGAAACTATAGAGATGATATAACATTGAATGCACGTCTTGTTGGACTTGCGGGTTGCCCTCAATGACGATGTCGCCCTTCCAAAGTTGTTTCCATGCTTCCACGTGACGGTTGACAAGGCGGTCGATGCCCTCCAATGCGGCGAAAATCGTCATCCTGTCCGCCTCATTCTGCACATCGGGATGCTCATTGGAAGCCAATAGCGACCCCACGATACCTATTTTATAATCCTGCCCATGATGAAGGTTGAGCGTGACGGCTGCCATTCCTTTCTCCTGAGAAACTGATGGATAGGGCTTTTCAGCGAAGATGAAAGACGAGCTTGCAGTAACATCCCACTTGCCCGTAGGACTTTTCGCATCGGTTGAAAGAAGATAAACAGGCCCTTTAGAAGGGTGCATTTCCACATATCGTTGATTACTGATGCGGAGGTCTTTCGGCAGTTTATGGCGATTGGTAAAGGTCACTTGGCAATCCTCCAAAGTGTGGATATTCACCACCATAAGGGCAGAATGCGGCAATTCCCGCAACGCATATTCCTCATAAGAGATGCTCGCTTTTTGGCCGAAAACGAATGAAGCCGAAAGCGAAGCCCGTTGCATATCGAGCGTTTGGGTGTATTTGCTGATGTTATCAGTGGTGATGGCCTGTCCGTCAATTGACATTTCTACATTCAGAGGGTCAACGTTTTCAAAGTAATTACTCACATTTCCGCGCCCGAACTTATCGTAAACGCCATTCAAAACGAGGCATTTATGCTGAAAAGGAACTTGTGAAGACACGAGCCCCAACATCCCGTTGGCAAGCGTGACGCCATAATAAGGGTTGCATTTCTGGGGTTCTAAGGCCGTAATCTTCCATGCATCTTGCGCCTGAAGACGAATACTTATGAGCAATAAGAGCAGTAATGTCTTTTTCATATATTATTCCTTTTTTGATGCAACAAAGTTACTAAAAATCCTCCAAAATACCATATATCCGAAAGAAAATGTTTAATTAATAGTTTTTAATATAATTTTTCCCAATTGATAGGGTGTAAGTGTGCTCTAAAATTGTTATCTTTGTAGACGAAACAAAAACCTAAATATGAAACTGTTAAGAAATTGTCTGATTCTTTCGATGGTTCTCTTCGCTGTTGCAACGAATCCTGTTGCCGCAAAGGGAACAAGTGATTATACTC
>JALCDQ010000010.1 GCA_022641735.1 Prevotella sp. | reverse complement strand
GGTGACTGTGCGTCGTGAAAGACATTAATAAATAAGGAGAAATGAAGATGAAAAGATTATTTTCAGTAGTTTTAGTAGCCCTTGCCTTTTGGCTTGCAAATCCTGCAAATGCACAGGTAAAGTTTGGTGTGAGGGGAGGTTTGAATGTCTCAGAGATGTCATTCAACAGTAGTGTACTCGATAAATCGAATAATGCGGGCTTTTATCTTGGTCCCACTATCAAGATAGGTTTGCCGCTAACAGGCCTCAGTGTTGATGCATCTGCGCTCTATGACCAGCGTTCTGCGGATGTGAGTGTCTATGAGGGTAATGAGCAAATAACAACGGAAAAAGAGACCATCAAACAGAAGCAGTTGGCTCTTCCTGTCAATCTCCGTTATTCCATGGGCATTGGTGATGCGGCCAGTGTGTTCTTCTTTGCAGGTCCTCAGTTTGGTTTTAACTTATCTGATGACATCAAGAACATAAATTGGGAATGGAAGAATACCAATTTCAGCATCAATCTTGGCGTGGGCATTATGGCTTTGAGTCATTTGGAAGCCAGCATTGATTATAATATCGGATGTGGCCATACAGGCGAGGTAACGACCTCTTCTGTCATTAAAGATGGGCTCAAAGGAAAGAGCAGTGCGTGGCAGATAGGCGTAGCTTATTATTTTTAGAACTTAGAAGTTTAAGATAACCCTTTTATATAGCTGAATTTTTCGGAAGTCGTTTCTGATAAAATTCAGCTATTTTTTCATTTTATTGCGAAAATCTGCGTATCTTTGCCCTTATGAATTATGTGGATGTAGTTTTGCCGTTGCCGCTCGACGGCCTCTTCACTTATGGCGTCTCCGATGAGATGAGTGGTCAGGTGAAGATGGGGGTGAGGGTACTTGTGCCTTTAGGGAGGAGCAAGACCTATACAGGTATTGTTGTGCGGCTGCATCAGGAGAAACCATCTTTTGAGATAAAGGATATCTTGGCAGTATTGGACAATCGTCCTATGCTCCTTCCGCAGCAGATGAAGCTTTGGCAATGGATGTCCTCTTATTACATGTCGCCTATTGGAGAAATCTATAAAGCGGCATTCCCAGCAGGTTTGAAAGCGGAAGATGGCTATCGACCCAAAACGGAATTATATATCGGTTTGTGTGAAAAATATCGTTCGGAACAGGCTCTCCACATAGCTCTCAATATGCTTGCAAGGGCTCAGAAACAGCAGCAGGCCTTGCTCGATTTCTTTTCTCTTTCCCATTGGGACAGTCTTGAAGACGCTAATCCGCAAGAAGAGATAAGTGAACTGTCGCGCGATGAACTGATGAATACCGCACATTGCACCCTCGCAACGATTAAAGGTCTCACCGATAAGCAGATTCTCTATACTTATCAGAAAGAGATAGGGAGGCTAAATAGTGCTGAAGAGCCTAATCTCGACAATGTGAAGCGGCTCAATGAGGCTCAGCAGGAAGGCTATAATCAGATTCTCATGCAGTTTATGAAGCATGATGTGGTGCTGTTGCATGGCGTTACATCGAGTGGAAAGACTGAAATCTATATTCATTTGATAGAGAAGGCGTTGCAAGACCATAAGCAGGTACTCTACCTGTTGCCGGAGATTGCCCTCACCGTGCAGATTATGGAACGCCTTCAACGTGTTTTCGGTAATCGCTTGGGCATTTATCATTCCAAGTATAGTGATGCTGAAAGGGTGGAGATATGGCAGAAACAACTCTCTAAAAATCCGTATGATGTCATCCTTGGAGCCCGCAGTGCGGTGTTTCTTCCTTTCCAAAATCTGGGGCTTGTGATTATCGATGAGGAGCATGAGACTAGCTTTAAGCAGCAAGACCCTGCACCTCGTTATCATGCGCGCTCGGCTGCCATCGTGCTTGCCAAGATGTATAAGGCCAAGACTTTGCTGGGAACTGCCACGCCATCGATGGAAAGTTACTATAATGCGAGCGAAGGCAAATATGGCTTAGTGGAGCTGAAGACCCGTTATAAGAACATCCAATTGCCTGAGATCCAAGTCGTTAACGTGAAAGATTTGCGGCATCGGAAGATGATGAACGGACCTTTTTCACCTCAATTGCTTGCTTCCATCAGGGAAGTCCTTGAGCAAGACAAGCAGGTAATCTTGTTCCAAAACCGAAGGGGCTTCGCTCCGATGATAGAATGCAAGGAGTGCGGATGGGTGCCGAGATGCAAGAATTGCGACGTATCGCTGACTCTTCATAAGAACACCAACCTGCTTGTATGCCACTATTGCGGATATACTTATCAGGTGCCTGCCGTTTGCCCTAACTGTGGAAGCACTGAAATCAAGGGCCGTGGCTATGGAACGGAGAAGATAGAAGACCAGATTCGGGAACTGTTCCCTGAAGCCCGAGTGGCCAGAATGGACCTTGATACCACCCGAACGCGCAATGCTTACGAGCGTATCATTGATGATTTTTCCGGTGGGAAGACGAATGTGCTCATCGGAACGCAGATGATTTCAAAGGGTTTAGACTTCGACAGGGTGAGCGTAGTGGGCATTCTTGATGCTGACAGTATGCTCAATTATCCCGATTTCCGTGCTTATGAGCATGCTTATATGATGATGGCTCAGGTGAGCGGAAGGGCTGGCAGAAAGGGTAAAAGAGGTTTGGTGTTGCTCCAAACGAAGAATCCGGAGTTGCCCGTAATCGTTCAGGTGGTGCATAATGACTACATTGGATTCTATCAGGATTTGCTCCAAGAGCGCAAGATGTTTCATTATCCGCCGTTCTATCACCTTATTTATATCTATCTGAAGCATCGCAAAGAGGACGTGGTCGAAACTGCCGGCATAGAGATGGGCAGTCGGTTGCGCCAGTGGTTTGGTGCTCGAGTGCTCGGACCCGATAAACCTGCGGTGGCAAGAGTCAAGACTTTGAGCATCCGAAAGATAGTTCTCAAGTTGGAAAAGGGCATCAACCAGGACAAAGTGAGGGAATATCTGAGGCTTGCTGAAAGGCAGATGATGCAGGATAAGCAGTATGCCACCCTCCAGATTTATTATGATGTGGACCCGTTGTAAGATGAAAAACGGGCGGCAAGATAATCCTTTGATTTTCAGTTAACTATAGATGGCTTTGTGAATCAGGCTGTTTTACTCAGTAAATCAGGCTGATTCACAGAGTAAAACAGCCTGATTTATAAAGTAACTAAACGTTGTTTACTTTGCAATAGATATTCTTCTATCTTATGAGAGGTCATCTTTAAGGTTATAAAAGAACGTTGATGACCTTTCACAAGATGATTTTCTATAAGTCGATGTCAAGTCCTACACCCAGCACTTTGTTCGTGCGCGTGAAGTTATCAGTGCATTCTGCGGTCACTCCACTTATCGAAGTGCTATAGGATTTATTGAATTTCTCATAGTTAGTCCAGAAGTATGCGACGTTCAAACTGGCCTTCTTTGCAACGCGAATCTTGGCTCCGAAGCCGATAGAATAACTGCTTGTGGAGAAGCTGATATCGTTGAGATAACTCCCATCTCCCAATCCGTAGCGAGTGCTTTGCACTCCTGCGCTCACCATGATGTGCTTCGTGAGGTCCCACTCAGCGCCTGCGAGGTATTCCTTCGTATTGCCCGATAGAAGTTTTTGCTTGCCTCCAGCCATCTGAGCGTCCTTATCAAAGAAGAAATGATAACTTGCCATGACGCGTAAAGAAGGCAAAACAGCATACTGACCACCAACGGTAAAGATTCCAGGAAGGTCGTTTGGCGTGTTCACTCCATCTTGGAAGAGGCCCGTGTCATCACGTTTGGTGTGGTTCTCAATGTTCAGATGTGTGGTGAACTCCAGTCTTGTGCCGAAATTCCACTTGCCGTTTTTATAGTCGAAACCGATGACCGGAGTGATACCCCATCCACGTTGGGTGCAGTCAAGATATTTGTCAGCAAACTGTTCTTTCGTTGCGTCCATCTTTGCAGCTCCTGCCGCATATTGTGCAGCAATGGCTTTATACTTGGCTTTCGTTTGCTCATCGGTAGCCTCATTGGCCATCATTGTGGCAGCGGCAGCCTGTATGTTATACGCTGTAGCTTTGTCTCCAAAGTAAGCATAGAGGTTTTCGTTGTTGCCATCGATATTCGCTGAGATGTTGATGATGTTTCCTTCATAGTTATTCCATATATAATTGAAGCGGAAACCACCATAAACAGCCATGTGCTCATTGATTTTATAGGTTGTTCCAAATTGTATTCCATAGACGTATTGCTTGCCGTTGACATAGCTGCTTACGCCATAAGAAGGGGTAGAAGAGGTGATTCCTTGCGAGTAAAGCAAGGCTGGTATCATGGCTACTTGACGTTCAAAGGAGCCAAGTCCATCGTTGAAGGTACCCTTTCCGCCACCTCCTGTGAGTGCGAAACTTGCCTGAAAGCCCCACTTGTCATAGTTGAGTGCTGCCTGAAAGGAAGGTACAATCGGAACGGAAGCCTCTCCCTTGAAAGTCTTCACACCGTTTTCATTACCGCCATTGAGCTTGAATGGCTGATAAAAAGGTGTGCCCTGAAGCGACGGAACATTAATGCCGCTCTCGATGGTGCGGGTTTGATAAACGTTCTGGAAATTGAAAGAGAGATGCAATCCTTTGCTCATGAAGGCCACGCCGGCAGGATTTGAGTAGACACCATCTATGGCAATGACTCCATCCCGAGCCATATTACGATTCCATGCGATGTTTTGATTGGTGTTTGTGAGCAATCCGCCAGCTTTGGCAGTGTTACCTGAAATGGCGCTTATCATAAGGATAAGACAGCCTAATTTTATTTTACCCATCTTAAAAAGTTTAAAAAATATTGGCCGCAAAGGTAACAAAATTGTTCAAAACTTCTCTATTTTACGTTTTGTTTTATAGTATGTTAACAGATAAAACAATAATAATTGCACAAATATCACTATTTGTGCAATTATTGAAGACTATTCTTGTGGGTAAATGATAGTCGTATTTTGCTTAATTAAGTTCAGGATATTGGATGCGAGTATGATAGATTGCCATCAGTCTTTCTATTAATACTTGCTTTGCCTGAGCGATATCCCGGAAGGTGATAGGACATTCCTTGAAGAATCCGTCGGCAACCTGTTGGTCGATAAGCTTATCTACCAGCGTGCTGATGCTTTCTTCCGTATATTCAGGAAGTGAACGCGAGGCTGCCTCCACGGTGTCTGCCATCATCAGGACAGCCTGCTCTCGGGTGAAAGGATTTGGCCCTGGATAGGTGAAAGGCTCCGTGTCTACCTCCTCATCAGGGTGGTCGTTCTTATATTTAATATAGAAATATTTGGCCAATCCATGCCCATGATGGGTGAGGATAAAGTTTTTGATACTTGTGGGAAGATTGCTTTTTTCCGCCAATTTGACGCCTTCAGTGACATGTCCGATGATGATTTGCGCACTGTCTTTATATGACATGTTCTCATGAGGGTTCACTCCTGATTGGTTTTCCGTAAAGAATACGGGGTTAGTCATCTTTCCAATGTCATGATAAAGGGCTCCTGTACGTACCAAAAGGCTGTTTGCTCCAATCTTATTGGCAATCTCAGATGCGAGGTTTCCTACGGTTATGGAGTGCTGGAAAGTGCCTGGAGCAATCTCACTGAGGTTGCGCAGAAGGCCTTTATTCGTATTTGAAAGTTCAAAAAGCGTCACATTGGAGGTAAATCCGAAAGTCTTTTCAATGAGATACATCAGTGGATAAGCCAACAACAGGAACACTCCATTCACGCAAAAGTGATAATACATGCTCTGATCGAGTTTCGTAATATCGTTTTCCTGCATCAGTTGGAGGGCAAAATAGATGACGCAACTGCCGATAGTGACGAGCAATGCTGTCTTGAACACTTGTGCCCGCTTTGACAATTCTCGAAGAGAATAGATGGCCACAAGGCCTGCAACCAATTGGACGATGATGAATTCATACTGGTATTTCACGGCGGCAGCACAGATAAGAATCATGGTTACATGCGTGATGAATGCCGTTCTGGTATCCATGAAGACTCGGATAAAGATAGGCGCCATGGCAAATGGCAGGATATAAACACTGAAAATGTTGTGCTTCATCATCAAGGAAACGAGGATTGGGAATACCACAATCATGACATAAAGCATCAGAATGCTGCGCGGTTTCTCAAAGTAATCCTTGCGGAAAAGGGCCAGATACATCGTAAAAAGCAGTACCAGCATGGTTACATAGAGAATTTGCCCGATGATAGTAGAGGTTATCTCATTGGTGGAGGCACTTCTTCTCTGCATCTCTCTTTCAAAAGAGGACAAGACGCGAAAGTCATAATCGTTGATGATTTCACCTCTATCAATAATCTTCTGACCGCTTAACACCATGCCACTGGCTGGAGATATACCGCTCAATAGGTCGTTTAATTCCGTCTGACTACGTTCTTTATCATAGATAAGATTAGGAACTATGTAGTTATTCAGATTGCATTTTTGGAGTATTTGACGTTGAGGAGCAAGATTCTCGTCAAGGAATATCTGCTCATAGGCAGACATTGTGGAGTATACACTGCTTATCCGTATGCTTTGCGCTTCCTTACCGTTGACCATACGGAACATGTTTGTCGAGTCTTTAGATAAGTCGCTATAGTCAGGAGCATTCATGATGCCAGCCTGATAAAGCCTGTGCAGTCGGTCGATGAGTATTGACATATACTCTTTCGGTAAGCCAGGAATCCCGTCCTTAAAGTTCGCCCGAAGCTTATTCAACTGCTCTGTTTCCACCTTTATATTATAGTTATAATAAGGTTGGAATATCCTCATCAACGAATCTTGTTCTTCTTTGATGGCTTCATCGGTCTTATAGATAGGGAAATCAAACTTAGCAATGAAAGAGCCATACATCCATGGTTTCCCCACATCATACCGAAAACGCTGGCTTTCGTTGCGTGGAAGAAACCACACGATAAGCACTACGGTGACTATAATCAACGTTGTGCGTGTCAGTAAATTACGCCAAAAATGGCTGTCTGAAGTATTGAAATTCATACTCAATAATGATGTATAATTATGTTTACAGTGCGAAAATACGAAAAAAATACGCAATACTCGAAAAAAATGATTAATTTTGCAAAAAAATAAATCTTATCTTCATTTTTCATAAGAATGTCAGAAAGAAAAGTACGCGTACGTTTTGCACCAAGCCCAACAGGACCTTTGCATATTGGTGGAGTTAGAACAGCTCTCTATAATTATTTATTTGCCCGTCAGCATGGAGGTGATTTTGTCTTCAGAATTGAGGACACTGACACCCATCGTTTCGTGCCAGGAGCAGAAGAGTATATCATTGAAGCCTTCCATTGGCTTGGTATCAAGTTTGATGAAGGGGTAACTTTCGGTGGCAAGCATGGCCCTTATCGGCAGAGTGAGCGCCGTGATATCTATAAGAAGTATGTGCAACAGCTCCTCGATAACGGTAAGGCTTATTATGCTTTTGATACTCCTGAGCAGCTTGAAGCCAAGCGAAACGAGGTGGCTAATTTCCAATATGATGCCCGCACAAGATTGCAGATGTGCAATTCGCTGACGATGGATAGCTCCGAAGTGAAGCAGCGCATAGCGGATGGACAGCAATACACCGTCCGTTTCAAGATAGAGCCTGGTGAGGAAATCCACGTTAATGACATGATTAGAGGGGATGTTTGCATCAAGAGCGATATCCTCGATGACAAGGTACTTTACAAGAGTGCTGATGAACTCCCGACGTATCATTTGGCAAATATCGTGGATGACCATCTGATGGAAATCACGCATGTGATACGTGGAGAAGAGTGGTTGCCATCGGCACCATTGCACGTTTTGCTTTACAAAGCTTTCGGATGGGAGGACACAATGCCGCATTTTGCCCATCTGCCATTGCTCTTGAAGCCTGAAGGAAAAGGCAAATTGTCCAAGCGCGACGGTGATAGACTGGGTTTCCCAGTATTTCCTTTGGAGTGGCATGACCCTAAAACAGGTGAGATTTCCAGTGGATATAGGGAGAGCGGATACTTCCCTGAGGCAGTCATCAACTTCCTTGCGTTGCTTGGATGGAATCCTGGCACCGAGCAGGAATTGTTCTCTTTGCAGGAGCTCGTTGATGCTTTCGACATCTCGAAGTGCTCGAAGAGCGGTGCAAAGTTTGATTATCAGAAGGGAATTTGGTTCAATCACGAGTATATTTTGCGTAAGAGTGATGAGGAAATTGCAAAGCTCTTTGCTCCTATCGTTGCCAATAATGGCATTGATGAGTCATTGGAAAGAGTCACGGAAGTGGTGCATCTGATGAAAGACCGCGTGAATTTCGTGAATGAATTGTTCCCTCTTTGCGCCTTCTTCTTCATTGCTCCTACTGAATATGACGAGAAGACAGTGAAGAAACGTTGGAAGGAATACTCCGCAAAGCAGATGACCGAGCTCATTGAAGTCCTTGATGGAATCGATGATTTCAGTGTGGAAGGCCAGGAACCCGTCATCATGAAGTGGGTAGAAGATAAGGAATATAAACTCGGAGATGTGATGAATGCCTTCCGTCTTGCCCTTGTAGGCATCGGAAAAGGTCCGGGTATGTTCGACATTTCCGCATTTCTTGGCAAGGAGGAGACTCTCAAGCGTCTCCGCAGAGCCATTGAGGTATTGAAATAAAGATAATTAAAGGTATAGTCTCCTTTTAGAGCAAACTTAACAGACGCGTGTATGTATAATGTGATAATGTATTTAGTGCAGTTTGGAATTGCCGTTGCCAGTCTTTTCTCCGATAAGGTCAAGAAGATGTGGAAAGGGGAATGTGAGGCTGTGAAAATACTCAGAGAGAAAGTAGACCCTGATGCTCAGTACATCTGGTTTCATGCTGCGTCTTTAGGGGAGTTCGAGCAAGGCCGTCCTTTAATGGAGGAAATACGCAAGCAATATCCGCAGTATAAGATACTGCTGACCTTCTATTCACCCTCTGGATATGAGGTCCGCAAGGATTATAAGGGTGCTGACATCATCTGTTATATGCCTGTCGACACCATCGGCAACGCCCGCAAGTTCCTTAGAACGGTTCGTCCTGTCATGGCTTTCTTCATCAAATACGAGTTCTGGTATAATTTCCTTCACATCCTTCGGCATCGAGGAGTGCCCACATATAGCGTGAGCAGCATCTTCCGGCCTGACCAAGTGTTCTTCAAATGGTATGGCCGCAGCTATGGACATGTGCTTAAGTGCTTCACGCGTTTTTATGTTCAGAACGATGTTTCCAAGCAGTTACTCGCCAAGATAGGTATCACGAATGCTGAGGTCGTTGGTGATACGCGTTTCGACAGGGTACTCCAAATCAAGGAGGCAGCCAAGCAATTGCCTCTCGTTGAAGACTTTATCAAGGGCGAAAACAGTTCTTCAGCCTCTCAAGAGGGTAAGGTTGAGACTGCTCCGAAAGTCTTTGTGGCAGGCTCTTCGTGGCCTCCCGATGAGGATATCTTCATCAAGTTCTTCAATGAACATAAGGATTGGAAACTGATTATAGCGCCGCATGTGATAGGGGAAGACCATTTGAAGCAGATACTCAGCAAACTCGAGCGCAAGACGGTACGATATACGCAAGCCACCGAAGAGGCTGTGCGCACAGCCGGATGCCTGATTATCGATTGCTTCGGATTGCTTTCCAGCGTTTATAACTATGGCAATGTGGCCTATGTAGGCGGTGGTTTCGGGGTTGGAATACATAATGTGCTCGAGGCGGCAGTATGGGATATGCCTGTCATTTTCGGCACGAATAATCATAAATTCCAAGAGGCACAGGGCCTGAAAGCCGCTCAAGGCGGTTTTGAGATTGACGGTTATGAGGCCTTCAGCCGACTGATGACCCGCTTTATGACGGATGCCGACTTCCTTCGCAAGAGCGGAAAGGCTGCCGGAGACTTTGTTGCCAGCATGACGGGAGCCAGTCAGAAAATCCTTTCTGACGTCGTTCTTTAGGGTTGGAGATAACTTCTTGTCTTTCAAAGGATTATCTCTAGCAACGTAAACAATATTTCCTTACTTTATAAATCAGGCTGTTTTACTCGATGAATCAGCCTGTTTTACTCAGTAAATCAGCCTGATTTACAAAGCAACTAACGACCTTTTACTTTACAGGTGATAACTTTCTGTCTTGCGGTTAGTGGTTTTCTCAAAAATTATTAGTAACTTTGTGCAAATTAAAACCTCAATCAGATGAAAACCTTTAAGACTTTACTAACCGTCGGTTTACTGGCTTTTGCCATCTCGCTGAACGCTCAGAAACCCGCTCTTATTCCTGTTCCTGACCATGTAACATGGGGAAACGGAACGCTGGAACTGAAGAAAAACTGCACTATCAGTTGTGCCAATGCCTCGCTGAGGCCGGCTGTTGCTTATCTGTCGGATATTATCAGACACGGCACCGGCTTTCCTTTGAAAGTGAAAAGCGGTAATGCGACTATTCAACTGGCACTTACCACAGAAGGAAAGGAAGGCTCTTACTCGCTGGATATCAATGAAAAAGGCGTCAAAATCATAGGAAACACCTATCGTGGAGTCATTAATGGCACCGCTACTCTTCGCCAACTTTTCAGTGATAACCTAGAGGCAAAGGACAAGAATGCCGCTCAAGAGTGGACATTGCCTTATGTCAGCATACAGGATGAGCCTCGTTTTGACTGGCGAGGAATGGAACTCGACTGCTCCCGTCACTTCTTTACGAAAGGTGAAGTGGAGGCTTTGCTGGACGTCCTTTCGCTCTATAAGATAGATAGGCTTCATTGGCATCTTACTGATGACCAAGGTTGGCGCATCGAAATCAAGAAATATCCGCTTCTGACCGATAAGGGCGCATGGCGTACTTTCAATAACCAAGACTCCATTTGCATGAATAGAGCCAAGGCGGAAGATAATCCCGAATTGGATATTCAGAAGTCTAAAATCCGCACAACTGCCGATGGCAAGCAGGAATATGGCGGTTTTTACACGCAGGAAGACATCAAGGAAATCGTGGAATATGCCAAGATTCGGGGCATCGAAATCATCCCCGAAATCGATATGCCGGGTCATAGCTTGATGGCAATAGCCAATTACGACGGGCTTTCTTGCTTCAAACAGGTGGGTTGGGGACGTCTTTTCACCTCTCCAATGTGCCCAGGCAAGGACAGTATGCTTGAATTCTGCAAGAACGTTTGGTCAGAGATTTTCCAACTGTTTCCTTCTAAATACGTGCATTTAGGTGGCGATGAGGTGGATATGAGGAATTGGAAAGTGTGCCCCGATTGCCAGAAACGCATGAAAGACAACAACCTCAAGACCGAGCCACAGTTGCAGGCTTGGTTCATTCATTACATGGAAGACTTCTTCAGTCAACATGGAAAGGAGATGATAGGATGGGATGAAATCATCGAAGGAGGCCTCACCAGCAACTCCATCGTTATGTGGTGGCGCGGTTGGGCACCGAAATCTCCAAAACAGACAACGGCTCATGGCAACCAACTCATCTGTACTCCGAGCTCCCATTTCTATATTGATTATCAGGAAGATGTCAACGCTATTCCTAAGATTTATGCCTTCGACCCGTTTGCCGGAGGGCTTACGGATGCCGAAAAGCCGCTTGTGCTCGGTGTGCAGGGCAATCTTTGGACGGAGTGGGTGCCCACTTTCCAGCGCATGTGGTATATGGCTTTCCCACGAATGATAGCCATTGCAGAGCTCGGATGGAGCAAACCTGACCGTATGAACTTGCAGGATTTCCAGCAAAGACTGGCTTCTCATTTCAAGAGAATGGACAAAATGGGCGTTACTTATCGGATTCCTGACCTCACGGGATTCTATCATACGAATGTATTTACGGGCAAAACGGTGGTGGATTTGAAGTGTGCTGATGCCACAGCAGTTATCCGCTATACTACGGATGGCAGTATTCCACAAGCCAACTCTACCTTATATACAGGCCCGATGACCATCGATAAGACCACAAACTTCATTTTCCGCACCTTCAGTAAGACAGGTCGGAAAGGTGATTTTGTGAAGGCTTCTTGGATAAAAGAGGACTATGCGCCGGCTGCCCAACTTCAAAATGCGCAGCCAGGGCTAAAGGCTGAATGGCGTGATTATAAGGGCGCTGATTGTGCAGGCATAGAGACAGCCAAACTTAATGGCGTTTACGAGGTGCCAAACGTGGCTATTCCGAAGGAAGCCAACGGCAATATCGGCTTGATAATCACAGGATTTATCGAGGTGCCTGCTGATGACATCTATACGTTTGCCTTGCTTTCAGATGATGGAAGTTACCTGAAAATCGACGGACAGATGATAGTTGACAACGATGGCGAGCATTCTCCACGTGAAATAATAGGGCAACATGCCATGTCGAAGGGCTTACATCTGCTCTATGTACGTTATTTCGACCACAATGGAGGGCAACTCCAATTGAAGGTAATGGATAAGAATGGCAAGGAAGTGAACGTGAAATATTTCACTGAAAAATAATCTTTAGCAATAGCCGCTGCCTCACTTGAGTAAAGCGGCTATTGTTTTTTCTACTCTTTCTTTTGAGGTATAGCTGAGCATTTCCTCATCAGCATCTTTCGTGCCCATATACACTTGCGGGTTCAGATATTGCATTTGGCTCTTCACTTGTGTGCGGGCGGAGAAGTGGAATTCGTGGATTTGCGTCTTTTCAAACAGACCCTTTATATTCTGTTCATTAACTCCACACCCGGCAAGAAGGATAATTCTGCCACCAGCAAGCATGTTCAGACGCTTGAGAAGGTCAGTGCCTTCAGCCGCTATGGGCATTTGCCCGGAGGTGAGAACGCGTGAAAAGCCCAGTTCTATCAGTTGTTCCAATGCCTTTTCGGGTTCTTTGCATCGGTCGAAAGCCCTGTGGAAGGTGACGCTCAACCCCTTTGCGTGCTCCATAAGCTGGCTGTTGGCCTCCTTGTCGATGCTTCCGTCGGCTTTCAAACACCCGAAAACGACACCGTCAACACCGATTTTTTGGCAAACATCTATGTCTTCCGCCATGCGTTCCAACTCAAGTTTGGAGTATAGAAAATCACCTCCACGAGGGCGGATGATGACATGCAGACGAGTGGTTGTCAGCACTTTGCGGGCTATTTTGATTTCACCATACGAGGGAGTAGTGCCTCCTTCGGGGATTCCGGCACACAGCTCCACCCTGTCAGCACCGCCTTCTTGGGCGGAAATGCAGCTCTCCACGCCATTGGCGCATATCTCAAAACGGAAATCTTGACGGTTTAACATAGGCTTTAAAATGATTTTTACATGGGACATCCGAGGTCTTCTTCCGCAGGGAGATAGGCACTTAGAGCCCTTCCGATGCATTTCAGACCTTCCATAAGACGGTTTCTTGAGCAGGCAATGTTGATTCTCAGATAGCCTTGTCCTGCTTTTTTGCCATAAAGAGTGCCGCTGTTCACGAGTACTTTGCCTTCTTTCAGCAACAGTTCTGTTGCTTCATCAGAAGTCAGTTCGAGCGCTGTGATGTCTATCCAAACCAAATAAGTGCCCTCCAAACGTAACACTTCAAGTTGTGGAAGATTCTCTAAAAAGAAGTCTTTCAACGCCTGATAGTTGCCCCAAAGATACTGATTGAGCTCATCAAGCCAATCTTCTCCATGGTTATAGGCAGCCTCAAGGGCGATAGGACCAAAGGGATTGACGTCACAAACCTCATTGATGTTGATGGCGCGGTCGATTCTTCGGCGTATGGAAGGGTCTTTACAGATGATATTGGCAATCTGAAGTCCGGCAATATTAAAGCTCTTTGAGGGCGAATTCAATGTGATGGAGTTGTTCAGACAATCATCGCAAACTGCTGCGAAAGGAGTATATTGCTGTCCTGGCATTACCAGTTCGCAATGAATTTCATCACTGATAACTCGCACATTGTGCTTCATGCAGATGTCATTCATCATTTTCAATTCCTCTTTCGACCATACTCTTCCTGCCGGATTGTGAGGGTTGCAAAGCAAGAAAATGGTTGTCTTCTCATCAGAACACTTTCGTTCGAAGTCCTCAAAGTCGATTTTATAGGTATCGCCTTCACGTTTCAACTCGTTTTCCAGCACTTCACAACCATTATTCCGAATGCTCGAAAAGAAGCAGTTGAAGACAGGAGTCTGCACTAAAACTTTCTCTCCAGGCATGCTCAGAGCCTTAATGGCGCAACTGATAGCGGGCACCACACCTGTGGTATATAGCATCCAGTCGCGCTCAATGTCCCATTGATGACGGCGATGAAACCAGTTGATGACCGCTTGATAATAGCTTTCGGGCACTAAGGTATAGCCAAAGATACCGTGCTCAACGCGCTTTAGCAAGGCTTCCTTTATGCAGGGAGCCACCTCGAAGTCCATATCAGCCACCCATAAGGGCAATATGTCCTCTTCTTTCACGATGTCCCATTTGTAAGAATTCGTGCCTCTGCGTTGCGTTTCCTTGTCAAAATCGTATTTCATAAGCGTGTTTCAATAATACATTCGTGGCCTTTAGCGTATTCATCATACGTGATTTTGCCGATTTTATCTGCTATAATGTGCCCACTGACAGGGTTCTTTATCTCCGTGATAGCACCTCTGATGTCAGCTTCCACTTGCTTGCAATCCTCGAAGATACGGTCACTTGCGGCATCGAAAGTACAGTTTTCGAGCGTGAGGTTATCCGCATAGCAAAGCGGTTGCTCACCACTAATGTGGCAATTCACCAACTTCACGTTTCTGGAATGCCATGCCAGATACTCGCCATCAAGTTCGGAATCATAAATAACGACGTTGTCGCACTCCCAAAAAGAGTCTTTTGTCGTGATTTTTGCATGATGAATTTCTACGTTTTGGCAGTATTGAAACACATATTTGGCATCACTTATGAGGCCATCCACATAGATGTTGCGCGAGAACATGAAAGGGTAAGTACCCTCATGGAGCACCACATTCTTCACTTTCAGCCCGTCAACTCTCCAAAAAGTCTCATCAGCATCGTTGATGGTCACGTTTTCCAACTCCAGATTCTTCATCTCGCGAAAGAATTTAGGGCCATCTATCACGCAGTCCTTCATCAACATATTATCTGAATACCAGATAGCACTTCGGCTGTTTTCAGCAAAATAGCAGTTGGTAATCAGTGAGCCATCAACGTGCCACCAAGGGTATTTGCCATAGAATTTAGAGTTGCTGCACTCCAGATTCTTGCAGCATTTGATGCCCGATTCTCCATCGTTGATGACGATATTTTCCAGTTTTACATCCTCAATACCAAACAGAGGTCGCTCTCCTCCGTAAGTTTTATTCTTTATCAACTTCATCTTTTTTGATACCTATCTTAATTATCACGCTGCAAAGGTACAAATAAAAACCCAAAAGAAGCGTATACAAATTACGGAATAGTGTATCAATTTTGCGTTATCGTGACGGTTGTTTCTCGATGTTTACATTCAGAGTCTGCTCGATGAGAGCGATGATGTCGTCAAGACTATCGGCCTGCAAGTCTGCCGAAAGATATTTGCCCGTTTCCTTGCAGGATAGCGATACCTGGTAATAAGCCGACAAATCCTTCAATACGGAAGGAAGAGGTGTGTTGTCAAAGTGGAACTTATGCGACATCCACGCCAATGAATTCTGAGATGGACGATTGTCGATAATCGGCTTTGCACTTTCTTTCTTCAGCGTGGCGCTCATCCCTTTGGTCAAGATGACGCCATCCTCACGATTCAAAGCGGCAAACAATACCCTTCCTTGAGAGACGTAAACCTTTGAGAATGAACTGCTTTCAGCCACTTGGAACTTAGTGCCCAATACCATTACATGGCTCATTTCGCCCTCAATATCGAAAGGCTTTTCGGGGTTATGTTTCACTTCAAAATATACCTTTCCCGACATTTTCACATTGCGGGGATTGATGGGTCGATAGCTTAAAGTGGAGTGCGGTGAGAGCACTATCCGAGAGCCGTCTTGTAAAAGATAGCTTTTTGGCTTGTCAAAAGCCGTTAATTGGGTGGTAAACAACCATTGTTTACCCAGTAAAAGGCCATTGATTACAAGGAGGAAGCAAGCTGCTATGCCGACATACTTCCATATCGGCCTTTTGCGGATGCCTGCTTTTGCCTTAAACTGGCTGATTGCCCGCTTCGTATCGAGGGCTCCATGCTTGTAATAATGAAGCACGAAGCCGAGATTCTTATGGTTGATTTCTTTCACCTCTTTCATTGATACTTCAAAGTTATGTAATATCCGTTCTTCTTTTCAGGGTGCTCATTGGTCATGAACTGCCCATTCACTTTCAGAGATTGAGTCTCTGCATAGTATTGGTAAATCATTCTCTGCTCCTCAAGAGTATAATCTGTGTTGCCAATCTTTATCGTTCCTTTCAGCGTTTTGGTGCCGTCACTGTTATTTTTCATTGTCTGCAATTCATTGAGAAGCACGATGAAATACCACTGACCGTCAACTTTTACGATATACTCCATGAAGATAGGGTCATCGGAAGACCAGAGATAATCATCGTGTGAATAAAGGTCTAAACCCGTAAGATGGGCTATTCGGGCACTGTCGTTAACGATATTTCCTTGTGAATCATTGATTTTGATACAGATGCAAGCAGCAGTATTGTCATAAATAGAATTGTTGTCATCGTCATCCTTGCAAGAAGAGAGACTCAAAATGGTGATAGCCATTAATAAAATACCTGTAATTTTCTGTTTCATATCTTTGTCTTTTTTTTAATATTCTGTAATCCAATTGCTCTCTGATAGCGCATATCCACCACATACGCCGATACCTTTGCTTATATTAGAATAGGTGGGTGTTACCTGCGAAAGCCCGTATTTCTGAAGGTCGCTGTTATTGGTATTGCTGATGGAAGTGAAGAAATGGTAATATTCAGGCGTGATGCGATAGAGCACAACCTTAAAGGCTTTCGGAGTATCATAGCACTCCGAGAGGTTCAAATCCAAGTGCAAGGTATAGCTTTTGCCGTTGATTTGGGTGTCTTTGAAGGCATAGAAGTTCTGATAAACATCTTCCGAGAAGCCGAAGCTATCATCTAAGTCGCTCAAATGATAAAGCAAAGGCTCGTCATTCGTATGCAACGGAGCCCATTCATAACGGCCGTTTCCCTCATCAGCCATCAGCCTAACCCCATAATAATCAGTAGTGGAAGCGTCGTCTTTGAAGGTCGCTTGAAACTGGGTGAAGTGATAAGTGTAGTCCTGAACATCATCATATTCAGTCACGGAAGTCACATTTACCTTGTCAATAGCTACGATTTCGGGGATAACTGTGGAGGCGTTTATCGACGGATAACCCTCTGCCGAGGCGGTAATGTCTATCTTGTCGCCAACTTTCTGATGGCAAACCACAAACAGATTATTCAAAGAGTCTTTCTCTATTTTCTGCTCTTCGCCATTGACTTGGTAAGAAACCACCAGGTTTGCAAGAGCCGTAGCTTTCACCTTTCCTTTCTTTGTGACAGGCGTAGCGCCACTGACTGAAATCCAAGTGGTATCTTGCGCGGAAGGAAAACAATATAACACCAGTTTCGGCTGATTGTTCATCTTCTCGATGTCAAAGTTGTCTTTGCACGAAACTAAGGCGCAGAGGACGATGAGAATGTATAGATAGTGCTTCATTTCTTTAGAATTTTATCGTATAACTCACGGATGGAAGGATAGGGATAAACCCTTTCGTCTTTGCCGTAAATTCTTGTTTATAGTTCAATTTTACGTCCACATAGAGCGGATTCAAATGGCAGTAGGCATTATAAATGCTGAAGTTCCAGATGCGTTCATGGCCATGTTTGGTGGTATGATGAAAGTCGCAACCAAGATCAAGACGATGATAGGCAGGCAAAACGGCATTGTTTGGCGTGTCATAAACGAATCCCCACGTGTTGTCCTGCCCATAATTATATACCCAAGCTTTGCCTCCAGGAAGGGTGGGGAGCTGTGTATAGTGGGAAGGAAGCGTCAATCGGTTGCCTGTATGATAAGTCCAAGCCGCATAGAAATTTATCTTTGGGGTAATCTGATATTGCAAAGAGAGGTTCAGTTTATGGCGGTTGTCAAACTTGTCATAATACCATTCGGGATAGAAGTCCTGATATAAGCGCTTATTCCATGAGAGTGTATAAGAGCCGTTGATGGTGAGATTCTTGGTCTTATACTCTCCATCGAGCTCGAAACCATAGAATTTGCCCTTTCCATCTATCACTAACTCATCCCATTTATCTGCTGGAGGCTCAAGTCCCACCCAACTATTATGTTGCAAGAGGTGGTTCGAATGCTTGTAATAAGCCTCAAGGGAAACCAGCCAATGTTGTCCCAATTTGGAATAAATGCCAGCGGCAAACTGATAAGAGCGCATCGGCTTGAGTTTATCAGTTGTCGGCACCCAATAGTCAGTGGGAAGGTCAAGATAGGAATTGGATATCTTATGCACGAATTGAGACATCATCGTGTAACTCATTTTGAAAGAGAGTGAGGGGCTTACTTGGTATTTTACGGCCACGCGAGGGTCAAAATTACAGAAGTTTTTGCCATTGATGAAAAAGGTATTCAAATGCAATCCGCCATTCAAGCTCCATTGGTCATTGATGGAAAACTCATCTTCTGCATAGAGATTCACCTCATGCGCCACATGACTATTATGCCCTCCGGTGTGCAAAGTGTCAGATTCTGTATTCTCGACATTGGAGTAATACACGAGATTTTGCGTTTGCGGGAGGAAATGGTGATAAGTGTAATCAGCGCCAAAACGGACGAGATGCTGGGATGTAGGGCGATAGTCGAATTCCATCCGATAGCCAATATCGTGGATTTTAGAGTCGTAACTATACTCATAATGCATCCTATCTCCTACCTCTTTGCCGTCTTTTTCCTCATTCTCATCATCTAAATAGCTGTATTTTGACCGATTATAGGAGTATAAACCCGTGAAGTTGGCAAACAACTTAGGGGAGAATCGGTAGTTCCAATTTAGTGCAATGTTGAAGTTTCCCCAAGAGAGTTTGCCCTTTGTGACGTCTTTGTCTATGGTGCCATCCCCCAAATCAGAATTGAATTTGTCTTTCGTATTGAGGTCATCGCTTCCCGAATAGACGCTCAAATACATTTTGCTGCGGTCGCTGAAGATATGGGTAATCTTGGCATTCAAGTCATGAAACACATAATCGAGCGATAAGTTTTCCCCATCGGTGTTGTTATGATTGACGATGGCGAATATCGGCTTTGACAATAAGTCCAGCCAACTTCTCCGCAATCCGATGTTGTAAGAGGTCTTTCCTTTCGTAATCGGGCCTTCAAACTGTAGGCTTCCGTCGAGTAATCCGATGCGATAGCTGCCATGAGCGTGGTACATGTCGCCGTCATTTGTGCGCACATCTACCACGCTGGAGAGTCTTCCTCCATATCGTGCAGGGAATCCGCTCTTATAAAAGTCTATGTTTTTGACAACATCTGTATTGAAAGCAGAGAACAAGCCAAGCGTATGGTTGATTTGATAGAGTGGTGTGCCATCGATGAGAAAGAGGTTCTCATCATTGTTGCCACCATGCACATACATGCCACTCGTCAGTTCGATGCCTTCCGCAACGCCTGATGTTTGCTGCAAAGTCTTCACCACATCGGCAGAAGAGAGCAAGGCAAAGCCTTTGTGGAGGTCAGCTTGTCCGAGCGACCTTTTGCCTGTTTGGGTGGTCAGCAACGGTGAATTGCGGTCTCCATTGACGGTTACTTCCGCAAGTTCTTCGGCTTGCTGGCTTTCTTTCAGTTCGATGTTGAGGCTCTGATTATCATGCAGTTCGATGCTTTTACTCTTGTCCTCAAAGCCAAGATATGAGATGCGGAGCTGATGGTTGCCGTCGGGAAGAGTGAGAGAATAATATCCATAGCTGTTGGTGATTGTTCCTTGTCCTGTCGTGAGGTCATAAATGGTGGCATTGAGCAACACATCCCCGTTGGCTTCCCGCACATAGCCACTCAGCGTATGACGGCTTTTCACCTCCTTGTTAATGACCTTTTGCGTGCCTGTTGATGGCTTTTTATGGAGCAAAACATAGTTTCCTTTAAGCTCATAAGTGATGCCGCTATTATTAAATAAGGTGTAAAGAGCCTCCTTCAGATTCTTCTTTTTTAGGGAAGGACCTTTATATTGCTGGTTTACATCCAGTGTGGCATCATACACGAAATCCACGTTTTTCGTCTTATGCAGCCATTCCATCTGCTGTCGGATAGTGCCTTTCACTTGTGCGGAAACGGCTAGTGGAAAGGCGGATGACAGCAGGAGAAAGAGCAGAAAAAGGTAAAGGTTTCTTTTCATATCCGTTCTCCTTTTAGAAAGCTTTGCCAAAACTGATGTAAGGGGCAAGCCAAAAGCCCTTGAAATCGTGTTTTCCTCCAAAGTTGACAGCTGGTGTGAGACCGACTCTAAACAAGAAGCCTTTCTTGGAAACGTGGCGATAACCGACATTGGCAAAAAGATAATACTCGAAGCAATTATCCGTTTTAGGGAAGGCTTCAAAAGTAGTTGTATACTCCGAGTTTGTTGGATTCGTTACCTCTTTCCATTCCGTATAATGCAGATTATAGAGCCCTACGTTGATGCCGGCACCTAATTCGAGTTGAGAACGCTTGTGGCCAATCAGGTAATTGACGCCTAAAGGCATCGTCCAAGCCCTCATAGAGTCGTAATCATCAAACAGAAAGTTGCTGTTGGAGGCATAAGCGAAAGCTAATCCCACACGATATTCCCATGGAGAACCTTTCTTGAAACGGGCCTCATAGTTGATTCCTGCAAAGTTGGAAGGGCCTCCGATTTCCAAGAAAACGCTTTTATCACGTTCCGGAAGGTTGGTTTCTTGTGCTGAAACAGGCATCGCAAGCATCACTAAAGAGGCTAGAAGCAAAGAAAAAGAGACTTTTTTTGTTTTCATTTTTTTGTTTTTGTTATTTGTCCTTTGCCATTAAGACGAATAAAAACGAGAACCCCCCATGCGTATGGAGTGTATTTTTTAGTGGTTACCAAGTATTTCTAGGCAATAGCCAAGAGGTAGAAGAAGTCATCAACTTTATTTCTCAGCACCTTCAGAGCCTTACTGATTTGATGTTCAACGGTCTTTTCCGACAGTCCTAATTCTGCCGCTATCTGTTTGTAAGTGAGACCTTCACGCTTGCTCATGATGAGTATTTCGCGGCATCGTGGCGGCAGTTTATCGATGGCTGTCCATAGTTCTGCTTCGTGGAGCGACCTTTCTTGCGCCTCCTCATCCGTGATAGTGCCCTCCAAATCTTGAGGTTGTATGTCGGCATCTATCGGGTTTTGCTTGCGCAGAGAGTCGATGCAGGCATTGCGCACAGCCGTAAAAAGGAAGGCTTTCGTGTTTTCGGTAGTATGGTCGAGCAACTTGATGAAGCATTCCTGAACGATATCCTCAGCCGTATCGATGTCCTTGAGGTAATGAAGGGCATAGATACACAACTGGCGATAATAGTATCGGAAAGTTAAATCAATGTTAGTCATCCAGACGAAATTTTGAAAAAGGCTGCCCGAAAGTAATTTTTCAGGCAGCCCGATATTTTCAGTTGTTATGTAGCTGATTAGAGGTTAGGATTCACCTTGCTCCAGTCTTCCAATGCTGGAAGTACGCCCATGCCGATAACCTGGTCGCGCAGGCCCTGCAGGTGAGCATAGCTTGCATCGAGAGCAGCAATCTCGTTAGCGGTTCCCATGACTGGTTTGGTGTATACGCCATCGCTGGTGATACGTGTAGGCATAGCCATCATCACGTGGTTATAACGTGCGGTGTCTGCATAAGTACCAGCTGGATAGTTGAATTCAGCGCCACCCATAGCACCTTCAATCATCTTCACTGCCAAGTAAGCAGGGCTCTGGAAAGAGCTGCGACGGCGAAGTTCGATGATTTTAGCACCACCCTGGGTAACATCTATCTGCATCTGAGCCCACTCAGCAGCGCTGAGGCTCTTGCCATTCACTTTCTTGCCATTGTTGATAATGTCAAGAAGTTTCACACCGCCGATGGTGGTTGGAGAAGCGAACACTGCCATCTTCTCACCATGACCGCCATAAGTGTAGGCGTTCTTCACTTCTGTTGCGCTCACGCCGAAGTGCTTAGCCAATGCGCTTTGCAGACGGGTAGAGTCGAGGGCAGCAAGAGTAGCTACCTGATTTGGCTTCAAACCAGAGTGTACCAATGTCACCAAGCCGGTGATGTCAGCAGGGTTGAAGATGACAACCACGAACTTTGCGTCCGGGCAATACTTCTTGATGTTCTCGCCAAGTTCCTGAGCAGCCTTGGAATTGCCTGCCAGTAGGTCCTCACGGGTCATGCCTTCCTTACGTGGAGCACCACCTGAAGAGATGATATACTTAGCATCTGTGAATGCTTCTTTTGGATCTGTAGTGGCTACAAGATTAGCATCGTCGAAACCACTCTGGCGCATTTCCTCTGCAACACCTTCTGCTGAGAAGACATCATACAGACAAATGTTAGGAGTAAGACCCAGCATCAGAGCTGTCTGAGTCATGTTTGAACCGATCATGCCGGCTGCACCGACGATGACGAGTTTGTCATTTGTTAAATAATTCATAACTGCTTGTTTTATTTAAAGTTTTTAGAATTCTCATTATCAATATCTGCAAAAATCATGCCAGATGGCTTCCGATTTCGAGGTTTCTGACCTTTTGTCGGCTTCTTTTTTGCTTTCCACCGCAAAATTAACAAAAAAAGAGCAATGTAGCGCATTTATTTTGCTTTTAATTTGTGATTAATTCTTAAAACTCTTATCTTTGCCATGTCCATTTAGCAAAAGCAGGAATGAAAGCGGAAATTATCGGGCGTATCGACGCCTTGCGGCAAGTGATGAAGACGGAGCATTTGGATGCTTTCGTGTTTTCTGATTCTGACGGTCATCAAGGCTCGCCTTTGGCCGCTCATTGGAGGGTTGTGGAGTGGCTCTCAGACTTCAAGGGAACGGGCGCAAGGGTGGTTGTCACGAGGAGCAGCGCGGCTTTATGGGTTCAGCCTTGCGACTTTCCAGAGGCGCAAGCACAATTGCAAGACTCGCCTTATCTGCTGATGAAATCGGGCGATGAGGGCTCTCCATCGATAAGCGAATGGCTTGGCAGAAAGTTGGAATCGACGGATGGCGCCATCGTGGGCATCGTGGGTGCGGTGACATCGTATGCCTTTGTGGCAGAACTGACGACAGATTTGCGCCAAAATGGCGGTATCAACCTTCGCACGAACTTTGACCCTTTGAGCGTGATATGGGCAGATAGGCCGCAAGTGCCTCTTTGCAAGGTGGTGCAGGACTTATCGGCAAGTGGGCAGACATCGGCAAAGAGCCGCATCGACAGCATCCGGGCGGCTTTGCGCAAGCAGCATGCTGACGGCATCTTGCTTTCTGCTGCTTCCGCAATCGCGTGGGCGCTCTGTCTCTATGATGCTGGCGCGCAAGGCTCTCAACTCTCTTGCGCTTATCTGCTCATCGCTCCTGACAGTGCCACCTTATATATAAATAGCAGTCGACTGACGCCTGCCATCCTGTCATATTTGAAGGCGGAGGGCATCGGAGCAGATGACTACGACCATATTCAAGAGGGATTGCGGGGCTATTTTGCCTTCAACATTCTCATAGATGCCAAAGAAACGAATGCGTTGTTGCCGAAATTCATCCCTTCGAGAACGAAAATAGTCTTTGCACCTTCTCCCGTTTTCACCCAGATGGGTTAATGGAAGACCGGATAATCTTCTATATTTTAACACTCCGAGCATCATCATTTTAACATCCGGAAAATAGGCTGAAAAGTTGCGAAAACTGTAAATTTGATAATGCATAATATGCTTTCGCACTCAAAACGATGATTCAAAGGATGTAAAAGATATACTTTTTACCATGCAAAAGGTCATCTTTTAGGTAGTAAAAGACCGTCTTTTGCAAGGTAAACAATCGTTGATTACAACGTAACAGGTCGCTTTTTACAAAATCTGCCTTCATTTTCTGCTTTTCTGACAATGTTTTTTCAGAGTCGGAAACCACGCAATCCACTATGAATCAGCCGTTTAAGAAAAGTTGTGCTCAAATGCTTCCAATTCCTCTGATAATCGCTCATTGGAAGGAAAAGAACGAGAAAATGCCCGCATTTTAGCCCTGTTTTTAACATATCTCGAGCCTTACTTCACCTATATGAGAGAAAAAGAAAGAAGAAAAAATCGTGACGGCAGTCGTGTCCTATATACCTATGATTCATGAGTCGTGAAATTGAGGATGGCCTTTCCTTTTTCGACTTAACTGTATTTAACCGTCTGGGTACTTTGAATTATTTAGGACTTGCTATCTGTAATCTGTAATATGGAATAATATACAACGTTTAATGATAATGCATTTTACCTTCAGAGGATGAATACTATCTAAAATTCGCAGAAAAGCGAAAATATCCATTCTCAAATTTGCGAATTTCAATAATTGTGTTTATCTTTGCACGCAGAAGTATGAGATAGCATGATAGTAACATTTGGAGAAACGTATCTGTTAGACCTCTATGAGAAGGGCAAGACCGATGAAAAGAAACATCGATATCAGCCACAGGTTATAAGAGGTTATCAAAAAGGTATTAAGTTTATGGTGAAAGCCAAGAAGCCAGATGACCTTAGACTTATAAACTCCTTAAACTTTGAGGCACTGCAAGGTGATAAAAGAGGGTTGTTCTCTGTGAGGGCAAATGGTAAATACCGAATAGAATTTAGCGTTGATGAGAACTTGGAAATGCCAGTCCTTACGGTATGCAATATAACGGATTTGTCAAACCATTATAAATAAGATTAGAATATGATTAAATTGCAAGGCGTAGACCCTAAAATGATAGCCAACAATCTGGAGGCGTCGAATATGATTCATCCAGGCGAAATGATTAAGGACGAGATTGAAAGCCGTGGCATGACGCAGAAGAAACTCGCCGCTATGACGGGTATAACTCCGTCAGTTCTGAATGAAGTGCTTAACGGTAAACGTTCAGTAACCACTGAATATGCACTTTTATTTGAAGCTGCCCTTGGTATTGATGCTGATATATGGATTGGTTTGCAGGCTGACTATGACAAGCAGAAGGCACACCATGATCAATCATTTCTCAAACGATTAGAAAACGTTAGGAAATATGCCGCGGTATTATAAGTTGAGTAAATTAAGTAGCATCCTATCTGTGTATTTTTCTAAAAGCATCTATGCCTGATTTCTTTCATGGTTTGATATGTCGTTCGATATGTTTTTATTACTTTTGTTCCTGATACCATAGAGGGTCGATGAATAATATTACTCAAGATAATACTATTATGAAAAGAATCTGTTTTTGGGGACTTTTGGCAATATGGTCTTTTTCGTTATTGGGTTGTAAAGCACAACAAAACGAAGAGATAAAAGGCGACGGCTATGACTGTTTTTTGCATGGCGATACGGTGGAGTGTGCTTATAGCGGCGACTTGAAATTCGACAATAGTCAATCGAAAGCCTTTCAAAGCAAGTCCGCGATGATGAAGGCTTTCCCATTTCTGACTTATGAGGATACTACTTACGCCGAAGGAGAACAACAGATGAAGGCCTATCGCTTTAAGGCGGATAAGACGCTGATAGTCATGTCGCAAATCATAGGCACACCATTCAATTGTGCTTATGCCGCTATCAGTGACCCAAGGATTAAAATCCGATGTGGCATCCATGTGGGGATGGCGAAAGAAAAGGTTTTCAAAATATTAGGCTTCCCTGATTTCAAACGGGAAGTAAATCATGCTATTTATGGGGATGGGTTGATGGAGAAGTTTTATTTTGACTTCCGTGATGACAGACTCACCCATATCGAGATGAGGACTAGCGCCTATAATAACTTAGCATGGAATCTCGCACCTTTGATTGTTTTTTTAGATTCGGAATTGAGCAGGGGAGACAAAAGCCCGAAGATTTATGCTCAATGTTCAGAAAAGGATAGTTTCTTGAAGCCTGTATGTTACCTTAATAATAAGGGCGATACCATCATTCCTTATAACAGAGGTTATCTGTATGTGGGATGGAAAGAGATAGGGAGGCTCGGTTTAGTGAAGGCTAGGAAGGATGGTTTGATGTGGACAGCCATCAACAATCAAGGCAAAGAACTCTTCAAAGTGTTTGGCCTCTATGATTTCAGTCCTGACTTCGTCAGTGAAGGCAAGTTCCGCATTGTAGAGGGGAAACAAGATGAAGGCGGTCTTGTGGGTTTTGCTGACACCTTGGGAGTTGTGCGTATCAAACCTCAATTTAAGGCGGCCACGCCTTTTCATTTCGGAAAAGCTAAAGTCACCATGACGGGAAAGCTGGACAGGTCAGACCCTGAAATGCCTGAATGGAAAAGTGATGGCTGGTTTTATATCGATGAAAACGGCAAGCGAATTGAAGGGGAATAAAATAGGTGTTGATAGGAATGCAATCATTTGACAAAAAGAAAAAACAAAAAAAGTGCTCGGAAAAGTTGGAAGTTTCAGAAATAAGATGTAATTTTGCACCCGCAATTGTGGAAATCAATCCCTAAGCACAAGTTTAACATATTAAATAAATAAAAAGCAAAACATGATTATTGTACCAGTAAAAGATGGCAAAAACATCGAAAGAGCTTTGAAAAAGTTCAAGAGAAAATTCGAAAAGACAGGTGTTGTTAAAGAGCTCCGTGCTCGTCAGCAATATGACAAGCCTTCTGTTTTGAAGCGTCTCAAGATGGAGCATGCCATCTATGTACAGAAGCTGCACGAGGACGAGGAATAAAAAAATCCTCTTCAAAATTTGGTAGTTTGAATTTTATTCCGTATATTCGTTGCCGAAAGTAATAGTGAAGTAAGCAGCAGGATATGATAGAAGAATTTTTGGACTACTTGCAGTATGAGAAGAACCGCTCACAGCTGACTGTACAGAGTTACGCTGACGACCTGAAAAGTTTCGAGGCGTACTTCAAAAATTTGGATAATCAACTCTCGTGGGAGTCTGTAGACTCGGACGTCATCCGTGACTGGATGGAGAGCATGATGGATAAAGGAAACAATGCGACTTCAATCAATAGAAGACTGAGCGCGTTGCGTTCTTTTTATCGTTTTGCCCTTTCCCGTCATCTCGTGGAGAAAGACCCGTCGAGAATGGTGAAAGGTCCGAAGAAAAGCAAGCCGTTGCCTCAGTTCCTGAAGGAATCGGAGATAAATGAGTTGCTCGATAGGCAGACGGGGGATATATATAAAGAGGTGAGGGCAAGGACCATTATCCTCACGTTCTATGAAACAGGCATCCGACTAGCGGAACTGATAGGCCTTAATGATGAGGCCGTTGACTTCAGCAGTCATCAGTTGAAGGTGCTGGGCAAGCGCAACAAGCAGCGCATCATTCCTTTTGGGGAAGAATTGGAGCAGGCATTGCGTAATTATATGGATATCCGCAACCGAGATATTGAACGCCATTCGGAAGCCCTCTTTCTGACAAAAGACGGAGAGCGGATGAACCGCAATAAGGTGAGATATGAGGTGAAGAAGAACCTCTCGAAGGTGTGCACGCTGAAAGAACGTACACCTCATGTACTCAGACATACCTTTGCCACTGCCATGCTAAACCACAATGCCGGATTAGAAAGTGTGAAGAAACTGCTCGGACATGAAAGCCTGTCGACTACTGAGATATATACTCATACGACATTTGAGCAGCTGAAACGAGTTTATAAGAATGCCCATCCAAGGGCTTAACCTTTAAAACAGGAGGTAAGTATGGAAATTAAGATTCAGTCGATTCATTTCGACACTACTGAGAAGTTACAGGCGTTTATCGAAAAGAAAGTCGCCAAGTTGGAAAAAGCTTATGAAGACATTCAGAAAGTGGAGGTGCAGTTGAAGGTTGTAAAGCCAGCCACTGCCTTAAACAAGGAAACCGCTATCACGGTTGTCGTACCGGGAAGTAAGTTGTATGTAGAGAAAACATGCGACACATTCGAGGAAAGCGTTGATGAATGCGTTGATTCCATGAAGGTGCAACTGACCAAATTCAAGGAAAAACTTCGCAAGCATTAAAAAAATATCGAAAAAGTTTTGTTGATTAAAAAATAAGTCGTATCTTTGCAGCCGTTTTACAGCACGTCAGAAAAAACGAGTCGCTTGGCGGCTACAGGGATTTGCCTCTTTAGCTCAGTTGGCCAGAGCACGTGATTTGTAATCTCGGGGTCGTTGGTTCGAATCCGACAAGAGGCTCAAGAAAATCTGAAGGATGGCGCAAGCAGCCTGAAGAAAGAAGATATGTTGAAACAAGGGTGGTTACCAGAGTGGCCAAATGGGGCAGACTGTAAATCTGCTGGCTTACGCCTACGGTGGTTCGAATCCATCACCACCCACTTCAGTTGAAGTTTCGTGGAGTTTTCGTGCAAGTTCAAACAAAAGCTTGCTTTTGCTTTGCCGCCGAAAATCCATCATGCGGAAATAGCTCAGTTGATAGAGCACTAGCCTTCCAAGCTGGGGGTCGCGGGTTTGAGTCCCGTTTTCCGCTCTGACGAATGCTGTAATAGCTCAGTGGTAGAGCACTTCCTTGGTAAGGAAGAGGTCCTGAGTTCAACTCTCAGTTACAGCTCTACTTCTTGCTCTATTTTATAGACAGAAGAAAAACAAGATGATTAATTGATTATTCATTTATATAAATAAAAAGACAAAGCTATGGCTAAAGAAGAATTCGTACGTACGAAACCGCACGTTAACATTGGTACAATTGGTCACGTTGACCATGGTAAGACTACTTTGACAGCTGCCATTTCCAAGGTGCTGCACGAGCGTTTGAATACTGGTGAGGATGTTAAGTCTTTCGATCAGATTGATAATGCTCCTGAGGAGAAAGAGCGTGGTATTACTATCAACACCGCTCATATTGAGTATGAAACAGCAAAACGTCACTATGCACACGTTGACTGCCCGGGACACGCTGACTATGTGAAGAACATGGTAACTGGTGCCGCTCAGATGGATGGTGCTATCCTTGTAGTAGCTGCAACTGATGGTCCTATGCCTCAGACACGTGAGCACGTATTGCTCGCTCGTCAGGTAAACGTACCTCGTTTGGTTGTATTCCTGAACAAGTGTGATATGGTTGATGATGAAGAAATGCTCGACCTCGTTGAAATGGAAGTTCGTGAAATTCTCGAACAATATGGTTATGAGGAAGATACTCCTATCATCCGCGGTTCTGCCCTCGGCGCACTGAATGGTGTACAGAAGTGGGAAGACAACGTTATGACTCTGATGGACACTGTTGATGAGTGGATTCAGGAGCCTGTACGTGAGGTTGACAAACCTTTCTTGATGCCTGTTGAGGACGTGTTCTCTATCACAGGTCGTGGTACAGTTGCTACTGGTCGTATCGAGACTGGTCGTTGCAAGATTGGTGACGAAGTTCAGTTGCTCGGTCTTGGTGAAGACAAGAAGTCTGTCATCACTGGCGTTGAAATGTTCCGCAAGACTCTTGCTGATGGTGAAGCTGGAGACAACGTAGGTCTGTTGCTCCGTGGTATCGACAAGGACGAAGTTAAGCGTGGTATGGTTGTTGTACATCCGGGAGCTATCACTCCTCACGATCACTTCAAGGCTTCTATCTATGTATTGAAGAAGGAAGAGGGTGGCCGTCATACTCCATTCGGAAACAAGTATCGTCCACAGTTCTATCTCCGTACAATGGACTGCACCGGTGAAATCAAACTTCCAGAGGGAGTTGAGATGGTTATGCCAGGTGATAACGTTGAGATTGAGGTTGAGTTGATCTACAAGGTTGCTCTGAACGAAGGTCTGCGTTTCGCTATCCGTGAAGGTGGCCGTACCGTTGGTTCTGGTCAGATTACCCAGATTCTTGACGACGTTAAATAATTGATAAAATATACATTATTATAAAAGCTCCCGCTACTTAGCGGTAACGGGAGTTTATTTACGGGTTTAGCTCAGTTGGTAGAGCACTGGTCTCCAAAACCAGGTGTCGAGAGTTCGAGTCTTTCAACCCGTGCTAAAGAACAAAAGAGAATATGTTTAAGAAAATAGTAAATTATTGCAAAGCTTGTTACAATGAGCTCATGCATAAGACCACATGGCCAACTCGTAAGGAGCTTGTCCATAGCGCAACGGTTGTATTGTCTGCATCCCTTGTCATTGCACTGATTGTCTTTGCAATGGACAGCGTGTTCAGATTCGTGATGGATACAATCTATCCTAATTAAATCAAGGAAGATGGCTGAGACAGATAACAATTGGTATGTGCTGCGCGCTGTGAGTGGAAAAGAGGCTAAGTTGAAAGAATACATTGAGGCCGAAATCAAACACAACGATTTGCTTGCTGCGCACGTTTCTCAAGTTTTGATACCGACAAAGAAACATGCATCTTTGCGTAATGGTAAGCGGGTGGAGAAAGATAAGATTTCTCTTCCTGGATACGTGTTTATTCAGGCCAATCTTGTAGGTGATGTTGCACATACGTTACGCTTCATGCCAAATTGCTTAGGCTTTTTGGGAGGTTTGGACAATCCGTCACCAGTTCCCCAGTCTGATATCAACCGCATGCTTGGTGCTGCAGAAGAGTCAGAACTCCAGAATGAGACGGCTATTCCGTTTGAAGTGGATGAGACAGTCAAAGTTACGGATGGTCCGTTCAGTGGATTCAGTGGTGTTATCGAAGAAGTGAATTCTGAGAAACGCAAACTGAAGGTAATGGTAAAGATTTTCGGTCGCAAGACTCCACTGGAATTAAGTTTCATGCAAGTAGAAAAAGAAGGATAATGCGCATTTTGTTACGATGTGCTTACCCGATATATTGTTGAAGAGGCTTCCACTCTTTCGACTTATATTAATTAATCAATTAATTATTAACAAAAAAATGGCTAAAGAAGTTGCTGGATTAATCAAATTACAGATTAAAGGTGGCGCTGCGAATCCTTCTCCCCCAGTAGGACCAGCTCTTGGTTCCAAGGGAATTAACATTATGGGATTCTGCAAAGAGTTCAACGCCCGTACCCAGGATAAGGCAGGAAAAATACTTCCTGTTGTTATCACTTACTATACCGACAAGTCTTTCAGCTTCGTTATTAAGACTCCTCCTGCAGCAGTTCAGCTGAAAGAGGCAGCCAAGATAAAGAGTGGATCAGGTCAGCCTAATCGCCAGAAGGTTGCTTCTGTTACTTGGGATCAGGTAAAGGCAATCGCTGAAGACAAAATGGTAGACTTGAATTGTTTCACTTTGGAAAGCGCAATGAGACTCGTTGCTGGCACAGCAAGAAGTATGGGTGTTACTGTAAAAGGGGACTTCCCGGGTAAATAATTAATAACTTCAATTAAAACAATGAGTAAACTGACAAAAAATCAAAAATCAGTAGCTGATAAGGTTGAAGCAGGGAAGGCATACACATTGGAAGAGGCTTCAAAATTGGTTAAGGAAATTACCACGACCAAGTTTGACGCATCTCTTGATATTGATGTACGTTTGGGCGTAGATCCACGTAAGGCCAATCAGATGGTTCGCGGTGTCGTTTCACTGCCGAACGGAACTGGTAAGGTCACACGTGTGCTCTGCCTCTGTACTCCTGATCAGGAAGCCACTGCTAAGGAAGCTGGTGCTGATTATGTTGGTCTTGATGAATATATCGACAAGATCAAGGGTGGATGGACAGATATTGATGTTATCATCACAATGCCGTCTTGCATGGGTAAAGTTGGTCCTTTGGGTCGTGTACTCGGTCCTCGTGGATTGATGCCTAACCCTAAGAGCGGTACTGTAACTATGGATGTTGCTAAGGCAGTTAAGGAAGTAAAGCAGGGTAAAATAGACTTTAAGGTTGATAAGGCTGGTATTATCCACACTTCAATCGGTAAGGTAAATATGACCCCTGAACAAATTTTGGGCAATGCTAAGGAGTTTATCTCCACAGTTATTAAGCTGAAGCCTGCTGCTGCTAAAGGTACATATATTAAGAGTATCTTTATTTCTAGCACTATGAGTAAGGGTGTCAAAATTGATCCTAAATCAGTTGAATAACTCTAAAAGTTTTGTAAGATGAAAAAAGAAGTAAAAGATACTATTATTGTAGAGCTCGGCGAAAAGCTGAAAGAGTTCCCTCATTTCTATCTGGTAGACGTTACCGGACTGAATGCAGAGGCTACAAGTGATCTTCGCCGCAAGTGCTTCAAGAAAGAAATCAAGATGGTCGTAGTGAAGAACAAACTTCTTCACAAGGCTTTCGAGGCTTCGGAAATTGATTTCGAGCCTATCTACAGTGCCTTAAAAGGAAATACAGCTGTTATGTTTACTCAGACAGCTAACATTCCAGCTAAGTTGCTGAAGGAATTCAAGAAGCAAGAAATTCCGGCACTCAAGGCTGCTTATGTTGAGGAAAGCATTTATGTAGGTGCTGATAAACTCGAAGAATTAGCAGCTCTCAAGAGCAAGACCGAACTTATTGCAGACATCGTGGCTTTGCTGCAGTCTCCAACGAAGAACGTCGTTTCTGCTCTTCAATCAGGCGCAAACACTATTCATGGTGTGCTTAAGACTTTAGGCGAGCGTCCTGAGTAAAAAACATAAGGTCGAAAACATTAATATTAAAAAACAAATTAAATTTTAGAATAAAATGGCAGATATTAAAGCTATTGCTGAAGAGTTGGTTAATCTCTCAGTTAAGGATGTACAAGAGTTGGCAACTGTCCTGAAGGACGAGTATGGTATTGAGCCTGCTGCTGCAGCTGTTGCTGTAGCTGCTGGTCCTGCTGCAGGTGGTGCAGAGGCTGCAGCTGAGGAAAAGACATCTTTCGATGTTGTCCTCGCTGAAATTGGCGCAACAAAACTTCAGGTCGTTAAGGCTGTGAAAGAGGCTTGTGGCCTTGGACTGAAAGAAGCTAAGGATCTCGTAGACGGTGCTCCTGCTACTGTTAAGGAAGGTCTTTCTAAAGAAGAGGCTGAGAACCTGAAGAAGGCTATCGAGGCAGCTGGTGCTAAGGTAGAGCTCAAGTAATACTTGACTTAGATTTCTCTAAATACGGTTAGGATTTGCCCAGTCGGTGAGTCCTAACCTTTTGTGTCTTTTAAAAGATCAACAGCCTTAAAAGCCAATAAAGGCTAATAAACAGAACAATTAAAATCAATTTATGGCTACAAAAATTGTTGATAACAGAGTAAATTTTGCCAGCGTGCATAATCCGTACCCATATCCGGATTTTCTCGATGTGCAGTTAAAGTCTTTCAAAGACTTTTTGCAGTTAGATACTCCGCCTGAGGAACGCAAGAACGACGGTTTGTATAAGGTGTTTGCTGAAAACTTCCCTATCACCGACACGCGTAATAATTTCGTCCTTGAGTTCTTGGATTACTATATCGATCCGCCTCGCTACACTATTGATGAGTGTCTTGAGCGCGGTCTGACTTATAGCGTACCTTTGAAGGCTAAGATGAAACTGTATTGTACAGATCCTGATCATGAGGATTTCGGTACATTTATCCAAGATGTCTTTTTGGGAACTATTCCCTATATGACCCATAATGGAACATTCGTCATTAATGGCGCCGAGCGTGTAGTTGTTTCTCAATTGCACCGCTCTCCTGGCGTTTTCTTCGGTCAGGGTGTCCATGCAAATGGAACAGTGCTTTATAGTGCACGTATTATTCCTTTTAAGGGTTCTTGGATTGAATTTGCTACTGACATCAATAATGTTATGTATGCCTATATTGACCGCAAGAAGAAATTGCCAGTTACGACTCTTCTCCGTGCCATCGGTTATGAAAGTGATAAAGATATCCTTCAGATTTTCGATTTGGCAGAGGAAGTTAAGGTCAACAAAAAGAATATGAAAGCGGCCATCGGTCGTAAACTTGCTGCACGTGTACTCAAGAGTTGGAATGAAGATTTCGTAGATGAGGATACGGGCGAAGTTGTTTCTATTGAGCGCAACGAAGTAATCATGGAGCGCGAGGTTGAGATTACAGAGGAAAATGCTGACGAGATTCTCGACAGTGGTGCTTCTACAATACTCCTTCATAAGGATGCGGAAATGGCCAACAGGTATGCTATGATTTTCAATACGCTTGCCAAAGACCCATCAAATTCTGAGAAGGAGGCTGTTCTTTATATCTATCGTCAGTTGCGTAATGCAGATCCTGCTGATGACGCAAGTGCACGTGAAGTATTTCAGAACTTGTTTTTCTCTGATAAACGTTATGATCTTGGTGAGGTGGGCCGTTATCGTATCAATAAGAAGCTCGGCTTGAATATTGATATGAATGTTCGCATGCTCACAAAAGAGGATATTATAGCAATTATTAAATATCTCATCCAGTTAGTGAATTCTAACGCAACGGTTGATGATATTGACCATTTGAGCAATCGTCGTGTACGTACTGTTGGAGAGCAACTTGCTAATCAGTTCTCTATCGGACTTGCACGTATGAGTCGTACAATTCGTGAAAGAATGAATGTACGCGATAATGAGGTGTTTACTCCAACGGATTTGATTAATGCAAAGACGATTTCCAGCGTCATTAACTCTTTCTTTGGAACGAATCCTCTGAGCCAGTTCATGGATCAGACTAACCCGCTTGCTGAGGTTACCCATAAGCGCCGTTTGTCTGCATTAGGTCCTGGCGGTCTTTCCCGTGAACGTGCAGGATTTGAGGTTCGAGATGTACACTATACGCACTATGGCCGTCTGTGTCCTATTGAGAGCCCTGAAGGTCCTAACATCGGATTGATTTCTTCACTCTGCCTTTTTGCAAAGATCAACGACCTTGGCTTTATCGTTACACCTTATCGTAAGGTCACTGACGCAAAGGTGGATATGGATAATAGCAATGTTATTTATCTTACCGCTGAAGAGGAAGAAGATAAAATTATCGGTCAAGGTAATGCACCTCTGAAACCGAATGGCTCATTTATTCGTAAAGTCGTGAAATGCCGTCAGGATGCAGATTATCCTGTAGTACCACCAGATCAGGTGGACTTGATGGATGTTTCTCCACAGCAGATTGCCTCTGTTTCCGCAGGATTGATTCCATTCTTGGAGCATGATGATGGTCACCGTGCACTGATGGGATGTAACATGATGCGCCAGGCAGTTCCATTGCTTCATAATGATGCTCCTATTGTAGGAACAGGATTGGAAAAGAAAGTCTGCGAGGATTCTCGCACGATGATTACTGCTGAGGGTGAAGGTGTTATCGAATATGTAGATGCAACAACTATCCGCATTCTTTACGACCGTACAGAAGAAGAAGATTTCGTTAGTTTCGAACCGGCCTTAAAAGAATATAGAATTCCAAAGTTCCGTCGTACTAACCAGAATATGACCATTGACCTTCGTCCTATTTGTGATAAGGGTCAGCGTGTAAAGAAAGGTGACATCCTGACAGAAGGATATGCTACTGAGAACGGAGAACTGGCATTGGGCCGTAACCTTCTTGTTGCCTACATTCCTTGGAAAGGTTATAACTATGAGGATGCTGTCGTTATCTCTGAGCGCATGGTGCGTGAAGATATTCTGACATCTGTCCATGTAGATGAGTATCAGCTTGATGTTCGTGAGACAAAGCGTGGTGTTGAGGAGTTTACATCAGATATTCCAAATGTCAGCGAGGAAGCTACTAAGGATTTGGATGATAATGGTGTCATTCGTGTAGGTGCTCGTGTTGAGCCGGGCGATATTCTGATTGGAAAGATTTCACCAAAGGGTGAAAGTGATCCTTCACCTGAAGAGAAGTTGCTCCGTGCCATCTTCGGCGATAAGGCTGGTGATGTAAAAGACTCTTCTTTGAAGGCTAATCCATCATTGAGTGGTGTCGTAATAGATAAGAAAATGTTCACTCGTGCTCTCAAGACTCGCGAATCTAAGAAGCAGGACAAGGTTGTACTTGCCAAGATAGATGAGGAGTATGAGGCAAAGAACAATGATTTGAAGGATATTCTTGTAGATAAATTGCTTGAATTGACAAAGGGCAAGAAGTCTCAAGGTGTTAAGGATTATACAGGTGCAGAGATTATTACGAAGGGTAGTAATTTCACAGCAGCCGCTTTGAAGAATCTTGAATTTGATGGAATTCAGAGTAACGATTGGACAACAGATGAGCATAAGAACGCTCTCATTCAGCAACTTATCATGAATTATATCCGTAAGTATAAGCAACTGGATGCAGAACTGAAGCGTCGTAAGTTTGCTATTACTATCGGAGATGAATTACCTTCAGGTATTCTTCAGATGGCAAAGGTGTATGTTGCCAAGAAACGTAAGATTCAGGTGGGTGATAAACTTGCCGGTCGCCACGGAAACAAGGGTATTGTCTCTAAGGTGGTTCGTATGGAAGACATGCCATTCTTGGAGGACGGTCGTCCAGTAGACTTGGTATTGAACCCTATGGGTGTGCCATCTCGTATGAATCTTGGACAGATTTTTGAGGCTATTCTTGCAGCTGCAGGAAAGAAACTCGGCGTGAAGTTCGCTACTCCAATCTTTGATGGTGCTAAACTGGATGACCTTCAGAAGTGGACAGATAAAGCAGGTCTTCCTCGTCTTTGCTCTACTCATATCTATGATGGTGAGACAGGTGAACAGTTTGACCAACCTGCAACCATTGGTATTACCTACTTCTTGAAACTCGGCCACATGGTTGAAGATAAGATGCATGCCCGTTCAATTGGTCCTTACAGTTTAATTACTCAGCAGCCACTTGGTGGTAAGGCTCAGTTCGGAGGTCAGCGTTTTGGAGAAATGGAGGTTTGGGCATTGGAAGGCTTTGGCGCCAGCCATGTGCTTCAGGAAATCTTGACTATAAAGAGTGATGATGTTGTAGGTCGTTCAAAGGCTTATGAGGCTATCGTCAAAGGTGATCCGATGCCTACGCCGGGTATCCCAGAGTCACTCAATGTATTACTCCATGAGCTTCGCGGCCTTGGATTAAGTGTCAAACTTGAATAAAAGAGAACCCTTAACAAATTAAAGAACATGGCTTTCAAAAAAGATACAAAGGTTAAAAGCAATTTTACGAAGATTACCATTGGACTGGCTTCCCCGGAAGAAATCCTGGAAAATTCGTATGGTGAGGTTACCAAGCCTGAAACCATTAATTATCGTACATATAAGCCCGAGCGTGATGGACTTTTCTGTGAGCGCATTTTCGGTCCTACCAAAGATTACGAGTGCGTTTGCGGTAAGTATAAGCGTATCCGCTATAAAGGCATTGTCTGCGATCGTTGTGGCGTGGAAGTTACAGAGAAGAAAGTCCGTCGAGAGCGTTCTGGACATATCGAATTGGTTGTCCCAGTAGCTCATATCTGGTATTTCCGTTCTCTGCCTAATAAGATAGGTTATCTGTTGGGCCTTCCTACCAAGAAACTTGACTCTGTGGTATATTATGAGAAATATATCGTTATCAAGCCGGGCTCTCTTGAGGGCAAGAAAGATGCAGAAGGATTAGAACTGAATGGTTCTCACGTGATGGATCTTTTGTCAGAAGAGGAATACATCGAACTTGTAGACAACCAACTCGATCCTAATAATGATTTATTGGCTGATGATGATCCGAACAAGTTCATTGCCAAGATGGGCGCTGAGGCTATCCAAGTGCTTTTGCAGCAGTTGGACCTTGACTCTCTGTCTTATGAACTTCGTGACCGTGCCAATAATGATTCCAGTCAGCAACGCAAGACAGAAGCATTGAAACGCTTGCAGGTAGTTGAGGCTTTCCGTTCCTCTGTGAACGTCAATAAGCCGGAATGGATGATTATGAAAATCATCCCGGTCATTCCACCTGAGCTTCGCCCATTGGT
This sequence comes from Prevotella sp., assembly GCA_022641735.1. Lineage (GTDB taxonomy): Bacteria > Bacteroidota > Bacteroidia > Bacteroidales > Bacteroidaceae > Prevotella. The sequence continues at coordinate 26,679 of JALCDQ010000010.1, read as the reverse complement.
TCCATTGGATGGTGGTCGTTTTGCTACTTCGGATTTGAACGACCTTTATCGTCGTGTCATCATCCGTAACAATCGTTTGAAGAGATTGATGGAGATTAAGGCTCCTGAAGTGATTCTCCGTAATGAGAAACGTATGCTTCAAGAGGCTGTCGACTCCTTGTTGGATAACTCCCGCAAGGCTAGTGCTGTAAAGAGCGAGTCAAATCGTCCGTTAAAGTCACTTTCCGACTCTCTGAAAGGTAAGCAAGGTCGTTTCCGTCAGAACCTTCTCGGTAAGCGTGTCGACTATTCAGCACGTTCCGTTATCGTTGTAGGTCCTGAACTGAAGATGGGTGAATGCGGACTTCCAAAGCTGATGGCAGCAGAGCTCTATAAGCCATTCATTATCCGTAAGCTCATTGAGCGCGGTATCGTGAAGACGGTAAAGAGCGCCAAGAAGATAGTTGACCGTCGTGAACCTGTTATCTGGGATATTTTGGAGAATGTGATGAAAGGACATCCTGTCCTTCTGAACCGTGCTCCTACACTTCACCGTTTGGGTATTCAGGCATTCCAACCAAGGCTGATTGAAGGCAAGGCTATTCAGTTGCATCCATTGGCATGTACGGCATTCAATGCTGACTTTGATGGTGACCAGATGGCTGTCCATCTTCCATTGAGCAATGAGGCTGTGCTTGAGGCTCAGATTCTGATGCTTCAAAGTCATAACATTCTCAATCCTGCAAATGGAGCTCCTATCACTGTTCCTTCTCAGGACATGGTGCTTGGTCTTTATTATATTACCAAACTTCGTCCAGGAGCAAAGGGAGAGGGACTTACATTCTATGGACCAGAGGAGGCTATCGTTGCCCATAATGAAGGAAAATGTGACCTTCATGCACAGGTGAAGGTTGTTGTAGACGATATCGTTGACGGCAAACCGGTTAAACACTTGGTAGAGACCTCTGTGGGTCGTGTGATTGTCAATCAGATTATTCCTGATGAGGTAGGCTATTTCAATGATGTGATTTCAAAGAAGACCTTGCGTGGTATCATTGCCTTTGTAATCAAGGCTGTTGGTATGGCGCGTGCTTGTGAATTCCTGGATGGTATCAAGAATCTGGGTTATCACATGTCTTATATTGCAGGACTTTCATTCAACCTTGACGATATCATCATCCCTGTAGAAAAGGCTGATATCGTAGAAAAAGGTAACAAGGAAGTTGAGGAAATCACGAATAACTATAACATGGGTTTCATTACCGATACCGAGCGTTACAACCAGGTGATTGATGCATGGACACATGTGAACAACCGCTTAGGCGATGTCCTGATGAAGGAGATGACCGAGGCTGACCAAGGCTTCAATGCCGTATATATGATGTTGGATTCTGGAGCCCGTGGTTCTAAGGACCAAATCAAGCAGCTCTCTGGTATGCGTGGTTTGATGGCTAAGCCTCAGAAGGCCGGTGCTGAAGGCCGTGGTACTATTGAGAACCCAATCCTTTCTAACTTTAAGGAAGGTATGTCAGTACTGGAGTACTTTATCAGTTCTCACGGTGCTCGTAAAGGTCTTGCCGATACGGCTATGAAGACAGCCGATGCTGGTTATCTGACTCGTCGTTTGGTAGATGTATCTCATGATGTCATTATCAATGAGGAAGACTGTGGAACATTGCGTGGTCTTGAATGCCGTGCATTGAAGAATGGAGATGAAGTAATCTCTACCCTTTATGAGCGTATTTTGGGTCGTGTGTCTGTACATGATATTATCCATCCTACAACAGGTGAACTCATCTGTGCTGCAGGTGAAGAAATTACCGAAGACAAGGCTCAAGCCATCGAGGATTCACCTATTGAGAGCGTTGAGATTCGTTCAGTGCTCACTTGTGAGAGCAAGCATGGCGTTTGTGCAAAGTGTTATGGCCGTAACCTTGCTACTGCCCGTATGGTGCAGATTGGTGAGGCTGTAGGTGTCATCGCAGCACAGGCTATTGGTGAGCCTGGTACTCAGTTGACTCTTCGTACGTTCCATGCCGGTGGTGTGGCTGGTGGCGCTGCTGCCAATGCATCCATTGTAGCTAAGAATGATTCGAAACTTGAGTTTGATGAACTTCGTACCGTTGACTTCAAGGATGAGAATGGTAAGGCATGTAAGATGGTTGTCAGCCGTTTGGCCGAGGTCCGTTTCGTTGACCCGAACACGAATATCGTGCTCAGTACACTGAATGTTCCTTATGGTAGCTCATTGTATTTCAAGGCTGAAGACATGGTTAAGAAGGGTGACCTGATTGCCAAGTGGGACCCATTCAATGCCGTTATCGTGAGTGAATATAAAGGTACTCTTCGTTTTAATGATGTTGTTGAAGGCTCTACTTTCAAGGCCGAAACCGATGATGCTACAGGTCTTACAGAAAAGATTATCATTGATTCCAAAGACCGTACAAAGGTTCCTACCTGTGATATTATCAATGAAGATGGCGAAGTTGTCGGAACTTATAACTTCCCAGTGGGAGGTCACGTAGTTATCGATGATGGCCAGGTCATTGAGACGGGTGTTACTTTGGTGAAGATTCCTCGTGCCGTTGGAGGTGCTGGTGATATCACGGGAGGTCTGCCTCGTGTGACAGAGCTCTTCGAAGCCCGCAATCCGTCGAATCCTGCTATCGTTTCTGAAATCGATGGTGAGGTGACGATGGGTAAGTTGAAGCGTGGTAATCGTGAAATTGTCGTTACTTCAAAGACGGGTGACCAGAAGAAGTATCTCGTCAGCTTGAGCAAGCAGATTCTTGTACAGGAGCATGATGCCGTACGCGCAGGAACTCCGTTGTCTGATGGTGTTGTTACACCTGATGATATCCTTGCTATTCAAGGTCCTACAGCCGTGCAGGAGTACATTGTGAACGAGGTTCAGGATGTCTATCGTCTGCAAGGTGTGAAGATTAATGATAAGCACTTTGAAATCATTGTCCGTCAGATGATGCGTAAAGTTCAGATTGAAGAGCCTGGCGATACGACCTTCCTTGAGCAGGAACTCGTTGACAAGCTCGACTTCGCTGATGAAAACGACCGCATCTGGGGTAAGAAAGTGGTCATCGATGCTGGTGATTCTGAGAATATGCAGAAGGGACAGATTGTTACGGTGCGCAAGCTTCGTGATGAGAACTCCACTTTGAAGCGCCATGACTTGCGTCCTGTTCAGGTGCGCGATGCCATTCAGGCAACAGCCAATCAGGTTCTTCAGGGTATCACTCGCGCAGCTCTTGGAACAAAGAGCTTCATGAGTGCCGCATCTTTCCAGGAGACTACCAAGGTGTTGAACGAAGCTGCTATCCGTGGCAAGGTCGACAAATTGGAAGGTATGAAGGAAAATGTGATTTGCGGACACTTGATTCCTGCAGGTACAGGTTTGCGTCAGTGGGATAAACTCATCGTGGGTTCACGTGAGGATTATGAACGTATGGAAGCCAACAAGAAGAATGTGCTTGACTTCGCTGACAATACAGTAGTGACAGAATAATATTCTGAATATATCCAAAAAGCCGCAGGCATTCATTTGCTTGCGGCTTTTTTTTATGCCATTCTGCTGTTAAGACCATAGATCTATGCGATAAATACTCTTGTATATCAGTTCAAACTTGAATGCAACAAGATGCAAAATCCTTGTTTAAAAGCGACTTTTGGCCTCTTTATCAATGGCTTTCAAGGGTGTCGATAATGGTCGATAAGGGGGACGAAAGCTACCAATGAAGATTACAAATGGGGTTTGTAACGTGGTTACACACGGCTTGTAACGTCATTACACGTTGTGTGTAATCACGTTACACGTTGTGTGTAATATCGTCATTAGTCGTTTTTTAGCTCGTTGTTAGTAACTTTTGTAGTCGACATTAGCTGTTTTCAGCCCCTTCATCTCTTATTTTTAAGAGGATAAAAGGCCTTTATTTGAGTTGCCGTCACCAGATAAGAATTGGTATAAGAAAGGCATCCGTCTTTGCGGCGAGCGTAGCAATGTATGGTACAAGGATGAGTTATCGTTATTGGCTTTGTGTATTTCAAGTGGAAATGCTCAGGTCGTTGCCAATCTCCATTGATTGTGTAATAAAAATTCAGTGTATCTTTGACATTGTGCCAATCGGGCTTTATCTGAAGTTTTCCAGCTATCATCCGCATGACTGGTCTGTAAACGCCGGTGTCATAGGATTTCCATTCAAGCCTATTGATTCCACAGTGAGAATACCATAACTGATAATTCCAACGTGTCTTGAATTTATAATATCCTGTTCTTTTCGTTTCCGTATTGCGTAAACATACTTTGGGGGATTCGTTTGCCGAATAGAAACATCCGTCTTTATCGATATCCAAGATTTCATCCGTCATGAGGTCAAATGCCGTATAATCAGTTGCTTGGAAGACATTGGCAACATCTGTCCACCCTTCAAATCGGGAAAAGTCGAGCGTGTGAATCTTTTCTGCTTTCCCGTAAATCATTTTCCGTTTTGGCGTTATCACGTAGGCTTTCACATAATAATCCTGGTCCCCTTGCAGATTTTCGATGGGATAGATGAATTCCTCCTCATTTCTATTGTCGTGCTCTATTGAAACCGTATTACTGATGATGACACGCGTGCAATCAAACTCCTCTATTTTGGTTTTCTTCGTGGAATCTGTAATAAATAAATCATCGGCATTCGGGCTAATGATAATACCTTTGTTTAGCACCTTCGTACTGTCAAAATTTTGTATCAATCCACCTATCAGCGGGGGTTGCGACGTGGAGTCGAGAACGATTGTACTGACGCGCATTTGGCTATCGGTTGCTATTGGCAATCTCAAGGTGCTGTATTTGGCCGGAACAATCGTGGGTCTCGTAAGATGATAGATTGAAAACAGGGCCAGAAGGATGGCGGTTGCGGTGACCATGGCAAACAACCAGGCTCGCTTATGCGAGTGGATGGCTTGGCGCAAATCTGTTGCCGATGGGTATCGCTCTGCCGGATTTTCCTTCATGCAGCGCTCTGTGATATGGTCATTAGTGAGATGGTATTCTTTCAGAATACACCCGATGGCATAGATGTCACTTGCTGCACTAACGGGATATGCATGCGAAAACTGCTCTGGCGCTGAATAACCGGGTGTTCCGCCAGTGGTATCGGTGTAGCTATCTTGATAAGCGAAGCCATAATCGATGAGCTTCACATGATGTCCGATGTGGGTAATGAGAATGTTAGAAGGGTTCAAATCCAGGTGCAGCATCTGATGGGTGTGCAGGCAATCCACGGCCGTCAGCAGTTCATCTATAAACTGTAGGCGGGTGCGTCGGGATTTGAAATAATCGGGATTCTCGTCAATAAACTTTGACAAGGGTATTCCATCCACATAATCCGTGAGCACATAGAGTCCGCCATCGTCTTCTCCGATATCCGAATAATGCACCAAATAGGGGCAGTTAAGCCGTGCTCCTAATTCATATTCCTTTCTCAGAGCACTTTGATAAATCTGAGAGTCTTTCAGTTCTGGCTTCAGTCGTTTCTTGGCAAACCATTTGCCGTTGAGCCTCACCTTATAGCATACAGACGTGCTGCCCTCACCGATGTAGGTCTCTTCATCGTGGGCATTATCTTCGTCTTGGTTAGGCGTAAAGTGTGAAACGGTATCTATCATGGGCAAGCATTAATTATCTTGCGGAGTCAACTACCTCTATCCTCTTCACTCCGCCCTCTATGCCACCGATGTAAGACCCGATGAATGCACCTTCGCGCTCCACCTGATGCACCGTGAGAGGATAGTCTGTGACGATGTCAATGAGGTCGAGAATGTCGCCTTTATGAATTTTGCATCCCTTTGCCGAAGTCACCAGGCATCGTTTGTCTTCTCTGACCTTCAGCAGGAGCTCCCGATTAGGCTCATAATTAACCTTTATGGATTGCCCTGCCATCATGTCTTTCAGATAGATAGTAGTATGGATGCCATCGATTTTGGAGTTTCCATTCTCCGAAATCTTTTTCAGTGTTTTCCAGTTCTGATATCCCAGAAATTCTGCAATGATGTTCAAAGTGGTATCCGAAGTGTTCACATCGGGCAACTTCCCGAAAAGACGTTTCAGCGTATTCACCCCTAAAGTCTTGCCAGTAGTCTCGAAAATCTTATCGGACAACTGCTCAAATTGAGATGACAGATTGAGGGTAAGCCCCATTTTGTCATAAATCATTTTTTGGATGTAGAGGTTTAAAATCATATACTTACTTTAACATCTTTAATATAATAGTTAACATCGCCCTATCATTTATGCAAAGATAATAAAGATTTTTAAGATAGCACGATGAATTCATGTTAATTTAGTATAACTTTTCTCTCTTTTCGCCCTTTGTAGATATTTATGATTCATCTTCAGAGCCTAGTTATGCCGATGGTTAATTGAACGGACGTTTTTCGGTAATCTGTAATTTCGCTGTTTCCAGAATTATCGGGCCTTTTTATAAGATAGACAATATCCCAACATAAAAAAGAAAAGGAATTATTTTGTTCTGTGCTCGATTTGTGCTATCTTTGCCCCCTAATATATATAATAAGGTGTATGAACGATAATAAAGACAACAAGCAGCAGATGCAGCTGCAAATGGAATTGAAGCCGGATGTGGCTTCAGGGGTGTATTCAAATTTGGCTTTGATTAGTCATAGCCATAGTGACTTCGTGCTCGATTTCGCCAGCATTCTGCCGGGATTGCCTAAGCCGGTGGTGAATGCGCGCGTAATTATGGCGCCTGAGCATGCTAAGCGCCTGATGGCGGCTTTGCAGGAGAATGTCATGAAGTATGAGCAGGAGTTCGGGCCAATAGACCTCGGAGAACAGCATTCCCGCACGATTTCGCCTTTCGGTGGTGGAATGGGTGAGTCCTAACGGTTGTTTAGGGTGTAAGTAACGGTTATTTGAAGCGCAAATAACCGTTATTTGCCTTGTAAAAGGTTACCTTTTAGCGGGCTATCTGAAAATGAGTCTGTTGCGGCTTGAAATTGACCATGAAAATGACGACAATGAAAGAGTAGATTTTATATTTCGTCAGAATGTCTAGTTAAAATATACTAACAGAATGTATATTTTATTAAAATCAACGAAGAGGGGACTTTTTATCATCTTATAGATTAGGTGGTTTCACGAAAAGTTCGTACCTTTGTAGCCCGAAAACCGCTTATAGAGGCTTGGATGAGCCTGATAGTGGCGCATAGACGGCTTTTAAAGGCCAGGGTGGGGCGTAGTGGCCTTGCCCGATGGAGAAGAAATATAATAAATAAAATATATAATAATAAAAAAGTAAAATTATGCCTACAATTCAACAATTGGTAAGAAAAGGCAGAAAGGTCTTGGTAGACAAGAGCAAATCTCCGGCTTTGGACTCATGTCCTCAGCGCAGAGGTGTTTGCGTACGTGTTTACACTACAACACCTAAGAAGCCAAATTCGGCAATGAGAAAAGTTGCCCGTGTACGTTTAACAAATCAGCATGAAGTGAACTCTTACATTCCGGGAGAGGGTCATAACCTGCAGGAGCACAGTATCGTGCTTGTTCGCGGTGGCCGTGTAAAGGACCTTCCAGGTGTACGTTATCACATCATTCGTGGAACTCTTGATACTGCCGGTGTGGCTAACCGCACTCAGCGTCGCAGCAAATACGGAGCTAAGCGTCCAAAGGCTAAGAAGTAAAGCCCATGCCAAGAACTCACAGGCGGAGAAGCTTGAGGGTTTGAGGCTTCAAGAAAAATCAATTTAAACAAAGTTTTGCTGGAGAAAGTGATTTAAGGTTGAGTAAATGCCAGAGAGCTGACGTTGAAGAACAAAGAAAATAACAACCTCCGCAGAATAAATTTAAAATAAAATGAGAAAAGCAAAACCAAAGAAGCGCGTGATCTTACCAGATCCAGTCTTCAACGACCAAAAGGTCTCAAAGTTCGTGAATCATCTGATGTATGACGGAAAGAAAAATACATCTTATGAGATTTTCTACAAATCTCTTGACATCGTCAAGGATAAAATGGCAAATGAAGAGAAGTCTCCTCTGGAGATTTGGAAGCAGGCTCTCGACAACATCACCCCACAGGTGGAGGTGAAGAGTCGTCGTATCGGTGGTGCAACTTTCCAGGTGCCTACTGAAATCCGCCCGGACCGCAAGGAGAGTATCTCAATGAAGAATCTCATTGCTTTCGCCCGCAAGCGCAGTGGCAAGAGCATGGCTGAGAAGCTTTCTGCAGAAATCATGGATGCCTTCAACAATCAGGGTGGCGCCTTCAAGCGTAAAGAAGATATGCATCGTATGGCTGAGGCTAACCGTGCATTCGCACACTTCAGGTTCTAATTAAACTAAAAAAGGTAAAAAGAAAATGGCAAACCGCGATTTACATTTGACTCGTAACATCGGTATCATGGCGCACATCGATGCTGGTAAAACTACCACATCAGAGCGCATCCTGTATTATACAGGTAAGACACACAAAATCGGTGAGGTACACGATGGTGCAGCCACAATGGACTGGATGGCTCAGGAGCAGGAGCGTGGTATCACTATCACATCAGCTGCTACTACCTGTGACTGGACATGGAATGACAAGACTTATAAGATTAATTTGATTGATACTCCGGGACACGTGGACTTCACCGCAGAGGTAGAGCGTTCACTGCGTGTACTTGACGGAGCTATCGCTACTTATTCTGCCGCTGATGGTGTTCAGCCTCAGAGTGAGACCGTTTGGCGTCAGGCAGATAAATATAATGTGCCTCGCATCGGATATGTAAACAAGATGGACCGTTCAGGTGCTGACTTCTTCGAGACAGTGCAGCAGATGAAGGACATCCTCGGAGCTAAACCAGTTCCAGTGCAGATTCCTATCGGCGCTGAGGAAGGCTTCAAGGGCGTTGTAGACCTCATCAAGATGAAGGCTATCCTTTGGCATGACGAGACAATGGGCGCTGAATATGAAATCGACGATATCCCAGCTGACCTCGTAGATGAGGCTAACGAATGGCGCGATAAGATGCTTGATGCAGCCGCAGGCTTCGATGATGAGCTCATGGAGCTCTATCTGGATGGCAAGGATGTACCTGAGGACATGATTATCGCAGCTCTTCGCAAGGGAACCTGCTCAATGGAGATTACTCCTATGACATTGGGTTCTTCTTATAAGAACAAGGGCGTTCAGCCACTGCTTGACTATACTTGCGCATTCCTGCCTTCTCCACTTGATACCGTTGCTATCAAGGGAACAAACCCTGATACCGATGAAGAGGAAGACCGCAAGCCGGATGAGAACGAGCCTACTGCAGCGCTCGCATTCAAGATTGCCACCGATCCATTCATGGGCCGTCTGGTATTCTTCCGCGTATATTCAGGAAAGGTTTCAGCAGGATCTTACGTGTATAATCCTCGTTCTGGAAAGAAAGAGCGCATCAGCCGCCTCTTCCAGATGAACTCAAATAAGGAAATTCCTATGGAGTCTATCGATGCCGGTGATATCGGCGCAGGCGTAGGTTTCAAGGATATCCGCACAGGTGATACTCTTTGTGATGAAGACCACCCAATCGTATTGGAGTCAATGACATTCCCAGACCCTGTGATTTCAGTTGCTGTTGAGCCTAAGAGTCAGGCAGATATTGCCAAACTTGATAACGGACTTGCAAAACTGGCTGAAGAAGATCCTACTTTCACCGTTCGTACCGATGAGCAGAGTGGTCAGACCATTATCTCAGGTATGGGTGAGCTTCACCTCGATATTATTATCGACCGTCTGAAGAGAGAGTTCAAGGTTGAGTGTAACGAAGGAAAACCACAGGTTAATTATAAGGAAGCCATTATGGGTACGGCAGAGAGCCGCGAGACTTATAAGAAGCAGAGTGGTGGTCGTGGTAAGTTCGCTTGCATCGAAGTTACTATTAGCCCTAAGGATAAAGATTACACAGAAGGCGACTTGCAGTTTGTCAATGAGGTTAAGGGCGGTAACGTTCCTAAGGAGTTCATTCCTTCAGTACAGAAGGGATTCCAGGATTGCCTCAGCAATGGTGTCCTCGGCGGATTCCCAATGACAGGCATGAAGGTTGTGCTCTCAGATGGTAGCTTCCATCCAGTAGACTCTGACCAGTTGTCATTTGAACTTGTAGCTCATCAGGCATTCAGAGTACTCTGTCCCAAAGCACATCCAGTGCTGATGGAGCCTATTATGAAGGTTGAGGTTGTGACACCTGAGGAGAACATGGGTGATGTCATCGGTGACTTGAACAAACGCCGTGGCTTGGTTCAGGGTATGGACGAGGCTCGCAGTGGTGCTCGCATCATCAAGGCTATGGTTCCATTGGCAGAGATGTTCGGTTATGTGACTGCATTGCGTACCATCACCTCTGGCCGTGCAACAAGCTCTATGGAATATGACCACCATGCACCGTTGTCTACTTCTATTGCAAAGGAAGTACTTGACGAGCAGAATGGCCACTCAGAACTTCTGAAGTAAAGAAAACAAGAGAGTAGGGAGGTGCTTCTTAGCGAATGACTCTTAAGGAGCCTGCCTCTCTTTCTTAAAACAATAACAAAAATAATAAATTAAATAATGAGTCAGAAAATTAGAATCAAGCTGAAATCTTATGACCACCAGTTGGTTGACAAGTCAGCAGAGAAAATCGTGAAGGCAGTAAAGGCTACAGGCGCTATCATCAGCGGTCCTATTCCATTGCCAACACACAAACGTATTTATACTGTAAACCGCAGTACTTTCGTAAACAAGAAGGCACGTGAGCAGTTCCAGCTTTCAGACTATAAGCGTCTTATCGACATCTATAGCTCAACAGCTAAGACTGTAGACGCCCTGATGAAACTTGAGTTGCCAAGCGGTGTGGAAGTAGAAATCAAAGTATAGTTTAATAAATTAATATTTAATTGAAATGCCAGGATTAATTGGAAGAAAAATCGGAATGACATCCGTTTTCAGTGCCGACGGTAAAAACGTGCCGTGCACTGTTATCGAAGCTGGTCCTTGTGTTGTAACCCAGGTGAAAACCGAAGAAAAAGATGGTTACAAGGCTGTTCAGTTAGGTTTCGCTGAGGCTAAAGAGAAGAATACTTCTATGCCACTTCAGGGACACTTTAAGAAAGCCGGCACAACACCAAAAAAGCACTTGGCCGAGTTCAAGTTTGATGAGGAGTACAACCTCGGTGACACCATTACAGTTGAATTGTTCAGTGATGCACAGTTCGTTGATGTAGTTGGCACCTCTAAGGGTAAAGGCTTCCAGGGCGTTGTAAAACGTCACGGATTCGGTGGTGTAGGTCAGTCTACTCATGGTCAGGATGACCGTGCTCGTAAACCGGGATCTATCGGTGCTTGTTCTTATCCAGCCAAAGTATTCAAAGGAATGCGCATGGGTGGCCAGATGGGAGGCGACAGAGTAACCACTCAGAACCTTCAAGTGTTAAAGGTAATTCCAGAGCAGAACCTGCTCATCGTAAAGGGTTCTTTCGCTGGATGCAAAGGTTCAACCGTTTTAATTGAGAAATAATGGAAGTTAGCGTATTAAATATCAACGGTCAGGAGACCGGAAGAAAAGTGACTCTTAATGAGTCAGTCTTCGGAATTGAGCCTAACGATCACGTACTCTATCTTGACGTAAAGCAGTATCTTGCTAATCAGCGTCAGGGTACAGCTAAATCAAAGGAAAGAAGTGAACATAGCGGTTCTACCCGTAAACTTGGTCGCCAGAAAGGTGGCGGCGGTGCTCGTCGTGGAGACATTAATTCTCCAGTGCTCGTTGGTGGTGGTCGTGTTTTCGGTCCTAAACCACGTGACTATGGTTTCAAATTGAATAAAAAAGTAAAACTTCTTGCACGTAAATCAGCTTTGTCTTATAAGGCTCAGGAAAATGCTCTCGTAGTAGTGGAGGATTTCAATCTTGACGCTCCAAAGACTAAAGATTTTGTAAATATTACTAAAAATCTGAAAGTTGAAAACAAGAAAATGCTTGTGGTTTTGCCAGAAGTGAATAAAAACGTATATTTGTCAGCCCGTAACTTACAGCAAGCTGAGGTTATGACTGCATCTGCAATCAATGCTTATAAAGTCTTGAATGCTGATGTTCTTGTCATCACTGAGAATTCGTTGAAGGTTATCGACAGTATCTTAACTAAATAAAGGAGACATAAGAATATGGCATTTATAGTAAAACCATTGGTTACTGAAAAGATGACCAAAGTTACAGACAAGTCTTCTGCTCAGAAAAAGTTAGTTGCAGGTAATAAGAAAGCTATTGACAAGTATAATGCTCAGGAAGAAAAACTCAGCTATACCGTCAAGAAGAATGGTAAAGAAGAGAAAAAAGAAAAGACCATTTATACTTATACAAAACCTGTTCGCGCTCAGTATGGCTTCATCGTTAAACCAGAGGCAAACAAACTTGAGATTAAGAAAGAGGTTGAGGACTTATACAAAGTTACTGTAGTTAGTGTGAACACAGTTCGTTATGCTGGCAAGCGTTCATCACGTTACACCAAAGCTGGTCTTGTAAAAGGTCAGAAGAATGCGTTCAAGAAAGCAATCGTTACTCTGAAAGAGGGCGATACAATTGATTTTTATAGCAATATTTAATAAAAATGGCAGTACGTAAATTAAACCCGGTAACACCGGGACAAAGACACAAAGTTATTGGCACGTTCGAGGATATTACTGCATCCGTGCCAGAGAAGTCTCTCGTTTACGGTAAGCGTTCTACCGGTGGTCGTAATAACACTGGAAAAATGACAGTCCGCTATATGGGCGGTGGTCATAAGAAGAAGTATCGTCTTATCGATTTCAAGCGTGAGAAAGATGGTGTTCCAGCCGTAGTGAAAACAATTGAATACGATCCAAACCGTTCGGCTCGTATTGCATTGTTGTTTTATGCTGATGGCGAAAAACGCTACATAGTTGCTCCTAACGGACTTAAGGTAGGCGCTACATTGATGTCTGGAGCTGATGCTGCTCCTGAGATCGGAAATGCTCTTCCTTTAGCTAACATCCCTGTAGGTACAGTGATTCACAATGTTGAGTTGCGTCCAGGTCAGGGTGCTCTGCTCGTCCGCTCGGCTGGTAATTTTGCTCAGTTGACTTCTCGTGAGGGCAGTTATTGTGTAATTAAGCTCCCTTCAGGAGAGACTCGTCAGGTTCTCTCAGCTTGTAAGGCAACCGTTGGAAGTGTTGGTAATTCTGATCATGCATTGGAGCAGTCAGGCAAGGCTGGACGCTCTCGCTGGTTAGGACAACGTCCACACAACCGTGGTGTTGTTATGAACCCTGTTGATCACCCTATGGGTGGTGGTGAAGGACGTCAGTCTGGTGGTCATCCACGTTCACGTAAGGGCTTGTATGCAAAGGGTCTCAAGACTCGTGCACCAAAGAAGCTTTCTAGCAAGTATATAATTGAAAGAGCTAATAAAAAATAAAGAGTAAATTATGAGTCGTTCACTTAAAAAAGGTCCATATATAAACGTATCACTCGAGAATAAAATTCTTGCGATGAACGAGAGTGGAAAGAAGAGTGTCGTAAAGACATGGGCCAGAGCATCAATGATTTCCCCAGATTTCGTGGGGCATACTGTTGCTGTTCACAACGGAAATAAATTTATCCCTGTTTACATTACAGAAAACATGGTCGGCCACAAGCTTGGAGAGTTCTCTCCAACTCGTCGTTTCGGCGGTCATTCTGGTAATAAGAAAGCTTAAGCAGGGCAAACCATTTAAAAGTAAATAACAATAATGGGAGCAAGAAAACATATAGCAGCTGAAAAGATTAAAGAAGCTCGCAAGAATTTGTACTTCGCTAAGCTCAATGGCGTTCCTTCTTCTCCACGCAAGATGCGCTACGTTGTAGACATGATTCGTGGCATGGAGGTTAATCGCGCACTCGGAGTACTGAAGTTCTCTAAAAAGCAAGCAGCCGCAGACGTTGAGAAACTTCTGCGCTCAGCTATTGCTAACTGGGAGAATAAAAATGACCGTAAGGCTGAAGACGGAGAACTCTATGTAAGCAAAGTCTTCGTTGATGAGGGCGTTACTATGAAGCGTATGAGACCGGCACCACAAGGACGTGGTTATAGAATCCGTAAGCGTTCTAACCATGTGTCATTGTTCGTAGATGCTAAAACTAATGACGAAAAATAATAAATAGAATGGGACAGAAAGTTAATCCAATAAGCAACCGACTTGGTATTATACGTGGTTGGGATTCAAATTGGTTTGGTGGCAAAGACTTTGGCGATAACCTGGTAGAAGACCAGGAAATCCGTAAGTATCTTAACGAGCGCTTAGCTAAGGCCAGCGTTTCAAAAATTGTCATCGAGCGTACGCTGAAACTCGTTACTATTACTATTTGCACAGCCCGTCCGGGTATTGTCATTGGTAAAGGTGGTCAAGACGTTGATAAACTGAAAGAAGAGTTGAAAAAACTCTATAATAAAGACATTCAGATTAATATCTTTGAGGTCAAGAAACCAGAACTTGACGCAAATATCGTAGCTAATAATATAGCTCGCCAGGTAGAGGGCAAGATTGCTTATCGCCGTGCTATTAAAATGGCTATTCAGAATACGATGCGTGCAGGTGCTGAAGGCATCAAAGTTCAGATTACTGGACGTCTTAATGGTGCAGAAATGGCACGTAAGGAAATGTATAAAGAAGGACGTACTCCTTTACACACTTTCCGTGCTGATATTGATTACTGTCAGGCTGAAGCCTTAACAAAGGTGGGCTTGCTGGGTATAAAGGTATGGATATGCCGTGGAGAAGTTTACGGAAAACGTGACCTCGCTCCTAACTTTACTCAGGATAAGCAGAATGGTGGCCGTCCTAATTTTGGCGGTCGTAGTCGCGGTAATCGTAGAAGAAACAATAACCGTTAAAAGTAGAAGCTATCATGTTACAGCCAAAAAGAGTAAAATATAGAAGACCTCAAGATGGACGTGGTAATAAAGGCAACGCCCATAGAGGTACACAACTGGCTTTCGGTACGTTTGGCATCAAGACTCTTGAAGCCAAGTGGCTCGACAGCCGTCAGATAGAAGCTGCTCGTGTGGCGGTGAACCGCTACATGAACCGTGAAGGTCAGGTCTGGATTCGTATATTCCCTGATAAACCAATCACCCGTAAGCCGGCAGATGTCCGTATGGGTAAAGGAAAGGGAGATCCAGCAGGATGGGTTGCACCTGTTACACCAGGTCGTGTCCTCTTTGAAGTAGAAGGCGTTTCATTTGACGTGGCAAAAGAGGCTCTTCGCCTTGCCGCTCAGAAATTGCCTGTTAAGACAAAATTTATTGTTAGACGTGATTACGATAAAAACGCTTAAACTATGAAGATTAAAGAAATAAGAGAACTCGCCGACAAGGACTTGCGCGAGAAATTGGAGAACTCGGAAGCTGCATTGAATCAGATGAAGCTCAACCATAGCATTACTCCTCTTGAGAATCCATCACAGATTAAGGCAGCTCGTCGTGATATCGCACGTATGAAGACAGAACTTCGTCAGAGAGAACTTAATAAATAACAATGGTCCAGATGGAAACAAGAAATTTAAGAAAAGTAAGACAGGGTGTCGTTATCAGTAACAAAATGGATAAAACCATTGTTATTGCATCTAAGTTCAAGGAAATGCACCCTATATATGGTAAATTTGTCCAGAAAACAAAGAAGTACCATGTGCATGATGAGAAAAATGAGGCTAATGTCGGTGATACCGTACAGATTATGGAGACTCGCCCTCTATCTAAGACAAAGAGATGGAGATTAGTACAAATCGTTGAAAAAGCTAAGTAATTATGATACAAGCAGAATCAAGACTTACAGTATGTGATAACAGCGGCGCACGCGAGGCTTTATGCATTCGCGTCCTCGGTGGAACCGGTCGCCGTTATGCTAGTGTTGGTGACGTAATTGTCGTTTCAGTCAAGAACGTTATACCTTCAAGTGAATTGAAAAAGGGTGCAGTATCTAAGGCTTTAATTGTTCGCACAAAGAAAGAAATCCGTCGTGCAGATGGATCTTATATTCGCTTTGACGATAATGCTTGTGTGTTGCTTAACAATGCAGGCGAGTTGCGTGGCAGCCGTATCTTCGGCCCAGTAGCTCGTGAGCTTCGTGCAGTGAACATGAAAGTGGTTTCTTTGGCACCTGAGGTTCTTTAATTTTAAAAAGTAAGTAATAATGAGTAAGTTACATATTAAAAAAGACGATACCGTTATTGTCCTGAGTGGTGACAGAAAAGACAAGGGCAAAACAGGTAAGGTGCTCAAAGTATTAGTTGGAGAGAATCGTGCCATCGTTGAAGGCCGTAATCTTGTATCTAAGAGCACAAAGCCTTCAGCTAAGAATCCTCAAGGAGGCATCGTGAAGCAGGAGGCTCCTATTCATATCTCGAATTTGAGTTTGATTGATCCGAAGAGCGGAAAAGCTACTCGCGTTGCTATCAAACGTGATGGCAAGAAGATCATTCGTATTGCTAAAAAATCAGGGGAGGAAATTAAGTAATGGATACAGCACAGTTAAAGAAAGTCTATAATGAGACGATTGCTCCTGCTCTGCAGAAGCAGTTTAACTATACTTCGACAATGCAGATTCCTGTTCTGAAGAAGATAGTAGTCAACCAAGGCTTGGGTGATGCAACGCAAGACAAGAAAATCGTCGATGTTGCAGTGAATGAAATCACAGCTATAACCGGTCAGAAGGCAGTTGCAACCTATTCTAAAAAGGATATTGCAAACTTCAAGCTTCGTAAGAAGATGCCTATCGGCGTTATGGTTACTTTGCGTCGTGAGAATATGTATGAATTTCTTGAGAAACTAGTTCGTATTGCTCTTCCTCGTATCCGTGACTTTAAGGGAATTGAAAGCAAGTTTGACGGCCGTGGCAATTATACCCTCGGTATCACTGAGCAAATTATCTTCCCGGAAATTAATATTGATCAGGTAGATCGCATCCAGGGTATGAACATTACCTTCGTGACATCAGCTAAAACTGACGAAGAAGGTTATGCATTGCTCAAAGCATTTGGTCTTCCATTCAAGAACGCTAAAAACGATTAAGAGATATGGCAAAAGAATCAATGAAAGCTCGTGAAGTTAAGCGTGCAAAGCTTGTTGCTCGTTACGCTGAGAAACGCGCAGCCCTGAAGAAAGTTATCGCAACTTCAGAAGATCCAGCTGAGGCTTATGAGGCAGCTCGTAAGCTCCAGGCTATTCCAAAGAATGCCAACCCTATCCGTCTTCACAACCGTTGCAAGATAACAGGCCGTCCAAAAGGATATATCCGCCAGTTCGGTCTTTCTCGTATTCAGTTCCGTGAGATGGCTTCAGCTGGTCTGATTCCAGGAGTCAAGAAGGCAAGCTGGTAACTATAACAAAAACGTAAGAATATACATTATTTAATATTGTCGGGACAGTCCCGATTAATTAAAAATTTTTTATGACAGATCCAATAGCAGATTTTCTGACAAGACTCAGAAATGCAATTATGGCTCATCACCGCGTTGTGGAGGTGCCTGCATCTAATTTAAAGAAGTCTATTACTAAGATTCTCTTTGAAAAGGGCTACATCTTAAACTACAAGTTTATCGAAGATGGTCCTCAAGGTTCAATTAAAATTGCCTTGAAGTATGATCCAGCTACGAAGCAGAATGCGATTAAGAGTTTGAAACGTGTGTCAACACCAGGACTTCGTAAGTATACTGGTTATAAAGACATGCCGAGAGTAATTAATGGATTAGGTATAGCTATTATATCTACATCCCAGGGTGTAATGACAAACAAAGAAGCTGCTGACCAAAAAATCGGCGGTGAAGTTCTTTGCTACATTTATTAATTGGAGGATTGAATATGTCAAGAATAGGAAAATTACCAATTATGATCCCATCAGGAGTTACTGTTAACTATGATGAGAAAACGAATGTCGTTACCGTAAAGGGACCTAAAGGAGAACTTTCTCAGAAGGTTGACCCATCTATCGTTTACAAGAATGAAGATGGCAAAATCACATTTGAGGTTGATGAAAAAAGTTCTGTAGATAGCAAGCAGAAACAGGCTTTCCATGGTCTGTATCGTTCTTTGGTCAACAACATGGTTGTAGGTGTAAGTGAAGGATACAAGAAGACTTTGGAGCTCGTAGGCGTTGGTTACCGTGTTTCCAACCAAGGCAACTTGGTGGAGTTCTCTCTCGGTTACTCTCACCCTATATTTATACAACTGCCTAAGGAAGTTAAGGTTGAAACTAAATCTGAAAGAAATCAGAACCCTATCATAACTCTTGAAACCTGTGATAAGCAGTTGTTAGGACTGATTTGTGCTAAAATTCGTTCTTTCCGTATGCCTGAACCTTATAAGGGCAAGGGTATCTTATTCCAAGGTGAGGTTATTCGCAGAAAGTCAGGAAAGACAGCTGCTGCTAAATAATTTTAATTGATTTACAATTATGACAACAAAGAAAGTTGAAAGACGAATTAAGATAAAGTTCCGCATCCGTAAGAATGTGAAAGGAACAGATGAACGTCCGCGCCTAAGTGTGTTCCGCTCTAACAAGCAGATATACGCGCAGATTATTAATGATTTGACAGGTAAGACTCTTGCAGCAGCCTCTTCTCTTGGACTTGAGAAAATGCCAAAGATTGATCAGGCAAAGAAAGTCGGTGCATTAGTAGCTGAAAAAGCAAAGACTGCAGGTGTTGAGACCGTAGTTTTCGATCGTAATGGTTATCTCTATCATGGTCGTGTTCAGGCTTTAGCTGATGGCGCACGTGAAGGTGGTCTTAAATTTTAAACGATTATGGCAATGAATAAAGTAAAAGTAAATAGTGACGTTGAACTGAAAGACCGTTTGGTCGCTATCAACCGTGTAACTAAAGTTACAAAGGGTGGTCGTACCTTCACATTCGCTGCTATCGTCGTTGTTGGAGACGGCAATGGTGTTATTGGCTGGGGTCTTGGAAAAGCTGGTGAAGTAACTTCAGCTATTTCTAAAGGTACAGAATCTGCAAAGAAAAATCTTGTTAAGGTTCCAGTGCTCAAAGGAACAATCCCTCACGAGATTGAGGTGAAGTTTGGTGGTGCACAGGTACTTCTCAAGCCAGCTGCTGCCGGTACAGGTCTAAAGGCTGGAGGTGCTATGCGTGCAGTTCTTGAGAGTGCAGGAATCAAAGATGTCATCGCAAAGTCTAAAGGCTCATCAAATGCCCACAACTTGGTAAAAGCTACCATCCTGGCTCTTAGCCAGATGCGTGATGCTTATGCAATTGCAGGCGAGCGTGGCATTGGCATGGATAAAGTATTTAATGGCTAAATAGGAGAATATAAACATGGCAACAATTAAAATCAAACAGATCAAAAGTAGAATCGGTGCTCCTGTAGATCAGAAGAAAACCCTTATCTCACTCGGACTTCATAAGATTTCTCAGGTTGTTGAGGTTGAAGACACTCCTAGCAATCTTGGTATGATCCGTAAGGTTCATCATCTCGTAGAAATAGTTAAATAAACATTTAAATTCAGATCGATTATGAAATTAAATAATTTGAAGCCAGCAGAAGGCTCTACACATACTCGCCGTCGTTTGGGTCGTGGTACAGGTTCCGGACTTGGAGGTACATCTACCCGCGGTAGCAAGGGTGCCAAAGCGCGTTCTGGCTATAAGAGAAAAATTGGTTTTGAAGGAGGTCAGATGCCTTTGCAGCGTCGTGTTCCTAAAGCTGGATTCAAGAATATCAATCACAAGGAATATCTTGCAGTTAATTTGTCCACTCTCCAGAAACTTGCTGAAGAGAAGAATCTCACGAAGATTGGAATTGCTGAGCTTAAGGAAGCTGGACTTACCAATGGTAAGGTCTTAGTGAAAATACTTGGCAACGGAGAATTAAAAGCAAAAATTGAAGTTACAGCAAATGCGTTTTCTAAGACTGCTGAAGAGGCTATCAAGGCAGTAGGTGGAAGCGCAACTATAATCTAAGTAGATGAAAAAGTTTATTGAGACACTAAAGAACTGTTGGAAGATAGAGGATTTGCGTCAGCGTCTCCTCATTACTCTTCTCTTTACGGCTATTTATCGTTTTGGCTCGTTTGTCGTGCTTCCTGGTATTAATCCGGGCATGTTGCAGAAACTTCAGTCGCAAACCGCTGGTGGCTTAATGTCACTGTTGGACATGTTCTCTGGTGGTGGATTCTCTCATGCTTCTATTTTTGCTTTAGGAATCATGCCTTACATCTCGGCTTCGATTGTGATGCAACTTTTAGCCGTAGCTGTGCCTTATTTCCAGAAGATGCAGCGTGAAGGAGAAAGTGGCCGTAAGAAGATTAACTGGTATACTCGTGTCCTGACTGTGGCAATTCTGCTCTTCCAGGCTCCGTCTTATCTGATTAACCTGAAGAACCAGGCAAGCCAGGCTTTGGCTTCCGGTATTTCATGGTCAGTCTTCATCATCCCGGCAACTATCATCCTTGCAGCTGGAAGTATGTTCATCCTTTGGTTAGGCGAACGTATTACGGATAAAGGAGTAGGCAATGGAATCTCACTTATCATTATGATAGGTATCATCGCGCGCCTTCCTCAAGCCTTTGTGCAGGAGGTCGGCTCCCGCTTCACTGCTATCAGCGGTGGCGGTCTGGTGATGTTCATTGTTGAAATCCTGATTCTTTATTTCGTTGTCTGCGCGTCGATTCTGCTTGTGCAAGGTACCCGCAAAGTCCCTGTGCAATATGCAAAACGCCTTGTGGGAAATAAGCAATATGGTGGCGCCCGTCAGTATATTCCACTGAAGCTGTTCGCTGCTAATGTGATGCCTATCATCTTTGCTCAGGCATTGATGTTCATTCCATTGGCCATTGTTCAGTATCAGAGCGAGAATGCCAGCTGGCTTGTCCAAAATCTGATGGATACTCGCAGTATGCTTTACAATGTGATTTATGTAATTCTGGTTATCGCCTTTACATATTTCTATACTGCAATCACCCTGAATCCAACTCAGATGGCTGAAGATATGAAACGTAACAATGGTTTTATCCCTGGTGTTAAACCAGGAAAAGACACAGCCGAGTATATTGATACCGTGATGTCACGTATCACTTTCCCAGGTTCATTGTTCATCGCTTTCATCGCTATCATGCCGGCCTTGACAGGATTCCTGAACGTTCAGAGAGAGTTTTCTCAGTTCTTTGGAGGCACATCATTGCTGATTCTTGTGGGTGTTGTCATCGATACCTTACAGCAAATTGAGAGCTACCTGCTGATGCGTCATTATGATGGACTTCTGAATTCCGGTCGTACCCGCAGTGGTGCCGTTTCTGCATATTAATGCAGCGCGGCATCCCATTGCAATACGTATGGAAGGTGAATTAAGAAAGTTAGAATAATAAATATGGCAAAACAGGCTGCTATAGAGCAAGACGGAACTATCATTGAGAGTTTGTCGAATGCGGTTTTCCGCGTAGAGCTTAAAAATGAAGTTCAGATTATAGCGCACATCTCAGGCAAAATGAGAATGCACTATATAAAGATTCTTCCCGGAGATAAGGTCAAGGTGGCAATGAGTCCTTATGACCTTACCAAGGGTAGAATAGTGTTCAGATACAAGTAATATTTAAGATATGAAGACAAGAGCATCATTAAAGAAACGTACTCCCGACTGTAAGATAGTTCGTCGTAAAGGTCGTTTGTTCGTTATCAACAAGAAAAACCCTAAGTACAAAATGCGCCAGGGTTAATGTTAAATAATTGCAAAACCGCATATAACTACAGATTTATGCGTACCTTTGCATGCTTTTAGCAAAATCGTAAAATTACAAATTAATTTATTCAATTAACAAATGGCAATAAGAATTGTTGGAGTAGATTTGCCCCAGAATAAGCGTGGCGAAATCGCATTGACTTATATCTATGGTATAGGTCGAAGTAGTTCAGCAAAGATATTGGATAAGGCCGGTGTGAACCGTGACTTGAAGGTCAGTGAATGGTCTGACGATCAAGCAGCCAAAATCCGTGAAATTATCGGCGCTGGATTCAAAGTAGAAGGTGACCTCCGTTCAGAGGTTCAAATGAACATTAAGCGCCTGATGGATATCGGATGCTATCGTGGAATTAGACATCGTAATGGTCTTCCTGTTCGCGGCCAGAGCACTAAGAACAATGCTCGTACCCGTAAGGGAAAGAAGAAGACTGTTGCTAACAAGAAGAAGGCTACTAAGTAATTCAGGGGAGGAAATTAATTATGGCAAAAACAAAAGCAACTTCAAAGAAAAGAAATGTGAGAGTTGACGCTATCGGTCAGCTCCATGTTCACAGTTCTTTCAATAACATCATCGTATCCCTGACTAACGCTGAAGGACAGGTTATTGCCTGGTCTTCTGCCGGCAAGATGGGCTTCCGTGGTTCTAAAAAGAATACTCCCTATGCTGCACAAATGGCAGCCGAGGATTGTGCAAAAATCGCTTATGAGCTTGGGCTCCGCAAGGTTAAGGCTTATGTGAAGGGTCCTGGAAACGGCCGTGAGAGTGCTATCCGCGCTATCCATGGTTCCGGTATCGAGGTGACAGAGATTATCGACGTTACTCCATTACCGCACAATGGATGCCGTCCACCAAAGCGTCGTCGCGTATAATCATCGAGACAAGAGCAAACACCTTGCTCTTGTAATTTATAATTTTAAAAGAATATTTTTTATATTATGGCAAAGTATATAGGTCCGAAATCTAAAATTGCACGCCGATTTGGTGAACCCATTTTTGGTGCTGACAAAGTTTTGTCCAAGAGAAACTTCCCTCCTGGACAGCATGGCAACAATCGTCGCAGAAAGCAATCTGAGTATGGTGTCATGTTGGCAGAGAAGCAGAAAGCTAAGTACACTTATGGTGTGCTTGAGCGTCAGTTCCGTAATATGTTTGATAAAGCCGCTCAGGCTGATGGCATCACCGGTGAGGTTCTCCTTCAGAGCCTCGAGAGCCGTCTTGACAATGTAGTGTTCCGTATGGGCATTGCTCCAACCCGCGCAGCTGCTCGTCAGCTCGTTGGCCACAAGCACATTGTTGTCGATGGTGAGGTTGTCAACATCCCGTCTTATGCAGTTAAACCTGGTCAGGTAATTGGTGTTCGTGAGAAAGCAAAATCTCTTGAGGTCATCGATGCTGCCCTTGCAGGCTTCAATCATAGCAAATACCCTTGGCTCGAGTGGGATGAGAATACAAAGAGTGGCAAGTTCTTGCATAAGCCGGAGCGTGCAGACATCCCAGAGAATATAAAGGAACAGTTAATCGTTGAGTTGTACTCTAAAGCATAAATTAGTAAATTAATGGCAATATTAGCATTTCAAAAACCTGATAAAGTAGTGATGCTGGAGGCTAACGACCATTTCGGCAAGTTCGAATTCCGTCCTCTTGAGCCTGGCTTCGGTGTTACCATCGGTAACGCTCTCCGCCGCATCCTTCTTTCATCGCTGGAAGGTTATGCCATCAACACCATCCGCATCGGAGGCGTTGAGCATGAATTCTCTTCCGTGCCCGGTGTCAAAGAAGATGTCACCAACATCATCTTGAATCTCAAGCAAGTAAGATTCAAGCAAGTAGTAGAAGAATTCGAGAACGAGAAAGTTAGTATCACTGTTGAAAACACAACCGTTTTTAAGGCAGGCGATATGGGCAAATATCTGACTGGATTTGAAGTGTTAAACCCTGAATTGGTGATTTGTCATTTAGATGCGAAAGCTTCAATGCAGATAGACATCTCCATTAACAAAGGCCGTGGCTATGTTCCGGCTGATGAGAACCGCGAATTCTGCACTGATGTTAATGTACTCCCAATCGATTCAATCTACACTCCTATCCGCAACGTGAAATATTCAGTGGAGTCTTATCGTGTCGAGCAAAAGACCGACTATGACAAGCTGGTTATCGAAGTTACTACGGATGGTTCCATTCACCCGAAGGATGCGCTGAAAGAGGCTGCCAAAATCCTTATCTATCACTTCATGCTGTTCTCAGATGAGAAGATCACTCTTGAGAATCCTGACCAGGACGGCAACCAGGAGTTTGATGAGGAAGTGCTTCACATGCGTCAGTTGCTCAAGACCAAGCTCGTCGACATGAACCTTTCTGTTCGTGCTCTCAACTGCTTGAAGGCTGCTGATGTGGAGACACTTGGAGATTTGGTACAATTCAACAAGACCGACCTCCTGAAGTTCCGCAACTTTGGTAAGAAATCGCTCTCAGAGCTTGATGATTTGCTCGAGGGTCTGAATCTGTCGTTTGGAACTGATATATCAAAGTATAAACTGGACAAAGAATAATGTCCGCAAAAAGTAAAAACAAAAAATGAGACATAATAAAAATTTCAACCATCTGGGCCGTACTGCAAGTCATCGCGCCAGTTTGCTCGCAAATATGGCAACAAGTTTGATCCTGCACAAAAGAATCACTACGACCCTCGCTAAAGCCAAGGCTTTGAAGAGATATGTTGAGCCGTTGATTACAAAGGCTAAGGATGATTCTGTTAATTCACGCCGCGTTGTTTTCAGTTATCTGCAGAACAAAGACGCCATCAATGAACTCTTCGGAACAGCCAAGACCAAGTCAGAAGGCAAGGTATCTGTCATTGACAAAGTGGGCGACCGTCCAGGCGGCTATACCCGCATCATCAAATTAGGTACTCGCCAGGGCGACGCTGCTCCTCAGGCTTTCATCGAGCTCGTTGACTTCGATGACAACATGGCTAAGGCACCTAAGGCTGAAAAGAAGACTCGTCGTAGCCGTCGTCCTTCAAAGGCTGCAACCGCTGAGGCTCCAGTAGCTGAAGAGGTGAAGGCTGAAGAAGCTCCTAAGGCTGAGGCTCCTAAAGCTCCTAAGGCAAAGAAAGTCGAGGCAGCTGAAGAGGCTCCAAAGGCAGAGGAAACTCCGGCAGCAGAAGAGCCAAAGGCAGAATAAGAGATTAATCAATCTTACACTCTATAGGGCGCTTCCCATTGATTTGGGGAGCGTTTTTTTATGGCAGATATCAGCGTGGCTTGAAATCTATGCCTGTGCAGAAGATGCTGTAAGTCAGCGCGTTGTATTCTGCTTCTCCAATTGCAGTTTTAGGGAAATCCCTACATCAATTTAGGGAAAAGAGATTTTTCCTATTCCGCAAATCCATTATCTTTGCACCAGATTAATAATTCGAAGAAATATGAAAAGAAATACTATCATCGCAGTCAGTGCCCTCTTGCTCATGAGCAGTTGCGGTACTTATACAGGAGCAGGCGCCTATACAGGCGTAACGTTAGGCTCTATTTTAGGCAGTGCCATCGGAGGCCTGAGCGATGGTCCTCGTGGCTCTGATGTGGGCACCATCATCGGCATAGCAGGTGGAGCCGCTATCGGCGCCGCTATAGGCAACGCTGCTGACCAGAGAGCCCAAGACGAAGTGATAGCCCATCGCGAAGCCGTGAAGGCCCGTCGTGCCCAGCAAGGCGATTACCAAGGCAACAACCAAGGCAATTACAATGACAACTATAATCAGGGCAATTACAACAATGACAACTACAGTCAGGCACCAGCCACTCGTGGCAATTACGGTCAAGGCAACAACACCCAGACACCTGCCACTCAAGGCTCAGTCAATCAAGGCGCTACAACCTCTGACAACGGCAATTATGGCAGTGGACTTGACGAGACCAATAGTGGCGACGACCGCATCTATGATTTCAACGGCTCTGACTACAACGGCAACTATACCGCTCAAAAGCCTACGACCACGTTGCCCGCTACCTCCAGCGTGGAAAACCTTGCAGGAGCTTACTCCTACACGCCATCCATTGAGATTCGCAACGCCCGCTTTGTAGACGACAATCAGGACAACGTGATTTCACGGGGGGAGCTTTGCAAAGTCATCTTCGAAGTCATCAACAAAGGGCAGTCTGTCCTCTATGATGTCCAGCCTACAGTCGTTGAAGCTACCGGCAACAAGCACATCTTCATCTCTCCGGGCATTCACGTGGAGAAAATCAATCCCGGAAAGGGCATTCGCTATACCGCATTGGTGAAAGCCGACAATCGTTTGAAAGACGGCACCGCCAAAATCTGCATCTCCGTCATTCAGGGCGACAACAACAAGATTTCGAAAGTGAGCGAATTCAATATCCCTACACGTAGCAAATAGGAAGCTCGAGTTTTTTAACATAAACACAGGAGACTGAAGCCAGAAGGGCAGAAGTCTCCTTTTTTCATGCCCATTTTTCAATTTATTGAAAGCCGCCAGGCTTCATTTTTGTATCAATAAGTCAAAGAACGATTTCTGAGTTCTTCTGAATTTCCTTCGGAAAATTAATAGGTAATAAGTAATAGTTAAAAATCCGAGAACTTAGAAACTCAAAATTAATTTTGTAAAATAAAAATCAACCAAAACAACATAGACGATTCTTCCAGAAAATAAAAAATAAAAAATAAAAAATAAAAAAATGCCCTATTTGGCAGAATTCTGAAGGAGGATTTTTGACCGAAAGGCGGAAAAATGAATTTTTAGTAAAATATCTTAACTTATTAACTATAATATTATTATAATCATATTATTATTACTATTAACGTGAGTTCGGGATAAGCGGATACCCTTCCCTCTGTTCTTTCTGGAGTAATTTTCTATTACAAGTAACAATGACATAAGTCATTGAAAATTTGGATATTAGGGAAATTTTTGCTATCTTTG
>JALCDQ010000009.1 GCA_022641735.1 Prevotella sp. | reverse complement strand
ATTAATGACGAAAAAAGATAATATAGAGAGGCTTTTCCGAGCGAATTACCCAAGGATGTGCAGGTTGGCCAACTGCATACTGAAGGATTCAGAGGAAGCACGTGACGTTGTGAGCGATATATTCTCCGGTTTGCTTGATGGCAAAAAGATTCTGCCGGAAAGCAATCAGGAAGCATTTCTGCTTGCTTGCGTCAGAAACCGATGCCTTGATGTTGTTTCTCATCTGAGCGCAAAAGAAAGAATGATGAGGCATATCTTCATCTCGACTTCACCCATTCAACTTTTTCCGATTGATGTGGAACAACGATTGGAGAAGATAAGGGAATGTGCCGAAAAGGAACTTACGCCCTCTGAGAAGCAAGTATTCAAGCTGAGATTCAGCGACGGAATGAAATATCGGGAGATTGCCGAACATTTATCCATCAGCGAAGTAGCAGTTTATAAAAGTCTTTCAAGAGCATTGACAACCATCAAAAAACGAGTATTATGAGCAAGAATGAAAAAGACATGGATGCTCTGTTGCATACAATGGAACATCCGGAAGAATACAGCGACGGCCAGATAGAAGACATGATGTCGGATGAGGATAACCGCGAGACCTATAATCTCATGGCTGATGCCGAGAATGCCTATCGCAATGACGACCTGAGCGACGAGGATATTGATGCCGAATGGAACAAGATAGCTACAAAGAGAATGAAAATACGCCATAGAAACATCCTCCGCATTGCTGCTGCCGTCATCGGTTTCGTGATGATTTCAGGCATTATATACGCCACCATAGCCATTAGCCAACATCATGAAGGCCAACAGTCGACAGAAGCCTTGAAGTCAATTGAGGCAAAGCAAACTAAGGCGGAAACGGTTTCCAATGATTCAACCATAGCCGCTAAGCCAGAAATAAAGGAATACAGAGAAGCCAAATTGGAAACGGTCCTTGGCGATATGGCCTCCTATTATGGAAAAGAGGTGTCGTTTGCCAATGAAAACACGAAGTCGGTACGCATCTATCTCAAATGGAATCAAGCAGAGTCGCTTGAAGCTATCATCGACAAAATGAACCACTTCGACAAATTCACCATCAGCGTAGAAAACGATAAAATCATCGTAAAATGAAAAAAACAATCATGGTACTATTGATGTGCCTTACTCTCCATACTGCCTTTGCTCAAAAGATTACTCTCTCTTTCAACGGCGTATCCATGTCGAAAGCCCTTGAAACCATCAGCGGCATGAGCAGTGAATATTCCATTATGTTCCTTTATGACGAGTTGGAAGACTTCACCGTAACCACTCACATTGTAAAACAGAACGTTCCCGATGCAATCCGACAGATTATCGGATTCTATCCCATAAAGATGACTATAGACGGAAAAAACATTTACGTGGAATGTATTCAAAAGACAAAGCAGAAGCTCATCGGCAAAGTAGTTGACCAGAAAGGGCAACCCCTTGAATTTGCAAACGTCACGTTGCTCAATCCTTCAGACTCTTCTTTTATCACCGGAGGAGCAAGCAATGCATCAGGCGACTTCGTAGTTCCATGCGAAAACAAAGTCGTGCTTGCCAAGTTTACTTATGTCGGCTACAAGACCATCATAAAGAGAATGAATGTAGAGAACGTGGGTAAAATCGCCATGTTCAAAGACCCGCAATATATAGGTGAGGTCACGATAGAAGGCTCCAGAGTCATCAATCTGGCCGACCGACAACTGTTGATACCGACAAAAGAAGTCGTCAAGCACTCCAGCGATGGCTATCAACTGTTGAAAAAGATGAATATCAATGGATTGATTGTCGACCCGGTGTTGAGAAGCGTCAGGTCTCTTTCGGGTGGAAGTGTGCAAATCAGAGTCAATGACATTAAGGCTACCTCGGCAGACCTTCTCTCTTTGCAGCCCGATGAAGTGGTTAGAGTGGAGAATATCTTGAATCCCGGTGTAAAGTATTCCGAGAATGGGCTTGACAATGTCATTAACTTTGTGGTACGGCGACGTTATTCCGGCTATGTGGCAGGCATAAGCGGCCATCAGGCGGTGGCTGTAGGGTTCAATAATACACAAGCTTATTTCAAATATAATTATAAGTTATCCGAGTTCAGCCTTGATTATGGATTCAGCTATCGCGACTACAATAAGCGCCGTTATGATGATCATGCCACCTATTTGTTTCCCGACGGCACCTCACGCAGCAGAAACTATATCGGGCAAAACACAGGGTTTATGTATAACACCCATGATGTACAGTTGGGTTACAGCTTGAGTAATCCCGACAAATATGTGCTCAACGCCCGGCTCTTGCTCAGCGCATGGCTCTGCCCTCGACGTGGCAACAACCAGATAGCCGAAGAATCGGGTAAACCAGACTTGTATCTTTACAACAAAATCAAAGCCAACGAGATAACACCTTCATTTGATATCTATTATTCAGTGAATATGCCCAAGAATCAGGAATTGGATATCAACATTGTCGGGACAAATATCAAGACTGACCACCATTATATGATGCAGCAGTATCTTTACAAGGGGAATGCTGAAGAATCCATGTCCAGCCCTGCAATGGAAGACTATAGCTATTCAACGGATGGCCGTAAGTATTCGTTGATTGGAGAAGCCATCTATAAAAAGCGCTTCGACAAACTGAGCTTTTCCGGTGGGATGTATTATGATTTGGGGTATGCTAACAACAAATATACAGGCTCCAACAATCTCGATGCACAACTCCATACCAGCAATTATTATGCCTTTGCTCAGATTGAAGGCACGCTGAAAAAGATAAATTACCAGTTAGGAGTAGGCACAAAGCGAGTTTATGCCCATCAAGGTGATTTGGGTTATTCCAAATGGACTTTCCGTCCTCAACTCTCATTGTCGACGAATATCATGAAGAACGTGTCGGTCAATTATTCATTTAACATCTTCCCTAATACGCCTTCATTGGCCGACCTCACCTCTGTTCGCCAACAACATAACGACTTGATGTGCGATGTTGGTAATTCAGGGTTGAAGCCTTACAATAAGTTTACCAATAAACTTGGCATTAGTTGGAATAACAAGTATGTTCAACTCAATGCCCGCTATTCCTATTCGACAGCACCCGACATCATCATGGAAAGCTACATTCCCCAGCAACAGACAGATGGCAGCTATCTCATAGTCACCCAGTATCTCAATCAGAAAAACTACAAGAAACACACCTTTCAATTTTTCGGCAATGTAAATATTATTCCCGATGTACTGACTTTCAGTCCTTTCGGAATGTATGAAAATGCTCATAGCATGGGCCTTGACTATTCTCACAAATTCGCTCATTGGACATGGGGAGCCTCGGCTGACTTGATGCTGGGCAACTGGGATGTTTCTTATCAGTTTACCACGCAACCTAAAAGTTTTATGGGAGAGACCATGACGGGTGGCGAAAGAAGCTCCGACTTTGAGGCCGACTACAAATGGAAGAACCTCCAGATAGGTGTAGGGTGCATACTCTTAGGATACGCGCAAGGATTTGATTATAAGAGTGTTACGAAGAGCAAATACTATCAATCCGATGCTCCTGTCTATATAAAGGATAACGGGAACATGGTTTACCTTACCTTTAGCTATAACTTATCGCATGGTCGAAAGTATCAAACCAGCAAACGAGTTCTCGAGAACAGTGATAACGAAAATGGTATCAAATAAAAACCACAAGAATCTGATAGGAGCTTCGCGGTTTGACAAGATAAAGAGAAATGCCCTGCTTGTCGGCAACAAGCGGGGCAATGTAAAAGACGGTTGTTTGCGTTGTAAACAATGATTGTTTACCTCATAGACAACCGTCGTTTGCCTTGTAAAAAGCCGTCGTTTACAATTCAAATGCCGAATAGAAACAGTAAATGTCAACGGTAACGAAAGAATAAACGGCTGCCGTCCTTTTTGCCTATGGCATTTGCGGAGAATATGATGCAAACTTAATTGGAAGGCTCTGAATGCCTTCCAAGAGGTTTCCATTGCGCTTCTTTTATCATATTTTCCAATCTGTTAAAACGATAATTATTTGGTTTTATCAATTTTTTCTATTACCTTTGCATCATATTATTAATTCTATGGACGACGAAAACATCAAAGACGAGGAATTGGAAGACGAGGGATTGACCGAAGACTCACATTCCGACTATAAACCTGCCGACCGCTTCGACGCCTCAGCAGTGCATCATCTGAGTGGAATGTATAAGAACTGGTTCCTCGATTATGCCAGTTATGTGATTCTTGAACGTGCAGTGCCGCACATCGACGACGGTTTGAAGCCGGTGCAACGACGCATTCTGCACACCATGAAGCGCATGGATGACGGGCGCAACAACAAAGTGGCCAACATCGTAGGTGAGACCATGAAATTCCATCCGCATGGAGATGCCTCCATCGGAGATGCTCTCGTGCAGTTAGGACAGAAGGAACTGCTCATCGACACGCAGGGAAACTGGGGCAACATTCTCACGGGCGACCGTGCCGCTGCTCCCCGATATATAGAGGCAAAGCTCTCGAAGTTTGCCCTTGAAACGGTTTTCAACCCTAAGACCACCGAATGGCAACTCTCTTACGACGGGCGCAATAAAGAGCCTATCACCCTTCCGGTGAAGTTCCCCTTGCTGTTAGCGCAAGGCGCTGAAGGCATTGCCGTGGGTATGAGCAGCAAGATATTGCCGCACAATCTGAATGAACTTTGCGATGCCGCCATCAGTTATCTGAAGGGCGAGCCTTTCCAGTTATATCCCGACTTCCCTACGGGTGGCTCCATCGACGTATCTAAATACAACGACGGCCAGCGTGGCGGAGTGCTCAAAGTGAGAGCCAAAATCGAGAAGATGGACGCCAAGACGCTCGTCATCCGTGAGATTCCTTTCGGCAAGACGGCAGCCACGCTGGAGGACTCTATCATCAAAGCCGTCGAAAAAGGCAAGCTGAAGATACGCAAAGTGGAGGATATGACGGCGGGAAGTGTTGAAATTCAACTGCATCTCATCCCCGGCGTGTCGAGCGACAAGACGATGGATGCCCTCTTTGCTTTCACCGATTGCGAAACTAACATATCGCCTAACTGCTGCGTCATCGAAGACAATAAGCCTAACTTCCTCACCGTTTCCGACGTGCTTCGCCATAGCACTGACCGCACGATGGGGCTCTTGCGGCGCGAATTGCAGATTCGCAAGGAGGAACTGGAGGAACAGCTCTTCTTCTCTTCCTTAGAGCGCATCTTCATCGAGGAGCGCATCTATAAGGAGAAAGCCTTTGAGGAGGCGAAGAGCCAAGATGCCGTCGTGGCTTTCATCGACTCTAAATTGGAGCCTTTCAAGAAAGACTTCATCCGCGAGGTGACCACCGACGACATTCTCAAACTGCTTGAAATCAAGATGCAGCGCATCCTCAAATATAATAAGGAGAAAGCCGACGACCTGATGCGGAAGACGAAAGCCGAAATCAAGGAGATTGAGCACGACCTCAAACACATGACTGACGTGACCATCAACTGGTTTAACTACCTCAAAGAGAAATACGGCAAGGACCATCCGCGCAAAACGGAGCTCCGCAACTTCGACACCATCGAGGTGACAAAGGTGGTGGAGGCCAACGAGAAACTCTATATCAACCGACAGGAAGGCTTCATCGGAACGGGATTGAAGAAAGACGAGTTCGTGTGCAACTGCTCCGACCTCGACGACATCATCCTCTTCTATAAGGATGGAAAATATAAGGTGGTGAAGGTAGTCGACAAACTCTTTGTGGGCAAGGGCATCATTTGGGCGCAAGTGTTCAAGAAGAACGACAAGCGCACCATCTATAATGCCGTCTATCGCAATGGCAAAGACGGCTACTGCTACATCAAACGCTTTGAGGTGACCAGTATCACGCGCGACCGCGAATATGACCTCACGCAAGGCGTAGAGGGCTCTAAGGTGATGTATTTCACGGCCAATCCTAACGGAGAAGCGGAGACCATCAAGGTGATTCTCAATGCCGACCCAAAGAACAAGCGACAGGCGCTCTTCCTCGAAAGAGACTTCTCAGAAATCGGCATCAAGAGCCGCAGCGCTCATGGCAATCTGCTCACCAAGAAGTCGGTGCACCGCATTGCGCTGAAGAGCCACGGCCACTCCACGCTCGGAGGGCGCAAAGTGTGGTACGACCCTGACGTGCGCCGCATCAACTATGAGGAGCACGGACGCTATTTGGGAGAATTCAATGAAGACGACAAGATACTCGTGGTGCTCGACAACGGGGAGTTCTATTTCACCAATTTCGATGTCAACAACCACTATGAGGATAACATCCGAATCCTTGAAAAATGGAATGCCGACAAGGTGTGGACGGCTGTGCTCACCGATGCCGACAACGACAACCGCGTCTATGTGAAGCGCTTCCTCATGGAGTATGCACGCAAGCATCAGAACTATCTCGGAGAGAATCCCGACAATCAATTGCTGTTGCTCACCACGCAGGTATATCCGCGCATCAAAGTCAACTTCGGAGGAGCCGACAGCGTGCGCCCCGCTTTGGAGATAGAAGTCGACGACTTCATTTCCGTAAAGAGCGTGAAGGCCAAAGGCAAGCGACTGGCTCAATGGGAAATAGAGTCAGTGGAAGAGCTGGAGCCTACCCGTTTCCCTGAACCAGAAGTGGAGTCTGACGACGCTGAGGGTGAAGAGGAAGAGCAGGAGACTGCCTCCGAAGAGCCTGAAGAGCCCGAAAACCCTGAAGAGAAAGAAGAGACCAAGACTGCCTCAGAGCCTGAAGAGGAGACGAAGCAGTCCACTGCCAAAGAAAAAGAAAAGAAGAGTGAAGAACTAAGTCTATTCTCAGATGACGACAATCAGTAAGCTATTCCTCGCCGCCCTGCTTCTCGCGCTTTCCGCTATGACGGTGAAGGCACAAGACGACAAAATCATCACCAACACCAAGATGATGGGCATCGGAAGCACGAACATCCTCGACACCTATCTTTCGCCAGAGAAATATCAAGGAACGGAGCTGCGCTACATCTCGCAGACCTTCCGTGAGAAGAAGGGCAACCGCCTCTATCGAGAGATTATCCATCAAGGCAGCGTCTCTTATGCCGACAACCGTTCGGGCGACGGCGGCGAGATGGCGGGCATGTACAACTTCCAGTATGGCTGGCATTGGCTCATCTTCAGCAACGAGAAATTCACCGTGGGTGCCGGTGGCAACATCGACGCCAACCTCGGTTTCATCTATAACACGCGCAACAGCAACAACCCTGCTCAAGCGCGCGCCTATCTGAACATCACCCCGGCGATAGAAGCCGCTTACAGGTTCAATATCAAAAACAGCCCTCACACCTTGCGCTATGAACTCAGCGTGCCTCTACTGGGCGTGATGTTCTCTCCTAACTACGGGCAGTCTTACTATGAGATTTTCTCCAAGGGCAACTATGACCATAACGTGGTGCCCACGTGGATAGGCAACGCGCCCTCACTGCGGCAGATGCTCACCTTCGACTTCACCCTTTGGAAGACCACCTTCCGCATCGGATATATGGGCGACTATCAGCAAGCCCGAGTGAACAATCTGAAGAACCACATCTACACCCATGCGCTCGTCATCGGCGTGGTGAGGAAGTTCTCCTTAATCAAGATGCGCCCATGAAAAAGATTTATCTCCTGCTCTTGCCGCTCTGCCTCCTCTTTGCGGGATGCGTGGACGAAGACCAGTATGCCGACAATCAGAACGGCAACTTCGAGGCGCTCTGGAAAATCATGGATGAGCATTACTGCTTCTTCGACTATAAGGCGAAGGCGTATGGTCTT
Source organism: Prevotella sp. (assembly GCA_022641735.1). Classification (GTDB taxonomy): domain Bacteria; phylum Bacteroidota; class Bacteroidia; order Bacteroidales; family Bacteroidaceae; genus Prevotella. The sequence goes on along the minus strand of JALCDQ010000009.1, from coordinate 80,734 downwards.
GACTGGAATGAAGTGCACGACCGCTATGCGAAGATGATAAACTCCGGCATGTCGGACACCCAGTTGTTCGAGGTGCTGAGCAATATGCTCGGCGAGCTCAGAGACGGCCACGTGAACATCTATTCGAGCTTCGACGTGGCGCGCAACTGGAGTTGGCATGAAGACTATCCCAGCAACTTCTCCGACACCTTATTGAATAAGTATCTGGGCACCGACTACCGCATCGCCTCAGGCCTTTCCTATCGGGTGCTCGACGATAATGTGGGCTATGTGAGATGCGCCACGTTTGTCAACGATTTCGGCTCCGGCAACCTCGACGACATCCTCTCCTATCTCGCTCCTTGCAACGGGCTCATCATCGACATCCGCAACAATAGCGGCGGGCTCATCTCGAGTGCCGAAGAACTGGCCGCCCGCTTCACCAACGAAAAGCTCCTCGTGGGCTATCTGCAGCATAAGACCGGCAAAGGCCACTCCGACTTCTCCTCCATGGAAGAGCAATGGCTCAAGCCCGCCAAGAGCCTGAGATGGCAGAAGCCCGTCGTCGTGCTCACCAATCGGCAGGTCTTCAGTGCCGCCAATGAGTTTGTGAAATACATGAAGTGCTGTCCTCACGTGACCATCGTGGGCGACAAGACGGGCGGAGGCGCCGGCATGCCGTTCTCCAGTGAGCTGCCTAATGGCTGGAGCATCCGCTTCTCAGCGTGCCCGATGTATGACAAGAATCAGCAGAGCACCGAGTTCGGCATCGACCCTAACGATACGGTCAGCCTCACCGATGCCGACTTCCTCAGAGGCAAGGACACCCTCATCGAATATGCGCGGAAGCTCTTCAGAGAATAAGCGCACCATCAGGAACTATCTACTTTAATAAATAAATATATGAAAAAAATCATTCTGGCCCTATTATTGGTCACGCTTTGCCTCCCTACGATGGCAAAGAAAAACAACGACAACCGCGTCGTCTTCATCATGGTGGACGGTCTGCGCTGGGAGGAAATCTTCAACGGCATCGACTCCATCTGTCTGAACAACAAGAAATACGTCTCCGACATCGCCGAGAAGCAGAAGCTCTACTGGCGCGCCACGCCTGAAGAACGCCGCGCCGCCCTCTTCCCCTTCATCTGGGGAGAAGTGTCGAAGATGGGCATCCTCTATGGCAACCGCAACAAAGGCAGCTTCATGAACGTTGCCAATGGCATGCACTTCTCCTATCCCGGATATAACGAGACCACCACGGGCTATCCCGACGACAAGAACGTGAACAGCAACGACGCCTTCCCTAACCCCAACGTGAGCATCCTTGAGGCAGCCAACAAAGACCCTCGCTATCAGGGCAAAGTGCTCGCCTTCGGCTCTTGGAACCGCTTCCATGAAATCTTCAATCAAGACCGCAGCGGAATCCCCGTCAATGCAGGATGGGATGCCTCCAAGAACCCTAACGCCACGGCAGCAGAGAAAGACTATGACGACATCGCGCGCGAGATACCCCGCCAATGGCCTACCCTCAGATATGACGTCTTCACCTATCGCTATGCCCTCGAAGCCATGAAGACCTGTCACCCCGTGCTCACCTTCGTGGGCTTCGGCGAGACCGACGACTTTGCCCACATAAGCAAATACGGACTCTATATCGACTCTGCCAACCGCTTCGACCGCTTCATGAAAGACCTGTGGGAATACACCCAGAGCGACCCCTTCTATAAGGACAAGACCACCTTCATCGTCACTTGCGACCACGGACGCGGCAACAACGACCCCGGATGGAAAAGCCACGGCAATAAAGTTCCCGGCGCAAGCGAGACATGGATGATTGCTTTCGGCAATCAAGTGAAAGCCAAAGGCGAAATCGAAGGTGGCAAGCAAATCTACAACAAGCAGGTGGCCTTCACCGTAGCCAAGCTCCTCGACATCGACTTCAAGAACACCGAGGGCAACCGTGAAGAGCCCATCGACTTGAAATAAAGACCCCTCAAGGTGCAAAATTCCAACCGAAAGTTTGTCATTCTGAATTTTATGTTGTAACTTTGCACCTGCGTTTGCGCCTGTGGCGGAATTGGTAGACGCGCTAGACTTAGGATCTAGTAGTTCACGCTGTGCAGGTTCGAGTCCTGTCAGGCGCACTGAAACAAATCGCAAACCCTTATAGATAAAGGATTTGCGATTTTTCCAGTTGATGATATTTCCAATGTCAACAATCAAAGTATATATAATACATGAGTAAATTTATTTTTCTAATATTTCTATTGTCCATCAATTTTAGTAACTGCAACGCAGGCAATTGTACCAATAATAAGGACGCATCTATTAAAAAGGAACTGCCTTTATTCGAATATAATGGAGTTATTAAGAAGATGCATTCTAGTTTCAATATATGTGATTCTCTTCTTAGCATATATGTTGAGAATGAGGTACAAGATTTAGCGAGCAAAGGTTATGAAGGAAGATTTATAATAAAAGTAAAATTACAAATAGGCAAAGATGGAAAAGTAAAAAAAGTCGCAATTAATGGCAAAACCAAAGAAATGAACGCAATATACACGGAAGTCTCTGATGCTTTAAAAAAAGCAGCATTTATGCCTTGTATGATTAACAACTCTCCTAAAAGAACTAACATTGTTTCTTTGCTAATCATAGACACATATCAATTTCCATCAAAAATCAGCAAGGCTATATTCGGGCAAATAGGTAAAGGGGATGAAGAAGATACTAAAAAACATAAATAAACATTACTTTCTTATTGCTATATCTTTTTGTCTATTACTTTTGGTTGTTTCTCCATTTATAAAAATAGGAAAGCCCAACAATATAAAAGCAAGAACATCCGGATGATAATTTCCGAGAAATCAAGGCACAGAAACTGAGTAAAAGAAATCGAAAATTATTTACAAAATTAGACAAATCGAATTTTTCTTTGATTTTTCGGATTTTTATTTTACTCTGATTTTTCGATTTTCCGGTCAACTTATCCTTTTGTTTGCTTGCCAACTTTGATGTTCCGAAAAGTACCATCTTTTCTTAACAACGAAAAATATAAAAATTAGAAATGGCCTTTTGTCGGGCAAACAATCATTGTTTACACTCTGATTAACAATTAATTAGCAAGTAAACAGCCATCTGGAAAATATAAAAAAATAAAAAATAAAAATAAAAATTTAGTACCTTACGCACCGACCCAATTTTTGTTAATTAAGTTAAAACATAAATAATAATAGTAATAATATTATTAATATAATAATATATATAATATATTGATTATTAATTAATTATATTATAATATATATAATAATATTATAGTTAATATATAAAGATATTTTACCAAAAATCTATTTTTCTGTATGCCAGCCATAAAATCTCTTCTGAGATTCTGCCAAATAGAGCATTTTTTTATTTTTTATTTTTTATTTTTTATTTTCTAGTAAAATCGTCCATACCTTTTCTATTTGATTTTTATTTTACATTTCATTTAAGTCTGTGAGTTAAAAAAGGCAGAGAACTCGAAAGAACTCTGCCTTTATGACTGCGAGCCTCAAGGGCTCGGAAAACTATTAACTATTAACTATTAACTATTAATTGTAAACTTTTCGTCATTTAATCGTCACGTTCGCTGCGGGCATCTCCCTTTCAGCGCATCGGCTGCTCTGTGGGGGAAAAACGGCATCTATCGTGCGTCCATCACATCAAGGCCCTTGGTCATCCAAACCTCCATTTTGCCAGGGCCTTTATGATTCCAGCAATAATAAGGTATCAACGTGAGTCTCGCGTTTTCCACTTTCACTTTGCCTTCCTTGTCTGTCGATAAGACTTGAGCATCGGTGGTAATCTGCTTGATGCCGTTCAGCAAGCCTGGCTTGTCAACAACCTCAAAATCAGGCTTGTCGCTGATGACCACCTTGAACACATCGAAATCGTTGTAAGCCCATTCGGCACAGTAAACGAGCGGGCCTCTCTCCACTGCTGCGCGCCCTCTGTCGGCCTTTACTTTCTGATTGGCTACGACGATGCGCGGTTGCATGTCGAAATGGATGCTCACTTTGTCGCCTTTCTTCCATTTACGATTGATGCGGACATAGCCGTTGCTCTGCATCTCCGGCTTTATCGTCGCGCCGTTCACACGGATGGAATAATCCAAGTGTCTGCCGTCGGCATAGGCATAGAGGTCGCTGGGCACTACCTTGTCTCTCACCCATCCGGGGATGCGCACCATCAGATTGAAATCGGGCGTCTTAGCTTCTGTGACGGTGATGGCGATGTCGCCGTTCCATGGGTATTCCGTAGCCTCGTCAAGGCTTACGCGCTTGCCGCCTACGAAAAGCGTCGACTTATTGCCGGCAAAGAGATTGACGTAGATGTCGCTTCCCTTCACGGCGTAAAGATAGCCTGGCAGCGAGGGGATGAAGCGCGAGAGATTGCTGGGACAGCAGGCACAGCCGAACCATGGCTGTCGGTCGAGCGTGTTGTCGGAATTGAAGCGATAACGGCCGTCAGAAGCCAGCGGATTGCAATAGAAGAACTTTCCGCCGTCGATGCTCATGCCGTCGAACACGCCGTTATAGAGGGTACGCTCAAGACAGTCGATATACTTGCTTTCTCCATGGAGCAAGAACATCCTCTGATTGAAGTATACCTGAGCGATGGCCGCGCAAGTCTCATTGTAAGCGGTGAGGTTGGGCAATTCATAGTTGTCGCCAAAGGCTTCTCCTTCATGACGTGCCCCTACTCCGCCAGTAAGATAGTACTTTTTGCTCACGATGTTCTGCCATATCGTGTCTATGGCCTTGATATAAGAGGAGTCGCCGGTAAGGGCGGCCACGTCTGCCATTCCTGAATACATATACCCTGCACGCACTGCATGCCCTTCAGCCTCCATCTGCTCGGTCACCGGCTTGTCGCTCTGTGAATAAAGGTCTTTCCTCGCCGTCTTGCCACGATAGTCAAGGAAGAACTTAGCTTCGTCGAGATACTTTCGGTTTCCTGTAACCAGATACAGGCGTGCAAGAGCCATCTCTGCTATCTGATGGCCGGGCACTACGCATATCTGTCCGGATTTGGCTCCCACCTCTCTGCACACGCAGTCGGCATAACGGATGGCAATGTCGAGAAACTTCCGGCTGCCAGTAGACTGATAATGTGCTACAGCGCCATCCACCATGTGGCCAAGACAGTAGAGCTCATGGCTGAGAAGCTCCTCGCACGACCACCGCTTATGCCCTGCCCATTCAGGAGGATTGGAGGGGTTCACCGTACGAGCTGTATAGAGATATCCGTCAGCCTCTTGAGCTGCGCCTATGATGTCGAGCACACTGTCTATATAGGCCTTCATCTTCTTGTCGGGATAGGTCTGCAAGATGTAGCTGGCTCCCTCTATCGTCTTATAGACATCGGTGTCATCGAATGTGAATCCATGAAACACATTCTTCTCGCTGGGGTGAGCTGCCTTGATGAAGTTATCATACCTGCCCGTCTCCTTGCATTTGCTGAATGCCAAAGGAATTGTAACCTCACGGGCAGCTTCAAGGCGTTGCCCGAAGAATGTGCCGGGAGTAATCGTCACCGAAGTGAAGGGCACCTGAGTGAAAGGATAGCCATAAGGACTTCCCGCCTTCGCTTGCAGGCACCCCAAAGTCAATGCTCCCAAAATCATGAATGAAACAAGTCTTCTCATAAAATTCTAACAGATTGGGGATTGCACTAAAAGATTGATGATTTCTTTTATTTAATCGTCACATTCGCTGCGGGCTCTCTGTCTTTCCACAGCAGAGTGGCATAGCTCCAATGATAATGGTCGTAGAGGTCGAGGAGGCGATACTGACGGGCTTTCCATGCGTCGAAGTCCTTCTTGCCGCTCGTCCACTGCACTTCGGAGAGTGCGCCCATGCGGGGCAGCACCTGATATTCTGCCAACGAGGGCACAGGGATGTATTCCGTCCACAAGTTGGCTTGCACGCCGATGATGTGCTTGGCTGCTTCGGGAGTGATGTCAGAAGGCACGGGCTCAAGGCTGTAGGTCTTCTCGATGGGCAGGTTGCCGCCGATGAGGAAAGGCTCGTTCCAGTTGTCCTTGTTGCTGGCGGTCTGATAATAGTCGAAATAGCAATAAGAGGTGGGCGACATGATGACGTCGTGTCCTCTCTCCACTGCTTTCTTGCCGGGCTCTACGCCGCGCCAGCTCATGATGGTGGCACTCTGATTGATGTCGCCGTCGAGGATTTCATCCCATCCGATGATGCTGCGTCCCTTGCTGTTGACGAATTTCTCGATGCGGTTGGTGAAATAGCCTTGCAGTTTGTCGACGGTGAGGCCTTCGCGCTGCATGAGCGCCTTGCACTTGGGGCATTGGGCCCAACGGGTGCGCGGAGTCTCGTCGCCACCGAGGTGGATGTATTTCGAGGGGAAGATGTCCATGAGCTCGCTCAGCACGTCTTCGCAGAACTGATAGGTCTTCTCGTTGCCGAGGCAGAGCACGTCGTCCATGACGCCCCATACGCGGCACACCTCATAGGGTCCGCCGGTGCATCCCATGCTCGGAATGGCTGTCAGGGCGGCTATCATGTGGCCCGGCATGTCGATTTCGGGGATGACGGTGATGTAGCGGTCGGCAGCATACTTGACGATGTCGCGGGCCTCCTCTTGGGTGTAGAAGCCTCCGTAAGGCGTTCCGTCGAACACTTTGGCGTTATGGCCGATGACGGTATTGGTGCGTACGGAGCCGATGCGGGTCAGCTCAGGGTATTTCTTGATTTCGATGCGCCATCCTTGGTCGTCGGTGATGTGCCAGTGGAACACGTTCATGTTGTGCAGGGCGATGAGGTCGATATACTCCTTGACGAACTTCACGGGGAAGAAGTGGCGGGCGCAGTCGAGCATCATGCCGCGATAGCCGAAGCGCGGCTCATCCTTGACGATGACGGAAGGCAGCGTGACGGCAGTGAGCGTGGTGTCGACGGGCAACGCCTTGCGCAGCGTCTGAATGCCATAGAAGACACCGGCGGGAGAGCCTCCCTCGATGGTGACGGCCTTCGGCGTGACGGTGAGGATGTAGCCCTCTTTGTTCAGAATTTTCTTATTCACCTTGAGGGTGATGGCTTTCTTTGCCTTGGCGGTCGTCTTCGACAGCGAGATGGCAGTGATGTCGCTCACGTAGTCGCTCAGAAACTGAGCATCGCGCTGCAGCAGTTCATCGCCGGCAGGGCTGACGATGGCGGTGGCGTTATCCAGAAGGAAGCTGCCCTTCTGGGTCAAAGTGATTTCCTTCGGAAGTGGAACAACCTGATAATCAGCCGTCTTCACCTCTTGGGCGGAAGCGCCCACAAATGATATCATACTAAGCATGATGGCTAAAGATAATTTTTTATACATATTGCTGATTTTAAGATAAAGAATTGATTGCAAAGATATACAAAAAAATCAATATAGTAAGAATATTCGGCAAAATAATTCAAGAAAATCAGGCAACGGGCGAAATTGACATTACACCGGAGAGATAAAGATATTTGATTGAAGAATTTTTCCATTTCACTGATTGTTTTTGTGTTTCTCTCGACAAGTTCCTACCTTTGTACTCTATAATCAATTGAACCCTAACAAGAAAGGAACAAGAATTATGAAAAGGAACATTTATTTTATGATGATTGCAGCCATCACATTGCTGGTTGCATCATGCGGCTCAGGAGATGTTTGGGAGGACTCTAATGATAATATGACTCCAGGTACGGGCGGCTCTATGTCAGCCGGTACGACGACCACTACGGGGGGCGACCTTGACAAACTCACGATTGCCATCGACTCCACTACGGCGCTGACGGAAAACGAAAGCGTGCCTTCGGATGATGAGGACTACGTGGAGAACAGCGACTTCACCAGCAAGATATCCATCGCTTACAGCGGCAGTTCAGCCACCGTGACCGGCTCTGCCACAGGAGTGACGGTGACCACGAGCGGCGCCGACGTCACCGTGAAATCCACAGCGAAGAACATTGAATACGTGTTGAGCGGCTCCACCGCCGACGGCAGTTTCAAGGTCTACAGCGACAAGAAATACAAGGTGACGCTGAACGGCGTGAACATCAAGAACAACGACGGCCCTGCCTTCAACGACCAGAGCGGCAAGCGCGTCTTCATGGTGCTGAGCAGCGGGAGCTTCAACTCCTTCACCGACGGCACCAGCTATGCCTCGAGCAGTGAAGACCAGAAAGGCACCATCTTCTCAGAAGGCAAGCTCATCTTCAGCGGTGCAGGCAAGTTGCGCGTATATGCCAACACCAAGGCGGGCATCAGCGCCGACGACTATGTCATGATACGGCCGAACACCAATATCTATATCAAGGCCACTGCCGGCAACGGCATCAAAGCCAACGACGCCGTGACCGTGAATGGCGGCATCGTGAACATCGAAACCTCAGCGACGGCATCGAAAGGCATCAGCAGCGACAGCCTCGTGAACATCAACGGCGGCCGCACCATCATCCTCACAACGGGCGGTGGCGAATATGACTCCGACGAGAACGACGCCAGTGCCTGCTCAGGCGTGAAGAGCGACTACGACTTCACGATGAAGGGCGGCGAACTGCAATGCATGAGCTCAGGCGCTGGCGGCAAGGGCATCAGCAGCGACAAGCAAATCATCATCAACGACGGTACGGTGAAGGTAATCACCACCGGCAAGACCTACAATTACTCCCAAAACATCGACTCGAAAGCCAAAGGCATCAAGAGCGACGGCAACATGGAGATAAACGGCGGCTCAGTGATGGTGAAGGCGACGGGCAGCGACGGCTCGGAAGGCATTGAGAGCAAAGGCACGCTGAAGATAACGGGCGGCACCGTGGAGGCTTATGCCTACGACGACGCCATCAACTCGGCCAGCCACATGTATATCCAAGGAGGCTACATCTATGCCTTCGGCATGTACAACGACGGTCTTGACTCCAACGGCAATATGTATATCCAAGGCGGAACGACCGTCGCTTACGGCACCTCATCGCCTGAATGCGGCATCGACGCCAACGAGGAGGGCGGCTATCACGTGATTATCACCGGCGGAACACTCGTGGGAATCGGCGGAGGCACCTCTTATCCGAGCAGCAGTTCCACGCAACCCGCCATCGTCTATGGCGGCAGCGTGAGCAGCGGAACCACCCTTGCGCTCAACAGCAGCAGTGCCAACGTTCTCACCTTCAAGATGGGAAGGACCTATGGCGGCAATGCCGTCATCCTCTTCACCTCACCAAGTCTGAAGAAAGGCAGCAGCTATACGCTCTACAGCGGCGCCACTGCGACGGGTACCGACTGGCATGGCCTCATCACCAGCGCCTCCGTCAGCTCTACGGGAAGCTCTGCCGGCAGTGTCTCCTCGCTGTCATCTCCCTACTCTTCCATCGGCAACACCTCCGGCGGAATGGGCGGAATGGGCGGCGGTGGAGGCAGATAATCTCCACATCCATGGGTAACCACTCAAACTACCCATGGATAACTACAATAAAACTCTCTGAATAACGTTTACTAATAAGACAATATGACAAAACATTTACGCGCCAATAAAGAACACCTTATCTATCTGGGACTTTGGATTATCATGTTCCTTGCTCCGATATTAAGTCAGTACTTCAGAACAGTTTCTGACAGTGCGCTGGTTTTCCGATGGGCAGAGGTGTTCAACGTGTGGAAAATCTATCTCGCCTACTTCGCCATTTTCCTCATCCACAACTTCATCCTTGCACCCCTCCTCATCTATAAGCACCGCACGTGGATTTACGTGTCGACGACGCTGAGCCTCGTAGTGCTCTTCTTCGTCGTACAATGCATTCAACGCCCTCAAGACATGGATTTCAGAGGACCACGACCGGAAATGATGGAGAAAGGACCTCATCAGGGTGCCATGCCGCCGGAGTTCCGACACATGGGCAAGCAGGGCAATCCCGCTTTCCGTCATCCTAACTTCAAACCTCGGAAAGACGCTGACCACTTCGAGCCTCCCTTCTTAGGAGAAGCTGACATCGTGAGTGCATTCATCCTCATAGGGTTGCTGGGACTGAACATCGGCATCAAACTATACTTCAAGTCAAGCAAAGACAATGAGGAACTCCAAATGCTCGAGAAGAAAAATCTGGAGCAACAACTGGAATATCTGAAATATCAGATAAACCCTCATTTCTTTATGAATACGCTCAACAATATCCATGCGCTGGTCGACATCGATCCCGAAAAGGCGAAAGCCACCATCGTGGAGCTCTCGAAGATGATGCGCTACGTGCTCTATGAGAGCAATAAGGAGAAAGTTGACTTGCAGCAAGAGCATGCCTTCATGCTCAACTATATCAATCTGATGAAGCTCCGCTATACCAATAAGGTGAGCATCACCCTCGACGTCGACGACGTGATACCGAACAAGAGCGTGGCGCCGCTGATTTTCATCACCTTCGTGGAAAACGCCTTCAAGCACGGCGTAAGCTATCAGAAAGACAGCTTCATCAACATCAAGGCAAGAACGAATGAAGAGAAAATCTACTTCGAATGCATCAACAGCAAGCACCACGAAAGCACTGAGCAGCATGGCGGAGTGGGACTCTCGAATTTGCGCAAGCGTCTGAAACTGATTTACAGAGACACTTACGAGCTCATCATCAAGGATGAAGAAGACACTTACAAGGTGTCGCTCACCCTTCCGCTCTTTCAAGAAACAAAAACGACGACTTAAAAACTCGGAATTTATATGACAAAAATTAAATGTTTAGCTATCGATGATGAGCCTCTGGCATTACAACAGTTGGCTGCATACATCAAGAAAGTGTCGTTCTTAGAGCTCATCGCTGAATGCCAGAGTGCGCTCGATGCAACGAAAGTAATGGAAAAAGAGCCGGTGGATGCCATCTTTTGCGACATCAACATGCCCGACCTCAATGGAATGGATTTCGTGAAAGGACTCTCCTCACCTCCCATCGTCGTCTTCTCCACGGCTTACAGCGACTATGCCATCGAAGGCTACAAGGTGGATGCCGTGGATTATCTGCTCAAGCCCTTCAGCCTCGACGACTTTAAACAGGCTGCCAACAGGGTCAAGAAGCAATTCGAATTGGAGAATCAGAAGCAATCGGCAGTTTCCCTCTTGGATAAAGACGACGCTCTGTTCTTCAAAACGGAGCACCGCATCGTGAGAGTGCTCATCAAGGACATCAAATATGTGGAGGGAATGAGCGAATATCTGAGGATACTCTTCGACGACAAGAAGCCCCTCGTGGTGCTCTTGAGCATGAAAGTGCTGGAAGAGCGGTTGCCTTCCAACCGCTTTATGCGCATCCATCGCTCTTACATCGTCAATCTGTCGAGGATTCAGGAGATTAACAAGAACCGCGTCATCCTCGATTCCGAAACTTATCTCCCTATCGGAGACCTCTATCGGGACACCTTCAATAAGTATATCGAATCCAAGTTTTTAGGCAAATAAAAGACCATCAGAAGGAAGGTAAAAGGCATCTTCCTGCCTTCCTTCTGACGGTCTTCTACGACGTCAATCACTATCAATAGAAAACTGAAAAACCGCGCATTCTCTCACACCAAGTCATTGCTTGAAAGAGGATGCGCGATAAAAGTCTATTGACTATTTGGCTCTTAGTTGGAGTACTGCTTTCCAGTAACAGAAGAGGAACTGCTCCCCGTTGAGCTCACAGCCGTAATATTGTCTTTCGTGTAAAGGCCATGCCATGCCGTCCCACTCACCGTCGCTGCCGTATAAAGCGTATAGCTCGACGAGCTCGATACGTTAGGCGTGGTAATGATGAAACTGGTAGACCCAGAGCCACCGCCTTGGCCAGGTCCCATTCCGCCACCGCCGCCAGAACCCGAATAGGTTCTGCCCATCGTGAAAGCCATGACATTGGTAGAGCCACTGCGCAAAAGCATGGTGTTTCCGTTTGTAATGCTGCCGCTATAAGTGACATATCCCTGAGTGGAAGAGCTGTTAGTAGGATGAGAATTACCACCTCCTATCCCCACGAGCGTGCCTCCCGTAAAGTAAACAGTATAGTTTTCCTCCTCATTGGCATCAATGCCACATTCAGGGCTCGTGGTGCCATAAGCGACTATCACGCCGCCTTGGATATACATATTGCCGTTGGAGTCAAGCCCGTCATTATTTGAGGAACTCACATAGACAGACCCTCCGGTGATATACATGTGGCTGGAAGAGTTGATGGCATCATCATAAGAGCTCACCACAATCTCGCCTCCTGAGATGGTGAGAATGGCTTTGCTCTCAATGCCTTCCGCATTCGTGCCCGTAGTCGTCACGTTGACAGTACCCCCGGAGATGTTGACATTGCCTTCCGCCTTTATTCCTTTAGCCGAAGACTTATAGGCATCAGCGAGATTATCCACATTGGAATAGTTGCTATACTCCGTTCCATTGATGTTCACATAGATGTTTCCCGATGTAGAGATAGTGATGGCGGCTGCGTCGCTTATTGTCAGAGCACCCTCGCAACTGATGCCTTTTCCACCTTTGCCAGTGGCTGTAAGCGTCAGAGTACCTCCACTGATATTCATGTTTCCGTCGCTTTTGAGAGCAGCGCAAGCCGATGTCGCGGATTCATCGGAATCCCATAAGCCGGAGCCGGCAGTAGAAATCGTGAAAGTGCCGCCGCTGATGTTCATGTCAGTACCACTCTTCAGAGCCTTTGCAGCCGTAGCTGTCGAAGTGCAGGCAATGTTGATAGAGCCCCCGGTAATCGTCATCAAGCTGTCGCATTTGATGCCTTTCGTATCTGCAGTGGGCACCGTGATATTCAGCGTTCCGCCATTGATGATTACCTGCCCATTGTCTTCATCCCCCGATTCTCCGGTGGTCTCTACTTGAATGCCATCATCTCCAGGAGCCTTAATGGTGACTGTCCCATTGTTCATCTTGAAATACTGGTTGATGCTGAAACCGTCTTTCACCGAGCTTTCCACAGTGATAGAGCCCGTAAAGGTTTTCTTCAGAAACACATACTCATCGCCAAAGAAGGCATGCTTCTTGTTTCCGGTAAGCGAAAGAGAGCCCGAACCGGTAAACTCAGAGTGACCGTTAACCACAAAGGCAGCCTTGCCAGCACTGCTCGAAGCATCTGCAAGGGAGTTAGTACCCTCGATATCTACGGCTATACGCTTGCCGTTCTCTATGTTGACAGCCGCACTGTCAGTACAAGTCAGCGTCAAATTGTTCAACACCACTGTGGCCTTATATTCTCCATCCATATAGAAAGAGCCGTTGGTGGATGTTCCCGTGAGGGTATAAGACAACTCCTGAGCAAGAGCGGAGCCCTGAACGACCGTCACATTAGCACCGCTTACCTTCACTTCATTCAAATACTGCATGCAGTTTCCGGCAACTTTGACGCTTGCTGAAGTACCGTTATAGCTGACTTTAATAGCATTATCGGTGACCGTAGAGTTATCGATATACATACTGTCGACAGCGCTGAGGGTGAACTTCTTATTCAGAATGGTCAGAAAAGTTCCGTCGCTGTAAACCATATCACCAGCTTGAGCAGCCGGAACTTGATAAGTCACGCTGCCAACCACTACATTAAGCGTCTGCGCATCAATGCCTATTGCACTCAGAAGAACTATTAAAAAGAGAGTAAATCTTTTCATTTTACGGTGATTTTATAGGTTTTCGATGCTGATTTCACAACGTAAACGCCTGACTGAAGAGAAGTCCTCGCGATGTCCAACGTATTATATTTGCCCAATGAAACGCCTGAAACAGAGAATACCTCAACGCTTGCATTGCCATTGTCGGCAGCAATTTCGCTGATGCCCGTCAAGGTATTGGAGAAATACATCTTAGTAAGGGCCGTCAAAGTGAATGCCTCACTGGTGGAAGTATTCGTTGCTATGAGCTTTCCTCCTGAGAAAGTCACCTTCAAATTACTTACTGCTATCGACTGCTCTCCTGTAGTTGTGGTGAATGTCAGATAATTGTAAGTGTCATTATCAGCACTCGTTCCGAGTGTGAAAATCAATAATAAAAACGCTAAAAATGGTCTTTTCATATACAAAGCTTTATTAGTTATTGGTTTTCACAAAAATAAACAATAAAGCCCATTTGCTAAAATAAATTCAGCCAATCGGCATATTCATTCAACTAACAAAGCCAATATTCTGCAATCTTATGTTTTTTTCTATCCACACAGACATCTAATTCTCTGAAACATAGAATGTTCCACTATCTTCAAAAGAACGGAAAAGCAGTTTTCACATAAGACTTTATCCCATATAGCAACCCTTTTCTTGCCCTCGGAATATCTTCTCTTATGTCAATATTCTATCATGGCTTAGAACTTATAGGTGTAACTGACTCCGAGAATATGGCTGTCAGGCTCATTGTCATCGTCATCATCATTGACAGTTTGATAACGATAGTAGAGTCCGACGACATGGTGTTTTCGGATTTTCCAGTCTGCTCCTAAGGTATAACGCACCTTCTGCAAGGCCCAACCATTGAAAATCTCAACGTTGGCATAAGGCTCCACTGCGCAATCGGGTATCTTATACTCCACCTGAAAACGGCTGCGAAGCACATTCTTGCCTTTCCCTTTGACGGTGGTATCTTCCCAATATTCGTTGTCGAAGTCATACCTTGTAGTGGTCTTCTCTGGCCGATAGGTATACTGCCAACGTTCTCTGAGCGAGAGATTGAAGCGTCCGAGGTCGGCATCACCCGTCAAATCGATATGGAAACGATGACGGATGCCCCAGTAAGAAGGGCGCAGATTGTTGGTGTCTCCATTCGATTTATAGGTCGTCTTTTCCTTGTTGTGGTCATATAGAAACGCATAGCCGGCAGATGCCTTCAGCCAATTGGCGAACTTATAACTAGCATCTGCCTCCAAACTCCAGCGGTCCACCGTCTTGGCATCATTCCTACTGCGGTATTCACCTTCAATACCTGCACTCCAATGCTTGTCTATCTTCTTCTCTGCACCTAAGGATGCCCAAACTCCAAAGTCGTCCTGCGCATAGCCCATCATGGGCAACATCGTCAGAACCAATAACAAAATCTTTCTCATAGTTGTCTCTTTTTTATAGGGTTATTTCTTTCTGCATCTTGCCTCCGCATGCTCTCCGAAAACCCGGAAACGACAGATGCCTATCTGATAAATAATTGCTTATTCCGCAACCAATGATTCATCTTTTTGTAAACAGATACCTTTTACGTTGTAAAACAGGCTGATTCACAGAGTAAATCAGGCTGATTTATCGAGTAAAACAGGCTGATTTGCTCAGCCCTCTGTGGCAAGGCGTTTCA
This sequence comes from Prevotella sp., assembly GCA_022641735.1. Lineage (GTDB taxonomy): Bacteria > Bacteroidota > Bacteroidia > Bacteroidales > Bacteroidaceae > Prevotella. The sequence continues at coordinate 65,448 of JALCDQ010000009.1, read as the reverse complement.
GGCATCATCATTGACTGACGAAAAATCAGCTGCATTCAGTTTCATTTTCTGCTCCACTTGAGGGTCAGTGAAGTCACCTTTATAATGCACTTTCAAGATTGCCATATCGCGCAAGAAGTCAATACTGCCCACCTCCACCTTATCAATCTTGATGCCCAGGCGCGCCTGCAAATCAGCAATAAGCTCTGCTCTGCGCTCAGGAAGGATAAGCTCTATCCGGTCATACTGTATCAATTTCGTGGGGTCTTGCTTCAGATAAACCTCACAAAGCCATATAGCCAAAATCAAGATGGCATTGGTGGCCAATATCTCTAACAAGGAAACCGACGACGCAATGGCATTCACTACGGAAAGAGCTACTATCACGAAGAGGTAAGTCATCTCACGCACAGGCATCGAATCCGTACGATAACGCATGATGCTGAAGATGCCGAAGAGCCCAATACCTATGCCTATACTCGTCTTAGCCTTCAGGTCTTCGAGTACGAAAATCATGAAGAATACTAATAAAAAGATAGCCAAACTTATCAGCATGAACGTGAAATAGAAGTCACGACGATGGCTCTTACGATAGTAAAGACGGTCAACGATTATCCAGTTTACTAATAAACAGATGGCCAATCTTACAAACATGGCCATAAAACTTTCAGAAAAGGTCAAACTAAAAATTTCCATAGCTGCTGCGATTATATGTTATTATTTGCGTGAGTTTCGCCACTTTGTGCAATCGGGGCTTAACATTATTGACCTTCAGATAATCATTCGTGAAGGCTGACCCTAAGCAATACTTGCTAAAACCCATACTCTTGATGCGCAGTTCCTTCAAGTATTTCAAGATGGGACTTGGCTGTAAGCCGTCTCGTTTGATTTCCAGAATGACCACTTGAGGCAATGCCATGATGACATCCGTAGTCAGATTATGAAAACGGAGGTCCATGTCAATCGTGAGCCTTTCGGTCTTCAGCTTATTGACTAACGTAATCCTATTGAAGCGATTCTCTAGTTGTTCCCTCAAATCAATGGGTTGATAATAGAGATTATTCTGTAAGAAGTTTTCGTATTCTTTAAAGTAGGAGCTCTGGCCTCTAAACACAATATCATGGTCGGGATGTTCCGGATTGAAGTCATACATGGTCATGCGCTTCTTGCTTGTCATCCCATGGTTGTCTTTCGTCTTCACTTCGAGGAAATTAAGACCGGAATGGACATAACTGCGAATGCGCAATTTCTGGCGATTAGCATGCCCTGACAACTGTCTGGCATACATCTTCTTATCTAAAGTGTCGAAATATAAAGTATAATAAGGTGATATTCTTTCACCCTCGATTTCCTGAATACGATAATCCCAAACGGCAAGACGCAAAAGCTTTTGCAACTTATCAGCCGATGTGACGAATTTAGTGTCCGTCCTATTCATCAGCCTAATACTGCTCATATCCTCCAAACTAATAGGCTCGTATGTATTCAGAATATCCAAAATCATAAAAATCTCTTTACCTTTGCAAATTCTACTTTCCTTTTTGCAAATGTAAAGAGATTTCACTATGTTGACAATTCATTTCAATGAAAAGCCAAGATTTATCAACAGATCACTTCAGATTGCCCACCTTTATCAGATATTCGGCTATCTGCACGGCATTCAGCGCTGCGCCTTTGCGTATCTGGTCGCCCGTCAACCAAAGGGTGATGCCATTCTCATCGGCGAGGTCCTTGCGGATGCGCCCTACATAGACGTCATCTTTTCCGGCAGACTCAAGCGGCATCGGATAGACATATTGCTGAGGGTCATCCTTCAATGTGCAACCCGGAGCGGCGACTATCGCCTTGCGCACAGCCTCCACTGAGAGCGGTTTCTCAGTTTCTATCCACACCGATTCAGAGTGAGAGCGGAGGGAAGAAACGCGCACGCAGGTGGCACTCGTCTTCACATCGCTGTGCATAATCTTGCGTGTCTCATTATACATCTTCATCTCCTCCTTCGTATAATCATTCGGCGTCATGACGTCGATTTGCGGAATGACGTTGTAAGCCAGCTGATGAGGAAACTTATTGATGGTCTTCACGCTTCCCGTCTCTACGATTTCCTTATACTGCTGCTCCAGCTCCTTCATGGCAGAAGCCCCTGCTCCACTGGCACTCTGATAAGAAGAGATGTGGATGCGCTTGATGTGGCTGAGCTTCTCGATAGGCTCAAGCACCACCACCATCATGATTGTGGTGCAGTTAGGGTTGGCAATGATGCCGCGCGGACGCTTGAGCGCATCTTCGGGATTCACTTCCGGCACCACCAAAGGCACATCATCATCCATGCGGAAAGCACTGGAATTATCTATCATCACGGCTCCATACTTGGTGATGGTTTCAACAAACTCGACTGAAGTGCCGCCACCCGCTGAAACGAAAGCCACATCGATGTCCTTGAAGTCATCGTTATGCTGAAGCAGTTTCACCTCATAATCCTTGCCCATAAAGCTATATTTTCGTCCGGCACTACGCTGAGAACCGAAAAGAACTAAATCATCCATAGGGAATTTACGCTCTGCAAGAATGCGGAGAAACTCCTGACCGACAGCACCACTGGCGCCAACTATTGCAACTTTCATATTCCTAATAATTTTTAAAACATACTTTAATCCGTTGCAAAAATACAAATTTCCTCTGAAATTATCGCCTATTTGATATTTTTTTTGTTACTTTGTAGTCCAAATAACGCATTAGGAATGTCTGGCATCCTTCAATACTTTCCCATTACCGACCCCACGTTGATATTTCTCGTGGTGTTGCTCATCATTCTCTTTGCCCCTATTATCATGGGCAAACTGAGGATTCCGCATATCATCGGAATGGTCATTGCGGGTGTCTTGGTGGGCAAATACGGCTTGAATATCTTGCAGCGCGACGCCTCTTTCGAGCTTTTCGGCAGAGTGGGGCTTTACTATATCATGTTTCTGGCAGCACTGGAAATGGATATGGAGGGGCTCAAGAAGAACAAATACCGCATGCTTCTCTTTGGCTTGCTCACTTTCCTCATTCCCTTCACGCTCACTTATTTCATGGGCTTGGATATGCTTGGATACTCCATCACTGCGTCATTGCTGCTCGCCTGTGTGATGTCGTCCAATACGCTGATTGCTTATCCGATTATCGGGAAATATGGTTTGCAGCGCAAACCGAGCGTCATCTTGAGCGTCGGCTCCACCATGATATCCCTCTTCATTGCGCTGGTGGTGCTTGCAGCCATCGTTGCCTCCAATAAAGGTAACAGTTCAGTCGGCTTTTGGTTGTTGTTTGCCCTCAAATTCACGGCTTTCTGCGCAGGGTTGATATGGCTGATACCACGACTGGCAAGATGGTTTCTGCATCGATACAGCGACGCCGTCATGCAGTTCATCTTCGTGCTTGCCATTCTCTTCATGAGTGCCTCATTCTCTGAGGCTGTAGGCCTTGAAGGCATCTTCGGAGCTTTCCTTTCGGGTTTGATACTCAACCGCTATATTCCTCATCTTTCTCCTTTGATGAACAGGATAGAGTTCATCGGCAACGCCCTCTTCATTCCTTATTTTCTGATAGGTGTAGGCATGCTCATCAATGTGCAACTGCTCTTTCAGGGAGGAGACATTATATGGATAGTATTCTGCATCGTTCTCTTCGGCACTTTGGGGAAAGCGATTGCCGCTTATGTGGCTTCAATCACCATGAAAATGCCGCTTTCCTCTGGCCACATGATGTTCGGACTCACCTCTGCGCATGCTGCCGGTGCGATTGCCATCGTCATGGTGGGCATGAAAATGATGTCGCCAAACGGCCAGCCGCTTGTGAACGACGAGATGCTGAACGGCGTGGTCATCATGATACTCTTCACCTGCATCATCTCTACATTAGTGACCGACCATTCCGCGCAACGGATTATTTTGCGCGACAAGGAGTTCCCCAGTGAGAGCAACACTGAGAGTGACGATGAGCGGATGCTGATTCCGGTGAAATATCCGGAGTATGCCGAGCGCCTTATCAACCTTGCCATTCTGATGAAAAACGAGAAGTTGAATCGAGGGCTCATTGCCCTGAACGTGATATACGACGATGTGGATATGCGCAAAAACCAAGCAAGCGGGCGACAACTGCTTGACAAAGTGACGCAATATGCCGCTGCTGCAGATGTTCAGATGCAGACGCAAGTGCGCGTGGCTGCCAACATCGCCAATGGCATCAAGCATGCTTTCAAGGAGTTTCAGGCATCCGAGATAGTCATCGGATTGCACATGCACTTCAATGTATCTACTAAGTTTTGGGGTGAATTCCATCAAAGCCTCTTCAATGGGCTCAATCGGCAAATCATCATGGCGCGCATTCACCAACCGCTGAATACGTTGCGGAGAATACAGGTGGCCGTTCCCTCAAGGGCGCAATATGAGCCCGGCTTCTATCGATGGCTGGAAAGACTTGCCCGTATGGCAGGCAATCTGGAGTGCAGAATTCAGTTTCATGGCCGTAAAGACACGCTTGCGCTCATCAATGAGTTCATCCGGAATCGACATTCAGAGGTGAGAGCGGAGTATTGTTCGATGGAACATTGGAACGGATTGCCCAAATTAGCCACCTCTATCCATGATGACCACATGTTCGTAGTGGTGACGGCAAGAAAGGGAACCGTGTCTTACAAGACGGCTCTCGAGCATCTTCCGGAAGAGCTTACGCATTATTTCAGCGGCAAGAATCTGATGATTATCTTCCCTGACCAATATGGCAGCTCGATGGATGAGATGACTTTTGCGCAACCCCAACATACTGAGGAGCGCAGTGCTTATGAGATATTGAGTGAATGGATACATCGCAAATTACACAGATAAACAAATAAGAATATGATAGATATTAAAGGTATAACCAAGAGTTTCGGCTCCCTGCAAGTGTTGAAGGGCATCGACCTCCACATCGACAAGGGGGAAGTGGTGAGCATTGTAGGGCCCAGTGGAGCTGGAAAGACCACTCTGCTGCAAATCATCGGTACGCTCGATAAGCCCGACAGCGGCTCTATTGAGGTGGACGGCATCGATGTGCGGAAACTTTCAACGGATAAGTTGAGCGATTTCCGCAATCATCACATCGGCTTTGTGTTTCAGTTTCATCAGTTGTTGCCTGAATTTACGGCACTTGAGAACATTATGATACCCGCCTATATTGCAGGGAAAGGGCGCAGCGACGCTAAGAAACGCGCCATGGAACTGCTCACTTTCATGGGACTGAAAGACCGAGCAAACCACAAGCCGAATGAACTTTCGGGCGGTGAGAAACAGCGTGTAGCTGTCGCAAGGGCACTGGTGAACAACCCTGCCGTCATTCTTGCCGATGAGCCCAGTGGCTCGCTCGACTCTAAGAACAAGGCGGAACTGCATCAACTGTTCTTCGACCTCCGCGATAAATTCGGTCAGACATTCGTCATTGTGACGCATGATGAGACCTTGGCGGCCATTACCGACCGCACTATCCACCTCAAAGACGGTCAGATTGTGACTTCTGAAACGACAACAGAAACCATAGAAAAGGAAGAAAATGGAGAAGATTAAACTGGGTGACTACAACACGCTGGCCATCACTAAGGCGGTTGATTTCGGTCTTTATCTGGATGGTGGCGAAGAGGGTGAAATTCTCTTGCCGAAACGCTATGTGCCCGCTGAATACAAGATTGGCGATGAGTTGAAGGTATTCATCTACCTCGACCAAGATGAAAGACCCGTGGCGACCACCGAGCAACCGCTCGCAAAGGTGGGTGATTTTGCTTATTTGCAATGCGCATGGGTGAATGAATATGGGGCTTTCTTGAATTGGGGCCTCATGAAAGACCTCTTCTGCCCTTTCCGTGAGCAGAAAAGACGAATGGAAACGGGTGAGAGCTATATCGTTCACGTGCATATCGACGAGGAGAGTTATCGCATCATGGCGTCGGCAAAAGTAGAGCATTACTTCGCTGAAGAGCCTCCCTCGTATGAGCAAGGGCAAGAGGTGGACCTCCTCATTTGGCAAAAAACAGAGCTGGGCTTCAAGGTTATCATCGACAATCGCTATCCTGGACTTGTCTATGAGGACCAAGTATTCAAATACGTGCATACCGGCGACCGCATGAAAGGCTATATCGCCACCCTGAGAGAGGATGGAAAGATTGATGTAACCTTACAGCCGATAGGTCGAAAGCAGGTGCTCGACTTCGCAGAAACCCTGTTGGAATATCTGAAAGAGCATGACGGCGCTTGCGAATTAGGCGACAAGAGCGACGCTGAGGAAATCAGAAGACGCTTCCAAGTGAGCAAGAAAATCTATAAGAAAGGCATCAGCGACCTTTATAAACGCCACCTTATAATAATAGGTGAAGACGGCATAAAACTGGTAAAATGAAATTGAAGACAATATTAGCGGGTCTCCTGATGATGATTGCGCTCTCCGTGAGTGCCGAAAGCAATGAGACTCAGGCTCATAATATACTGATACGTGCGCTTGACATTTTGCAGAATCCGGGAGGTGCGAGCCTCAACTACAAGCTTGATTTCTCCTTTATCCACAAGCAGGGATACGTAATCTTTAAAGGCAGAAAATTCCAAAGACGCTCCAAACGCACCATCGATTGGTTTGACGGAACGACCTTTTGGAGCATGAATCGCGAGTCCGAAGTGGTGAAAATCAGCAATCCGAAAAAGAGAATGGAGGATGACGACGCTTCGCTCACTGAGCAGATGAACCTCGTGAGAAACGGATGTCGCTACGCCGTGACGAGCGATGGCGGCAATTGGAAGATTTATGTGAAGGCGGTAGCTAAAGAAGCGAAAATCAAGAATGCAGAAGTATGGATAAATAAAGTGACCTACGAGCCCACCAAAGTGCGCGTGAAATTCGGCTTTCTGTGGGTTACCATTACCCTATGGAACGTCACTGCCGCCAATTATTCGGATTCAAACTTTGAATTCAATTATCATAAATACCCGCATGCCACCATTGTGGATAAGCGGAGATAAAGAGCGTATGTAGCGCGTTTTCCTTATGAGGTTTCTGAAAGACGGCTTTTTACCCTGTAAACAATGACTGTTTACCTTGTAAAAGACCGTTAGAAGAGGTGTAAAAGGCTATCTCTTACATTTCGCAAGATTAAGAATACAAAAAACATGCCCGACAAAGAGTATCGTCTACTCCTGCCGGGCATTGGTTATAATAAATTTTTAGGTTAGAATTCAGCATTCTTCGGTGTACGTGGGAATGGAATGACATCGCGGATGTTCTGCATTCCCGTAACGAAGAGGATAAGACGCTCAAAGCCTAATCCGAAACCGCCGTGAGGGCAAGAACCATACTTGCGGGTATCCAAATACCACCACATATCTTTCATCGGGATATTGCGACGCTTGATTTCAGCGAGCAACTTGTCATAATTCTCTTCACGGATGGAGCCTCCAATGATTTCGCCAATCTGCGGGAAGAGCACATCCGTGCCTTGCACGGTCTTGTCGTCAGCATTGATTTTCATATAGAAAGCCTTGATATCCTTCGGATAATCGGTCATGATGACCGGCCGTTTGAAGTGCTCCTCCACAAGATAACGCTCATGCTCACTAGCAAGGTCGACTCCCCAACTTACCGGGAATTCAAACTTCTTGCCGTTCTTCTGAGCCTCCTCAAGAATCTTTACGCCCTCCGTATAAGGCAGACGCACGAATCCTTCCTTTAGGACTCCCTGAAGACGCTCGATAAGTCCCTTATCAATCATCTTGTTCAAGAACTCAAGGTCGTCCTTACAGTTATCGAGAGCCCACTTCACACAGTATCTGATGAAGTCTTCCTCAAGGTCCATAAGGTCGTTCATCTCAAGGAAAGCAACCTCCGGCTCAATCATCCAAAACTCTGCCAAATGGCGTGGAGTATTGCTGTTTTCAGCACGGAAGGTAGGTCCGAAAGTGTAAATCTGACCGAGTGCGGTAGCGCCAAGCTCTCCTTCGAGTTGCCCGGATACTGTCAGAGAGGTGTGTTTGCCAAAGAAGTCCTCGCTATAGTCGATTTTTCCATCCTCAGTTCTCTTCGGATTGTTCAAATCCAACGTGGTCACTTGAAACATATCTCCAGCACCTTCAGCATCACTGGCAGTGATGAGTGGCGTGTGGAAATAGAAGAATCCATGCTCATGGAAATAGGTATGGATGGCCATGGCCATATTGTGGCGGATGCGCATCACTGCTCCGAAGGTGTTCGTACGCAGACGCACGTGGGCATACTGACGCATATATTCGAAGCTCTGGCCCTTCTTCTGCATCGGATAATCACTAGGGCAAAGACCGTAAATCTCGATTTCAGAGCCCTGGATTTCTACCGACTGCCCAGCTCCTTGGCTTTCCACAAGAGTACCTGCGACACCGATGCAAGCTCCAGTAGTAATGCTTCTGAGCTTGTCAGCATCAAACTTGGTAGGGTCAACAACGATTTGAATATTCTTAATAGTCGAGCCATCATTGAGCGCAATGAAGTCGACGGCCTTGCTGCTACGATGGGTACGTACCCATCCTTTTACATTGATATCTTTTCCAAAGTCAGTGCGTTTAAGCGCATCAACAACTTTAGTTCTTTTCATCTTTTTCCTATTAATTGATTTTTATTCAAAAGCTCCCATACGAAGCATTTCCACTTCCTTCTCTGTGAGATAACGAGCATCACCACGACGAAGGTTCTTCTTTGTGAGTCCGGCAAACTGCACGCGGTCAAGTTTCACTACGCGATAGCCAAGACTCTCAAAAATACGGCGTACAATGCGGTTCTTCCCGCTATGGATTTCAATGCCAATCTGACTCTTATCACGAGGATCAGGGTAGTCGATGGAATCTGCATGTACCTCTCCATCTTCGAGTTCAACGCCGCTGGCAATCTGCTGAAGGTCGTGGTCAGTCACGTTCTTGTCAAGATATACATGATAAACTTTCTTCTTCAAGAACTTAGGATGCGTGAGTTTGCTGGCAAGGTCGCCATCATTCGTAAGCAACAGAACACCCGTTGTATTACGGTCAAGACGTCCAACAGGATAGATTCGTTCAGGACAAAGGCCTTTCACGAGGTCCATCACCGTCTTGCGCTGCTGAGGGTCGTCACTTGTGGTAACATAATCCTTCGGTTTATTGAGCAATATATATACTTTCTTCTCCAGAGAAACCGGCTGATCGTGGAAGATAACCTCATCACTGCGGAGCACTTTGGTACCAAGTTCCGTCACGACTTCACCATTTACCTTCACCACTCCTGCCTGAATGTACTCATCAGCCTCACGACGAGAGCAGATACCGGCATTAGCAAGATACTTATTCAAACGTATCGGCTCATTAGGGTCAACGTTCTCTTCCTTATATTCAATGCGCTTCTTCAAGCTATATTTTGCATTTGGATCATAATCATCAGTATGCTGACGATAGCCACCTTGCTGATAACCGCCACGTTGCTGATATCCACCACGTTGCTGGTAACCGCCTCTTGGCTGATAGCCACCACGCTGCTGATAGCCGCCTCTTGGTTGATAGCCTCCTCCATCGCGTTGCTGATAACCACCTCCGTCACGCTGCTGGTAACCGCCTCTTGGCTGATAACCACCACCATCACGCTGCTGATAGCCGCCTCTTGGCTGATAGCCACCACCATCACGCTGTTGATAGCCGCCTCTTGGCTGATAGCCGCCTTCATCATTATTATTGTAACGAGGACGATAACCTCCTTGTTGCTGACGTGGCTGATAACCTCCCTCTTCATTATTATTGTAGCGAGGGCGATAACCTCCTTGTTGCTGACGTGGCTGATAACCACCGCGTTGCTGATAACCACCACCGCCATTACTGTTGTAACGTGGTCGATAGCCACCCTGCTGTGGACGTTGTGGTCCATTGCTTGATAGAGATGCGCCAAAGCCTTCAGGGCGGAATCCGCCATCTTCATTGGTTTGATTCCTGTGATCCGCGCTGTATGCACGCTGAGTGTGGATACGTGGGCGCTGTGGTCTTGCGTCACCACGATAATCATTTTGCAAATTTTCGTCCTGCTTATAGCCTTCACGGCCAGTTTCAATCTTTTCAGCAGAAGACTCCTGTGTTTTGTTTTCTAAATCTTCCATTTGTTCTTTTTCTTTAATAGCCTCACGGCTGGGTTAATAATCAATTTTTTTTAAATATTTAGATTGTTGTGTTTAAATCCCTACGTAATTGTGCGGAGTGATGGCCATCAGTTCGGCTTTCACGCTGTCACTTACATTCAATTGTTTAATGAATTCATGTATTGTTTCTTCTGTCATTTTCTGATTAGTACGCGTAAGCGCCTTCAGAGCCTCATAAGGATGTGGATAGCCTTCACGACGAAGAATCGTCTGGATAGCTTCAGCCACTACTGCCCATGTGTTATCAAGGTCTTCGCTCATCTTTTCTTCATTCAAAATCAACTTATGAAGGCCTTTGAGAGTGCTCTGAATGGCTATGATGCTATGTCCCAATGGCACTCCAACATTGCGGAGCACCGTAGAATCCGTGAGGTCTCTTTGCAAACGGCTCACTGGCAACTTCTGTGCAAGGAACTGAAGCAATGCATTTGCTATGCCAAGGTTGCCCTCGCTGTTCTCATAATCGATAGGATTCACCTTATGAGGCATTGCACTCGAGCCCACCTCGCCTGCTTTAATCTTCTGCTTGAAATATTCCATCGAAATATACATCCAAAAGTCGCGGTCAAGGTCTATAATAATGGTATTGATGCGACGGATGGCATCAAAGACAGCACCTAAATTATCGTAATTACTAATCTGAGTAGTGTATTGCTCACGCTCAAGTCCCAGTTTCTCACTGACGAACTTATCAGCTATAGTCTTCCAATCATAATCGGGATAAGCTACATGATGAGCATTGAAATTGCCCGTAGCGCCACCGAACTTAGCGGTAATCTTGCATGCCTTCAAGGATTTTAACTGCTCTGAAAGCCTATAGACATACACCATAATCTCTTTGCCTAAGCGTGTAGGTGAAGCTGGCTGGCCATGCGTCTTTGCAAGCATCGGCACATCTTTCCACTCCTCTGCATACGATTGCAACAGAGCGATGAGCTCCTCCACTTGAGGATAATACACATCAGCAAGCGCCTCTTTAATAGAAAGAGGGACACTGGTATTATTGATATCCTGTGAGGTAAGGCCAAAATGGATAAACTCCTTGTAAGCCTCTAAACCTCCTATTTTATCGAATTGTTCTTTGATGAAATATTCAACAGCCTTCACATCATGATTGGTAGTCTTCTCGATATCCTTGACACGCTGGGCATCCTGCTCGTCAAAATTGAGAAAGATGTCTCTCAATGACGTGAAAAGCTGCTTGTCGAAAGTAGCCAGCTGCGGCAAAGGGAGTTCGCATAAAGTGATGAAATATTCAATCTCAACACGTACGCGAAATCTGATAAGTGCATATTCTGAAAAATATTCAGCTAAAGGCTCTGTCTTACTTCTGTACCTGCCATCAATAGGCGAAATAGCGGTTAAATTATCCAGTTTCATCTTTTCTTATATTATTCAAGCTACAAAATTAATAATTTAAATTGATATCTACACTATATTTTTGCCAAAAGATTTGTTAAAAGCAACAAGTCCCACAAAATTTTCATTTTGCAGGACTCTTTGGTGGGCGTTGACGGATTCGAACCGCCGACCCTCTGCTTGTAAGGCAGATGCTCTAAACCAGCTGAGCTAAACGCCCGAGGCTTCATCTGAAAAGCGAGTGCAAAGATAAAGAGATTATTCGAAACGGCCAAACATTTCTCATTCTTTTTACATATTTTAAGAAAGAATTGGTGTCAATTGGCTATCTTTGTGCCCTTCAATCCGAAAGAAAGCTGTTTTCAGAATTGTAAAAGACCATTACTTACCTTGTAAAAGATAACCTTTTATCCCTTAAAAGATGGCTTTTTGCAAGGTAAAAGATAACTTTCTACAAAAAATAAGGGATGCTCCTATTGGAACATCCCTTAAATATCTTATTGCTAAAATAAATTATTCAGCAACAGTTACAGTAGCACGACGGTTGAATGAAATTGGAGAAAGCTCGTCAACGCCACCATTACCCTTAGTAGTAATGTTGTCACGGCTTACACCCATCTTAACGAGTTCGTCAGCAACTGTAGCAGCACGCTGCTCTGACAACCACTGGTTGTGATCAGCTTTACCTGTAGCGCTGTCGGCATAACCGTTAACGTTCAACTTAGTGTTGTTTTCCTTAGCGTATTTAGCAATAGCCTGAACGTTGATCAAATCCTTCTGAGAAGCGATGTTGGTCTTGTCGAGGTTAAAGAATACAGATACAGGAGTAGCAACGAATTCCTTAACGGTTTCAGCTGGCTTCTGATTAGCAAGCAGATTCTTCAAACGAGCGTTCTCTGCATTTGCATCATTGAGCTGTGCGTTAAGTGCATCAATCTGAGACTGAGAAAGAGCCTTGATAGCGTCTACATCAGGAACCTTGTTCCAAGTAGCCTTGCCAAGGTTGAAGGTCAAACCAAGTTCAGCATAGAGGTTGTTGTCATGAGAAACCCAACCGCGATCGCCAGCAACCTGATCGTATCCATCAACATCACCTTCAGAGCGAATCCAACCCAATTCAAGGTTGATTGCTACGTGACGGCTTACTCTGAATTCGTTCAAGATACCTGCACTCAGATCCATTCCGTACTGGTTAATAGTCATAGAACGGCCAATACCACCACCTACGAATGGAATGAAATTCCAAACACGGTTCTCGTTGTAACCACAAAGCATGTTGCTAACATTGAACAGAATATGCTCATTCAAGAACCAATATCTGTTACTAGCGTCAGCAGGACCATCACCATTGTTCCATACACGCTTGCCCCAAATACCCTGGAGTTTCGTACGAAGTCCAAGACCTGGAGTAAACCACTTACCAATAGCAATTGCAGCACCTGGGTTTGAACGGAAGCTCTTGAATGGACTTGTTGCAAGATTCTGACCATGCTCCTGGCCTGAATACCAAGCGTTCCACTGTCCGCCTACCTGGATAAACCAGTTGCTCCAAAACGAATTGGTTGCTACACTATACTTCAGTGTAGGATCGGCATCTTGTGCCATTGAGCACATAGATACACTGGCAAATGCCAATACAATCAATAATTTTTTCATAACTTTTTATATTAAACTATCAAAAAAATAATCCTTTAAGGAAATGCTTCTAACACATATTCGATGGCAAAGATAATAATAAATTTCAAATATAATCACTTTTTTTTGAGAAAATATCAAAATAAATTAAAAAAAACAAATATTGGGCACAAAATGGGTCCTAATATTGTCATTTTCAGGACTTAACCCAACAAATGTTCTATTTCTTGCTGTTTTAAAATACACAGAATATTCTTCCCATCTGGAGTATAATTGACATTCTCACAAGCGAATAATTCATTTACAATGTTTTCCATTTCCTCATTTGTGAGGACTTGCCCTTGCGGTATTGCTGCACGACGTGCCAAACTGAGTGCCATCGTCCTATCCATTTCTTCTTTTGAGGAAGTCCCCTTTTCGGCCGTATCTGCAAGAATCTCATTTACCAAAGTCACATTATCGAGCCCGTCTATTCCTGCAGGAACGCCATTAATGGCATAAGAATTCCTTCCCATATCCGTCAATTCAAAGCCTAAAGACTCTAACTCTGACATTGCTTTCTCTAATTGTACCATGCCCGATGGATTCAAATAGAGTATCTCGGGGAACAGCAACTTCTGTGATTGTCCTTTATGATTCTTTTGCAAATTAAGATATTTTTCATAAAGAATTCTCACATGTGCACGATGCTGGTCGATTATCATCAGGCCTGATTTTACAGCCGTCATGATATATTTCCCTTTATATTGATAATGTGTAGGAGATTTCTCTTCTATAATATTATGATTGGAGACAGGCTCGGATTCAAAGATTTCTGCATTTTTATCATTCCCCGTCTTCAGTCCTTTATAGAGGTCTTCCCATCTCGTAGGGGCTTTCGGGATAGCGACAGCAGATTCCTTGAATGGATTATATTGAGGATTCACGCTCACTTTAGGAGCTGATGCCGATGTGACGTTAGGGTTATAAACTGGTATATCAGGCTTCCCCTGCACATCAAAGTCTATGGATGGAACCTCATTGAATACGCCTATTGCTTCTTTAACGGCAGCTGAAAGGATCTGCCAGATAGCCTGTTCGTTTTCAAATTTTATCTCAGTTTTCGTCGGATGAATATTAACATCAATGTCTTCAGGTGCTACTTCAAAATAAATGAAATAAGGCACCTGCTCACCTGATGGAACCAATCGCTCGAAGGAAGACATCACGGCTTTATTGAAATAAGGATGTTTCATATATCTCCCATTGACAAAGAAATATTGATGAGCACCTTTCTTTCTGGAAGACTCTGGCTTTCCGACAAAGCCCTTTATCTTGCACATCGTGGTATCTACCTCTATCGGCATCAAATCTTGATTTAACTTCTTGCCGAAAACATCGATAATCCGTTGACGCAATCCCCCTGCTTTCAGGTTGAAAAGCTCTGCATCATTGCTGTGCAGGGTAAAGGCTATATGAGGATAGACCAATACAATACGCTCAAAAGCGGTGAGAATATTATTGAGTTCTGTAGAATTTGATTTCAAGAACTTTCTCCTTGCCGGGACATTAAAAAACAAATTTTCTACCTTGAAGTTGCTCCCTACAGAGCAAGAACAAGGCTCTTGCCCCGTAAACTTAGACCCCGACAAAGACAAAAGAGTTCCTATCTCATCACTTTCCTGCCTTGTCATCAACTCAATTTGAGCTACTGCAGCTATGGAAGCCAAGGCCTCACCACGAAATCCCATTGTATGTAAGGCAAACAAATCATCAGCTTTCCGAATCTTGGAAGTGGCATGGCGCTCAAAAGCCAAACGGGCATCCGTTTCTGACATACCTTTCCCGTCATCAATAACTTGTATAGATGTTCTGCCTGCATCAACTACGAGTACATTGATCGTTTGAGCCTCAGCATCAACAGAATTCTCCACCAACTCCTTGATAACACTTGCAGGCCTTTGAATCACTTCTCCAGCTGCAATCTGATTAGCCACCGAATCCGGTAAAAGTTGTATTATATCACTCATCTTCCTAACTTCTTGTCAAGATATAGCAAATAAACACCAATAGCAGAATAATAATAAGCGGGAAGAGCACTATCAAGAACATTGATTGAAATTGATTGCGTTTCTGCCTCTTCTGTTGTGTCACCCGAAAAAATGTTCCACGCAATCCTTCCGAAGGAGAGTCTTGGCTGTTATCCATTCCAAGCTCCTTGCGAGCACGCTCTTCCACCTTACGGACATTATCTTTATGCTCATCCACATAGAGAAACGTGTGATGAAAACCTTGAGGACGTCTACTTCCAAAATATTTCATCGTGAATTCAAATGTTGTAATGGGGCTTCACGCCGCTTGATAACTTTCAAACTCTTGTCTTTACCTTTTCCTCGCCAATTGAAAATGTCGAATTTGTCTATTGGTCTGATGTAATCAAACCATGCAAAGGCATCCAACTTTTCCTTTTCAGGTGGGATTTGAGTCATCGGATAAAGGGTAGATGTGAATTTACAAGTCCATATATGGTCTAGCTTCCGCTCTGGATTCAAATACATCCTCATGGTATCTGTTTCCAGATAGTTCAGTCCTATCATACTAGTATCCTTGTCATCCACAGGATAATAAACAGACCTCACATTGCCTATTGACTCGGCTTCCCTTATTTTTCCTTGTATAAAATAGGCATTCATGTCTTTTGAGGAAATCTGATTATAATGAATAGAATCAGGCATTTGCTCAATGGAAAGGGCCTGACCGATTATCTCTGCCTTCCGTATAGTGGAATCGTTTGAGTACACTTTGATGACCTCTCCCAAGATTTGCCGGCCTCCATTCCATACAATAGGGTCTTTATACATGGTCATACAGGAGTCTTTAGAGTTGAAGACAAGAGAATCACAAACGGCTTGAACATCCGTCCTATACGCGCGTACCTTATTATAACAATGCACCTTACGATAAATGGAATCTGTATTGATATTAAAGGTAAACAGTTTTATGGAATCAGCATGAGCAAAAAGGGTGTCAGGACCTTGCGAATAATCCTTTAGCAAAGCATGCTTAGTGGCATAGCCATTCCCAGTTTTCTCATTATATTTAAGCTTATCACAAAGAAGAGAATTCTTGTTTTCCTTGTCAATATAGACCACACGGCCATAACCATAGCTATCCCCATTCTTTACATAGAGAAGAGTATCACCGGTTATCTGCTTCTGCTTATCAACCAATGTGGAACGTCCATAAAGTTTTGCCTTATCTGTTTTGGTGTTATAATAAGCATCAGAAGTGTTTACAACACTCGTATTGGTTGTGATTTTTGAGTGTGGGCCTACCACATGAGCCATCGACTTGGCCATATCATAATATAAGGTATCCGTTGTTATCAGCCTATCAGCGGTTTTCATTTTTACCTTAAAATAGAACACAGCCTGCCGGGTATCCATGTGATACTCTCCCCAATCAGAAACAAGTTTATCCTTGGCATCCGTCAAAGTTCCGCCTTCAAAGAAATAAGCATAATTGTAAAGACGGTCAAAATTCAAACTATCCGTATGAAGGACCTGACGTCTATGCGTCAATACAACATTCTTGCGTGCCGCCATCTTCTGTTCCTGACCATCATAATCTGCATAATCACAAGTAAGCGATAGGGTATCTCCCTGCTTGAAGCGCACATGTCCAAAAGCTTTCACAGAGTTGGACACTTGATAGAAATAGGCACTATCACACCATAAATGCGCTCCTTGATGAGTAAATTGCACGTGTCCTTTCACAATTTGAGCCTCTGGATTGTTTCCGAATTGGTCGTATCTCAATTCATCAGAATGAATCAGATACACTCTTTCATCTGTTTTCCGCCGTTTTTTTCTTGGCGTGATGCTTGATTGGATGCATAGGCCAAAAAGGCATAGAACCACTATCAGCGAGATTCTATGCCCAAGGATATACTGTTTTATGTTGTTTTCCGGTGTCATTTAACCCATCCTTGATACTCATAATTGCAATTCTTATACCTTGGATTCATCCAGACATAAGTATGCTTTATCTTATCCACTACCCAATTATGCAAAACCTTGTCCCGCTCTTTGGAGAGGACTACATTCTTCATCACCTGGAAATCCTCCGTCATATTAGCCTTATGACCTTCCGTTCTGCTCTTCAGTTTGATGACTGCCAAAACGGTTTTTCCTTTATCATTAATCATCTGAAAAGCCGAAGAAACATCTCCCACTTTCATTTTTTCCACCTGACGGGCAATCTCTGTGGGCAGATTCTTCATCTCAAATTTTGAGGTTCTCGTTTGAGTTTCTTGGTCAAAATATGCCATCAGACCGTGATTATTTTTGGTTTCTTTATCATCAGAAACATAAGTTGCTGCATTCTCAAAGGTGTATTTACCGGCTTTGATTTCATCTGCAATCGAGTCCATACGGTTTTTCGTCTCTTTCAGGGCAGCATCGGTAATATGGGGCTTGAGCAGAATATGGCGCACTTTGATTTTATCTCCGCGCTTATCAATCAACTGTATGATATGATAACCGAATTCCGTCTCCACAATCTTTGATATTTTCTTAGGGTCAGTCAGGTTGAATGCCACGTTGGCAAAGTTAGGGTCGAGCATACCTCTACCCACATAGTCCATCTCACCACCTTGACGGGCAGAGCCATCTTCAGAATATAGACGAGCCAATGCGGCAAATGAAGTTTCTCCCGTCATTACTCTATTGGTGTAACTACGTAACTGGTCCTTCACTCTATTGATTTCTTCCTGTGATACCTTTGGCTGATGGGTAATGATTTCGACTTCCACTTCGGTAGGCACAAAAGGAACACTGTCGGCTGGAACGCTTTCAAAATACTTGCGCACATCACCTGGTGTGACAGCAATATCTTTCACTAATTCCTGACGCATCTTTTCGATTACCAGCTGATTTTTGAAATCATCGTGCATCTGCAGACGCATTTGAGAAATGCTCTGATTACGCCATTCCTCCAGTTTTTCCTTTGAACCAGCCATGGAAATCCAATAGTTAATCTGTTGGTCAATTCTACTGGTCACATCCGATTCCGAAACTTCAATAGAGTCGATGGCTGCCTGATGAAGATAAAGCTTCTGCACAGCTATGTTTTCAGGGATGGAGCAATCCGGATCTCCCGCCCATTTGACGTTCTCTGCTTCAGATTGAAGACGCAAAGCCTCAACATCCGACTTCAGGATAGGCTCATCACCAACTACCCAAATCACCTCATCAACGATGGAGGATTCAGGAGCTTCAGCCTCTTTAGCCACCTTTGTCGTGTCGTTCTTTACAGGAGAAGACAAGCTTCTGAAAGCCCTTGCATTTCCACCAATGAGCAGCAGCAATGCCACAAAGCCAAAAAATATCTTATAACCTTTATTCATTTTCTAATGTTTATTTACGGTTTTCAATACATCTTCATTCACTTTCACAGAATACTGCTTGCGCAGGCCCTCCACCCACTCTTTCTCCAAAGCTTCCTGATAGTCTGACAGCACTTGTGAGCGCACGTCTTCCATCTCCTTTGGAGCGGTGAGTTCCTTGCCATAAACAGCATCTATCGGATAATCTTTCATCGGTTTTGCCTCTGCACCAGTCTTGAAGATTTCTCTATCGACTAATGCATTGTCACCTTTCTTAAAAATACCTTTCTCCACACGGATGCGAAGGATACTGTCGTTGTTGAATGTCTTGCGGAGTTGCTCTGCCCATTTGTCAAATGGGATGTTTTTCACCGCATTCCTCACAGCCTTCACATCGGCCTTATCCTTTACATGATAAGCTATTCCCTTGAAGCGAGGCTCATCCCAACGATACTTCTTCTTGTTCTTCTTGAAATAATTTTCAAGTCCTGCCTCATCTTTAGCAGCCTTATCCCATACGGTGCGATTGCTGATTTCATAGAGCAAAAGGCCATCGTGATACTCTTGGATAAGGTATTTCAGATTGGTGTCTTTTGCCTCCATTTCCTCTTTTTTTGCATTGAGGATTTCAGCTGGAGTAGTCTTCACAGAGGCCTTCTTGGCCAAAGAATCCAACTTGTCATCGATGATTTTCTCACGAAGTCCGCGTTGGTCAATATACCTCAGGATATCCGAGCGCAAGGAGTCATAAGGGAAGAAGTTGCGCTTTGCCTTCAACAGCACGATATGCCAGCCGGCAGGAGACTCGAAAGGCTTGCTCAATTCACCAGGCTTCATCGAGAAGACCTGCTCTTCAAATTCCTTCAAAGTCTGACCCTTTTCTATCCAAGGCAGCTCTCCTCCATTAGCAGCAGAGCCCTTATCGTCAGAGCATTTCTTAGCAAGCATGGCAAAATCAGCACCCTTTTGGAGAGCTGAATATATGGAATCGATACGCAACTTGGCTGCCCGCATCTCATCGCCAGTGGCTTTCTGCTTCATCATCACGAGGATATGAGCAGGCTTTACAAGTCCACCACCCTTGTCACATCTTTCCTGTGCTTCCTTATATATTCTCTTCGCTTCCTGCTCAACGTCAGCATCTGTAATCATAGCAGGGCGTATCTGCTGGTCGCGATAGGTTGCGAATTCTTTCTGAAACGACTTCATTGTGTCGAGATGAGCAGCCTCGGCAGCCTCAACCTTCAACTTGTAATTAATAAATAGGTCAACATATTCTTCGACACTCTTCTTATCAATTACACTTTCCGTATTGTTTTTGTTGTATGAATACTCAAATTCCGAGCGACTGACAGGTTTCCCATTGATGGTCATAATCGTCGGATCATCTTGAGCATAAGCCGCACTGCCACAAAGAAGCAGGGCTGACAGCAATATCGTCGATTTCATTCTTTTCATCTTTAATTATTCAGGGCGACTGTAATTAGGAGCCTCACTGGTGATGGTAATATCGTGAGGATGGCTCTCTAAGACGCCGGCATTGGTAATGCGGGTAAACTTGGCATCATGAAGTTTCTCTATCGAGGCAGCACCGCAATAGCCCATTCCTGAGCGTAAGCCACCTGTAAGCTGATAAATCACTTCCTGCACAAGACCCTTATAAGGAACTCTTCCGGCAATGCCTTCCGGCACAAGCTTCTTGGCATCACTGATATCATTCTGGAAATAACGGTCACGAGAACCGTTCTTTTGCTCCATTGCTTCGAGAGAACCCATTCCGCGATAAGCCTTAAACTTACGGCCATTGAAGATAATGGTCTCTCCAGGACTTTCTTCTGTTCCTGCAACGAGGGAGCCTATCATGACACAACTGCCACCGGCAGCCAGTGCTTTCACGATGTCGCCAGAGTAACGGAGACCTCCATCAGCTATCAATGGAACGCCCGTACCTTTCAAAGCGGAATATACACCATAGACAGCACTCAACTGAGGAACGCCCACACCTGCGACAATTCTCGTCGTGCAGATAGAGCCAGGACCAATGCCCACTTTCACGGCATCTGCTCCATTATCCACCAAATACTTGGCAGCTTCACCCGTTGCCACGTTTCCAACAACGACATCCACATTCGGGAAGGCTGCTTTCACATCGTGAAGTTTGCCTACAACGCCTTTGGAATGACCATGGGCAGTATCGATGACGATAGCATCCACACCTGCATTTACCAAAGCTTGAGCACGGTCGAGGGTATCAACAGTGACTCCCACTCCGGCAGCCACACGCAAGCGGCCCTTCTCATCCTTGCAAGCCATTGGTTTATCCTTGGCTTTTGTGATGTCCTTATAAGTAATAAGTCCCACCAGATGGTTTTCAGAATCCACCACGGGGAGTTTCTCTATCTTGTTTTCCTGCAAAATCTGAGCTGCTGCGGCAAGGTCAGTCTGCTGATGAGTAGTAACCAGATTCTTGCTGGTCATCACCTCATCAATCTTCTTATCGAATCTGCGCTCGAAGCGAAGGTCACGATTGGTGACGATGCCCACCAGATAGTTGTTTTCATCCACTACTGGGATGCCACCGATATGATAATCGTGCATCATGGCCAAAGCATCTCTCACCGTACGTCCTTGACGAATGGTGACAGGGTCATAAATCATTCCGTTTTCGGCTCTTTTCACGATTGCCACTTGGCGGGCCTGTTCTTCGATAGACATATTCTTATGGATGACGCCGATTCCGCCTTCTCGTGCGATGGCTATAGCCATGCTCGATTCCGTGACGGTATCCATTGCGGCGGTCACAAAAGGTACGTTCAACTCGATATGACGAGAGAACATGGTTTTCAACTCTACTTCCTTGGGCAGTACCTCTGAATAAGCAGGGATTAACAGGACGTCGTCAAACGTAAGACCGTCCATTACAATTTTATCTGCAACAAATGATGACATATTGTATTTTTAGAAATTTATTGCGTGCAAATTTAGTAATAAAAATCCACATCTGAACGGCTTTTAAAATTTTTCTGATGCATTTAATTGTATTTAACGTGCATTTTCGGGTTTTCCGAACATTCAAAAAGAGAAGTTATGCCAATATGGCGCAAATCGGCGCAAATTGAATGACTGACAAAAAGGAGATAATGACAGACATCTCAAAATATATAGGAATGATGCAAATGCAAGAGCAAACGGACAGGCAGAAAGCGTATTTTCGGAATGTTTCCAACGATTGGAGCGGCTAATACCAATCGTTGGGAAGGTCAGTACCAGATACTGTAATGAACAGTACCAATCGACTGGCACAATTTGTTTTCCATAGAAAAACAGACTGTTTTCCATAGAGAAACACGCTGTTTTCGATAGGAAAACAAATGTAAACAATCATCTTTTACAAGGCTTCCAATGATTGATTAGGCTTCTTTCATTCATCAGAAGCCAAGTTTTCAGATACTGATTACTTTTTCAGGGCTTATCCCCTCTTTGTCCTCTTACCATCTTTTGGAAGGCCATTATTGGCCAAAAGAGAGGAAAATTGCGCAAAAGTGAACAACTTATAATATTAAAAAATGTAATTAAGTCGTAAAAAAGTTGCAAGTTAAAATTATTTTTTCTAACTTTGTGAACAATGACTAAGGACCGACTTTAATCTTTCGCATTATGAACATGATAGCTGATAGCAGCTCCACTAAGACTGATTGGGCAATAGTCGAGCATCAAAACATTATCGCCAAGGCAACGACGGCAGGCATAAATCCTTTCTTCCAGACACGCCGGGAAATCAGCCGAGTCATCCGACTTGGCTTACCCGAAGATTACTTCAAGCACAGATATGATAAAATCTATTATTATGGTGCCGGATGTAACAATGAGGCAAGGGGCAATATTGTCAAGGCTTCGCTCACCACGCAGTTTCGTTCTCACACGGTTGTAGAGAGCGATTTGCTCGCTGCCGCTAGGTCCTTATTTAATAATGAGGCGGGCATCGCCTGCATTCTCGGAACTGGCTCCAACTCTTGCTATTACGACGGGGAGAATATTCAGAAGCACGTCAGGGCCGGCGGTTATATCTTTGGCGATGAAGGCAGTGCTGCCGCATTGGGCAAAATGTTTCTTTCCGACTACGTGAAAGGCCTTATTCCAGAAGACTTAGCGGAGGTTTTCATGCGCCAGACGTCCATCAATCCTGACGATGTTCTTACGGAAGTTTACAATAAGCCCTTACCTAACCGATTCCTTGCGCAAATAGGCTATTTCCTTGCGGATTACGTTTCAAATTCCTATGTGGAAGAACTCATCACCAAGAACTTGAGAAACTTCTTTACGCGCAACGTCTGTCAATATCAGTATCAGGATTGCAAAGTGCGCTTTGTAGGCCTCGCTGCCTCCAAGTTTGCCATCGAATTGCGGCGCGTAGCCAAGGAGTTTGACATCGAAGTCGATGAAATTCGCGACCGCTCTATGGAAGGTCTCATCTATTATCATGCGTTAATTCCATAATTTATTCTATGCTTTTCGCTCCATTTATACCATTTTCAGGGCAGATAATGGCAATATTGTTAAGTTCTTTAAACAAATAATCAAAGCATTTATTATAAATTTATGTTCATAATACATAAAAATATTAAAAATGTGTTCATGTTTGAAAAATATTGCTTATATTTGCAGTTGTCATTTGTAAGACACGAAAATTATGGAAAATATTAGCTTTTGAGATAAAATGATCGATACCTTCTTTCGGCAAGGAGAGAAAAGCCATTTGTACGGAACCTATTTAATTGCCACAAGAAATTCCTCATGTAACCTAAATAAATAAATTTATACACCAATCATTAAAAAACAAAGCTTATGAAGAAACATTTAGTTTTCCTGTGCATGCTTTTATTGACATGTGCCATGAGTACACAAGTCTACGCTGCTGGCGTGCTGCAGGAAGTGAGCTCTTCTGAGAATTTAGCAAAAGGTACTGTTGTCGATGAGAACGGACAACCCATCGTTGGCGTTTTCGTTCAAGAGCTTGGAACCACCAAGGGAACAGTGACCGATGCTGATGGAAACTTCTCTTTGGAAGTTGGCAGCAATGCTAAACTTCAATTCTCTTTCTTGGGCTACAAGACCGTGGTAACTAAACCTGAAGGCAACATGCGCATTGTCATGAAAGAAGATAATGCTCAACTCGACGAAGTTGTTGTCGTTGGATATGGTGCTCAAAAGAAAGCTAACCTTACCGGCGCAGTTTCTACTGTTGACCTTGATAAGACTCTTACCTCACGCCCAGAGCAGGACGTCACCAAAGCATTGCAAGGTGCAGTGCCAGGACTTACCGTCCTCAACACCAGTGGTGATATCAACTCAGAGCCTACACTGCGTATTCGCGGTCTTGGAACTTTGAGTAACAGTCAGACCAGCTCTCCATTCATCGTAGTGGATGGTGTACCCGTTGACGACCTTTCAATGATTAATGCCAATGATATTGCTTCCATCAGCGTGCTGAAGGATGCAGCTGCTTCTTCTATATATGGTACGCGTGCAGCATTCGGCGTTATTTTGATTACAACGAAGAACGCTAAGAAAGGCGACCGCATCAAGATTGATTATACCAACAACTTCGCATGGGACGGCTCTACTTATCTGCCAGGATTCCCGAATGTACCTACACAGCTTGAAGCTGCCATCCGCGCAAAGAAGCGCGCTGGTTCTGATGCTGTCGAATTGTTCGGTATGTACTTCGACCAGTTGCTTCCTTATGCCAACGAATGGATTAAGGAAAACGGCGATACAAAGATTGGCTACGGTGAAATGAGAGCTTATCAAAGCGACACCAATGTCGGCGACTACCGCTTCAACGGAAAGCAACCTATGTATTATGCCAACTATGACATTGCTGGGATTTGGTATCAGGATGCTGCTCCTTCACAGAGTCACAACATCTCTTTGTCAGGTGCAAGCGGGCGCACAACCTTCTATACATCTGTAGGCTACAACAAGAAAGAGGACCAGATGTCCTTCAATCCTGCAGAGCATGAGCGCATGAATGCAACACTGAACTTGCAGACCGATATCACTGACTGGTTGCAGATTGGTGCACGCCTCAACTTCACGCGTTCACACTTCTCTCGTGCAAATGCTTACAACAACATTTACCAGTATCTATGGCGCTGGGGTTCTTTCTTCATTCCTTCAGGAAGCATCGATGGAGAAGATTTCCGTGTCATTGCCATGCAAAAACAGGCTTCTCGTTTTGTTGATACTACCGACCGTCTGCGTATGAACGCTTACGTCAAGGCCAATATCACAAAAGACCTGACCTTTAATGCAGACTATACTTACGACATTGAGAATGAAAATTACAAACAGAGCAATCATAGTGTCTATGGTATGAACTGGTCAGCAGTAACTCCTGGTTATATTGTACAGCCTTCTACGACCAATGCTCGTCGTGATAATTTCAAGAGCAACCGTTGGACTGCCAATGCTTATTTGAATTATGCTCATACTTTTGCAGATGTTCACAATCTGAATGTGATGTTGGGTATGAACGGTGAGAACTATAGCAGTGACTACTTCTATGCACGCCGTACGCAACTCTACTCAGAGGAATATCCTGAATTGAACCTTGCTTATGGAGACTTGAAGAACGCCACCATTGACAGTAGCACAGGTGACCGTGCATCAGCAGGTTACTTTGGCCGTATCAACTATGACTATAAAGGCATCTATCTATTGGAGTTGAATGGACGTTACGATGGTTCTTCCCGCTTCCCTTCAGGTGACCGTTGGGCATTCTTCCCATCTTTCTCTGCTGGTTATCGCATCAGTGAGGAGCCTTATTGGCAGAAATTAGGCATTAAAGACATCGTTGACAACGTCAAGTTGCGTTTCTCTTATGGTTCTATTGGTAATGAAGCTGTTGGTGACTGGATGTTCCTTTCTACCATCAGCACTATCTCTCAGAGCTATGTACATTGGCTTTCAAGTGCTGGCGCAAAGGTTGCTGAGCTTGATTTGCCTGACTGGACATTACCTTCTCTTTCTTGGGAACGCATCAACACCACTAACTTGGGACTTGATTTAGGTTTCCTGAATGACCAGATTACAGCTAGTTTTGAACTCTATCAGCGTGATACTAAAGACATGCTCGCTCCTGGTAAAGCTCTTCCTTCAAGTGTTGGAGCCAGTGCACCTTATACAAATGCAGGTCAGTTACGCACTAATGGATGGGAATTCACTCTCAATCTCCGTCACCAGTTTACCAAAGATTTTGGTGCATACTTTAACTTCAGTATCGGTGATTCTAAGACGAAAGTACACAAATGGAACAATGAATCCAAGCTTATCGGCCATCCGGGCTCTGTCAGTTATGCTTACGAAGGTGAGACATGGGGTGACATCTGGGGCTTTGAAACCGACCGCTACTTCACTGAAGATGACTTCGATGGTCCTATTATCAGCAACAATCAGCTGACAGGATGGAACTATAAGAAAGGTGTAGCAGACCAGACAGGTTTGCAGACAGAGAACTTCATCTATGGTCCTGGCGACATTAAGTACAAGGATTTGAACGGTGATGGCGTTATCGATGGCGGCAAGGGAACCCTTGAAGACCATGGTGACCTGAAGGTTATCGGCAACACAATGCCACGTTATGAATACAGTTTCCATATCGGAGGCAATTATAAAGGCTTAGACTTAGACCTCTTCTTCCAAGGAGTCGGCAAGCGTGATGAGTGGACTCAGTCTTCATTTGTATTCCCAGAAATGCGTGAAGCTGACTTGGCTATCTATGACAACCAGACAAGTTATAATATTTATGACTACACCATCGCTAATAATACGCTCACGGTAACTCAGAATACTATCAATCAGGGCAATGACTTCCCAACTCTATATCCTGGTAATGAGTATGCAGGTAATGTTGTTGGTCTTGCTTCTGAAGGTGGCTGCCACAACTATTATCCTCAGACAAAGTACTTGGTAAACATGTCTTATCTGCGTTTGAAGAACATAACTTTAGGTTATACTCTGCCGAAAGCTCTCACCATGAAAGCTTATATCCAGAAACTCCGTATTTACGGAAGTGTCAATAATCTCTGTTTGATTCATAAGGGTAGCGGTAATTTGCCAATCGACCCTGAAATGGATGAAGGACAAGGCTCTCTTGGCTATGGTACTTGGGGACGTACATATCCTATTACTCGCAGTTGGTCAATTGGACTTCAAGTTACATTCTAAATAAATATTTTAACTCTGAAACGACATGAAAAAATCATATTTATATGTTTTAGGTACTGTTGCACTGCTGATGACCAGTTGTAATGACATGCTTGACAAGACTCCACGTGACAGATTCACAGAGTCTGTAGAATTCTGGAGCAACTCAAATCAGGTTGAAAGCTACAGCAATACGTTCTTCGAGAACTATTCAGGTTATGGCACTGGCACTGGTTCAGGCTGGTTCTATTTCAAATCTCTTAGCGATGACCAGGCAAGTCCAAGTTTTGACAACTGGACCTTTACGACTATTCCAGGTTCCTCCAGCTATTGGAGTGGCAGTTATACGGAAATCCGTCGTGCCAATTACATGATTACCGGTCTGGCTACTTCTACTCTTGATGCTACCACAAAGGCAAAATTTATGGCCATCGCACGCTTGAATCGTGCTTGGGAATATTATCAGTTAGTCCGTATGTATGGTGATGTGCAATGGGAGAACACTGTTGTTCTTGACCCTGATGCTGATGTAGACGTCATCTATGGAACTCGTACTGACAGGGATGTTGTCATGGATAGCGTGATGAACGATCTCAACTATGCTATCGACAACATAGGTTCTACCTCCAACAAGAACACTTGGAGCAAGAACATGGCACTTGCTATGAAGAGCGAAATAGCTCTTTATGAAGGTACATATTGCAAATATCGCACCGCTACAGATAACGGAAAAGCTCCTGATGCTAGTCGTGCTGCTACTTATCTGAATGCTTGCGTTGACGCTTCTCAACAGTTGATGAGCGCCGGATACAGCCTTACAGCCAACTATGGAGAGGTTTACAACTCGACAGATTTGAGCGGCAGCAAGGAAGTTATCTTCTTCCGCAATTACGAACAGGATGTTCAGATGCATTCAACGATTGACTATACCTGCTCATCTTCTCAGCAACGCGGTATTACGAAAGATGCTGTTAACGCCTTTTTGTTCCGTGATGGCAAGCCTCTCGCTACGACAACACTCGACAAGAGCGATAAGCCAGTCTTGACGAAAGAAGGAAACTACACCATCAACAATATGTTCTCCGTACGCGACAAGCGTCTCAGCGTATTGCTCGACTCTGTACTTTGCTTCAAAGGCCATGGGTGGTCACGTGGTGGCGGTTCATCTTTGATGACTTCTTCAACAGCTTATAACATCGGCAAATACGATAATCTGACCATTCCTCTTTATTATCGTAACAACACGGGAACGAACACCACCGATGCTCCTCTCTTCTGGCTTGCTGAAATCTACTTGAATTTTGCTGAAGCAAAAGCAGAGCTTGGCACCATCACTCAAGGCGATTTGGACAATTCCATCAACAAATTGGAGACCCGCGCAGCACTTCCTAAACTGACTTTAACCCCAGATGCTGACCCTGCCAACAACATGGGCGTAAGCAATCTGATATGGGAAATCCGCCGTTGCCGCCGTTGTGAGCTGATGACTGACAACTGGATTCGCTATTGGGACTTAGTGCGCTGGCATCAACTTGACAAGATTGACACAAGCGTCTATACGGATGTTAACCGTGGAGCCAATCTGAGTACAGTTGCTAATGTAGCCGTTTTAGTGGATGCTGCTGGCTATGCTATCCCTACAAGCAAGACTCGTACGTTCGATAAGAAATATTACTTCTTCCCAATACCTTCTTCTCAGATTACGCTGAGCGAAGGAAAAACAACACAAAACCCGGGTTGGTAATACTCTTCTGACATAAGTTAACGAGTTGATGTGTAATGACATGATAAATAGAGTTACCATCAACTCGTTAATTGTAAATAATCAACTGTAAATCAAGAGAATAGACTCTGCTTTTTAAAAAGCCATCTTTTACAGGGTAAACAACCGTTATTTGATAGGTAAACAACCATCTTTTACGAGGTAAACAACCATTACTTACTCAGCCCTTTGCAGGAAAGGAATTGTGAACAGAGATTTTTTGAAATTCAGAGGTAAAAATAAAAGGAAATTCATTTATAGCAAACAGCACTTTTTAAAAGAATGACACCATCAGTTGTTTTCATAACAGTCATCAGTTATTTGGCATTGCTTTTCACCATTTCGTATATTGCAGGAAGGCATGCAGATAATACCGGCTTCTTCATCGGAGGACGAATATCTCCATGGTGGGCAGTCAGTATTGCGACAATAGGGGCTACCATGTCCGGCGTAACGTTTGTGAGCGTGCCGGGAATGGTTGCCACGAGCGCATTCGGCTACCTTCAAATGGTGCTGGGTTTCACGGCTGGCTATGTGATAATCGCTTTCGTGTTGGTGCCGCTTTTCTATCGAAAAGACCTCGTTTCAATCTATGGCTACCTCGACTCCCGCTTCGGTCTGTCGGCCTATAAGACGGGTGCGTGGCTCTTCTTTATCTCCAAAATGCTGGGCGCATCGGTGCGTTTGTTCTTAGTGTGCATAGCACTCCAACTGCTTGTCTTCACTCCTTTCCACCTGCCTTTCATTCTGAATGTCATCCTGACGGTATTTTTGGTGTGGATTTACACCTTTCGTGGAGGGGTCAAATCGATAATTTGGACCGATGTACTGAAGACTGTTTGCATTGTCGCCTCTGTCGTTCTGTGCATCTTTTACATAGCCTCATCGCTCCAACTTTCCTTTGGCGAGATGGCTGAGAATGTCCGTCATAGTGCCATGTCGAGAATTTTCTTCTTCGATGATATCAATGATAAGGAATACTTTTTCAAGCAATTTTTCGCTGGAGTGTTCACGGTTATCGCCATGACGGGCCTTGACCAGGACATGATGCAACGCAATCTGTCGTGCAAAAACTCGCATGATTCTCAGAAAAACATGCTCATCAGTAGTGTTTGCCAACTGTTTGTCATCCTGCTCTTCCTCATTCTCGGTGTCCTGCTTTATCAGTTTGCTGAGGTTAAAGGCATTCAGGAGACGGGCGACAAGTTGTTCCCTGCAGTGGCTACAAGTGCTTATTTTCCGATGATTGTCGGCATCCTGTTCATCATAGGACTTACCGCTTCGGCTTATTCTGCCGCCGGTTCGGCCCTCACCTCCCTCACTACATCCTTCACAGTCGATATTCTTGGCATCCGAAACAAGAGCGATAAGCAAGTGACAAGCCTTCGTCAGAAGGTCCATGCCTTAATGGCTATCGTCATGGCAATCACCATTTTCCTCTTCGGACTTATCAATAGTACAAGTGTAATCGATGCCGTTTACATTTTGGCAAGTTATACTTATGGGCCTATTCTTGGGCTCTTTGCCTTCGGAATCATCCTCAAAAGCCCTGTGCGCAACCGTTGGATACCTCTCGTAGTCATCCTTTCGCCAGTGCTTTGCTTTATCATCCAGCAGAATTCAGAACGTTGGTTTAATGGCTATCACATGAGTTATGAACTGCTCATCCTCAATGCAGCCTTTACTTTCATCGGTCTTTGCCTGCTCATCAAGAAACCTCAAAAAGATAGAATATAATGTTATTAGATATGAAATATATACTTTTAGCAGCAAGCACTTTGCTATTTTCCTCCCCTGCTATTGCTCAGGAAAAAGCCAACTCGACCACTTTCACACGGCCAGAGCAAACTCCTATCGTCACACGTGTGGATGTTCCCTATAAGAATCCATGCGTTTTAACCGACAAACACATAGCCATGTGGGCAAGCCATGGCAAATATTTCGAACCGAAACTGAATCGTTGGGAATGGCAAAGAGCCCGTCTTTTTGAGACCTGCGAGGACCTCTATACCTCCAGTTATGTGCTCCCGTTTCTCGTTCCGATGCTTGAGAATGCGGGCGCTTACGTCATGATGCCCCGTGAACGTGACACTCAGAATGAGGAAGTGATAGTGGATAATGATGGAACACTTAGTGCCCGCTCGCAATATAGTGAGCAAAATGGCACTGAAACATGGCAGAATGGCGAAGGAACGGGCTTTGCTCAAAAGCGCGCTATCTATAAAGACTTCGATAATCCGTTTCAAGAAGGCACTTATCGGGCCATCAACACCATTAATAAAGGTAACGAAAGCACAGCGCAATGGCTGCCTGACATCCCTCGAACAGGCCGTTATGCTATTTATGTCAGTTATCATTCATTGCCCAATAGTGCTGAAGATGCGCTCTATACCGTGTATCATTGCGGCGGAGCAACTCGCTTTAAGGTCAATCAGACCATGGGTAACGAGACCTGGATTTATCTCGGAACGTTCCTATTCGATAAAGGGAAGAGCAGTGCCTGCCGCATTGTGCTTTCCAATAAGAGCGCTAAAGCCGGCAATGTCATTACTGCCGATGCCGTCAAGATTGGTGGTGGAATGGGCAATATAGCCCGTCGTCCATCCCCGGAAGCCACTGAAAATGTGAGAAGTTCTGATGAAACTACAACGACAAAAACCGCTGATATTCCACAGATCGACTATCCTTATCAACTCAGTACTTATCCCCGCTTTGCCGAAGCAGCCCGCTATTGGCTGCAATGGGCTGGTGCTCCGGATAGCATCTATTCACCAACACATAATGTAAATGACTATGTTGACGATTACAAATGCCGTGGTGAATGGGTGAATTGGCTTGCCGGAGGCTCAGTAGTTGACCCTTATAACAAAGGCTTAGGCATCCCTGTTGACTTGTCATTTGCCTTTCATAGCGATGCCGGGACTACCCTCAACGACTCCATTATCGGGACATTGGGCATCTATTATACCAACTGCTATGACAGCGTTTACTATAACGGTTCTTCCCGCAAACTTGCCGGAGAACTCACCGATTCCGTCATGTCCTCTATCGTGCGCGATATCCGGACACTTTATGAGCCTCAATGGACTCGCCGCTGGATGTGGAATAAGTCTTATTTTGAGGCCCGCGTGCCTCGTGTTCCTGCGATGTTGCTCGAGCTTTTATCACATGAGAACTTTGCAGATATGCGTTATGGACTTGACCCTCGTTTCCGTTTTACGGTCAGCAGAGCCATCTATAAAGGTATATTGAAGTTCTTCTGTGAACAATATGGGGACAAATACGTTGTTCAGCCACTGCCTGTTGACAATATGGCAATGAAACTTAAAGCCAAGAATCAGGTCGAATTGACTTGGAAATCAGTGCTTGACCCGCTTGAACCTACAGCAAAAGCGGATAAATACATCGTTTATACGCGAATAGGAAAAGGTGATTTTGACAACGGAACGATAGTGAAAAAGGAGAAATATACCACTAAAATACCCGTTGGAGAGGTCATTAGTTACAAGGTAACAGCATTTAATAAAGGTGGGGAAAGTTTCCCTTCAGAGGTCCTTTCTGTAGGTTTAGCCAAAGAATCAAAAGATACCGTGCTCGTCATCAATGGTTTTGACCGCATCAGTGCGCCTGCTGACTTCGTCGCTCCAGCACCTGCTGACACCGCATTAGCAGGATTTATCGATGATTTGGACCATGGTGTGCCTTACGTTCAGGACTTCAGTTACATCGGAAAGATGAAGGAATTCCGCCGTCGCATCCCATGGATGGATGATGATGCAGCAGGTTTTGGCGATAGTTATGGAGATTATGAACGGCAGGTAATTGCTGGCAACACCTTCGATTATCCTTCTGTGCATGGCACATCCATACTTAAAGCCGGCTATTCATTCGTCTCCTGTAGCCATAAAGCCATAGAAGAGGCGGATGTCAAGATGAATGATTATCACATGGTTGACTATATTCTGGGCAAACAATGTCAGACAAAGATGGGGCGTCCAGGCGTTACTCCTCTGCAATTCAAGACTTTCAGCCCCGAAATGCAAAAAGCTTTGACTCAATATACAAGTGCTGGAGGCAACCTATTTGTCAGTGGTGCGTATGTCGGAACAGACCTTTGGGACAGTCACTTGACCAACTCCAAAAAGGAAGACCGTAATTTTGCAATGAACGTTCTGAAGTTCAAGTGGCGCACAGGACAGGCTGCCGTATTGGGAAATGTACACAGTGTGCCGACCCCTTATCAAGTAACAGCAGGGAATTTCAAATATTCTAACACCCTCAATGACAGCATTTACATCGTTGAATCACCCGATGCCATCGAGCCGGCAGACTCTTGTGCCTATACCATTATGCGTTATTCGGAAAATGAACTGAGTGCGGGCGTCGCTTATAGTGGCACGTATAAGACGGTAGTGCTTGGCTTCCCGTTTGAGACTGTGGCCTCTCCACAACAGCGTGACGCCATGATGAAAGAGGTACTGACTTTCTTGAAAGGTAAAAAATAAACAGAAATACGAAGGAGCAAGATGATTAAAAAGGTATTATTCATTCTTTTCACCCTATTGCCTTCTGCATTGATGGCGCAGCACGGAACGTTTCGTTTCGCGCAACTGACCGATGTGCATCTTAGCTCCAACAATTCTGCGCCCACTGAATATCTGCTGAAGAGCATTGCCCAAATCAATGCTACTGACAGCCTTGACTTTGTTCTCGTCACTGGCGACCTAACGGAAGAAGGCGACCGAAAAACTTTGGAGAAGGTAAAAGATTGCCTGAACCTGTTGAAAGTGCCTGTATATGTATGCTTGGGAAATCATGAAACGAAGTGGAGTGACTCCGGATGCACCGCTTTCAGTGAGATTTTCGGAGGTGAGCGATTTGAGTTTGTCCATCAAGGAATCCTCTTCTTGGGTTTCAACTCCGGTCCTTTGATGCGCATGGCTTTTGGCCATGTGGCACCGCAAGACATCTCTTGGATTAAACAAGAGATTGAAAAGTATGGCAAGGACAAGCCCGTTATTCTCGTAACCCATTATCCCATGCTGGATGGTGACGTCGATAATTGGTATCAAGTGACAGATGCAGTGCGGCCCTATAACATCCGCTTATTCATTGGAGGCCATTATCACAGGTTGAAAAACTTGCTTTATGATGGCATCCCAGGGGTTCTCATGCGCAGCAACCTTGCTGATGCAGAGGGTAAACCGGGGTATGGCATCTATGAAATAACGGCTGATTCCATCATTGTCTATAGTCAGCGCATTGGTGAAAAGCGCCAGCGTTATGCGGCTTTCTCCTTATCCAAGGACTATTTTGACCATAACGGACACGCCAATCATTATCCTGATTTCAGCGTAAACACACGATATTCCAAGATAAAAGAGGTGTGGAAGGCTAATACAGGGACAGCGATTTTCTCTTCGCCCGTAACGGATGGCAAGCAAATCTTTATCGGTGATGATGCCGGACAACTGTTTTCTTTCAGTATGAAAAACGGCAAGCAGCTATGGAAATTCAAGTCGGATGCCCGCATCGTGGGTACTCCTGCCGTTGCTGATGGCATCGTTGTGTTTGGCTCTGCCGATAAGAATATCTATGGAATTGATGCCCATAACGGCACCCTCAAATGGAAAATCGAGGCCAAAGAGCCTGTTCTTGGAGCGGTTGCAACGGATAATGGCATAGCTTATATTGGCGCAAGCGACAGTACGATGCGTGCTATCGACATACAATCCGGCAAGTTGAAATGGGCTTATCATGGCATTCGAGGCTATATTGAGACCAAGCCTTTGGTCACTAAAGATAAGGTTATCTTCGGTGCATGGGATAATACGCTCTACTGTTTGGATAAAGTTGACGGAAAAGAGGAGTGGCGTTGGACAGGTGACTTGACGCGGATGCACTTCTCCCCTGCTGCCGTTTGGCCAGTAGCCACTGAAGGAAAGGTATTCATTGTGGACCCGCAAAGAGCCCTGACAGCCATTGACATCCAGACAGGCAACACCCTTTGGCGCACGTATCAATCGACCGTGCGCGAGTCTTTAGGCCTCTCGATAGATGGCAAAAGGCTGTATGCCAAGACGATGAAAGACAGCGTTGTATGCTATTCCACATCTGGCAATAAGCCTTTGGAACTATGGGCAAGCGACCTCGGTTTCGGCTATGAGCATGCCCCATCGATGCCTTTGGAGTGCGGAAATACGGTTTTCGGGGGTACGGCCTCTGGGCTTATCTATGCGTTGGAAGCCACTACGGGGAAGGTGTTATGGAAGCATAAACTTGGCAACTCGCTGATTAACACCGTCTTGCCACTGAGTGATGACAAAGTGCTTGTTACCTCTTCAGAGGGCTATGTGGTGCTTTTGAAAAGACAATAAATTAAATAATGAAATATAAAAAAACAATGGAAACAAAAGAACTTATAAGCTGTTTCGTTCCTTATGTTGACGAAAAGCAGACAGGAGAAACGGTTGCCCACCTTCGTGAGCAAGAAGAAGTGAAGGCTGTAACGCCCGTAAAGGAAACGATATTCAGCACTGCGACCATCAAGGCGATTGCCCAACAGGCAGATACTGAATATACGCTCATCTATATGAAAACGACTAAACTGAAGATGAATTACCTTGCCCTCACCCGCATGTTGAACATTGCCGAGGTGAGCCAAGCTGGCTTGTTGTATGCTGACCACTTTCAGTTGAAGGGCGACAACATCGAGAAAGCGCCGGTCATTGATTATCAGATGGGCTCTTTAAGAGATGATTTTGACTTCGGTTCAGTCCTCTTATTCCACACCGATGCGCTGAAAGAGAGCGTCAGCAGAATGAAGGCCGACTACCAGTTTGCAGGCTTTTATGACTTGCGTCTGAAGCTTAGTCAAAAGCATAAACTTGTTCATATCCCCGAATTCCTCTATAGTGAGGTCGAGCAAGACACGCGTTTGAGCGGAGCCAAGCAGTTTGACTATGTCGACCCGAGCAACCGCAGTCGTCAGATAGAGATGGAGCAAGCCTGCACAGAGCATTTGAAAGAGGTGGGTGGCTATCTTGCTCCGACCTTCAAACACATAGAGTTTGGGGAGAACAACTTTGAAGTTGAGGCCACAATCATGATTCCTGTGCGCAATAGAATACGCACCATCAGGGATGCCATTACCTCTGCTTTAAATCAGAAATGCGACTTCAAATATAATGTGATGGTAGTGGATAACTTCTCAACAGATGGCACCCGCGATGCTATTGATGAGTTTAAGGACAATCCAAGGCTGATTCATATCGTTGCAGATTACTATGATTTCGGCATCGGAGGCTATTGGAACTTAGCCGCTCATCATGCGAAAGCCGGCAAATTTATGGTGCAACTCGACAGCGACGATATGTATAAGGATGAGAATACGCTTTCGACGATGGTCAAGGCATTCTATGATCAAAATGTAGCCATGGTCGTCGGGACCTATATGATAACGGATGTCAACCTCAATATGATTGCTCCGGGCATCATCGACCATAAGGAATGGACTCCTGAAAACGGGCGCAACAATGCCTTGCGCATCAATGGTTTCGGGGCTCCGCGCGCTTTCTATACTCCTGTTTTGCGTCAGGTCAACATGCCAAACGTAAGTTATGGAGAGGATTACGCCCTCGCTTTGAATATCTCGCGCGATTATCAGATAGGCCGAGTGTTCACACCCGTCTATATGTGTCGTCGTTGGGATGACAACAGCGATGCAGCGTTGGACATCAACAAAACGAACACCTACAACACCTACAAGGACCGCATCCGCACGTGGGAGTTGCAGGCACGCATTGCGAAAAACAAGAAATAACCCCTCGGAAATGAATGGTTGCGGCATCAAAAACGATGAGTTGCGATGCCGACAATCGTTCCCGATTTTGTAAGTAACGGTTGTTTACGAGACAAAATGGCCCGGATTGTTCAACAAAGTGGACCGGATTGTCAAACAAAGTGGCCCGGATTGTTTAACTCTTTGCCGTAAAGGGTTTGCTGAAAGACGTTCTTTAAGAATACAAAAGAACATTTCCAACAACCGAAAAGGCAGTTTCGCAGAGCATGCAAAGCGAGAAAGGTCAGCATGAAAATTGGATTTCGAGAATTGCCAAAATAGTATATCGATTAAAAAACAATAGAATGAACAAACTGAAAGAAGCAAGCCCATGGCTTTGGGTACCAACATTATATTTAGCCGAAGGCATTCCCTACTTCGTAGTAAACAACATTTCGGTGATGATGTTTACCAAGATGGGCGTGCCAAACGGCGATATGTCGTTCTTCACAACACTGCTTTATTTCCCTTGGTTTTTGAAGGGTGTGTGGAGTCCTATCGTCGATGTGGTCAAGACCAAACGATGGTGGATTGTCACGATGCAGATTCTGATAACCGCCATGCTTGTCTTGCTGACGGTTACCCTGCCGCATCCGAGTGCCGCAATGATAGCATCTGGAGAGACTCACATTTCCATGTTTCTCTTCACACTCATACTGTTTATCTGCGCCGCTTTTGCCTCAGCCACCCATGACATTGCTGCCGATGGCTACTATATGCTTGCGCATAGCCCCAGCAGTCAGGCTGCTTTCATCGGCATCCGCAGCACTTTCTATCGCATTGCCTCGATTTTCGGGCAGGGAGTGCTTGTCTTGATTGCTGGTTTGATTGAAAAACAGACCGGCAATATACCGATGTCATGGCAAATAACATTGGGTGTTGCTGCCGTCATCTTCTTCTTAATAACCTTATATCATATATTCTTTCTCCCGAAACCAGCCAGCGATGCTCCTCGCACGAATAGTGACGGAAGTAGCGCAAAGTCAAATTTAGTGGAGTTAGGCAACTCTTTTGTCACCTTCTTCCGTAAGCCCGGCTTTTGGCTTGCAGTAGCTTTCATGCTGCTTTTCAGGCTTCCCGAAGGCTTCCTCATCAAACTTTGTCAGCCTTTCTTGGTGCAACCAGTCACGAGTGGAGGGCTTGGTTTGGACACGGAAATCGTTGGATTAGTCTATGGAACCTTTGGCGTTATTGCCCTGCTTGCCGGTGGAATCCTCGGTGGAATCTACGCTTCGCGCGTAGGGTTAAAGAAGTCTATCTGGCTGATGGCAGGATGTATGACCCTGCCTTGCCTCGCTTTCGTCTATTTGGCCCTGTTCCAACCCGAAAACGTAGCCATCATCAGCGTTGCCGTATGTATCGAACAATTCGGCTATGGCTTTGGGTTTACCGCTTATATGCTCTATATGATGTACTTCTCTGAGGGTGAATTCAAGACCTCCCACTATGCTATTTGCACGGCCTTCATGGCTCTGAGCATGATGCTTCCGGGCTTTGTGGCAGGCTATATACAAGAGGCTATCGGCTATGTAAACTTCTTCTGGATGGTCATGGTTTGTTGCTTGGCAACCCTATTCATCACTTATTTTGTGGATAAGAGAATCGACCCTGAATATGGAAAGAAATAAAAAGCAAGACTAAAAATGAGAAAAACAGTTCTTTTATTTCTCTGTTTACTGACTTTTACGAGTCTTTCTGCCCGTCAGAAGATTCGCATCAAGACAGGCATCGAGGTCTTGAAGGCTGAGAATTTCAAGCCTCTTGAAGGCAAGCGAGTAGGTCTCATCACCAATCCTACGGGCGTTGACAACAATCTGCGTTCAACGATTGACATCCTTGCAGCCGCCCCTAACGTGCATCTTGTGGCTCTTTACGGTCCTGAACATGGCGTCAGAGGCAATGCACATGCAGGAGATGCAGTTACGGATGCCAAAGACAAGGCCACAGGACTGCCTGTTTACTCGCTTTTCGGCAAGACCCGCAAACCAACAGCAGAGATGTTGAAGGATATAGATGTTCTCGTTTATGATATTCAGGACATTGGTTGCCGCTCCTTTACTTATATCAGTTCCATGGGATTAGCCATGGAAGCGGCTGCCGAAAATGGCAAGGAGTTCATCGTTCTTGACCGTCCTAATCCCCTTGGAGGTGAGAAAGTAGAGGGTAATCTTACGGAAGATGACTGCGTATCGTTTGTTTCTCAATTCAAGATACCTTATATATATGGCCTCACTTGTGGAGAATTGGCAGAATTGCTCAATGGAGAACACATGCTGAAAGGCGGCATTCAATGCAATCTAAAGGTCATCAAAATGAAGGGCTGGAAACGCCGTATGGACTATACACAGACAGGTTTGGAGTGGATTCCATCCTCTCCCCATATCCCACAACCTGTCTCCTCGTGGTTCTATTCCGTAAGTGGAATTATCGGAGAATTCAACTATATGAGTATCGGCGTTGGCTATACGATTCCTTTCCAGATGTTCGCAGCACCATGGATAGACGCTCAGGCCTTTGCAGAGAGGCTGAATGCTTTGAAGATTCCTGGTGTTTTGTTCCGTCCAATCTATTGCAGACCCTTCTATGCGGTGTATAAAGACCAGCAGATACAAGGTGTTCAGGTACATATCATTGATTATCAGAAGGCTCCACTCACAGATATTCAATTCCTTGTAGCCCAAGAAGAGGCTGCCATGTACCCCGATCATAAAATCTTCGGAGAAGAGGATAAAGACCGTTTCAACATGTTTGACAAGGTTTGCGGTTCCAAACAGATTCGCCAACTGTTCTCCAAACGATTCCGTTGGGAGGATGTTCGTGGCTACTGGTACAAAGATATAGAAAGTTTTAAACAATTATCTAAAAAATATTATCTTTATAAATGAATAACGTTCAGACATCATCGCATCGTATCTTAGCCCTCGATATCCTTCGAGGATTTACCATTGCGGGAATGATATTAGTAAATAATCCTGGCAACGGAGAGAATGTCTTCACGCCATTGGAACATGCTCCATGGATAGGACTGACACCTACGGACCTCGTATTCCCGTTCTTCATGTTCATCATGGGTGTTTCCACATACATCTCTTTGCGTAAGTATGATTTCCAGCCATCCACTGCAGCCATCCTGAAAATCCTGCGCCGTACCGTGGTTATCTTTCTGATTGGCGTACTGATTGGCTGGTTTTCGCGCTTCTGCAATTATTGGCATACCCCTACGGAGGGCATCGGTTTTGGCAATCAGTTCTTGGAAGCCTTGCTGAACTTCGACCACATGCGTATATTAGGTGTCATGCAACGGTTGGCTTTATGCTATGGCATCACGGCAATTCTTGCCATTACCGTCAAACACAAATATTTCCCATGGATTATTACCGTTCTTTTAGGCGGATATTTCATTTTATTGCTCCTCGGAAATGGCTTTGTTTATGGTGAAGACAACATTCTTTCAATTGTCGACCGTTCCATACTTACCCCTGAGCACATGTATCATGACAATGGTATCGACCCTGAAGGACTGCTCAGTACCATTCCTGCCGTTGCCCACGTGATGATTGGTTTCTTGGTAGGACGCATGATATTCAAGCCTGAAAAGGAAGGAACAACCAAGGAACAGCATCTTTGGAACATCATCTCGAAACTCTTTCTGACAGGTGCTCCACTCATCTTGGCAGGTTGGTTGCTTAGTTTTGGCTGCCCTATCAGCAAGAAAGTATGGTCGCCCACATTTGTACTTATCACAACGGGAATGGGCGCTTGCCTGCTGGCAATGCTCATTTATGTAATCGATGTAAAGGACCACAAGGCATGGAGTCGATTTTTTGAGGCCTTTGGAGTCAATCCGCTGTTCATGTACGTTATGGGAGACATTATCGCAATCGTGTTCGGTGCTGTGCATTTCATGGTCAATGGCGTATCCCATAACGTTGTCGGCTTCTTCTATTATCAACTTTATGATCCTCTGTTTGGTGCTAAGTTAGGCTCTCTTGTCTATGCCTTACTATTCGTTTTGCTTAACTGGGTCATCGGATATCAACTTTATAAACGTAGAATTTACATAAAAATATAATTAAATATGATACTAATTGCAGACAGTGGTTCCACTAAAACCGATTGGAGTCTTATCGGTGAGGTTGGGGAATCTCAAATGATTTCAACAAAGGGAATTAATCCGTTCTACCAAACGGAGGACGAAATATTCACTGAACTTTCGCTAACCCTTGTCCCAGAGATTGATAAAGTGCTTCATGGTACTTCCAAAATCATCACAGATGTTTATTTCTATGGGGCAGGTTGTACGGCTGAGAAATCCCCTATAGTACAAAAAGCAGTGGCAAGAGCACTTGGCGCTGATGTCCATGTAGAGGTACAGAGTGACATGGCCGGTGCTGCTCGTGCTTTATGTCAGCATGAAGCTGGAATCGTATGCATCATGGGAACGGGTAGTAACTCTTGCTATTATGATGGTAATCAGATAACAGCCAATGTGTCGCCATTGGGTTTCATCCTTGGCGATGAAGGCAGTGGGGCTGTATTAGGAAAACTGATGGTCGGTGACTTACTGAAGAATCAGATGACACCAGGCTTAAAAGAGAAGTTCCTGAAAGAATACAATCTGACACCTGCGGACATCATTGACCGTGTCTATCGCAAACCTTTCCCTAACCGATTCTTGGCTTCCCTTAACAAATTTCTTGAAGATAATCTCAGTGACCCAACGGTACACGCCTTGGTTCTTAATAGCTTTGAAGCCTTCATCCGCCGTAATGTGATGCAATATGAATATCAAGGTGTACCCGTCAATTTCATTGGTTCTATAGCCTACTATTACCGCAATGTTTTGCAAGAGGCTGCCAATAAGACAGGGATTAAGCTTGGCCTCATCATGAAAGCTCCAATGGGAGGCCTGATTAAATATCATCATTAGCAATCAATGATAAAGAGGGGCGGCATATCCGCTCACTATCAGTTGCTATTAGAAACTTTTATTTACTAATCTTTAATTTATAAGATATGTTCGTAAAGATAACTGAACAAGCGTCATTATATGACGATTTAGAGAAGAAAACAGTAGGTGAGTTGCTTTATGACATCAATTCTGAAGACCAAAAGATAGCTCCAGCTGTTAAGAAAACCATTCCTGTGATAGAGAAACTGGTAACGGAAATCGTCCCAAGAATGAGACGTGGTGGAAGAATATTCTACATGGGAGCGGGGACGAGCGGTCGTCTTGGTGTGCTTGATGCTTCTGAGTTACCTCCAACGTTTGGCGTTCCACCATCGATGGTTATCGGTCTTATTGCTGGTGGAGACACCGCTTTGCGCAATGCAGTGGAGAATGCAGAAGATGACCCACATCATGGATGGGATGAACTTGTGGCACATAAAATCACCAAACGCGATACCGTTATCGGCATTGCGGCATCGGGTACCACCCCATACGTTATCGGTGCCCTGCATGAAGCACGTGCCCACGGTATTCTAACAGGTTGTATTACGAGCAATCCCGATTCTCCTTTGGCTGCAGAAGCTGATTATCCGATTGAAATGATTGTTGGTCCTGAGTTCGTGACAGGTTCTTCCCGCATGAAGTCTGGTACAGGACAAAAAATGATTCTTAACATGATAACTACCACTGTAATGATCAAACTTGGGCGTGTCAAGGGTAATATGATGGTGAATATGCAACTCACCAATCAAAAACTCGTTGATAGAGGTACTCGAATGATTGTCAAGGAATTAGGACTTGACTACGAACATGCCAAAGTAATGCTTCTCATGCATGGCTCTGTAAAGAAAGCCATTGATGAATATAATAAGGAAGAAAATCTATAAATTCAATATAAAGTGAATCTGTTATGAAGCGTTTGTATGCTTTCCTTTTTGCTCTGAATGTTGTAACTATAGGCTTTTCTCAACCTTTACAACGCGTTGCGCCAGAACAAGTAGGCATGAGTTCAGAACTCCTAAAATATGCTGATGATGTCATCAACAATGAAATTCTTCAGAAAAGAATTCCTGGTGCAGTCCTTGCTGTTGTGAAAAACGGGAAAATGGCCTATCTGAAAGCTTACGGCAATAAACAAATTTACCCTACTATAGAGCCCATGACCGTGGGTACTGTATTTGATATGGCTTCCTGTTCGAAAGCTATGTCTACAGCTATATGCATTCATATTCTTGCAGAACAGGGAAAGATTAGGATGCTTGATGCTGTGAACATGTACCTACCCGAATTTAAATACTGGACGAGTGAAGATGGAGAAATGACGCAGGCAATCCGCATTGAAGATCTAATGACCCATACATCAGGGCTGCCACCGTATATCACGCCCGATGACTTGAAAAGAAAATGTGGGGATTCCAATCATAATACACTAATGAATTATATAGATTCCTGCCATCGCGATTTCCGTCCCAAAACAGATTTTCAATATAGTTGTCTCAATTATATTACGTTACAACGCATCATTGAAAAAATCAGTGGACAGACTCTTAGACAGTTTGCACGTGAAAATATCTTTGAAAAATTAGGCATGAAGTTCACTGATTACCTGCCTTGCAAACAGAATGACAAGGGTATTTGGGTAAACACATCGGATGCTTGTTGGTCAACATTGATGAAAGGTGATTGGCATGACATCATAGCTCCTACTGAGAAACAAACAAGCGGGCAAGTCCTTTGTGGGCAAGTGCACGACCCTTTGGCTCGTATCTGCAATAATGGAGTAAGTGGGAATGCCGGTTTGTTCAGTTCTGCTGATGATATAGCCATCTTATGTGCCGCTCTTCAGAATGGCGGAGAGTGGAATGGCAAACGCATTTTGAGCCCTTTAGCCGTAAAGGCAATGCGTACAGTTCCACGTACCGTTGCTCAATTCGGGCGTTCACTCGGTTGGGATGTCTATTCTGATTATTCTTCCAATAAAGGAGATTATCTGAGCCCAGACACCTATTGTCACTCTGGATATACGGGCACATCCATTGTTATCGACCCTGATAATGACCTTTCGATAATTCTTCTCATCAATGCCGTTCACCCTGAAGATAAATACAGTGTGGTACGCCTGCGTTCTCTTGTAGCTAATGCCGTTGCTGGAGCTATGATAAAATGATGTGTTTAACGTTTAATTGGAACATTATTAATGATTATATAAATCATGAAAAAGAGTTTACTTTTACTGTGCTTATTGCTTCTATCCGTCTCTGCCATGGCACAAATCGACTATAAGACAGATTCCTTGAAACGGATTGAAGAGCGTTATCGCCATGATTTTTCGCTGACACCCGATGAAGGACGTCGCCAAATAGAGGCTCGCATTGGCGCTGTTTCA
The DNA here is from genome assembly GCA_022641735.1 of Prevotella sp. Classification (GTDB taxonomy): domain Bacteria; phylum Bacteroidota; class Bacteroidia; order Bacteroidales; family Bacteroidaceae; genus Prevotella. The sequence continues at coordinate 21,783 of JALCDQ010000009.1, read as the reverse complement.
GATGATAGTCTTAATGCTTGGAAGTCAAGACGCTTTATTGAAACAGCCAATATTGACGGTCAGGAGATGTGGTTTCGTAAGGCAGTAAGCAATTTCTGGTTGCTAGGACCTGACAATATATGCACTGGCAAAGTTGCAAAAAAGAAGGAAACTTATAATACTTATAAGTCATATTATGATGAAGCCATGGCTTCAGAGCCTGATATTAACGACATTCGAGACTGGCATCGGGTCACGCTTACATTCCGTTTGGATGTCAAAGCTGATGCCGTTCCTGCTGGAGAAACGATTCGTGCCTGGCTACCCTTCCCCTTTGAGAATCTGCGCCAACGTAATATAGAGTTGCTCCGTTCCTCCTATGATGTTCATTTATCGGAAGGCAGTCTGCATCATACAGCATATATGGAAGCAAAAGCTGTGAAAGGACAGATAACCCGTTTTGAGATCACCTTCCGATATGATGTTGGAGAACGGCATATTGACCGTTCCGAGTTGCTCTCAAGATTAAAACCTTATGATAAGACATCAGCTGATTATATCCATTATACTCAATCTGAGGCTCCTCATATCCTTATAACCAACGACATGCGCACCCTTGCCAAGAAGTTGGTTGGCAAAGAAACAAATCCCGTTTTGCAGGCTTCTCTCCTCTATGACTGGATTGCAAAGACGTTTCCATGGGCTGGTGCACGTGAATATAGCACAATTCAAAACATCCCTGAATACGTTCTCCGCGAGAAGCATGGCGACTGTGGACAGGTCTCCTTATTATATATAACCTTGCTCCGCTCTATTGGCATCCCTGCAAAATGGGAAAGCGGATGGGCTATTGAACCAACAGGAGCAGGTTATCATGATTGGACTGAAGTCTATTTTGAAGGTGTTGGTTGGGTACCCGCTGACCCTTCTTATGGCCGAGATACCCGCAATGAGCTTCTTGCAGATTATTATAAGAGCGGTCTTGACTTCTGTCGACTTGCCACCAATCAAGGAATATGCGGTCAATTGAACCCTAAAAAGGAATTTGTTCGTTGTGAAACGGTTGATTTTCAAGCAGGTGAAGCCGAATGGAGAGGTGGAAATTTGGAATATAAAGACTTTGATTCAAAGATGACAATCAATTCTTTTCTTCCCATAAAAGCTGATAGCCCTATGGCAAAAGAGCCTCGTGGAATTGTGAAATTGAGTACAGCTTCCTTGCGTTTTGAGGGTTCTCATGCTGCTGAAATGGCCACTCAGGCCATTATGGGCACACCTGTCAGAATCCTTGAAAAGGATGATGACTGGTATCTCGTCCAAACTCCAGACAGCTATATAGCGTATATTCCTGAGAGTTCCTTGACTCCCGTTGACAGTATTCGCTATCATCAGTGGCTTAAAGCAAAGCGTTTTATCGTCACGACCTATCAGTCTCGCCTTGTAAGTGAACCGAATGGAGACGAAACAGTGACAGACCTTACGCTTGGATGTCTGCTTGAATATAAGGCAAAGAAGGGCAAATGGATAAGGCTTGCCACTCCCGATGGTCGCGAAGGATGGATACTTAAGGATGAAGTGGAAGATTTCGAGGACTGGGCTCTACAGTCTTTCAATGCCCAATTAATAGAAAGAACGGCTCGCAGAATGATGGGAAGCGGTTATCTTTGGGGTGGTACGACCACGAAAATAACAGATTGCTCAGGGCTTGCAAAGGTCAGCTACTTTGCTAACGCCATTATTCTTCAGCGTGATGCATCGCAACAAGCCTGCACGGGAAAGAAGATTGAAGCCTCAGATTGGCGTAATGCCGAGACGGGCGACCTGCTTTTCTTCGGCTCAAGCAGAGGAAAAGTGACTCATGTGGCTCTCTATCTGCGCGATGGACAATACATCCATTGCTCCGGACAAGTAAAAATCAACAGCTTAGACCCTGTTGCCAACGACTATTTGGACATGTCCCCACTGTCTATCAGCAGGATAAATGGCTACATAGGAACGCATGGCATCATGGCGGTGAGACATCATCCATGGTACTTTGAAATAAAGAATGAAAATCAATAAATTATGAACAGGAGAGATTTTATCAAGACTTCGGCGTTAGGACTGGCCATAGCAGCCAATCCACTGCCCATTTTTTCAGAGAAAACCGGTAAAAACAAGATAAAGAAAACGGCCTTGAAGTCACATCTGAAACTATCGTTTCAGCCTTACGAACTAAAGTTGCGCCATAGCTTTAACCTCGCTAAATACAGTCGCACGACAACTCCTGACGTGCAAGTACAGTTGGAATATGACGGTATCACTGGTTATGGCGAGGCTTCTATGCCACCTTATCTTGGCGAAAGCGTGCAAAGCGTGACGACATTCCTCGGCAGTCTTGACCTTGCGCAGTTCTCCGACCCCTTCCGCATCGACGAGATTCTCGATTATGTGGACCATGTTGCTCCTAATAATCGGGCAGCAAAAGCCTCAGTGGATATAGCCCTGCACGACCTGCTCGGCAAGATTATGGGACAGTCATGGTATAAGATTTGGGGGCTTTCGGTGGAGAAATGCCCAAACACCTCTTTCACTATAGGCATGGATAAGCCTGACGTTGTGCGCCAAAAGGTGAAGGAAGCTGCGCCTTATAAGGTCTTGAAGGTCAAGATGGGACTGCCTGGAGATAAGGAAATGATAGAGACCATCCGCTCGATGACCAATGTTCCTATCTGTGTGGATGCCAATCAGGGGTGGAATTCCAAAGAAGATGCCCTCCGAATGATTGATTGGCTGGCCACGCAAAATTGCCTTTTCGTGGAGCAACCATTGGCAAAAGAGAAGATAGAAGACACTGCTTGGTTGCGAGACCGCAGCAGTTTGCCCATCATCGCTGATGAAGCATTCCAACGTCTGCCTGACATTATGAAACTGAAGGATGCTTATGACGGAATCAACATCAAGCTGATGAAGAGCACAGGACTGCATGAAGCCTATAAAATGGCCATTCTCGGGCGTAGTCTTGGCATGAAAATCATGGTGGGATGTATGACTGAAACCTCATGCGCCGTTAGTGCTGCGGCTCAGTTGGCACCGCTAGTTGACTGGGCAGACCTTGATGGAAACCTGCTCATCTCTAACGACCGATTCGACGGAATGCAGATAGTTGATGGCAAAGTAACCCCTACTGACCTCCCTGGAATTGGCATCAAGTTGAAGAAATAATTATTGCATGGATGTGTACAAACCGTTGGGACGGTCATTACAAACGGTTTGTAATGACTGTTTCAACGATAGAAACAGACTGTTTTCCTATGGAAAACAAAGTCTGATAACCATCTTTTATGCGTCAAACAAACATCTTTATCCCCTTAATCCACAAAGGATGAAGCCATTGGGAATCATTTCCCTCTGGCTTCATCCTATTAAGAGAGAGTTTAAAATGCGTTTATAAGCGGTCCTTCGTCTCGTTATTATTCTCGATAGTCTCCGTCTTTACGGTGTGACGCGACTTGAATGTATAGGTAAGACTGACGAAAGCCATACGGGTGGAGGACTGTTCCCAGAAGTAATAATGCTGTATCGGGCTGATATTGCCAGCGTTGCTCTTGATGCCTTTAAAAAGGTCGTTGATGCCCATCCGTAAGGATAACGACTTGTTTTTGAGGAAACTACGCCGATAAGCGATGTCCATATAGCCTGAGCCACAAAAGCTTGTATTCCCGTCAATATTACGTTTCCACGCTGTAAAAGCTAAGGTAAAGGTGCCTATCTTGCCGAAGGTGAAATCATTATTAATCGCCGTCATGCCATACCAGAGATGCTTGATATTGGTTGACCAAGGGGTGTTCACATAGGAACCCGAAATGAAAAAGTTGGCATCCCACCATTTAAAGATTTTCCCAGTATAGTTGTAATCTATCAAATAAATCGTCCGTTTGCCACTGTTCAGGTTCTTATGATAGGTAATACCGTTCTCCACAACGAAGTTCTCACAAATCAAATTGGGCGTATAGAGATAATTCAGCGACACCGAATGCTGTTTATAGGAGAGGGTAGCAGAGAGATTATTGTTGATAACTCGCTGTAAATCAGGGTTCCCACAAGTATAGAGCGCATCCGTCAAGCGGCTATAGAAGTTGGATAACTGCGAAAAAGAAGGACGGTCAAGACTACGGTTGAAATTGATGTTATAAGCCCATCCATTATCAAAAGACTGAGAAAAATAGAAATAAGGCACAAAGTCAGTATAGCTGCGGTCAATCTCCCGAATGCCCGTCAAACGGTTATCACCGTATGCATTGGTTTTTTCCACCCTCAAAGTAGCCGATGCATAGATATGATGAGGCAACGTTTTTGCCATGCCAAAATAGGCCGCAGAGATACCCTCCACATATTTATATAAGGACGGTTGAATAAGTGCGCCCCCATTGAGCATATCATATCGGTTGTCTCTATTCCGCCTGTCTGTCTGCTCATACTTAGCTCCGCCTGTCAAAGTCCACCCGCTTTTCCATGCCTTTTTGAGGTCTATCTGACCGGAAAAATTGTTTGCGCATGAGGCTGAAAGGTCCTTTTCACTGGCATTACGTTGAGCGTAAGTAGGATAATCAGCAAAGAAGTCGCTATTATTAGTTCCATATTTGTAATTATAATTGATAAGAGCTTTCAGATAACTATCGTTCTCGTCAATCTTCCATTTATATTGTAAAGCCACGTTATCCATATTGTTATGAAGGAAAGAATTACAATCACTATTGGCCTTATATTTATTGCCGATGCTATCGGTAAATACTATCTTGCTCTTGGCAGGCATATCATTATCATTTATGCTGATATTGGCTTCAAGACCAATAGTATGCTTTTTCTTCGCATCCAAATTCACCACTCCTCCTACTTTAAGGTCGTGATGATAACTAAAGAAATCTACATCCTGCTCACTGAAATGCTGTGTGTTATTGTAAAGATAATTATGAGTGGTCTTCGCCATCTGTCCGCCCTTGCCTCTGAAGTAACTATAATTGGCATATATGTTCCATCTTGCCGTGCCGAAAAACAGATTAAGCGTTGGTCCTAATCCCCATCCATCGAGCGTTGTCACACGACTATACTGGTTGACATACCCACTAAAGCCGACTTTCTGCTTCATATAGATGAAAATCTGACCACCCGCAAGCGACGCATCTTGGTCTCCCGTGTTGTGTTCCTTTACCTCTATGCGCTCTATATCTGATGCCAAAAGCGTCTTGAGATAGTTTTCCACCTCGCTATCCTCCAATTTTCGGTCATTTACAAAGATGATTGTAGAAGTATTTGCCACCGTTATAGTGCCGTTTCCATTGACTACAACCCTCGGAATATACTTCATCACATCGGTAGCAAACAGCCCTTCAGAGTTTGCAATCTGGTCAACATGGAAGACTGTTCTATCCTCTTTCCTCGTGAAAAGCGGCTTTCTGCCTTTCACATTCACAGCTTCCAGCACCTTCGCATCGCCTATCAACTTGATAGTACCTAAATTCTCATGGGAACAAAGTCTATAGACGGTCTTGCAACCTACGAAACTGACTTTTGCCAAAACCTTCCTGTTATCACATGGGATGACGAAAACGCCACTCTCATTGCTTACTCCGCCTGTGATGAAAGAAGAATCCACGGGATTAAGCAAAGTAATATTTGCATAAGGCAAAGGCTGATTATTGTTATCCACAATGCTGCCCTTATACCTGATTTTAGTTTTCTGCAAACACTCCACAAGCAGCACATTATCCATCTGTGTCACCTTGATGGGATAGAAGCCAATCAACTGTTGAATGGCATCGGGAACGCTTTTTTCGTGAATATCTGTTGTGACTTTGAAGTCCTCCAATTCATCATAAATGAAGTTCACGGCATACTTATTCTGCAGGCTATTCAGCTCCTTGAGGGCATAAGAAATAGACACATTATTATATTTTCTATTGATGCGCTGCGCATAGATTTGACAACTCCATGCACAGAGCAATATGATTATCAACTTTCTCATAATTACTCTACGGTTATAGTGTTGTCTTTATAGGTGATATTGATGCGCTCGAAGCCATTCAAAAGGTCGATATTGCGCTGCAAACTTTCCTTTTTATCCCAATTAAAGAAAAGCCGAATATGGCGGGAAGACTCATCGCCAAACACCAGTTTAACGTTATAATAGGCTGTCATCTGCATCAAGATATTGCCAAGTTCAGCATTCTCAAAGATGACAGGTTTCTCGTTAATCGTATCTTTCTGTATGGCTGGAATCACCTTAGAACTGTCTTTCGGAATAATCTGCTCCATTTCATTTTGCCCTAAAGACTGTTCTTTTTCATTAGAACCACGGAAGATTCCTAGTTGTAGAACTGCTGCCAAAGCGACACCCGAAAGGAATATCACACCAATGAAGGTAGCAGCAATCTTCATCCAACGATGCTGACGAGGTGCTTGCTGATGAGCAAAATTCTGCCATTCTGCATCAATATCCACTTGCTTAGGATGCGCTTTTAAGATAGCACGCTTAGTCATCGCCATATCATGGATAAATGTCTGCATGTCATCATCGACAAGCGACTCTTCTATTTGCTCATCGGTGTATTTATCGGGGTGCTCCTGCATGTCAAAGAACATCGCCCGTTTCTCTTCTATTGTCATATTTGTCATTGTTTTGCTCATTTTAAATTGTTCTTGAAACTTTACTCTTGCTGTGCAAGAAATTGCTTACGAATTAGGTCTATTGCCTGTGATAGATGATTATAGACGGTTACTTTGCTCACTCCTTCGCGTTCTGCTATCTCCTGATACGACATCTCTTTGAGATAACGTAACCGTAGAATTCGTTGGCGAATAGGTGGTTCAAGCCCATCAATAATCTGCATCAGTTGGTCAAGTTGTTCATCATCATCGTCCGAAAAAATCTGCTTTTTTTCATTAAGCAGCAAGTTCTCCACTTGAGTTCTGATGCTCTTGTGGGCTATCACATTCAAACAACGATTACGCACACTTCGCAAGAGATAGCCTTCCTCTATTTCAGGCAAAAGGACTATGCCATCAGCGAGTAGCGTCGCAAACACATCGCTTACTACATCCTTGCATTCATCGTCATCATAAAGAATGCATCTGGCCAGATTGTACATCCTCTCATAATGGCTTCTGAATAGCCTTTCTATTTCTGTTTTTTGCTTCATCTATTAACTATACAGTTCAACAAAACAAAAAACTAAGCAAAACAACAACTTTTTTCATTATTTTTCAGGGTGACTATGAAATATCAGTTGAAATTATTATACAAATCATTTTATCAAAGCCTCGATATCTCCTATAAGGTTTCTGCTAGCAATTGCGTAAACAGAGACTAAGAAATATCGAGGCTTTTCACAATAAATTCTCAAGATTAATTTGCCATTTCTGATAGGAATTTGATGCGTACAAGACGGATTTCATCCTCGCTATAATCCTTTCCGAGTTCGTCAAGGGCAGCTTCAATATCATCTGTTTCACTCTCTCTGAAATATTCATAAATGTCTTCCACGCGGTCATCATCCATCACATCTTCCAAGAAATAGTCAATATTCAGTTTCGTACCACTATATACAATGGCTTCCACCTCATCGAGCAATTCATCAAATTCAAGTCCTAAAGCATTGGCAATGTCGTCAAAAGCTATCTGACGATCTATACTTTGGATAATCTTTACCTTCAGCATGCTCTTCTTGGCTACCGTCCTAACACGCAACTCTTCAGGGCGTTCAATGTCATTCTCTGTGCAATGCTGCTTGATTAAATTGCAGAAATCCTGTCCATAGCGTTTAGCCTTGCCAGCACCAACACCTTGAATATTCTGCAATTCCTGTAAAGTAACAGGATACATCGTGGCCATTTGTTCAAGCGAAACATCCTGGAAAATGACATAAGGCGGCAAATTCTGCTTCTTAGCAACCTTCTTTCGAAGGTCTTTCAGCATCGCAAAAAGCTCTGGATCAAGCACTGCAGTTCCACCTTGTGGCTCTTCATCTTCATAATCGTCATTGAATTCTGTGTCCAGCACAATCATAAACGACTTAGGCGACTTCATAAAACGCTTCCCTGCAGCAGTAATTTTCAATAGACCATAGTTTTCTACATCTTTCTTCAGATAACCAGCAATGAGAGCTTGACGGATAACAGGATTCCATATTTTCTCTTCCTCATCCTCTCCAGATCCGAACTCTTCTAATTCATCATGCTTGTGAGAGACAATATCATCCGTTGCTCTTCCTTTAACAAAATCTATTACATATTCCTGACGGAAGTTCTCTTTAATCGCATTGATAGCCTCCAATACGATAAGCAACTGATCTTTAGCTTCTATCCTTTCCTTAGGATGCAGACAATTATCACAATTTCCACAATTGTCCTTTGGATAATCCTCTCCAAAATAATGAAGCAACATTTTGCGCCTACATACTGATGACTCGGCATAGGCAGCAGTTTCCTGAAGTAGTTGACGACCTATATCCTGTTCAGCCACTGGCTTTCCTTCCATGAACTTCTCTAACTTCTTCAAGTCTTTACTTGAATAGAAAGCTATGCAATTACCTTCTCCTCCATCTCGACCAGCCCTACCAGTTTCTTGGTAATATCCTTCCAAACTCTTAGGGATGTCATAATGTATTACAAAACGAACATCAGGTTTGTCTATTCCCATGCCAAAAGCAATCGTGGCAACAATCACATCTATGGTCTCCATCAGGAAATCATCCTGAGTCTGAGAACGAGTGACACTGTCAAGGCCAGCATGATAAGGAGCTGCCTTTATATCATTGGCTTTCAGGATCTCTGCAAGTTCTTCCACCTTTTTACGCGAAAGACAATAGATAATGCCGCTCCTATTCGGATGCTGCTTAATAAACATGATAATCTGCTTATCAATATCCTTTGTCTTCGGACGAACTTCATAATAGAGATTTGGACGATTGAAAGAGCTTTTGAACTCCTTGGCATCTACAATGCCTAAACTCTTCTTAATATCGGTGCGGACCTTATCTGTAGCTGTCGCAGTAAGAGCTATTACCGGGGCATTACATATCTTATTGATTGTAGGACGGATATTCCTATATTCAGGACGGAAATCATGTCCCCACTCAGAGATGCAATGAGCCTCATCAATAGCATAGAAAGAAATCTTAAACGAACGGAAGAACTCCAGGTTTTCCTCTTTATTCAGCGATTCCGGTGCAACATAAAGAAGTTTTGTCTTCCCCGCTTTTACATCATCCATCACCTGTTGGATAGCAGACTTGTTCAAAGATGAATTCAGATAATGAGCCACCCCTTCATCCTCACTCATCCCATTAATCACATCCACTTGATTTTTCATCAAGGCGATAAGTGGTGAAACGACAATGGCAGTGCCTTCCATAATGAGGGATGGCAACTGATAGCAAAGGCTCTTTCCTCCACCCGTTGGCATGAGCACAAAAGCATCATTACCAGCCAATAAATTTTTGATTATAGCTTCCTGATCGCCTTTGAAAGTGTCAAAGCCGAAATAATGTTTTAGTTTCGCGGTAAGATTAACTTCTTTTGTCATATTAATAAGCAGGTCCTTTTCTACTATATTAAATGGTTATAGGATACTGTCTGAAGGGATTTATCCCCCTTCTGACAGTTATATCCTTTAGGTTTAGGCTGACTCCAGCTTCTGCAAATGAGCTTTATCAAGCTGTTTCTTTGCATAATCAAGAGTCACATCAAACGTCTTAGTGCGCTTAGAAGGTATTTCAAACATGGCATCCATCATCACAGACTCTACGATAGAGCGTAATCCACGGGCACCCAATTTATATTCAAGAGCCTTATCGACTATAAAGTCGAGAGTTTCTTCTGTGAAATCCAACGTTACACCATCAAGTTCAAACAATTTTTTATATTGTCTGATAATAGAATTCTTAGGTTCAATCAGTATCCTGCGAAGGGCTTCCCGATCAAGTGGATTCAAATAAGTGAGCACTGGCAATCGGCCGATAATCTCAGGAATAAGACCAAATGACTTCAAGTCTTGCGGAACAACGTATTTCATTAAGTCGTTCTTATCTATCTTAGCCACATTCTGCACGGAATTATATCCCACAACATGTGTATTCAAACGCTGCGCAATCTTATTCTCTATTCCGTCAAATGCACCTCCACAAATGAAGAGAATATTGCTGGTATCTACATGGATATATTCTTGATCAGGATGCTTACGACCACCCTGAGGAGGCACATTCACCATTGTTCCTTCCAGCAGTTTCAGCAATCCTTGTTGCACTCCTTCACCACTTACATCACGAGTGATGCTTGGGTTGTCACTCTTACGGGCTATCTTGTCGATTTCATCAATAAACACAATACCCCTTTCAGCAGCTTTTACGTCAAAATCAGCCACTTGGAGCAAGCGAGAAAGAATGCTTTCCACATCTTCTCCTACATACCCAGCCTCAGTGAAAACAGTCGCATCAACAATGGTGAAAGGCACATCGAGCATCTTGGCAATGGTTCTTGCAAGGAGGGTCTTCCCCGTTCCCGTGCTTCCCACCATAATAATATTGCTCTTCTCAATCTCTACTCCATTGTCATCTTTTGGCTGTTGCAGACGCTTGTAGTGGTTGTATACAGATACCGACAGGTAACGTTTGGCCTCATCTTGCCCAATCACATATTGGTCGAGATAGTCCTTGATTTCCTTCGGTTTAGGCACTTTTTTTAAGGCAAAAGGTTTCTCGCCTTGCTTGTTTTTGCCAGATGGAGCCGTAAGAATACCCGTTTCCTGCAAGATCATATATGCCTGCTGCACGCAATCTTCGCATATAAATCCATTCAAGCCACTGATCATCAGCTTGACTTGAGTTTCATCTTTCCCGCAGAAACTGCAAATTTTCTTTTTTTGCATTACTTCTTACGAATTAGAACCTGATCTATCATGCCATACTCTTTAGCCTCTTCAGCTGTCATCCAATAGTTACGGTCACTATCCTGCCAAACTTTTTCAAATGGTGTATGAGAATGGTTGGATATGATTGTATACAATTCTTTCTTAAATTTCTGGATTTCCTTAGCCTCTATTTCGATATCTGAAGCCTGACCTTGCACCCCCCCTAAAGGCTGATGTATCATTACCCGACTGTGAGTAAGTGCAGAGCGTTTGCCTTCAGCTCCCGCAACGAGTAATACTGCTGCCATAGAAGCTGCCATACCAGTGCAGATTGTAGCAATATCGCTTGAGATAAACTGCATGGTATCATAAATTCCCAATCCTGCAGTGACGCTTCCGCCCGGGCTGTTGATATAGATAGAAACATCTTTACCTGGGTCCACTGAATCGAGATAAAGCAGTTGAGCCTGCAAGGTGTTTGCTGTATAATCGTCTATTTCTGTTCCTAAAAATATGATACGGTCCATCATCAGACGGGAAAAAACATCCATCTGCGTGACATTTAACTGACGCTCCTCCAATATATAAGGGTTCAGATACTGAGCTTGATTTTTTACCACATCATCAAGAGTCATACCATTCATGCCCAAATGTTTGGTTGCAAATTTTCTAAAATCACTATTCATATTATTCCTTTCTATACGTTCGTAATACACAAAAAGAGAGGTTATCCACCTTTTCTATCTTGTTGTAGGAACAAAGATAATAAAAAAAGTCGATAACCCCTTATAAAAAAGAAGTTTTTTTTCGTAAAAAACGTTATTATTCGCTCATCATCTTATTAAATTCATCCAGAGACACCTCTTTAGGGTTCAATTTCACGACACCCTTAAGGATTTCTGTGAGCTTGCGGTCGATGGCGCGGTCAACCATTGGCTGTACACTTTCCTGCTTCTTGAGCATATCATCAGCATAGTGCTCGATGTATTCTTCCGGCACATTATTCATGCCATATTGAGCAAATTGTGCACGAGCGGCTTCCTTGGCTGCATCCTTCACATCTGCATCCTCAATCTTCACATTGTTGGCAGCCACTAATTGCTCCTTAATAAGATGCCATGTGAGCTCCTTAATGCTATTATCATAGTTCTTATCAACGAACTCCTGGTCCTTATCCTTATTGTTGGCAAGCATGATTCTCTTCAAGAGAGCATCTGGGAATTCCACTTTTCCGACTTTCTTTTCACAATGAGCGCGGACATCCTGGATAAAGCGGAAGTCGCTATCTGTAGCCAATTGAGCCTTCAGACCTTCTGCTATCTTCTCGCGGAAACCCTTCTCATCTTTTACGGCATCTTTTCCATAAACGGTATCAAACAGTTCTTGATTAACCTCATGCTTCTGGAAATGATTGATTTCAGTAAGTTGGAAACTGAAATCGCCTATGTGTTCAGCCACCTGTTCACGCTCTATCTTCAGCAAAGAAGACACTTCTGCGTCATTATCGGGGTATGCCTTACGTGGGTTAAATGTGATGATATCACCCAACTTGACATTTTCAAAGAGCTTCTTCTGGTCTTCCACCTTAATATAAGATGGCATCAAGATAGCACCCTCTACTGTAAGACCGCCTTCCTTTGTATTTCCATTCTCATCCAATTCACGGAGGTCGCCTTTCAGAGAGTCATTCTCCTGATAATTCTCGGCCTTTTCATATTTTCCTGCCTGTGAAGCGAACATATTAATCTGTTGGTCAATCAGGGCATCATCTACTGTAATGTTGTAATAATCAACCTTATCATGACCTGACAACTCGCACTTGAATTCAGGAGCGACAGCTATGTCGAACTTGAATGTATAAGTTGTACCTTTCTCCAAATCTACAGGCTCCTGCTTATCAGATGGTAATGGGTCGCCCAACATTGGAATTTTGTTATCTTGCACATATTTGTAAATCTGCTCGCCAATGAACTTATTGACAGCTTCCATCTTTACTGAAGTACCAAACTGACGTTTGATAAGTCCCATAGGAACCATACCCGGACGGAAACCCGGTACGTTTGCCTTTTTCTGATAATCCTTCAATGTCTTCTCGACATTGTCCTTATAATCAGACTCCTCTACTGTTATGGTCAGCAGACCATTGATTTTGTCAGGGTTTTCAAATGAAATATTCATCTCTGAAATTTGTTATATTATTTATTGTTATTTCTGAATCGGACCGCAAAGTTACTCATTTTTGAGCACAAAACCTAATATAAGAGAAAGAAATTTGTATTTTTTACCATATCAGGCTTTGCCTTCCATTTCTTTTAGGCTTTATTTTTCTCTTCCTCTTCTGCCAACTCATCCTCTTCATTAGGCTTGAAACGGCGAAGGACAAAGTTCTCGCTAAGATAATTCTTTCTCACAATCGGGTTGGAAGCCAGCTCTTCAGGCTGCCCTTGGAAAAGTATCTTACCCTCAAAAAGCAAATAGGCACGGTCGGTGATGGATAGTGTTTCCTGCACATTATGGTCAGTTATGAGGATTCCGATATTGCGATATTTCAGTCGCCAAACGATGTGTTGGATGTCTTCGACGGCAATAGGGTCTACTCCTGCGAAGGGTTCATCGAGCATAATGAACTTAGGGTCGATGGCCAAACAACGCGCAATCTCGGTGCGTCGACGCTCACCTCCTGACAGCTGGTCACCTTTATTCTTACGCACTTTAGCCAAGCGGAATTCTTGTATCAGTGCCTCCAGATGCTGGAGTTGTTCTTCGTGGGAAAGACTCGTCATCTCAAGCACTGCCATGATATTGTCTTCCACGCTCAACTTGCGGAAAACACTGGCCTCCTGAGGCAGATATCCGATGCCTGCACGTGCTCTTTTATACACAGGATAATCAGTTATTTCCTCGTCATTCAAATAGACATGACCCTCATTAGGCACTATCAGCCCCGTGGTCATATAGAAAGAAGTGGTCTTCCCGGCACCATTAGGACCGAGCAAACCCACGATTTCACCTTGCTTCACGTTAATCGTGACACCATTGGCAACCGTTCTTTTTCCATAACGCTTTACCAACCCTTCGGTGCGAAGCACCATTCCTTCGTTTTCTCTTTCTTCCATCACTTTATATCTAATTATGGTGCAAATTTACTAAAAATACCCCTAATAACACTTATAAAATCAAAAACTATTGATAATATTGCAGTTTTTTAGCGGAATTTGGTTACTTTTGCAGTGGAAATAGAAATAAAAGCGATGCTGTTATTCAGATTATTAAGAAAATATCTCACGACCTTCGGGAAATATCTCATCTTGATGGGACGCGCTTTCAGTGTGCCCGAGAAGATGAGGATGTTCATGAAGCGCTATGTGAAAGAGATGGCACAGTTAGGAGTAGACTCTATTCCCATCGTCCTTTTGATTTCTTTCTTCATTGGAGCCGTCATTTGCATTCAGATGAAAGTGAACATCGAAAGCCCTTGGATGCCTCATTGGGTGGCTGGATATACCACTCGTGAAATCATGCTTTTGGAGTTTTCGAGTTCTATCATGTGCTTGATATTATCGGGAAAAGTAGGCTCCAACATCGCCTCGGAATTGGGTATGATGCGCGTAACGCAGCAGATTGACGCCCTCGAAATCATGGGCGTGAATTCGGCAAGTTATCTGATATTGCCCAAAATCTTGGGCATGATGACCATCATGCCTTTCCTTGTGATATTCTCTTCGGCAATGGGTATCTTCGGAGCTTATGGTACTGCCTATATAGGGCATATTATTTCCCCTGACGACCTTACCATGGGCATCCAGCATTGCTTCAACTCATGGTTTATGTGGATGAGTATCATCAAGAGCATCTTCTTTGCCCATATCATTTCCAGCGTCTCCAGTTTCTTCGGTTACACCGTGGAAGGGGGGTCTGTAGAAGTGGGCAAAGCCTCTACAGATGCTGTTGTGTGCAGCTCGGTGCTTATTCTTTTCTCTGACGTGTTCCTCACTCAATTGCTCTCATAGCTATGATAGAAGTAAAACATTTAACGAAAGCGTTTGAAGATAAGACCGTACTCTTCGACATCAGTACGACTTTTGAGACCGGAAAAACCAATCTTATCATCGGACAAAGCGGCTCCGGCAAGACTGTTTTGATGAAAAACCTCGTGGGATTACTGAAACCTACGGAGGGAGAAGTGCTTTATGACGGGCGCAATTTCGTGACGATGAGCAAGCATGAGAAGGTAATGATGCGACGGGAAATGGGCATGGTTTTTCAAGGCTCAGCGCTCTTCGACTCCCTATCTGTAAGGGATAACGTGCAATTTCCGCTCGATATGTTCTCCTCTTTTAATTATAATGAGCGCGTAAAGAGAGCTCAGGAGTGTCTCGACCGCGTGAATCTGCTGGATGCGGAGAACAAATTCCCGGATGAAATATCGGGAGGTATGCAGAAGCGAGTGGCCATTGCGAGGGCAATCGTGCTCAATCCGAAGTATCTTTTCTGTGATGAGCCCAACTCGGGATTGGACCCTAAGACCTCTCTTGTCATCGATGAGCTTCTCTCAAGCATAACAAAAGAGTTCAACATCACCACCATCATCAATACGCACGACATGAATTCGGTGATGGGAATAGGTGAAAACATCGCCTTTATCTATAAAGGTCACAAGGAATGGCAGGGAAATAAAGACCAAGTGATGGGCGCTACTAACAAGAGACTCAACGACTTAGTGTTTGCTTCTGACCTCTTCCGCAAGGTGAAAGAGATGGAGTTGGAGGAAGAGCAGAAAGCCCACAAGAAGTGAATAAGCCTTCGGCAATATTCCTCTTAAATAGCTATCATTTTAGTACCAATAATCAGGTGGAATGTAAAAGACGGTTATTTACCTTGTAAACAACCGTTATTTACACGGTAAAAAGCCATTGTTTACAGCGTAAAAGACCGTTGTCTATAATTGAAAAGGTTATCTCTTGAAAAGCAACATGAAAACCATCACTTTTCAAAAGATAACCTTCTGTTTTATCGGAGATACCAGATGCCTTTCTGATAAACCATCGGCACGACCACTTCTTCCGTGGTGCTGTCGCCATAAGAGAAAGCGAGAAAGACATTGGCAACATGCTTTACGGTGTCAGCTTTTGCTTCCACAACGCGGAGTTGCTTGATTCCACGGTGCTCTTCCTGCTGTTGCGCTATGAACATCTTGGCGTTTCGGATGAGCTGCTCTCGATAGGAAGCAGGGATAGAATCGGGCTGGTAATGACCATCCACATATTCTTCATAATGTCCTTGAAGCAGTTGCTCATAGTAGTCTTTGGCTACTAAGGCAGCTACATCATCAGGAGTGGGCCCCTTATGGCAAGAGGTCAGCGCCAAACCGACAATCAGCAGGATTGGAAAAAATATCTTTTTCATCTTTTTCTTTATGCTCCTTTCCTTATTTCTGACGGATAAACACGTTGATGGGACATCCGTGCATCGACCAATTCTCACGTATTTTATTTTCCAAGAAACGGCGGTAAGCCTCCTTGATATACTGCGGAAGATTGGCATAAAATACGAAGGAAGGTATCTGAGTATTAGGCAGTTGCGTGCAATACTTGATTTTGATATACTTACCCTTTGTCGATGGAGGTGGCGTCTGCTCAATGATAGGCAGCATCACCTCATTCAACTTAGAGGTTCCCACACGTGCCTTACGATTCATATAGACCTCTTTTGCAGTCTCTAAAACCTTGAAAATGCGCTGTTTAGTCAGTGCCGAAGCGAAGATAATAGGGAAGTCTACGAAGGGAGCCATACGCTGACGGATGGCATTCTCAAAAGTACTGATTGACTTCTGGCTCTTGTCTTCCACCAAATCCCACTTATTCACCACCACTACCAGTGATTTATTGTTCTTCTGAATGAGTTGGAAAATATTCATATCTTGCGCCTCGATGCCCCTTGTAGCATCCAACATGAGGATGCAGACATCACTGTTTTCTATGGCGCGGATGCTTCGCATCACCGAATAGAACTCCAAATCTTCCGACACCTTGTTCTTGCGGCGAATGCCCGCAGTATCAACGAGATAGAAATCGAATCCGTATTTATCAAAACGAGTATAGATGCTGTCGCGCGTAGTGCCGGCTATTTCCGTCACGATGTTGCGCTCTTCACCGATGAAAGCATTGACAATGCTCGACTTACCGGCATTTGGACGGCCCACAACGGCAAATCTCGGAATATCCTCCTCGACCTCTTCTTTATTCTCAGAAGGGAGCTTATCCAACACCATATCCAGCAAATCACCTGTTCCACTGCCTGTTGCGGCACTGATGCACAACGGCTCACCCAATCCCAGTTTATAGAATTCGGCAGCCTGATAATAATTCGCGCTGTTGTCAACTTTATTTGCCACAAGGATGACGGGCAACTTTGCACGTCGGAGAATGGTGGCGACATCCTCATCCCAATCGGTCACTCCGGTCTCCACATCTACCAAGAAGAGCACCACATCGGCCTCTTCTGTAGCCACCATCACCTGCTTGCGGATGGCATCCTCAAAGATATCATCGGATTTAACGACCCATCCGCCGGTATCAACAACGGAAAACTCTTTTCCGTTCCATGAGCACTTGCCATATTGGCGGTCGCGGGTTGTACCTGCTGTATCACTGACGATAGCACGGCGAGACTGTGTTAATCGGTTAAAAAGTGTGGACTTGCCCACATTAGGGCGTCCTACAATTGCTATTAAATTTGCCATTTTGTTGTTTAATTTCTGAAGTTATACATTCTTCGGCCCTCCACTTTGGAGAGTGAAGCCCTCTTTTCAATCAGGGCGTTTATAGTTTCTATATTAATTATAATTATTCGGGATTATATCCGAAATTATCAAGTTCTTTCTGGGAGTTACGCCAATCCTTATCAACTTTTACAAAAGTCTCGAGATAAACGCTCTTCCCAAAGAAATGTTCCAACGCTTTCCGAGCCTCGGTATTCATCTTTTTCAAGGCTACGCCTTGATGTCCGATGATGATTCCCTTTTGGCTGTCGCGCTCTACATATATCACTGCATTGATGTGAATACGATGTTCATCTTCCTTGAAACTTTCCACCACCACTTCCACGGAATATGGTATTTCCTTATCATAATAAAGGAGTATCTTCTCGCGGATAATCTCTGAAACAAAGAACTTTGCCGGTTTATCGGTCAGCTGGTCCTTATCAAAATAAGCAGGAGAATCGGGAAGCAGCTCCTTAATCCGCTTCATCAGCATATCGATGCCGAATTTATTCTTGGCGGAAATAGGCAATATCTCAGCATTGGGCAACAATTTATGCCAGCTTTCTACGATACTTCCAAGCGCTTTCTGGTCGCTCTCATCTATCTTATTAATAAGGAGAAGCACAGGAATGGTCATTTTCGACACCTTGTCCAAAAAGTCCTTATTCTTCTCGGGGTTCTCAACAACATCCGTAACATACAGCAGAATATCAGCATCAGCAAGTGCTGATTCCGAAAAAGCAAGCATCATCTCCTGCATCTTATAGTTAGGCTTCAGCACTCCAGGCGTGTCTGAGAAGACTATCTGATAATCCTCGTCATTCACAATACCCATAATACGGTGCCGAGTTGTCTGCGCCTTGAAGGTAGCTATACTTATCCGCTCGCCAACAAGTTGGTTCATCAACGTGCTTTTACCCACATTGGGATTGCCAACAATATTTACGAAACCTGCTTTATGCATATACTTTTGTCTTTAGAATAAAAAAACGCATCGTCTTAGAATTGGTAAGAAAGATGCGTTTTCTTTGTTTGTTTGATTTCTAGGAACTCATTTCTTTGCCACTGCAGAAGCTCCATCATAAGCCCACTTATAAAAAGAAGCCCCATGAACGAAACCTGCACCGAAAGCAGTGAATATCACATTATCGCCTTTCTTCATATTCGCCTCATTGTCCCAAAGGGCAAGAGGTATCGTTGCAGCACTGGTATTGCCATAATGGTCGATATTGATTACCACTTTATCAATTGCCAAATTAGCATGTTTTGCAACAGCTTCGATGATACGGAGATTTGCTTCATGCGGGACAATCCAATCGACATCACTATTCGTAAGATTATTGTTCTTCATTACTTCAAGGATATCTTTGCTCATGTCAGTTACCGCATAGCGGAACACCGTACGTCCTTCCTGATAAAGATAATGCAAACGATGGTCAACTGTGAAATGTGATGGAGGACATACAGAACCACCTGCCTTCATGTGAAGGAAAGGCAGACCTTTACCATCCGTACGAAGGAATGAATTCTGAACTCCGATATTTTCTTCAGTAGTTGCTTCAAGCAAGACTGCTCCTGCTCCATCTCCAAAGAGAACACAAGTAGCACGATCAGTATAATCGACCAATGAAGACATCTTGTCTGCACCGATTACGATGATTTTCTTGTATCTTCCACTTTGAATCATGGATGCTGCCACATCCAGAGAATAAAGGAATCCACAGCATGCAGCTTCAAAGTCGAAGGCGAAGGCATTGTTTAAGCCTAGCTTTCCAAGGACAATTGATGCTGTAGAGGGAAATTTATAATCCGGAGTAGTAGTTGTGACAATGAGTGCATCAATGGAATCAGGGTCTACACCCGTCTTTTGAATAAGCTGCTTAGCCGCTTTACGCGCCATGTAACTTGTTCCCAAGCCCTCTTCCGTAAGAATACGGCGTTCTTTGATTCCTACGCGAGTTGTAATCCATTCATCACTGGTGTCTACCATGCGCGCCAATTCCTCATTGCTGAGGACATAGTCAGGCACATAGCCACCCACACCTGTGATTATCGCGTTGATTTTCTCCATTATTCAGCAGCTTCCTTTACAATAGCCACTTTGCCTCTGTAGTAACCACAAGTAGGACACACTGTGTGATAAACATAATAAGCTCCGCAATTAGGGCAAACTGCCAATGTAGGAGCTACTGCCTTATCATGAGTTCTTCTCTTAAGTGTACGTGTCTTTGACTGTCTTCTTTTAGGATGTGCCATAATTTTTAAAATTTAATTTTTATTCTTTGTTCTTTATTTTACTTAGTGTAGCCCAACGGGGATCTATAGGTTTCTCTTCATTCTCATTACCTCTTCGGGAGGCTGAATGTTCCTCAAGAACCTTCATCATAGCAGGGTTGCATTTTCCAGGTGCATGCACATGCTTGATAGGAATATTGAGATCTATAAATTCATAGATAAACCATGAGATATCAAGAACACCATCGTCCTTTTCAACTATCACAAGGTCATCTTCCTCAGAATATTCTTCCCCAAACTTCACCATAAGACTGTTTGTAGTCTCTATAGGCTGTTCCATATCCTCAAGACACAAGTCACAAGCTATTATGACTGAGCCCGATGTATGAAAACAAAGCTCAAAGAAGTCATCAATCCGCTGAATAGACAGAGTCGTATGCAGTTTTCCTTTTCGAATCTCTGGGGCTTCAACAGACTCAAAAAATTCGTCATCCAGGTCATATTCAAGGACATTTATCCCCTCTTTAAGACCTTTAAGGTCAATCTTAAACGGCTCCAACCTCGACATATCTACACTTTGGACTGCAAAGTTACATCTTTTTTCTGATAAATGATAATTTTATCTTGAAAAACTTTACTTTTTAAGTTCAATTCGGAAGGTTGTACCCTTTCCGACCTCAGAACTCTTCACCCATATCTTGCCTTTATGATATTCTTCAACGATTCGTTTAGCCAAACAGAGTCCTAACCCCCAACCTCGCTTTTTAGTAGTAAAGCCAGGGCGGAAGACATTCCTTATATCTTTTTTCTTTATTCCTTTTCCTGTATCTGCAATATCTATAATTACTTTTGCTTCTGTTTCTTCTACAGACAAAGTAATACTGCCTTTCTCTCCTCCCATTGCATCAACTGCATTTTTGGAGATATTCTCTATTACCCATTCAAAAAGGGAAGAGTTCAAATTCAATATAATATCATGTGCTGGAAATTCTTTGATTATCTTTATATTCTTAGAGGTTCTTCTATCCATATAATCTATTACATGGTTCAAGACCTCATTAAGACTTGTAGGAACTAATTCCGGCAAAGAACCTATCTTTGAAAATCTGTCAGCAATCAGTTGAAGTCGCTTTACGTCCTTATCCAATTCTGGGATTAATTCATCTTGAGGATAATTTTCTTTCAGAATTTCAGACCATGCCATCAAACTACTAATTGGGGTCCCTAATTGATGAGCAGTCTCTTTAGAAAGCCCGACCCAAACTTTATTCTGTTCAGCTCGTTTGGAAGTAAGAAGAGCAAAAATGGCAATAATAACAAAGATTAGAACGACGCCAAGTTGAACAAAAGGATAGAACTCCAGCCTCTTTAACATCACCGAATCGTCATAACACACATCTATGTAATCTGATTTTACCGTATCTCCAAGTTGTATTCTGATATAGCGCCCTTGTCTTAATAATTGCTTTCCAAGCATCAAAATCTCATTTTGGTCTTTATGCCGAATATTGATATTTCTAAAAGTCTGAATTCTTTGATTTGAATCCATAACAATCACAGGGATGGTGTGATTCTCATTGATAACTTTTAATACAAGATTCAGATCAGTATTTTCATCAGCTGTACTAAGTGAACGCATAGCTTCAGCCCATACCTCCACCTTGTTTCTCTCTTCAATCTCTAAATCGCGAGTTAGAATGTGAGAAACAACAAGGGATGCTACTGCTATCAATATTGCTGCAATAACCAATATAATCTTTACCTGTCGAATACGGTCTGTCCACTGCATACGATATACAAACGAAAAAACCTCAGGAATATTGCTATTCCCGAGGTTTTCTTTTTAAAGGAGGCGGCTGCCTACTCTCCCGCATTGCATTGCAGTACCATCGGCGCAAGCGGGCTTAACTTCTCTGTTCGG
>JALCDQ010000008.1 GCA_022641735.1 Prevotella sp. | reverse complement strand
GAGGGGGGAGCCAAGCTATAACAGATTTTTATTATATTTGCGATAAAAGAAATGAGGTGCATCCCGCATAAAGGGCTCTGGCGGAATAAGTATCTCAAAAAATATAATTATTAGAACCCACCTTTAGGATTTCGAATAATCATCGTGTCGGCCTATTATTCACATTATCATCACATCCTCTATACTGCTCATATAGTTCCTGCTCCTTCTGCAAACAAGTTGACCACTTCACTATTGAATAAACAGCAACACGACATTAGAGATTTCAGAAAAATTCTAACATCGTCATTTTTTTGCTATATATATAATTTTGTAAAATCAAATATACAACAAATGCCTAGCTGTATATATTCACCAACAGCTCTCCAATAATATTTTATACCCATGTTTATACACTTGTAAACACCTTAACTACTAATACTCAATTTTGAAATAACGTAATTATATAGTCGCCTTACATCCACAGCGTTTGACAAAATGGAATAAAAATCCATTCCCTTCTTTAATGTATACGCCTCCGCTACAGTTCTCAAGAGGCTAATTAATGTCGAATCGTTACTTTTCGGCTACAAAGGTAATGACTTATTTTTAAATACCAAACATTTTAATAATTTTTTTTGTAAAATTATTATCTATGTTTCTATTAATAAGAAATGGCTTAAATTATAAGGAATTATAATAATAAATATTTAAACATTTTTTATTCACTTTTGCCAATACCTACACATAAACTTATAAGAATTCGCAAAAGCAGTTATTTATGGAAGGACAGCAGCACAAAGATGCTTCAGTTGTTGGAGCTGCAAGGGCAAGAGAGTGCCCACCTTTCCGTTTTCGGGAAAATAGTTTACCGCCATATCAAGGGTGACGGCAATGCCTTGAGAAGTCACTCGTTGCAACCATGTTATCCACTCCGCATCGGTAAAACGAACATCAGGTTTGCCCCATGTTGAGCCCATATAGGTGAGCAGATGCATCTGTTTGCCCTCCTGCCAACGGCCCTTTGGCTGATATTGAAAAGGCTCGTTGATTTCTCCGGCTATATAGTCGTCAGCCTCCGTTGGATGCTTTGGGGTGCGCTTGGGGTTTATCACGCCGGGATTGAATGCCGTGATAGCCCGTCGATTGCCTGCCTTAGCGGCTTTCGCATAGAGCTTTGCCACCGCGGAATTGAAGCCACAATGACTGTATCCACCATCAAACCACCATCCGGAAACGAGTTTGCCATAGTGGCGCGACCAATAAGCGATGACGCGCGCCCAATTTCGGGCACCCATTTCCGTAATTTGACGGTTGTCGTTTAAGGGCAGAAGCGGAAAGCCGAAAGCCTTCACGGCCGTCGTATCAGTGATGGGCGGCTGACAAGGAAGATAGAGCATGAGGCGAATACCCCGCCGTTTCAATGCCTTTGCGATTTCCATCGGAAGGTCACGAAGGGCACAACGCTCGCCTTGAGAATAGCCTGTAAGGCGGTCATATACGGGATTCGGCGCATTGAAATAACCCGAATTCTGCCCTAAAGTGAAGACAAAATACTTGACGCCGGCATCGCCCAATTGGGTAGCCAACGCCTCCACATCGAAGCTGTCGACCTCTTCAAAAGTCGCCCGATTAGGGAGAAAATGCATGAAAACACCCAATTTAGCTTCTGAAAGCCAATCAGTGGCAGAGTTAAGACTCGCCTTTTGCTGTGCCTTCAAGCCCATACAGCAAAAACAAAGCATATATATAAAGAGGTGTCTTTTCATCGCATTCTTGTTTTTCTGAAAGATAAGGTCTTTTCAAAGAGCCGCAAACGCCACGCTGACAAGCTCCCTATCGCCTTTGCATGCAAAGATAGGGAAAACACTCGAGACCTCCAAATCTACTTGCGGAAATCTTTCTTTCGCTTTTATTTTAGGCCTTGAATCCCACTCTTTTAGGACAAGAAAAGAAGGGGATATCCGAGGCAATTGTAAACAATGGTTGTTTACCCTGTAAAAGGCCGTTAGAAGGAGCGTAAAAAGCCATTGTTTACCTTGTAAAAAGCTATCTTTTACAAGACAGTCATTCAATCCTCAAATTATACAAGAACCTAAAAAATACTGTATTTTGTGTTAAATCTTTCGGCTTGTCTATCCAAGTTATCCGATTTCGATGTAAATTTGCGCGATTTTTTAGAGGCTTTAACACAAGCATATTTATGGATAAACAAGTATTCCAAACCGATTCCACCTCTCGTTGGAACAAGTTTAAATGGACTTTCAGGATAGTCCTTTTCATTGTCGCATTGTTTGTTGCGGTATTCGTTACCATGCTCCTCATCGACAAGGCGCCAAGTTTTCCGTTCCGAGAAGACTTCCGCAGTGCTGTCATGGCCAACAAACCCTATCTCAAACAGAACAAGTTTTCGCGGGAATATAAGGATTTCCGCTACTTCTTCCATGAGAAAAAGGCACATAACAACTATGCAAAATGGAAGTCGGTGAAGAACGGAAAGATGAAGCGATTTACGGGAAAAGCCGACAAGATAACGGCTCGTTACATCGCTGATTGGAGCGCCAAGACCGCCGGAATCCGTGCGGCATACTACGTAACATGGGACCCTCAGTCCTATATATCCCTCAAACAGAACATCAAAGCCCTCAATCTGGTCGTTCCGGAATGGTTTTTCATCAATCCGAAAACCCTGAAGATGGAGGTGCGCATCGACCCGAAGGCCTACACCTTGATGAAGAAGACCGGTCTGCCGGTAATGCCGATGCTCAGCAACGCTTACAATGGCGACTTCAAAGCGCAAGGCATCGAGCGGATTCTGCATAATAAGAAACTGCGCGCCAACCTTGTCGACAGCGTGCTCAAACAATGTCTGAAGCATAAATTCGTGGGTATCAACATCGATATTGAGGAACTCACGGATAACAATAACGATTATTTTACTGCCTTTGTGAAAGAGATGTCGGAGGCTTTCCACGCTCACGGACTCTATGTAACACAAGATGTTTCACCCTTCAATGAGGACTATGACGTCAAAGAACTTGCCAAATACGACGATTATCTCTTCTTGATGGCCTATGATGAGCATAACACCCTGAGCGACCCTGGTGATGTTTCTTCCCAGCAATGGATAGAGAAAACCGTGGATAACCTTGCCGCCAAAGTGCCTCAAGAGAAGATTGTGCTCTGTTTGGGAGCCTATGGTTACGACTGGACACCCAATGGCGACAACAATCAGAGCGTCTCTTATCATGATGCCCTTTCGTTGGCTGCCGACGCGGAATCAAAGATTACCTTCGATGAGGACACTTATGGCCTGAGCTTTGCTTATACTGACGATGACAACATAGGGCATCAGGTGTTCTTCAATGATGCTGCCACCAACTTCAACACCATACGTTTTGGCTGTGAATATGGGCTGGCAGGCTTCAGCGTATGGCGTCTCGGCAGTGAGGATAACCGTCTTTGGCGGTTCTATAGCCGAGATATGACCCACAGCGCAGCCGCCCACTTCCGCATCGGTGATCTTGAAGAGCTCAAGGGAAGCATGACTGCCAACTATATCGGCAATGGTGAAGTGCTCGACGTAATCGATACTCCACATGCCGGAAGTGCCAACATCGAGATGGACAACAACGATATTCTCATCGCTGATGAAGACTATACGAAGATTCCGACAGCCTATGAGTTGCAGAAGTTTGGACGTGCCCATTCGAAAGAACTGCTGCTCACCTTCGATGACGGACCTGATAGCAGGTGGACTCCTAAGATTCTGAACATACTCAAAAAGCATAATGTGCATGCCGCATTCTTCATGGTAGGCCTGCAAATAGAGAAGAATCTGCCGGTTGTAAAGCAGGTTTATGAGGATGGAAACATCATTGGGAACCACACCTTTACCCATCGCAACGTGGCCACAAACTCCCCTGAGCGCACCTTTATGGAGCTTCGCCTCACCCGATTGCTTATCGAGAGCATCACTGGCAACAGCACCATTCTCTTCCGAGCACCCTATAATGCCGACAGTGACCCATCTGGAACGGATGAACTCATCCCAATTGTGGAGGCTCGAAAGCAAAATTATCTGGATGTAGGAGAGTCTATTGACCCTGAAGATTGGGAGCCCGGAATCACTGCCGAACAGATTTACAACCGTGTCATCAAAGGCGTTGAGCAAGGCAACGGGCATATTATTCTGCTCCATGATGCCGGTGGCGACACCCGTAAAGAGACCATCAAGGCTCTTCCACGCATCATAGAATATCTGCAAAAGAAAGGATATAAGTTCATTACCCTTCCTCAATATTTGGGTAAATCACCGCAACAGCTGATGCCGCCAATCCCTAAAGGCAAGGAATACTATGCCATGCAGGCCAACTTGACCTTAGCGGAAGCCATCTATAACGTGGGCAATTTCATCGCTGCTCTTTTCATTCTGTTCCTCATTATAGGACTTGGACGTCTGCTCTTCATGCTCATCCTTACCATTCGGGAACGACGCCACACCATCTTGCTGACGGAGGCTATCCCGGCAGATGCTCCTCTGGTGTCCATCATTGTGCCTGCTTATAATGAAGAGGTGAATGCAGTGAGTTCCCTCAATAATCTGCTCAAGCAGGATTATCCGAACTTCAATATCGTCTTCGTGGATGATGGCAGCAAGGACGAGACTTATCAACGGGTGAGTGAAGCCTTTACAGGTCATCCGCGAATGCTGTTGCTTACCAAACCAAATGGCGGCAAAGCGTCTGCTCTCAACTATGGAATTGCCCATACGGAGGCCGAATATGTGGTGTGCATAGACGCAGATACGAAGCTCTATCCAAACGCTATCTCCATCATGATGCGCCACTTCTTTGCCGATAAAGAAGGGAAAGTGGGTGCCGTGGCAGGCAACGTCAAGGTGGGCAACCAATGCAATATGCTCACCCGTTGGCAGGCTATTGAATACACAACCAGCCAGAATTTCGACCGCTTGGCCTATTCTGCCATCAACGCCATAACGGTGGTTCCGGGTGCTATCGGTGCTTTCCGCAAGAGCGCTATCAATGCAGCAGGCGGACTGACAACGGATACTTTAGCCGAAGATTGTGACCTTACCATCCGTATTTTGAAGACAGGATACGTGATAGAGAATGAGAATCGCGCTGTAGCAATGACTGAAGCGCCCGAGAAACTGAAGCAGTTTATCAAGCAAAGAACGCGTTGGTGCTTCGGAGTAATGCAGACTTTCTGGAAGCATCGTGGCGCTATGCTGGCCCCGAAGTATAAAGGGCTCGGCCTATGGGCGCTTCCGAATATGCTGGTATTTCAGTTTATCATCCCGACATTCTCGCCGATTGCCGACTTGCTGATGCTTGTGGGCCTCTTCTCTGGCAGTGCCGGCAAGGTATTGCTCTATTATTTCATCTTCCTGTTAGTGGATGCGAGCGTTTCCATCATGGCCTATCTGCATGAGCATGAACGACTATGGGTGTTGCTATGGATTATCCCTCAGCGCCTCTGTTATCGTTGGATTATGTATGTAGTGCTCTTCAAGAGTTACAAGAAAGCCATCAAAGGCGAGTTGCAAACATGGGGAATCCTCAAACGAACAGGTAAGGTAAAGGACATCTAAGACAAGGAGTTTGCTGACGGAAATCAGCAAACTCTTTTCTTAATAAGTTCTCCTATATTCCATTCAACGGTCTTTTGCAAACTGAAAGATATTCCTTTCGGAAACGACCTGCTGTAAAGGGCTGAGTAAATCAGGCTGTTTTACTCGATGAATCAGGCTGATTTACTCAGTAAAACAGCCTGATTTACAACCTAAACAACCGTTACTTACATTGCAAGTGATTATCGTCCGCCTTCCTTACTGCAATATTCCAGTTTGCGTATCTTTGTTTTGGAGGCGTTTTTCTATCGTCTTATACTTGCGCCCATGGCTCAGTTTCCACGCTAAACGAATCATGACCATATTGCCATAATCGGTTTCCCGCATCGTCAGATGTCGCTGAAGATACTGGTTGACAAGGCCGTCCTCATTCATTTTCGGGTTCTTTTGGAAGGGCATCTGCCAAAAGAGGGAGAGGTCGCATTGGCCGATATGGCAAGAGGCAGTAAGGTAAGAAGCGGCTCCCTGATGATGCCAGGTCTCTCCTTCCATAAACTTCCAACCGTTGTCAGCCGTCGCCGAGAAGGTCCAACGCCCCAAAAAGGCTTCCATACTGCTGCCTATGTTATAGGCTGTAAGCGTGTGATTATAGTCGTCGCCACGATTGAAATAGCGGTAAATGCCCCCATAAAAGGAGAGCGAGAGATGTTCGGGGATGAGGTCGTAACGGGTGTCATCCTGCACATAAAACATGTTGATGTGGCGTTGATTGCGCTGTGTATAGAGGAATTGATTGTCATCGGTACGGCTATAGCTTGCCATGTTTGGGTTGTGATGTTGCCGATAGACCACATCCACGTTGTTGGTCAGGCGCGGAGTGACATAGGATAGGCGCAATTGCTGTTCCATACAGGGGTTTG
Organism: Prevotella sp.; assembly: GCA_022641735.1. Taxonomy (GTDB): domain Bacteria; phylum Bacteroidota; class Bacteroidia; order Bacteroidales; family Bacteroidaceae; genus Prevotella. The sequence continues at coordinate 89,189 of JALCDQ010000008.1, read as the reverse complement.
GATTGATGTTGGGATTGCCCACTGTCCACTCCATTTTATTGGTGCGGATGCGTGTATCGCTGATCATAGCGACCTGAGATACATGCTCATAGAACTCTATCATATAGCGCAACCGCAAGTATTTAAGGAGTGGATAACTGAGCGTCAACTTGGGGCGAAACATCCAAAAGTTATAATGATGCCCCTCTTGAGAATAGCGCTGATTGCTCACACCGAGGCCTGCAACATAGCCAAGCTTGCTGAGTTTGCCTTTCAACTCGCCAAACAGATACAGATTGCTGTTGTGAAGACCATTCAGGGAATTGACATCACCCATATAAGCATTGCTGGTATATTTCAACAAAGTCTTTAAACCGAAAGAAAGTGTGAAGGGTTTGAGCCTGTTTTCATAGATAGTTTCCGTCAGCAACGACCACGTTTTGCCATCTACAGAATAAGCATAAGGCGTTCCTTCATCATTATAATTATACTCATCTGTGCCGATATGAGTACCCACCACATTGGCTGTAAGTGACTGATGGGCCCCTAATTGATGAAAGAAATAAAGATCGAGAATGGGCGATTGAGTCTTGCCATGAGAGAGTTGGGAAGTCGAAAAATCGCCCATTTCATCGATCATTTTTTGGTTTACGAAGTCTCCCGGATGATGATTGAGGTCATTGGAAAGAGAGGCTTGGAAGACATAGGTGGCTGAATCGGCCAGAATATACTTGAATTCAAACTGATTTTCAAAGCTTCTGCTGCGCCTGCCAACGTCTTTCCGCTCTATATTATAATAGGTATTATCGTTGAGAAGATAACGGGTCGTGGTGTCAAAGCGGTCTCCTCGGAAGTCTTGGAAGTTAAAATCATAGGTAAAACCGAACTCTGAATTCTTATGATTTAGCTTAAAATAGGCGGTTTCATCGCTATGTTTGGTGGTCAAGGCATTGACTAAATTGACGCCAACCACATATCCCTCGTTTCCCTTTCGAGTGTGGATATTGATGACATAGGCTATTTCAGTGCCGTATCTCACCCCAGGATTATCGATGAAATCGATGTTTTTTACAGTTTTGGGGTCAAGAGCGAGGAGATCTTTCGAGGTCGCCAAAGCCCCATTAAGGCGAATCTGTACCTCTCCCTGATTGCCTAAAGCGGTAATGGAATGCATCATTTCATTCACCCGAATAGTGGGAAGAGCCAACTTGGCAAGCAGTCCATAACCATTCACAGAGGCTTTTTTCTGCGCTTCTGACGGCATGATGAGTTGCCCATCGGCTTTGTTTACGATGCGGGCAGCCTCTACCGTCACATCTTTCAGTTGCACCGATTTGTCCTCTTGACCTGTTGCATTGAGCGCAACCATGGTCATCATCATGAAAATAAAATGTCGTTTCATCTTTGCTTAAAGTTTTCGGCAAAGATAAAACGACCATCTCTAAAGGACAAAAAAACTGTCTGACATTTGTCTGACAATTACTTTTTATCAGGCTTTACGTCGTTTTCCGCATTGCTTATCGCTTGGTTGTCAACCGATAATTATGGCCTCTATCCGTCTCAATCTTCAAGTTTGCCTGCGCTCCTATCACGGGTTTGAGGCGCTTGATGAGGGTGTAAAGGGTAGCACTGGCATCTGGTTTCTTCGGCCACAAGGCTTCGCAAATCTCCTGTTTGGTAAGTTGGTGGTTGGCTTTGGCATAAAACAGCTGCATCAACTGCATTTGCATCGGGGTGAAAACGATGTTTTCATGATGGCTATTATAGAAACATTGCTCGCTTTCAGAATACACTAATCCTCCAAAATCGCCCATTTCATCGTGATTTTTCTTAAAATAAAGCAACGAGAACAACCCCCATAAAAGGGCAAGAAGTAAAATTCCGATGGGCATGCGCTGGTCTGATAAGCCCCATATCGTTGCCATTGAACAGTTGGCATAACTTTGGAAAGCCACCGACTTTGCCTTTGAACGCCACTGCATCTTCTTGCTGCACAGGATGCCTTGATGGTTGTCCATGGCATAATAGAGGAAAGAATGATTGCGCAAGGCTGTTATTCTGAGATGCTCCCGATAGTCCTGTATCGTATCGGGTGTTATCCAGCCTTCCGTCTTCCGCGATAATGTCTGGGCAAGCGCCTGATTCATATCGCTGACGATTGCGCTCTCCGTACATTGATAACTATGCACACTGGAGAGGCCGGCAATGAGAACAAAGGCCACAAAGACGATTATCGAAAAATAGGATTTCATCTGCGATTACTTCAAAGTGAGTTCAACAATGGTGTCAACGCCCTTTGGCGCATAAGGCAATTCCAGCAAAACGCCGCCCTTAGTCTTGACAATGCCCACCTTGCTGTTATCTGCAAACATCTTGGCAGCTATCACTTTTTGGTCAGTGATAGGGAGGAACAGCCCCTTATCTTTCCACTCAAGGATATGTATATATAAGGTATTGCCCTTCTGTGTGCTCACTCCCCAGTCGTGAGGAGCCACGATGCCGCCACGAGTCCCATAAATTGTCGCTCCATTCTTGCTCATCCATTCACCCATACCTTTAAGGCGTTCCATGGCTTCTGCTGGCAGTTGGCCATCCGGACGAGGACCTATATTCAGCAACAAGTTGGCATTGCGACCCGCTGCCGACACCAGTTTCTGAATAAGATAATCGACACTCTTATAGTTCTTATCGGTGATGTTATAGCCCCAACTCTTGTTCATCGTCAGGCAAGTCTCTAATGGCAACTGCCCGATAACACTCTTACCGGAGAAACCGGCACTATTCTGGCCAGGGAGGTCTTGCTCAAACATCTGAATATCCTCACCCGGTTTAGGAGCGAGATGATGATTGTTGCCTATCATACAAGCAGGCTGGAGCTTATGAATTAAGGCATATTGCTCATCCAAACGCCAATTGAAATCCTTATCTGCTTTATGGTCCCACCAGCCATCAAACCATATTGCACCAACAGGTCCATAATTGGTAAGGAGCTCGGTAAGCTGCTGACTCATGAAATTAAAATAGCTATTGAAGTCCTGTTGGTCAGTAGGACGCCCAAGATTAAGGCCCGTTGACCCCAAAGGATAATCCGAACGATGCCAATCAAGATGTGAATAATAGACGTTGAGCTTGATGCCATATTTCTTGCAAGCGGCAGCCAATTCCTTCAAAACATCGCGGTGGAAAGGCGTACCGTCCACAATATTATAATCAGAAGTGGCCGTTTTGAACATCGAGAAACCATCATGATGGCGGCTCGTAATGGTGATATACTTTGCTCCAGCATCCTTAAATGCCTTCACCCACTCATCTGCATTGAACTTGGAAGGATAGAAACCATCGGCTAAATGAGCGTATTCCTTATAGTTTAAGTTCTTGACTTGCTGCACCCATTCTCCATCTCCAAGCATCGAATAGATGCCCCAATGGATGAAAATGCCGAACTTGTTATCCTGAAATTCCTTGCGGGATTCCAACACTTCCTTACTAGGCTGATACTGCGCAAATCCATTCACGCAAGCCAACAACGATACTAAAAACAATATAATCTTTTTCATGTTCTAATAGATATTTGCCACAAAGATAATACTTTTCCTCTAAAAGTGCAAATATCTTTCTTTTTTTCCTTCGCAATTATCATTTTCAGACTTTGAATATCACTTCACCATTCATGGCTCTCTGCCTCAAAAGCTATGCCCAATAACGGTTTTTCATACATCCGAAAACAACCAATGACAACCTCAAAAACGACTGACGGAAAGCATGAAAACGGCTGATAAAGGCAACAAAAACGGCTTATGACCTGATTACAAGTAGTGTGTAATCACGTTACAAGCTACTTGTAACCTCATTACAAGCCGTGTGTAATGTGGTTACAAATGGCATTTGTAACCTCCATTAACCATTATCGTGCCCCTCATTAGCCGTTATCATCGTGGCTGAAAGCCATAAGTGAATGGGCTTTTGTATTGTCATGGATCAGCAACAAGCTAACAAAAAAAATGAGGGTGTATCAAGAAAGATACACCCTCATCTATTTAATTATAAAGAATCTACTGATTAGTCATTATAGGTCAAGCCAAACTTATCAATGACACAATAGCCCCATTGTATGTAATTCCAGCCCCAATAGCCAGTATTCAGATTCATGGTTACCTTTACATAACGAGCAGGTACAGCACCATAAAGAACATACCAAGTATAAGTATACCAACCTTCTGACTGGTCAACGCCCTTATGCCCACGCAAAGAGCCAAGAGTTGTCCAAGTGCTGTTGTCTTCACTGACCGCAATTTCACCATTATTAATCAGGTCAGAGCCAACAAGATAACCTGAAACTTTATGAGTAGCGCCCAAATCAACCACGAAGGAAGCCGTGGCTTGCTTCTTAGTGAATGACCAATTCTCAGTGGCGAAAGCATTGGCATCCAAGCCATCGGCAGAGAGACACTTCCAATTTGAGTCATCAGCTTTAGTGCCAAGAAGACCTGTTGGTGAATCATTAATCAAAGAAGTGCTTGTAGTAATTACCACATAGACAACACCACGGTCTTCAGATGCAGTACCGTCGCCCTCAACTTTCAAACGTAGAGGAGCAACATAGCCTTTAGCAGTAAGTTGGGAAAGGTCAGCACCATCTTTGAAAGTGATTCTCAAAGAATCGTAAGTAGCCACTGTATCCGCCTTAATATGAGCCACAGCTTCTGAAAGATTCAGAAATCCATCAGGAAGAGCCACATAATCCGTACTATTCTTCTGATTGAATGCGTCAATCAAGGAGTTATCCGCAACGAGAGAAACGGTAGTAGCCTTTGTGACAGCACGCTGGATGAAAGCAGGTATCTTGAAATCAAGACCGCCAAATTCACCCACAGGAGTATGTACTACAGCAGAGCTAAGCGTGTTTTTTGCATTGATGCTCAAATAAGCCAGATTATTTGGATTACCGACAAAGTCATAGGCTTCATCACTGCTACATGAAGAGAATACCAATGCCGTTACAGCGGTCAAACACAAAATAAAATATTTCAAAAAGTTCTTTTTCATTGTTCAATCCTCCATATTATTATTGTGCACATTTATTGATATCATCTTTCACCCATTTAATAGAGTTGGCTGCACCTGGTGTTGGCTGCAAGCTACCAGACTCAGTAAGACAACGTTGTGACTTACTCCAATCCATATCGAAGCCATTACCCGTAGCATCTTTGAAGATATGACCAGTTCCCTCGTTAAACTTCCAATAAGCCTTAAGGCCATCACTATGAGCGTCTACGCCACAGATTCCACCTGCTATTTCACTAGTTGAAAGAGCACGATCCCAAACGCGAATTTCACAGAAACGATGTGAGAAGAACTGCTGAGATGTATAGCCTGCCCATGACATACCCATCTCATAACGCTGGAAGTTGATTCCATCCACCTTAGCACCAATAGAAGTATCGAGCACGCCGTTTACATAAAGGGAAACCGTACTGCCATCATAAACAAATGAAAGCAAATACCAATGTCCATTTTCAAACTGAGTGTTAGAAATAAACTTATTTCCGGCAAGGATTACCTGAAGTTTATTATCAGAGTTAGCCTCATTGAATCGGAGCAACAATGACTTAGACTCATCATTCTGCTCAAGAGCCATGAAACGCTGAGGATAATTACGACGATTCAAACCTTGTGGATAAATCTTCACCTCATAAGTAAAGGTAGACAAAGGAATCGGATTGTCAAAGATAAAGTTACTTGATGCTCCAGAATTTGCCTGAATAGAATAGAAATTCAAAACGCGAGAGATACGAAGGAAGATAGTCTTAGAAGTCTCAATAAGAGGCTCATCCGTTCCTTTCACAGCCGTCACTGTTACAGGAATGACATAAGTACGGCCTTCTACAAATTGGTCTGTGCTGACCACACGAACAGTTGCAGCTGTGGAGATAGCTGAACCTGCAGAAATGGTTACCTGGGGGTTATCCAGTTCTACGGCACCCTCAGGGATGGCATAATAACTGGTTGTATTTGCATCATTATATTCCTTGACCTTAGAAGAATCAACGGCTAATGTCAATGTAACATCATGATCCACTTTCTTGGTAGACTGCACTGTCAGAGAATAGCTTGCAGGTGTATCTTCGACAACAAACTTGACAATCGGGTTGTTCTCTGTACCAGACACGAAGAGCCCCGCTTTATCATAATCAAATTTATCGCCATCTGAATTACATGAAGTAAACGTCATACCGCCTGTCAGCATCAGAAGAGCTACCGAAATGATATTGAATTTAAATTTCATAATTGTAATTTTTTTATTGTTACTTGTTTAAAGCAGGGTTCTGAATCTGAATTGCTTCACGGAACTCCTTGTAAGGGATGCCAGACTGGGATTTGTAGTTGTAGTCCAAGTAGTAGGCACCAAAGCCTCCCTTATGACCACTTGCTGGTTCAAAGGCCGCATACTCACGGACCATAGCGCCGTTCACACCGCCATCTTTAGATTCAGCACCAGTACTCTCACAGAGCACGGTTCTGTCTACTGGACGGCCACTCGAACCCGTTTGGAATCCAATCTGCCAAGAATAAGCCTGACGGATGAAATAGTCACAATAATTATCGCAAGTAGAAGGTGAGCCACCGAAGAAGTCTACAATAAATAACTTATCAGCCCACTTTCCTTGAGGTCCAAGGTACTTGTTACACTCATCGCCAACAATACCCATATCTCCGTCGCCCCAACCTTCAAAGTCGAAGTCCACGCCATCAAGACCGCACTGTACCAATGTATCGACAGCCCAACGAGCATAAGAGCGGAGAGACTCTTCGTTACCACCGATAGTCTTCATCATCTTGTGCTTCTTCTCGCCCTTTTCATCAAGGACAAATTCATCTTCACCGGTTGTCGCATTCTTGGTAGTCTCGTAAACATAATCAAACTGCTGGGTCTGTTCATTCCAGACACGATCCCAGAAAGTATGATGATAGTTAGAAGCATCACCATGCATCACAAAACGGGTACCCTTAACCGTTTGGCAATAAACCATATCTTCATAGGCTGTTGGATAACTCTCCTTTGTAGGAATGTCAGTCCAAAGATTTACGATATCCAAACTGTCTGGTAAACCCAGGAAACGCTCACCCCAAGAGGTCGGGTTCTGTGTATTAGACCAGGAAGCATAGTATGCATAGGAAATCTCATGATGAGACTTCTTAAACGAACGAAGATTTTCATAATATTGTGAATCGTACTTGTACAAATCCTGGATCTCGACCTTCTCAATGTCATTATTACAACTGGAGAGAGAAAGAGCCATGACCGTCAAAACGAACACGCTGAAAAATATTTTAATTTTCATAATAATATATTCTGTTTATGATTGTTCAACAATTAGTGATTAGGATTCTTGTCCCACCAAAGCTTTGTGCCACCATTGTCACCACCACCTAACAATTTAACAGCTTCCTGAACGGCTGCACTGTTATTGTCATAAAGTGTTGAAGGATAAGGCATACGGCGAATCTGCAGATTAGTGTTAATAGTTCCAGCGTTGCTGTTACGAGTCGTTGGGAACAACTTTGGATAACCAGTACGGCGGAACTCTGCCCATCCCTCTGGAGAAATACGGAAGTTAGCGATCCATTTCTGAGTAATAATACGCTCCAAATTCTGTTCAAAACTTGCTTTTTCATCATAAGCTACCGTGATAGTGCTTGGCTGTGCGGCATCACCGCCTTTGCCAGTGTTATCGACGAAAGCCACAGGCTGAGCGGTGCTAGCAATATAAGCTTCCACACCAGAGGTAACACCCCATTCAGCCATAGAAACTTTAATACCCTTCTCATAGAAGTCCTTAGCCGTTCCGCCTGCATTCCAGCCACGTAATGCAGCCTCTGCACGAAGGAAATAACTCTCAGCAGCACTCATATAAGGAATCGTAGAGGTAGAAGAAATATTGAAATTAGAGATCTTATCACCTATATAATCAGCATTTCCACTTGCCATATTGATTCCTAGACGAATGCCATGATATTTGCTATCACCTTTAGCAGCTACAAAATACTTAGAGAGACGAGGATCATTGTATCCGTTCATGTAAGCATCCATAGAAGAACTCATGCGTTCCTCATTCCAACTATAGGCCTGTTCCCACAACGGATTCATGATTGTAACCCCTGAAATAGTCGCGCGGTCATTTGCATCTTCCAAGAAGCCAACAGTACTGGAAAAAGACTTTTCAGCTTCCTGCTGAGCAAGAGATGGGTCAGCATAAACAACACGTAGAGCTAAACGCAGACGGAGAGTATTTGCAAACTTAGCCCACTTTTTAGAATTACCTTGATAGATGTAATCAAATTTTTCAAGAATCTTGGTACCTGACGATGCAAACGGAGTCAACACATCAATGGCACTATCCAATTCATTGAAGAACTTTTTATACACATCTTCTTGACTGTTAAAGGAATTGTTGATACTTCCTGCTACATAGTTTACATAGGGGATAGGACCATACTGGTCAGTAACACGATGCATGGCATACACTTTCACTACTGTTGCAAGGGCAGTCACTTGAGGAGTGTTGTTTTTCTCTGCATTAGTCTTAACCTTTGACCATGCAGGCATAATCTGCGTATAGTTCTGGCTATACATAGAATTACCCCAAGTACCTGTAAAGTAATAGTTACCGTTGTGGTTACCATTAGCCCATGTTCCAGTAGGAGCTACATAGCCAGAATACCAATCTGAGCAGAGGCCCTCGAAGTGTTGGTATGAACCAGTAGAACCATAAGAGTCATCCTGCTGACCACCAGCTGTGAAAGGAACCATACGAAGTTCCATCTGAGAGAAGAACGAACCCACAGTAAGGTTGTCTGTCTGCAACATATCATCGGTTGCCTCATAAGGATTGGTGTTGTCTTTCTCGAAATTATCTGTACATGCAGCGAAAGCGAATACCGAAGCAACGATAAATGTATATTTAATAATAGATTTCATAATCATTTTATCCTTTCATTTTTAGAATTTAACCTTAACCGAGAAACCCATTGAGCGAGAGCTTGGCTGCATGAAGTAGTCAATACCCTGGTTATAGGTACCTGTATTTGCAGTGAGCTCAGGATCGAATGGAGCTCTGCAATAGAGCATCCAAAGGTTGTGGGCAACGAATGAAAGACTCATTCCCTTAATACATGGAACAACCTTTGTGATTGGCACATCATAACCGAAAGTCAACTCAGAGAGGCGCAAGTTAGTTGCACTGTAAACATACTGAGAAGCAATCGTCGTTGTAGTACTTGAGATGGTCTGATAGTAACCCTGTGGAGTGATACCGTTAACACCATTTATAACTACGCCACCATTATCACGAGCTTGTGCTGTGGCAACAGATGTTCCATAAGCGTCCATCAGTGACTCGGTAAGAGATACTACGACACCACCATTTCTATAGTTGAACAGGAAGCCGAAGTTGAATCCCTTCCAAGAGAAGTTGTTACCCCAAGAGAGAGTATAATTAGGTGTAGCATGACCTGCCAATACGTAATCGTTGGCATTTACTCTTACAGAGTGGTCCTGTGGATCTACATAAATCTCACCGTGCTCACCCGTAGACAATGTGCGGACATAGATATCGGTAAGGTTTCCACCCTTCACAATCTTGTTGCGGGTACCATTGAAACCACCAAGGTTCATCTCATCGAGCGTATAGACTTCATTGGTCTCAGGATCAGTAACTTTGTTTATCACTTCCTTTACCTTGTTGCGGTTGAGTGTCCATGTTAAATAAGACTCCCACTGAACAGGGCCAAGAGGCTGGTTATAATGTGCAGAGAGCTCAACACCCTTATTATCTACACGACCGCCATTCACCCACCAGTTGGTATAGCCAGATGATGGATCAAGTTGAATGTTGAAGAACTGATTGTAAGTGCTTGAACGATACAACGTAGCGTTGACTTTCAAACGATTACGGAACAACACGAAGTCAAAACCAGCTTCCCAAGACTTTGTCAACTCAGGATCCAGGTTAGGGTTCTTCTTAGATGTAGAAAGAGAAGGACCAGTTGCACCATTGATAGTGTAAGTAGGGATAGTAAGGTAAGTCTGAGAAGGGTCGTTACCAACTTCTGAATAAGAGATACGGGTCTTGAAGTAATTGAGCCAGTTATTGCTCTTTATCTGTGGGAAGATATCCGTCCAGATTCCGGAGATACCTGCTGACCAATAGAAGTAAGAATCATCTGCTGGATAAAGGGCTGAAGACCAGTCATTACGTGCAGTAAGATCGATGTAGGCCATACTTCTGTAGCCAAGCTGTGCACTTGCATAGACAGCTTCTTTCTCTCTGCGCTCGCTATATTCCTGATTCATCTTAAACTTAGGATCTGAAGGGTCTATATTATTTAAGGTGAAACTGTTAGGAACCTTGCTCAGGTTGCCACCTACAAATTCAGACTTGGTGTTACGCTGGTCATAGTTAGCACCTAATACAGCTGTGAGGCTCCAACGTTCTTGATCAAAATACTTGTTGATAGTTGCAAAGGCTTCAGCATAGAGCTGTCTTGCATTCAGATTACGAAGAGAATAGTAACCCGTGTCAGATGCAAACAAGGTCTTAGTGCCTGCTGCAAACTTCTGCTCATAACGGTCATCGCTGTTGTCATATTTCACACGACCGGTAAGAGAAATCCAACTGGTGATATCCCACTTCAGTGAGGCGTTCAGCATGTTACGGGTCTTATGGTTGATGAAGCGTTCCTTTTCTGCTATCCAGTAAGGGTTCTCCATCAATTCATTCTGATCCAACCATGGCCAATACTGAGTCTCAAGATTACGGCTTAAGTTCTGACGGCTATAATATTGGATGCCCTGCCAGTCTCCACCTGCTGGGAACAAATAGAGTGTGTACAGAGGATTGTGATACTGACCTTGAGAAATCATGTTCTGTTCCTTGATTGAAGACAACGTATAGTTCAAATCAAGTGTCAACTTATCATCCAAAAACTTTGAGGTATTGCGGACTGATACGTTGTAACGGTCATAGTTATTATTGTGAATCAAGCCCGTAGCATTGGTAGAACCCAAAGAGAGATAAGTCTGATTCTTATCGTTACCTGTAGATACGCTCACATTGTTTGCGAAGTTTGTTCCTGTCTGGAAGAAATCATTAGGGTCATAAGAGCTTGGAGTGGTAAGCTTGCTGCCCCAGCTGTCAAATGAGCCTGCAGAAGAAGTGCCATAAGTATTTTGGAACTTATGAGTTACGAAAGGACGGGAGAACTGGAAGCTGCCGCTATAAGTAACATCCAAACGGCCCTGCTGGCCTTTCTTGGTTGTAATCAGGATAACACCATTGGCTGCATCAGAACCATAAAGAGCTGCTGCGGAAGGACCGCTCAGCACTGAGATAGACTCAATATCATTAGGATTGATATTTGCTGCTGCATCACCTGTAGAACCTGAACCTGAGTACATATCAGCCGGCTGTGAAGACTGGATGTTCGGCATTGGAACACCGTCAATCACATAGAGCACATTACTGTTGCCGTTGATTGATTTCACACCACGCATCACGACACGTGTCTGAGCACCAACACCAGCAGCACTCTGACTGAATTGCACACCGGCAACCTTACCATTCAGAGAGTTCACGAAGTTGGCATCCTGCACCTTTGTCACAGCGTCGTTGTTCAGCTGCTGCACATTGTAAGACAATGATTTAGCCTCTTTCTTGATACCGAGGGCAGTGACGACGACTTCATTCAGCGTCTGAGAGTCCTGCGACATCTTAATGGTGAGGTTTGTCCCGTTGGCTGCAACTTCTTTAGGAGAATATCCTAAGTAAGAAATCACGAGTGTACTTCCTGACGGAACCTTGAAAGAGAAGTTACCATCCACATCTGTAACGGTAGCTGTCTGAGTACCTTTTACTGTAACGGTAGCGCCAATAACAGGGTCTCCGTTTTCATCAAGTACTCGCCCACTGACTTGCTTATCGCTGGCTTGTTGTGTACCATACTCAGGCGTTGCGAGACTTATATTACCCGCAAAGGCTGTCATTGTACTCAATAACAAAACCACAGAAAAGCATAGCCGTAGCAAACTGGTTTGCTTTTTGATCATAATGTTGTACATTTTATTTAAGTTAGACAATAATATCGCTATTTAGGACTAAGAAAGCGTTGCGCGTTTAGGCTTAAAGTATTAATAATAGTTAGGTTCTGCGCTGCTTTTTCTATACCTCTTGAAGTTCATTTCATGCTAAAACAATTGCAAAATTAATAAAAATATTTAAACTACACAACTTTCCAAAAAGTTTTTTCACCTTCGATGCTTTTTTAACATATTGATTCGATGGTATTCACTTTCCTCTTAGCCTTTATTTTCAGGCAATGCCATATTTAATATTTCAAAAGCCTCTCCCTACTTCTCTGAAAATCAGTCTTTGTCGGCTCATTCTGCCGATAGTCAACCTTCGAAAAGTAAAAGATGGCTTTTTACCATGTAAAAGACCGTTACTTACCGCCCAAAAGACTATTGTTTACCGGGTAAAAAGCCATCTTCTACAAATCTATCCCATAGGAAAACTAGAAAGAGGCACACTCTCAACGAGCATGCCTCTTTGCCAAACTAATGTAAGACCATTATGTTAACAAACGCTTTTGTCCATAGTTATTATTGAAGGAGACGAAATTTATCTCCGACGTTCCATGTTATTTTCAATGCTTTAGCCTTCTGTCCGTTTACCACAGGAATGATATTCACATAGCTGCTTACCTTGTGTTTGCGGAAATAAGCATAGCTCACCTTGATGCTTGTGCGCTCATTAGGCTTGAGAGTCACCTCTGCAGGCATCTTGAGCACCGTGTTGTTAGGGCTACGCTTGAAGACTATTTTCATCGTCTTATTTGTATTATTGGCCAGTTTGAGGTCATAGGAATAGGTCTGCCCGACTTTCAAATCGGGGAATGGCAACAACTGCTGATTCATATAGAGGCCCTGCCCATAATAAAAAGGATGGTCCTCTGTGACGGGATGCTGATAAGGTACCACGTTGGCCTTTATCCATACGCGGGCGTAACTCTTGCCGTCATTGAGCAGAAGCACCACTTGCTTGACAAAGTTTCCCGACTTATGGTCAGGGTCGAAAGTCACTGTTACCATGGCAGTTTCACCTGGGCGCACAGCCTTTTTGGTATAGTTTGCCACCATGCAACCGCACCATGTGTTCACTTCCGTTATGGCCACAGGCGCCTTGCCCATGTTCTTGAATTTGAACACATTGGCCACCTTGCCTTTCTTCTCAAGGATTTTACCGAAATCGTGCACACGCTCCACAGGCTTGAAAGTCTGCAAATAGGCAGGCTCGCCACCTTGTGCGCTAGCGGAAGTCAGGCAAAATACTGCCAAGAGAAGCAACAAAATTCTTTTCATCCTCATTCCTCAAAATATCAAATAATGGTCGATTTTTATATTTGGAAGGAGTGCCCGCCCATTAGAAAGTGAGCACTCCTTATGAGATTTGTTAATCGTTAAATGCCAGTTTAAAGGCTCTGATGGTCTTGTAATAAGAATAAGACCAAGCCCAACTTGAAGTGTCGAAGTTCAGATTCACCTTTACATATCTGCCAGGAACACCTGCATAAAGCACATACCAAGCATTCCAATTATCATCATAGATAGTGCTATGTCCATCGGTATTTCCCAACTCTGTATAAGTAGAACCATCGGTACTTACAGAAACTGTAAAGTTTTTCAGCACATAGCTACTAATATTAAATGCGGAAATCTTGTGCACTGCGCCCAAATCAACAATGAAATAACCAGTGCTATTGTCGGTGGTAAGAGCCCATTTACGACTCCATGAAGAACCTGTGAACAAGCCAGAGAAGCCGGAAGCATTAAAGGCATCTGTTCCAATACACTTCCATGTCTTACCTACTTCATCTGAGCATGCTGTACCCAGCAATCCCTCAGCATCGTCATTGATAAGACTTTCACGAGTTGTTACAACCAAATAAGCCACACTGTTTTCCACCGTTTGAGTAGTACCATTAGAATAAGTAACCTGTAAGCGTAATGGCAAAATATAACCAGGCTCTGTGAGAGCTTTAGCCACATCATTAGGAACACTCACAGAAATAGTTGGGTCGGCAGCTGTTTTGCCCGATGTGATTGTTCCAGGAGTAATCGTCATGGCACTCGTAACACTTGCAGGAAGGGCAATATAACTCGTTCCCTTTTCTGAATTATACTTATCAATAAGGCTATTATCAGCAACTGCGGTAACTTTCATATCTCCTTCAATTGCATGATGCAAGCTCACATTGAAATTACCAGAGATTCCTCCAAAGACTCCCACAGGTGTTCTGACGATAGAACAATTCTGCGTTGTAGTTCCATCGAAATAAGCAAGGTCACTGGTTGTCTGAATAATAATATAATGTATAGCCATTGTCTTGCTGCTTGCAATGTTACGTCCAGAAGCTGAACCTCCCAAATTGCCCATTATCAATCGGACAGGAACAACATAATAAGGTGCAGTAAGTGATGCACAATATTCATTAGGAAGACTTACTTCAACAGGAGCATTCGTAGAATAAGCACCCGCAGAGATTCCACTGGCTTTCACTTGAACAGCACTTAAAGCAGATGCTGGAAGAGAAGCATAAGTCGTGTTATTCTCAGAATTATAGGTACTGACGAGAGTTGTATCTACCACAGCCGATACAGTAACGCTGTCTTGTGTTGAGTACTGTATTTTAGCATTGATATCAGCCAGCACTTCACCAAACTCACCGACAGGTGTATGATAGACAGTGCATGTTGTCGTCTTCGATAAAGTCTGGTCAATGTAAATAAGGTTATTTGCATCACCATCAATATCGTAGCCTTCATCATTATCGCTACAGCTCGTGAGAGCCACTGTCCCGAAGAACAGTGCTCCACAAACCATCAATATATTCTTGATTTTCATCTTATTCAAAATTTAAATCGTTAGTTTTGAATTAGTATGGACACTTATGATTAGGAATCCAGGAAGGTGTTCCGCTCTTTGCCACAGCGTTGTAACCATGACCTGTCCAGTCTTTAATAGAACCATCTGACAACACATCTGAAGGACCCTGGAAACGCCAGTAAGCAATCAAGCCTTGAGAATGAGGGTCTACATAACAGATATTATTGAGAAGCTCAGACGGTGTACGAGCTACATTCCATACACGAAATTCACTGATACGGCCATTCAGATAACGACCGCCTGCACTGTATCCAATAGCGAAAGGACCATTGTTGTCTCCATAGCTTGTGCCATAGTCATAACTCCAGACAAGAGAGATGTCACCCGTAGCCTTTACCGGGTCGCCCATAGGCTCGCCATTCAGATACATGGTAATCTGAGAACCATCATATACGCAAGCGAAATGACACCATTTACCTGTTGGGAAGTGAGTCGGGAACGTGGTAGCATGAGCAGTACCCTTATCAGGCTTGTCCCAAGAAGGCGCACCCGTTTTGCCGCCAGCCAACTGCAACTGGTCAGGGTCACAGCTTACATCACCGAAACGAAGCAGGAAGTTCTCCTCGCAGCCCATCAAAGTAGAGATGTAAGGATTGCTATGCTGGAAACTGGTAACATAAACCTTGCACTCCATTGTCAACTGTGACAAATGGCCCAAAGCCTCATTGTTACGGAAGCCAGGAACAAGGAACGCCTTGCCATTGATATCAGCTACATCCACTGTGATGATAGGCACGAACACAATGTAAACCACAGAGCCTGCATCCAAAAGGTTGCCGTCACTCTTCACACGAATGGGAAGACAGTAGTTCTTGCCTTCCTCAAACTTTGTAGGGTCGGCAATCAGCAACTTGGCATTGGTAGAGACATGCTGTCCAGGCTGTATGGTCACGCTTGGATTCTCAATGCTATAGGCATCAGCAGGAGGAACAATATAGCTGGAGTTGTTTGTCTGATTATAAGCATCCAACAGCTCAGGAGCAGCTGTGAAAGAGCCGGTAACGGCTTCCGTCACCTTTGCAGTGCAAGAGAGGCTGAGGTCAACGCTGTCGTTGCCTTCAAATCCCTTACGGATAGTATTTTTTTGCATTGTTCCCGTGATATATACCACATCACGATAGTCGCCGTTGCCATCCTCACAGGCAGCTAAGACCAAGGCCATCAGGGCCAGAACTAATATTTTTATCTTATTCATAATCTTTTTTCGTTTCAATCAGATTGAATTAATGAATAGCCGGATTCTGTATCTGAATGCCATGACGCATGTTCGCATAGTTGAGACATCCATAGCCCGCATTGATATAGTCACGGTGCATGAAGAAGGCTCCAAATCCGCCCTTGCGGCCAGTAGCCGGTTTATAGCGGGCATAAGTAAGCAACTTACCACATTCAGCAGCTTTCCAGTTATCACCGACATTCTCGGTATATACGACCAATGAAGCCGGACAAGAAGAGAATGGCTTGCCACCAGGGCTGCCGCCATAAGTCTGGTTTACATACCAATTGGTGTAGGGCAGTGTATTTGCACTTGGAGCAGCACTATAATAATCTATGCAAAGCAGTTTGGTAGGATCACCCACGATGGTATAATCCTCATAGTATGTTTCCTTTACTAAGGAATCCTTCCCTGCTGCAGTCTTTTTATTGACCCAACGAATCTTGCCGAGTTTGGCAACCACCTTATTGCTGTCACTGGCAGCAGGGCCTACAAACTTGCCCAGGTACTTCACGAAGTAATCCATATTGCTGCCGCTCAAAGGGTCACCTTCAGGCTCATAGTCAAGGTCAATACCGTCAACACCCGTTACAAATATCTGTGCCAGCAGATGATTGGCCAGCAACTGCATGGCTGAGTCAGGATTGCTCTTAGCCACCCACACGGAGTCATAAAACTCAGGGAATGTACGAATACGGACAATCGTAGGAACAACCATCTTCGTGCCCTTTGTCTGTTGCACAAACTTCATTTCCTTATAAACATCAGGCACATAATGGCCGTCAGCAAGCGTAGAGTCGTTGGTAGGTATGCCGCCCCAAAGAGAGCAGATATCCAAACTGTCGGGCAATCCCAGAAAACGGGTAGCCATAGAGTAGCTTGTCGTATAATCCGAGAACCATCCCCAGGCAATGCTGTGGTCAGTAGCCTTATAGTCGCGAAGGTTCTGATAGTACTGAGGACTCACCGTATAGGGATTCTGTACTTCCACTGCCTCATCATCAGTGTCACAAGATGCGACCATCGCACTGATGAACAATACTGGCAATATATATTTTAATATTTTCATATCAGTCTTTAAATTTTAAGATTAATGACTTTTCTTGTCCCACCAAAGCTGTGTCTTGGCATTGTCAGCGCCACCCAAGAGGGCTGCGGCTGCAGTGACATTGACATTATTGGTCTCATACTCTGAAGTCGGGAAGCGAAGACGGCGAATCTGCAGAGACTGCAGGCCCAGCCCGCTGAGATCGTTCATGGTCGGGAAAAGCTTAGGATAATTCGTACGGCGGAACTCACTCCAAGCCTCTTCTCCATCAGGATAGATGGCAAGCCACTTCTGGGTGATGATCTTCTCGAGTTTCGTCTCAAAGCTGTCATTGTCATCCCAGGCAATGGTAACCGTGCCACGGGCGCTGGTATCACTGCCATTTCCGCTCTTATCGGCGAAATCAGCAGGAACACTTGTCGAATTAGACATATAAGAAGCTGCGCCGGCTACACCAGCCTCGTCAAAAGACAAAGCGATGCCTTGTTCATAAAGAGACTTGGCTGTCTCAGAGCCCAAATCCCAGCGAAGCTTAGCTTCAGCACGGAGAAAACAGCCTTCAGCTGCCTTCATCCAATATACAGGGTCGTTCTGGCCGATGTTTGCAGGAGAAGTGACATCCAGATATGAGGATTGGTTAATGTTGGTCAGGCCCAAACGGACACCATAGCAGCCACCGCCACGAGCAACGAAATAGCTGGAGACACGAGGATCGGCATAGCCATTCATATAGCTATCGATGGAAGCGCCCATGTGCAGGTCTTGCCAAGATGTGGTAACTTCCCAATAAGGGTTGTTGTAAGTAAACTTGGCACTATTCAACGTGTGCTTAGCTGCATCATCCTTGGTTGTCATAAATCCAGCTGCGCTGCTGACAGACTTTGTTGCCTCTTCCTTAGCCAGCGCGTCATCCGCATAGCAGATACGCATAGCCAAACGCAGGCGCAATGTATTGGCAAACTTCAGCCAGCGCTGCACGTTCCCGCTGTAAACATAATCATAATTGGCAAGCAGCTGCGCAGAGTTGTCAGCATTATAATATTTCTGCAGCACATCAATGGCATTGTCGAGCTCAGTGAAGAAGGATTTATAAACCTCTTCCTGTGAGTCGTAAGCAACCTTCATCGTGCCGCCATATTTAGTGTAAGGTATAGGACCGTACATATCCGTAAGACGGCTCATGCCCAAGACCTTCACGACAGTTGCCAGAGCTAGGACAGAAGTGTTTCCATCCTTGTCACACTGTTGCTTGATGGTGTACCAGGGCTGCATCACTTCCGTGTATGCGTTCTTGAAAGGCTCGTTAACCCATCCGTCAGGCAATACATAATGGGAATAATGCGTGGAGCCCACACCATAGCCTGCTTTCAGGTTCGCAAAGTAGCCACCGAACTGCCCACCTGCAAGAATATCTATAATCTGGAAAGAACCGCCGCGGTCTTTTCCCACACAGAAAGCTCCATGCTCCATCTGTGCAAAAGGAGAACCCGTAGACTGGTTGTCCACCTCACGCTGAGCTTCTGTAGCTTCATTAGGATTGGAGTTCCACTTATCGAACTCACTGGTGCAGGCTGTAAAGCCAAGCAACAGGGCCAGAGCAGCAATCCCGCTTGAAATTTTCATTAATTTATTTGATTTCATAATGCATGTCATTTTTTAGAAGTCAACTTTTACCGAGAAACCAAGATTACGCAAGCTCGGCATCATGAAGTTGTCGATGCCTGTATAATAAGTGCCTGTACTTGCCGTAAGTTCAGGATCGAAAGGTGCCTTATTATAGAACATCAGCAGGTTGCGGCCAACGAAAGACACGTTCAGGCCCTCTATCCAAGGAACGAATTTCTGGATTGGAACGTCATAACCGAACGAAAGCTCTGCCAAACGTACGTTGGTGGCTTTATATACATACCAGGAGCCTACAGATGGGCCTACAATGGAATAGAAGGCCTGTGCAGGGATGCGTACCCCATTGACAAGGGCGCCGCCTTCATCACGTGCATCTGCCGTGGACTTCGACACTCCGTAGGAGTCCATCCAGCCTTGTGTCAGGCTGACAACACGACCGCCAAAGCGGCCCGTCACCAGCACGCCAAGATTGAATCCGTTCCATGAGAAGTTGTTGCGCCAGCTCATGCTGTACTTAGGAGACGTGTTTCCCGCATACACGTATTTGCCGTCATCAACACCTGCAACTTGCTTGGATGTATAGTCAACGATAACATATCCGTGCTCATCCGTCTTCAATGTGGTAACATAGAGGTCGCCGATGGAACCGCCCTCAGTAAGGCGGACCTTTACAGGACCGAGATTCAACACGTCAAGAGCATCCAGAGAAAGTGTCTCGCCTGACTCAATCGTCGTAGGACGGAGCAGCTTCTTGATCTTGTTGCGGTTGAGCGTATAGTTGAAGATGGAAGTCCACTGAACCGGTCCCAGAGGCTGGTTCAATGTCAGGCTGGCCTCAATACCCTTGTTCTCAATCAAACCGCCGTTAATGCCGATTGAGGTATAGCCGGAGGTTGCTGACAGCTGAGGAGTGAAGTATTGGTTGGTGGTTCTTGTCTTATACAGGCTGACGTTCAGTTTCAGCATGTTTCCCCAGAAGTGAGACTCCAAGCCGACTTCCCAAGACTTTGTGCGCTCAGGCTCCAAGTCACGGTTAGGATATTGCGTGGAAGTAGCAATGCTGCCGTTAGAATAAGGATAAGTCAGAGCTGCAGCGAATGCCTGTGGAGAGTTACCTACCTCAGAATAGCTGCCGCGGAGCTTCAAGAAAGAGAATGCCTTGCTCTTCAGCCCTGGAACCATATCCGTAAGAATGAAACTCAAACCTACTGATGGATAGAAGAATCCCTTGTTTTTGTACTTCGTATTGCCCAGGTAAGAATCCCAGTCATTACGGGCAGTTGCATCCAGATACACCATGCTCTTATAGCCTACCTGTGCTGTAGCAAAAACGCTCTGTACTTGATGATGGTAGTCATTCTGTTCGATGGTCGCAGTGCTTTTTGTAAGGTTACTCAAGGCAAAGCCATGAGCCAAATCCGTACTGGCCGTACTGGCTGCTGAGCTCAGATACCCGCCTACATTATTATAAACGAAGTTCTCATCCTTTATACTTGCACCAAGGTTCGCATTCACAGAGAAATCGCCGAAATACTTGTCCATGTTCAGGATGGCATCGCCATAGACCTGACGCGTATCCTCATTTGCCCTGAAGTAAGCGCCATAGGTGCTTGCAAACAAAGTCTCCGTAGAGGCACTGTATTTCTTTTCATAGATGGAAGTGGTGTTGTCCACTTTTGCACGGCCTGCAAGGCTGAAGCCTTTGGCAAACTTCCATGTCAATCCGCCGCTGAGGACGAAACGGTCCTTATGGTTCTCGAACATGTCACGATTTACAACCCAGTAAGGGTTCTGCATCGAGAGGCCCATATTGCCGAACGGCCAATACTGTGTCTTCAGGTTGCGCTCCTGATCATACTGCTCATAAGGCATGTACTTGCGGATATCCTCCCCTGGAGGAAACAGATAGGTTGAGACAATCGGGTTGAAATAATAGCCTGAGGAAATCATATTCTGCTCCTTCACATTCATGTACATGGCGCTCAGGTCGAGATGCAGCTTGTCGCCAAGGAAGTCAGTAGAATTGCGTATTGCGAAATTATAACGGCGGACGCCGTTGTTCTCCACGATGCCTTCCGCATCATTGGAGGCTGCAGACACGAAGGTCTGGTTCTTGTCAGTACCCACGGAGAAAGTAACAGAGTTGCCTTCGTTATAGCCTGTCTGGAAGAAATCAAGAGGGTCATAAGTAGATGGGGTTGCCAGCTTGCTGCCCCAGCTGTACATAGAGCCGGAAGAGGTCTGGCCATAGGTGTTCTGGAACTCAGGTGTTACGAAAGGAGTGTAGAAAGTAGTGTTGTTGGAATAGCTCACGTGGGGCTTTCCCTGCTTTCCCTTCTTTGTGGTAATCATGATGACACCATTGGCAGCATCCATACCATAAAGAGCGGATGCAGCAGCACCACTCAGCACGGAAATACTTTCAATATCATCAGAGTTAATCATAGCTGCGCCATCACCTGACTGACCCATACCTGTAAAGATGTCGTCCGGCTGGGTACCGCCTGAGAGTGAAGGCATTGGAACACCGTCTATCACATAGAGGGCGTTGTTGTTTCCTGACAGTGATTTAACACCACGCATCACGACTTTTACGCCACCACCAACACCAGATGAACTGGAATTGATTTCCACACCAGCTACCTTGCCGGCAAGAGCGTTCATGAAGTTGGCATCTTTCACTCTGTTGATGTCATCACTGCTCACCTGCTGCACATTGTAAGACAGGGCCTTGGCCTCTTTCTTGATACCCAGAGCGGTCACGACAACCTCGCTCAGCATCTTCTCATCCGGTGCCAGATTCACAGTGACATTGTTTTGATTGGCAGAAACTTCCTTCGGTGTGTAACCCATATAGGAGATTTCTATCTTGCTACCTTCATTGGCAGCAATAGAAAAATTTCCATCCAAGTCGGTTACAGCAGCTTCATTAGTGCCTTTGACCCTTACTGTCGCGCCAATCACAGGCTCGCCTTTTTCATCGAGCACCTGACCTTTAACGGTTTTCTTTGAACCATTGGAGCTTTGCGTAGTTGGGCGTTGAGCTTCTCGTTTGTGAATGGTAATCATCTTGTTGTCAATCTCATAGTTGAGATCATTTCCCAAGACACGATTCAACACTTCGCGGACAGGGGTAGAACGGAAAGTGGCTGTCACCTTCTTATTCGTATTTACCTCGTCCACTTTGTAGATAACAGACATCTTAGTTTGTCGTTCCACCTCCTTCAGGACACTCTTTAAGCTCTCATTCTTAAACGATTTTGTTACCGTTTGAGCACTCAATCCAAGTGAACCAAAGAACAAGGCTACGAAAAGAAAGATTCTTAGCAACTTACTTTGCTTTTCTTTCATAGTGTTTGTTGTTTGTTTAAGTTAGACATTTATGTTTATATTTATAAGATTTTCCTTAGATGTAGAATTGATAGGATGTATGCCCATTTCATGGGTATCACCGGTTTTTGCTTGCAGGATGGCCGAAGCCTTATTCTGAAATGTAGATGTCCTTGCCGTCCCGATGTACTTTCATTTTCATCACACGTTTGAGGGCATCGAGCACTTCATCGATGGTTTCCTTGTTTCTCAATGAGATAGAGAACTGGGTCTGACGGAGCGCTGCTGAGCGGATGTTCACATTCACGGCATATTGACGGGACAGAACCTTGGCAAAATCATCGAGAGTAATCTCGTCATAATCTATCATGTTCTGAATCCACGCATTTGCATTATTAGAGAAGGTGCTCTTGATGAGCTCTCCTGTAGTTGTATCCAATTTCACCATCTCACCCGGTTTCATGAGCAGATGGTCTTCTCCACGGTTAATCATCACGCTTCCCTGCATCAGGTTTGTCGTGATATAGCGGTCGTCATTATAGGCTGAAACATTGAAATGAGTGCCCTTTACGACTACCTCATATCCGCTTGTCTTGACGGTAAATTCAGCGCCATCGTGCTTGGCAACCTCAAAATAGCCTTCTCCCGTCAGTTCCACTTTGCGGTTTTTCTGACTGTATTGGGTAGAATAACGAAGTGTAGACCCAGCATTCAGCCATACTTTAGAACCATCAGGCAACGTAAGTTGGCTCTTGCTTCCTTGCGGTGCAGTGAGCGCATAATAATTTTCAGGCGCATTGCTGGTAACATACCAAGTGGTGAAAGCAGTACTTGCAATCAGTAAAACTATAGCTGCAGCGGCTGCAATACGCCGCCACAGCGTGATAGTTCTTGCAGGCTTCTCCTCTTCCTCCAACATTTTGGAGGCCAGGAATTCCCAAGCCTGTTCTGTTTCGGCATCAACGTCATGATGCTCCGACCACTCAGTTTCCCAACTGTGAAACAAAACACGGTTGTCTTCACTCTGCTGAAGGAAATCGAACAATGTTTTCTCTTCTTCACGGGAAATCTTCCCCTCGAAGTAACTAATAGCCAGTTGTTTTGTTTCTTTTACCATATTATGAACCTAAATCTATAATTATAACAACCCGATTTTGAAATACCCACCCATAAAAAAGAAATAATTTTAATTTTTTCTTGCATTTGTGTCAATTATTATCTACCTTTGTAACCTGGAGACCAATTGTTTGCAAATGCGAAATTACAAAGATTCCCAAGAACTGATGGACGACATCAAGGTTGGAAAGGCGGAGGCGTATGAGTATATATTCAAAACCTATTACCCCCGTTTGCGTAACTATGCGTCCCATTTCATCGCTGATGTCGATGATACTTACGACATCATCCAAGACTGCTTTGTGCATCTTTGGGAGCGTCGGGAATCGCTTACTTACATCTCCATATCCGCTCTTCTCTTCACGATGGTGCGCAACGGATGCCTCAATTATCTGAAGCATCAGGCGCTTATCAACAACTATAACATCGATTACCTTGCTCATATAAGCGGCAACGAACAGCTTTATTATCAGGACTTTCTGAATAACAGTGACGAGGAGCTCATCTATAATGAGCTCCGCCGACAGATAGAGAAGGTGATGGATATGCTCTCGCCACGCTCAAGACAAATCTTCGAGATGAGTCGTTTCGAAGGTTTAAAGAACCGGGAGATATCTGAGCAACTGGGAATCTCCGTCAAAGTGGTGGAGAAACACATATCCAAAGCGCTCGTGGCTTTCCGCAAACAATTCAAGGAAAACCTCAATACAGAGGTGCAGATACTGCTCATCGCATGGTATTTCACCATGGTTTAATATCCCATTAACGATATTCCCTATTTTGAAAGATGACCCCTTGCGCAACCCTTTGCTGTAAAGGGCTGAGTAAATCAGGCTGTTTTACTCGATGAATCAGGCTGATTTACTCAGTAAAACAGCCTGATTTACTCGCCTTCTAACGGTTAAAAGGATTGTAAGGTGTCATTGATTGAATTTCAAACAATGATTTCCGGTCATTCAACGGTCAATGTTCCTTTCAGCAGAATATTGTCGGATGAGTTGCCCACAAGCACCTCAAAGTCGCCTGGCTCTATGGTCGGCTTCATATCCTGACCAATCATTTGCAGGTCTTCAGGGGTGACATCGAACTCGATATGCCGCGTTTCACCTTTCTTTATATAGACGCGCGCGAAGTGTTTGAGCTGTTCCATCGGCTGAACCACTGATGCCACAGCGTCATGGAGATACAACTGAGCGACCTCATCGCCATCTTTGGAGCCCGTATTGGTCACATCAAACGACACGCAAAACGAATCTTTGCCCTGCTTTTGAATCTGAAGATTGCTATAGCTGAACGTCGTATAACTGAGTCCATAACCGAAAGTATAAAGCGGCTGAGCGCTCATTTCCACATAGTTATGCGGTTTCGGAACGCGCTTGTTGTAATAATCGGGCAACTGCCCAACACTTACAGGCACCGAGATAGGCAACCTTCCTGCCGGATTGACATCGCCAAAGAGCACATCGGCAATGGCCTGTCCGCCCTCTTGTCCCGGATAATAAGCGGTCAGAAGGGCATCCGCATTTGCTGCCGCCCAGTTCTTTTCGAGGGGCCTTCCTTCTATATAGATCACCACAAGAGGCTTGCCTGTCTTCTTCAGAGCCTCCAAAAGCTCTTGCTGGCGGCCCAAAAGCGAGAGAGAAGCACGGTCGTAGCCCTCCCCACTATCCATATCACTGATGGATTTGATGTCTGCTTCGGCAGCACCTGTTGCCTTATAACTGGTCTTGAAGTCGCGAGCGCTTGAGCCTCCAACGGCCACGACGACCACATCTGCCCGTTTTGCAGCCTCCACAGCTTCATTGATGTTGCAATTATTGGTATCTCTGACGGCGCATCCCTTCACGTATTCAACGTTCTCTTTAGGAAGTTTCGACTGGATGCCCATCAATATCGTCTTCACATTTCCTGGCTCTTGAGGGGCCGTATAGTCGCCCAGCATATTATAGACATTATCGGCATTCGGACCGATAACAGCCACTTTCATGTCTTTCCGTAAAGGAAGGGTGTTATGGTCATTCTTTAAAAGGGTCACCAACTTCTGTGCAGCCTCAAGCGCAACGGCCTTATCAGCCTCAGAACGCACCTCTTTAGCTGCCTTCACATCCACGTAAGGATGGTCGAAAAGGCCCATCTCAAACTTTTTTTGCAAGATTCTGCCGCAAGCAACATCAATCTCCTGCTCACTCACCATGCCTTTCTTCACGGCATCAACAAGCCCTTCAAACGCCTTTCCACCAAGGTCTTCATCCACACCGGCCTTCAAAGCCATCACGCCAGCCTCTTGTCGGGTCTTCGCAACATGATGAGTTTCCCATAAGCCATCAATGCTATAGAGGTCGGAAACGACAAATCCCTTGAAATTCCATTGCTTGCGAAGAATGTCAGTATAAAGTTCCGCACTGCCAGTAGAAGGGATTCCATCGAGAGAATTATACGAAGTCATCACCGAAAGAGCACCCGCATCGATCACTTTCTTAAAAGGTGGGAGGAAATTCTGCAACAAATCACGCTGCCCGACAATGCTCTGATTGCCGTTCTGACCACCTTCCGTGGTACCATAAGCAATGAAATGCTTCAAGGTAACAAGGGTGGAATAAGGCTTGGAGAGGTCGCCTCCGCCCAATCCTTTCACCAAAGCAGCGGCTATAGTGCCCGTGAGGACAGGGTCTTCACCCATGCTTTCCTCCACTCTTGACCATCGAGGGTCGCGCGAAAGGTCAAGCACAGGGCCGTAACTGATGTGCGCTCCTTGCAAGCGAACCTCTTTACTGACCACTCGTCCCATAGCTTCAGCCGTCTCGGGAGACCATGTGGCAGCCATTCCCAATCCTGTCGGGAAGACTGTTGTGCCGATGGCCATGTGCCCATGAGGAGCTTCCTCTGCCAAAAAGAGCGGTATACCCAAACGGGTATTGTCGATGACATACTTCTGAAGGGCATTCCCTGCCTTGGCGGCAAGTTCAGGATTGAGCCCATTGGAAAGGGATTTCTGCGTCCAAGGGTCGGCTCGATAGGTAGCCCAAAGCATGCCGATATTGCCCTCTTTGATGTCTTTCTTAAAGAGTTCAGAAGGGACAACCTTGTTGCCTTGTATTTCATAATAGTTCCAAGCAAGGGTGCAGCGCATCTGTCCGACCTTTTCCTCAAGCGTCATCCTTGATAATAGGTCTTTCACCCGTTGCTCTATAGGGAGCTTGGGGTTCTTATAAGGCAGGTTCTTTTGCGCCATACTGCCCATCGTAAGCATAGCCAACAAGGCTAAAATCATTGTCCTTCTCATAGCTGTATATAGTGTTTGTTTTATTGTATTGCGATTTTGTCAAAGCCGATGGACTCGCCCTCTTTGACCATTCGCGTGGCCTTGAGCTTGAGATAACGGGCATTGGTTGGGGTAAAGTAAACCTCCTGCATGACAGGATGATTGCGAATATTAGAGAACTCACCGCTTGCCACAAGATGCATATCCGTCGTTGTCATGCCGGCATATAACTCATAATTGGATACCATGCCTTTCGGATTGGCACTTTGCTGGGGTAAATAATAGAAAGCCTTTACCTGTTGCCCCTTCCCTAAATCAAAGTACATCTCATCAGGGTCTTTTGCAAAGGCGGTGAAAGGCAGGCTTTTCACATCCTTCACTTCCTCCACAAAGGCATCTTTGGCATTTGGAGCATAATAAGCTCCTAACTCACTGATGCATATAGGACCACGGGAATCGAGGAAAGAAATGCGAATGTGCTGAGTTTCAATGGTTTTGAAGCGTAGCAATCGCTTATAGCCGATGGTGGTGGTTTCCTCATTCAATTTCAAAGGAAACCACTCTTTGCCCTGCCGATATTCCACCAAGAACTTCTTCACTCTTTGTCCTAAAGGGATATACTCTTGCAACATCATTCGGTTAAGTTTAGTTGGGGTCTTGAAAGAAAGTAACAAAGAGGACTGCAAAAGACCATCTTTTACACTCCAATAAGTATCGAATTGTCCGTCTGTTAATAGCTTTTCACTGAACGCTTTGCCACGTACATTCGAAGCCTTTATCGTCACGCCTTTTGCAAGGAGATTGGTTTTCAGCTCCGAAACGATTTGCTGATGGAAAGCGATGACCCTTGCAGAGTCGATAGGGTGTATCAATCCATCCTTGTCAACAGGCATATTCAAGATTAAATTACTATTATGTCCAACGCTGCGATAATAGAGATCGACCAACTGCTCGACGCTCTTCACCTTGCCATTTTCACTCTCATGATAGAACCATCCTGGCCTGATAGAGGTATCACATTCAGAAGGTATCCACGCATCTCCATCTTCATGGCCCGACTGAAGAGTCCAATAATTATCATAACCAGGATAAACCTCCTTGCTGCGAAGGAAAGACCAGTTGGTGGCAAACGCATAACCACTCTCATTACCGACCCATCGGCAACCCGGACCTCCATCTGAAAAGATGATAGCTTGCGGTTGAAGTTCATGCACCATCTGCCAAGCACGAGGGAAATTATAATACGTGCGCCTGTCTATCTTTCGGGCTTCACGGGCTCCGCCATAATATCCGTCGCCGCCATTAGCCCCATCAAACCATATCTCGAATATGTTGCCATATTGCGTGAGCAGTTCTTTGAGTTGCGCATAGAAGTATTCCACATAGAGAGGAGTACCATAAAAGGCCTGATGACGGTCCCACGGAGAGAGATAAACACCGAATTTGAGCCCGTATTTCTTGCAGGCTTTGGAGAGTTCTCCTACGATATCACCCTTCCCGTTCTTATAAGGCGTGTTGCGAATGCTATAGTCCGTATATTTAGTAGGCCACAAGCAGAACCCGTCATGATGCTTGCAGGTAAGGATAATGCCCGTCATACCGGCAGCCTTCAGGGTCTTTGCCCATTGCTCACAATCGAGTTTCTTCGGATTGAAACTTTCCAATGGCGCGTCACCATATCCCCATTCTCGATTGCCAAAGGTGTTAGGACCGAAATGAATAAACGCATAAGTTCCCATCTTTTGCCATTCCACTTGGTCTTTTGAAGGCAGTGGAGCAATGGGAGCAGGGGCATTTTCTTGCGCTGTCATACTCATCGGAAGCGCAAGAAGCATATATATAAATAGGTGTCTGAATGTCATAGTTCTGAATATTTATAAAGTCATTTTCTGTCCTTTAACACCAAAAAAGGTCACGCGGATAGGTCTTTCTTTCTTTCCATTCACTATCGGATAGACCAATATGTAGCGATTGTGATGATAAACTTTAGGTGTCCGATAGGTCACCTTGAACGTTGTGCGCTCCATAGGTTTCAATTGTATCTTGTCAGGCATCTTCAACACCCGATTATCAGGTACTCGCTTGAAAACCACGGTCATAGGTTTATTAGTATTATTTGCAATACGCTGGTCGAAAGTATACGACTCTCCAACCTCCAAACTGGCAAAAGGCAGCACCTCATAACCAAGATATAGACCGTCTCCAAAATAATAAGGATGGTCTTCAGTGACAGGGTGCAGATAACCAATCACATTTCCTTTCACCCAAATGCGGGTGTATTCTTTGCCGTCATTCAGCAAGACCACCACCTCTTTACTGAACTTTCCAGGACGAGAAAACGGATTATAGGTTACGGTAACCTTGCCTGTCTTCCCCGGCATGATGGCCGATTTGGTGAAATTAGTTGTCGTACAACCACACCAAGCATTCACTTCCGTGATAGCAACAGGCTTATTTCCCTTATTCGTAAAGGTGAAAACATGGCTTACACGGCCTTTTTTCTCTTGGATAGTACCAAAATCATGGATGCGCTTATCATACTGGAAGGTCTTAGAATAAGTAGGTTCACTCTGAGCGGAAATACCCATGCAGAAAGTAAAAGAGAGCAATAGAAATAATAATCTTTTCATTTGTTAGGTTTTATTTTTCTGCAAAATTAAGGAATTTGACGCATATATCCAAAATTATTTGTATCTTTACCACAAAAAATAAATCATTAGCAATATGAGGAAATCCATTATTGTATGTTTGGCTTTATCGTTTTGTGCCCTGACGGCATATAGCCAAGGAGATGTTTATCAGCGGTCGAAGACCTATGAATGGCCTACTGACCAGCAAGTAGTCAACAAACTCAAGCATTGGCAGGACTTGAAATTCGGAGTCCTGATGCATTGGGGTGTCTATTCTGTTCCTGGCATGGTAGAGTCATGGGCAATATGCGATGAAGACTGGGTAACGCGCGATACCACCATGACTTATCAGCAATATAAGAACTGGTATTGGGGTCTTGCTGACAAATTCAACCCCACGAAGTTCAACCCTAACCAATGGGCGCAGGTGATGCAGGATGCAGGAATGAAATACATGATATTCACCACCAAGCATCACGATGGCTTCTGCATGTTTGATTCTAAATATACCGACTATTCCATAGCCCATCATGCCTTCAAGGATAACCCCAAACGGGATGTTCTGAAATATGTGCTTCAGGCCTTTCGGGATAAGAATTTCATGATTGGCGAATACTTCTCAAAACCCGATTGGCATAGCCAAGATTACTGGTGGGATGTGTATCCAACCAAAAACGGCCGTAATGTGAATTATGATATCAAAAAATGGCCATGGAGATGGAATGCATTCAAGACATTCGTGTATAATCAAATGGATGAAATTCTCTCACGTTATGGCAACGTAGATATCCTTTGGTTGGATGGCGGATGGGTCTGCAAAGAGAATAATCAGGATATTGACATGCCGAAAATAGCCACGATGGCGCGCCATAATCAACCTGGTTTGATTATGGTGGACCGTACTATCCATGGCCCATACGAGAACTATCAGACACCAGAACGTACCATTCTGGAAACACAGCTGAATTATCCTTGGGAGAGTTGCATCACTCTCACTAACGATTGGGGATGGGTTCCACGTCCTACATGGAAGAGTGCAGATAAGGTGATAAACATCTTAATCGAGATTGTTGCTAAGGGTGGAAACCTTGTTTTGGGCGTTGGTCCTACTCCAGAAGGACTTATCCAACCTGAAGCAGTAACTCGTCTTGAGGCTATCGGCAAATGGTTGAAAACCAATGGAACGGCTATATATAACACCACCAATGCCAAGGAATACCATGATGGCAATGTTTGGTTTACTGCCAACAAAGATGGAAAACACCTTTACGCCATTTATATGCTCAAAGAAGGTGACACCTTGCCAAGCACTATCTCATGGACAGGCAACCTGCCAAAAGGCAATGTAAAACTCTTAAGTACGGGTAAAAACCTGAAAACAAAGAAACAAGGAGACCAAGTGACCGTCACCCTGCCACAAGGAATGAAGAATCAATCTTTCGCTTTAGAGTTTTCCAAATAGAATCTAAAAACAAATACCCCCCACATTCGATACTGAGTGCGGGGGGTATTTTATTATAATAAGGTGTGATTACTCTACATCATCATTGTGATCGAGTGTATCGCTGAAGTCCTTAGGCTCTTTATCTGCCATGGAATCATGATATTCATCACGACGATTTTGCTCATCATTATGCTCATAACGACGTGGTTGACGATTATCCCGACGGTCATTGTTGCGGCGGTCATTATTGTTATAACGACGCTCACCACCTTCACGACGAGGACGACGCTCACGCTCTACATAGCCTTCCGGCTTTGGAAGCAGAGCACGATGTGACAACTTGTATTTTCCAGTCTTAGGATCTATCTCAAGAAGCTTCACTGATATCTTGTCACCTTCTTTGATTCCGGCTTCTTCCACTGTCTCCAGACGCTTCCAATCGATTTCACTGATATGGAGCAAACCTTCTTTTCCAGGGAGAATTTCTACAAAACAACCATAAGGCATGATGCTCTTTACGGTACCTTCATACACCTCACCGACCTCTGGAACTGCTACGATACCCTTGATTTTAGCAATGGCTGCATCGATGCTATCCTTATTTGGGGCTGAAACCTGAATCTTGCCAACTCCATCAGCCTCATCAATCGTGATAGTAGCACCCGTATCCTGCTGCATCTGCTGAATGATTTTTCCACCCGGCCCGATGACAGCACCGATGAATTCCTTAGGAATCTCAAAGGCTTCAATACGTGGAACCTGTGGTTTCAACTCAGCGCGAGGCTCAGAAATAGTCTCCATCATCTTGCCCATGATATGCTCACGGCCAGCCTTAGCCTGCATGAGAGCCTGCTCAAGAATCTCGAATGAAAGACCATCACACTTGATATCCATCTGTGTAGCGGTCAGTCCGTCCTTCGTACCTGTGGTCTTGAAGTCCATATCGCCTAAGTGATCCTCATCGCCAAGGATATCACTCAAGATGGCAAACTTATCTTCTCCAGGGTTCTTAATCAAGCCCATGGCAATACCGGAAACCGGTTTCTTCATTGGAACACCTGCATCCATAAGGGCAAGAGTACCAGCGCAAACAGTTGCCATAGAGGAAGAACCATTAGATTCCAATATCTGACTTACCAAACGAACAGTGTAAGGATAGTCTGCAGGAATCTGGTCTTTCAAGGCACGCCATGCCAAATGACCATGTCCAATCTCACGACGACCAACGCCACGCTGTGCCTTAGCCTCACCTGTTGAGAATGGAGGGAAGTTATAATGAAGGAGGAAACGCTGGTAACCCTTTACCAGAGCACCATCAATCATCTTCTCATCAAGTTTTGTACCCAATGTACAAGTAGAGAGACTCATCGTCTCACCACGCTGGAAAATTGCACTTCCGTGAGGCATTGGAAGAGGAGAAACCTCGCACCAGATAGGGCGAATCTCCGTAGTTGCACGTCCATCAAGACGCAGACCTTCATCCAATATGCAACGACGCATAGCATCACGCATCACGTCATTATAGTAACGGGTAGCCTCTTCATGCTTTTCAGCAATCTCTTCTTCTGAGAGTTCGGTATGTGCAGCATCATATTTCTCGAGGAAATCAGCCAACAACTTATCGAAAGCATCTTGACGTGCATGCTTCTCAAGAGCCTGATGATTGACATCATAAGCAGGCTTATAGAGCTCGTCTTTTATCTGCTGACGAAGGTCCTCATCATTGGTCTCGTCGTTATATTCGCGCTTCTTGTCAGTACCCAGTTCTTTTTCGAGGTCCTCTTGCAGTAAACACATCGGCTTGATAGCCTCATGTGCTGCCTTCAAAGCACCAATCAAGTCCTGTTCAGAAACCTCTTTCATCTCGCCTTCCACCATCATGATGTTGTCTTTTGTGGCACCCACCATGATATCCATATCGGCATCAGCCATCTGTTGGAATGTTGGATTCACGACATACTCGCCATTGATACGAGCAACACGCACTTCTGAAATGGTATAATCGAAAGGAATATCAGAACAAGCCATGGCTGCTGAAGCAGCAAAACCTGCCAACGCATCCGGCTGATCGACACCATCTGCTGAAAGCAACATCACTTGCACATAAACCTCACAGTGATAATCTGCAGGGAAGAGAGGACGAAGAGCACGGTCGATAAGGCGTGATGTAAGAATTTCCTCGTCACTTGCTTTGCCTTCACGTTTGGTAAAACCGCCTGGGAAATGGCCGGCAGCACTGTACTGCTCGCGATAATCTACTTGCAAAGGCATAAAATCTGTACCCGGAACTGCCTCTTTAGCTGCACAAACAGTTGCTAAAAGCACGGTGTTGCCCAATCTTAGGACAGCAGCACCATCGGCCTGTTTTGCAACCTTTCCGGTCTCAATTGAGATGGTTCTGCCATCTGGCAATTGAACTGTTTTCGTAATTACGTTCATCTAAAAAAATTTAACTTTATTGTTTTGACTAACATCTAAAAATTGCATTCTAAAAGAATGACCTCGCAGTCGTTCTTTTTGAAAACGCCCACAAAGATACATTATTAATATGGGAAAAAAGAAAAAACAGGGAAATATTATCCTTTTTTGGCAAAAATAATTACATTTTCCTGTCAGGTTGCTATTTCCCGCCTCCTTATCGGATGATGTGAAACACTGCTGCCGAGAACTTATCCATCTCCACAAAATCACTTTGAGCACTTAGTTTATATTTTGCTTTCCCGCTCATGGATGCCACTACAGCCTTTCCACCTTGAGAAGCTATCGTCGCTTTGACCTTATTTTCGGAGGGATTAAGAGCTATAATGTAAACATCTTTTCCATCGGTACGCTTGTAAATCATAGGATAAGGCTGGCTGACTTTACTCACTAACTCCCATCCGCCATCATTGTTGAGAGCCTCGGAAGTATGGCGAAGGCGCAACAGCGAACGCACATAGTTGAGCATTGAATTATGGTCTTTCGCTTCGGAAGCCACAGTGATTCGTCCATTTTCAGTATCTATAGGCAGATAAAGCTGACTGGGAGCACATGAAGAGAAACCAGCAGTAGGACCGGAAGTCCATTGCATCGGCGTGCGAGTGCCTGCTCTTTTCTTTGAACCTTCTTTATTCGGCGCGCTTTCAATATATTTCATACCGATTTCATCTCCATAATAGATGAATGGAATGCCCGGCATGGTGAGGAAGAAAGTCATCGCCACCTTCAGCTGCTCTAACGTATTGCGAGTGCCTACATTAGGGCGCGCAAAGTCATGATTTGCCGTTGGCAGGGCTATATATCCCATCGTGCGGATGCGGTCATAATTTTGCGTGAAGTTATCTATGAATTCCGAGATTTGTCCTTCTCCGCTTTTATTGAAATAGCAGTGGCTGAACTTGTGCCTTTCCCCATACAAAGTGCCTTTATCGAAGAACAAAGATGGGTATCCAGGGACGTTGAAATGGAGCATGAAGTCGATGTTGAAGCCTGCAGGAATCGCCAATTCGGGATGTCCCCACTCTGAAATGAAAACACATTCAGGATAGTTTTTATCCTTCCACTCCCGCATTTCCTTCCATAATTTCTTGATTTCGGTGCCGTCTTTGTCGTTTTTTACCAACGAAGCCGCCATGTCCACGCGGAATCCATCGATACCTTTATTAAACCAAAAGGCCATCACGTTGCGCATCTCCCGCCGTACCGCTTGAGGTCCGGGAGCATCAACTGATTGCTCCCAAGCATGCTTAGGGTCGGGATGAGCATATCCATAATTGAGCGCAGGTTGACATTCGTAATAATTTTTCAAGTAATATTTCGCCCTCGGAGCATTGCTTTCCACATAATGGCCACGGCCGTCAGAAGCAGGGTCAGCACTTTGATGGCGCTCTGCTATCAGCTGTTGCTCTTGTGGCGAGATACTGTCGGTCCAAATATAATAATCGCTATAGCGTCCATTCGCATCCTTTTGAGCTGACTGTTGAAACCAAGGACACTTCACGGAGGTATGCCCAGCCACTAAATCCAGGCACACTTTGATACCCCGTTTGTGAGCTTCCTTCACCAGATTCACCAAGTCGGTATTCGTTCCAAAACGGGGATCCACCTTATAATAATCGATGACATCATAGCCACCATCAAACCATCCGGACTCAAAAACAGGATTCAACCAAATGGCATTGACGCCCAAAGACTGCAAATAATCGAGCTTTGAGGTGATGCCCGGCAAGTCGCCGATGCCGTTGCCATCGCTATCCATGAAAGAAGAAGGGTAAATCTGATAGAATATGGCATTGTTCAACCATTGCGGTCCTTTGTTTTCTTGGGCCATCGAGGGCATTGTCATCATCAGAAAAAGCAATAAAATGGGAGTCTTTAGATTTTTAAGCATATCATGATATTTAAAAGATTATCAGTTGCAAAGATACATTTTTTCAAAGAGAAAAACAAGGAAAAGGGGAGATTTTTCGGTTTTTGCTGCGAAAGGAGATGACCTCTCAAAAACCAAAGAAATATCCTCTGTTTTTCGATAGATAATTAATGGAATTGTAAAAGATAGTTGTTTACCCTGTAAAAGGTCGTTACTTACAATGTAAAAAGCCATTGTTTACAGGGTAAAAGGCTATTGTTTACAAATCAAGGCAATGTTCCTAATTCCCCAAAAGATAATCTTTTGCGAAACCCCTGATTATCAAGCATTTCGCAAAAAGTCATTTCGGAAGGTCAAAAAGAGCATTCACCATGGAATCCAAGACTTCACTTCATGAGTTTATCCAACTCTGCCTGCCGCTTTGCATCCCAATATTTGCAATCCAATTCGAGAAATACGCTCGTATAAGGAATCGTCAAAGGTGTTTTGATAATCACCACCTTATAGAGCGAACTAGCCGTGTCCAGCTTGCGAATGATATCTTCGTGCACCATGCTTTGAGCCCTTTCGCCGTAAAGATGAGTGATGGCAGCCTTCACTTTATCGATGCCCGGAGCGAGAGAATCCGTCAGCACGTCCATCTCCTTGTCATGATATACATGCGCAAAGATATGCGGCATCGAGTCGATTTCCTCCTTCACTTTGGTCAAAACACTCGCAAAGTCATCCTTTGCATAAAGGGTCTGGATGCCCGGAGCCGACTGCAAGGGGTAAGCCATGTCGGTGATTACTATCCAGTTACGATGTCCGAGGAGTGGCAGTTGTGTTTTCAACTGGTCCTCCCATGAAAGATTTTCCATGTTGTTTGTTTTGTTTTTCTGGTTATGGCAACTGCTCAAGCCCGCTAGGGTGAGCGCTGCTATGATGATAAGAATAATGTATTTTTTCATCGGCAAAGATATTCCTAAGCGCAAAGATACATTTTTTATCTGAAAAGCAAAAATATCTGAGCGTTTTTTCAGTCATTCTGCGCATTTAACAGAGCCTTTTTTGCAAATCTCGAAAATAAAGGTTAACTTTGCGAGCACTAACAAAAAAGATTATGCTGAAAGACTTTTTCATTGTGGGCATAGGGAGTTTCTTTGGAGGAGGCACGCGCTTTCTGGTCTCCAAAGTCATCCAGTCATGGACCTTTCTGAGTTTTCCTTTCGGAACATTTGCCGTCAATATCATCGGTTGTTTTCTCATCGGACTCTTCTCGGGAATGTCTTATGGAGGCTCATTGATGAGCCCTTCCACCAAACTCATCCTCACAACAGGCTTCTGCGGAGGGTTTACCACCTTCTCAACCTTTATGAATGAGAGTTCTTCTCTCTTGAAAGACGGCAACTTTTTCTATCTTTCCCTCTATGTCTTCGGCAGTCTTTTCGTCGGCTTGATAGCCGTTCTTGCAGGCAATCAACTATCTAAAATCCTATCACTATGAGCCAAAAAATCCTTAGATTCTATTTGAGTAATACCGACACGTTAAACCATGAGTCGCTCTATGAATGCATTGCGCGCGAAGCCAAGGCATTCGGGCTTCACGGCGCAACAGTCATCAATGGCGTGATGGGCTTCGGAGAGACCAGTCAACTGAGGTCCAACAAGTTTTGGGAGCTCAATATCAAGCACCCGATGATTGTGGAAATGATTGACGAAGAGGCAACTCTGCGCGCTTTCATCACCAAGATGCAACCCCTGCTTGAAGGCACTGAGAAGGGCTTTCTCATCACTTTGCAGGACATCGAAATCGTCCTCAAAAAGCAAGGTCACGCCCGCAAATAAGTGACAAGATAAACTCCCGCCATCTTATGGCATGATTTTTGCTATCCTATTTAATAATACCAATATTCACGAAAATACTTTGAAATGAAAAACAGAACCATTCTCTTCGCTCTCGTCTTTGTTTTTGGAGGGCTTCTGATGCCTGCAAAAGCGCAGCAAAAAGCACTTCGCATCTGGTTTGACAAGCCTGTCAGCCTGTCGCTTCCACAACGCGTTGACGAGTCGGCGATAAAGGTGGATTACAGTCCCAATAAGAGTAGCCAAAAGAAGGAACGGCAGGTTGAGCCCTCAAAAGTGTGGGAAAACTATGCTTTCCCTCTCGGCAACAGTAATCTGGGCGTGTCGTTGCTGCAATCGGCAGCCCTCGACAAGATGGTTTTGAATGAGAAAAGCCTTTGGATGGGAGGGCCGAATGTGGCAACGGGAGCAAAAGACTATTGGCAGATGAACCCCGATGCAGCGCCTTATCTGCCACTGATTCGACAGGCTTTTTTGGAGGGTGACAGCCTCAAAGCTGACTCTCTGACACGCAATCACTTTCAAGGTAAGTTCCCATTCGACGGTGAGCCCCTCGATTCTGCTCATTTCGGATGTTATACAACGATGGGAGAAGCCTATGTGCAAACGGATATCAAAGATGTGGAATGCCATGATTTCCAGCGCGCTCTGTCAGTGGATGATGCGCTGAGCACCGTGAGTTTCGAGTATGATGGCGTGCATTACAAACGCAGTTACTTTGTTTCTTATCCCGACCAAGTATATATAATAAGGTATGAAGCTGACCATTCGGGCAAACAAAATTTAGTGTGGAGTTATCTGCCGAATCCTCGCTCTATAGGCAACTATCAGGTTGAGCCTGACGGTTTGCTATATCAAGCCTCGCTAAAGAACAATGGGCTCGGTTATGCTTATCGTTTGAAGGTGAGAAATCAAGGTGGAAATGTTGAGATAATTGACAATAAAATCATCGTAAAGAATGCGGATGTCGTCGACTTTTATTTGACAGCAGCAACCGATTATACTATCAATACCAACCCTGATTTCAACGACCCTAAGACCTATTATGGGCAAGATGGTGCGAAGATAGCGACAGACAGAATGGCAAAGGCTGACAAATGGGAATATGAGCAGTTGTTGCAAAGGCATGAGAAAGACTATCATCAACTCTTCGACCGTGTCACTTTGAGCCTCAACCCACAAGAGAAAATGGAGGAAAGAACTACTGAAAAGCGGTTGAATGACTATCAGGACGGCGGAAAGGACAGCTATCTGGAAGTGCTTTATTATCAGTTTGTTAGGTATCTGATGATTGCCTCTTCGCGTGGAGAAAGTCTACCGTCGAACTTGCAGGGAATGTGGAGCAAGAACATCAAGGGCGCATGGAACTGCGACTACCATAATAACATCAATATACAAATGAATTATTGGCCGGTATGTACTGCCAATTTGGCGGAATGCTTCCATCCTTTCGTGCGCTATCTGCAAATGTTGAAGAAGCCCGGAAAGGTCACTGCTCAGCGACTTTATCATGCTCGAGGGTGGACAACCAATAACTCCAGCAATCCATTCGGGTTTACTGCCCCCATGAAAAGCAGCAGTATGGCATGGAACTTAGCAGC
This sequence comes from Prevotella sp., assembly GCA_022641735.1. Classification (GTDB taxonomy): domain Bacteria; phylum Bacteroidota; class Bacteroidia; order Bacteroidales; family Bacteroidaceae; genus Prevotella. Next base: position 50,742 of record JALCDQ010000008.1, on the reverse strand, counting down.
TATCAATGGGCCATGGTTAGCTACTCACCTGTGGGATTATTACGATTTCACGCGCGATAAGTCATTCCTTGCCAACGAGGGTTATCCTCTTTTGAAGGAGAGCGCTGACTTTGTGGCTGATTATCTGTGGCTTCAACCTAACGGAATCTATACTGCCACGCCTTCAACTTCTCCTGAACATGGGCCTATAGATAAAGGTTCTACCTTTGCAAATGCCGTTGCACGCCAGTTATTAACGGATGCTATCAAGGCCTCCGAGGCCCTCAACATCGATGAAAAAGAGCGGAAAGAATGGCAGAATGTGCTCACTCATCTTGCTCCCTATGAAATCGGACGCTATGGACAACTGATGGAATGGTCGAAAGACATTGATAATCCGAAAGATAATCACCGTCACACGAATCATCTCCTGGGCCTTTTTCCGGGCAACACGATATCTCCTATCACCACTCCAGCGCTTGCCAAAGCGGCCAAAATTGTGCTTGAGCATCGTGGAGACTATTCTACAGGTTGGAGTATGGGATGGAAATTGAACCTATGGGCTCATCTTTTCGAGGGCAATCATGCCTATCAACTATTGCAAAACCTGCTCAGTACGAGTACGTTATATAACCTTTGGGATAGCCATCCGCCATTTCAAATCGATGGGAACTTCGGTGGATTGTCAGGTATGAACGAGATGTTACTGCAAAGCAACATGGGCTTTATCCACCTATTGCCTGCTCTTCCGGACGCTTGGAGTGAAGGAAACGTGAAGGGATTGAGGGCAAGGGGCAACTTCACTGTCGGCATTTCATGGGACTTTCAGCATTCCGGCATCGTGAAAGTGACCATCCTTTCAGGCTCAGGAGGCCCTTGCATAGTGAGATATAAAAATGCAACGAGAACACTGAAGACCGTTAAGGGCAAGTCCTATAAGTTGGAATTCAAGCGCTGAAAATAAGGATTGACGCACGAAAGAACCACTCCCTACCCTTTCCTCAATGAAGAAAACGAGGGCAGACTCTATAATTCAAAAAAATATTTGATTAAATTTTGATTTGTGCTCAACTTACATTATCTTTGCATTCAGAAATTGAAAATACGATAAAAATGAAGATATCTAAGATTATTTCTTTGTCAGTCATCGCTTTGGCTGCATTGAGTTTCGCCTCTTGTGGCAACAAAAAGTTCCATGTGGAAGGAGCTATCAGCGACGCCAAGGACTCTACGCTCTACTTTGAAAACATGAGTTTGAACGGTCCAGTGACAGTTGATTCCCTGAAATTGAGTGAAGATGGCACCTTCTCCTTTGAAGGAGAGGCCCCTGAAGCACCAGAGTTCTATCGGCTGAAGATAGCCGGACAGATTATCAACATCGCCATCGACTCTACCGAAACGGTGAAAGTGAAGGCCTCCTATCCTACCATGACGTCCGAATATGACGTTGAAGGCTCTGAAGAATGTTCGAAAATCAAGGAGCTTGCTATCCTTCAGTTAGGGCTACAGAGTCAAATCAATGCCATCGCAAACGACCCAACTACGGGTATGGACAGCGCTCAAGTGGCTATCGCAAGGACGCTCGAAGCCTATAAAACGAATGTGAAGAACAACTTCATTTTTAAAGCCCCGATGAAGGCTTATGCTTATTTTGCCCTCTTCCAGACCTACACTTTGGGCAATACGCAGAACCTTATCTTCAGTCCTCGTTCAAATCCTGACGACGTAAAGGTATTCGCTGCCGTGGCAACCAGTTGGGATACATTCTATCCAAAGGCCGAGCGCGGGCTCAATCTGCATAATATCGCCTTGGAGGGAATGAAGGATATGCGCATTCTCCGCAATGAAGCAGCCACCAATCAGATAGATGCCAGCAAGGTAAGTGTCGCTGGAATCATCGACTTAGCACTGCAAGACAACAAGGGAATAACGCGTCATTTGACGGATTTGAAGGGCAAAGTGGTGCTTCTCGACTTCCATTTGTTCGCCTCAAAGGAAAGCTTGAAGCGCATCATGATGCTGCGTGAGATTTACAATAAATATCATGCACAGGGCTTCGAGATTTATCAGGTATCCCTCGATGGTGATGAGCACTTCTGGAAAACGCAAACTGCCGCCCTGCCTTGGATAAGTGTCAACGATGCAAGTGGCGCTTCCGCAAAGACTTACAACGTGCAAGCCATCCCGACATACTTCCTTATCGACAAGACCAACTCACTCTATAAGCGTGCTGATCAGGTAACAGATTTGGAGTCGGAAATCAAGAAACTGCTGTAAAAAGAATATCGTTTTTTCAAGATAAAAGCGGTCGATGAGCTATCATTGACCGCTTTCTTTTTGCCTATCAATCATCAGAAGCCTCTCAAAAAGTCATCTTTCACTCCCTAAGAAGCCATTATTTTCAAAAATATTATTGGCTTTACTGCACGAAAGTCGATTCTTTTTATTATCTTTGTGGTCGTATTGAAGATGACACACAACGTGTTTTTACAACAGCATCTATTATCTCTCGCTTTCTTGAAAACCGACTTTTAACTAACTTGTTATAGCAGAGAATTATGAATATATTAGAGAAATTCAAATACTGTCCTATCTGTGGCAGTTCTCATTTTGAGCAAAATTCAGAGAAAAGTAAGCTTTGTCGCAACTGTGGATTTGAGTATTTTGCCAATCCAAGTTCTGCAAATGTGGCCTTTATCCTCAATGATAAGGACGAATTATTGGTCGCTACGCGCAAGAGAGAGCCAGCAAAAGGCACGTTGGATATACCTGGAGGCTTTGCGGATGTTGATGAAACATCAGAGCAAGGAGTAATTCGGGAAGTGAAGGAAGAGACTGGCTTGGAGGTCACGAAGGCCCATTATCTCTTCAGTTTTCCAAATAAATACCGCTACAGTGGCGTTGACATTCCCACGCTCGACATGTTTTACCACTGCGAAGTAAAAGATTTATCCGTCCTAAAGGCCGCTGATGACGCGGCAAATCTTACTTGGATACCGCTGAAAGACATTCATACCGAGCTCTTCGGACTTCGTTCCGTAAGGCAGGGGTTGCTTCTTTTCATTCAAAAATACCTGAAAAAATAAAGTAATACATCAAAAACGTGCTTATCATTCCAAATTGCAGATAAGCCACATTATGAGATATAAAACGAAAAGGAGAGACTCTCAAAATGAAAGCTTCTCCTTTTGTCATCTTATGAAAACGGTTTTTACCACTTCACTTCATCACCCAATATATCGGCATCTTGTGCATCCTGTGCGCTGAAAGTGCCGGATTTATACTGCACACAAATCATAATCATCGGCTCTTTTCCTGTATTCCGAATAGATCGACGACCATTAGGTGACACCCTCACAACGCTCCCTTCGATGATAGGGAATATCTCTCCATCAACCTGAAACTGGCCCTCACCACTGACAATGATGTAGAGTTCCTCATGCGTCTTATGCGTATGGAGGAATGCAACACCGCTTCCAGCCTCAATACGATTGAGAGACATTTCTGCACCCGTCGTCTTCAAAGCCCCACCTACAAAGACTTTACCTGGTATTTTCATATCAGGACCCAACTCCAAAACGTGTTGATTTAACTCATTCAGTTTCCCTACGTTAATGCTGGCAAAGTTTTTGCCACTTGCAATCATTTCCACTTGTTTCATTTTCTTTCTATTTTTAAGTTGTTAATCATCAGAATCCAAAGCAATGCGAGATTGTTTTTCCTTCTCTTTTCGAGTGCAAAGATAGAACAAAAAACAACGCTTTGCAAGAAGGTACTTTTTGTTCTCATACTTACTTAGAGGTAACTATTAGCTTAAAATCAAGCAAAACGTTTTTCATCTTTACGCTTTTTTAACATCACAAGCAAACCCTTTATTATAAATAATAGTTACTTTTGTAGCCTAACAATCGAAATATACTATTATATAATGCAAAGAAATGAATCCATAGACAGGTCTAATCCCAATTGTCCGATACGCAATATACTGGCTCGGATATGTGATAAATGGTCGATGTTAATCATGCTGACGCTCTATGAAAACGGCAATATGCGTTTTAATCAACTGCAAAAAGCCATACCTGACGTATCTCAAAAAATGCTCACACAGACGTTGCGCAAGCTGGAAGATGACGGTTTGGTCAGTCGGAAAGTTTATCCCGAAGTGCCTCCACGCATAGAATATGCGCTCACAGAGCGGTCAGTATCGCTCATCCCTTGCATCAATACGCTGGTGAATTGGGCATTAGACAACATGAATAACATCATCTATGACCGCACGCTGAAGATGAATAAAGGGGCCTAATCGCCCTTCTTCATTGCCAAGAAAGATAAGGCCGACAGACTCAAAAAACGTCGTTTGCTAAGCCGTTGATTATCAGCCATTTTTGAAATCATCATTCCATGCTTTGTAAACAACCGTTGTTTACAGGGTAAAAGGTCGTTAATTACAAGGTAAACAACGATTGTTTACATCGTAAAAGATAACCTTTTACAAAATCAAAGATAATGCCCCGTTTTTCCATCAATCAAAAAGAGGAAAAACGGAAAATAGGGTCTAAAGGCTTAAAAAAATAAAAAAATCCTATTATAATAAGGTGTAAGAAAAAAGTTTTGCTTACATTTGCGCTCCAAATAAGTATATATTCGCGATTATGCAAGAAAATTTAGTTATAGTAGAGAGCCCTGCAAAGGCTAAAACCATTGAGAAATTCTTAGGCAAGGACTATAAAGTGATGTCCAGCTTCGGCCACATCAGAGACCTGAAGAAGCGTGAGTTGAGTATCGATGAGAAAACGATGGAACCCAATTATGAGATTCCTGAGGAGAAGAAAAAACTTGTTGGAGAACTGAAAAAGAATGTGAAGGATGCCAAAAAGGTATGGCTTGCTTCCGATGAGGACCGCGAGGGAGAGGCTATCTCTTGGCACCTTTGCGAGGTGTTCGGCCTTGACGAGGCGAAGACGAGCCGTATTGTCTTCCACGAAATCACGAAATCTGCCATCCTTGAGGCCATTCAGCATCCCCGTCATCTCGATATGAACTTGGTGAATGCACAGCAAGCCCGCAGAGTATTAGACCGCATCGTGGGTTTCAAACTGTCACCAGTACTATGGCGAAAGGTAAAGCCCGCCCTTTCAGCAGGTCGTGTGCAGAGTGTTGCCGTGAGGCTTATCGTGGAACGTGAGCGTGAGATTCAAGACTTCAAAAGTGAGCCTTACTATAGAATCAATGCCATCTTTGCGGTTACAACTGCCGATGGTTCAATCGCTGAAGTGAAGGCAGAACTCGACAAGCGCTTTGCTCGTCATGAGTATGCCGTTGCCTTTTTGGAGAAATGCAAGCAAGCCGATTTCAAGGTTGGCAACATCAGTAAGAAGCCGCTCAAGCGCATGCCGGCTCCTCCATTTACGACTTCCACCCTCCAACAGGAGGCTGCAAGGAAGCTCGGATTTACCGTTACGCAAACGATGATGGTAGCTCAGCACCTCTATGAAAACGGTTTGATAACCTATATGCGAACAGATAGTGTCAACCTTTCATCACTCGCTATCAACACCAGCAAGGAAGAAATCATCAAACTTTACGGAAAAGAATACACCCGTCCGCGTAACTTCCAGACCCATTCCAAAGGTGCGCAGGAGGCTCATGAGGCCATTCGTCCTACCTATATGGCTAACACTTCCATCGAAGGGACTGCTCAGGAGCGCCGCTTATATGAGCTGATTTGGAAGCGTACAGCTGCTTCTCAGATGGCTGAAGCCGAAATCGAGAAGACCGTAGTGACGATAGATATCAGCGGAGAAACCGAGAAATTCATTGCCAATGGCGAGGTTATCGTCTTCGATGGCTTCCTGAAAGTATATCGCGAATCTACTGATGACGAGGAAAGCAACACTGATGACGCCCTGCATACATTGCCAGTTTTGAAGGCAGGCGATGCTTTGAAACGGGAGGAAATCACTTCCACAGAGCGCTTCTCACAAGCTCCTATCCGCTTCACAGAAGCCAGTTTGGTGAAGAAGCTTGAGGAATTGGGCATCGGACGTCCATCTACTTACGCTCCGACCATTTCCACTATCCAGCAACGCGAATATGTGCAGAAAGGTGACAAGAAAGGCGAAGAACGTGCTTACACCATCGACACCTTGAAAGATATGAAGATTTCCGCCAAGAAAAAGAAGGAAATGGTGGGCAAAGAGAAAGGAAAACTCATGCCGACAGACATCGGTATGGTGGTAAACGACTTCCTCATGAAGAACTTCCCGGAAATTATGGATTACAACTTCACTGCTAAGGTGGAGGAACAATTCGACCAGATAGCCGAAGGCAAAGAACAGTGGACGAAGATGATGAAAGACTTCGACAAGGGCTTTGAACCTATTGTGAAGAAAGTAATGGATGCACGTTCCGAGCATAAAGCCGGTGAGCGTGAGCTTGGCATTGACCCTAAGAGCGGCAAACCTGTATTTGTGAAGATTGGAAGGTTCGGTCCTGTCGTACAGATAGGTACTGCTGACGATAAGGAAAAACCACGTTTCTCGCAGATGCCATCCGATAAGAGCATCGAAACCATCACTCTCGAAGAGGCTTTGGAACTCTTCAAACTGCCGCGTGAAATCGGTGAATACGAAGGCAAGAACGTCACTGTGGGTGCCGGAAGATTCGGCCCTTACATCCTGCATGACAAGAAATACGTGTCTATCCCTAAGACAGAAGACCCTATGACCATCACGCTCGACACCGCCATAGAACTTATCAAGGCCAAAAGAGAACAGGAAAAGCAACGTCATATCAAGAGTTTTGAGGAAGACGAAAAGATGGAAGTGCTCAACGGACGTTTCGGTCCATACATCGTTTACGATGGAAAGAACTATAGAATGCCGAAGAATCTGCACGAGAAAGCCGCTGAACTCACCTATGCCGAGTGTAAGGAAATCGTAGAAAAAGCCCCTGAAGCAAAGACTTCTCGCAAAAGAAAGTGATGAAAAGAATCATCCTCATCGGCTACATGGGTGCCGGAAAGACGACGATAGGGAAAGCGCTCTCCAAAGAATTGGATATTCCCTTCTATGATCTTGACTGGTATATAGAAAACAGAATGCGCAAGACCATCAAGCAAATCTTTGATGAAAGAGGAGAAGAAGGCTTTCGCAAGATAGAACATAACATGCTACATGAGGTAGCGGAATTTGAGGATGTCATCATCAGTTGTGGTGGTGGCACTCCTTGTTCTTTTGACAACATGGACTATATGAACCTGCAAGGCGACACCGTCTATCTAAAAGCGTCACCTGAAGTGCTTTATGGTCATCTGAAAATGGGGAAAACCGTGCGCCCGCTCTTATTGAATAAGACGCAAGAGGAAATGAAAACGTTCATTGAAGAACAGCTGAAGCAACGCGAAAACTACTATTCAAGGGCAAAATACACGTTGAATGTTGACCTCATGGACACTTATGAGAAAATCAAGATATCAGTACAACAACTTAGAGAACTGCTACACATATGAAGAAATGGACAACAGAAGACTCGAAGGAGCTCTATAACATCAAAGGATGGGGCACCTCCTACTTTGGCATCAATGACAAGGGAGATGTCTATGTGACACCTTGCAAGGACAATACGCAAATTGACTTGCGTGATGTCATGGATGAATTGGCACTGAGAAACGTAACCACACCGGTGCTTCTGCGCTTTCCTGACATCCTTGACAACCGTATTGAGAAAACCTCGAGTTGTTTTCAGAAGGCTTCTGAAGAGTATGGCTATAAGGGAGAGAACTTCATTATCTACCCAATTAAGGTAAATCAGATGCAGCCAGTGGTGGAAGAGATTATCAGCCATGGCCGCAAATTCAACCTTGGATTGGAAGCAGGCTCAAAGCCAGAGTTGCATGCAGTGATAGCTGTTCAATGCCAAAGCGACTCTCTAATCATCTGTAACGGCTACAAAGACCAAAGTTATATAGAGCTGGCTCTGCTTGCTCAGAAGATGGGGAAACGCATCTTTATCGTTGTAGAGAAACTGAATGAGCTCGACATTATTGCCCGTGCCGCCAAAAAGCTCAATGTTAAGCCTAATCTTGGGATAAGGATTAAGCTGGCTTCAAGCGGTTCAGGCAAGTGGGAAGAAAGTGGTGGAGACGCCTCTAAGTTTGGTCTTACCAGCTCAGAGTTGCTCGATGCACTTCGAATATTAGAGGAAAAGGGACTCCATGATTGTCTTCGTTTGATTCATTTCCACATTGGCAGTCAGATTACGAAGATTCGCCGAATTCAGACAGCATTGCGTGAAGCTGCCCAATTCTACATTAATCTCCACAAAATGGGTTATGATGTGGACTTCGTAGATTGTGGAGGTGGTCTTGGCGTTGACTATGATGGCACCCGTTCTTCAAGTAGCGAGAGTTCTGTCAACTATTCCATACAGGAATATGTGAATGACTGTGTCTATACATTTGTTGATGCCGCCGACAAGAACGGCATCCAACATCCCAACATCATCACAGAAAGTGGGCGGTCATTAACAGCCCACCACTCCGTACTCGTTGTCGATGTGCTGGAGACAGCAAGTCTTCCTGAAATGCCGGAAGAGTTTGAAGCCAAGGAAAGCGACCATCAATTGGTCAAAGATCTTTATGAAATATGGGACAATCTGAATCCCCGTACGATGCTGGAAGACTGGCATGACGCTGAGCAGATACGTGATGAGGCGCTCGAATTGTTCTCTCATGGCATTGTAGACTTAAAGACAAGGGCTGAAATCGAGAGCATGTATTGGAGCGTTTGTCATGAAATCAACACGCTCGCCAAGCAGATGAAGCATGTACCCGATGAACTTCGGGGGCTTGACAAACTGCTTGCTGACAAGTATTTCTGCAACTTCTCTATCTTCCAAAGCCTTCCTGACGCCTGGGCCATTGACCAGTTGTTCCCTATTATGCCAATCCAAAGGCTCGACGAGCGCCCTATGCGCAACGCCACCTTACAGGATATCACCTGTGATTCCGATGGTAAAATCGCCAATTTCGTGGTGGGCAGCCATGTCTCGCATGTGCTTCCATTACACGCATTGAAGAAGAATGAGTCCTATTATTTAGGTGTCTTCCTCGTGGGAGCTTATCAGGAGATACTCGGCGACATGCATAATCTGTTTGGAGACACTAATGCCGTGCACATCAGCGTTAAAGATGGCAAGTATCATATTGACCAGATATTCGATGGTGAGACGGTAGAAGAGGTGCTCGACTACGTTCAATACAATCCTAAGAAACTTGTCCGCCAATTGGAAATATGGGTTACCAAGAGCGTGAAAGAGGGCAAAATCAGCCTTGAAGAAGGCAAGGAGTTCCTCTCCAACTATCGCTCTGGTCTCTATGGATATACCTATTTGGAATAAAGAATATGGAAAAAATCACAATCGTCAAAGTGGGTGGTGCCGTAGTTGAAGACCCTCTTCAATTATCGCAGTTGCTTAAAGACTTTGCTGCTATTGATGGCTACAAGGTCCTCGTACATGGTGGCGGCCGCAGAGCGACAAAGATAGCCGCTTCTTTAGGCATCGAAAGCAAGATGGTGAATGGCCGTCGCATCACCGATAAGGACATGCTCGAGGTGGTGACGATGGTGTATGGCGGATTGGTCAACAAGAATATTGTAGCCCGCCTGCAAGCTTTAGGTGTGAATGCCTTAGGTCTTACGGGTGCCGACATGGATGTTATCCGCTCTCATAAGCGGCCCTTGAAAGATGGCATCGACTTCGGATACGTGGGAGATGTTGACCATGTCGACGGCAAAAGGCTCAGCCAGCTCATCCAATTGGGTGTCATTCCTGTGATGGCTCCTCTCACTCATGATGGCAAGGGCAATATCCTCAACACTAATGCCGATACTATTGCCTCGGAAACCGCTAAGGCTCTGGCACCTTATTATAAGGTAACGCTCATCTATAGTTTTGAGAAAAAGGGGGTCTTAAGCAATCCTGAGGATGATGATAGCGTGATTCCAGTCATCACACACGATGACTTTGCTCGCTATAAAGCCGATGGCACAGTGGCTGGAGGCATGTTGCCTAAACTCGAAAATGCCTTTGCTGCCATTGATGCAGGCGTAAAAGAGGTAGTCATTACCTTAGCTACAGCGATCGACGGAAAGCATGGAACGATGATTAAATAAAAGTTAAAATATAAGAGAAAGCTAACAAATCATTGTAACTTTCACCCTATCCTAATCGTCATTTATAACAGAGAGAAGATGAAAAAGGTCAGTTTTCGTAACGATGTGTTGCCGCTGAAGAATGCTCTTTATAGGCTTGCTCTTCGTATCACTCTCAATCATGCGGAGGCAGAGGACATCGTACAAGACACACTGATTAAGGTTTGGGACAAGCGGGACCAATGGCCAGAGATTGACTCCATAGAAGCATTTAGCATGACAATATGCCGCAACCTCTCCCTCGACCACATCAAGAAGGCAGAAAGCCAGAATGATTCACTCGAAGAAACCCCGATGGAAAGGCCTGATGCCTCATCTAACCCCTACGAGCAAATGCTCCAAAAAGACAGAATAGAACTGGTGCACAAGCTCATTGACGCTCTTCCCGAGAAACAACGCAGTTGCATGCAACTCCGAGACTTTGAAGGAAAGACATACAAAGAAATCGCTGAGATTCTGGTCATCACTGAGGAACAAGTAAAAGTGAACATCTTCAGAGCCAGACAGCAAATCAAACAACGGTTTAAAGAATTTGACAATTATGGATTATAAATACATTCAACAATTACTTGAGCGCTATTGGAAGTGCGAGACTTCTCTTGAAGAAGAGAATATTCTTCGCATGTTCTTTTCTCAGAAGGATGTTCCGGCTGAGTTGTTGCGTTACAAAGACCTGTTCACCTATGAGCAGAATGAGGTAAAAGATGATGTATTGGGTGAAGACTTCGATGAGAAGATTCTGTCTATGATTGAAGAACCTGCACCGGTCAAAGCTCGCGTCATCACCATGACGCAACGTCTGATGCCGCTATTCAAAGCTGCCGCCATCGTAGCCATCGTGCTTACATTGGGCAATGCAGCGCAGGTGTCTTTCAACTCTGGAAAGTCCACGCAAGTGGGCAATGTCAGCGGGTACAACTACAACAAGGTGCAGCATGGCACTTCCGTAGCAATGGGTGACTCTTCGATTATCGATACGCTGAAGCAAAGCAGTATCCAGCCGGATGAAACGCCAACCCTATTAAAGTAGATTATTTCTATGCTTTCTCTATAAAATCATGTTTAGTAAAACAAAATGAAACTGTGAAGTTTCGATTCTCTCAAATTTTTCATAACATACTAACGTAGAAAAAAGGGGACGTGCTCAAACGAGAGCTTACGTTCCCTTCTTTCTTTTATGGCTTTTCACGAAAATTTTGCTGAAAGGACAATATTTTGAGATGGTTTCACCCTTAGAAAAACAGAAGGAAAAGAGGATAATAATCATCGCAAAAATTAGGGGTGTGCTTTCTGAAAACTTGACAATGCAAAAGTCGGAATATAGCTTTGAATTCTTGAAAAATAAGGGTCTTCCTAGCACTTTGAGGGCTCTGATTATACAGAAAAATGCTCTCTTTCTTGTAAAAGGTATCTGTTTACAAGATAGAAAGTAGTCTTTTACGTTCCTATTAATGGTCTTTCACAAGGTAAAAAGCCGTCTTTTACAAAGTAAAAGATATACCTTTTACACCTTTTTATCGAAAAATTGAGAACTGAAATCTCATTAATAAATTATAATGATTTGATTATCATAGGAATAGAGAATATGCTCAAAATTCGCGTATTTTCGTCTTATAGCCTCTTCGTTTTAAAATATCGCAAAATCAAAGGCTTTTCCGGCATTTTCACGTAACGGAAAATCGTCTTTTAGGAGTCCATTCTTTCGGGTTTTACAAGTTCTCAAATAAGACTTTTTCTGATGCTGACTATCCGAGCAATGATAAAGATTGAAGGGGCGATAAATACAGAAATGTGGAAAACAAAGATATCGCTAACGGAATTTGCATAATCGGATTGTTTTGCTTATCTTTGTATTCTCAGAGGCTATAAGCGTCATCCTGCCCTATCCGCATAGGCTCTATGGCATGCTCTGTCCGACATTTACCATGAAAATGAAACATTAAAAAACGAAACTACAAAGAAATGAGAAAAACATTTTTACTTACCTCTCTATTGATGATAAGCATAGGTTTGCCTGCGCAAAACAAATATTCGCTCGACGATGCGTGGAGAGATGCCCAGATAAAGGAGTTAAAGCAGAAATCTCCAGTTGCTCAACAGCGCTCCCAATGGTTCAGAAATGCCAGATTGGGCATGTTCATTCATTGGAACATGTCAAGTGTTGTATGTGGCGAAATCAGTTGGAGTAAGCAGTTTTATGAGGATGATGGCGAGCATCTTCATAAGAATCCACGCCCCACTTTGCCTGACTGTAAAGAGCAGGAGCATAGCGGATGGCTGAAATGGTTTAAGCCCGCAGTGCCTAAAGAGATATATGACAATCTGTATAAATCGTTCTATCCCGGCATGTATAATGCCGATTCCATCGTGAATACAGCGCTTGCCGCAGGAGTGAAATACATCGTTATGGTGGCCAAACATCATGACGGATTCTGCATGTGGGATAGTAAATACACCGATTATGACATCATGGCGACCCCCTTCCATCGCGATTTATTAGGAGAAATGGCTGCTGCCTGCCATCAAAAAGGCATGAAATTCTTCATTTATTACTCGCAAAGAGACTGGCATCATCCTGATTATACATCCGCCAGAATCGGCAAATACAATGAGTATATGCGAAATCAGATAAGCGAGTTGCTCACCAAATACGCCCCTGTAGATGGCATCTTCTTCGATGCGGAAGCATGGAACGGTGACTCCACTGTATGGGAACCTGAGAGATTATTTAAGACTATCTATGCCATAAATCCGAATATCATCATCAACAACCGTTGCTATGCGGCGGGCGATTACTATACGCCTGAGCAGAAAATCGGGGCTATCGACATGGATAATACTTGGGAATCGTGCATGACATTCACAGGTTTTTGGAGTTGGCATGGGTTCACTTCAACGGTCATTCCCACACAGAAATGCCTTGATTATCTCATTGCTTGCGCTGGCGGCAATGGCAATCTGCTCATGGATGTAGGACCTTTGCCGACAGGACAGATTGACCCTCGCGAGAAGAACAGACTGCTGGAAATCGGCAAATGGCTGAAATCTAATGGCGAAGCTATCTATTCCACCCAAGGAGGCCCTATCAAACCAGCCAAATGGGGAACATGTACCCGCAAGGGAAAAGACATGTATCTGTTAATAAATGACTGGAGCCAGTTCCCCGAAAACCTTCCAAAAATGAAATTCAAGATAAAATCGGTGAGCATTCATGGCAACTCTATCGATTTCAAGACCAATAAAGACGGCAGAACCACATTCATTATACCCGATGAAATGAAAGACCCGTATGTCACCGTGATAAGGATAGAAACCAGCAAAGACCTTACAGGTGCAGACCTCATAGACCTTTGAATGCCCTCAAATCTGACAAAAAAGACTGAGACAACAACCGATCTAGAGGTCTGGAAAACTATCCTATCTTTCACTTATCAGCATTGCCCTCTTTCGTGATTGTCAGCATAAGTCTTGGCAAAACAATCAATAATAAGGGTAAGGCAACCACAAAGCCCCCGATGACTGCTACCGCCAAAGGCTGTTGCATTTGAGCTCCCATGCCGAAGCCCATCGCTAAAGGCATCAAAGCCAATATGGCTCCAATAGCTGTCATCAGTTTAGGACGAATGCGCAAGGCTATTGCATAGTCCACAGATTCACTCACCGAACCGCCATTCTTTCGATTCATATCATATTGATTGACCGTGAAAATGGCATTTTCCGCTATGATGCCCACTATCATGATGATGCCCGTATAGGAGCTGACATTCAATGGTATGCCCGTCAACCATAAGGCCGCCAGACTCCCACAAAGACCTATCAAGGCGATGAAGAGAATGGATAGCGAGAGTAACCATCGGTGAAACATGAACATCAAAACTGTGAATACAAGCAAAACGGCCAAAATCAAAATGATAGACAGCTCTTTGAAAGACTGCTGCTGCTCAGAATAAGCCCCGCCGTAACTGATGCTATACCCTTTCGGCAATGGCAATTGGGCCTTAAATGTACGTTGCAGTTCTGCCACCGTACTACCCAAATCGCGGTTCTCCAATCGTGCCGTCAGAGTGATATTGCTCTTCAAATCCTCGCGTCTTAACTCCATATCGCCTGGAATAACTTTCACTTTCGCAAAGAATTCCAAAGGTCGCGTTGTCCCATCAGGTAGGAATATCCGCGCTTGCTTCAATCTTTCAGGTGAATTTTCCTCATAATCGGTAAAACGCAAGAGGACTCTTCGCATCTGTTCTCCCTCTTGTATAGAACCTATTTGAAGGCCTCCCGTCATGCCAGCCTGCGATGGATTCAAATCACTTACTGACCCTTGCTCACTCAAAGGAATGCCACTGATATAAGCCTGTATCTGTTGTTGAAAATCAGTTAAAGATATACCAAACTGCGATAATCGCTCCTGATCAGGCTCAAATACGAGTGATAACCCATCAGGCACCATCCCATTGTCTATATCAACGATGCCCGAAGTCTGCTTCATCAACGCTTCCGCCCTTTGTCCTATTTGCGTTAACTCCCGATAATCATTACCGAAAATCTTCACTTCAATAGGCTTTGGCGTGCTCATCAGATCGCCTAATAAATCCGAAATGCGTTGTCCGAAGTCAATGGTCATAGCTGGCACCTGCTTGCTAATTTGTTGACGGAGTTCACTGATGACTTCTGGCGTTGTCTTCTTGTGCCCTTTCTTCAATTGAATCAAATAGTCCCCATAGTTTGTAGGCTTAACGGAGAACGACATTCCGAAAGCTGTTCTCCGCTCATAAGTCTGCACTTCAGGATGCTTCATGATAATCTTTTCCATCTCACGGCACATTCTGTCGGTCTCTTCAATATCTGTTCCGACAGGCGAATGATAGTCGAGTACGATAGAACCTTCATCAAGTTCTGGCAAGAAACCTGATTGAACGCGTGAGAAAGAGATATATCCAAAGCCGATTAAGAGGACTATGAAAGCAATGGTAACGGCTGGATGGCGGTAAATATGTGTAAGCCAACGTACCCTGCGAATAGACTCTTCCTCTATTTTCTTTACATCATGGTCCTTCGGACCTAGTCTTTTCTTATAGCCAATAACAAGATGCAGCGTGGGCAACAATAACCATGTGACGAAGAAAGAAGCCACTAACGTAATCTGCATGGTCAAAGAAAGCTCTTTAAAGAAACTTCCTGCAAGTCCGCTCATCAGTTGAAAAGGAAAATAGATGACAATCGTGGAAAGAGAAGATGCTACCATTGCAGGGAACAATCCATGAATGGAACGGCGCACCACAGTAAAATTATCACTTGTAGGATACTCTTCATGGTCACGATAAATCTGTTCAATGATGACTATGGCATCATCGATGACTAGTCCCACAGATGCCGCTATGGCACCTAATGACATCACATTAATGGTAATACCGGCAACATAACAGAGCAGGATACTGAATGCAAAGGTCACCGGAATCGTCAACATGACCGCTACACTGGCACGCCAAGACTTCAAAAAGAGGAACATCACGATGAAAGCGAGAAACAATCCTTCGAATATGGTACGGATAACACTGCTGATGCTATCGCCTACAAAGGCGCTCTGATTATAATATGGTTTCAGCTCATAACCGCTTGGAAGCTGGCTGACAATCTCCTTAGCCTTGGCATCCACATTCTTTGCAAAGTCCAAAAGGTTTACGCCCGGCTGCTTCACAAGGTCTATGAGCACGGCATCATGCCCATAAGCATTGATTTTCAAGAACTCTTGTTGCTCTTTCACATTCACTTGCGCGATATCAGAAAGACGGATTATGCGAGTCCCAGTGTTGCGGATTATCTGCTGTTTAAGATTTTCCAACCCCTCAATACGCGTATCCGTGAGGGTCAAATAAAGACGATTATAAGCTCCAACATTCCCATTCCCTTCCACAAAGTTAGTCTTCTCAAAAGCCGATTTGATGTCACTGATGGTGATGCCAAGCCTGCTCATCTTGCTGATATCTGGCCGCACAACGAACTCTTTGGCTTTTCCTCCCTGCACCACAACGTTGCTGATACCGTCAACTTGTGAAAACATAGGTCTTACAACGAGGTTTGCTACATCCCGCAAAGCTATTTTGCTATGGGTCTTACTCTCCAAAGTGAAGCCATAAACAGGGTAAATCGATTGATTCATCGCCTCTGTTGAAATCACTGTACCTTGTGGCAAGAAATTCTTGATTTCATTGATACGGCTCTCCACTTGGGCCTTCAACGCATAGATATCAAGTCCCCACTTGAAATAAATGTCAATCATACAACTACCACGACTGGTTGAACTTTTCACAACCGTTACCCCCTGAACCTTCTTTACAGCACTTTCAAGGGGTTTCGTCACCGTTATCATCATGCGGTCAACTGGTTGTTGACCAGCATCGGCCATAACGGTAATGCGAGGAAAGAGTACTTCTGGAAAGAGATTCGTCTTCATTTGCGTGTAGCAGTAGATACCTGCAAGCAGCAAGAGCGCACCTACAAACAATATGGGCTTTCGATACAAGCCGTAAAGGCCTTGTTTTGTAATCGTCTTCATAATCACCTTTTCTTTTGCCCTATTTATTCGTTACCTTCACTTTAGCACCGTCATCCAAGCCATAACTGCCATTGAGGATGATGCGGTCAGTAGGACTTAACTGACTACTATGTATCTCTATCTCCTTATTATTGCTGTTCCCCACGTTCACATTAATACGTTCCGCCGTGGAATCATTGCGCAGACGCATCACCCAAAACTGCGTCATGGTCGCGTCACTCTGCACTGCTGCCTTTGGAAGAACAAGCGTGTGGGCTGAAGACTGATGTGGTGTAGGCAAAAGAATCTTGATGTTCATGCCTTCCGGAAGGAATGGAGACCTGGCTTTCACTACGAATTGCTCTGCTTGAGAACTGGTATTCATCGTTATCATCGGCTGACGAATACTGCCTTGCAACTTAGTTCCATCGGGCAGAAGAACGATACATGACTGCCCTACATGCACAAATTTTCGTTGCTCAGTGGGAACATCCAGTAGGAAAGCGAAGCTTCCCGTTTCGACAATCGTACAAAGCGGAGCGCCTTCACTCAAGTAATTGCCCTCCATTGCCGTCACTTCCGTCACGATACCAAACCTGCTGGCTCTGATGGAAAGACGATGCGGACGAATGCCCGTAAGGGCTTCATCACCGCCAAGCGCATTCTGTTCCTTGCTCTCATAAGCAGCAATTATCTGGCCAGCCTTGACCCTCATGCCTACATGAGCATATATTCTCGTGATATAAGCGGCAATGGGCACGCTGACGCTGACCTTCTCAAGATAAGCCGTAGTTCCCTGCAACTCTATCTGACTGTTGATATCTCCCACACGCGCATTCGTCAGCGTCACATTAGTCAATGTCGTTTCTGACTGATTTTGTTGCGTTTTATTCATGCACCCTGCCATAAAGGCAAGAGCCATCGACATTCCGATTAACACCTTTACTTTCATTTCTTTGCTATTTCCAATAATCAAGTGCCGCCTCAGCCAATTCCTTATTGGTTTTCAACAACATACAATTCTTTTCTGTTTGAATTTTATTTTGCAGAACAGTGACGAAATCCACCACTGACATCTGTCCTGCTGCTATTTCCTGCTGATAGGTTTTCAGCAGATTGTCATATTCTTTCATCTGTTGTTCCAATATCATCTGGCGTTGCCGATAACCCTCTATCAACTGGCTATATTGTGCCAGTCGCTGGG
The DNA here is from genome assembly GCA_022641735.1 of Prevotella sp. Lineage (GTDB taxonomy): Bacteria > Bacteroidota > Bacteroidia > Bacteroidales > Bacteroidaceae > Prevotella. The sequence continues at coordinate 32,810 of JALCDQ010000008.1, read as the reverse complement.
CTTTCTGCCTTTCAAAATATTCCTGATAAGCATGTATTGTCTCCATCTGAGTAGTCATTTGATGCTGTCGCCATTTCCTTTGACCCCCATCATAAATAGGCAATCGGAAGCTCAAACCTATGCTCCATCCGAAGTGCCGATATAGATTTTTATCCAAAGCTGACCTCATTCCGCCATCTATGAAGAAGTCCAATTGTGGTCGATATTGCAAGTTATAGATGCTCATCTTCTGCTTTACGTCAAGACTATCCAGTCTATATTTCTCCTCAAAAGGAAAGGAAGACGGACTCTGAAGGGTTTTACTCCCCTCCAATCTCACAAGTCCAGTATCACCAACGCCGCAAAGTGTATTCAAATCGGCCAAATGACTTCGGAAAGACTGCAAGACCTGACGGCGCAACTCTTCATCCCCCGTTTGCTGAATATGGATAAGTTGCACGTCAGTTTGCCGTGCAAGGCCTCTGAATTGCAAGGCTTTCAGGAGTTTTTGCTCTCTTTCCAACAAGGCTGAAATAGTATCTGTGAAGGTTTTTTCCTGTTGGTCAAGAAGGCAAAGCAGATATTGTTCCCTCACCGTGCGCTCCAATTGGTGCTTCTCCAACGAGATATTGTTGCGCAAAATGTCATCCTGCAAACTGGCATTGCGCTCCATTTCCTTATAGAAAGGCTTCCCCAAAAGAGGCTGCGTCCAAGTTACTGTCGCCTGCATCTGCGAGTTTGCCTGCCCAAGGTCATAACCATAATAATCAGTTCCATCTTGCTTAAACAGCTCAAACTGCGTTTTTTGGTTGTCTTTCGATATAATCGGAACGAATAGGCAATAGCCCGTCATCTCCGCATGACTGCGTGTATACATGGCTTGCAGCCGTCTGAGTTCATCGGCATTCATGGTCGATTGATTCCTCAAATCTGTCAGTAGAGGACTGTTTTTCTGAGCAGCCTCCTGATAATAAGATAATGTCTTTGACTCTATCTGCGCAAATGTGGGAAGCCACAGACAAGACAAGAACATCCACAAACTAAATCTTTTCATCCTTATTGCTTTTTTCCGGGCAAAGATAATAAGGCAATTTGAAGAATTCTTGAAGAATTCCATGTTCAGGAAAAATTATTATAAGATTGTAATCATACGACCTATCAGAAAGTCATTGATTATCAATGGGGAAGCAAAAAGCTACTTATTGCAAAGTAAAACAAGTTGTTTTGGTGAGTAAAACAAATTGTTTTGGTGAGTAAAACAACTTGTTTTACCTTGTAAAAGATAACCTTTTACAAGACAAAAAGCCATCTTCTAGTTATCGTGACAATAGAAGCGGTTTTCATGATGGGATGGATAAACGCTCATCAGAACCTGTTTTTGCCATGAAGCCATAGATGATTCACGGCATGAATAGAAAGGGAGAGATTGTGTAAAGTGTGCAATTATTTATATTAAAGGTTAAATCAAAAGCCACGTATTCAAAATTTAAAAAGTCTTCAGATTTGCAGTTTACTTTTGCCCGAACATAGAAAAAGACAGAAAGATGAAACTATTAATTGTGGAAGACGAAAAGGCTTTTTCAGACAGTATCGTTCGCTATCTGGAACATGATGATTATTTTTGCGAGCAAGCTTTAACTTATGGGGATGCAATGATGAAAGTGGGCTGTTATGAATATGACTGCATTTTGCTCGACCTGATGTTGCCTGGTGGCAGTGGGCTCAATGTTCTAAGGCGCATTAAAAAGGTTTCGCCCAACACAGGGGTCATCATTATTTCCGCAAAAGATTCACTCGACGATAAGATAGAAGGTTTGAAGATAGGTGCAGATGATTATTTGGCAAAACCGTTTCATCTTCCCGAACTTGACATGAGGATATTCGCACTCATCCGCCGACGTAATTTCTCTAATGACAACATACTCAAGATAGGTTGCGTCTCCATCAATTTACTTGACAAAACAGTGGAGGTCAGCGGTCAACAGGTAATCCTTACGAAATCAGAATACGAGCTTTTGCTCTTCTTAATAGAAAATCGGCGGCGGGTAGTCTCTAAGAGTGCCCTTGCAGAACATCTCAGTGGAGAGATGGCAGACATGATGGACGATTTCAATTTTATATATGCCCACATCAAGAATTTGAAGTCTAAACTTGCTGCAGCAGGCCTGTCCGACTGCATTCGCACGTATTATGGTACGGGGTATAGATGGAAAAGCAGAGAAGAGCCTATTGTATAAGAAATCTGTCGATGTCTTCCGACTTTTTATTCCTCATATTTTACATATTGAAAAACGACACTATTCTCACGAATAATGCCGTTAATGAAAGAAACCTATTAACTTCTCTATCTTTAAAGAGGGAAGTTGCTAATGTTGAGTGATTATTCTTCTTTAAATGAAGTTGGAGCAAAATTGTTGTTAAGCTGGAATTTCTTGCCATTGCTCAATTTGATATCATATCCCAATTTGCTGTGTTCGAAGCTTCTCACGGTCTTGCCGGGACAATTAAATTTCACGTAATTTGCTATTCCTTGTGGCAATACATTTGTTGGAATGGATGTTTTCGTCTTCACTTCAATTAAATTACCGCTCTTTCCGAATTCCAATTCTGTGCCATCAGAGAGTTTCAAGTTGTAATCTTTGTCATCGGACTCTTGCGTAACTTTCTTGATTTTTGCCGAAGGATAATGCTTCTTGACAAACGTCGTGACTTCTGTTGGAAGGTTTGAAACATTGATTTTTATGTCTTTAGCAAAGATTATCGTCGAAAACATAAACAGGCTTAAAGCCAAAACTACCTTTTTCATAAATGTAAGAATTAAATTAAACAATATTTTTTTGATGAAGGCAATTATCATCTTTGCCATTCACGCCGCTAAGTTATTATGCGAATTTGTAGAAAACTTGTAAGGTTGTTGGTATTCGTTTTTATTAACATTTGAATGCACATTCAATAAAACGTGATATCTTATAAGGCTTATTCCCCAATAGAAAAACAAAAAGCCATCCAGAGTAAACTCTCTGGATGGCTTTGTAGAATTATAATCTATTGGATAACCGCTTAATTTGCCGTTACTACTTGTCCTGCTCCCTTGTAGAGCTTGGCAGGACCATCGAGAGAAACAGCTATCACTGTTATCTGTGGATCAAGCACTGCATCGGGCACATCAATATAAAGATTGCCAGGAGTAGAGCTCCAATAGGCATGATTATACAGTTTGAAATTCAAGGCCTGACCACTGCCGACTACCCAAACACTATTCACTCTATTCAACAAACCTTTGACTTCCACCGTGCCATTAGGGCGATAAGGGAGGTAAAGATACAGCACATCACCAGCTTGATTGAGCGTTGTGTAACCTTGGAAGAACTCATTTCCGATGCCAGCACGCGTGTTATAGATGGCCTCACGGTGCTTACTAGTCCATCTGCCAAACTCCTTCAGGATGTCAACCTCTTCTTGTGGTATCGTTCCATCAGCACGAGGACCAATGTCAAGCAAGAGATTTCCACCCATGCTCAAGCAATCCACAAAGGTACGGAGCAACATATAAGGGGTCTTGAAATTAGTGTCTGTAGGCTGATAACCCCATGAATCGTTGATAGTCATGCACAGTTCCCAATACTTGTCATGAGGACGCGTCACAGGAATGCCCACTTCCGGCGTGGCATAATCTCCATAACCCTGTATGCGGGAGTTGACGATGCAATTCGGATTCTTCTTTCTCAAGAGCTTGATAATCTCTGAAGAATGCCATGCGTCAGCAGTCTGTTCCCAGTCGCCATCAAACCACCAAAGGTCAGGATTAAACTGATTGGAAAGCTCAGAGAGTTGCGCAAAGTTGAACTTCACGAACTTATCCCACCTTTGAGGGTCATTCGTGTAGCGTTGTTCGGTCTTTGTCTTGTTAGGATAATTCTCATTCGACCAATCCAACAACGAGTAATAAAGCCCTAAATGAAGTCCTGCCTTTCTGACTTCATCCGCAAAAGGCGCAATGAGATCACGTTTGGCAGGGGTGCATTTTTTCATACTCAAGTCGCCCGCTTTAGTATCCCAAAGAGCTACTCCATCATGGTGCTTCGTCGTGATGACTGTGTATTGGGCTCCACTCTCTTTAATCAAACGCACCCATTCCTTAGGGTCGTATTTGCTGGCCGTGAAGCCCTTTGTTTGCGACATATATTCTTCATAAGGGAGATAGTTGTTATGAAACGACCAACTCTCAGATACACCCCTTACGGCATAGATGCCCCAATGGATGAAAATACCAAGTTTGGCTTTGCCAAACCATGCCATACGAGCTTCATAAGAAGCACTGTCAGGCGCCCAAGCCTGAGCTTTCACGTGGATTGCCGAGCCCATCAGAAGGGCTGAAAGCAAAAGGATTGTTAGTTTTTTCATATCATTTAATTAGATTTCTTTAGCCTTATCATCAATTGGAAAAGAGAGGGAAGGAAGATGCAGAGGGAAAATCCGAGTCCCATCCACATCATTTTGCTATCCCCATGGAAGAGGTCGATGAGCTTGCCATCATTCATCTGTGGCATGAGATGAATCATCAGGAATGCCACCGAATTGTTTATCCAGTGGAAAACGATGCCCGGCACGATGCTATCCGTACGATAATACATCCATCCAATCAATAATCCCACCAGAAAGGCATGCGTTCCCTGCAACAGATTTCCATGCACAAGAGCAAACAACAAGGCGCTGATGACTATCGGCCACCAATGCTTGCGCTGGTCGAAAAACTTCAACAAGCACCGCAAAATAGCACCACGAAACACCATTTCCTCGGCTATCGGCACAAAGATTCCTACTGCCAAATACCCCAAAGGAGACTTCATCAGCATGACTTCCATCTGTTCTAAATAGGCTGGAACGCTAAAAATAGTGAAGTGCATCTCCAATTCTTCGCTCATCCATTCTGATGGAAGAATAGAGCCACAAGCCAAGAGAATAGTCCAAACGATGACTGCCCATGGATTGCTCTGTAGATAACTACGGGAGAATGGTGACCATTTGCGCCATAAGAAGATGACTATCGTGAGGATACTGCTCAGTACCATCGAAGCAATCATTATCCAACGCGTCTGCTCTTCACTCATCAAAGCCGCATTGAAAACGTTATGGAGAGGGATTCCAGCTATTAAGCCATATCCCAATTGCACCAAAGGCTTTGCCAAAAACCCTATCAGCAGGAATACTACCAAATAGAGAACGATATCCATCCAACCTGTTTCTGTCTTATTCATAGTTCTTTTTCTCCTTATCAAATTGTTGTTCCACTAACCGCTCATCTTGCCGTAACTGCTCCTTAAGGTCATCGACTGTCTCGAATTTATGCTCCTCACGGATACGATGCAAGAAAGAAACGAATATCTTTTTTCCATAAATATTCTCATCAAAATTGAAGATATGCACCTCCAAAGATTGCTCAGTGCCTCCGAAAGTAGGACGAGTGCCAATATTCATCATAGCCTCATGCCCTTCTCCATCTTGCTCCATGCTCACTTTCACCGCATAAACACCTGGCGAAGGAACCAATTGCTCAAGGCAAGAAGTATCGAGATTAGCGGTAGGATAGCCCAATTTTCGGCCTTCCTGATAACCTTCCACCACCTTTCCCGCAATCGTATAGGGATAGCCCAAACATTGATTGGCCAGTTCTATCTCGCCACCTTCTATATATCTGCGTACAACTGAAGAGCTCACCTTGCACCCATTGAGCGTAAAGGCCTGATTATGAATCACCTCAATACCCAATTCCTTGCCATATCTTACATAATCCTCAAAATCCTCAGAGCGGTTATGCCCGAAACGATTATCATATCCGATGACCAATTTCTTCACATTCAGACGGTCGCGAAGTATCTTTTGCATGAATTCACGGGCACTCAGATTCTGCATATCCTTATCAAAATGCAACACGGCACAATTGTCTATTTCGGTCTTTGAGAGCAAGAGCAATTTGCTGTCAAACGTGCACAGCATTTGGGGGATATAGTCGCTTTGCAGCACTTTACGAGGGTGCTCATCGAAGGTGATGACAGTCGACTCCATGCCTGAAGTCTTAGCTTCAGCCACAACGTGCTCAATAAGATACTGATGACCCAAATGTACGCCATCAAAGAAGCCTATCGTAGCCACGCAAGGAGCAGGAAACTCCATTCCATCCTGTATTCTTATCGTCTTCATAGCTTATCCACCCAGTCGTTTAATCCCGTATTCAAGAACGTATGCAAACCTAAGTTTTCCGCTGATTTGCAATTCTCCGAGGAGTCATCGATAAACAGCGTTTCCTCCGCTTTCACATTGGCGTCCTCGATTACAGCCTCAAAGATCTCTTCAGAAGGCTTGGCGAGATGCATCTCATAAGAAAGATATACTTTCTCGAAGATATCCTTCACGCTATTGCCCTCATAAGGGAAGTTCTGCGTTTCAAAATAATTCCAATGCATATCATTGGTGTTACTCAAAAGTAAAAGACGATAGTTTGCCCGCAAAGTAATCATCTTTTGGAGCTTAAACAACGGCATTTTATCGAGTAAACAGCACCATGCTGCAACGATGGCACTATCAGTGGCTTTGCAATGGGTAAGTTTCCGCACTTCACAACAGAATTCCTGCTGATTGATTTTGCCGATTTCAGCCTCCATGAAAAGGTCCTCCGTGCGATGAAGTCGTACATAATTGCTGATTTCATGAGCGCCTATTGCCTCGAAGGCATCAATGCATCGCTGACCGTCAAGCCCGATGAGCACGCCGCCAAGGTCAAATATGATATTTTTTATTCCCTGCATCTTTTTATCCATCGTACGATTTCTCCTACCCAAAGGACCAGAGAAGTAATCGCTGTGATTCCTACCCATTCTGTGAAACTCAAAGGAACGGTACGGAACATCTTGCCTCCAAAGGTGACGATGAGCCACTGCCCTATGAATATCATAATCAAGACCAGAATCATGCCCCTGTCTCTATAGAAATATCTGAATGCCGAATGATGAGACCCTAAGGTCTTGGCATTGAAGAGATTCCAGAATTGAAGCATCACAAAAGTGGTGAAGAAGAGGGTCAACTCATGAATGTCTACCCCTCCGATTCTGCCCTGATGCTCACAATAATACAAGAAAACGAACATCAGCAAGAAGAAGCCAATGCCATAGAAAAGAATTTCATGCCCTATGCTTTTTGAGATGATGAAGTCCGTCTCCTTACGAGGCTTCTCCTTCATCACTTCCCTTGAAGGTGGCAATGATGCCAAAGCCATAGCAGCAAAGGTATCCATGATGAGGTTCACCCATAAAATCTGCGTTACAGTAAGAGGCATTTCCGTTCCTATTACAGAGCCTCCAAGCACCAAAAGTAAGGCAGTGACGTTCACCACCAATTGGAAGAAGAGGAAGCGCTGGATGTTCTTATAGAGCGAGCGGCCCCACATCACTGCGTTCACAATGGAACTGAAAGAGTCATCGAGTAATGTCATATCTGATGCTTCCTTAGCAACACTCGTGCCAGAACCTAAAGAGAGGCCCACATGAGCATAATGCAAGGCTGGCGCGTCATTCGTGCCATCGCCCGTAACAGCCACTATTTCACCCTTTTTCTGTAACATACTTACTAATCGTTGCTTATCAGAAGGACGCGCTCTCGACATCACTCTAATCTCGGAAGCCCGCTTATAAGCCTCATCATCGCTTAAGGCTGCCCACTCCAAGCCGGTAATACAAGATTCTTCTGAAATATTGTCAGGCACTATGCCAATCTGTCTGCCTATCTCAGCAGCAGTGGCAGAATTATCACCCGTCACTATCTTGACCTCAATACCTGCATCTTGACAGCACTTCACAGCTTTTGGCACATCCTCACGCACTGGGTCTTCAATTCCGAAAATGGCTTGAAACTTCAGGCCTTCAGTCTTCAAATCGCTGCTTTCAGCCATTGCTAAAGCCAACGTACGCATGCCGGCTTTCTGATAACGGCATAGTGTTTCCTCAGTCCTTTGACGCTCTTCTGTCGCTAACGTACACATATTGAGCACCACTTCAGGAGCTCCTTTGACAAATAACCATCTGTTATCAGCCACTGCGGCCCTATATTTTGTCTCTGTTGAGAAAGGTTGTTGCTTGCTGACAGGCATGCTTTCGCGCAACTTCAGATAATCCTGTCCTTGGCTCTCAACCCATTTCAGCAACGCAACTTCCGTAGGATTACCGATGCCTTTATCCTCATCTAAATAAGCTGTAGAATTAATGGAAACTGCCTGATATACAGAACTCAAGGAGAAAGAATCAGCTTTCATAAATTCCTTAACCTGCATCTTATTTTGTGTAAGCGTACCTGTCTTATCCGTGCAGATAATCGTCACAGCGCCCATGGTCTCACAAGCATGGAGCTTTCTCACCAGATTGTTCGACTTGAGCATTCTGCGCATATTCAAAGCCAACGACAACGTCACCGCCATTGGCAAGCCTTCAGGTACTGCCATGACAATCAGCGTGACGGCCATCATAAAGTATCGGAGCACCACTTCTGCCATTTTGAAGTAATCTGAGCCTCCCCATACTGCCGTATTGGTGAGGATGTCGTGTACTAAGAAAATGGCAAAAGTAGCTATAGCTATACCTGAGCCTACCTTTGAGATGAGTTTGGCAAGCTTGGTAAGCTGTATATTTAAAGGTGTTTTGGTGGAAGTAACCTCCGTGGAAGACCTTGCCACTTTTCCTATCTCTGTAGCATCTCCCACTGCAACAACTTCCATCACGCCATAACCGTTCATCACCATGGTGGAACGATATAATCTATTGACCGGATAAGTATCTTCAGGACTTCCTTTGGAAACATCAACGAACTTTTCACAAAGAGGCTCTCCCGTCAATGAGGACTCATCAATCTGAAGATCGGAAGCACTGAGCAACTGCCCGTCAGCAGGTATTTCATCACCCGTTTCTATCATGACGATATCCCCTACTACTATATCCTTTCGCGGTATCTCTATCACCTTGCCACCACGACGCACTTTCACGTGTTCCTCTTCGCCTAATGCCGTGAGCACATTGAACTTCTTAGAGGCATCTATTTCAAAGCAAAAGCCTACGGTTGTAGCAATGAAAATAGCAAGAAAGATGCCGATTGTTTCAATGAATTCATTCTCAATAAAAGCTAAAATGAGAGAAATTACTGCCGCTACCAATAAAATACGAATGATGGGGTCATTATATTTTTCGAGATAAAGCTTCCAAAGAGAGGTGCGACGAGGTGGGGTTAGTAGGTTCTGCCCATGCTTCTCCCTGCTTTCGATTACCTGTTCGGAAGTTAATCCATCCATACTGGCATCATTCATTTTTTTGTTTTCTTCCATTCTAAAGTTTTTCGTTACTGTACGCAAAGTTACTCAAATTCACTCTAAAAGATTATTATTCAATATTATTTAACTTAAAAGTCCACTGATGTCTGCTCTTTTTCAAGTATCTTTGCATAAATTTTTATCAAAACACCTAACATATGAAACGAAAACTTTTGACCCTTCTTAGCTTCTCTTTTATCGCAAGCCTGTCATTTGCAAAGGTTCCTGTTTATGTATGGCAAGGATGGAATGCCCAAACAACAGCAGAGTCATTGCAAAATGATTTCCGTGAATGGAAGAAACATGGAGTCGTAGGAGTGTGTGTAAATAGCGGTATGGACATTGAGAAAATCCGTATTGCTTCGAATGTAGCACATCAAGAAGGATTGGAATTCCATGCTTGGATACCTACTATGCTTCAAGGCGGATGTGACTCTACATGGTATACTGTCAATCGATTGGGGCAATCTGCTTATGATCATCCTGCTTATGTACCATATTATAAGACACTCGACCCTCGTAATCCAAATGTAAGAAAATATCTGATAGATAAGTTCACGGAAATAGCCAAACTTCCAGATGTTGATTATATACAACTAGACTACATTCGCTATGCTGATGTTATATTGGCAAAAGGATTATGGGGGAAATATGGTCTTACCATGAATGGAGAATATGCCAACGCTGATTATTGCTATTGTGATGATTGTGTAAAAGCTTTTCAGCAAAAGACAGGCATCAATATCCGCAAAGTTACTGACCCTTCAAAGATAGAATCATGGGCACAATTCCGTTGCGATGCCATCACCGATTTAGTAAATGCCATTATCGATGCCGTGCATCAACAAGGCAAGAAAGTTAGTGCAGACGTATTCCCAGGCCCAAAAAGTTATGCCAAATGGATGGTTCGACAAGAATGGAATAAATGGAATCTTGATGCTGTGTTCCCTATGAATTATAATGATTTCTACCTCGAGCCAGTAGCTTGGGTAGGAAAAATCACCAAAGAAGAAGTGAAAAGCGTAGCTTCTCGTAAAACTCCCATTTACAGTGGCTTATTCATCTGCAAAGATTGGAAGAACAAAGCAAACGTCAAAGACCCTGAAGGCTCCGGCCTTTTGCCATCAGAAATAGACAAGGCAGTGAAAGGTTCCATGAAAGCAGGCGCCAAAGGAGTATGCTTGTTTACGCCTTTTAGCATGACGGAAGATCACTGGACGGTCTTCGACAAAGCCATAAAATAGAGCCTTTTCGTTACTTTTTGCCTAAAAAATTTGGTAAATTGCCTCAAAGGCTGTATCTTTGCACCCTGAAAGTTATTCTTTAACAGAATAACGAGGACTTGTAGCTCAGTTGGTTAGAGCAACAGACTCATAATCTGGAGGTCATAGGTTCAAGCCCTATCTGGTCCACATTTTTCATTGAAAATCAAGCATTTACAATTGTAGCACCCCTAATAGCACCCCTAATTTATAGGGGCGCTATTTTTTATTGAGAGACTTTACAGACTTTAACTGTATAACAATTGAACTTAGCTGATTATAAACACTCAACCTCGTTAATTAAATTTGCAAAAGGGAATGGTTATAAAATTGCTCTTCGTTTTTTTATTGATAATTTGTAGACTGCAACAATATATAATTATTTCTATTTCATATAGGTACGATTAATATCAAGATAGTGATGCTATTTGGGATAAATATTGGGGAGTTTCAATGCCATAAAGGTACGATTAATATATTAGGTTTTAATGAAGCTACCGCTTATGATTCTGCGTTTCAATGCCATAAAGGTACGATTAATATTTGCGGACTCGTCAACGCTTCCGCTCCTCAATATGGTTTCAATGCCATAAAAGTACGATTAATATTCAAGGAGGGAACTACAACCATTCAAGAAACGTTCGTTTCAATGCCATAAAGGTACGATTAATATTGCTACAATCATATACAATGACCGGGTTAACACTGTTTCAATGCCATAAAGGTACGATTAATATACGAGTGGGACATTATATAATCAACAGATACAACGTTTCAATGCCATAAAGGTACGATTAATATGCCGATAATTCTTCTGCCTCTGTTCCTTCCTCTGGTTTCAATGCCATAAAGGTACGATTAATATACACAAAGCGGAGTATCATACGCACGTTTCACATGTTTCAATGCCATAAAGGTACGATTAATATTTGGAAATGACAACTGCAATAGAGCGTTTTAGAAATGTTTCAATGCCATAAAGGTACGATTAATATTTATCATTGCCTTTGACGCTAACGCTAACATCAATGTTTCAATGCCATAAAGGTACGATTAATATAACTGTTCCTGAAGTTTCTGTTTATGAAGAGACAACGTTTCAATGCCATAAAGGTACGATTAATATCTTGAAGAGCAAGCGTGCGTGAGGATGGCTGACGAGTTTCAATGCCATAAAGGTACGATTAATATAGTTCATCTATGGAAAGGTGGTCTTCCTTTAGCGTTGTTTCAATGCCATAAAGGTACGATTAATATGACTATCATTCTGCTTATTTGGCTAATGCTCTCTCGTTTCAATGCCATAAAGGTACGATTAATATTATCTCACTGCTCTATTACGTTTCAGTACGAATATTGTTTCAATGCCATAAAGGTACGATTAATATTTGTTATCCCAATCGATGATAGCGGAATGTTCCTGTTTCAATGCCATAAAGGTACGATTAATATACGAGCCCGGATTGGGAAAGACTGCCGAGGCTATGTTTCAATGCCATAAAGGTACGATTAATATTCCAGTTGTTACTGTACCTATTTTCAATGTTCCAGAGTTTCAATGCCATAAAGGTACGATTAATATACTAATTGGAGTTATCGCAACAATCATCATTGCTCTGTTTCAATGCCATAAAGGTACGATTAATATAGGAGATATTGAGACAGGTCTCTTTCTCCTCCTGTGTTTCAATGCCATAAAGGTACGATTAATATCTGGATAAGGTAGGTTTGCCAATGCCTACAGGTTGTTTCAATGCCATAAAGGTACGATTAATATCTGCTATCTTGTTAGCAGAAGGAACGTTTACAAAGTTTCAATGCCATAAAGGTACGATTAATATACCACCTACAAGGGACGCAGCCGCGACATGCTCGAGTTTCAATGCCATAAAGGTACGATTAATATATTCACCGAGCGACTGGCTGAGTGGGTCCGTTCCGTGTTTCAATGCCATAAAGGTACGATTAATATACTTGATTTTCTGATCAGAAGTCATGCCTTCAAAGTTTCAATGCCATAAAGGTACGATTAATATTGCATAAAGGACACAAACGCCAGCAGAGCTGCTGCGTTTCAATGCCATAAAGGTACGATTAATATATAGCTCTGCTCCTGATTCCTCTGTTTCTTCCTCTGGTTTCAATGCCATAAAGGTACGATTAATATAAAACTGTCCGTCAACAAGGTGCTGATTATTGGAAGTTTCAATGCCATAAAGGTACGATTAATATTTACGGACTTATTCGCATAGATTTCGTATTTATAAGTTTCAATGCCATAAAGGTACGATTAATATACTCTTCTTCCTTGAAGCGGAGTGGCAATACCATGTTTCAATGCCATAAAGGTACGATTAATATTGAACATCATTGTCTGCAAGATTGCTCCAATCTATATTGTTTCAATGCCATAAAGGTACGATTAATATAAGGAATTTGTCTTAATGATGAAATAGTATGTGAGTTTCAATGCCATAAAGGTACGATTAATATTCACCATGATTGCGGTACTCACAGGTGCATCTAGGTTTCAATGCCATAAAGGTACGATTAATATTCAAAGTGAGTTGGTGCATCATTTCTCTGTATATCGTTTCAATGCCATAAAGGTACGATTAATATTTCCAGTCTAACGATAATTCTGTTAACGTTGCTCTGTTTCAATGCCATAAAGGTACGATTAATATTCTAGGCATTGATATTCGTTCTCATTACCATACTACGTTTCAATGCCATAAAGGTACGATTAATATACTGTATTGAGGTCGAGCTCTGAGCTTGATACGTGTTTCAATGCCATAAAGGTACGATTAATATTAATCGGATGCTATCTCGTCTGTGAGATTATCATGTTTCAATGCCATAAAGGTACGATTAATATCGGCTCCAACATTAGGTTTAGTTAAACAAGAATAGTTTCAATGCCATAAAGGTACGATTAATATCTAACCCTCTTTCTTATAATGTTGATAATTTGAAGTTTCAATGCCATAAAGGTACGATTAATATTTATGCCGAAGCGCAATCTGCTCAAATGAATGCTGTTTCAATGCCATAAAGGTACGATTAATATATTGCCAAGCTATGTAATCATAGAATTCCTTTTCGTAGTTTCAATGCCATAAAGGTACGATTAATATAGATGACCAGCAACTGCCCTTGAACGTGGTATTTTTGTTTCAATGCCATAAAGGTACGATTAATATACCCAAGTGCTGAACGTGCTCGTATTGAAAATGCGTTTCAATGCCATAAAGGTACGATTAATATTGACCCAGCTTGAGAAGTTCCGCAGATACATGAGGTTTCAATGCCATAAAGGTACGATTAATATTTCCTGTTGGCCGTGACCATAAATGCCAATATGTGTTTCAATGCCATAAAGGTACGATTAATATCACTTGTTCGATTCTGTCTTCCAAGTTGTTTTTGAGTTTCAATGCCATAAAGGTACGATTAATATTAAGCAATACGCATATATAGGTGTATTTGTAAGCAGTTTCAATGCCATAAAGGTACGATTAATATTCGCCAGTTGGTGAACTTGCTCCTACTTCTTTACCGTTTCAATGCCATAAAGGTACGATTAATATTTACAATGAGCATTATTATGTAAGTCTCATTTCGAGTGTTTCAATGCCATAAAGGTACGATTAATATTGAATAAGCACCTAGAACGCGAGAGATTATTTAAAAGTTTCAATGACATAAAGGTACGATTAATATTTCCAGTCTAATGATAATTCTGTTAACGTTGCTCTGTTTCAATGCCATAAAGGTACGATTAATATAATTCTTCTTCTGCTGATACTTACGCTGGTCGCCTGTTTCAATGCCATAAAGGTACGATTAATATATTTGCTATATTAATTTATTTTATAGGCTATGGTCTGTTTCAATGCCATAAAGGTACGATTAATATACGGTATTGAGGTCGAGCTCTGAACTTGATACATGTTTCAATGCCATAAAGGTACGATTAATATTGTCTTGAGCGATATTGCCCATGAGCAGTTCTGTAGTTTCAATGCCATAAAGGTACGATTAATATATAAATCTGAAAATTCAGAACGTCCGGATATCAAGTTTCAATGCCATAAAGGTACGATTAATATGCAGGCAATGAACTTGTTCGAGCATCTGTCAGGAGTTTCAATGCCATAAAGGTACGATTAATATTCTATCATTTTTTAATTTTCCGCTATAGTTCTCAGTTTCAATGCCATAAAGGTACGATTAATATCACGTATTGGGTGCAGAGATACTTGAAATCACCTGCGTTTCAATGCCATAAAGGTACGATTAATATCTCCATTTCCATTAAGTAGCCATTCTTGATTTAAGTTGTTTCAATGCCATAAAGGTACGATTAATATTAGGATTTGAAAACAAAGTGAGACTAAGTATAAAGTTTCAATGCCATAAAGGTACGATTAATATTTGATTGTCGTATTTTCATTTTAAAAAATTAATTGTTTCAATGCCATAAAGGTACGATTAATATACTCTTATTTCTTCACTCTTACCTATGATAATGATGTTTCAATGCCATAAAGGTACGATTAATATATCCATGTGCCTATGATACAAAATCACACTCTCTGGTTTCAATGCCATAAAGGTACGATTAATATATTCCTTCAGCAGGAAATAATGTACTGATAAAGAAGTTTCAATGCCATAAAGGTACGATTAATATTCATAGTCGCATAAGTTCCAATATAAGGAATTATGTGTTTCAATGCCATAAAGGTACGATTAATATTTCCTATCTGTGCTCCTTTGGTCTCTAAAGAAACGGTTTCAATGCCATAAAGGTACGATTAATATGAGCGATTGAAAGTAAACGACCAAAATACTTGCTTAGTTTCAATGCCATAAAGGTACGATTAATATTGTTGAAAAAGAAACGCTGATAGGTAATGACGGAGTTTCAATGCCATAAAGGTACGATTAATATGAGAGTCTGTAAGAATGTATCATACCGAGGAGGGAAGTTTCAATGCCATAAAGGTACGATTAATATTTCCAACAGGTTTACAATTAGGAAGTTTATATAAGTTTCAATGCCATAAAGGTACGATTAATATACTACTCAGCTGACCAAGGACGGACTCTATGAAGGTAGTTTCAATGCCATAAAGGTACGATTAATATCTATTAAATCTTCTCTTGTCGCTTACTATGATGCGTTTCAATGCCATAAAGGTACGATTAATATCATGTCATCGCTCCAGTTTCCACCTTCTTTCTTGCGTTTCAATGCCATAAAGGTACGATTAATATCTTGACATCAGGGAAGATGAAAGTACTCATGCCAGTTTCAATGCCATAAAGGTACGATTAATATTAATGTGCAGACGGCCTTGTTGTTTTCCGTATCTAGTTTCAATGCCATAAAGGTACGATTAATATGTAATATTCGTTATAAACAAAACGGATATTATTGAGTTTCAATGCCATAAAGGTACGATTAATATACTTGAGTGCTCGCCACAATTTCACTGCTCCACTGTTTCAATGCCATAAAGGTACGATTAATATAGCCAGGCAGCTTGAACTGGAAAAAGACAAAGAAGTTTCAATGCCATAAAGGTACGATTAATATCTCTTATTTTTTTACTCTTACTTATGACAATGAAGTTTCAATGCCATAAAGGTACGATTAATATGTTCTTCTTCCATCATGTTGTCGTTATTCTTATCATGTTTCAATGCCATAAAGGTACGATTAATATCCTCGGTTAATCTGTACATCCTCGCCCGTCTTGAGTTTCAATGCCATAAAGGTACGATTAATATACTAGTGATTATACTTCCCGTCTTGGTTCTAGTACGTTTCAATGCCATAAAGGTACGATTAATATGTCTTTGATGGCACTCAGGTTACTGACCCATTTTTGTTTCAATGCCATAAAGGTACGATTAATATGTTCTGGAATAGGTTTTAACCTTGATTGCTTCTTAGTTTCAATGCCATAAAGGTACGATTAATATTCGAGTGTAATGCTCACGACCTCGCTTATGATGAGTTTCAATGCCATAAAGGTACGATTAATATACTTCTGACCGGCTTTGCATTCTTCTCTTTTTTGGTTTCAATGCCATAAAGGTACGATTAATATGGCTCAGGGTTGTCTCTGTCGCGTGACAGTTGTGACGTTTCAATGCCATAAAGGTACGATTAATATTTATTGATGGAAATTCCTACAGTGGTGACAATCTGAGTTTCAATGCCATAAAGGTACGATTAATATTCTGAAAGTCGTGCGACCATTTAGTCGTATCTGTGTTTCAATGCCATAAAGGTACGATTAATATAAATACAAAGATTTTAAATACAAGTGCGATATATGTTTCAATGCCATAAAGGTACGATTAATATGCACAGCATCTGCTGAGATGTAAATTTAAGATCAGTTTCAATGCCATAAAGGTACGATTAATATGCCTTATTGGTTTAGTGTTGTATATCCATATCTCGTGTTTCAATGCCATAAAGGTACGATTAATATCAATTGTTATGCTATCATAGAAAGGGATTCTATTTCGTTTCAATGCCATAAAGGTACGATTAATATATAGCATACTTAAAGGAGCATTCCTATATTCCTGAGTTTCAATGCCATAAAGGTACGATTAATATTTCAATAAACGCTTCTACTTCGACATCGTCAACGGTTTCAATGCCATAAAGGTACGATTAATATATATGGGCACTTTCATAAGCGTATCTGCGTTCTTTGTTTCAATGCCATAAAGGTACGATTAATATACAGCATCAAGTACACCATACGTGCACTTTTCATTGTTTCAATGCCATAAAGGTACGATTAATATTCTTGTTTACGGTCCTTATGATTGTGTCGTTCCCCGTTTCAATGCCATAAAGGTACGATTAATATGCCATAGGCGCAGCCTCTATCCTCACATCCACTAGTTTCAATGCCATAAAGGTACGATTAATATAATCCGCTCAGAAGTTGATGAACTCCAGGGCACATGTTTCAATGCCATAAAGGTACGATTAATATATAGACTGGTACATGCAGCCTATGTACAGCAAGAACGTTTCAATGCCATAAAGGTACGATTAATATGATAATATCAAAAGTATATAGGCACCGTTTTCTCGTTTCAATGCCATAAAGGTACGATTAATATAGAGGATGCAAGAGAAAATGCGCTTGATGATGATGTTTCAATGCCATAAAGGTACGATTAATATCCCCTAACTGAGACTGATTATTATTTACAACTATGTTTCAATGCCATAAAGGTACGATTAATATATTCTTGCAATGAGCGCAGGAGGAAAGACGAAGGAGTTTCAATGCCATAAAGGTACGATTAATATAAAACACTAAGGAGTCATCAGCCTTCCTTTTCAAGTTTCAATGCCATAAAGGTACGATTAATATTTTATCCACGAAAAACTTACGTGCGCAGGTCAGTAGTTTCAATGCCATAAAGGTACGATTAATATGCAGACACCGCAGCAGGATTGATTACATTTCTGCAGTTTCAATGCCATAAAGGTACGATTAATATCTTTCGACTCCATCCGCGTCGATGCTGCATCCAGAATGTTTCAATGCCATAAAGGTACGATTAATATAAGAAATGCAATATTATGAAGATTGAAAGCTATTGGTTTCAATGCCATAAAGGTACGATTAATATATAAACCCTATGAATATCAGCGCACGGCTATGCAGGTTTCAATGCCATAAAGGTACGATTAATATATTGCCGCACGTACATCCTCCTCGGTTAACTCCTTGTTTCAATGCCATAAAGGTACGATTAATATGTATGAATTTTTCTTTGTTCCTTACCATCAGTTAGTTTCAATGCCATAAAGGTACGATTAATATCAGAGGGCAGTGGCGACACGGCTCACGATGCAATGGTTTCAATGCCATAAAGGTACGATTAATATAAAGCGAAGTATAACGCTGTGATGGTACTTCCTACGTTTCAATGCCATAAAGGTACGATTAATATTTCTCGCCTTGTATTGACCCTTCTATTATTGCTGCGTTTCAATGCCATAAAGGTACGATTAATATTCTATTGATTGCGGAGAAAACGAGGATTTATTCTGTTTCAATGCCATAAAGGTACGATTAATATATGACACAATATATAGGTCTGCAATGACTGGCTCGTTTCAATGCCATAAAGGTACGATTAATATCTGCCGTATTAATATACTTCTTGATAAAATTATTCATTGTTTCAATGCCATAAAGGTACGATTAATATGTAGGGAAAGACCCCGAGATACGCACGACAAACGGGTTTCAATGCCATAAAGGTACGATTAATATTCTAACTTGCTGAAGGCAGCGCAGTCTCAGGCTGCAAGTTTCAATGCCATAAAGGTACGATTAATATACTACTTTGTATGCAGTTCAATTCATATTTCATAAAGTTTCAATGCCATAAAGGTACGATTAATATTTTGCAACCTCTTTATGCTTCTGCCATTGATTTTAGTTTCAATGCCATAAAGGTACGATTAATATTGATTCCTCTGTTTCTGCCTCTGTGGATTCTGTTGCGTTTCAATGCCATAAAGGTACGATTAATATGCTCCACCTGCCGCCCGGCTATGTGCTCGACAAGAGTTTCAATGCCATAAAGGTACGATTAATATCTTGGGGAAACCGAAATCTCAATACCTACTACGGCGTTTCAATGCCATAAAGGTACGATTAATATAGCATCTCAGTGAAGTGCATGGCAAGCCTTTTCGAGTTTCAATGCCATAAAGGTACGATTAATATACATCATCGAATATTTAACATCGGTGATGTTATAATGTTTCAATGCCATAAAGGTACGATTAATATACCCATCTGCTGAACGTGCTCGCATTGAAAATGCGTTTCAATGCCATAAAGGTACGATTAATATCCGTTGTCGTTGTAACGCTCAGGGGTTCTCTCCGGTTTCAATGCCATAAAGGTACGATTAATATTTCCTGTAGTAAATCCAATTTGTCTATTTTCATCGTTTCAATGCCATAAAGGTACGATTAATATCGATGTTGATGGCTATATGGGTGCGCTCATCTTCTGTTTCAATGCCATAAAGGTACGATTAATATTTCCTCCGTCGACGCTTATCCATGCCTCGATGGTAGTTTCAATGCCATAAAGGTACGATTAATATTTTTAATGAGATATTCTAATAGAGCTACTGGTTTTGTTTCAATGCCATAAAGGTACGATTAATATCCTTGCTATCCACAGGGTAAAGGTTCTCCGAATAGAGTTTCAATGCCATAAAGGTACGATTAATATTCATGCGCATGTAACTTTGTCAGCACGTTACATATGTTTCAATGCCATAAAGGTACGATTAATATTTTAAGTTTTGTGCAGTATCGGTCGTTGATTTGATTAGTTTCAATGCCATAAAGGTACGATTAATATTCATCAGTCGATTCAGCTTGAACCGTTGTCGAGTGTTTCAATGCCATAAAGGTACGATTAATATGGTCTGCAACTGAGATGTCCTGCTCCCTTGGCTCGTTTCAATGCCATAAAGGTACGATTAATATAGAAATGGGGATTGAAAGAGGCCACCCTTGATTTGTTTCAATGCCATAAAGGTACGATTAATATTAGGAGTAGGTATTGACATACTACATCGATTTAAAGTTTCAATGCCATAAAGGTACGATTAATATATCCTCTCCCATCAAATATCCTTTCACTATCTTCGTTTCAATGCCATAAAGGTACGATTAATATTCTACATTCGACAACTAATTTTCCATCCTCTACTTGTTTCAATGCCATAAAGGTACGATTAATATACACTGATTTGGATTCAGAAGGATGTTTACTCGTGTTTCAATGCCATAAAGGTACGATTAATATCAAGTTCCGAAATATTTAGTAAGACATTTTGTTCGGTTTCAATGCCATAAAGGTACGATTAATATGCTTGTGGGATGTAAGGCACTACACGAATACCGCGTTTCAATGCCATAAAGGTACGATTAATATTTTACACGGGTGGAGAGGAAGTAAGAACTGACCTTTGTTTCAATGCCATAAAGGTACGATTAATATTGCGATGCAGAAAATCGGAGAGGCTATCAACTGGGGTTTCAATGCCATAAAGGTACGATTAATATCATGAATCGACAATGAGACAGGCAGAGTTACTCGGTTTCAATGCCATAAAGGTACGATTAATATTGACTTGATTACTCCAGCAGAAACCTTGTCAGCAAGTTTCAATGCCATAAAGGTACGATTAATATCTCCAGCATTTTTTTCTTTGTTTAATTTGAGAACGTTTCAATGCCATAAAGGTACGATTAATATTCGTAATTCCTCATTCTAATACAATCACCTTTACAGTTTCAATGCCATAAAGGTACGATTAATATTTTACATTGCTTGCTAACTCCACAACATACGACAGTTTCAATGCCATAAAGGTACGATTAATATGCCTTAATATGCAGCAGGGCGGCCACTATATTGTAGTTTCAATGCCATAAAGGTACGATTAATATCGGTAACTGTAGATAGTCTTTTGCCTGCATTGATGTTTCAATGCCATAAAGGTACGATTAATATCATTACAGGCTTTACCGTCCTGGTACTCGAAAACATGTTTCAATGCCATAAAGGTACGATTAATATTTTTCAACCATTTAATCATTTCAAAAAGCGAATCAGTTTCAATGCCATAAAGGTACGATTAATATCATATTTCGGTATCTCCATTTAAGACGTTTTTCACGTGTTTCAATGCCATAAAGGTACGATTAATATTATCGAAAGTATAGACTTCTCGCGATATTGGGAGGTTTCAATGCCATAAAGGTACGATTAATATACTGGTGCGTGCTATAAGGTTAAAAAGATTGTTGAGTTTCAATGCCATAAAGGTACGATTAATATTTATACAATCAATATCACCTCCATGCAAATATTTGTTTCAATGCCATAAAGGTACGATTAATATTATTTGACGAGTGTGAGCAGGAAGGCGAACGCTTGCAGGTTTCAATGCCATAAAGGTACGATTAATATACTTCTGTGTTGAGAGAGCAAAATCCCGCACGATGGTTTCAATGCCATAAAGGTACGATTAATATGCGATATGGGAAAGATTAACAGAACATATAAGTTCGTTTCAATGCCATAAAGGTACGATTAATATGATTTTAGTAATATTTTTTTCATGCACTATTTTAGTTTCAATGCCATAAAGGTACGATTAATATTTGCCTCTCTCTTTGTGACAAACTTTACTTCCACATGTTTCAATGCCATAAAGGTACGATTAATATTAGTAGGTGTCCGTATATTCGTCCATTTCTCCCGTAGTTTCAATGCCATAAAGGTACGATTAATATTTTAATATCCGCGATGCCCACCCGGTAGGTGAGAACGTTTCAATGCCATAAAGGTACGATTAATATACGCACAAGTATATTGCGGTGCCAATACCTACGACCGTTTCAATGCCATAAAGGTACGATTAATATCTTTATCCTCTCTCGGCTCTTGTCGCATGAGATAGAGTTTCAATGCCATAAAGGTACGATTAATATCCTCATAATCTACAATTTCAGAAAAAGGTATGATGTTTCAATGCCATAAAGGTACGATTAATATTTGCCTCTCTCTTTGTGACAAACTTTACTTCCACATGTTTCAATGCCATAAAGGTACGATTAATATCCGAACTGCGCAATTTTGAGCTTTGTAACCAGCACAGTTTCAATGCCATAAAGGTACGATTAATATTTCACTATCTAATAACCAATGCTGGCAATAATATCGTTTCAATGCCATAAAGGTACGATTAATATTCGTCGATGCCGGCAAAATCGGTCTCGGCTGATACAGTTTCAATGCCATAAAGGTACGATTAATATGTTCCGTGCGCTGTAACATTCGCAGCTCTGATGTAGTTTCAATGCCATAAAGGTACGATTAATATTGCCACTCCAGCCAAGCCCTGAACAATTCATCGTTGTTTCAATGCCATAAAGGTACGATTAATATACTTCCTCCGACAGCTTCAGCGCAAATGTGAACATGTTTCAATGCCATAAAGGTACGATTAATATAGATGAACCCATACAAGGCACCCACACCCGAAGAGGGTTTCAATGCCATAAAGGTACGATTAATATGAAGCAAGAAAATACCTTTCCTTTATCTTTAGTAAGTTTCAATGCCATAAAGGTACGATTAATATCAAAATTACCTGCGGTTTCTACGCATTGCATCGCCGTTTCAATGCCATAAAGGTACGATTAATATGTGCAATACGTACTCTTGTAAAACCGCCTTTCAAGAGTTTCAATGCCATAAAGGTACGATTAATATCATCTATCACGTTCTTATGACGGTTATTCATCTGCTGTTTCAATGCCATAAAGGTACGATTAATATACATAGCTGCCTACTGGCTGGGTCCGTCTCGTGGGTTTCAATGCCATAAAGGTACGATTAATATTCCTTGACCTGTGTGAATATCGCTTTCATAATCTAGTTTCAATGCCATAAAGGTACGATTAATATTTCTTATTGTTCCACTCCGCCTTATAGGCAAGCGTTTCAATGCCATAAAGGTACGATTAATATGAGTGAAGTAAAAACGTTTGTCCGTTTCATCCCAAGTTTCAATGCCATAAAGGTACGATTAATATTTTGCCGTTCCATTTACTTACGATCGCGGACTTCTGTTTCAATGCCATAAAGGTACGATTAATATATGATACTTTGCATATCGTCTTTGCTCACTAACTTGTTTCAATGCCATAAAGGTACGATTAATATTCTTACTTGTTTAAAAGTTCTTTGAACACTTTTTCGTTTCAATGCCATAAAGGTACGATTAATATTGAACGTTCAACTCGTTTACCATAGAGCCACACATTGTTTCAATGCCATAAAGGTACGATTAATATCTAAACTATGCTGTTCAAACTCTGCCATTACTTTTGTTTCAATGCCATAAAGGTACGATTAATATTTTCAGCTCTGTATTTATCCATAAGTTTTACATAAGTTTCAATGCCATAAAGGTACGATTAATATGAGTTTCTTCCTGCAAAGCCATTAATCTGAAACCAGTTTCAATGCCATAAAGGTACGATTAATATCGGTTAAGGACGCACAGGAGAAAGAGGAGAACGAAGTTTCAATGCCATAAAGGTACGATTAATATGTCTGCCAAGCAGAAGAATGGTTCTCCGTTCACTTGTTTCAATGCCATAAAGGTACGATTAATATCTCAATGACCTCACTCAACAGGGTGCCAAGAATATGGGTTTCAATGCCATAAAGGTACGATTAATATTACCCTCACAATCGACGATAGCAGTAACGGAAATAGTTTCAATGCCATAAAGGTACGATTAATATCATAAGTTTCGCTATCAGGTTAGAACAAGTGCCAAGTTTCAATGCCATAAAGGTACGATTAATATAGCAGGAGAAGAAGAAACAGAAACGTCGTGCTCTGGTTTCAATGCCATAAAGGTACGATTAATATCCTGACTATATTTCAGGTTTAAACCCATATTTCCCGCACCGCAAAGGTACAAAAAATATGGGAAAATATGTCGATGTCCAATGATTTATTTCCCCTTGGGCATCGACATTTATTTGATATTCAAATTGTTACAACATGTCAAAGAACAAATTTGGGCTTTCGAGGCTCTGCCAAAACAGATAAAAAATAGACATCGACATTTTTCTATTACGATAATTTGCTCTTTTTCGTCCATAATCTGAGGTCCCCAAATCCCCATTCTATATTGCGTTGCTACAAGAAATTGTCCAATTTCATCCGTTCCTTACCCACCACTTGCTTGTTCATGTAATAACCAGTGTGGTTGCTAAATATGATGATGCTGTCTTCCTCCGTATCCATGATCGCTTTCGCCTTTATCGTCAGTTCCTTCAGTTTCACTTCCGATATTTCACCCTCGAAAACTGAATTCTGTATCCAGTTGAGATACTTGCGGCACAACTTGAGCATCTTGCCCACTCGTTTCTCGCCAAAATCATATACTAATATCACGTACATAGTTTAAATGATGAATAAAGAATCAAAAATGATGGTTGGAGAATCCCATTATCCGGTATTCGGACTTAAAGATATTTTCTTTTACCAATACATCTTAAACGGTTTGTACGTCTCCATCCCCAACAGGTCTTTCAACAGTTTGTAACATTCCAATTTGATCAGATGTTTGTAGCTCACGTTTCTGCACAGTGACCGATGCTTGAAGGTTTCTTCAAACCTTTCTTCCATCGCTTTCAGAAATATCTTCTTGCCGTTCTGATTCAGCAGACAACTGTTCAACTTGTGGTCGAAATGTTGTTTCTGAATCAGACGTTTGTTCAGCACTTTAAATATCACCCTGTCCACGATGATTGGCTTGAAAATTTCAGAAACGTCCAGACATAGCGAATATCTGCGTTCACCTGGCGTGTGCAGATAACTGATTGTCGGATTCAGCTGTGTCTGATGGATGGCGCGCAACGTCTCGGTGTAACAAATCATATTGCCAAACGATATCAGTGCGTTCACCTCGTTTTCTGGTGGGTGTTTGGTGCGAATGCCCATATTGAAATCATTCAAAATGATGTCGAACGCCTTGTAATACTCCTGCCTTATCAGTCCTTCGATGCCCATCAACTCTGGCACTTTGTTTGTGTCGGGGATGATTTCAGCCAATGATTTCATCTTTGTGATGTATTCGTCAAGCTCCTTGCCTCTGCGATTGTAATAGTTCAGATTCATGAGCATGTTCCACACCGCCGCCTCGATGAACTTGTGCGCTATCTCCACACGCTTCTTCTGATTTTGATACGCAGCCGTCTGAGCCAGCAACACCCGACCCGAAAGCAGACTGTCCCGAGGCATGAAACTGCCTGTGTAGTTTTCATAATAGTCGAAGAAATGCACAGCGATGTCTTGCTGCCCGAGAAAATTATATAATGAACTATTTGCTCGAAGACTGCCGAAGACATAAAACTCGGAGATGTCTTCCACAGGCAGATATCTTGGTTGCAAGGCATGTTCCTCACCGTTCTCGTCTATTTGTATTGGCGTGAACTTCAACGTATTGTCTTTGCGCTCCAGTGTACCAGGGTTAAATAGATAAAAAGTCTTTTTCATTCGTCAGTCTCCTTTGTGTAACAAAATTCATAGTAGCTGCAATTTTTGCAAATACCTTTTTTCTGCAGGGGTGGACAGTCATCGCTGGAAATGATTCTTTCAATGTCGGTCACCATTTCTTTGATTCTGTCCCTGTCCACATCACTCAACACCACAGCCTGTGTTTTTCTCAGTGTGGGATATTCCAGAATGCCTTTAACATCGGTCACTCCATGCTGTTCAAACACATACATATAATATTTCAGTTGCCATTCGTGCGCCTTTTCCACCTTGTTCGATTTTTTGATTTCGTGGATTGTTTTGCTCTTCGTGTCGTAATAATCTACTTTGATGCCGTCTATCTCCACCTCTTCATATTTAGAGGAACGCAACGGATAACTGTCCTCGTGTATCAGCTTGCCGTCATACACGAGGTCGGAAGTCTGCTCGAAGTTCACGTTGTTGGCGAACAGCCAGAGCTTACGTCTGCATACCTGATAATAATTAAAATGCGTACCCGTGATTTGCATTGTAATCTCGTTTTACATCAGTCCTATTATTTTTCGGAATCTCCATAATATTCGTAATAAAGGTCCCACATGTCGTCCTCGTAACCATAACCCAAATTAGATGTTGAGCTCACGCAACTGTTGCATCTCGTCTTGAAAGTTTCTAACAAATCATTTTTCTGCAAAAATGTTAATACTCTTTTAAAGTTGCTATAAACACTTCGGTAATATTGTTCACCCATATCTCCATTCTGATTGCTGAATGTACAAGCCACTTCTGGCAAAGTCAAAAGCAAGTCGGCCATCAGTTCTTTATTCGGTTTCAGTGCAGCGAACTCGGATATGGCTTTTCTCGCCTTTGCGAAACCGTTACCAGCACTCATGGGGTGCATCAGGTCGAATTCTTTGGCAATGATATGCTTGTATTTGTTAAGCGAATCATTGTCTACGAATACAGGTCTTATCAAGTGTTCGCAATATTGCTTTACAAGCTCATTGCTGGAATACATATCAAGTATTATCTTGACAAGTTGGTCCTTTGTATGAACATCCAAATATTTCTTTAATTCAGGTTTGGACATATAGCTAAAAATTAATCAAAATTATTTTCTATACCAAGATCCGTTTCATTTATCAATAAACCTAACTCGGAATCATATTTTCGCTTTATAATAAAAACAGATTTTTCAAACAGCTTTTTTGTCTTTTCTGATTCATAGGCAAAATGAGTTCGTTCTATTTCTTCATTTCTAATCATTCCTACAAATCTGCTTTCACGAATAGAAAGTAAAAGTCCGTCAGCTTTAATAAATTGCTTGTTCATATAATAGTTTTGATAATTTCTTACAAGAGAGATTGGTAACACTTTTATTCCATCGAACTGCTTATAGTAGTCGTCTTCTCTCTCTTGGCTATATTCAAGAGGCTTTAATTCGTTGTTAATGGCATACGTCAAATAATTCTTGGTGTCATTAAAGTCCTTTTTATTATCTTCGTTCCAATCTGGATAAACGAAGTCTATAGCTTTTTGCATTTCATATTCTTTGATTATGCCCCTATTAGTCTTTTCTATGTTTTGAAGAATTTGAATTGTACGATTTATGATATTTTCATCTTTATAAATGAATTTATCCTTTTCGTTTTGTTCTTTATAAACGTAACAAGGACAGATTCCTTTTTTCCTTTTCCTATTTACTCGTCCAAATCTTTGGATAAGAGCGTCTAATGGGGCTGGCTCTGTATAGATTACATCATAGTCAATATCCAAACTGACTTCAATTGCTTGCGTTCCGACTAGTAATTTTATATCATCAGACTTCAATGCATTCTCTTTTACGAAACGGTCATTGCTATTAAAAGATCCATGCAATAAAACTTTGCAATTCGTCTCCAATGAATTATATACATCTTGAGACTGCTCAACTGTATTACATACAACTAATACTTTTTTCCCATTGTCAATGTCTTCTTGAATTTTTGATATGGAATCAATAAGTAATCCCTCCTGCAATATGATTTTATGTCTGGTGAATAATTCATATAGTTTTTTATCAGCAACTATTGAAGTATACTCACCAATTGCACTTTCTATTTCTCTTTTCATAAAGGAGGGCAGGGTTGCAGTCATTATATGCACACTAACATTCAAATATTGTGTGACAAATTTGAGCAAGACAATAATTTGTGCGAAAACACGTGCATCGTAAGCATGAATTTCATCGAAGATGAAATAACCTCCAGCCCATTCAAACATACCCTTTTCAAATCCTTTCAAACCAAATATATTCTTTAATAACTGAAAAGGAGTGGCTATTTTTACTGGGGTCACTAAGGTCTTAAAGTCTTCTGTCAATTGTTTTTTTTCAGCCTCACCCACAGCAGAAGTGTCCTCTGCCATCTTGTTTTCAATATATTGTGCCAATTTACTGTGGATCATTCCAACTTTGTTATTGGTGCTTTGAATATCTTCATTAAGTCTCTCATACATGGCATTAATGGATGCGGTATATGGCAATATGTAAAAAATACGTCCTTGACCTTTTGTTTCAATTTGTTTTTTTAACCAAAGAAAGGATGTTTCTGTCTTTCCAGAACCAGTTGGCGCTGTTAATATTACATTGCCAATAGTTTCACTTGCTTTTTCTTGATGCTGGTAAAGCGGATATTTATAGAGGAAAGAGAAATCTTTTTGCTCAATCATCTGTAAATGGTGAATACCACCAGATGCAAGATGGTCGCATTGTTTCATAGCACCTACAAGAAGGGTCTTCAGAAGAGATAATTTTTCTATAACTACTGTGTTATTTCTCGTTTCTGTCCGTAATAATTTATATATATCAAAATCCTTTTGCGGTGTGTGGTTATAACCAAATTCTTTAGCGATACTCCAAATGGCAACTTCGTCAATCTTGTCACATTCATCATTAAATGAAAGATCGCTGTCGAAATCATCAGTTCTATAATTAGTATAAGCAAAATCGTATAATATTGGTAAATCTTTGTGATGACCTAATATTGTGAAAAACACTAATTCTTTTTGATAATCATTTAAATTTAATTCATTGATAAAGTGCAATGAGAACAACTCGTGGCGTTGTCCATACCATTCATTTCGTATTTTTCTCAATAATTTTTGGAATTCCTTGTGTGCTTTGCCCATATCGTGAAAAATGATACACGTACGAAGTATTTGCCAAAATAATTCGGGGTTATCGATTGGCAAATTAGGAATGCATTGCTGTAATTGTTCACAAATAAGTAAGCAGTCATCAATATGCTGTTTAAGTGTAATCTCGGGGTCGGATTTCGCCAACACCCGAGATTCTTGTGTGTTTTCAATCTCCATCTTCAAAATTTAATTTGTGAAAATAGATATCAACTTCTCTGCCATCTATGTTATCACGATAGGCAGTTAGATTAGTACTGAAATCACTCGCATCATACGATATAACAGAATATGCTTCTGTCCCTATATTATTTCTTGGTATTGTATTCGTATAATACGTAGGTAAAGCCTGCAATGTTCCTGGAAGATAGTTCCCAACAAAAGGAACGACTTGCCCTCTGATTTTATTAGCACAAGTAATTTCTTTTAAATCTATCTTTTCTATTTTATCTACAGATGCCAAATCGTTACTCCGACCTAATAGAATGGAGAAAACAGGTTTCCTAAAATATTCTACATATTTAATATCTGTCAAGTAAATTACTAATTTGCAGTCGTACAAGAACTCACGATTAATAATATTGGATTTGACTTGATTCTTAGGAATGCCTTTATCGTTAATCTCAACTTGGTAAATTGTTTCCAAATCTGTTGATTTCGCTGCATAATAGAAATAATAGCCCAAAGAAAATCCTTTATATTCTAAATATCTGCCAGAACAAGCATTCAATAATCCCAGTACCGTACTAATTGGTGGGACTAACAATGTAGGCTGATACCCTGATATTATATTAGGGTATCTAAAACTTGAAGTCCATGAACTAATTGTTATACGGTAAACTGTCATTATTCCATTTGATTTTTAATTTGTTCGCAAAACTCATCAATCATATCGTTGACCGAACCATAAACGACAAGCCCATTGAACTTGGTTTGAAGTTCAGAAAGTGCATCAGAATCGTCATCGAAGAACCCCGCTCTTTTACCAATGAAAACTTTACCAACGAAATTATCTTTGTAATCATTCAGGACTTCACTTAATCCTTCAATGTTTAATACAGCGGCTTCATCCCTATCGCCTCTACTTTTCACGATATGAGAGAAAGGATGGTTTCCAGTATTTGTCGTTGCCAATACAATGAACTTCGGGGTAACATCGCCCATATTGTTTGTTTGCATAGCTCCCCCAGATATATTCTTAAGAGCCTTAATTGTATCAATGGCACGCTCACATCTGAGTGTTAGAGGTAGTTGGATTAATTTCTGATTTTCTACATACTCATCATCAATTTCAACAGCACCTTTTTCTATTGCTTCTTCTTTCAACTTGTCCGAAAGATTTTGATAACCCGTTTTGTTATAATTAGAAAAAGTTCCTATCATGTTTAAATCAAGGCTAAACATCCCTTTCATTATTGCGCTATATTCTTGCTTCCCGTAAGGAACAGAATCTCCATCTTGTCTTGCCATGCTTGACCAATTCTCGACGGGCCTTACTGAAGATGCAGATACTATAGCAGAATTTTTGAGGGGAGAAACTCTCGTAACGGTTATATTAGTATTCTTTTTTTTACCTTTGTCATCAATAGTTTCTTCTGATGCAGCGCGCATATATCCAAAGACATCGTCATCCGCATATTCGATAGGATTAGCATTGGTATAAGCAATTTTGTTATCCCTAATAACTGGTGACAATTTCCAACCTATATTTTTTTGCAATGAGTCACGCCACCAAAATCTCCAAGCCTGACCAGATACATAAACATAACTTTTCCCATTTTTATAAATGGTTTTTGTCGCAACGGCATTGTCAAAATTTGAAGTAGTGGCTTTCCCTGCATTGTTCAAAGCGACTACATCGACATCAAGGAGAACAAATCCTTGTACTTTTAAATTTTTATCCATAACATTATAGTTTAAAGTTCAATATTATCATCTGTATTATCTTCTTCTGGTAAGTCCGTTTCAATATAAAGATTTTTTTCATGAAGTTTTTGATAAATTGCTATCAGAAGAACATCTCGGGTTTCTTTCCATGAATCAGTATCTGGGAAAAGATAACCAGTATAGTCTTCTATTGTGACTATAGCTTCTTTGTTACCTTCATTATAATATTTAGCAACAATATCTTTCAGTACAAAACGCCTAAGCAAGTATGAATTCTTCACACCATCTAATTTCTTAATGGCTTTTTTTATTCCTTGTTCATCATTTGATGCCAAGATAAAGTCCGCCATTTGCTCAATTTTAGAGATTGTTTCTTTTTTCATTTTTCTAATATTTATTTCGTAATACTTTATTAATTCAAAATTTAATTTATACTTCAGACTTCTTTTTAGAAGATATGGAAGTATTGATAAGTTGTTGATTAGATTGTTATATATCCGATTGCTCCAATATTTAAAATCATCTTCTTGTATGACTGTTGTTTCTTTGTTATTTTCGCATGTAAATGTATGATTGCGTTCGTCATATTTCGCTTTTTTGTGATCTTTGTCCGCAATATAATATGAAGCGACAAATGAATTCCATTCCTGCTTGTATTGTGCTTTTTTCGTGATTCTATAGAAGCTAAATGCTTCAAATGGTAATGTGTATATTTTTACTTCTGGACTCGCTCCAAAATTTGTAAAATGATACAATGTTATTGAATAATTCTTTTCATCACTATACTTTTCTATATCAAGCAAGAGATTATCTATGTACCTAAATAGTGCAGTTCCTGGTGAATGGGATGCAGATCTTAAAATTCCTTCTGATATATTATTTGCAACAGATTCTATATTTCTCTTGCAACAAGCAGTACTAAAAAAATTGGCTATTTGTACGTTGTTGCTATGAACAACGGCAATTTTATCTTGTAAATACTCACTTGCTAAAGGTAGAAAATATAATCGTATAATCATCTCTTTTGAGAGCATGATACCATTTTGGAAACTACTATGGAAATTCACAAATTTACCAGAACCCGACAAGACAGAATTGTCCCTGCACGCTGGAAATAAATTCGTCTTTTGTCCGGAAATTCTACAAAAGCCTTCTTCATGAGAAGCCTGTTCCGTGATTAGTGATAAAAAGTATTTCTGCGTTTCAGCTTTTTTTTGTTTGGTGTCGAATGCAGGCTGTGTTATTTTTGAATTTAAAAAGTATGGATTAATTTTTGCCTTCCATCTGTCAACATAGATGTCAGTTGCTTTCATTATTATTTCTAAGATGTCTAAATCCTGAAATAGCTTTGAATATTCATTCAACGCATAACCGCCTGCATCAGCAAAAGGATCACCTGTAGGCTTAAAAAGCCATTCGTAATTAATCGTGTCGTAAGTTCGTTTCATGATAAATATTTTCTGTTGTTTGCAAAGATAATAATTTAATATCCATTTGTATTATACAATTAAATATTATTTATTTAGTTAACTTTATTTATGAAATCAACGTTGAAATTCATTAAAATATATAATCTAATTATGCTAATTGATAAATAAATTGTAATTTTACAAAATAAAGGAATTGAAATTTTGTATTATACAATGATTTAATCGAACCGTAGCCCTCTGTCATCTATTGGCAGGGGGCTTTATTTCTACACAACCGAAGCCGATGGCGTTCATGGATCCAATTCCGGAAGCGTAAATCAACTTCATGATTTCCACGGGAGCTTTCACCTTAAAACTGCACATGTAACCGCGCACGCGTGTTTGGTTGGGCGTACCAGCTTTCACTGTGATTAATGCCGATTTGGGATCGCGCGTCACTTCTAGTATGCAATCGGAGGCAGAGAACGGCGGCTGTTCATGATAAAAAGTTTTGTATCTATCTATCAGACCATTGAATATTAAATAAGGTGCACGTACATCCGACGGCGAAAGATAAAGAGCTCTATTGTCTTC
>JALCDQ010000007.1 GCA_022641735.1 Prevotella sp. | reverse complement strand
AACCCCATGCCTTTCATGCCGCTAATCCTTACAATTTAATAAAGCCGAATCCGGGAGTCTATAGGCTGTACTATTCAACTATGGTGAAATTAAAAACTTTACTCTTTTCATTTGTGCTATGCATGATATGCATGGCTGTGAATGCGCAGAAACCACTGTCGGGTACCTATAAGATAGGTAACGAAGCCACAGGGAAGTATGTCGAAGTGACGGGCAAGTATTATGCTAAGCCTGACGCAGAGAATGCCAACGCATCCGAAATCTATGTCGGTGTGGGTATTAAGAACTCCACTGTCAAGAAGGCTGGCGTGATGCCGACCGAAAGTTATCGAATTTTCTCTCTGAAAGACAACAAGTCTGGAGTTGAAGTGTTTGATTATGTCGACAAAGCAGTCCGCCTTGTTGAGCAACTCTTCTCTGATCATGTTGACAACAGTGCAGCTTTCAAGAGTTTGAATTTGAGTACCGCTACCGTAAGCGAACTGAAAGCAGCAGCAGACCAAGTGATGCAAATTTATGCTGACCAGTATGCTTTTCTATCATTAGAGCCTACAGGCAGAACCATCAAGACTGCTAATGGCAATTATGCTCAGATAGTATGCGCCAAGGCTACAGTGCCTGCAATCCCTACTACTATCGATGCAGCTTGCAAGAAACTGACGAACAAGGATGCTTGGACATGGGCAAAGAATGAAGTCTATGAATATCTCGATACTCATGCTACCGATGCTACTCTGAAGGCTTATGTAAGAAACAACCTTGAGAAAATCAATCCGGGTACAACTTATTGGCTTACAGCTGACGCTGATGGCACATTCGGATATGCTGACTATTCAGCAGATGTAACTCGCCCAACAGCCGCTAACTGGATTCTTTCTCCAGTTTCAACTGAAGCTGATGCTCTTCAGAATGGCGTATATAATATAAGTAATGTGGGAACCGGCAAATTTGTTGAGGTTTATGGCAAATACCAAGCAGAGCCACGTCTGTCAAGTCTTCCTAACCCGATGACTCTTGAAGGACTGGTAAATACTTCCATCAAATTGGAACTTGGCCGTGTTAGCCGTACCGACAAGAATCTGTATCAGATTACTGAACTCAGTGGTCGTGGTGCAGATGTATGCCAATACATCACAAAGGCCATCAACTTGACAAAGACACTTGCTCAGCAGAAACTGGCAGGAAAAGAGACGGCCTTAACAAGCTTGCTTAGCACATTTGGCGTAACCTTCGATCAGTTTATGTCTGATGTAAATACAGCCATCGACTTGACAGGTGAGGAATATTGCAACCTCAAATTGGTTAATAATGGCAGCAATGTATCTTTATACATGGCCGTTCCTGAAATACCTGCTCTCATCGACCATATTTATAAGAAATATAAAAATGACCAGACTGCAAGTGCATGGACATGGGCAAAGGCTCAGATCATGAATTACATCGATAACAGCCAGACCGATGCATCTCTGAAAGCACTCGTTCGTCAGAACTTGGAAAAGATTACTCCGGGAACCACTTATTATCTGTCTGCAGAAAATGGTGGAACATTCGAAATGGCAACAAGTAATGCCACTGATAATGAGAAATGGAATCTTGCTTTAGCTTCAGCTAATGCTAACAATAAGGTAGAGGCTTATGTTCGCGTAGCAAATGCTGCCGGTATCAACGGAAAGAAATATGTTGAAGTTCGCGGTCGTGCTACTGCTGAGCCTGATGTTCTTGAGGCAGACAAATATACGAAAGCAGGAACAGTATTGAAACTGCTTGTTCAACCTGATGCTAACGGCTTGACCGTGAAAGAACTTCGTTCTCAGAATGTCAGCCCTGTACATTATGTTCAGGTGATGCTTGATTTGATTAAGAAGAGTGTAGTGCCAATGTTTACGTTGGTTGGGTTAGATGCCGATAAGGAGATTCTCCAGAAATTTGATGCCAACATGTACATTCAGCCGACACTGACTACCGACAACCGTGCTGCTTATTATGCTTATGCCACATTCCCAGATATGAACGTTGTCACAAACTTCATAAAGGCTCACAATGATGTGATCACATCGGCTAGAATAGCTAAGGTTTACGGAATATTATGCATGAATGCTCAGTATGCCACATTGATGAAAAATGCTGGATATGATACAGCTGCCAAATTTGCTGCTGCCTTTGAGAATGGCGACAGTCTGCTCAACTTCGGTAAGGCTTTGTTCAAGGCTTTAGCAGCTTCTCGTCCTGACCAACCAGCTATCGCAACCGTATCATATTATCTCAGCCGCATCAATAACGGACAAACCTATTATGCAATGGAAGGTCGCGTTGACAAGAAAGCTGATACAGAATTCAACCCTCCTTATATCACCAATGGTGTGAATGGAAACGTGATGAACGCTACAAGCGCTACTCTCGGTTTCTGTAACAACAACACTACTCTCGACACATGGTATGGTCCTGAGCTCCCTGTTGCCGGTGATTATGCAAAATGGATGATTGAGCCTATTGATGACTCAAATTATTTCGGTGTAACCTGTCTGACCAATCCTGACGTGAAAGATGCTGCTGGCAACTGGTACGCAACAGCTTATTTCGATTTCCCATTCACTGTAAATAATGGCGATGCTTTCTATATCAGCAAGACAACTACAGATAAGGCTAATAACATCTACACAGCAACCGCTACGAAGATTGACGGCGTTGTTCCTGCTCAGACGCCTGTACTTCTCAGAGTTAAAGGCGCTACTGCAGAAACTAATAAAATCACTCCTGTATATCAGGAGACAGAAGTTGCTCCTATCAGTAATAATCTGTTGAAAGGTGGCGAATATGCTGATGCTGGCAAGACTGGTACAATCAACGACCTTTACGATGGTGGAGATATTAACGTTAACATCCTATCATTCACTGTTGAAAATATGTTTGCAGCCAATACCGCTTGGTTCTTTGGAACAACAATTCCAACTGCTAAGGTAGGCAAAGGCTATTATCATACGCTTGACGTAAGCAACAAGAATGGTAAAGTAGGCTTCTACTTCTATACTGGTAGCACACTGGCTGGCAACAAGGCTTATCTGTATTTCGATACACCTATCTTCAATTCTGTAGCAGAAGCTGACGGAACAACTGGCAACGCCAAGAACTTTGTTCTTCAGTTCTCAGATGATGAAACCACTGGAATTACCAACATCAATAATGATGAGACCAATAAGGGTGATAACAAGATATATGATCTGCAGGGTCGCCAGGTAACAACTCCTTCTCATGGTATATATATTATCAACGGTAAGAAGATTCTGGTTAAATAAACTATGAGTTCACAAGCTTCTGAGTGATGACTGGCAACAGTCTACCACTCAGTAGCTAAAGAATTTAAAATAATAAACAAGAAGAATGATTATGAAAAAAGAATATATTATACCAAAGGTAGAAACGGTACATCCTAATCTTAAAGGTTCCATCTTGGAAGACGTTAATATACCCCTTTACAGTGGGCACACTGGCCGTCAAGGTGCAAAAGGTAATGTCGGTTTCTTTGATGAAGATGAAGATAATGATAATGCCGCAGATGCAGATAACACATGGATTAATTCATCAGAAGATCTGTGGAAATAGAACTGAAATTCAATTAGAATAAAATGACGGGATGGCAATCTTCTTTTGATTGCCACCCCATCTTATTATATAAAAACAAGGTCAATCATTTATTAGAATAATATATGAATAAAAAATTTACTTTACTTCTTACACTGTTACTGTTTCTGACAGGCTCATCTGCATTTGCGCAAATTGCTGCAGGATGGTATCGTGTACAAAGCGCATACTCATTAAGGAGCGTTAGTGTTAAAGGTACATCATATTCAACAAGTACAGATCCTGATGCTTTTTATAACTGCATAAAGATGCAAGATGAAGCTAATGCCTATACAGACCCGGGTACAGTCATTTACATTTCTCAAACAAACGACGGAGATGCAATCTCAATTTTTGGACAAGGAACAGATACGAAGACAATTACCACAAATAAGTTTATAACCATAAAACATCAGAAATATACAGGTTCTACAAATGGAAATGTTATTGCCAACTCTATGTACTATCAACTTTCCGTTTCGCAGTTCTTAACATTTTATTTACAAGACTATTTAGGCTTAGATTTAGGAAGAAATGGAATTCAGGATAACACGTGGGGCTCAAACAATAACATCTATGCCTGTTGGTCTATATTGCCAATATCTGATGAAAACTATTTCGGTGTAAAGCCATATAGTGCAGATGTAAAAGACAGTGAAGGCAATTATTGGACTACTCTCTGCTGTGATTTCGATTGCATCATCCCATCAGATGGTGGTGTTTTAGGTGCTTATACCATTAAGACCGAGACGACAACCAATGGCATCAACTATGCCAAACCCGAGTTATTATATAGTCAAGGTGGGACCATTCCCGGCGGGACACCTGTATTATTAAAATTGAAATACAATGATGCTTCACTATGTAAGCTAACACCTACAGGCACACCAAAGAATATTAAAACATTCCCAATAACATCCAATGCATTAGAGGGTAACTATTTCGGTCCATATAAAAACTATAATTCGACAAGTAGTACTGCTGATGCAGCCGAATACGATCCAGATAAAGGAACCACAAACGACAAGACTAATTATAGAGTTCTTTATGCAGATGCCACTCATCCAATAGGATTCTATAAATACAGTGGCCCTTATATGTCATACAATAAGGCATGGCTTGATATTTCAAAACTAACAAGTGGTGCAAAAGAGACTGGCACAGTTTATCTTGACTTAGATGGCGCAACAACAGGCATTAATGAAATCAATGCAGAAGAGCAACAGCCTAAGGAAGATGTTATTTACGACTTGATGGGCCGTCGCGTTACCAATCCGCAACATGGCATTTATATTAAGAATGGCAAAAAGGTGATATATCAATAATTAAACGAAGAAACAATGGAAACAATAAAGAAAATGAATAAAGATTATATAGCACCTGAATGCAACGTTATTAATGCAGATTTAAATGTTATTATGGCGGGCTCAAATAGCGATTGGCAAGTACATGATGGAGAAGTACCTGGACAAGGCGCTAAAAAGAGAGACGCTTGGGCCATCGAGGATGAGAATGATGACGAAGAAGATTGGGATGAATAATGTAATCGTTTCATTATAAATATAGTACTTTGACAGGTGGGAATCAATTAGCTTGATTCTCGCCTGTTTTTAATTTACAGCTAAATAAACTTCAAGACTCTAAGAATTTGGGAAATAAAGACTTTATCTAAGCTGACATCCCATAAAATCGAGCCCTATTTTTTTCTTCTTGCCAGCTAGTTAATTGAATATATCAGATTAACTTTATGCAAAACTAGAAGCCGTTTTTGCATAATTATGCAAATCGAATATGAGACTCTAATAATGGCGAGGCTTCATACTATGAAGCTCTAAAAATAAAGTCGCTTATATCGCCTTAAAAGGGCATTTTCAGCGAGGTCGGTTTTTCAAAATTATGGATTTAACCCTAAAAGGCTACTTTTTACCCTGTAAAAAGCGGTTAATGACCTCATAAAAGATGGCTTTTCACCCTCTAAACTACGATTAATAGCCTCCACATTTGGCCAAATAAGCGCCTCAATAGGCCTAACGTACCTACTTAAAAGGCCAAACGTCTGATGCCTATAATCGTTTTTGTATATTTCATCAGTAACTTGCATAAAAGTTGCAAGCCGTTTTAAGTTAATTTGTTAACGATTTGTAAAGCTGCCTATGGTTGTTTACCGCCAAATCATCAGACATTCTATAATGCCCTGAAAGACCTATTCATATCCGTGAAAACTTATATTTTCTGCATTTCAGAAAAGCCGTGAGAGTGTTTTCTTAGCGTTTACCAGAATTCAAAAACGGCATAACTTACACGTAAAAATTGAATTCGAGAAAGGCCAAGTATCCCATTATTTTACACTTAAGACATTATATTGTCAATCCAAAATTAAATCGTTAAAAAGCTTTGATTTGTCGAAGACTATCCGTATCTTTGTCTTTTTAAATTGAATAATGTCTACTAATATTGATAGAAAATGAAGAAATTAACTTTTATCCTTTTGTTTGTACTTTCCATAATGCCCGCTTTTGCACAATCGCAATCAGCAAATATCGAGAAACTTGACAGTCTTGCAAACAAGCTTTTTCAAGAAGAGAACTTCTCAAAATCACTTGAAATCAGACAGATGCACCTCGATGCGCTGAAGGCAAAGGTAGGAGAAAAGGACTCCACTTACATTTTCAGCCTCCTGCAATTGGGCAAATGTTACTATCGCACAGAGCAGTTGGACAAAGCCATAGAGACTGCTCAGAAGGTGGTAGACCTCTATGGACAGAACGTGAGCACAAATAACAAGAAATACGCTTACATGCTCGACAACCTTGCTCTTTATCAAGGTTCCAAGAACCTATATGGTCCAGCCTTGCAGAATGCAGAGAAAGCCCTCGCCCTCTATGAGACTTTCCATGAGAACGACAATGATATGGCAGCAATTCAGATACACGTTGCCGAAATTGCCAATGGCAGTGGCGACCACGCGAAGGCCATCCTCCACGAGCTTTTGGCACTTAACATCATCCGCGACTACTATGGTGAGCACTCCAAGGAATATACTGACGAGGCCGCATATCTGCAGACCTACTATGAGGACAATGGCGACAAGGCGAAAGCCGAAGAGCTGTCCAAGCGCATCGAGACCTTGAAAAAGGAGACCGAAGACGGCGAAGTGGACCTCCCGAATGTCGTGGAATTCACGTCTGCAACGGTTGCTCATGACCATAACCGTGATATGATGCGCTGCATAGACTATTATCTCAATCATTATTTGACAGCCGATAAAATCAATGAAGCCGGCAATTACATCCTCAAATGGTCGGATGCATCCAACGACAGCCATGTGGTTATCGGCAAGAATGAGGCCAAGATGATGAATGACGAGAAAGCCCTACCTTATTACGTAGCCTTCATTGCCGGTTGCAGCAAGTATGCTTTGGAGAACGGGAAGGCCGATTTCACTCTCGACACTTTTGAAAATGCCATGATTGATGCCATCAACTATTACACCAGCAACAAGCAATTCACTGGCGAAGTGAAATATTTGGAAGAGTACGTGAAGGCATACAGCAAGGGCCGCGACAAGCTCGATGCCCTCTTAAAGAAGAATTTTCCCGGAGAAATGACCACTGACATGGTGCGCAGAATCGACAACGGAGAGCAAGTAAAGATAGGTAAATAAAGGCTTCTCCTAATCTCCTCTAGGATGAAAGGCTTATGATAGACTTTCCGAAAAAAGCATAAAGCCCCGCTAATAAGCGCTGTCGGCTCCTTAACTAACAAAATATATAAAACATGAAAAGGACAATTTTCACAGTAATCTTGACTCTTGCGGCAATGGGAATGTCAGCTCAAGCAACGTATTTCGACACTTATCAAAAGATGGTGGATAAGCAAGACTCCCTCGGTTTGCAGAAACTCATACCCGAATGGGAAACCAAAGAGGGCGTATCAGGCGACACTTATGCCGCTTGGTTTAATTATTATCTGCTGAAGGCAGCCCATGCCACCCTGCAACTGACTGATAAAGAGCCAAGTGGAGAATCATTTTCTTTCAAGGACAAGAACGGAAAAGTAGTGGGATACATCACGGGTGGAGACAGCTATGTAGGGTCTTCCGTGGATTCGGCATTAACGAAAATCGAAGAAGGCATCCAGCGTTTTCCTGACCGATTGGACCTCTCTTTTGGCAAAATCCACCTTCTGTTGAGCAATTTTGACTATGATGCAGCCCTCAAAGAACTGCATCGGGTGCTCGACCGCTCCATTATCAACGGCAATAAATGGCAATGGACCAACAACGAAGCAACTCCTTCTGAAGGGCAGCAATTCCTCAGAGACTGCATGCAGGACTATTTCTCCCAGTTGTATGATGCGCAGAAAAACGATGCCGCAATGGCCCTCACGGAGGATGTCCTCCATCATTATCCCAATAGTATTTATTTCTTGAATGACAAAGTAGGCCTCTTGGCGGCCGCCAATGATTTCAAACAGGCCCTCGAAGTAGGGTTGAAAGCCCACGAGATAGACCCTTCTGACGACATTATAACCATCAATATCGCCTATTCCTATCAACAATTAGGCGACAAGAAAAACGCTATTCTATATTATCAAATGCTCACAAACAGCAAGGACGAGGATATTAAGGCAAGCGCAAAAGAGGCCCTGAAAACGCTGAAAAAATAGCCCTTTAAAATATAGCAAACGATGGATTGGGAAACGCTCAATGACTGGTTACGATGTAAAGTGCCGTTACTTATCTTGTAAATCAGGCTGATTTACTCAGTAAAACAGGCTGATTCATCGAGTAAAACAGGCTGTTTTACAAAGCAAGTAATCGTTACTAATATAATAAGGTGTTATCTCAAGCAAAATAAAAGATATTTAATCAACAAATAAACAACAAAAAATGGCAGTATTAATCAAACTTATGCAAAACAAATGTAGCGGCAGCGCAGCCAATGGAAAGTGGTTTGCCAAGACCGTATCAACAGGCAATGCCCACACCGAAGACATTGCGCGGAAGATTGAAGAGAACACAACTTTCACCCATGGAGAGGTGAAAGGCATGATGGATGCCCTCGTTGACGTGATGACCGACATGCTCCAAGACGGCAAGACCGTAGCCATCGACGGGTTCGGACGCTTCCGCCTAGTGGCTGAAAGCCGGTCGGCCGACAAGCCCGAAGACTTCAGCATCGCCACGAACATCAAAGGCGTGAAGTGCCGTTTTCAGCCTTCCGGCAAGCGCAACGGCACCGGCAGGACCCTTCATCACGCTTTCAGC
The DNA here is from genome assembly GCA_022641735.1 of Prevotella sp. Taxonomy (GTDB): domain Bacteria; phylum Bacteroidota; class Bacteroidia; order Bacteroidales; family Bacteroidaceae; genus Prevotella. The sequence continues at coordinate 97,683 of JALCDQ010000007.1, read as the reverse complement.
GAGAAAGCAGAGGTGAAATTCGCCCCGAAATATGATATTGACAAATAAGCCGTAAGACTGCACAAATAATGTTAATTTCAAGAGATGGCATTATCAAAATCCAGAAACAATGCTTATCTTTGCCACGGATTAACAAATAAAGAAACAAAAAATGGAAGTGAACGATTTAGAAAGAATGATAAGGGAAAAGGAAGGCTCCATGTCTTTAGCTTTCCCCGCACTGATGCGTAAAGTATATGTATGGATGACATTGGCCCTCGTTTTGACGGCTGTCACTGCTTTTGGGGTAGCCTCTTCACCACGATTGATGGTTGCTATCTTCAGTAATTCATGGATTATGTGGGGGCTTATCATCGCAGAGTTAGCCTTGGTTTTCACCGTTTCCGGTGCCATCAACCGCCTCTCTCTGACGACTGCCACCCTGCTCTTCGTGCTTTATTCGGTGCTGAACGGTGCCACCTTGTCGGTCATTTTTGTAGCTTATGCCCCGATGGTCATCGCTAAAGTGTTCTTCATCACTGCCGGAACATTCGGCGCAATGGCAGCTATCGGCTATTTCACAAAGGCCGATTTGAGCAAATTAGGCAAGCTTCTCATCATGGCTTTGATAGGCCTCATCATTGCGACCGTAGTGAATATCTTCATCAAAAGCAGCAGTTTTGACCTCATATTGAGTTATATCGGCGTGCTGATATTTGTTGGTCTGACCGCCTACGACAGTCAGAAAATCAAGCAAATGCTGGCAATGCAGGAGGATATGGGCGAAGGAGCGCAGAAGTTAGCCCTTATGGGAGCGCTGAGTCTCTATCTCGACTTCATCAACCTGTTCCTCTATCTGCTCCGAATCTTTGGCAGAAGCAGCAACTAAAGCCGACGAGGAGAAAGCCGCATGAGAAAAGCTATTACGCTGATGGCTATTCTGTTTTTCGCAACAAGCATCAACGCACAAGACAAGACAAGACTGCTGAATTGCAGAACAATGGCAGGTGACCATTTTTTCATACTCACCCCGAAATCGTTACAACAAGACACCGTCTACTGGATGGGCATGGGCAACATATGCGTTGCCCGCTATGACCATCCGGAAAAGCTGACTGAAGAAGACCTGAAGTGGGAAATTCCCGCATCCAGAGTAAAAGACCCAGACCTCATCCGTCAAATCTGCAGAAGCGGAACCCTCGTTTTTAAGTATGTGCCCGATGCCAAAACATCGCCAAGACCCAAAATCGGAGAACCGATGCCAGCCTTCACCGCCACCGATACCGAAGGCAATGTATATACCGAAAAGTCGACCTTAGGACACCCTATGGTCATCAACTTCTGGTTCACCGGTTGTGGTCCCTGCAAGAGAGAAATGCCCGAATTAAGCTCATGGATGGACAAAGTGCCCGATGCCACCTATCTGGCAGTAACCTTCAACTCGCCCGAACAGATAGCGACCGTCGTGAAAGAACGCGGATTCAAATATCATCAGATAACCTGCGACAAGCAACTTATCAGCAAATTTGTAACCAATGGATTTCCTGTAACAGTAATAGTAGACTCCAAAGGCATTGTCCGCACCATTGTAGACGGAACCGATAGCGAGAAACAAGATTACCTTCTACACACCTTGCAGGATGCAGCCAACCAATAACAGGCAAGAAAACAGATGTAATACAGAATCTTGAAATAAGATGAAACAAAGAAGGCAAAGGATTCATCCTTTGCCTTCTTTGTTTCTCTATTTAGCAGAAATCTTCGCAAGAAAACGCTCACGGTCAACTATAAAACGCAAGTGTTCCCCCTCACCTATCACCGCATCGCCCATCCGGGCAGAGAGATGGTAATACAGTTTGCGGCCTTCCACCTTATATAATATAGCGGTGGCCACCACTTCTGCACCTATCGGCGAAGGCATCAAATGAGAACTCTCGATGTGACCGCCTACTGTCGTCTGCCCTGTTTCCAACTCCTCAGCCACCGCAAGCATAGCGGCATTTTCCATCAAAGCCATCATGGCAGGCGTAGCAAGCACCGGCATGTCGCCTGAACCCATCATTTTGGCGGTATTTTGTTCATTTACGATGAGCCTACTGCTATGTGATAATCCTTCTTTAAGCATAATCTATGTTCTGAATTGATAAACTTCAGCAAAGATAAACATAATATCTGAGAATACAAAAAACAAGGAATAATAATGCATAAGATTGCATATTTATGCATTTATAGCCGATTTTATGCAAAAATAAGTCAAAATATGCATTTTAAAAGGTATTTTCTTGCATAATCAGAGATTATTTTGTATATTTGCACTCACAATTTGCATATAAATACAATTCATGAAACAGAAGAATAGAAGAATAGAAGTCCTGAAGATGCTCATATCCAGCAAGGAGCTAGGCAGTCAGGAAGAAGTACTGAAAGAGTTGTCCAAAGACGGTTTCAAGCTCACGCAAGCCACTCTCAGCCGTGATTTCAAGCAATTGAAAATAGCAAAGGCTTCCAGCATGAATGGTAAATCCGTCTATGTGCTCCCTAATGAAACGATGTACAAACGGGTATCGAAACCACGCCCGGCAACTGAGATGTTGCAGGCTCCCGGCTTCGTTTCACTCAACTATTCAGGCAACATGGGCGTCATCAAGACCCGTCCCGGCTATGCCAGTTCTATCGCTTTCAACATCGATAACAGTGATATTCCTGAGATATTGGGCACCATTGCCGGCGACGATACTATCTTTTTCGCCATCAAGGAAGGCTCTTCCAAAGCCGACATCAAGGATGTTCTCAGTTATATCATTCCCAATTTACAATAAAAAAAGATTAGTTTGACAGTATAAGAAAATGGAAGAAATTAAAGTAATGGTCGCCGACCCCTCGCATGAGAAATATGTCGACACCATCTTAGACACAATCGCAGAAGCAGCCAAAGTACGTGGAACGGGCATTGCCAAACGCACCCACGAGTATCTGGCAACGAAGATGAAGGAAGCAAAAGCAGTGATTGCCCTTTCCGGAGATAAATTTGCCGGATTCAGTTACATAGAAACATGGGGCAACAAGGAATACGTTACGACATCAGGACTTATCGTTCACCCTGACTTCAGAGGACTGGGGGTTGCCAAGAAAATCAAGGATTTGACCTTCTCTTTGGCACGTACACGATGGCCGAATGCCAAGATTTTCAGTCTTACCAGTGGTGCTGCGGTGATGGCAATGAATACACAACTGGGCTATCAACCCGTTACCTTCACGGAACTCACTGATGATGAAGCCTTCTGGAGAGGATGTGAAGGGTGCGTGAATGTCGATGTTCTGCATCGCACAAAACGCAAATACTGCATCTGCACAGCCATGATGTACGACCCCGAAGAACATCTTCCGGTGAAGATTCCGGCAGAAGTGATAGCACGAATTAAAAGAATTGACAAAAAAGGAAAATAACAATAAGATTATGAGTAATAAGAAAGTAGTAGTAGCTTTTTCAGGAGGACTCGACACATCCTACACTGTCATGAAGCTAAGTCAGGACGGATGGGATGTCTATGCAGCATGCGCCAACACCGGCGGATTCAGTGCTGAGCAGTTGAAGAAGAACGAAGAGAACGCCTATAAGTTAGGCGCAGTGAAGTATGTGACCCTCGATGTGACGCAGGAATATTACGAGAAAAGCCTGAAATACATGATTTTCGGCAACGTGATGAGAAACAACTGCTATCCTATCAGTGTCTCTTCAGAGCGTATTTTTCAAGCTATTGCCACGGCAAGATATGCTAATGAGATAGGCGCAGACGCCATTGCACATGGAAGTACAGGCGCTGGAAACGACCAGATACGGTTTGACATGACCTTCCTTGTGATGGCTCCGGGTACGGAAATCATCACTTTGACCCGCGACCATGCCCTTTCTCGCAAAGAGGAAGTGGATTATCTCAATGCACACGGCTTCTATGCAGACTTCACAAAACTGAAATACAGTTATAATGTGGGCATCTGGGGCACTTCCATCTGTGGCGGCGAGTTGCTCGACCCCACACAAGGACTGCCCGAAGAGGCTTATCTGAAGCACGTTACCAACCATGAGGAGAGCGAGTTGAGGATAGAATTCAAGAAGGGCGAGATTGTTGGCATCAATGGCGAGAGATATGATGACAAAATCAAAGCAATACAGAAAATCGAGGAGATTGGTGCTTCTTACGCCATCGGACGTGACTGCAATGTCGGCGATACCATCATCGGCATCAAGGGAAGAGTAGGCTTTGAGGCCGCTGCACCTAAGATTATCATTGAGGCTCATCGTCTTTTGGAGAAGAGCACCTTATCTAAATGGCAGCAATATTGGAAAGACCAAGTGGCTAACTGGTATGGAATGTTCCTTCATGAGAGTCAGTATTTGGAGCCGGTAATGCCCGATATGGAGGCTATGCTTACCTCCTCGCAGCGCAATGTGAATGGAACAGCCATCCTGAAGTTGCGTCCTTACGGTTTCCAAACCGTCGGAGTGGACTCTCCGGACGACCTCACCAAGTCGAAATTAGGTGAATATGGAGAGATGCAACATGGTTGGACAGCCGAGGATGCCAAAGGCTTTATCAAGGTATCAAGCACTCCTCTGCGTGTCTATTATGGCATTCATCCTGACGAAAAGCGATGATAGGCACTCCCTTCGCTGGCCCTCTCTTTGAAGAAGAGCCTGTCTTGAGGGAAAGCGCAAATATTTGCAACTTTTCAGCCTTTTGTTTCGTCTAACGGAGAAAAGGACTTAAAAAAGAAAAAATTATGGCAACTGGAAGAAAATTGTATCGTTCAGACGATCGTATATTAGGTGGTGTATGTGCCGGATTGGCAGAATATTTCGACATGGATTCTACGGTTGTGCGCTTGGTTTACACCTTGCTCACAGTGTGTACGGCATTCAGTGGGGTTATCGTCTATCTCATTCTCTGGCTCATCATGCCGCCAAAACATTAACAACAACGGATGATTAAAATAGGAATATTAGGTGGTGCGGGATATACAGCAGGTGAGTTGATTCGCCTGCTGATAAACCATCCACAGGCAGAAATCGTATTTGTAAACAGTGAAAGCAATGCCGGAAACCTCCTGACGGATGTTCATGAGGGGCTCTATGGCGACACCGAGATGCGTTTCAGCAGTGAAATGCCTTTCGAGAACGTGGATGTTGTCTTCTTCTGTTTCGGTCATGGCAAGAGTGAACAGTTCCTCAAAGAGCATCAGATGCCTGCCGACGTTAAGATAATCGACCTTGCGCAAGACTTTCGTCTGGCCTCCGAGGGCAATGATTTCATATATGGACTGCCCGAAATCAACAAGGCGAAGATAGCCAAAGTCCAACATGTGGCCAATCCGGGATGCTTCGCCACGTGCATCCAGTTAGGTCTTTTGCCTGCTGCCGCTTTGCATCTCATTGATAAAGATGTGTCTGTGAATGCCATCACAGGGTCAACAGGGGCAGGACAAAAGCCCGGTGCGACCACCCATTTCTCATGGCGCAACAACAATCTGAGCATCTATAAGGCCTTCCGCCATCAGCACGTGCCTGAAATCAGGCAAAGTCTGACACAAGTGCAGGGCTTTCTTAATGCCTCCATCGACTTCATTCCTTATCGTGGAGACTTTCCGCGAGGCATCTTCGCAACCGAAGTTGTGAAGACGGATGCTGACCTCGAGACCATTACGAAGGGATATAAAGACTTCTATAAGGACGCCAAGTTCACTCATTATGTGGATAATCCGCTGGATATGAAACAAGTGGTGAACACCAATAAGGCACTCGTTCACGTGGAGAAAATCGATGATAAACTGCTGATTACCAGTTGCATAGACAATCTTCTGAAGGGAGCAGTAGGGCAAGCAGTGCAGAATATGAACCTCATGTTCGGCATTGACGAGACCACAGGATTACGACTGAAACCGAGTGCGTTTTAAGATAGCATTGTAAAAGATAGCTTTTTACAAGGTAAACAACGGTTGTTTACATCGTAAAAGGCCATTACTTACAAGGTAAAAGACCGTTGTTTACAAAACGGGAGTTAATCAATTAAAAAACAAGGAGTTACAAGATATGAAATTATTTGACGTTTACCCTCTTTTCAATGTCAACATTGTCAAAGGGAAAGGATGTAAAGTTTGGGATGACAAAGGCACTGAATACCTTGACCTTTATGGCGGTCATGCCGTCATAAGCATAGGACATTGCCATCCGCATTATGTAGAAATGATGACCAAACAGCTCAACACGTTGGGCTTTTACAGCAATTCGGTCATCAATCAACTGCAAGTAAAACTGGCGGAGCGGCTTGGTAAAATCAGCGGATATGATGATTATCAGCTTTTCCTGATAAATTCCGGCGCTGAAGCCAACGAGAATTGCCTGAAATTAGCTTCTTTCAAGAACGGCAGAAAGCGGATTCTTGCAGCCGACAAGGCCTTTCATGGCCGCACTTCTCTTGCTGTGGAAGTGACTGACAATCCGAAGATTACAGCCCCTGTAAACGCCAATGAGCATGTCACTTTCTTGCCTTTGAACGACCTTGAGGCTTGGAAAAAAGAGTTGGAGAAAGGTGATGTGTGCGCCTGCATCTTGGAGTGTATCCAGGGAGTGGGCGGCATCAACATGGCAACAGCTGAATTCGCGCAAGGTCTGCAGGCCCTCTGCAAGCAGTATGGAACGGTTCTCATCTGCGATGAAATCCAATGCGGCTATGGCAGAAGCGGTAAATTCTTTGCGCATCAGTGGCTGGGCATCAGGCCCGACCTTATCAGTGTCGCCAAAGGCATCGGCTGTGGATTCCCGATGGGAGCCGTTCTCATCTCCCCGGACTTCAAGCCTGTCTATGGACAACTGGGCACTACGTTTGGCGGCAATCATCTTGCTTGCACATCGGCACTGGCTGTTCTCGATGTCTATGAAAAAGAACATCTGGTGGAAAACGCGCATACAGTGGGCGAATATTTCATCAATCAATTGAAGGAACTTCAGAAATCAGAGCCCCATATATTAGAGGTGAAAGGAAGAGGACTGATGATTGGCGTGGTGATGGATGTCGCTCAAAAAGACGTGCGCTCAAAACTCATCTACGACGAGCATTGCTTTACGGGCGCAGCGGGCACCAATATGCTCCGCATCTTGCCTCCACTCGTCCTGACAAAAGCAAATGTGGACGACTTCATCGGCCGTCTGAAGCGCGTTTTGGAGAGTTTCGCAGTCTAAAAATAAACGATAATTATTGACATAAAGATATGAAAATAGCGGTTATCGGCGTCGGTGAAATGGGTGGCGCCATCGTCAAGGGACTCTTGAAAAGTGATGTCTGCAAAGCAGAGGAAATCACCATTTCTGCCCCTCACAAACAGACTTTGGATAAATTTAAGGATTCAGGGGTCAGCATGACTACTGACAACAAGGTGGCTGCAGAGGACTCTGAAGTTGTCATGGTGGTGGTGAAACCGAATGTGGCGGAAGCCGTTTTGCAGGAAATCAAACCGGTTTTGGATTATGAGAAACAGCAATTGGTGCTCGTAGTGGCTGGTATGACGGCCGAAAAAGCCTCTGTCATTCTGCAAAAAAGCCAATCCTCACTCCCACCCTTCTATCTCGTAGTGCCCAATATAGCCATTGCCGTGAAGGCTTCCATGACTTTCGTTGTGCCTGTAGGAACAACGGCTGAGCAGCAAGAGACCGTTATCAACATCTTTAACAAATTGGGTACGACCCTCATTACACGAGAGTCGCTGCTCTCGGCAGGTACAACCCTTGCCTCTTGCGGTATCGCCTATGCCATGCGCTACATACGGGCAGCCAGCGAAGGAGGCGTGGAATTGGGCTTCAAAGCCCGAGAGGCGCAACGCATTGTGATGCAGACAATGAAAGGTGCCGTCACCCTATTGGAGGAAACGGGCGACCATCCGGAAACCGCAATAGATAAAGTGACAACGGCGGGAGGTATCACCATCCGAGGACTCAACGAAATGGAGCATGCCGGTTTCTCATCAGCAGTGATACGGGGATTGAAAGCAAGCTCCTGAGAAAATGTGTTCCCTGTTATATAAAGATAAAAAACGGAGAAATATATCCACACGTTTTGTCTTCTCAATTTTTTGTTGTAATTTTGAGTTCGATTTAAAAATAAGATACAATTCATCAATATGGAAGAAGCAATTAAACAAATTGGCGAACGCCTGAAAGGCTTGCGCGAGGTGCTGGATATACCGGCAAAGGAAATCGCAGAACTCTGCGATATCACTTTAGAGCATTATCAGAAGATAGAAAACGGCGAGGCAGACCCTGGCGTTTACCGTCTTTCCAAAATTGCAAAGCGCTATGGCATCGACCTTGACGTATTGCTTTTTGGGGAAGAACCTCGCATGAGCTCTTATTTCGTGACGCGAAAAGGACAAGGTCTGAGTGTCAATCGCCGTAAAGACTATAAATATCAGAGTCTTGGAAGCGGTTTCAGAGGGCGCAAGGTAGACCCGTTCTTGGTTACGGTAGACCCCCTGCCAGGTGATGAAAACCACAGTAAGAACCATCACGAAGGCCAGGAATTCGACATCATCTTTGAAGGAACGCTTGAGATAACCATAGGTGAGAAGGTCCTCACGCTGAATCCCGGCGACAGTATTTACTTCAATTCAGGAGAAGACCACTGTATGAGAGCCATCGGTGATGAGCCTTGTCAGTTCCTGTGTGTAGTCATTTAATAGAAAGGTATTAGCAATATGATAGAAAGATTTCTAACGCAGACCCACTTCTCCTCAGAAGAAGACTTCAAGAAAAACCTGCATTTCAAAGTGCCGGAGAACTTCAATTTCGCCTATGATGTCATGGACGAATGGGCAAAAGAACAACCCGATAAACTGGCATTGTTATGGACAAGTGAAAGAGGAGAAGAGATTCGCTTCACTTTTAAAGACCTTAAGGAGCAGACTGACCAAGTGGCCAGCTACTATCAGTCATTAGGTATTGGCCACGGAGACATGGTCATGCTGATTCTGAAACGCCATTATCAGTGGTGGCTGTCAATGCTGGCCCTCTGCAAGCTAGGCGCCGTGGCAATTCCAGCCACTCACATGCTGACTTCTCACGATATCGTTTATCGTAATCAAGAAGCTTCTGTGAAAGCCATTATATGCGTTAATGACGATTATGTAACCACTCAGATACGCGCAGCACTGCCTGAAAGCAAGAGTGTAAAGATATTGATAGCCGTAAACTCTATGGCTCAAATCGATAATCCTGTGCCTGAAGGCTTCCACGATTGGAACAAAGAATGGAAGCAAGCTCCACGTTTCCAGCGTCCTAATCACGTGAATACCAACGAAGATACCATGTTGATGTACTTCACAAGTGGTACTTCAGGAGAGCCAAAGATGGTGGCACACGATTTCCTATATGCTCTCGGACACCTTACGACAGGTGTCTATTGGCATAATCTGAATGAAAAGAGCATCCATCTGACCGTTGCAGATACCGGTTGGGGAAAGGCTGTATGGGGAAAGCTGTATGGTCAGTGGTTTGCTGGGGCTGTCGTCTTTGTCTATGACCACGAGAAGTTTACCGCTGAGAAAATCATGCGGCAGATTGAGAAATACCATATTACATCGTTCTGTGCGCCTCCTACTATCTATCGTTTCATGATACAGGAGGATTTCTCAAAATATGATTTATCATCCTTGAAATATTGTACGACAGCCGGGGAAGCCCTTGAGCCTGCCGTATATGAGAAATTCCTTGAGTTGACAGGCATTCGTTTGATGGAAGGATTCGGACAAACAGAAACGACAATGACACTCGGCACATTTTCTTGGATGACCCCTAAGCCAGGCTCTATGGGTAAGCCTAATCCACAATATGACATCCATTTGCTCAAAGGAGACCATACTGAATGTGAAGATGGAGAAAAAGGTGAGCTCTGCGTACGGGTAGGAGACAGAAAGCCTATCGGTCTTTTCAAAAGCTATTATCGTGCTGAAGAGAAAACTCGGGACGTTTGGCATGACGGATATTACCACACTGGCGACATGGCCTGGCGCGATGAAGACGGCTATTATTGGTTTGTTGGGCGTATCGATGACGTTATCAAGAGCTCCGGTTATCGCATCGGGCCCTTTGAAGTAGAAAGTGCACTGATGACCCATCCCGCTGTTGTGGAGTGTGCCATTACAGGTGTACCTGATGAAGTACGTGGAATGGTGGTGAAAGCCACAATCGTCTTAGCCAAAGACTGGAAAGACAAGGCAGGCGATGCTTTGATTAAGGAATTGCAGAACCATGTAAAACATGAGACTGCTCCTTATAAATATCCTCGTATCATTGAATTTGTGGATGAACTTCCTAAGACCATTAGCGGTAAGATTCGCCGTGTGGAAATCAGGGAGAAAGATAGCAAGAAATGAGCAAAAGAATCGTAGTAAAAGTCGGAAGTAACGTTCTCACACGTAGCGATGGGAAACTGGATGTTACCCGCATGTCGTCGATTGTCGACCAAATTGTTTGGCTTCGGCAACATGACTATCAGGTAATATTGGTTTCTTCGGGTTCTATTGCGAGTGGCCGCAATGAAATACACACGAGTCGAAAGCTTGACAGTGTAGAGCAACGGCAATTGTTCTCGGCTTTGGGGCAAGTGAAACTCATCGGCCTTTACTATGATTTATTTCGAGAACACAACGTGCATATCGGTCAAATCCTCACGATGAAAGAGAGTTTCTCTACACGTAATGAGTATTTGAATCAACGTTCCTGCATGATGGTGATGCTCGACAATGGCGTCGTACCTATCATCAATGAGAATGACACCATCAGTATAACGGAATTGATGTTTACTGATAACGACGAGCTCTCTGGTCTTGTAGCCTCGATGATGAATGCAGAAGCACTGATTATCTTGAGTAATGTTGACGGAATTTACGATGGACCTCCAAGAGATTCCAAAACAAAACTCATTTCTGAAGTCGACTACAACAACGACTTGTCTGAATACATACAGGCTGAAAAGAGCGAATTCGGACGTGGCGGAATGATTACGAAATGCAATATTGCCCGTAAAGTAGCGGAAGAAGGCATCAAAGTTATCATTGCCAATGGCAAGGTTGACAACATCCTTATCGATTTAGCAACAAAACCAAAAGAAACACCACACACTGAATTCCGCCCTAATCCCAACTCTGCATCTGGCATCAAGAAGTGGATTGCGCATAGCGAAAGCTTCTCCAAGGGCATTATTCACATCAATAAGAAGGCCGCCGATGCGCTTCATGGCGAGAATGCGGTCAGTCTGCTCATGGTGGGCGTCACCTCTATAGAAGGCAATTTCGAAGAAGGGGACATTGTCGCTATCGTTGATGCAGACAACAATAAGATTGCAATAGGTCGCTCAGGATATTCGGCAGAAGAAGCTCAGGCCTTGATAGGCAAGCATGATGTTAAGCCCATGGTTCACTATGACTATTTATATTTGGAATAGATGATAGAAATCTTCAAGCAAGTTAAAGACGCCAGCAAACAACTTCCATTGCTCTGTGACGAACAGCGCAATGAGATATTGAATGCTGTAGCGGATGCTATTGTGGCTAATAAGTCGAGCCTTATCGCTGCCAATGCAAAGGACTTGGCGCTTATGGACAAGTCGAATCCTCTTTATGACCGATTGCAACTGACGGAGAAACGGCTTGATGACATTGCTGCAGATATGCGCCACGTTGCCACATTGCCATCTCCTTTAGGGCAAATAACCAAGGAAAAGACCTTAGAAAACGGTCTTTATCTTCGTCGTATCAGCGTTCCTTTTGGAGTAATCGGTATGATTTACGAGGCTCGTCCTAATGTCACCTTCGATGTTTTCTCGCTTTGTTTCAAGAGTGGAAACGCCTGTATATTAAAAGGTGGTAAGGATGCAGACAACTCCAATCAGGCTGGAGTCGCCCTTATTCATAAGGTTCTTGAGCAATATGGCATCAATCCCGCTATCGTAACCTTAATGCCTGCTACGCATGAAGCCACCCAAGAGATGCTCAATGCCGTGGGATATATCGACTTGTGTATTCCTCGCGGAGGCAAAAAGCTCATTCAATTCGTGCGGGATACAGCCAAAGTGCCTGTCATTGAGACAGGTGCTGGAGTCGTTCATGCTTACTTTGACCAAGAAGGAGACGTCCAAATGGGTGCTCGTATCATCGATAATGCCAAGACACGTCGGCCCAGCGTCTGCAATGCTTTAGATACCTTGCTGATACATGAATCCCGCTTACAGGACCTTCCACAACTTTGCGCTCCGCTTATTACGCATAATGTAAAGATATATGCGGACGAAAAAGCCCATAAAGCATTAGAAAATACCTATCCAAAGGAATTATTATCTTCGGAAATTATGACTGAAGAGACCTACGATACCGAATGGATGGACTACAAGATGGCCATCAAGACTGTCAAAAATCTTGATGAAGCATTAGACCATATATCCCGACATGGCAGTGGACACAGTGAGTGTATCATCACGAATAACCCCAAAACAGCAGAGAAATTTCAGTCGCAAGTAGATGCCGCATGCGTTTATGTGAACACTCCCACTAGTTTTACGGATGGCGCACAGTTTGGCCTTGGTGCAGAAATAGGCATCAGTACGCAAAAATTAGGCCCTCGTGGTCCTATGGGATTAGAAGAAATCACCACCTATAAGTGGCTCATTAATGGAAACGGACAAATCAGAAAATAACATAAAAGATATGAAGACATTTTTCAATGTAGAAGACTTAGGCAACCTCAATGAGGCTCTTCAAGAGGCTAAAGAAGTGAAGCAAAACCGCTTCGGATATCAGAATCTTGGCAAGAACAAGACTTTGTTGATGATATTTTTCAACAACAGCCTGCGCACACGACTGAGTACGCAAAAGGCTGCAATGAACCTCGGCATGAATGTCATCGTTCTCGATGTGAACGCAGGAGCATGGAAACTGGAGACGGAACGGGGTGTCATCATGGATGGAGACAAGAGTGAGCATCTCTTGGAGGCTATTCCTGTGATGGGATGCTATTGTGACCTCATCGCTGTACGCTCTTTTGCAGGACTCAAAGACCGTGATTTCGACTATGCCGAAACCATTGTCAACCAGTTTGTTAAATATAGCGGGCGCCCTGTAGTGGCGATGGAAACGGCTACCGTGCACCCTCTCCAGGCTTTTGCCGACCTCATAACTATAGAGGAACACAAGCCGATGAAGCGTCCGAAAGTAGTCATGAGTTGGGCTCCTCACTGCAGAGCGCTCCCTCAAGCTGTACCTAATTCCTTTGCACAATGGATGAATGCGGCTGATGTGGACTTCGTTATCACCCAACCGGAAGGTTATGAACTTGACCCGAAATTCGTGGGGAAGGCTATCGTTGAATACGACCAGCGCAAAGCTTTGCAAGGAGCAGACTTCGTATATGCCAAAAACTGGAGCTGCCCGGGCGTTAACAACAAGGCCGATTATGGCAAGATTCTCAATTCAGACAGGGCTTGGACCATTGACAGCGAGCATATGAGTTGGACTAATAATGGTTATTTCATGCATTGTCTGCCTGTTCGTCGTGGCCTCATCGTTACCGATGATGTCATCGAATGCGACCATTCTCTCGTCATTCCAGAGGCTGCCAATCGGGAAATCAGTGCCGAGGTAGTACTCAAAAGAATGTTGGAAAGTCTGTAAAAAGCAACCAAACACCATCTAATTATGAAGAAAATTCTGTTTATCATCCTGTCTTTGATGACGTCTTTAGCTATCCATGCACAAGATATCACAGGCTCATGGCAAGGAGAATTGGACTTAGGAGGTCAGAAATTAGGGATAGTTTTCAAATTTTCTAAAAACGCAGAGGGTGCTAATATCGTCAAAATGGACGTGCCAGAGCAAGGCGCAATGGACATTCCTGTCGATATCAGCTACCTCCAAAAGGATTCCCTCAACCTTAATGTGCCGAAGATTGGCATGAATTACAGCGGCAAAATGGAGGGTGAAGTGATAAAAGGAACATTCCGACAAAACGGCATGAGCTTTCCTTTAGACCTCAAACCGGGAACACCCAAAGGACCAAACAGACCACAAGAGCCAAAAAAGCCTTACCCTTATCAAACCAAAGAGGTGACCTTCTCTAATTCTTCAGCCAATGTCACGTTGGCTGGCACGCTGACTTATCCCGTAGGTTACAAGGCTGGAAAACGTGTCCCTATCGTTTTGATGGTAACTGGAAGTGGTGCCCAAACAAGAGATGAAGAGGTTTTCGGCCATAAGCCATTCTTAATAATAGCTGATTTTCTCGCCAAAAACGGCATTGCATCCTTACAGTACGATGACCGTGGAATCGGCCAATCGACGGGGACTTTCAAAGGTTCTACATCTGCCGATTTTGCCCAAGACGCTAAAGCTGGAATCAGTTATCTGCGAAAAGACAAACAATTTGGCCCTGTCGGCATATTGGGACATAGCGAGGGAGGCCTCATCGCCTTCATGTTGGGGGCAGATAAAACGGTGGATTTCATCGTCAGTATGGCAGGTCCGGCTCTTCAGGGAGACTCTGTCATTGCGGAGCAAACGAATGCTATGCTGCTCCACTATGGTCAACCAGCCTCTCAAACCGTGAAAAAGGTGCGCGAAGGACTGTCAAAAGCACCGAAAGACGCATGGTTGGAGTACTTCATCAATTGTGATCCCGCACCTTATATCCGTAAAATTACCGTACCTCTGATGGCAATCAATGGTAGTAAAGACCAACAGGTATTAGCAGATAGCAATCTGAAAAAAATAGAGGAATTGCTGAAAAACGGCAATAAAAAGAACTTCATCCATACCTATCCAGGGCTTAACCACCTCTTCCAGCATTGCGATAGCGGTGCAGGAGATGAATATTGGAAAATAGAAGAAACCCTATCACCCGAAGTATTAAAGGATATTGCCACATGGATTAACGGTCTATAATTCAAGACTTTACATTTGACATCCCTCAACTCTATCATTTATATTTATAGATAAAACGACAATGATTTCATTTGAATGTGACTACAACAACGGTGCTCATCCGAAAGTATTGGAGCATCTGATGGCAACTAACGACCAACAGAGCCTCACTTATGGCTTCGATGAATGGAGCGAAGCTGCCAAAAAAAAGATTCGCAAGGCTTGTGGAAGCCCCGATGCGCAAATCTATTTTCTGAATGGAGGCACTCAGGCAAACATGACCGTCATCGACGGATGCCTTTCTCAATATCAGGCAGTGATAGCAGCAGAGACCGGACACATCAATGTCCATGAGGCTGGAGCCGTTGAATTTACGGGCCATAAGATAATCGTGCTGCCCTCGCATAATGGTAAAATGGAGGCAAAAGACCTCTCTCAATATATGGATTGGTTTGTCCATGATGAGAGTACAGAGCATTTAGCCCAGCCGGGCATGGTGTATATCACCTTTCCGAGCGAATATGGAACGCTCTATTCGGCATCTGAAATCGAACAGATCTATAAGATTTGCCAGCAATACGACCTCCTTCTTTTCATCGATGGAGCGCGTTTGGGTTATGGATTGATGTCGAAAAAGAGCGATGTAAGCCTTGAATTTCTCGCCTCTCATTGTGATGTTTTCTATATCGGAGGTACCAAGCAGGGTGCTCTTTGCGGTGAGGCGGTAGTCTTTCCACGGGCAAATGCGCCTAAACACTTCTTTTCCATCGTGAAACAACATGGCGCTCTGATGGCGAAAGGACGAGTGATAGGGTTGCAATTTGATGCTCTTTTCACCAATAATCTCTACTTTGAGATAGCCAAAAATGCCATAGACATGGCGGAAAAGATGAAGCAACTCTTCATCGAAAAAGGCTTGAAATTCGCTTTGGATTCTCCTACTAATCAGCAGTTTGTCATTCTCACGAACGAACAGATGCACCGATTGGAAGAGAAAGTGCAATTCACTCATTGGGAACCAACTGCCGATGGAGGCATGGTTTGCCGCTTTGTCACCAGTTGGGCAACCACAAAGCAAGACCTCGAAACCTTGAAAAAAATACTTGACGAATGCCTCTGATATAATAAGGTGTCATCCCTTTAATTATAAACAATGGCCTTTTACCCTGTAAACAACCGTTGTTTACCACGTAAAAAGCCGTCTTCTACCCTGTAAAAGACGGCTTTCTATATTTTCAGAATCGATTACTTCAAAACACCGAGTTCCTTGCCCACTTTGATAAAGGCATTGATGCACTTGTCAAGGTGCTCACGCGTATGAGCTGCAGAAATCTGAACACGAATGCGAGCCTCGCCTTTCGGCACCACAGGATAATAGAAACCAGTGACATAAATGCCCTCTTCGAGCAGACGATTAGCGTATTTCTGCGATAGCGGAGCATCATAGAGCATCACTGCACAGATAGCACTCTGAGTAGGTTTGATATCAAATCCGGCGGCTATCATCTTGTCGCGGAAGTAGTTAACATTCTCAACAAGCCTGTCATGAAGGCTGTTGTCCTCCTTCAACATCTTGAAAACTTCCAGACTTGCACCGATGATTGCAGGGGCAAGAGAATTTGAGAACAGATAAGGACGACTGCTCTGGCGGAGCATATCGATAACTTCTTTGTGGCCCGTAGTAAAGCCTCCGAGGGCTCCACCAAATGATTTGCCCAACGTACCCGTATAGATATCCACACGGCCATAAGTCTTTGTCAGCTCACTCACCCCATGTCCGGTAGCCCCGACAACGCCAGCAGAGTGGGATTCATCGACCATTACGAGGGCATCATACTTCTCTGCAAGGTCGCAAATCTTATCCATAGGAGCCACATTGCCGTCCATAGAGAAGACTCCATCCGTGCATACGATGCGGAAACGCTGTGCCTGAGCCTCTTTCAAGCAGTTTTCAAGTTCCTCCATGTTGGCATTTGCATAGCGATAACGCTTTGCCTTGCAGAGCCTTACGCCATCAATAATCGACGCATGATTCAACGCATCAGAGATGATAGCATCCTCTTCCGTAAGGAAAGAGCCGAATAATCCGCCGTTGGCATCAAAGCATGCAGCATAGAGAATTGTGTCTTCCGTGTGGAAATAATCAGAAATAGCAGCCTCAAGTTCCTTGTGAATGTCCTGAGTTCCACAGATAAAGCGTACTGAAGACATACCGAAGCCACGGCGATCCATCATTTTCTTAGCCCCTTCTATAATCCTTGGATTATTGGAAAGGCCCAGATAATTATTCGCGCAGAAGTTCAATACTTCCTTTCCTTTTACCTGAATGGCAGCCCCTTGAGGGCTTTCGATGATACGCTCATTCTTATAAAGACCTGCCTTTTTCAGTTCATCCAAGGCATTGCTAAGATGTTCTTTTATTTTTCCGTACATATATGTAGATTTAAAAAAGTTTATGTTACAAAGTAAGTCAATATTTTCGACATTTCCTATAGTTTTCTGTTATTTTTTATAAAACTACCCACAAAAATCCGAATTTTCATCTCTTATTATGACAGAATGTGAAAAATATTTTGTTATTTTGCACTTTAATTAATATAAAGGACTTTAGTAAGATAGTATGAAAAATATCTTAGTCATTGGTTCAACTGGCCAGATAGGCTCTGAGTTGACGCGGGAATTAAGGAAAAAGTATGGTAATGAACATGTGGTAGCTGGCTACATTAAAGGCGCAGAGCCAAAAGGAGAACTGCTCGAAACGGGTCCTTCGGCTGAAGCTGACGTCACTAATGGCAACATGATAGCCGATGTTGTGAAGAAATATCACATTGACACCATCTATAACCTTGCCGCTTTGCTCTCTGTAGTAGCAGAATCCAAGCCCCGACTGGCATGGAAAATCGGTATCGACGGCCTTTGGAACATTCTCGAAACAGCACGCGAGCACGGGTGCGCAGTGTTCACTCCAAGCTCCATCGGCTCTTTCGGACTCTCGACACCGCATGTTCTGACCCCACAAGACACTATTCAACGCCCCCGTACCATGTATGGTGTAACGAAAGTAACGACAGAACTTCTGAGCAATTATTACTTCCTTAAGTATGGTGTTGACACTCGTTCCGTGCGCTTCCCTGGAGTTATCTCCTATGTAACGCCTCCTGGTGGCGGCACAACCGACTATGCCGTAGACATCTATTACTATGCCGTAAGAGGAGAAAAGTTTGTCTGCCCTATCAAGGAAGGCACCAAAATGGACATGATTTACATGCCTGATGCCCTGAAGGCAGCCATGATGGTGATGGAAGCAGACCCATCAAGACTGAAGCACAGAAACGCTTTCAACATCGCTTCCCTTAGCTTCGGACCTGAAACAGTGTATGCTGCCATCCGTAAATATAAGCCTGACTTCGAGATGGCCTATGATGTAGACCCTCTGAAACAAGCCATTGCCGAGAGCTGGCCAGACAGAATGGACGACACGTGCGCCCGTGAGGAATGGGACTGGAAGCCTACCTATGACCTCGACAGCATGACGAAAGACATGCTTGAGAAGCTGACTTTGAAACTCGGACAATAACGTTTCCCCTTTCTGAATAATTCTTCCCGATGTGCTGAATACGGTCATCGGGAAGGCTAATTATGGCTGATGAGATGCTCATCAGTAACTCCTTGCATTTCAAAAGATTATCACTTGCAAAGTAAAACAAGTTGTTTTGGTAGGTAAAACAAGTTGTTTTACCTTGTAAACAACGGTCTTTTACATTCCAAGTAATCGTCAATCGATTTCCGGTTGGATACTTCCGGAATAAGTGTTGATGGTGATATGGAAGACCGAAGACTTGTCCTCCTCACTCAAAGGCAGGCTCAGAAAGCCCTTCGAGGAGTAATATCGAGGCACATTATTCTGATTATGCGTGAGCGTAATATAGACATGACGGACGCCCGAAGCATCTGTCGTGACGTTATCCTTACGTATTCCGAGATATTGAACAGGGTTCTTCTCGGTGTCCGACTTGCCCACTTTCAGCAGAAAACCTATGTTCAGATACTTCCCGTTCTTGCTTTTCCATGCACTCTCAAAGGTGAGAGGGTCTGTCTTGAGCGTGTCAGGACGAGTGGTTTTGCTATAGTTAGCCACGAGCACACGCACGATTTGCACTGGCTCAACTGTCTTCGCATCCGCCACCTTATTATAATATAGGAGCGCACGATAGGTTGAATCCGCCTTTTGAGCCCAACTTCCAGTGGCATGGGGACTAATCGTGAGGGCGTCGCCATCATCCGTTACGGCCGTATCGAACTCGCCTTTGGCTGCCGTGTGAGCCTCCACGAAGTCGGCTCTCATATAAGAGAACTCATCATCGCCCGTCTCATAACTGTCATTGGAACAAGAGACGAGGAGCGGAAAGGCAAGCAGAAGCAGGCTCAGACGTTTCATAGGGCGGCCATATAATTGATTGCAGGGTTGGCATACATCGTCAGAAGGCGTTCTTTCAGATAGGCCTCATCCTTATTAGGCAGGCTTATCTTCGCCAACTGAGCGGCTACATATTTCTCAAAAGACGCTTTCTCCTCGGCTGTGTAATGGCTCTGTTGCTCGGCATTGCCCTTCAACAGATCGAGCGCCACATAGTTAGAAGGATATAGACGATAATTGCGATGAATCTCATGGTCGATATGCTCGGCCACCAAACGATAGAATTCGTTCTTCGGGAGATTGGTGTCCAACCCCTTGAGAAAGTCATCAAGACAAGGTGCACAATGATAATGGATGTGTCCTTTGAAACCCATGATGCCCGTTTGCATGCTGATAAGGTCATCCTGAGGCCCTTTCTTCCAACCCTCCACATCACGCTTGAGCTGGAATTCCTGAGCTTTCAAATAGTCGCAAGGGTCATATTCATAGCTGATAGACAAGGGGACAATGTGCAATTGCTCCAGTTTTTCAGCCAGAGAGCCCGTTCCGCCCATCGTCATCATCTTCAAGATGGCATCCTGCGTACGGTCGTTGCTATCCTTAGCTCTACCCTCACGATGCGCAATCCATATATTGTCGTGCTTCTCCTGAATAACAAAATGCATGTATTCAGCCAATCGCTTGCTCGCCATCAGCATCTCGCGCATCGGCAGATTACGCTCGACGATAAACGACTTATTGACCCTTACGAGGTCTCTCACCCATGGCAACGACAGCAAGTTGTCGCCAATGGCTATCTCGCAAGTTGTCGTGAACTTGGCATTCAACAACATCACGTCGAGAATAGCAGAGTCGAGAACGATGTCGCGGTGGTTGCTCATGAAGGTATAGTTCCGCTTGCGGTCAATACCAGAGCAGTCGAAGTCGCATCCAAGACTGGCTTTCTTAAGCAAATCCTTTACGAAACCATAGCAAAAAGTCAACTGAAAGTCAAGATTCGTTTTGCAGGAACGCATCTTCTGAGCCATCATCTCTATAGGCACTTGCGGATAGAGATAATGCAAAACTTGACGAAACTGCTCATTGGAGAGCAATTTCTCATAAGCCTCAGACAATTCCTCGGGCTCAAAAGGACGGATTGGATCGAACTTCTCTGGTATTTTCATACTCTTAATTAAAATTGATTTTCAACGATATCTGTCAGCACTTGAGTGATGTCAAGCCCTGCTGCACGCACCTGTTGAGGGATAAAGCTCGTGGCAGTCATACCTGGTGTGGTATTGATTTCCAGCATATTCACCTTGTCGTTGCCGTTCTCATCCTTCGTGATGATATAATCGATGCGGATAATGCCATTGCAATGAAGGATATCATAAATCTTGCTGGTCTCCTCAGCTACCGTCTTGGCAGTATCAGGAGCTATGCGCGCGGGAGTTATCTCATCGACCTGACCATTATATTTGGCATCATAATCGAAGAATTCATTCTTCGTTACAACCTCTGTAGCGGGGAATACCACGCCCTTATCTCTTGTCTTATAGCATCCGATGGATATCTCCGTACCCTTCATGAAGCCCTCTATCATCACCTCATCGCTTTCCATAAAGGCCACTCGCAATGCCGGAGCCAACTGGTCAGCGTTCTTGACTTTAGAGACACCGAAGCTTGAACCATCAGCTGCAGGCTTCACAAAGCAAGGCATACCAAGGCGCTTGCCTATCGCATCCTCATCATAGTCATCTTCGCGACGCAACAATATGCTGTCAGCAACATTGACTCCAAAGCCACGGAGATAGTTGTTCAACACATATTTATTGAATGTCATGGCCTCAACGAGCACCCCACTGGTAGAATAAGGTACGTGAAGCAAGTCGAAATATCCTTGCATCAGGCCATTTTCTCCCGGCGTTCCATGGATTGTGATATAAGCATAATCAAAGATAACGACCTTTCCATCCATGATAAAAGAGAAGTCATTCTTGTCTATCTGAATAGAATCACGGTCCTCAAACTCGACATGCCAGTTCTGTCCTTTTACGTCCACAATGTACACATTGTAACGTTCTTTATCAAAAAATGAATACAATCCCTGTGCAGAGCGCATGGACACATCATGCTCTGAAGAGTCACCACCACAAACGATGGCTACGTTTCTCTTTAAATTTTCCATTTTCTATAGAATATATTAAATATCTTTTTTTAATCTTCTTCAAACGTATCCTTGGTCGTGCCATTGATATAGACACGCCATTTTTCTATCAGTTGCTGCATATCCAAAGGCAAATTGGAAGTGAAATCCATCTGTTTTCCGGTCTTCGGATGTACAAATCCCAGTGTTCTCGCATGCAAAGCCTGACGCGGACAGAGCTTGAAACAATTCTGGATGAATGCCTTATAGGTAGTACTCCGATTGCCTCTGAGTATCTCAGTTCCGCCATAACGCTCGTCACCAAACAACGGATGCCCGATATGTTTCATGTGGACACGTATCTGATGAGTACGTCCGGTCTCAAGAATGCACTCCACCAAGGTGACATAACCAAATCTTTCAAGCACCCGATAATGGGTTACTGCCGGTTTTCCAATGCCTGATTCGGGCGAACATACAGTCATCCGCAAACGGTCTTTAGGGTCGCGGGTGATGTTACCTTCGATTCTTCCCTCCTCTTCCTGAAAGTTTCCCCACACCAAAGCATTATAACTACGATGAGTGGTCTTATTGAAAAACTGCACACCCAACTTGGTTTTAGCCTCCGGAGTCTTGGCTATCACGAGCAGTCCACTCGTGTCCTTATCTATACGATGCACCAATCCGACCTCCGGGTCATTAGGGTCGAAGGCGGGTAAGTTTCTCAAATGCCATGCTACGGCATTGATAAGCGTACCATGGAAGTTACCTGCTCCAGGATGCACAACCAGCCCTGCTGGCTTGTTTATCACCATCAAGTCGCTGTCTTCATAAACCACATCGAGCGGAATATCCTCTGCCTCTATAGTACTGTCATGCCTCGGCTGGTCTAACATCAATGTGATAATGTCGCCAGGACGCACCTTATAGTTACTCTTTACTGGCTTCTCGTTGACATGAACGAAGCCAGCCTCAGCGGCTTTTTGGATTCTGTTGCGACTGGAATGCTGCATCTTTTCAAACATATACTTATCGATGCGGACAGGATTCTGCCCTGTGTCCACAACGAAACGGAAATGTTCGTAGAGCTGCTGCTCTTCTTCGTCCAGTTCTTCTGTTATATCTTGAATGTTATCAGCCATTATTCTGTTTTCTTTTCTTTGGATGTCAACCCACCAGAAGTAGGTGTTGACGATGACTTCTTGCTCTCAGAAGGAGGAGAAGTGACTTCTGTGAAATTATCCACAGAGCCTGACTCTTCATCATAAGAATCATCCGAATAAGCCGGATCGATATAGTCCACAGAGTCAGAAGCGTCCCTCATGCCATTACCCACTTGTATTGTCAGCGGGTCATCGATAGCAATCTTGTCGCCTGCAACAACATGCCTTCCTCTCACCGTGATGCCATAAACCCAGTCTTTTTCACCTGGAATATACTGCGGTTGTGCCAATTTGAAGCCCATCGATGACAGTTTCGCCATCGCCTCACGAAGAGAGCTGTTGTCAATCACATCCGGCAGAGAAAGCGTAGGTGTGTTCGGAGAGTTGATAGTCACATAAATCACATGCCCTGATTTTACTCTGTCGCCTGGTCCTGGCGACTGTTCAAGGATGCAATCAGGAGGAAGAGTCTTCACATATCCCGTATCGTTAACTACTATCTCTAATCCATCATTCTCGAGAATGTGCTCAGCATCCGCAAAAGACTTATGGCATATATTCGGCACTGGTATCGATTCACCATGATGGGTATAGAAGTCCAACCCGAATTTTATACCCAGGCAAAGCAGAACAACAACTGCCATCATGGCAAAAAGATTGCCCCACAGATACTTGCTTTTAAACTTTCCTGCGAATTCCGATGACTTCATCCTATTCCTTTTTGTGCACAAAGATATATAAAAAAACAGAAAGAAGCAAAGAATACACTTTACTTCTTTCTGTTTTCCGTAATTTTTCTTTCAGAAAGCGACAAATTACTTGCCGTGGTTCTCATCTGAAACGGATAACTTCTTGCGACCATGAGCACGGCGGGAAGCCAATACGCGGCGGCCATTCTTTGTTGCCATTCTCTCACGGAAACCATGTTTGTTCACGCGACGACGATTGTGTGGCTGAAATGTTCTTTTCATTGTTCTTTTATTTTTTTATTTGTTATTATTCAAAATGGAATCTGTAAAAACCTAGAAAACCGCAAGGCAGAAAACACTTTTCAGCCTCGGGGCTACCCGAGTTCATACCTTTTTGGGATGCAAAAGTACTCATTATTTTCGAAATAACAAAGAATTATGCGATTTTTCGGTCTAAAAAAGATGTTTTTTTATAAAAATGTAGTAACTTTGCAGCCGAAAATCGAGGAATAACGAGATATTACAATAAACATAATCATATAAATCACAATGATTAATTCACAGGAAATCAAAATCGGAACATGTATCCGTCTTGATGGCAAGATTTGGACTTGCATCGACTTTCAGCACAGAAAGCCAGGTAAAGGAAATACTGTAATGAATACCAAACTGAAGAATGTAGCTGACGGCCGTGTGCTTGAGCGTACCTTCCAAGTAGGTTTCAAACTCGAAGATGTTCGCGTTGAGCGTCGTCCTTATCAGTATCTTTATCAGGATCCTACTGGTTATATCTTCATGAATCAGGAGACTTACGAGCAGATTCCTATTCCAAAGCATCAGATAACAGGTGTGGAATTCATGAAAGAAGGTGATGTCGTGGAAGTCGTTACTGACACTTCAGACGGTACTATTCTGCTTGCTGAAATGCCAGTGAAGACCAATCTGAAAGTCACTCACAGTGACCCGGGAGTTAAAGGCAATACGGCTACCAATGCCACAAAGCCTGCCACTCTGGAAACAGGTGCTGAAGTGCGCGTTCCTCTGTTTATCAATGAGGGCGAAACCATTCAGATTGATACTCGCGACGGCAGTTATCTTGGTCGTGTGAACGCATAATGCGTCACTCGGAAGACCATTCCCTACAAACCTATATTATCCTGACTGCAAATTGTCTTGATAATATAGGTTATTTAAATACCCTTTCTCTTGTAACTGACTCTTATCTAATATAGCGATGAAATACAGTCTTATCATACCCGTTTACAATCGTCCTGATGAAGTGGATGAGCTTCTTGAAAGCCTCACTCACCAGTCTTTCCATGACTTTGAGGTAGTTATCGTGGAAGACGGTTCCATTAAACCCTGCAAAGAAGTTTGTGACAGATATGCGGATAAGTTGGATATTCATTACTATCTGAAGGAAAACAGCGGACCCGGACAAAGCCGCAACTATGGCGCAGAACGGGCTCAAGGAGAATATCTGATTGTTCTCGACTCTGATGTTGTGCTTCCCGAAGGATATTTGGAAGCCATAGAGGAAGAACTGGAAACGGCTCCAAGCGATGCTTTCGGTGGTCCTGACCGTGCTCATTCATCGTTTACAGACACGCAAAAAGCCATTTCCTACTCCATGACGAGTTTCTTCACGACAGGCGGCATTCGTGGTGGAAAGAAGAAACTGGATAAGTTTTATCCCCGTTCCTTCAATATGGGCATCCGAAAAGAAGTCTATCAACGGCTTGGAGGATTCTCAAAAATGAGGTTCGGAGAGGACATCGACTTCTCCATCCGCATTTTCAAGGCTGGCTGTACGTGCCGTCTTTTCCCGGGAGCATGGGTCTATCACAAGCGCAGAACTGATTTTCGGAAGTTCTGGCGACAGGTTTTCAATTCGGGGATTGCCCGCATCAACCTTTATAAAAAATATCCTGAAAGCCTGAAATTGGTGCATCTTCTGCCCATGGTATTCACTGTCGGCATGATATTCCTTATCCTCCTTTCCTTGATTTTATGGAGTTGGATTCCACTATCACTGATTTTGCTCTATGCCCTCATCATCTTTCTCGACTCCTCATTGCAAAACAAGAGCCTGAAAATAGGAGTTTCGAGCATTATCTCGGCCTTTATCCAACTTATGGGATATGGTTGCGGATTCCTGCAGGCATGGTGGAGAAGATGCGTAAGGGGCAAAGATGAATTCAGTGCTTACGAAAAGACATTCTATAAATAATGGCAAAACTCAACATCAATCAATGGGCTGAAGAAGACCGACCACGAGAAAAGCTCCTCCGATTAGGCGCAGAGAGCCTCACGAATGCGGAACTTATGGCAATTCTGATAGGGTCAGGCTCTACCAAACAGAGTGCTGTTGATTTGATGAAAGAGGTGCTCAACGACTGCAAAAACAATCTGAATACCCTCGGCAAAATGACCATCCGGCAATTAGAAGAATACAACGGATTAGGTCCTGCGAAAGCCATTACCCTCTTGGCAGCATGCGAATTGGGCAAGAGGAGACAGGCTTCAGAGGCAGAAGAACGGCAAGACTTAGGGTCGGCAACGGCTATTTACAACTTCATGCACCCCAAAATGCAGGATTTGGATGTAGAAGAATCGTGGATTCTCTTGATGAATCAGGCCTATAAACTCATCAAAGCGGAGAAGATAAGCCATGGAGGCATCAGCGAAACAGCCGTTGATGTGAGGGTCATTATGAAGGAAGCACTGCTATGCAATGCCACTATTCTAGTGCTTTGCCACAATCATCCGAGCGGTAATGCAGTGCCAAGTACAATGGACGACACGCTTACTCAAAGGGTGAAGAGAGCCTCCGAAATCATGCGCATCTATTTCCTCGATCATGTGATTATCACTGACGGGAAATACTATAGTTATCGGGAAAAGGGAAGGCTTTAGAGAACCTTCCCTTTTCTGATTATATAATCGTCGGTACTTTTTGAATCGTAGTCTTCTTAACCTCAAAAGATGCGGAGGTACGAATATCCTCTACGGATGCCCCAATACCTATTTTATAAGTGCCCGCATCGGTTATCCAACTATTGGAAGTTTCCTCAAAAGAGGCCAAATCAGATGCTTTCACGCGCATAGTAAGCACTTGGCTCTCACCAGGTTGCAGTAGTCGGGTCTTTGCAAAAGCCTTCAATTCGCGCGCAGGCTTATCGGTCTTGCCCTTAGGAGCAGAGATATAGGCCTCTGCAACCTCTTTTCCTGCCACCTTTCCCGTATTCTTGATGGTCACGGAAATCAGATATTCGCCCTTTGATTCCTTCACTTTAGCGTCGTTATAAGCGAATGTCGTATAGGAAAGTCCATATCCGAAAGGATAGGCAACAGGTTTATTGAAGGTGTTGAAATAGCGGTA
Organism: Prevotella sp.; assembly: GCA_022641735.1. GTDB lineage: Bacteria > Bacteroidota > Bacteroidia > Bacteroidales > Bacteroidaceae > Prevotella. The sequence continues at coordinate 70,967 of JALCDQ010000007.1, read as the reverse complement.
TCCCACCCAAATACCTTCATCATACTTGGTCCATCCGATGTCTTTCTTGTCCTTATCCCATGCTTCTTTGTGGAAATGTGACGGGAAATTCTTGGAAGAAGGAATATCCGCATAAGCAACAGGGAACGTCATCGGCAATTTTCCCGATGGATTCACCTTACCGCAAAGGATATCGGCAACAGCGTTGCCACCCTCTATACCGGGTTGCCAAGGCAACAAAATGGCATCAGCAAGACCACTCCAAGAAGCCGTTTCGATGACTCCTCCGATGTTGAGAACGACCACCACCTTCTTTCCTTGTGCATGGAAAGCGTCTGAAACGTTTTTGAGCAGATTCATCTCAAGGTCATCCAACAACCAATCTCCCTTTTCATCCAAGCGGTCAGCACCTTCTCCGGCATCCCGTTTGATGGTCACAATCGCCACATCGGCATCCTTTGCGCGACGCTCGGCATAACTGCGACTGATGGCAACTTTATTCTCCGCATCCTCATAGAGCGATTTCAATTCAGGTTCAAGCGTAAAGCCTGCATTCTCCAAGCCTTGCATCAGGTTGATGGTATAGGCCTTATTGACAGACCCGGAACCAGTTCCATGCGCCAAGAAGCCTTTATATGAGCCCTGCCCAAACAATGCCACGCGCTGGTTTTGAGCAATAGGAAGGGTACTGTTATCGTTTTTCAGCAGGATAATTCCTTGCTCGGCAGCCTCCCGAGAGACCTGAGCATGCGCCTTCAAGTCGGTTTGATTGGCAGCCTGATAATGCCGGAAGTGAGGCGTCTTGACGATGTATTCGAGCAAATGACGCACATTGCGGTCGACTATCTCCATCAGAAGTTTGCCCTCTTTGACACCTTTTATAATATCATCTACCTGCTCTTTCACGCCTGCTTGCAGCAAATCGCTGCCTCCAATCTCCTGTTCTACAGGGTCGCGATAGCCATACCAGTCGGTAACAACCATGCCTTTGAAGCCCATTTCACCACGAAGCCAATCGGTCAGAAGCGACTTCTTATACATCACACGCGTTCCATTGAGCGTGTTATAAGAACTCATCACTGTCCAAGGGTTGCCGATGCGCAGGGCTATCTCGAAGTTTTTGAGATAGATTTCACGCAGGGCTTTCTGCCCGACAATCGAGTTATTCTGAGTGCGAAAAGTCTCCTGATTGTTCGTAACAAAGTGTTTCGCAGACGTTCCAACGCCTTTTGACTGCACGCCCAATATCTCATAGCCGGATATATTGCCGCTGAGCACCGGGTCTTCAGAGAAATATTCGAAGTTGCGGCCACACAACGGGTTGCGATGAATGTTCATTCCAGGCGCCAAAAGGACATCGCAGCCATAGTCAAGTGTTTCTTGTCCTATCGCTTCTCCCATCTTTCGAGCGTTCTCAACGTCCCAACTGGAAGCCATCAACGTGCCTATCGGAAAGGCGGTAGCATAGAAAGTGCGGGAGTCACCCTCACGCGTTGGCGAGATGCGAACGCCTGCAGGCCCGTCGGTCATCAAAGTTCCGGGGATTCCAAGACGAGGGATTGCGTGCGTCTGGCCGGCTACTCCAACCTCAAGACCTTGTATCTGCGCCCGCAAAACAGGGTCTTTTTTATCATATTCAATACCCACCAGCAGTTGCGCCTTTTCTTCCAAGGTCATCGCTTTGATGACTTGGTCGATGTTCTTGGCGGTCAGTTGGGGTGCTTTCTTCTGCGCAAAAGTCACGGAAGCACAGCACAATAAAGCCAAAATCATTATTTTTCTCATGATACCTTATATTATATTAGTAGTAATCTAAGCGCAAAGATACAAAATAATCCTGAATAAAAGTAGGATTCAAGAATAATTTATCTGAGGGAAAAAAATTTTAGCGGAGGCGCTTCCGAGAGGCTCTTCATCGAGCGAAAACCGAGGAAATCGGAGGAAGCGATTCCATTTCTTTAAGATGAGGCAATATCGGCAAATGGCGAAAATGTATCTTCTTGAAAATCAAGTGATTGCAGATGCAAATGTAAAAGGTTATCTTTTACCTTGTAAACAACCGTTGTTTACCCTGTAAAAGGCCGTTACTTACACGGTAAAAGGCTATTGTTTACAAGTCGAGCAGCCATCAAAGCAAAAATAATCTCTAACTTTTGCGTTTTTAGAAGAATATTTTGTATCTTTGTAAAAATTATCATCAGTATGACCCAAGAGGAGAAAACAAAAATAGAAGAGCGTATAGTCGATGTGCTGAAAACCGTCTATGACCCTGAGATTCCTGTCAATATCTGGGATTTGGGGATGATTTACAAAATCGACGTAAAGGACGATGGCAACGTGGATGTTGATATGACATTCACTGCACCCTCATGCCCTGCAGCCGACTTTATCCTCGAAGACGTGCGCAGCAAGATTGAAAGCCTCAGCGAAGTGACATCTGCCAACGTGAATCTAGTGTTCGAACCCGCATGGGATCAAAGCATGATGACTGAAGAAGCACGAGTGGAACTCGGCTTCGAATGAACCCTTAACCCCCTTATCAAACGCCGCACAATGAAGAATATCTATTTCCTTTCCGATGCCCACTTAGGCTCCTTGGCCATCGAACATGGCCGCACACAGGAGCGGAGGCTTGTACGCTTTCTTGACAGCATCAAGGATAAGGCGGCTGCCATCTATCTTTTGGGCGACATGTTCGACTTCTGGGATGAGTATAAATACGTGGTTCCCAAAGGCTACACCCGTTTTTTAGGCAAGCTTTCAGAACTTACCGACATGGGCGTAGAGGTACATTTCTTCACGGGAAACCATGACATTTGGACCTATGGCTATCTCGAAAAGGAGTGCGGGCTCATCGTGCATAAGGCTCCTATCACCACTGAAATCTATGATAAGGTGTTCTTTCTGGCTCATGGCGACGGCTTGGGCGACCCTGACAATAAATATAAGCTCCTGCGGAAGATGTTCCACAGCTATACTTGCCAGCGTCTTCTCAACTTCATGCATCCATGGTTGGGCATGCAGCTAGGCCTCAATTGGGCAAAACACAGCCGTCTGAAGCGGTCTGATGGAAAAGAGGCGCCCTATTTGGGAGAGGACAAGGAATATCTCGTAAGATACACCAAAGAATATATGAAGACGCATGAGAACATCGATTATTTCATTTATGGCCACCGCCACATCGAACTCGACCTCATGCTTTCACGAAAGACCCGCATGCTCATATTGGGCGATTGGATATGGCAATACACCTATGCAGTCTTTGACGGGGAACATCTGTTCCTCGAGCAATATGTAGAAGGCGAGAGCAAACCTTAATATCAAGCACATGAAAACAAACCTTAAAACCGCCTTTCTGATAGTCTGTTTTGCCTTCATTTCCATCCACATAGAGGCACAGAAGTACACTTTTGCGCAATATAACCGATACGCAAAGGAAAACACCACGTTAGGCAAGCCTGCAAAGAATGAGAAACGAGTGGTCTTTATGGGAAATTCCATCACCGACTTTTGGGCAAGCAGACGCCCTGAATTCTTCAAAAAGCATGGCTATATAGGAAGAGGTATCAGCGGACAAACGAGCTTTCAATTCCTTCTTCGTTTCCGTGAAGACGTCATCAAACTGCAACCGAAGGTCGTCGTCATCAATTATGGCACTAATGATGTGGCTGAAAACACGGGAACATACGATGAAGAGCTCACCTTTGGGAATGTAGTCTCGATGGTGGAGCTTGCCCGTTACAACAAAATCAAGGTCATTCTGACCTCCTGTCTGCCTGCAAAATCCTTCGGATGGAGGCCTTCCATCGAGGGCGCAATGGACAAAATACGCCATCTGAACGCACGGGTGCAAGCCTATGCAAAGGCAAACAAGATTCCTTATGTTGACTATTTCAGTGCCATGGTTTCAGCAGATGGAACGGGAATGAATCAAGATTATACGCCCGAAACTGTGCATCCAAATGATAAAGGCTATGAGGTGATGGAAAGCCTCATCGTTCCTGCGATAGAGAAAATTAGGTAATATAAGTATAAAAATACTTAAACCGCCTTTTCCTCAAATATTTTTTTCTATCTTTGCAGAAACAATCTGTTACAACTATAATTATATCATGAATATGAAGTATCCAAAAATTGGTATACGCCCAACTATTGACGGTCGTCAAGGTGGCGTCAGAGAGAGTCTTGAAGGTAAGACTATGGCATTGGCAAAAGCCGTTGCTGAGTTAATCTCCAGTAAACTTAAATACAGAGATGGAACACCTGTGCAATGCGTAATTGCCGACTCCACCATCGGCAGAGTTGCCGAAAGTGCCGCCTGTGCAGATAAGTTTGAGCACGAGGGAGTAGGCGCCACCATCACCGTAACTTCTTGTTGGTGCTATGGATCAGAAACTATGGACATGAATCCATACTGGCCTAAGGCTGTATGGGGCTTCAATGGAACGGAGCGTCCGGGTGCTGTTTACTTGGCTGCAGTGCTTGCTGCGCATGCACAGAAGGGTCTTCCAGCTTTCGGAATCTATGGACATGACGTGCAGGATTTGGATGATAACACTATCCCGGCTGATGTTGAGGAGAAGTTGTTGCTGTTTGCCCGTGCAGCCGTTGCTACTGCTGAGCTTCGTGGTCAGTCTTATCTGTCTATCGGAAGCGTAACGATGGGCATCGCAGGTTCTATTGTCAACACCGATTTCTTTGAAGAATATCTCGGCATGAGATGTGAGAGTGTCGATGAGGTGGAGATCCTCCGCCGCATGGATGAAGGCATCTACGACCATGAGGAATTCAAGAAAGCCATGGCATGGACCGAAAAATACTGCAAAGTAAATGAAGGTTGGGATAAGAATAGGCCTGAAAAGACCAAGACAAGAGCGCAGAAAGAGGAGGATTGGGAGTTCATCGTTAAGATGACTTTAATCGTCAAAGACTTGATGCATGGCAACCCGAAACTAGAGGAAATGGGCTTCAAAGAGGAGTCTTTAGGCCACAATGCTCTGGCTGCTGGTTTCCAAGGACAGCGTCAATGGACAGACTGGAAGCCAAACGGAGACTTCACTGAGGCTCTGTTGAACACCACTTTCGACTGGAATGGAAAGCGTGAAGCTTATCCATTTGCCACTGAGAACGACTCACTCAACTGCACCGCCATGCTTTTGGCACATTTGGTTTCCAATCAGGCACAGATATTCTCGGATGTCCGCACTTATTGGAGTCCTGAAGCCGTGAAGCGAGTTACTGGCAAGGAACTTACCGGTACGGCTGCTCCTGGCATCATCCACTTGATTAATTCAGGTGCTACAACCCTCGATGGAACAGGTCAAAGCGTTGATAAAGACGGCAATCACTTGATGAAAAAGTTCTGGGATATGACCGACGCAGATATCGAGAACTGCCTGAAAGCTACCTCTTGGATGCCTGCAGATAGAGATTATTTCCGTGGTGGAGGCTTCAGTAGCCACTTCCTTACTAAGGGTGGATGGCCTGCAACAATGATGCGCGTGAACATCGTAAAAGGCCTTGGACCTGTATTGCAGATAGCTGAGGGATGGATAGTTGACGTTGATCCTGAGATTCACGCTGTCCTTGACAAGCGTACAGACCCAACTTGGCCTACCACATGGTTCACTCCACGCCTGGATCCGAATAAGGATGCCTTCAAGGATGTGTATTCAGTGATGAACAACTGGGGTGCTAACCACGGTGCCATCACTTATGGACACATCGGTGCAGACATGATTACATTGGCCTCAATGCTACGCATTCCAGTTTGCTTGCATAATGTTGACGAGAAGAATATCTTCCGTCCTGCAGCATGGAATGCCTTCGGCATGGATAAAGAAGGCCAGGATTACCGTGCCTGTGCAGCGTATGGACCTGTCTATAGGTCAATGAGATAGACTATCTAAAACAATATCCGGCATCAGAGTCAACGCTCTGATGCCGTCATATTTATCAAGAAAGAAATACAGAAAACATCATGGAAAAGCAAAAACTTGTAGAGAAGAAGTACCTCTTTATATTCATTCTGATAACCTCTTTGTTTGCCCTTTGGGGGTTTGCCAACGATATTACCAACCCAATGGTTGCCGCCTTCCAGACCGTAATGGAGATTTCTGCGGCTAAGGCATCGCTTGTTCAATTCGCCTTTTATGGCGGTTATGCCACTATGGCCATACCGGCAGCCTTGTTCATCCGTAAATACAGCTACAAGAAAGGCATCATGCTGGGCCTTACGCTCTATGCTATCGGCGCCTTTCTGTTCATTCCTGCGGCATTATATCAGCAATTCTCCTTCTTCTGTATTTCGTTATATATCCTGACATTTGGGCTTGCTTTCCTCGAAACAACCTCCAATCCGTTCATCCTTTCATTAGGTTCCAAGAAGACTTCGACAAGAAGATTGAACCTTGCACAGGCCTTCAATCCGATGGGCTCATTGATGGGTATGGCCGTGGCATCCTTCATTGTCCTCCCACAACTTTATTCTGACAGGCGCAATGCAGCAGGAGAAATCATCTTTTCCACCCTTTCTGCCACTGAAAAAGCCAATATCCGAGTGCATGATTTGGATGTAATCCGTAATCCTTATGTGGCTATAGGTCTGGTCGTTGTATTGGTTTTGGTGATTATTTCACTGACCAAAGTGCCGAAAACAGAGATTCAACCTGACCAGAAAAACGATGCAAAGACCACGCTGAGAAACCTTTGGCACAACCATGCTTATCGTGAAGGTGTGCTCACTCAGATGTTTTATGTGGCCGCACAAATCATGACTTGGACCTTCATCATCCAATATGCTGACTACTTAGGCATCAATAAAGCAACGGCGCAAGCCTATAATATCGTGGCAATGATTCTCTTCCTCTGTGGCCGTTTCATAGCAACGGCTCTGATGAAATACGTCAATACCCGCAAATTACTTTCCGTTTTTGCCATTGGAGCAGGAATATGTGCCCTCGGAGCAGTATGCATCGTGGGTATGACAGGCCTCTATTGCCTCATTGGAATCAGTATCTTTATGTCGCTGATGTTCCCTACTATCTATGGAATAGCCCTTGAAAACGTGGATAATCAGGATGCAAGTCTCGGAGCTGCATTCCTTGTGATGGCCATCGTAGGTGGTGCTATCATGCCTCCACTGCAAGGTTTGATTATCGACCAAAAGATGATTCTCGGTCATCCAGCTGTCAATGTATCCTATATTTTGCCATTCATCTGCTTCTGCGTGGTGTTCACTTACGGCGTAAGACAATACCGCAGACAGAAGAAAGAATTGTTGAACGCTGAGTAAAAGATGATTAATCGGCAGACAAACTGGGCCAGTTTGTTAAACAAAGTGGGCCAATTTGTCTTTCAATCTGGCCCACTTTGTATTGCAAAGAGCCGTTAATCACCAAATGGCTGATTATTAAAAGCATAAATAAAGATGGCTTCCCTCATTGAGAGAAGCCATTTTCCTTTTGTTATTATATCCTCTCCACGGGAGAGAAATCTAGGGAAAAGCCTTATTTCCTCAAGCCTTTCACCAGTTCTACAGTATCTCTTGCAATGACGATTTCCTCATCAGTAGGTATCATAACGACCTTCACTTTAGAGTCATCAGCCGACAGAATCTGCTCTTTGCTACGTACATGGTTGCGCTCCTTGTCCATCTTGACACCAAGATAATCCAATCCTTGGCAAGCATCCCAACGCACACCTTCCTGGTTTTCACCAACTCCGGCTGTCCAAACGATGATATCCACGCCATTCATAGCTGCTGCATAGGCACCTATATACTTCTTGATACGGTAGTTATACATTTGCAAAGCCAAGTGTGCACGCTCGTTTCCTTCAAGGTCAGCGTTCTCAATATCACGCATATCAGAGCTCATTCCGGTGATGCCCAACACTCCACTCTCTTTATTGAGGAAGTCAGCCATCTCCTGAGGAGTCTTTCCTGTCTTGGCCATCATATAGGTCACGGCAGACGGGTCGATGTCACCAGAGCGGCTGCCCATCATCAATCCAGCAAGAGGAGTCAATCCCATAGAGGTGTCAATGACCTTGCCATACTTCACGGCAGCCACTGATGCACCATTACCCACATGGCAAGTGATAATCTTCTGGGTCTTGATATCAACGCCCAAGAACTCACATACGCGCTGAGAAACATAGCGATGGGAGGTTCCATGGAAACCATAACGGCGCACATGATACTTCTCATAGAACTCGTAAGGCACTGCATAGAGATAAGCATAAGCAGGCATAGTGCTATGGAAAGCATTATCGAAGACGGTAACCTGCGGTACATCAGGCATCAAAGCGTCAACGGCACGGATGCCACGAAGGTGTCCGGCATTGTGAACAGGTGCCAAATCAATCAGGCTCTCGATGCCTTTCTCCACCTCTGGCGTGACGATGCAACTCTTCTCAAACAAGTCGCCACCCTGCACGATGCGGTGTCCTACCGCGTCAATCTCATCAAGGCTCTTGATAGCTCCTATTTCAGGGTCAAGCAAAACCTTGAAGACGAGGGCCACACCTTCCTTATGTGTGGGCAGGTCTGCCATTATTTTCTTCTTCTCTCCATTATCAAGTTTCACCTTAATAAAGGCGTCATCGATGCCGATACGTTCTACTCCACCCTGTGCGAGCACGCTCTCGTTGCTCATGTCATAGAGCTTGTATTTGATAGATGAACTTCCACAGTTCAGAACAAGTACTTTCATGTCTATTCTTTATTTCGTAATTAATGATTTATTCTGTTGCTTTTATTTCTTCGCATCCTGAGCTTGGCAGGAGGTAATGGCTACCATATAATAGATATCATCTACTGAACAGCCACGGCTGAGGTCGTTTACAGGGCGCGCAATACCTTGCAGAATAGGGCCTATAGCCGATACTCCACCCAAACGTTGCACCATCTTATATCCGATATTCCCCACCTCAAGGTTCGGTGCAATCAACACATTAGCCTTGCCGGCAATATCACTTCCAGGAGCTTTCTTCGTTGCCACGGATGGAACAAGTGCTGCATCAGCTTGCAACTCGCCATCCACATGAAGCTCAGGATATTTCTCTTGAGCCAACTTAGTAGCTTCCAACACCTTATCTATAATATAAACGCTCTTGCCAGTGGCCTTGTCGATAGCATCCTTTGCACTTCCCTTCGTGGAGAAACTCAACATAGCAACACGAGGTTCAGCAATTCCAGCCACGCTCTTAGCAGTCTCTGCAGTAGTATAAGCTATCTGTGAGAGCTGGTCGGCAGTAGGATTAGGAGTTACAGCAACATCACCAAAGACCACTACACCGTTCTCGCCATACTCTTTCTCTTTAGAGATAAGCAACATAGCTCCACTCACACAGGTGATGCCCGGTGTGCATTTGATAATCTGAAGAGCTGGGCGAAGCGTGTCACCAGTGGTACTCAACGCACCGGAAATCTGTCCGTCAGCGCCTTCGGTCTTGATAATCATGCAACCAAGATAAAGGTTGTTATTTGTAACCAAATCACGGGCCTGCTCAATAGTCATACCTTTCTTCTTACGGAGCTCAGCCAGCAATTCGGCATATTCTTCACTCTTTGGATTATTCTGAGGATCTACAATGGTAGCCTTATCGATATTCTTCAAGCCCATTTGCAACGCCAGACTTGCGATATTGTCAGGATTACCTATCAGGATAAGGTCTGCGATGTCATCCGCCAACACCTTATCGGCTGCTTTTAAAGTACGCTCCTCTTCAGCTTCAGGGAGCACGATGCGCTGTTTATTAGCTTTTGCACGCGCAACAATTTGCTGTAATAAATCCATAGTTTTTATTTTATAATTAAATGATGTATTCAATTAAGCAGGAAATCGCCTTTTTGTAATTTCCACTTTGCAAAATTAAGAAAATTAATCGATAATGTAGATGATTATCGGATAAATTTTCATAAATTTGTGGCAATAATTAATTTATTATCTGATTATGATTAAATTTAAGGACCTAACAACCGCCGACAAAGATATAATACAAGGTTTTACACTGTGGGGAGACCGCATGAACTGCGATCTTTCCTTTGCAAATCTTATCAGTTGGCGTTTTTTATATAACACGCAGTTTGCCATTGTCGAGGATTATCTGGTCTTCCGCTTTTATGCAGGACATCATTTAGCCTATATGATGCCTTTGGCAAAGCCACGAGAACAAGCTGATGGCACGTTCAAAGTGGAGCCTTGCGATGAATGTTCAGTAAGGGTGATTCGGGCCATTCGTGACGATTCGATTGCCATGGGGCATCCGTTCCTCTTGCTCGGCGTATGTAATTACATGACAAGCATCATCGAAGAGGCCTTTCCGGATACGTTTCAGATAAAGCCAGACCGTGATTATGCGGATTACGTATACACCCGCGACAAACTGATAAACCTATCGGGCAAGAAGTTGCAAAGCAAGCGAAACCACATCAATAAGTTCAAAAACCTCTATCCAAATTATGGATACAGAGAGCTCACTCCTGAATTGATACCCGAATGTTTGCGGTTGGAATGTCAATGGAGAAAGGCTCAGGACGATTCCAATCAAGATGAAAGCAGGACCGAAGAATTGCGTTCCATGACCCGTGCCTTCGACCGTTGGGAGCGTTTAGGTCTCTTAGGAGGCACCATTTGGGTAGAAGGAAAGCTCATCGCATTCACTTTCGGCTGTCCTATCAACCAAAAGACGTTTGATGTCTGTGTAGAAAAAGCCGACACAAGTTATGAAGGCTCGTTCACCATCATCAATCAAGAGTTTATAAAACATCTGCCCGAACAATATTATTATATCAATCGGGAAGAGGATATGGGAGAGGAAGGACTGCGAAACGCTAAGCTTTCCTATAAGCCGGACATATTGTTGGAAAAGAATGTCATCATGGAAAAGCACCCACTCGCCGACTTTGAAGACCAAGACAGAATTCTGAAAGAGACCAGAGAACTATGGAAACAGTCTTTCGGAGATAGTGAAACGTTTATGGATTTGTATTTCAGTCGCGTATATAAGAACGAATACAACATCACTTGCCAGATTAATCATCATGTCGTGGCAGCATTACAGACACTACCCTATACGTTGCTTTACCATGGTGAAGAAATAAAAACTGCCTATTTAAGCGGTGTATGCGTGAGCCTGGACTTCCGCCGACAGGATATCGGAAACAACTTGATGCGTCAAGCTCACTTCTCTCTTTATTATAAAGGCATCACTTTCGCCACGCTGATACCTGCTGAGCCCTGGCTCTATGAATGGTATGGCAAATGCGGATATGCCAATTGTATCACCTGCACTCAACCGCCTTTTAATGTTAAGGAAATGTCTTTCCTCGATTTCGACAAATGGCAAAGGGAACAAGACTGTATTCTGATGCATGATGAAGAGGGACTGGATATCATCAAGGAAGATATCCACATCAGCGAAGAAAGCTACGAAATGGCTGTTGAACCGATACAGGCCATGCTCCGAGTAATCAATGCCAAGAATGCTTTGGAGGCTTATGCGAAGAGAAACCCATCGGCTGATTGCACGATAAGAGTACAAGGAGACCATGACATACCGATGAATAATGCCTACTATATCATCAAAGATGGGACTGTATGTCAGACCGATGAGCCTGATACTGAAGCGATAAAGATGAACATAAGACAACTCTCTGAATTCATCTTTAAGGAAGAAAAGGCCACGATGAACCTGATGCTCAACTGATTATACGGTCATTTCTTTGGCCAAAATACTCTCCAGTTCTTCAGCTGAAAGCCTTAGTTTGAATTCTCCTTTGATAGCAACACTGATGCGTCCGGTCTCTTCTGATACCACAACAGCGATTGCATCTGAGGTCTGAGATATTCCCATGGCGGCGCGATGACGAAGTCCTAACTCCTTGGGAATGTCGAGATTATGCGAAACCGGCAATATACAGCCGGCTGCCTTGATACGTTTCTTGGAGATAATCATGGCCCCGTCGTGCAAAGGAGAGTTCTTGAAAAAGATGTTTTCAATAAGCCTTTGGTTGATATTGGCATCTATCGTGTCGCCAGTCTCTACGATATCATCCAAGGGTGTAGTACGTTCTATCACTATCAAAGAGCCTACTTTGCCCTTCGACATACTCATACAGGCCATCACAATAGGCATGATGGTCTCTTTGTCTTCGGCGATTTCCTTATTTTTCCCTGATGAGAAGAACTTGAAAAAATGCTTGAACTGCTGATGGGCACCCAGTGTATAGAGGAATTTTCGTATCTCCTGTTGAAAGAGAACGATAAGGGCTATCACACCCACACTGACCAACTTGTCCATAATGGAGCCCAACAGACGCATCTCAAGCACCTGACTAACGAATAGCCAGATGACCACAAACACCATGATACCTATGAAGACGTTGAGTGAACGGCTCTCTTTCATCAGTCGGTAGATATAGTAGAGCATCAGTGCGACAAGCAGGATGTCGATGATATCTTTAATGCCAAAGTCGAAAAACATATTCTTTTTATTGCGTTTTGAAGGTTATTTCTGAGGATATTTGCCGTTGAGAGCCTCGTAGATTCTAACGGTCTCCACGGCTTCTTTTACATCATGCACCCGAAGGATGCGGCCTCCTTTCAGTAAGCTGATGGCATGGATGGCCGTAGTGCCATTGAGAGAAGTGGCTGGATTGCCACCGATGAGCTTGAAAATCATGCTCTTGCGCGACACTCCCACTAACAGCGGAAGTTCCAAAACCTGAAGTTTTTCCAGTTCGTTGAGTATCTTGTAGTTGTCCTCCAGCGTCTTTCCGAAGCCGAAACCAGGGTCAAGAATGATGTCTTTTGCCCCTAAGTCGCGCAGTTGTTGCACTTCTTTGGCGAAAGCAATGAGCATATCATGGAGGTTGGATTTCACTGACATTAATATATAAGGCACCTGCAAGGAGGCTACCACTTCAAACATCGACCCACTCTCATGGATGGGTGTATTGACGATACCTGTGATTCCGCCTTCCGAAACATCGTTGATGATGTCTGCGCCCCAGTCTTCTATGCAGCGACGAGCCACCATCGGACGATAAGTATCTACCGATATGGGCACTTCAGGCTGTTCTCTGCGCACGATTTCGAGGGTCTTTTGCAGTCTTCGGCACTCCTCTTCCTCGCTCACTTCATCAGCTCCCGGGCGCGTGGAAAAGGCTCCCACATCGATGATAGAGCCTCCTTCACTCACTATCTGATTGGCCCTATCGGCAATTTCGGCTTCTGTCTGCTTTCGGCTTCCTGAGTAAAAGGAGTCCGGAGTACAGTTGAGAATGCCCATCACCTGTGGCTCTTTCAGTGAGAAAAGTCGTCCTCGCACGTTTATGGTATAATCAAGAGAATCATTCATAAGCGCAAATATACGATAATTCGACCAAATAACAAAACATTGAAAGTGAAATCTTGATTTTTTATTTGTTTCTCGAAAAAATGTGTTACTTTTGCATTTGGAATAAAACTACTCACAAAATGGATATTTCAGAACTACACAAAATCTATCAACAGCATCCTGTGGTGACCACCGACAGTCGTGATTGCCCTGAAGGGAGCATATTCGTTGCACTCAAAGGTGCCTCTTTCGATGGCAACAAGTTTGCCGAAATGGCCTTGAATAAAGGGTGTGCTTATGCCGTGATAGATGAGAAAGAATACGATAAAGCTGATGATGAGCGCTATATCTTAGTACCTGATTGCCTCCTCGCCTTCAAGGAATTGGCGCGAGAACATCGTCGTCAGTTCGACATTCCGGTGCTGGGCATCACGGGCACAAACGGCAAGACGACCACGAAAGAACTCATTTCGGCAGTTCTGTCAGAGCGTTTCAACGTACTGCATACGGAGGGCAATTTCAATAACGATGTGGGTGTGCCCAAGACTTTGCTGCGTATCGGCAAGCAACATGAAATTGCCGTCATCGAAATGGGTGCCTCTCATCCGGGCGATATCAAGGCTTTGGTGGAATATGTAGAGCCTACTTGCGGCCTCATCACCAACGTCGGCAAGGCTCATCTGCAAGGTTTTGGCTCTTTTGAAGGGGTAAAACAGACGAAAGGCGAGCTTTACGACTTTCTGAAAAACCATCATGCGCTGGTCTTCTTGGATGCCGCAAATGAACATTTAGTGAAGATGGCGAGTGACCGGAATATCAATCGATTAGAGACTTATTCTTCTTCCGAGGAGGCGAAAGCCGATGTGGAGGGTACGGTCATCAGTTGCGCGCCATTCCTGAAATTCGCTTGGAAGGCGAAAGGAACGGCAAGTCACGAGGTACAGACGCATCTTATCGGGGCTTACAACATCAATAATATGTTGGCAGCCATCACTGTTGGCCTCCATTTCGGCATCACTGCCGAGCAAATCTGCCATGCCCTCGAGGGCTATGTGCCAAGCAACAACCGCTCACAACTGACCGTTACAGCGCACAACCGCCTCATCGTGGATGCCTATAATGCCAATCCTACGAGCATGAAAGCGGCTCTTACCAATTTCACTTATATGCAAGTGGACCGCAAAATGGCCATTCTCGGCGACATGCGGGAGCTGGGAGCAGCCTCTGAAGAGGAACATCAGAAGGTGGTGGATGAGCTCAAGGCTTCCGGATTGCAGCAAATCTGGCTTGTCGGAGAGGAATTTGGCAAGACAGATTGCGACTTCCGCAAGTTCAAAGACGTAGAGGAAGTGAAGAAGGCGATTGCTGCCGAGCCTATAGAAAACCACTATATTCTCATCAAAGGAAGCAATGGCATCCGCCTGTTTGAGCTTCCTGAATTGCTGTAAAACTATTGATAGCCTTGCAAAAGGCTATTGATGAAAAAGCAATAGATGACTGATAGGAATGTAAAAGATCATTGTTTACAGACCAAAACAAGTTGTTTTACCTACCAAAACAAATTGTTTTACTCACCAAAACAACTTGTTTTGGTCTGCTGATGATAACCTTTTGAATTCCAAAGTGTTATCTTCGGGACTCAAAAGTGCTCTTTTTTAGGTTATTGAACGTTGACTTCATCCATGAAGAACCAAGCCGGATAACCTACTCCATAATGCCATGAAGGGCAAAGACCGATGGTTTTCACCACCACGCGAATATATCTTGCGGTCACTGGAGAGGATGCTTCGACCGTTCCGGGCACAAATTTCACGGAGCCATCTCTGTCTTCCGGGAACTCATGCGTGCCCATTTCGGTGTAAGTCTTATTATCCTTTGAATAATAATAGGTGACACTCTTGGGCAGCAACACCCATGCTCCAAGCTGATGGAGGAAGTCGGTAGAAACGCTTTGGAACGTCTTTTCCGACCCCATATCTAAGATAAAGTCGGCATCCTGACCTTCCCATCCTACCCAACTCTCTACATATCCGGCACCTCCATATAGTCCGTCGGTAAGCGCTTTATCGGCAATCGACTGATAACGTGGGGCTGGCTTGTTGTTCCAAATCACCTTTGCATTGGCCGCCTTATTGGTATTCTCATGCGGAAGGAAACGCGTTTCATAGAGCTTGCAATAGTCAGCCGCCGTGTTGTTGCGCTCATTCAACTGGACAACATCATATTTTTCGGTGCGCTCTTTGAAGGTGTTTAGCTTCTGACGCATGTCCTCCAAGTTCATTCCTTGCCGTGTTCGGGCAATCTCAAGCTCGCTGTATTGAATCGGCAAACGGGCAATCTGCACCCTTGCAAACTTGGCGCTATCACCTCTGACGGCATTCTCAGCCTTGTCGAAAAGCTCCTTATACATCTTCATCATGTTGTCATTGAACATCCCGTTCTTATGAGTAACTGGCGAATCGTATATCCACAGAGGCGTTCCTGACGACACAAGCGCTCCTTGCAACAGTTTCTGATATTGATAAAGATAAGGAGCGGCCTTGCCATAATAGCCTTTCAGGAAGGTTTGCATCAAAGAATCATCATCCAATTCGGGGTTCCACATGAGCTTTTCGAGCATATAGGCACGCATCTCAGCAAAGTCGGTGCCTCGCTGTCCATTGACTTGCTCAAACACCATCGTGGCATGATTCTTCTTGAAAAGCTGCAAATTCTTCTTCAGAATATGGAAGTTAGGGAAAGGCTCAACCATGTTGTCGAAGTTGATTCCATAGTCCCAAAGGAAGATATTATTGGAAATCTTGCCCCAGCCTTCGAGTGCCGACACGAAATCTTGCCCTGATTCATTATCTGTAAGAGGCACTTCACGCTTGCAATCGATGTCACAGAGCATGATATTCACGTTTGGAAGGGGCTTCACATGCTTTGGCGGATGCATGCTGAAGAGGTAGGCAAGCGTCGAAAACTGCTTATCTGGGAAGCGTTCAGCCAACTTATTAAGGAATCGGATGATGTTTCCGGAGGGTGAACCCTCATATTCATCCACCTTTTTGCACGCTTCACATTGGCAATAAGTATTGTTTCCATCGTTTTGACTGATGCTTATCATGGTCTTCCCAGGGTTTGCCTTGAAGATGGAATCTACCTTTTGGCATACTATCTCAAAGACTTCAGGATTGGTCAAGCACCACTGGCTATGGTCACCAGGCCGTCTTTGACCATTCAAAAACGAGTAATATTCGGGGTGCGCCTTGCCATATACGGAGGCTGGAAGTATCCGATTAAAGGTGTGAACCCAAAGGTTATTGGCGAAAACTTCCGTCTGATTGTTCAGTCGATACCACTTCACATATTGCGGGTCTTTATCACAATAGCTCTGCGACATACGGAAACGGAAGGCAGGAGTCTCTGCATGATGTATCTGAGGCAAACAGATGGTGGCCATTTGAGGGTAATCTGCCGTTTCAAATGCCCAATAATTCACGCCAAGATACTGCTCCAAAAGGGTCTCGACACCATAAACGGCTCCCATGCCACCGCCTGTTTGGATGTGAAGGATGCCGTTTTTGCAATCAATAAGAAAGCCATCTTTGCCCGCATCAGCGGTCTTTTCACCAATGACAACCGCGCCTTTAGCTACCGATTTCTTATCCGTTATCGGGAGCTTAGCGTTCGACATTTTCTCGATGAAATGGGCCAAAATTGACGCTGCGTCATGATTTACCTCATTGTTTTCGGCAAGTACAATCTGTGCTTTCGGCTTATTTTTCTCCACCAAAGTAATTTGGGCGGAAACATAAGTTGCCGGCAACGTGAAAAGAGCCAATAGTAATGCTCGTAATATATTTCTCATATAAGTATAATAATTAGGTGTAAAATTTCGGGTTTTTAGTTTGTCTTCCTACTGTTGGAATCAAGTCTTCTGTCAAAAGATAATGCAAAGATACGGCTTTTATGATAAGGATACAAATTTTTCTTCGTAAATATTCCCTCGTTTCATAAATTTGGCGTATCTTTGCATCCAAATCGGGATGTAGCGCAGTTGGTAGCGTACTACGTTCGGGACGTAGGGGTCGCCAGTTCGAATCTGGTCATCCCGACTTAAAGCGGCAAAGGAAGCTATTTCTATTGCCGCTTTTTATATATTAAAAGGTGACTTTGAATTATATTAGAAAAGGCTCTTAATTCTCTCTTAAAACTCTGCATAGGGGCGTAATCGTGCGATTTCATCGGGCGGAAAGTCCTTCAATAGCCGCAAATCATCTAAACTATGGAGAGGCCCTTTCAGTCTTCGATAGTCACATATCTCACGCGCTTGATAAAAATTAATGTAAGGATGATGCTTCAATTGATTCAGGGTGAGTTTATTAAGATTGATTTTTCGGATGCCGTTTTCACCTCCCACAACGAAGAAAATTGCCGATTCCATCGGGAAATCATCAATTTCTGACAACTGTTTTGTCGTATAAAAGCCACCCAAACGATTGCGATAATTGACTATCTGACGGGCAAAATAACTCCCAATGCCAGGCACACGCTTCAGCATTGTGGTGTCTGCACTGTTCAAAGAGATACGTTCTGAGTTCTTCAACTTCATTGGATATTGCAAAGTATCTCGATGGAATGGGGCTTTTTTGCCAATTTGACCATATACTTCAGAGGCTGGGAGGTAATCAGATGATATCCGAATATAAGGCTCTAATTCCCGATATTGCTTGACGGTAAGGCCATATAGTCGGGCAAAATCCGTTGGTTTACGGTAGATTCCGCCTTTTGCCCGATAGTGATAGATAGCTCTCACTTGCCAAGGCTGCAACCCTAAACAAAGAAGTTGAGTGCTGTCAGCAGTATTGGGATCAAACGGAAATCGTTCAACCCTTCGTTCCTCGTCACCATAAACATATTGTTGACCTCCATTTGAACCATATTTATCCGATGAAATGGACGATTTTTGAGGATTCAGACTATCATTTTCCACCAAGTCAGTCTTATTGTTTCGACTTCCAATTCCATAGATAATAAGGAACGCAATGATACCAATTACCAACAAGACAATGAGTGCTGACCTGTCTGATTTTGAAAAATAAAAGAATTCTTTCCACTTCATGATGAGTTAATTTAAAGTTGAGACCAACTCAAAAGACAGCCTCCTACTATAGTAACGGCAAAATATACAGATTATTATATCAGTCCCAGTTGATGCAGGAAAACAGCGATAATACAGATTGGACTAATAAATCTGACAATAATCAACCATATCTGGAAGAATACTCCACGAAGAGTACCCCAATTGGTAAACTCATCTTTCACTATCTTCTTGGGTACATACCAACCCACAAATAGACAGGTGAGGAAAGAACCTAATGGCAAAAGGATATTGGAAGTGAGATAATCGCAACAGTCCATGATAGATTTGCCGAATAGCTGAAACGTATCTGTATTGCCTACTGATATCGAACATAAGATTCCGATAATGATACAAGCGATGGTTTCAATCCAAGCGCCCTTCTTGCGAGATATGTGCAACTCTTCATAAAAGAAAGCCGTACCAATCTCATGCATAGAAATCGTGGAGGTCAAGGCAGCTAAAACCAGCAATGCATAGAAGAAGATGGCGATAATATAACCAACGACAGGCATCCCCGAAAAGGCCTGTTGAAAGACATTCGGCAGGGTAATGAATATCAAAGAAGGACCACTGTCTGGATTCACACCGATTGAAAAAGCGGCCGGGAATATCATCAGACCAGCCATAATAGCCACTATTGTATCAATACCCGCTATCTGAACGGCCGATTTCAACAAATTTGTCTGACGGCTAAAATAAGAAGCATAGGTGCAAAGACATGCCGTGCCTAAGGATAAAGAGAAAAAAGCTTGTCCTAAGGCATCAAGCATCACGCCATGATTAAGCTTGCTGAAATCCGGATGGAACAAGAAATCCACCCCTTTCATAGCCCCAGGAAGACTGCAAGAAGCTATCACGATGATAATGAGTAAGATAAAAAGGGTAGGCATCATGAGGTTGGAAGCCTTCTCAATACCTTTTCTGACGCCCTTTACCACTACCATGTGGGTAAGCAAAATAAAGATACAAGTCCAGAAAGCAGGCATCAGGGCACTGGAAGAAAACTCTTGGAAATAGATTTTGATATAATCTGCATTCCCATTCAATTGGCCCAAAAGAGAGGCAAAAAGATATTGTAAACACCATCCGGCTACAACCGAATAAAAGCCAAGGATAATCATGGCAGTGAAAACACCCATATATCCGATGACTTGCCAAGGCTTTCCATTGGAAAGATTCTTATAGGCACGAGCAGCATTAGCAGCAGAATGTCTGCCTACGACAAACTCAGCCACCATACCCGGTATGCCTAAAAATAATATGCAGCCAATATAGATAAAGATAAAAGCGGCTCCGCCATCCTGTCCTGTCAGATAGGGGAATCGCCAAATATTACCTAGGCCAACAGCAGAACCTGCTGTAGCAAGAATCACTCCTATTTTTGTCCCAAACTTTCCTCTTTCGCTAACCATGTATATCGTGTTTAAATCCATCCAAACTGATGGAGAAATATGCCTAAAATAGCCAACGGACAAATAAATCTAACTAAGAATAGATACGTTCCGAAGAAACGTCCTGAGACGGTACCCCAATTGGTAAATTCGTCTTTAACCAACTTTTTAGGGATATACCAGCCGATAAAAAGACAAGTTAAAAATCCTCCAATCGGGAGAAATATCTGTCCTGTAACAAAGTCAAAGATATCAAATAAAGACTTCCCGGCAACCTGGAGATAATCCATAGGCCCCATGGACAAAGAACAGAAAGCACCGATAATGCTCGTCGAAACCGTTACAATGACTGCACCTGTCCCTCTCGAGATGTTCAGTTCTTCAAAAAAGAAGGCCGTACTGACTTCATGTAATGACATCAAAGACGTCAAAGCAGCCAAAGCGAGCAAGATATAGAACATCAAAGCTATAATCCAACCGACAACAGGCATCCCCGCAAAAGCCTGATTAAAGACATTCGGCAGGGTTATGAAAACCAGAGAAGGTCCGCTGTCAGGGCTTATCCCAGCTGAAAAAGCCGCAGGGAATATCATCAAACCAGCCAAAATAGCCACCAAAGTATCAACTACTGACACCTGAACAGCTGAATTCAAAAGATTTGTCTGTCGGCTGTAATAAGAAGCATAAGTACAAATACAACCCATAGCGATACTCAATGAATAAAAAGACTGTCCCAAAGCACCCAGAAAGACATTACTATTGAGCTTGGAAAAGTCAGGATGAAAGAGAAAATCCATTCCCTTGGAAGCCCCCGGCAACATACAGGAAGCAGCCACAATGACAAGCAACAATACAAATAAAGTAGGCATCATCAGTTTTGAAGCCTTCTCTATACCCCCTCTGACCCCATGAACAATGACAAAATGGGTAATCAAAAGGATAACAACCGTCCAAAAGACAGGTCTAATCGGACTTTGAGAAAAGTCCTCGAAATAATGAGCCACATAAGCCGGATTACCATGTAACTCCCCAATGATTGAAGCATAGATATACTGAAGGCACCACCCTGAGACGACAGCATAATATCCCGTGATGAGAAACCCTGTTACAACTCCCAAGAGACCGACATATTTCCACGCATTGCCCTTTGAAAGTTTAGAATAAGCACGATAAGTATTTGCAGCTCCATGACGTCCAATAATGAACTCTGACACCATACAAGGGATGCCCAACAACAAGACACAACCCAAATAAACAAGTATGAATGCCCCACCTCCATTTTCTCCTGTCATGTAAGGAAACCGCCAAACATTACCTAAACCGACGGCACAACCGGCAGTAGCCAATATCATCCCTATTTTACTTCCAAAATTGACTCTTTCTTCTGACATACTAACAAAATTCTATAAAACATTCTGCAAAAGTATAAAAAATTATCTATCTTTGCATCAAAATTGAAAGTAAAAATGAAATATTTATATCATTTGGTTATAAAATATCCCATTTCAATGGGGATAATACTTATAATATGGATACTTTGCCTTATCCCTATTCCTGATACGCCATTGAATCATGTAAGGCTCATAGACAAGTGGACCCATATAGCAATGTATGGTGGCTTGTGCATTACAATATGGGCGGAATACCTACATGTAAACAAAACCATGGAAAAAGGCAAGCTTTTTATCGGTGGAGTGCTACTGCCCATCTTAATGGGCGGGCTGATAGAAATCGTGCAAGCCTATTGCACGGGTGGCAGAAGAAGTGGAGAGTGGCTTGATTTTGCCGCTGACAGCATAGGAGTAATAGTCGGGTTGATTATCGGAACTCTTCTGGTAAAGATTCTTTCCAAATATCGAAAGGATAACGCAACAAATGAGAATTACGAAAACGAGCATCACCCGTAACTTCTGGACCGATGAAATCGGGCTTTTTGAAGGGTTCATCCTCATTTTGGAGTTCTACTTCAGCTACTACTAAGCCCTCATTTTGACCATAAAATTCATCTACTTCAAAGACGTGTTTCCCATCTTCGCTATTCACCAAATAACGACGTTTGTCGATAACACCCCCTTTACAGAGTTTCATCAGTTGTTGAGCCTCATCAAGAGCAATTTCCTTTTCAAACTCATAGCGTGTCAATCCACCATTATCAGAGTGGCTCTTAATGGTCAGATACGCTTTCTCATCACGTATACGGATTCTAACAGTAGCCCCGTCAGCAGGGATATAGCCTTGCTGAATATGACTGCTTGAAAAGGCGGCACATTTAAAAGCGTCGCCTTTCTTTACCAGAAACTTTCGTTCTATCTCCAGTCCGCTCATGATTGCATTGACATTGCCACAATCAGAAATATCAAAGCGAGGACTATCAGAACTCCGAAAATCCAGTTTATCACCTTTTTTGCCTGTTTTTCCTGCTTCGCATCACGTTGAGCGCGGCGCATTTTACTTCTTTCACTCATAATCGTATTGTTTATCTTGGTTAGTATATTATTCCTCTTCATCCGTGACTGGGAACTCCATCAGATAAGCTTTGATGAAACCGTCTATCTTCCCATCCATCACAGCATCAACATCCGAGGTCTGGAAATTCGTACGATGGTCTTTCACACGACGGTCATCAAACACGTAACTGCGTATCTGACTGCCCCATTCTATTTTCTTTTTGCCTGCCTCTATCTTAGCTTTAGCAGCCAAACGCTTCTGCATGGCGCGGTCGTAAAGCTGACTCTTCAAGAGCAACATAGCCTTTGCGCGGTTCTTAGGCTGGTCTCTTGTCTCCGTGTTCTCTATGAGGATCTCCTCTTCCTCACCTGTGTCAGGGTCTTGATACAAATATCTCAAGCGCACACCAGACTCCACCTTGTTGACATTCTGACCACCTGCACCACTCGAGCGGAAGGTATCCCAGCTTACTCGTGCAGGATCCACAAACACTTCAATGGTATCATCCACCAAGGGAGAAACGAATACACTTGCGAAAGAAGTCATTCGTTTGCCCTGTGCATTATAAGGAGACACGCGCACCAAACGGTGCACGCCGTTCTCACTCTTCAGAAATCCATAGGCATATTCACCACCTTCGATGGTCATTGTAACGCTTTTGATACCTGCTTCGTCGCCATCTTGGATATCCGTTATCTTCACTGTGTAGCCATGAGCTTCAGCCCAACGCTGATACATACGCATCAACAGCTGTGCCCAATCCTGACTTTCAGTACCTCCAGCACCAGAGTTTATCTTCATGACGGCATCCATCGGATCCTCTGTCTGCCGTAGCATATTCTTCAATTCAAGGTCTTCGATGGCCTTAATAGCCTTTGCATAGTCGTCATCCACTTCCTGTTCAGACACCATGTCCTCCTTGAAAAAGTCGAAAGCCAACTGCAATTCGTCAGCATACTGACGAACTTCTTTATATCCTTTGAGCCATTTCTCTATACCTTTCACCTTCTTCATCTGCTCCTGAGCACGCTGGGGGTCTTCCCAGAAATCAGGAGCTTGCGTACGAAGTTGCTCTTCTTCGAATTCAACCTTCTTTTGGTCGATGTTCAGATAGTGATGCAACGCCTCGGCGCGCTCCATTACATCCTTCAATTGATCACTTGTTATCATTTCTCTTCGTACATCTTATCAATCATCTCCTTATAATTCTTATAGATGACTGGGCGTTTCAATTTTAATGTATTGGTCAATTCTCCTGTCTCCATTGCAAAGTGATGGGCAAGCAAAGTGATATTTTTTATCTGCTCATAAGGGGCCAACGACTGTTGCAACGTTGATATCCGGTCCATCATCATGTTGTGAATTTGCTCGTTGCCACATAGGTCTTCGCGCGTTTCGAACGTGATATTATTGTTGCGGGCATACTCTTCCAACAGCCTGAACTCAGGCACTACAAGAGCTGAAACGAATTTCCGCTGGTCGGCTATCACTGCAACCTGGTCGATAAACTTATCCACCAAGAGCATGGCTTCCACCATTTGCGGAGCTATATATTTGCCATTAGAAGTCTTGAAGAGGTCTTTGATGCGCTCTGTCAAGAACAATTCACCGTTCTTAATATACCCTGCATCTCCTGTATGGAAGAATCCATCGGCATCAAAAGCAGTCTTATTGATATTCTCACGCCTGTAATAGCCACGCGTCATAGTAGGACCTTTGAGCAGAATCTCATCATTTTCACCTATCTTAATCTGTATGCCATCGATAGGTCTGCCTACAGAACCGATGGTAAAAGATTCGTCCAGATGGTCGCAACTTACCGTTGCAAGGCTTTCTGTCAACCCATAGCCTACTACCATCTTGAGTCCTATGGAATGCACGAACTCTTCTACCTCTGGCGAAACTGCTGCTCCAGCTGTCGGGAAGATATTGGCATTCTCCAAACCCAACTGCTTGCGCACCAAGCTAAGCAGCGATTTGTTGATGACTTTGTATTCTAATGCCAACCCTAACGGTACGCGTTTGCCACGTCCGAGATACTCAATATTGTGCTTTCTACCTATTTGTAGCGCATGATAGAACATTTTTTGCTGGAATCCACTTGAGCGGTCAATCTTGTCTTTCACTGCCACATACACCTTTTCCCAAAACCTTGGGACCGATGACATACAGGTAGGATGGGTCTCGCGCATGCTCTCCTGAATCTCTTTAGGATAGGTATTGATAATCAACTCAGCACCTTCTGTCAGGCAGAGATAAGTCCATCCGCGCTCAAAAATATGCGTAAAGGGCAGGAAATTCATCACTCTGTCCTTGTCGCTGACGGGAACGCA
The DNA here is from genome assembly GCA_022641735.1 of Prevotella sp. Classification (GTDB taxonomy): domain Bacteria; phylum Bacteroidota; class Bacteroidia; order Bacteroidales; family Bacteroidaceae; genus Prevotella. Next base: position 46,344 of record JALCDQ010000007.1, on the reverse strand, counting down.
CTTGTTATTAGCCTCAAAAGCTGCATAATACTGGCTATAAGAAAGAATCACGCCCTTGCTTTCTCCCGTAGTTCCACTGGTGTAGAGGATGTCGCAAATGTCATCCATAGAGGCCTCACTCCATAACTTTTCCAACTCCGTTTGCCGTGGCAAGTCCTCCCCGAGTTTGATAAAATCCTCATAATAGAGGGCGTTAGGATCGTGTGTACTGATGCGTACGCTCTCATCGAAAATGATGATACGCTCCAAAGAAGGACACAATGCGAAGATGCGGTGCGCCTTGTCATACTGCTCCTGCTCACCCACGAAGAGGAAGCGGACCTGCGCATCGTTAATCATATATTGTATCTGCTGTTCGCTACTGGTAGCATAGAAAGGTATCGTAACCGCTCTGATGCCGTAAGCGCCAAAGTTTGTATACAGGTATTGAACACAGTTTTGAGAGAAAACTGCGATGTTCTCCTGCGGTTTAATGCCCAGATTGAGCATTGCATTGCTCGCTTGCTTCACCCGTAAGGAAAACTGTTTCCATGAAACTGACTTCCATTTCAAGCTGCCAAAACTACGGAAAGTAAGGACCTGACGGTTTCCGTACTTCTTTGCCTGTTCATGTATCAGCACTGAAAGATGACAATTGTTCTGCATACGTATATTTTTATTAGTTTCATGCAAAGATAAAGAATTCTTGTCAAAATAAGAAATTATTTGGAGATTTTTCTTAATTTTGCCCTTGATATGATAAATAAAGATTACATAGAAGACGCTATCGACCTGTTGGAAGAACTCATTTCCACTCCTTCGGTGAGCAGAAATGAGGCTGAAGCAGCCTCCGTTATGGCCTCACATATCGAGAAATATGGGCTCATTGCTCATCGTGAAGCCAACAATGTATGGACGATTGACCCGCATTTTGACGCTTCTCGCCCTACAATTCTGCTCAATGCGCACTTAGATACCGTCAAACCGGTGGACAGTTGGACACGTGAGCCCTTCTCTCCAACAATTGAAGGCGACTGCCTCTATGGTCTTGGAAGCAATGATTGCGGTGGAGGACTGGTCACTTTATTGCAGGTTTTCAGGGCTTTCGTTCCTCTCAAGCGTTCTTTCAATTTGATTTATCTTGCCTCTGCAGAGGAAGAAGTTTCGGGTGCTGACGGCATCCGAAGGGCCTTTCCACTACTGCCGAAAATCGATGTGGCCATCGTCGGAGAGCCCACAGGCATGCAACCGGCGATTGCGGAAAAGGGATTGATGGTGCTCGACATCACCGCGCATGGCAAAAGTGGTCATGCGGCAAGAGGTGAAGGCATAAATGCCATCTATGAGGCATTGAATGATTTGAACTGGTTGCATGATTATCGGTTTGACAAAGTGAGCCCGCTTCTCGGCCCTACGCTCATGAATGTGACCATGATAAATGCAGGGACGCAGCATAATGTGATACCCGACGAGTGTCGCATGGTGGTCGACATCCGCACCAATGAATACTATGATAATAAAGAGGTGTATGACTTTATTTGCCAACATGTGAAGTCGGAGGTCAAAGCACGCTCTTTCCATCTGCGCTCCTCGCATATTTCCACCGAGCATCCATTGGTCAAGAAATGCGTGGAAATGGGCCTCAAGCCTTTCGGCTCACCCACTTTGAGCGACCAGGCACTTATGTCTTGTCCTTCTCTTAAATTAGGTCCAGGCTCCTCATCACGTTCCCATTCGGCCGATGAATTCATCAAAATCAGTGAAATCAGCGAGGCTTTCGAAGTCTATCAACGGCTGTTGACCGATTTGGAAATCCGTTCTTAAAAGGTCAAAGATAACTTATCGGATAGCAGAAGATAACCCTTCGTGAAACCCTTTGCAGCAAAGGGCTGAGTAAATCAGGCTGTTTTACTGAGTGAATCAGGCTGATTTACACGATGAAACAGCCTGTTTTACAACGTAAACAACGGTCTTTTAGAATGCAGACAATCATCTGCTACCTTCTAAAAGACCGTTTTTCACGATGCTGTTAACGACCTAACCATGCTTCAGGGTTCAGTTTTGCCGTTTCCCGACGCAACTGGAACTGCAGGATATTATCAGGTCCTACTGCGCCAAGAGCCTGCCGCGTGGACACTTTCTGCCCTCTCGACACGCTAACTGAACGCAGATTGCAATATACGGAGATGTAAGCACCATGGCGCACCATGACCATCATCGTACCGCCAAAAGGCACAACGGCACTCACTTCACCATCGTAGATGCTGCGCGCAACAGCTCCAGGACGTCCCAAAATATTGATTCCCTTGTTATCAAGAGTAACATATTTCAAGCCTTCAACGCTATATTGCCCGAAATGACTTACGATACGATAGCTCCCGGTGATAGGCATTGGAAGGCGACCCTTGTTCTCCTCGAAGCCTCCACTTAGCATTCGGTCAACCGAACTCAAGTTGTTAGCGTCATCAACATCCTTCTTGGCTGCGGCTATCTCTCGTTTGCTACGGGCCTCATCGACTTTGGCCTTACGCTCAGCAGCCTCTCTGTCGGCCTGAGCTTCACGTGCCTGTTGCTCCACGCGGGCCTGTTCAGCCGCATTCTTGCGTTCTGCAGCAGCCTCGGCTTCAACCTTCAACTGGGCTTCCCGTTGCTTTGCTTCCGCTATTCTGCGGGCGTTTTCCTTAGCGGCAGCCTCGGCAGCAGCCTTCTTCTGCGCCAACTCGACAGCCCTGCGCTTAGCAGCTTCATTGGCCGCAGCCTTTCGCTGAGCCTCAGCAGCAGCTCTCGCTCTTGCCTTCGCTACCTCTTGAGCTATCAAACGGTCAATCTGAGCATTCAGAGCAGCGTCTTTCTGCCTTTGCTGAGCTATAATTCCTTGGATTGTTTTCTGTTGCTTTTGCAAGCCTTTCACCATCTCTTGCTGCTCCGACTGTTTGCCCTGAAGGTCCAAACGGGCCTGCTGACTCTTAGAAAGCAACGTATGTTTCTGTCCTCTGACATTCCGCAACTGCTGATGTTTGCTGTTCACTTGGGCCTGTTTGGCCTTCAGTATCTCGCCTTGAGCCTTCTGATAAGCCCCGTATTCACGCACGAAACGGAGGCGGCGATACATCTGCACAAAGTCTTTGGCTGAAAAGATGAACATCAGATTATCCTGTATTGTACGATGGCGAGCCACATACCGCATCGACTTGATATACTTCGCTTTACGGTCATTGAGCTGTAATTGAAGAGTCTTCAACTGCGATTGCAGAATCCCGATGTTGTTGTCTATATGCGAAATGTCCTTTTGGATGCCATCAATGGATTTCTGCTTATCATCTATCTCACTGTTGATGACCATCAGATTTTTCAATCTGTTGGACACATCTGCCTGATTTGCACGCAATGCCTGTTCCTTTTGTTTGATTTTATTGCGGATTTCGGCACGCTGACTTTGCAATCCTTTGATGGACGCATTGCTGTAAGTGGCAGTGTTTTTCTTGTTTTTTGTAGTGCTTTTTTTCTTTGTTGTCTGGGTAGTTTGCGCCTTTTTCTTGGTCGTACGCTTATTCTGCGCCGACAAAGAAAGGGTAAACGTAAACGCCAATAATATGATAAATATCCGTCTCATTTACATATTTAATAATTTAGAAAACACATCTTTAGCCTCCACTTTCTTATATTTTGGAGAAATAGTGGATTGCGTTTCCCAATTGGAATCTGTGGTTACACCATCCATATTGAGGGTTACAGTACCCGTTTGAGCCTTCTTTCCGGCTGTGGTAGAGAACGTAAACGACTGTGTTGCAGGGAAGAACTTCACGCCTAAAGGGGTAAAGTCGGAGTAATTCCACGTAAGATTGGACTTTCCGTGCTGGTCGCTGAGATAATCCACAATCGCTGAAAGAATCTTTCCATCATTCTTATCAGTATTCCATTGATAAGTCATCTTGCCGTTGCGGAGCGTCACGGGAACGGTCTGCCCTGCCGTATGAAGGTCTGCATCAAAGTCTTTCAAGTCGGATTCACTCACTTTCTGAGTTCCCGGAACTAACAGTTGATTCCAGAAAAGAGCCTGAAGGCTATAGAAGGTAAGCCCGTTTTCCTTGAGAAAATCCAGTTCCGAGTAACTAGATTTGATATACTCTTTATGCAAGCGGTCGATAATCAGCACATAATCAGGCGTAAATTCCAAACGTCCGATTTCACTTCCGAGCAGCGGAATAAACAGTTGCAGGCGGATAACTTCATCCTTGCGCATGTGAATAGAACCAGGTACTGTATGGTCAAGAGAGCCTGCCTTGATGCTAAACGACATGTCGGCAACGACATTCTTCTGATAAAGCTGACGGTCGGAGACCTTCTGCATATAGGAAAGTTTCTGCAATTCCTCCGATTGAGCGGCCTTCGGTGTAGAAACGGCAACACCGTTTGAGGTATTAACCATTGCTTTCTTAGCTCCACAAGAAGCCAAGAGAAGGGCAAGACACACCATTGATATCTTTAAAATAGACTTATTCATTTTCTTTAATATATTGCTTTAGTTTAATCTTTTTCGGTAAAAGCGGGTTGTCGCCACCTGCTTTCAAGGCCTTCTGCCAATAATCCAAGGCAGCAGGAACATCATTATTCTTATAGTAAATATCGCCCGCATGCTCGATGATAACGGCACTTTGCGCGGTATCTGTATCATTCTTCAAGGCCTGGTCAATATAGATTTTGGCCTCTTTATATCGATCTTGCTTAAAGAGAATCCAAGCATAAGTGTCAAGATAAGTGGCATTTTTAGGCTCTGCTTTGATGGTTCTGTAACTCATCTGCTCTGCTTTCGATAAGTCGCCTTTCAATATGCTCAGATAATAAGCATAGTTATTCAGGCAACCGATATTGTCGCTCTTCCACTGAAGACAACTGTCAAAGGCCTCATACATCTCTTTTGTCTTGCCCAATTCATGATAAATTTCACCCATCAGAGCATAAGAATCACTCACAACATCGGGATTACTCTTCGATGTTGCTTCTCTTACACCCCGTTGAAAGGCACTTAGAGCCTTCTCATTTTCCTTTTTCTGATAACTGGCCATGCCTAAGAAATAGCAGAAAAGTATCTCGTCAGGATTGTATTCCGTGCCCTGTTTACTCAAGACAGCCACGGTATCCCAGCTTTGTTTCAGCCAATAAGACTGTATCAATTCAACTCGGGCTTGAGCATTATCAGGCGATATATCGAGCACGCGATACAAAGCTTTGTTGATAACACTTTCGGGCATCTTCTTAAGACTCATATATGCAGCCGTCAACTCTGCCATAGTACTGTCCTTGGGGTTCTTCGCCATGACCCTATCAAACAATCCAAGCACTTGGGTACTGTCTCCTCCATGTTGCTCATTATCATTAATGACTTCCCGCATCATGCTTGTCTTGCTCTGCGCATCTGTGTTTGGATTCATCAGAATCTGCTCCAAATACTTGTTTGCAATAGAGTCCTGCTTTTGTGATTTATAATAATCATAAAGGGAACTCAAAACATAAGTATTGCCAGGCTCATCTTTCAAGGCATCAGAGAATATCTTATAGGCCTCTTTCTGCTTATCGTTCTGCATGAGCCAATTACCCAGCATCACCTTGTAATTCAAGTCATTAGGATGCTCATCCGAAAGAGATTTCAAGGCATTATAAGCCGCTTTCTTATCGTTTTTCATCTCATAGACACGCATCTTTGAAAGAGCTATCTCCTCGCTGCTACCCTCCACCTGCTCTATTCGATTGATCGTGGCTATCATCTTGTCATAGTTCTTATTCTGCTGATATAGGTTCAGCAAGACATTCAGCACATCCGTTCGGTCACGATGACGACTGGCCAACTGCTCATAAGCATCTATCGCCTTGTTATAATCCTCTGCATCACTGTAATATTGGGCAATCCGCTCGAGATAAGTAGAGTTATCCGGATTCAATGAAGCTGCCTTTTCAAGGTTTCTCAAAGCAAGTGAATCCTGCTTCAAAGCCGAGAAATAAGAGGCTTGAAGATAATAAGCCTCCGGCGCATTGGGATTGATTTCCAGGCAATGAGACAACAAGTCGAAAGCGGCGGAATAATTCCCAGCTGCCTGTTGACGCACTGCTTCCAGAAAGAAATAGTCATAACGACGTTGATTTTCACTGGAAAGAGCCTTTTCCGCAATAGCATTTTGTGGCATAATCTTCTTTCTTTTGGCAAAAGATGGAAGGATAGCGATTACCATGAAAAAAGCTATCAGAAGGACTGCAATATGTTGTTTTTTATTCTTCAAAATACCGTCTCCAACATTAATGATTATTTGACACCTGTATGACCATATCCGCCTTCACCGCGTTCAGTCTCATCTAGCTCATCCACAACTACCAATTCAGCCTGCTCATGGCGTGCGATGATCATCTGGGCAATGCGTTCTCCATCATTGATAACGAAGTCTTCATTAGAGAAATTAATGAGCAATGTCATGATTTCTCCACGATAATCAGCATCCACAGTGCCAGGAGTATTCAGAACGGTAATCCCATGCTTCAAGGCCAAACCACTTCTTGGACGTATCTGAGCCTCAAAACCAGCAGGGAGAGCAATGTGCAATCCTGTCGGAATAAGCCTTCTTTCCATAGGATGAAGAACGATGGGCTCCTCGATATTGGCACGTAAATCCATGCCTGCACTTAGTGGTGTGGCATAAGCAGGCAACTGCTGATGTCCTTTATTTACAACTTTGATTTGAATCATAATTCTTTTATAATAATGTGCAAATTTAATGAATTCTATCCTAATAACTGAATTTTTCTGCATAAAAAGAAACAAATTAGGCAAATTTACATTACTTTTGCGATATGAAATGGCAACAATTGATATCTAACAAGCGGCTTGGACAAGAAAACCGGCATGCTTTAAGGCACGATGACCGCTCTGAATTCAAGCGCGATAGTGACCGTTTGATTTACTCAGCACCTTTCAGAAGACTGCAAAACAAGACTCAAGTGTTCCCTCTTCCTGGCAGTGTATTTGTCCATAACAGGCTCACACACTCTCTGGAGGTGTCTTCTTTGGGGAAATCTCTTGGTGATGATGTTGCCAGAAAACTCATTGAAATCCATCCGGAGTTATCTAAATACCCACTCTTTGAAGAGATTGGGACCATCGTGCAAACGGCTGGTCTCGCACATGATTTGGGTAATCCGCCTTTCGGACACAGTGGAGAGAAGGCCATTCAGGCATTCTTTACGGAAGGAGAAGGCCTGCCTCTAAAGTCTAAAGTAAGTCAACGATTCTGGGAAGACATCACTCATTTTGAGGGAAACGCTAATGCTTTCCGCCTGCTCACGCATCGTTTTAATGGCAGAAGAGAGGGCGGTTATGTAATGACTTATTCCACTCTTGCAAGTATCGTGAAATATCCTTTTGCCTCTTCACTTGCTGGAGAGCATGGCAAGTTTGGCTTTTTTGTATCTGAAGAACCTATTTTTAAGAAAATCGCCGATGAATTGGGGCTTTTTTGCAAGTCTCTTCCAGGTGAACCTTTGCAATATGCACGTCATCCATTAGTGTTTTTGATGGAGGCTGCCGATGATATTTGCTATGAGATTATGGACATCGAAGACTCCCATAAACTTAAACTTCTTTCATATTCAGAAACGGAAGACTTGCTACTTGGATTTTTCGATGAAGACACAAGAATAAATATCAGGCAACGGCTTGTGGATGAAGGTGTTACTGATGAGAATGAAAAGGTAGTCTATATGCGTGCTTGCGCTGTAGGAATCTTGGAATCCGAGTGTGTAAAAGCTTTTGTAGAACATGAGCAGGAGATACTTGAAGGAACCTTTAAAGGCAGCCTCATCGACAGCATTAGTCCTTTGCAACGTGACGCCTATAAGCATTGTCAAAAAGTTTCAATAAAGAAAATCTACCAAAGCAAACCTGTTTTGGATGTTGAATTATCAGGTTATAAAATCATGGAAACACTCATGAAAGACCTTGTGGGTGCAGCTGTAGAACCTGAAAAATATCATTCTCAGCAATTGATAAAACGCTTCAGCAGTCAATACGACATTCAAAGCCAAGACTTGGAAACACGCATTATGGCCGTCATCGATTATATCAGCGGCATGACGGACGTCTATGCCCTCGACATCTATCAGAAAATCAACGGCATATCATTGCCAATCATCTGATTTTGAAGACGTAACGAACCATCGTAAAAGAAAACTACAACAAGCGGTTTAGAGACCTTTACTTCTCCTTATAGATTACGTTATTAGCTCCGCTTGTGATATGCAATGCCTCCGGATGTTCTCTGATGAAGCTGTCGATATGACGCACACGCTTGTCTTCGAGTATCTCATCGACAGCAATCAATATGCCCGTTTCCTCCACATCGCCAAATCCATAGTTGATGGCCGTGCCAAAGAGCTTCATCGTAGGACTCAAACTCATATACGCATTAACCAAAGGAGGAATATTGTAACCTAATTTCCGTATCTCCCGATTTAATATTCGGTAATCCTCTTTGAAGTTAGTTTTATTGAAAATCTTTGCTAATTCCTCTTGTGGAGTTTCTATTTTCAGGGGCTTCAAAGGAACGATTAAGTTCTCTTTATCACTGAAATGCTTCTTGAGGAAATAGAGAATCATATCCCTTCCACGACGTATATAAGAAGGATACATAGTCACTTTGCCGAAGAAATACTTCAAATTAGGATATAAAACGGTCAAAGCGCCAAGTCCATCCCAAAGGTTATCAAGGGCAAAGATGCTCTTCGTATTTTTTCTTACATTCTGATATTCCAATGAAACGAAAGAACGACCAAGCTCAACAGTATATGGCGCATATTCTTTCATAAACTTTTCAGAGAAATGGAACATGTGGCTTGTGGCGAGAATAGGCTGTCCGTCATCGGTAACTTTCCAATCAGAGCCGAATAAATAACGATAGCCACCGATGATTTCCTCATCATCCGGATTCCAAACTATCAATTGTTTGCAGGCATCTTCCATCGTGTCGAACTCGTCAATATCCATCGACTTACCCGTTCCACCACCAGCAGTACGGAAGGCCAATTCCCTCAATCGACCGATTTCCTTCATCACATTAGGAGCATTATGCGCCGTTATGACATAGATTTCGTTATGGCTTTTGTTGGTCATACGAAGTTGACGGTCAGGAGTAAGCTCACTCTTGAGGATTTCTTTACTGATTGGTTGGATAATCTCTTCTTCCATTTTGTTGTGCGTTTATTTAAAGGAGAATCTGCTTCTCTCTATAATTCGTAAACCTTGTTTTCGACGATTTTCGCCCATTCCATCGGTGTTTTTGTGTTGTCAAAAGTCTGCCAAGGGATAGGTTTACCGATGGCTACCCTGAAGGTCTTATGTACATTCTTATACATCTCATCCACTAAGAACAGCATAGCGATATTCACCTTCAGGTGCAAAGTCTTGCAGAGGTTGGCAATGCGATAGAATTTATCGGAATTCTGACCGCCAAAGTGGATAGGAACTACATCTCGATGGTATTCCACCGACTTTGAGATGAAGGTCTTTTTCCACGGAAGGTCATGAATCTCACCATTTATATTGCGGGAACATAGCCCTGCCGGGAACATGAGCATGTGGTTGTCGCTTTGGAAACCAGCCTCCACCATGGCGGGGAAAGCACGTCCCTGCTTGCCCGTCTTGTTGATTCCGATGCTCACGGGCTTCAATCCCGGGAGGTTGAGAAGCAAGTCATTGACCAGATAACGGAACTTTCCGTCATAGTGCTGACCAATGATAGAGCCCAACGCAACGCCATCAGCTCCACCCAACGGATGATTGGAGACGAAGGTATAGAGTTTGCCGTCATCCTTATCAGGGAGATTTTCCTTCCCTTCAATCTGCAAAGTCATGTCGAGATAATGAACACATTCTGTCAGCCAAGCCGTTCCCGTCTCATGCCGAGACTCCCATAAAAACTTGTTTACCTTGTCTTCATGGACGATATGCTTCAACCATGAAACGACAAAAACCGGTACATATTTGGTCTTGTCGCCCATTTTCCCTCTTAAAACTTTGTCAATGTCAATAGTTTTCTCTATATTATCACTCATGCCATTAGTACACTAACACATTGCAAAAATAACATAACTTTTCGAAATATGCTACTTTTTGGAACAAAAAATTTCCGATTTTTCTGATTAATCGACAAATTTGCGATATTTTGAAGTCCAAAAGGACTAAAATCCATCACCTTTTTCATCAAAAGGAAAGACAACCTATTAAAACGCCGAAAATTATCCATGAAAAAACAGGAAGTTATCCACCTGAATCTGAGGGATTTCCAATTGAAATGTAAAAGGTAACCTTTTACAGGGTAAACAACCATCTTTTACGCTCCTTCTAATGACCTTTTACAAGGTAAATAATAGTCTTTTAGAAATCGAGGGATAATCAACAACATTTTGAAGCCTTATTCTTATCATTTCAAACGTCCGTTTCCGCCGTCTTTCCAGCTATCTTGGGGCTTTGGCAGTGATGGATTCAAGCCTTCTAAAATGATTTTCGGATAAGGCCTGCCTTGACTTCTCATACCCGTATTCATCAGACTTCAAAGAGAGGCAAAATACCTTGCGAATTGTATGAAAACAAGAAAATGTTGCCTATTTTTAAAAAAATGTGGGGAAAAGTGGTGGAATGTGGGGAATTTTATATAACTTTGCCTCGAATAAGAAACTTCTTATAATAATGTACGCATGCGATTTTTAGGAAACATAGAAGCAAAGACCGACGCAAAGGGAAGAGCCTTCCTCCCTTCTGCCTTTCGCAAGGTGCTGCAAGCATCGGGTGAAGAAAGGCTTGTTTTGCGTAAAGACATCTTCCAGCAATGCCTCGTTTTATACCCCGAAACGGTATGGAATGAGCAGATGGACACGCTTCGCCTTCGCCTCTCCCGCTGGAATTCAGAGCATCAGCAGATATTCCGCCAGTTTGTTTCCGACGTTGAAATCCTCACCCTCGACGGCAACGGCCGCTTTTTGATACCGAAGCGTTATCTGAAGATGGCTGCCATCAGTCAGTCGATAAAGTTCATCGGAATGGGTGATGTCATAGAGATATGGAACAACGAAGAGCCTGAGAAGGCCTTCATGAATGCTGAGAATTTCTGCAAAGCCATAGAGGCGGTCATGGGGAAGACCGAAGGCGGCGAGAAAGACATTGAATAAAAGAAAAGGACGAATCTATCTATGATAAAGACTGCAGAAGCATATCACGTGCCTGTTCTCCTCAAGGAGAGTGTCGACGGACTGAATATTCAGCCCGGAGGCATCTATGTGGACGTCACTTTCGGCGGCGGCGGCCACTCCCGTGAGATACTTTCGCGCCTTGACGCAACGGCACATCTCTATAGTTTCGACCAAGATGAGGATGCCGAGAAAAATCTGTCTTCATGGGATGAGACCTCTGAGGAAAACGACAAAAACAGCCCTTCGCACCCTCAGAACTTCACCTTTGTGCGCTCCAACTTCCGTTATCTGAAGAACTGGATGCGCTATTATGGGGTGGAGCAAATCGATGGCTTGCTTGCCGACTTGGGCGTTTCGTCACATCATTTTGATGATGAAACCCGTGGATTCAGCTTCCGCTTCGATGCTCCGCTCGATATGCGGATGAATAAAAGAGCAGGAAAAACAGCGGCAGATATCGTCAACAGCTATGAGGAAGAGGCTCTTGCGGATGTCTTCTATCTGTATGGAGAACTGAAAAACTCACGTAAGATAGCGGCTACACTCGTCAATGCACGCCAGCAAAAGCCGATAACAACCACGCAGGAGTTCATTCAAGCAGTGGAACCCATCTTCCATCGGGAAAGAGAAAAGAAAGATATGGCCAAGCTCTTCCAGGCCCTCCGCATCGAAGTCAATCAAGAGATGCAGGCTCTGAAGGAAATGCTCATGGCAGCTAAAGAGGTACTTCGCCCCGGCGGCAGACTTTCTGTCATCACCTATCATTCCCTCGAAGACCGCATCGTGAAGAACATTATGAAGACGGGAAATGCTGAAGGGAAAGTGAAACAGGACTTCTACGGACGCATCGAATCGCCTTTCCTGTTGATAAACAACAAAGTCATCACTCCAAACAGCGATGAGCAGGAGCAAAATCCACGAAGCCGCAGCGCTAAATTGAGAATAGCAGAGAAGAAATGAAAGAGCAAGATAAAGACATAATAACCAATGAGGAACAAACTGAAAATGTTCAGCCTCAACAAACAAGCGAGCCTGAAAGCGACAAGCCAGCAGATGATTTGAGCCCTACGCTCAAGGAAGTGATAGAGGAACAGGCAACTGAAGACGAAGCTCCCATCACTTCGGCCTTGACACTCAGAAAGATTCTCGGCGGCGATATATTGACGACTAGCGCCATCAGACGGCAGATTTGGCTGTTTCTGCTGATTGCCTTCTTCGCAATCTTATACATTGCCAATCGATATAGCTGTCAGCAAGACCTCATCGAAATCGATAAATTGCAGAAAGAACTACAGGATGCGAAGTATAGAGCACTGTCGAGCAGCAGCCAACTCACTGAGAAAAGCCGCGAAAGCAATGTCTTGGACATGCTGAAAAACAACAACGACAGCTCTTTGCACATAGCAAATCAGCCTCCTTACATCATTAATGTACCGGAAGAATGAGTAAATTCGATAATAAGAAAATAATGCCCCGTTATAGTTTCATTGCTATCGTAATGGCTCTTATAGCGTTAATGGTACTCGGAAAGACCGCTTATCTGATGACCGCAAAGCGTGATTATTGGATGAAAGTGGCTGATAGAGTAAAGCGCGACAGCGTGAGCGTGAAGCCTATGCGTGGCAATATTCTCAGTTGTGATGGGCAGTTGATGGCCAGTACATTGCCTGAATTCAAGCTCTACATCGACTTCAAGGCACTTCATGAAGCAAAAAACGACTCCCTTTGGAAAGTAAAAGTGGACTCCATCAGCAGATGTCTGCATGAGATATTCCCCGAGAAATCACCCCAGCAATTCCGTCACGACTTGGAAATAGGTCATAAGAAACTGAGTTGCCATTGGCCGATTTGGGATAAACGAGTGGATTATAACACCTATACGGAAGTCAAGACATTGCCTGTTTTCCGTCTTGCAGCCTACAAAGGAGGCTTTCACATCGAGGAGTTCAATGCCCGTCAGAACCCCTATGGCTCATTGGCTAACCGCACCGTGGGCGCTATGTATGGCGCAAAAGATACCGCCCGTTTCGGCTTAGAGCTGTCTTACGACTCCATCTTGCGTGGCAAAAACGGCATCATCCATCGTCGCAAGGTGCTCAATAAGTTCCTCAACATCACCGATACGCCAGCTATTGACGGTGCTGACATCGTTACCACCATTGATGTTGGCATGCAGGACTTGGCAGAACGGGCAGTTATTGACGAGTTGAAAGAAATCAATGGTAACGTGGGAGTTGCCATTGTGATGGAAGTAAAGACAGGAGACATCAAGGCTATCGTGAACATGGAGAAGTGTATCGATGGTGAATATCGGGAAGTAAGGAATCATGCAGTGAGCGACTTATTGGAGCCTGGCTCTGTATTCAAGACCGCTTCCATCATGGTAGCACTAGATGATGGAGTCGTAGATACCACTTATCAGGTGGAAACAGGCTCTGGTGTATGGGACATGTATGGGCGACAAATGAAGGATTGGAACTGGCGCAAGGGTGGTTTTCATAGGATAAGTCTTCCCAGAACACTAGAGGTAAGCTCCAATGTAGGCGTCAGCCGCATCATCGATGACAATTATCATAATAATCCGGAGAAGTTTGTTCAAGGCATATATCGTACGGGTATCGCCTCAGACTTTCATATTCCATTGCCTGGATATTCAAAGGCACACATCCGTATGCCAAAGAAAGACAGCCATGGACAATGGGTTAACTGGAGCAACACGGCTCTTCCATGGATGAGTATAGGTTATGAGACCCAGGTGCCACCTATCTCCACGCTTACTTTCTATAATGCCATCGCGAATGATGGACGAATGATGCGCCCGAGATTTGTCAAATCTGTGGTGAAAGACGGTAAGGTTATCATGGACTTTCCACCAGAAGTTGTACCCGGACATGAACACATCTGCAGCCAAAAAACTGTCAAATTGATGCAGACAATACTATATCATGTGGTGAGCCAAGGCCTTGGAAAGAGAGCCGGATCAACATCTTTCAAAGTGGCAGGAAAGACCGGTACAGCACAGATTTCACAAGGTGCAGGTGGTTATAAGATGGGAAGAACCAATTATCTGGTGAGCTTTGCGGGATATTTTCCTGCTGATGCACCCCGCTATAGTTGTATCGTCTGCATACAAAAATCAGGTCTTCCTGCCTCTGGAGGCACTATGAGCGGAGCTGTTTTTCATAATATATCCGAAGGAATCATGGCTCAAGACATAAAACTGGATGTGAAAGATGCACGCGATTCTACGTCTATTCTCATCCCGGATGTGAAAGATGGCAACATCCTCGCTGCTGATTACGTGCTCAGTCACCTAGGAATCAACACCAATTATGGATGGAGCGGCTCTTATGCTAACGGCAATCCGATATGGGGAACGGCAAAGAAAGAAAACAACAAGGTCATCAGCCTCCACCGTGAAAAGCTCTATGGCAAGAGTCATGTGCCTGATGTCATCGGCATGGGAGCACGCGATGCTGTCTATATTCTCGAAAGCCGAGGCGTCAAAGTGAGCCTGTCTGGAAGAGGAAAAGTGGTGAGCCAAAGCCTCGAAGCCGGTCATCAAATCCGTAAAGGAGAACGATGTCAGCTTGTATTGAAATAATAAAAAAACAATATACATCATGAAATTAAACGAGTTGCTCAAAAACATCAAGCCCATAAGTTTATTGGGTAATGCTGAAGTTGACATCAAAGGCGTGAACATTGATTCCCGTCGCATCAAAGAGGGACATCTGTTTGTTGCCATGAAAGGTACACAAGTGGATGGACATAAGTACATTCCGAAGGCCATCGAATTAGGTGCAAAGGCCGTGTTATGTGAGGATTTGCCTGCTGAAAAGGTTGATGGCATCACTTATATACAAGTGGAATCCACCGAAGATGCCGTTGGCAAGGTGGCTACACTTTTCTATAGAGACCCTTCGAAGAAACTGAAACTCGTGGGAGTAACGGGCACCAATGGCAAGACTACTATCGCCACCTTATTATATAATATGTTCCGCAAGATGGGGCATAAGTGTGGTTTGCTCTCCACTGTTTGCAATTACATTGAGGGAGAGCCGATTCCTGCCGACCACACAACGCCTGACCCCATCGAACTCAACGAACTTCTCGGACGTATGGTGGATGCCGGATGCGAATATGCCTTCATGGAATGCTCTTCCCATGCTATCGCTCAGAAGCGTATAGGAGGGCTGAAGTTTGCCGGAGGCATCTTTACCAACCTCACGCGTGACCATCTCGATTACCATAAAACCTTTGAGAATTACCGCAATGCTAAGAAGGCTTTCTTCGATGGACTGCCAAAGTCTGCCTTCGCCATTACCAATGCTGACGACAAAAACGGCATGATTATGGTACAGAATACGAAAGCAACCGTCAAGACTTATTCCGTTCAAAAGATGGCAGACTTTAAGGCCCGCATCTTGGAATGTCATTTTGAAGGCATGTATCTCGAGATTGACGGCCATGAAGTGGGCGTTCAATTCATCGGCAAATTCAATGTAAGCAACCTGCTGGCAGTATATGGAGCTGCCCGAATGTTGGGCAAACAGCCACAGGATATCTTAGTGGTTATGAGCACCTTGCATAGTGTAAACGGCCGTTTGGAGCCTATCCATTCTCCCGAAGGGTTTACGGCAGTGGTCGACTATGCCCATACGCCTGATGCTTTGGAGAACGTTCTCAATGCCATCCATGATGTACTCAATGGCAAAGGCCATGTGATTACGGTTTGTGGAGCTGGTGGTCATCGTGATAAAGGCAAGCGTCCGCTGATGGCGCAAGAGGCTGTAAAGCAGAGCGATAAAGTGATTTTGACGAGTGATAATCCACGAGATGAAGAGCCGCAAGCCATCATCGATGACATGGTGGCAGGACTGAATGCCCAGCAGATGAAGAAAGTTCTCACCATTGTTGACCGTAAGGAGGCTATCCGCACAGCATGCATGATGGCGCAAACGGGTGATGTGGTGCTGGTGGCAGGTAAGGGCCACGAGGATTATCAAGAGATTAATGGCGTGAAGCACCACTTTGATGACCATGAAGTGCTGCATGATATATTCGGAAATTAACGTGTAAATTGAAGAAAATATGTTATATTATCTTTTCAGATTCTTAGAGCAATTCGGCATCAGCGGTTCCCGTTTATGGGGCTATATATCATTCCGCGCCTTACTGGCACTGATTTTGTCGCTGATTATCTCTGCTTGGTTTGGCGAGAAATTCATCAAATATCTCAAGAGAAAGCAGATTACGGAGACTCAGCGTGATGCCTCTATCGACCCCTTCGGTGTAAAGAAAATCGGCGTTCCCTCGATGGGTGGCGTCATCATCATCGTCTCCATTCTCATCCCGGTATTGTTGTTGGGGAGATTGAGAAACATCTATCTCATCCTGATGATTATCACTACGGTATGGCTGGGATTTCTTGGAGGAATGGACGATTTCATCAAAATCTTCCACCGCAACAAGGAGGGACTCAAGGGAAAATATAAGATTATCGGACAGATAGGCATCGGCCTCATCGTGGGACTTGTGCTTTGGGCTTCTCCGGATGTAAAGATGAATGAGAATCTGATTATTCAGAAGCAGGGACAAGAAGTCGTTATCAAACATCGCTCGGATGCCCGAAAGTCGCTGAAAACGACCATTCCATTCGTAAAAGGCCACAATCTCGACTACTCACGCATCATGTCGTTTTGCGGGAAATATAAGAATGCGGCAGGTTGGATACTCTTCGTCATCATGACCATTCTCGTTGTGACGGCCGTAAGCAATGGAGCCAACCTCAATGATGGCATGGATGGCATGTGTGCGGGCAACTCTGCGGTCATAGGTGTGGCGTTGGGAATACTCGCGTATGTGAGCTCCCACATCGAATTTGCCTCCTACCTTAATATAATGTATATACCTGGCTCTCAGGAATTGGTGGTCTTCATGTGCGCCTTCATCGGTGCCTTGATAGGTTTCCTGTGGTATAATGCCTACCCGGCACAAGTGTTTATGGGGGATACAGGCTCACTGACCATCGGCGGAATCATCGCTGTGGGCGCCATCATCATCCATAAGGAGCTGCTGCTCCCGATACTTTGCGGCATCTTCTTTGTAGAGAGTCTGAGCGTCATCGTGCAGGTTTGGTATTATAAATTAGGCAAGCATAAGGGTATCAAGCAACGCATCTTCAAGCGTACGCCTATTCATGACAACTTCAGAACTCAAGACGAGCAGTTAGACCCGGAGTGTAAATACCTGATAAAGGTGCCCCACTCCGCCAAGCATGAGGCCAAGATAACCATCCGATTTTGGATTATATCCATCATCCTTGCGGCTCTGACCATCATCACGCTTAAGATAAGGTAAGGAGAACGCTGAAGGCCCATAGGCAAAGGGATTGCCGAAGGCAATGTAAAAGACGGTTGTTTACCCTGTAAAAGACCGTTACTTACAACGTAAAAGACCGTTGTTTACATGGTAAAAAGCCATTGTTTACAAATGTGATAATATACTGACATAAAAAGAAAGGTAAAATATATGAAAAGAATAGTTATTCTTGGTGCTGGCGAAAGTGGAGCCGGAGCAGCCGTATTGGCGAAGAAAGAGGGATTCGACGTATTCGTTTCAGATATGTCGAAGATAAAGGACAAATACAAGAAAATGCTCGATGACCACGGCATCGAATGGGAAGAGGAACATCATTCCGAAGACAAGATACTGAACGCAGATGAAATCATCAAGAGCCCGGGCATTCCCAAGGAGGCTGCCATCATACAGGCTTTGCTGAAAAAAGGCACTCCCATCATCAGCGAAATTGAGTTTGCAGGGCGCTATACCGACTCTAAGATGGTATGCATAACGGGCAGTAACGGCAAGACCACTACCACTTCGCTCATCTATCACATCTTCAAAGCAGCCGGATATGACACCGGTTTGGCGGGCAACATCGGCAAGAGCCTAGCCCTGCAAGTAGCTGAAGAGCCGCATGACTACTACATCATCGAGCTCAGCAGCTTCCAATTGGACAATATGTATCATTTCCGTGCCAACATCGCAATTCTTCTGAACATCACGCCCGACCATCTCGACCGTTATGATTTCAAGTTCGAGAACTATGCGGATGCCAAGATGCGCATCATCCAAAACCAGACTTCAGAGGACAGTTTCATCTATTGGAACGACGACCCTGTCATCCGCAAGGAATTGGATAAATATGACATCAAGGCCATACAATATCCTTTCTCGGAACTGAAAGAGAAAGGTTCCATCGCTTACATTGAGGATGGCGAATATAAAATCGAACAACCGACGCCCTTCAACATGGAGCAAGAGGAGCTGAGCCTTACCGGCAAGCACAACATCTACAACAGTTTGGCTGCCGGTATAGCAACGAATATCTCAAAAATCAAGAAAGAGGTCATCCGTAAAAGCCTCGGCGACTTCCCTGGAGTGGAGCATCGGTTGGAGAAAGTATGCAAGGTTGCGGGGGTACAATACGTCAACGATTCCAAGGCAACGAATGTGGATGCCTGCTGGTATGCCCTCGAAAGCATGAGAACTCCCGTCATTCTGATACTCGGAGGAAAAGACAAAGGCAACGACTATAACGCCATCAAGGACCTTGTAAAGCAGAAATGCGTGGGACTGGTGTATTTAGGAGCTGACAACACAAAGCTTCACAACTTCTTCGACGGCATGGGAATACCCGTAAAAGACACGCACAACATGAAAGACTGTGTGGCTGCCTGCTACGAGATGTCTAAGCCCGGAGAGACCGTCTTGTTAAGTCCTTGCTGCGCAAGTTTCGACTTATTCAAGAACATGGAGGACCGTGGCGAGCAATTCAAGAATCTGGTTAGAAACCTATAAAAGATGAATAACAAGACCTTAGGCAACATCTTCAAAGGAGATAAGGTGATATGGATGGTGTTCTTCTTCCTTTGTATCATCAGCATTGTGGAAGTTTTCTCGGCTTCCTCAGAGCTTACTTACAAGGGTGGAAGCTATCTTGCGCCTATGTTCAAGCACATCGCCATTCTGGTGATGGGCGTCTTCTGCATGATTGTCACGCTGAACATCAAGTGCAAATACTTCAAAATAGTGACCCCCTTCCTGCTCATCATCTCCATATTAACGCTTATATGGGTCTTCTTTGCCGGCCACACCACCAATGGCGCACAGCGTTGGATTAGCATCATAGGCATTCAATTCCAGCCTTCTGAGATTGCGAAGGGCACCATGGTGCTGGCAACTGCCCAGATTCTGAGTGCCATGCAGACGCCCGAAGGTGCCGACAAGAACGCCTTCAAGTATATCCTTTGGATATGTCTGCCCATCATTCCGCTCATCATGCTTGAAAACCTGTCAACTGCAGCATTGCTGTGCGTGGTGATTTTCATGATGATGGTCATCGGAAGAGTGCCTTTGAGCCAATTAGGAAAACTGCTCGGCATCGTCATGCTTTTGATAGTCTTCGTCTTCGCAATGGTCATGATTGTGGGAACAGACAAAGGACAGATAAACCCTAACAAAAACATGACCGAGCAAATTGCTCAAGCTAAAGAGAAACCGGGCGGCATCGGAAAGATATTCCACCGCTTCGACACGTGGAAATCACGTATAGACAAGTTTATGAATGGCAAGGAAGTTTCGCCAGAAGAGGTCGATTTGGATAAAGATGCACAAGTGGCTCATGCCAACATAGCCATTGCTTCCTCCAATGTGGTGGGCAAAGGACCTGGAAACTCGGTAGAAAGGGACTTTCTGTCGCAAGCCTTCTCTGACTTCATCTATGCCATTATCATCGAAGAAACGGGAATAGAAGGGGCTCTGTTTGTAGCTATGCTCTACATCATCCTTTTGTTTAGAACGGGAAGAATTGCCAATCGATGCGAGAATAATTTCCCTGCATTCCTTGCAATGGGCCTTGCTATGCTATTAGTAACGCAAGCCCTCTTCAATATGTGCGTAGCTGTGGGCTTGGCCCCAGTTACCGGACAACCTCTGCCTTTGGTAAGTAAAGGCGGAACTTCTACGATTATCAATTGCATCTATGTAGGTGTGATATTGAGTATCAGCAGGTCAGCCAAAAAGAAAGATGTGACCGATGAAGATTTAAACGAAAACCAATTGGCGACAGCATAAGCATAAATAAATGTGCAAAAAATTATCAAATAAGAAATTTTTTGATTACTTTTGCCAAAATAAATAGTTATGATGAAAATGGACCAAGAGTTGAGGATCATTATTAGTGGCGGTGGTACAGGCGGACATATATTTCCCGCAATTTCCATTGCTAATGCCATTAAGGCGAAAAGACCTGATGCAAAGATTCTTTTTGTGGGTGCTATAGGAAGAATGGAAATGCAGAGAGTTCCCGCTGCAGGCTATGAAATCAAGGGACTTCCGATATGCGGATTCGACAGAAAGCATCTATGGAAGAACGTATCTGTGCTTTTCAAGATATGGAAAAGTCAGCTTATGGCTAAGAAAATCATCAAGGATTTCAAGCCTATGGCTGCTGTAGGTGTTGGCGGATATGCCAGTGGACCTACCTTGAATGTATGCGCGAGCAAGAAGATTCCTTGCCTTATCCAAGAGCAAAACTCATACGCAGGAGTCACCAATAAACTTCTTGCCAAGAAAGCCAACATCATCTGCGTAGCTTATGAAGGAATGGAACGCTTCTTCCCTGCTGACAAAATCATTATGACAGGTAACCCTGTAAGGCAGAATGTACTAGAAACAGCGCTCACCAAAGAAGAGGCACGCAAGCAGTTTGGCCTTGACCCTGAGAAGAAAACCGTTTTTCTGGTAGGTGGAAGCTTAGGCGCACGCACTATCAATGAAAGCGTTTTGCAGCATTTGGACCTCATCAAAGATTCAGGGGTACAGTTTGTATGGCAGACCGGAAAATATTATTACAACTCCATCGCTGAGCAGATGAAGAGCCATCAAGACCTGCCGATGCTCAAATTCATGGATTTCATCAGCGACATGGGTGCTGCTTATAAAGCCGCAGACCTGATGATTAGCCGTGCGGGAGCAAGTTCCATCAGTGAGTTCTGCCTCATCGGAAAACCGGTAATCTTAGTGCCAAGCCCGAATGTTGCCGAAGACCATCAGACCAAAAACGCCATGGCACTTGTCAATAAGGATGCTGCCATCTACGTAAAAGACGCTGATGCCCCTGACACACTGCTCAAACAGGCCATCAACACGGTAAATGATGACGAGAAACTGGCATCATTGAGTGAAAACATTAAAAAACTCGGATTAAAAAACTCGGCAGATACCATCGCCGAAGAAGTCATAAAACTCGCAAATAGATCATGGAACTAAAAGATATAAAAGCTGTATATTTCGTTGGTGCAGGAGGCATTGGAATGAGTGCCATAGCACGTTATTTCATCCACAGAGGCATGGTAGTTGCCGGATATGACAAGACTCCGTCTGAACTTACACGTCAGTTGGAGAAAGAGGGAATGCTCATTCACTATGAAGAGAATGTGGCTGAAATTCCTCATGCATGCAAAGACCCGAAGTCTTGTCTCGTCGTTTACACTCCTGCCATCCCTGCCACACAGAAAGAACTTGTTTTCTTCAAGGAAGGAAACTTTGAAATCGAGAAGAGAGCACAGGTGCTCGGTACGCTTACACGTACCCACAAAGGGCTCTGCGTAGCAGGTACTCACGGGAAAACCACAACATCCACCATGTGTGCTCACATCATGCATCAGAGCCATGTGGACTGTAATGCTTTTCTTGGAGGCATCTCCAAGAACTATGGCACTAACTATATCCTCAGTGATACAAGTGATTTTGTGGTCATTGAAGCCGATGAGTTTGACCGCAGTTTCCATTGGTTGCGTCCTTGGATGAGTGTGATTACAGCAACAGACCCCGACCATCTTGACATTTATGGCACTAAAGAAGCCTACTTAGAGAGTTTCCGTCATTACACGGAACTCATCCAACCAGGCGGTGCTCTTATCATCCATAAAGGCCTTGAGATGAAACCTAACGTGCAAGCAGGTGTCAAGACCTATGTATATAGCCGAGATGAAGGTGATTTCCATGCAAAAAACATAAAGATTGAAAATGGGAATATCCACTTTGATTTTGTCTCTCCCATTGAGAATATCAATGAAATAGAGTTAGGACAACCTATCCCAATTAACATTGAAAATAGTGTAGCAGCCATGGCTATGGCACAACTTAACGGTTGTACAGCCGAGGAAATCAAATATGGAATGAAGACTTACGGAGGCGTTGACCGTCGTTTTGACTTCAAAATCAAAAATGACAAGCTCGTATTCCTTTCTGATTATGCCCATCATCCCAAAGAGATTTATCAGAGTGCAAAGAGCATTCGCGAATTGTATAAAGACCGTAAGATTACGGCAATCTTCCAACCTCATCTCTATACGAGGACACGCGATTTCTACAAAGACTTTGCTGATGCGCTGAGTCAGTTGGACGAAGTCATTCTATGTGACATCTACCCTGCCCGCGAAAAGCCTATTCCAGGAGTAACAAGTCAGCTCATCTATGACAATTTGAAGCCAGGAGTTGAGAAAAGCATGATTCACAAAGAAGACGTCCTTGACCTTGTCAAAAACAGAAACTTTGATGTTCTGATTGTATTAGGTGCTGGGGATTTGGATAATTATGTTCCTCAGATGGCAAAAATTCTTGAGAGCAAATAATGCATATCGATTGGAAAAAGACCATAACAATTGCACTTGACATAGTCATCGGTGGCTATCTTGTTGCAGCTTTCACCGCGTTTAACAAACCCGATGATACTGCCAAGATATGCACAAAAGTCAGTATAAACATCCAAGACGAAACAACCAACGGCTTCATCAACACTAAAGAGATAAAGTCGAGACTTGAGAAAAGCCATCTCTATCCATTGGCCAAGCCCATGAAATATGTAGATGCGAGGAAGATAGAAGAAACTCTGAAATCAAGTCCTTTTGTGAATAACTCTGAGTGTTATAAGACTCAAGACGGACACGTATGTATCAACATTACCCAACGGATGCCGACCATAAGAATCAAAGCCATCAATGGTGATGATTATTACTTGGATGACAAGAACCGCATTATGCCAAACTCACATTACACAAGTGACCTCATCATTGCTACGGGCTACATTAACCGCTGGTTTGCGCAAAACTATGTCTCGCAATTAGGTAATGTCTTGATGTCAAGTGATTTATGGAAAAACCAAATAGAGCAAATCAACATTCTCCCAAACCATGGGGTCGAGCTCGTCCCTAGAGTAGGAAACCACATCGTCTATATAGGCAAAATGCCTGAGAGTAACTACAAAAGCGAGCGCAAAAAGTTGATTTATGACTTTGTAAAGAAGAAGATGGACCGCTTGGAGAAGTTCTATAAATATGGACTATCACAAGCTGGATGGAACAAATATTCCTATATAAATCTAGAATTCGATAACCAAATTATCTGTAAAAAACAAATTGAAAATTGATATAAACGTATGGCAAAGGAATTTATAGTAGCTATAGAGCTTGGATCTTCAAAGATTACAGGTATCGCAGGAAAGAAAAACCTGGATGGCAGTGTCAGCATTCTTGCTGTTGCGCAAGAAGATTCCACCGCTTGCATACGCAAAGGTGTGGTCTACAACATTGATAAAACAGTACAGTGTTTGACAAACATAGTCAAGAAACTGGAAACAACCTTGAAAACAAAGGTTGCTCATGTTTATGTCGGTGTTGGTGGACAATCCATCAAAAGCGTCAGGAATGTAATCATAAAAGACCTCCCGGAGGAGACTATCGTTACTCAGGAAATGGTCAATGAACTGATGGATGCTAACCGAAACATGGTTTATCCTGACCAGGAAATACTGGATGCTGCCACACAAGAATATAAGGTAGACAACCAGTATCAACTCGACCCTGTGGGAATACAATGCAGCCGACTAGAAGGAAACTTCCTGAATATTCTTTGGCGCAAGGCTTTCTATCGCAACCTGAACAAATGTTTCGACAATGCGGGAATTGCTATTGCAGAGATGTATTTAGCCCCATTGGCTTTGGCAGACAGCGTTCTGACAGAGACTGAAAAACGTACAGGTTGCGTATTGATAGACCTTGGAGATAACACAACTACCGTTTCGGTCTATTATAAGAATATTCTCCGCCATTTGGCTGTTATTCCATTGGGAGGCAACAATATCACAAAGGATATCACTTCACTCCAAATGGAAGAGCAAGATGCTGAGAATATGAAACTGAAACATGCGAGTGCCTTCACTGATAACAGTGAAATAGACAATACTCTCACTCTTCCTATCGACCAGGACCGTCAAGTTGAAAGCCGTAAATTCATTGAAATTGTGGAAGGTCGTTTAGAGGAAATCATCGAAAATGCATGGTTTCAAGTTCCTAATGAATATATCAATAAGCTATTAGGTGGCTTGATTCTTACAGGCGGTGGCTCGAATATGCCAAACATTGAGCGTGCTTTCCGTAACCATACACATATCGATAAGATACGTATAGCTAAGTTTGTCACCGAAACCATCAATTCCAACAATCCCGAAATTACGGCTCATGATGGCAAGATGAATACTGTTTTAGGCCTGCTTGAGAAAGGCGATATGAACTGTGCAGGAGAAGATATCACCAATGATCTCTTCACTACAGGTGATAACCGACCAGTTTATACGACAGCTGACCTGCATAAGAACCCTCGCCCTATCAATGAAACAGCAGGAAGCGGAGTTGTTCAAACTGAGGCTGAAAAGCTGAAAGCTGAAGAGGAAGCACGCAAAAAGAAAGAGGAAGAAGATGCTGCCCAACGTCAAGCAGAAGCGGCAGAAGCGGCTAAAACTGCTGCAAAAAAGAAAGAAAACAGCTTATTTCACAAGACATGGAAACTCCTCAAAAAATTCGGAGGAGATATCATGTCAGAAGAAGAATAATAAAATAACAATAATTTTCTAATTATATGCCAGACGAAGATATGAAACCTAAAATATTAGATTTCGGACAACCCGAAAAGGAAAATAGCATTATCAAGGTCATCGGTGTCGGTGGCGGTGGTGGGAATGCTGTCAATCACATGTATCGTGAAGGTATTCATGATGTGAATTTTGTAGTTTGCAACACGGATAGTCAGGCTCTTAATGACTCTCCTGTGCCTGATCGCCTCCAGTTAGGAGAAGGATTAGGTGCTGGAAACAAGCCTGAGAAAGCCAGAAAGGCTGCTGAAGACACGCTCGAAGGCATTAAAAATATGCTTGGCGAGGAGACGAGGATGGCATTTATTACTGCAGGTATGGGAGGAGGAACAGGTACTGGTGCTGCTCCTGTCATCGCACGTGTAAGCAAAGAAATGGACATTCTGACAGTAGGTATCGTCACGATTCCTTTCCGTTTTGAAGGTGAAAAGAAAATAGATCAGGCTTTGGATGGTGTGGAAGAGATGTCCAAGCATGTAGACGCCCTGCTCGTAATCAACAATGAACGGTTACGTGAAATTTATCCCGAACTCACTTTGCTGGATGCCTTTGGCAAGGCTGATGACACTTTGAGCATTGCTGCAAAGAGCATTGCTGAAATCATCACTACCCATGGACTAATCAACCTTGACTTCAACGACGTGAAAACCGTGCTGAAAGATGGTGGTGTAGCTATCATGAGTACAGGCTTTGGTGAAGGTGAAGGCCGTGTAAAGAAAGCCATTGAAGATGCTTTAAACTCACCCTTGCTCAATGATAACGACATATTCAACTCTAAAAAAATATTGCTCAGCATCAATTTCTGCAATGAGAAGAATGATAATACTGGCCTCTTGATGGAAGAGATGAATGACGTGAATGACTTCATGGCGAAATTCGGCAATGACTTTGAGATAAAATGGGGAGTTGCCGTTGACCCAGAATTGGGCAAAAAGGTCAAAGTAACCATTCTCGCTACAGGTTTTGGAATCGAGGATGTGGATGGAATGAATATCCACTTGAGCAACAAACGGACACAAGAAGAATCTGACCGCATTGCTCAAGAGGCAGAGAAAGCTGCTGAACGCCAAGATAGACGCAATCGATTCTATGGCAAGGATTCTGACAATAAGCAGTATAAACGCCGTCCCCACATCTTCCTTTTCCGCTCTGAAGACCTCGACAACGAGGATGTAATCCAAGCTATTGAGAATACTCCGACCTATAAACGCACGCGTCAGACCCTTGAGGAAATACGCAAACAGGCAAGCGGAAACATTAAGAAAGCGGAAGACGAAGAACAGAAAGAGGCCATACAAGGGACTATCAACTTTACATAAGTATTGAGAAAACAAAAGGATAAATTAAATATAAAAAGATATGACATTATATGATCAGATAAGCGAAGATATCAAGGCTGCTATGAAAGCCCGCGACAAGGTGCGCCTGATGACTCTCCGCAATATAAAAAAGGTGTTTCTAGAGGCTAAGACCGCCCCTGGAGCTAACGATACGCTTGAAGATTCAGCAGCCATGAAGATACTTCAGAAGCTGGCAAAACAAGGCAAAGAAACCGCTGCTACTTATACTCAGGCAGGCCGACAAGACCTTGCTGATGAGGAATTAGCACAAGTGCAGGTGATAGAAGAATATCTGCCAAAACCTTTCTCTGAAGAAGAAATCGAGAAGGCAGTGAAAGACATCATTGCACAGACAGGTGCTTCAAGCATGAAAGAAATGGGGAAAGTGATGGGAATAGCATCCAAGCAACTAGCTGGAAAGGCTGACGGCGGAACCATTTCGAAGATAGTCAAGAAGCTATTAGCATAAGGCTAAAGTTTATATCAATGTTAAGGAGGCTGCTGAAAAGCAGCCTTTTTTCATCAAAAAACATCGGTGAAATATCTATACAAACAATTCCTGAAGGATAGAAAGTGACTTCAATTCGGGGAAATTAGGAATATGAAGACGGTAATAGCTGATTATCAATTCTATACATCGATTACGTTCTTCCCTGCTCATCTTAAAGAGATGCATGGATTCATAATTCATTCGCATCAGTAAAACGATTTTTGAAGCCTCATCGGGACGGATAAAATCGGTATGCAAAGGTGGAATTTGGCAGAACTCGCCACTACGCAAATCGAAGAAATCTCCTACTGAATAATGCTCAAGATTCGGGAAAAAGCCAATGAAACGACTAAGGCGCATCATAAAGACAAGGTGGAAATTGGCGAAAGAATGCTGAGAATTGTCAAGCCAAAGGATACTGCTTTCCACATATTTATATAAGGGCGCATTCTGCTGCTCATCTCTGGTGGCATAAGTGAGAAACTCTGAAAGGAACAAGCAAATCGACAGTTTACGGGCATTGAAGGGTATATCAGCGAAAGGATCGGCGATGCGGATATCCTTGAAATGCTGCAAACGGGCATTCTGACGATAGTCAAACTCGATGCTGAGGAGGTTGAGAGGCTGGAAAAACTGCTTTTTAATCTTAGCCTTTTTGCTCACGGGTATATGGCAGATGAACGACATCCGTCCCATCTGCTCAGTGAGAAGGTCGACTATCAACTGACTGTCGCCAAACTTTAAGGCATGCAATACGATTGCATTCGATTTCACCTGCATACATTGCAAAAATACGAAAAAACATGTATATGACGAAAATTTTAGTCGTAAAATTTGGTCAGTTCAATAAAAACGGCTAACTTTGCACCCGCAAATCGAGTCAACGGTCCCTTCGTCTATCGGTTAGGACGAGAGATTTTCATTCTCTAAAGAGCAGTTCGATTCTGCTAGGGACTACAAAAAGAATAAAAAAAAGAAGAATTTTAAATATGGCAAATCACAAATCAGCACTCAAGAGAATCCGTCAGGCAAAAGTGAGAACACTGCATAACAACTATTATGCAAAGACTATGCGTAATGCTGTGCGCAAACTTCGCGCTACTACTGACAAGGAAGAAGCAGTGAAAATGTATCCGACAGTACAGAAGATGTTGGATAAATTGGCTAAGACCAATATCATTCACAAGAACAAGGCAGCAAACTTGAAATCAAGTTTGTCAATGCATATCAGCAAGTTAGGTTAATCTGAAACTCCTTGCTTACCATACGAAGGTCGTACCCGAAAGGGATGCGGCCTTTAGTTATGTTTATGCCTGAAGAAGCTTTTGGAGGGTAGGAAAAAGCGAATAATAGTTCGAAATTGTTCTCACTTTTGTGCTATTATAGAACTCTATCCTCGAAGGTTCTATCCTTTGCATATACGGAAGATTCTGAATATTTATGCAAAAGATAAGGTTCTCAAAGGTAGAAAACGGTTGTTTACCCTCTAAAAGACTATCTTTTACCCTGTAAAAAGCCACTGTTTACCGCCTAAAAAGCGGTTGTTTACTTTTCAAAAGATGGTTCTTTACCTTAAAAGCACTTGACTATCCCCTCAAAATCAGCATTTCGAATTGTTAAGGAAATTTAATCACCCACTTTTAAGAGGCTACAAGGGCTTAGAAGAGCCACGATGGGCAGATAGCAAGGAGCTCGACTCCCATAAGCCTATAAGCGAAATGTATATTTATGCAAGGAGATAAGCCCGTTTCCAAAACATCATTGTTCCCTATTTCCCCATCCATCGGGACAATCCCACAAAACATCTTTCCAAGAGTAAAAAATGATTTCTTCATTACCTATTTTATCGTGCAAAAAATTTCGATAATTCGATTATTTTTTGTATCTTTGCATGTTAATAATACGAAAAGAGAAAATGGCAGAAAATCAAAACGCAGAAAACAACTATTCAGCCTCAAACATTCAGGTTCTTGAAGGACTTGAAGCAGTGCGCAAACGCCCTGCAATGTATATCGGAGACATCAGTGAAAAGGGACTTCACCATCTCATCAATGAGACCGTGGACAACTCTATCGACGAGGCCATGGCTGGATATTGTCACAACATCGAGGTCACTCTTAATGTAGACGGATCAGTAACCGTGGAGGATGACGGACGTGGTATTCCTGTTGATGAACATAAGAAACTGCATAAATCAGCACTTGAGGTCGTGATGACCGTGCTGCATGCAGGTGGTAAATTCGATAAAGGCTCTTACAAAGTAAGCGGTGGACTTCATGGTGTTGGTGTGAGTTGTGTGAACGCTCTTTCATCTCACATGCTGTCACAGGTATATCGCAATGGGAAAATCTATCAGCAGGAGTATGAGAAGGGAAAAGCCCTCTATCCTGTAAAGGAAGTCGGAGTGACCACAAAAGTCGGCACGCGCCAGCAATTCTGGCCAGATGCCACTATCTTCACAACGACCACTTTCCTGTGGGATCTCGTTGCTCGTCGCATGCGCGAGCTTGCTTTTCTGAATGCAGGCATCAAGATTACGCTCACCGACCTTCGTCCTGACCCTGAAACTGGCAAGACTCGTCAGGAGATATTCCATGCTAAAGACGGATTGAAAGAATTCGTGCGCTATGTTGACAGACATCGCACGCACCTCTTCGATGACGTCATCTTCCTGAAAACTGAAAAGCAGGGAGTGCCTATCGAGGTAGCAATCATGTATAACACAGACTACTCTGAGAATATCCACTCTTATGTAAACAATATCAACACCATAGAAGGCGGTACCCATCTGACGGGTTTCCGCACGGCTCTCACTCGTGTTTTGAAGGCTTATGCGGATAACGACCCGGTGATTTCAAAGCAGATTGAGAAGGCTAAAATCGAGATTGCAGGTGAGGATTTCCGTGAAGGACTGACCGCAGTAATCTCTATCAAGGTGGCAGAACCTCAGTTTGAAGGACAGACAAAGACAAAACTGGGCAACAGCGAGGTCGCCGGAGCCGTTCAGCAAGCCGTTGGCGAGGCTCTTTCCAACTATTTGGAGGAACACCCGATAGAAGCCAAGAAGATATGTGAGAAGGTCGTTTTAGCAGCCACAGCACGTATTGCTGCCCGCAAGGCACGTGAAAGTGTACAGCGCAAGAGCGTGATGAGCGGTGGTGGACTTCCTGGAAAGCTTGCCGACTGTTCAAATAAAGACCCGAAAGACTGTGAGATTTTCCTCGTCGAGGGTGATTCCGCAGGTGGCTCAGCAAAGCAAGGCCGCGACCGATATACACAAGCTATCCTGCCTCTTCGTGGTAAGATTCTGAACGTAGAGAAAGTGCAATGGCACCGTGTATTCGAAGCTGAGTCAGTCATGAACATCATCCAGAGCATCGGAGTACGCTTCGGTGTGGAGGGAGAAGACGACCGCGAGGCCAATATCGACAAGCTCCGCTACGATAAAATCATCATCATGACCGATGCCGATGTCGATGGTTCTCATATCGACACCCTTATCATGACGCTCTTCTATCGATTCATGCCGAAGATAGTAGAGGAAGGTCACCTCTATATTGCTACTCCTCCACTCTATAAATGCACATATAAGAAGGTCAGCGAGTACTGCTATACCGAGCAGCAACGCCAGGCTTTCCTAGATAAATATGTAGCAGGAAATGAGGACGACAAAGCTCTTCACACCCAGCGTTACAAAGGTTTGGGTGAAATGAACCCAGATCAACTATGGGAAACGACCATGGATCCTCAGAGTCGCCTTTTGAAACAGGTGACCATAGAGAATGCTGCCGAGGCAGATGAGATATTCTCCATGCTGATGGGCGATGACGTTGAGCCACGCCGACTGTTTATCGAAGAGAATGCAACTTACGCAAATATCGATGCATAAATAACTCTTGAGAAAGGCATATTCATATTTTGGATATGCCTTTCTTCATACTTTAGCACCCTATTTTGTTTGTTCTTGCAGAAGGGCAAGTTATCAGGCTTAGTTAATAACACTGCATCGATTCATGCGAACCCGTTTATTTTATATCCTTTTATTTTATGTTCTGTCAGCCTCTGCACAAGAGTTTGGCACTCATTGGATTGCCTATCCAGCCGTTGATTCGACTTCACAGGTGTGGTTTCGCCAAACCTATATCAGCAATAAACGGCCTGTATTTGCCAAAATCACCATTGCCACAACAGGATATTGTGACCTTTATGTAAACGAATTCAATGTAAACAGGGATTTTTTGGCTCCTTATCGGGAATCTAAGAACGACCAACCCGTCAGCATAACCTATGATGTAACCCGCTTTCTGCGCACTGATTCCAACACCATAGCGGTTTGGTATTCTCCTTCTTATCCACACATAAACGAGCGGCAAATATCCGTTTGCTATTATGGCAAAGACTGGAAGGGAAAGAACTTTGCGCACTTCAGCGATGAAGACTGGCTTTGCCACCTTGCAGACCGTTCCATATCAGCAGATGGAACGGAATCACAAAAGGGATGTTCCTACCCTTTCTATTGGAAAGGCAATAGCTTTGACCCTGCCTGCTGGCAATCGGTAGTGAACGCTTCGGACAACGATAGCCCTCATTTTGTCGATTATTCCACCTCCTATCCAGCCGAAAAAGTGAACAAGATCATGGTTCCCAAATACTTTGATGTGGATGGTGACAGTGTGTATTATGAATTTGGAAGAGGTTTTTATGGCACTCTCAGGGTCACGCTTCGCGACTGCAAAATAGGTGAGAAAATCATGATTGACGGCTCTGAATACACTTGTAATGGAAAGATTGACGAGCAATTCTATCAGAAAATATCGACTTATCATGGAAACAGAATCAGAATTTATGGTGATGAAAAGTTCAGAAGGGCACAGATTCAAAAGATAGAAGCCATACAGACGATACCTGATTACCATACTGACTTTTTGCGTTAATCTTGCCAATATTATAAACATTTCCTATATTTTGTTCTGTTTTTCTGTGAAAAAAGCATATATTTGCAAACAAAACAATGAGAAATGGACAATTCTTTCATGGAATCAATCACCATAGCCAAGACCAAAGAGCGGTATAATGGACAATTCATCGATGATGACATTATCCTTTTTGACGAGTTTGCAGACGTACCCTTGCCCAACGAGCCGAGACGTATGGACTGCATCATAGTAAGCCTTTGCACAAAGGGAAAAGCACAATATTCTGTGAATACAGAGAAACATCTAGTGACGGCGAATGATATTATCATCATCAACCAAGGACAGATTACGGATGATTTCCTGCTCAGCAGGGACTTCAATGGCATTGGTCTGATGATTTCTTTCGATTTCTTTTCCGAAATAGTGAAAGGTGTTCACGAGATATCTTCTGTGTTCCTTTTTTCCAGAACACATCCTGTTTCTACGTTGAGAACGGAAGAAGCCGAGGTCTTCAAGGAATATTACGACCTCATCAAACGAAAAATCTGTGATACATCACACCATTTTCGCAAGGATGTTGTCCGTTCTTTGCTCACTACGATGCTGTATGACCTAGGCAATGTAATCTATCGTTTGCAACAAAGCACTGACACCAGGCAGACGAGAAGCGAGTCTATCTTTGCCGATTTCATCAAATTGCTGGAGAAAAACTTCCGTTCTGAGCGTCGTGTGGGATGGTATGGGCAACAGCTCTGCATCACTCCTAAATACCTCTCTGAGACCGTTAAACAAATCAGCAAACGGACTCCTAACGAGTGGATAGACAACTATGTGATTATGGAAATCCGCGTTCAACTGAAGAACTCCACGAAAAGCATCAAGGAAATAGCCACAAATCTGCACTTCCCCAACCAGAGTTTCTTTGGAAAATACTTTAAAGAACACGTGGGAATGTCACCTTCTGAATACAGAAAGCAATGATTAAATAAGGTGTTGAGCCGTCAATTGCTCAGCAACTCCACATAATTGCTGATACCATTCTTTACCAAAGCGCATCGTCAAAGGTGCTTGAAGGAACTTATAAAGCGGCAAATCCAATTGTCCGCCCTTTTCTTTTGCACCCTTGCAAATATCCCAATGATGGACGCACAAGCCCACTGTACCATCAGGAAAGGCTTTCTCCCGAAGGGGATAAAGAGAACAGGAAATGGGCTTCATAAAGCGTGTTTTGCCAGCCCGAAAGGCTCTTTCAAGCGCACAAAAACAGATACCGTTCTCATAACAAGTGAAAACACAGTCCTTACCGTTTACGATACTGGTCACCAAATCGCCGTCGTTATCCGAATAGGCAACCCCTTGCTTGTCGATAACTGCCTGCGCTGAAGCCGACAAATCGCTCCAAATCGTGTCAAGAGAATCCTCTATTCCGCCTATTTCATCCAACTCTACAGGAGCCCCGGAATTACCTTCCACGCAACAAGCGCCCTTGCATTGCTCCAAATCACAGCAGAATTTCTCTGTGAAGATATCAGAAGCGACCAGCACATTGCCAATCTGAAAGAGTGATGGTTCTTGTTTTACCATTGGATAGGAGTTATGCCATTCTGTTCCAAATAGGCATTGCAGCGAGAGAAATGATGATTGCCAAACCAGCCGCCTCTATTGGCTGACAGGGGCGAAGGATGTACAGACTCGAGCACGAGATGTTTGTTATGGTCGATAAGAGCCGCCTTTGAGCGCGCATAACCACCCCAAAGGATAAACACCAAATGCTCCCTATCGGCATTCAGAGCCTTGATAGCCGCATCCGTAAACTCTTCCCAGCCACGGCGCTGATGACTTCCAGCGAGGTGAGCTCTCACCGTCAGCGTGGCATTCAGCAACAAAACACCCTGCTCAGCCCAACGTGTCAGGTCGCCGCTTAAGGGCATCGGGGTGCCTAAATCTAGCTGTATCTCCTTGAAAATATTGATGAGAGAAGGCGGCATCATGATGCCTTGAGGCACTGAGAAACTCAATCCCATGGCCTGACCCAGTTCATGATAAGGGTCTTGACCGATGATTACGACCTTCACTTGATTGAAAGAGCAGAGATTGAAGGCGTTGAATATCAGCCTGCCCGGTGGAAAACACTGGTAATGGAGATATTCTTCCCGCACGAAATTGGTAAGGTTGACAAAATATTGCTTGTCAAACTCCGACCCTACATGCTGTTTCCAACTGTCTTCAATCTCTACGTTCATTCCTTATTTATTATCTGAAATCAGATTTTCACCCGTCATATCAGCCGGCTGTTCCAAGCCCATGATATGCAAGATAGACGGTGCCACATCTGCCAGACGACCGTCTTTCACCGTTGCCGAATTGTTGTTGGTGACATAGATAAACGGCACTGGATTGAGCGAATGGGCTGTATTTGGCGTGCCATCCGCATTGATGGCATTGTCAGCATTTCCATGATCGGCAATGATAATGGCCTCATAATCATTGGCTTTAGCGGCCTCGATGACATCTTTCACACAATGGTCAACTGCCCAAACGGCTTTTGCAATAGCGTTATAAACGCCCGTATGGCCTACCATATCTCCATTTGCGAAGTTCACAACGATGAAATCATACTCCTGCGTATTGATTGCTCCCACGAGTTTTTCCTTCACTTCATAAGCGCTCATCTCAGGTTTCAGGTCATAGGTAGCCACCTTTGGAGAAGGAACCAAGATGCGGTCTTCACCCTCAAAGGATGCTTCACGCCCGCCATTGAAGAAGAATGTCACGTGTGCATACTTCTCTGTCTCTGCCGTATGGAGCTGTTTCTTACCCATTCTTGACAGATATTCGCCTAAGGTATCTGCCACATTCTCTTTCGGGAAGAGAATGTGAACATCCTTGAAATTGGCATCATAAGGGGTCATGCAATAGTATTGCAGGTCCTTGAGCGTGTGCATACCCTCGTCAGGCATATCCTGTTGGGTGAGCACCGTCGTCAATTCCTTGGCGCGGTCGTTGCGGAAGTTGATGAAGATAATCACGTCGCCATCCTCGATAGTTCCCTTCACGGCAGCGTTATGGATAGGTTTGATGAACTCATCAGTCACTCCGTCGGCGTAACTTTCCTCCATTGCCTTCACCATATCCGTGCTTTGCTTGCCCTTGCCTTCAACGAGCAGGTCATAGGCTTCCTTTACTCGATTCCATCGTTTATCACGATCCATCGCATAGAAACGACCAATGATACTGGCAATGTTGGCGTCGTTCTTGGCGCAAGCTTCCTCTATCTCCTTGATAAAGCCGACACCGCTCTTCGGGTCAGTGTCTCGACCGTCCATGAAACAATGCACATAAGTATTCTTCAAACCATATTCCTTGGAAATCTCAATGAGTTTGAAAAGGTGATCCAATGAGGAATGCACGCCGCCATTTGACGTCAAGCCCATCAGATGAAGTTTCTTTCCGGTCTTCTGAGCGTAAGAATAGGCGTTTACAATCTCTTGATTCTTCAAGATAGAGCCGTCTTTGCAGGCGCGGTTGATTTTCACCAAGTCCTGATAAACTACTCTTCCGGCACCTATATTGAGGTGTCCTACTTCGGAGTTACCCATCTGTCCGTCAGGCAAACCTACGTCTTCGCCAGATGCCTGAAGTTGAGAATGTGCCGAAACAGCGGATAAATAATCCAGATAAGGTGTGGGAGTATTGTATATCACATCGCCTTTTCCGTGCTTGCCGATTCCCCATCCGTCGAGAATCATCAATAAAGCTTTCTTTGCCATATGTTTATTCTTATTTTAAATTGTTCTGATTTACCAAGTTGCAAAGATACAACAATTCACCCGATTATCAAAATCTGAAAGGATAAAAGCTATTAAATTTATAGCCGGAAGTAATCCGCCGATTTTCAAAAGATGAAATGGCCTTACAGGAAAGGGCCTTGTCGGGAACGCAGAAGGTCACCGAAGTGAGGACAAAAAGGGCTTTCAAGCCCGATGATAACGGCTAATAAGGGGCACGGAAGTCACTCACGGAGATTACAAACACGGTTTGTAACCACGTTACAAACGGCTTGTAATGTCATTACACACTACTTGTAACGTGATTACAAGCCGTGTGTAATCTCGTCATTAGCCGTTATTGAAGAGGCTATCAACCGCTTTTAAGGTCGTCATCAACCGTTATCAGGCTCGTCATCAATGACTTTTCTCCTCAATAGAAACAATAAAGACGGCCTCCGTTTCTATCGAAAGCCGTCTTTAAAAGCCGATGTCCATAGGGCGGACATTGGAAATTTGCTTATTTGGAAGCCTCCTCTTCGGGTGCCTGATATATCTGATTGTGCTCGTATCCCTTAGGATAAGTGATGTTCTCAAACTTCACGTTGGCGGCATCATCCAGCACAAAGGCAGGGCGGAACTCCTCGCCGTTGAGCTTGAAGGTAACGTTGCGGAAGGTAACTCCATCCACATGGCGGAGATAGAAACCATAAGCAGGCAACTCGCCAAACATATCGAACTCGGGATAAGACTTCTTTTCTTCAGGAATAGTCTTAATGTTCCATAGCGGAATATAGCGTATTCCCTTGGAAGCCTGCCCCGGATAGGTGAGCGTAACGTTCTCGATGAGCACGTTCTTCACCTTTGCCTCAGCCACTCCCGTGATACTTGAAGGCATCGGATTGACCATGGTGTTCTCGATAGGACCCCGCATATCATAGCCGACATCTGGCCTTTCAAAAGGCACTTCACAAGTGACGTTGCGGATTACGACGTCCTCCATCGTGCCATAACGCTTGCCCCAACGCATTCCACTCAAACGCAGGAAGATAGGATTGCCTGTATTTTTGGCCTCTATATTCTCTATCAGGATGTTCTTGCAATAAGCCCCATCCACGCTCTCGATAGCGATGGCAGAGCGGAAAGTATCCTTCACCTTGATATTTCGTATCGTTATGTTGCGGAAACCGCCTGCACTCGCCGTGCCAAACTTGATGGCCGAAGCGCTGGACTCCACCTGACAGTTCTCGATGAGAATGTCATCATTGGCATCCTCAGCCCTGTCTGACTTCAGACAAAGACCGTCATCAGCCGCGTTTACATAGGTATCCCGTATCACTACATGCTGACAATCCACAAGGTCGATGCCGTCGTTGTTCCAATAATCTCTATCCAAAACATCGAGGCCCGTTATCGTCAGATTCACGCATTTCTTAAAGACCAGTCCCCAGCAGGCACTGCTCTTGAAGCGAAGACCTTGCAGATTAACGTTCTCGCATTCCACGATAGACAGCAGATTAGGGCGCACCATCTCACGAGGGCGATGCAGACGGGTGAAATAAGTGTTGTCTTTCTTGATGCCTTTCAGATAAAGACTATCCACATTCAGCGCCACTTCACGGCCCTGTCCATCAATAGTTCCCTCGCCACTGAGCTTGATATCCTTAGCCTGATAAGCCGTAATGAGGGCCAGACTATAGACATCGTTATGGCTCTTGTTGGTCGTTCCCTTCACCATCAGGTCCTCATAGTCATCGGGATTGGTGCTTCCGAGCAGTACTGCACCTTTCTCCAAATAGAGCTCCACACCCGTTCTGAGCAGGATTCCACCCGTAAGATAACGACCGGGAGAGAACCTCAAGGTGCCTCCTCCCTTTTTAGAGAGCTTGTCGATAGTGGCCTGCAGCACCACTGTGTTCAGTGTTTTGCCATCGCCAACAAGTTTTGCTTTCTCCGAGGTAATCACCTTTGCCGCACTCATATTCAGCGCAAAGGAGACCAAAGCCAGGGATATTAAAATGATTTTTTTCATGATTGATTTGTTATTTAATAGTTAAAGATTCTTCTTTATAATTGCTCACATCCTCGCACACAATGGCCTTTCGGAAGTCTTTATCCCGCAATTCAAGGGTCACGTTGCGCAGGGTCAGCCCCTCAACATGGCGGATGAAGAAGGCCCAAGCCGGCAATTCACCGAACATTGTGTACTCCGGATAACTCTTTTCATTCTCCGGAACTTCCCCCACCTTTATATAAGCCATGCCCTTGGAAGCACGCCCGGGAGCGGAAATGCGGATATTCTCCAACGTGATATTCTCCACTTTATGCCCCGGATAGCCCGTAATGCTCGAAGGGAAAGGGTTATGGAAATAGCCCACTTCCGGTCCTCTGATGTCGTAATTGATGTCAGGACGGCCAAAGGCAAGCTCTACATCCACGTTGCGGATAGTCACATTGCGGATATATCCGTTGCCATCACCTGCGCGATTGCCCAGTTTCACGAAGATAGCATTCCCCGTATTGGTGGCCTTGATGCCATCTACAAGGATGTTCTCAACCTTTGCGCCATCCACGCTCTCTATGGCGATGCAGGAGCGGAAGGTGTCATAAACAGTAATATCACGAATCTTGATGTTGCGAAAAGCGCCCCATGTGGCAGTGCCGAACTTGATGGCAGAGGCCGAACTGGCAATGCGGCAATCGCGAATGAGTATCTGATTGCTCACGCCATGCAGATGATAGCTCTTCAAACAGATGCCATCATCAGCGGCATTGATGTCACATCCGATAACGTTGCAATGGTCGCAATCGGTCATATCGATGCCGTCATTATTCCAATAAGCACGGTTTTCCACCTTCAGATTCAGCAAATCCATATAGCTGCATTGGTCGAAAGAGAGACCCCAGCAGGCACTGTTCCTCAGACTTAAATCCCTTATCTCCACATCCTTGCACTCCGAGAAGAACAATAACTTAGGCCGCATGATTTCACTGGGCCGATGAAGACGAGTGCTATAGTTATCATCTTTCTTGGCGCCACACTTCACGAGACTGTCGATATTCAACGCTAAAGCCTGCCCACGACCGTCGATAGTACCCTCGCCCGTGAGTTTGATGCCCTTGGCATTCTGCGCAAGAATGAGCCCGTATTTAGAGTTGTCCTTGCGGACAACATCCCCCTCTCCACCTACCTGCAACTGATAATAATCATCAGGATTGGTGCTTCCGAGCAGATTAGCCCCTTTCTCCAAGTGCAACTCCACACCCGACTTGAGCTGGATAGCCCCTGTGACGAACTTACCCGGCAATATATTCAGGCAACCACCGCCTTTCTTGGCAAGTTGGTCTATAGCCTTCTGCAAGGCCAAAGTATTCACTGTAACCCCGTCACCAATCAGTTTGATTTGTGCGGAGGTCATCTCCTTAGTGGCGTGCAGGCCCAATGAAAGAGACGTTAAGAGTATTAGTATAAGTGTTTTCTTCATGATGGCTACAAAGGTAATACATTTTTTTGGAATTTCCAAATATTCCTCTTGAA
Organism: Prevotella sp.; assembly: GCA_022641735.1. GTDB lineage: Bacteria > Bacteroidota > Bacteroidia > Bacteroidales > Bacteroidaceae > Prevotella. The sequence goes on along the minus strand of JALCDQ010000007.1, from coordinate 7,086 downwards.
AGGGAATGAAATCCTTACAGATTCCTAAAAATAAAAAGCCCCCGCCTAATCAATCACGATCAGCGAGGGCCGGGTTAATTTATATACGAGAGAGAACAATCTCCAATATATCAAACATCAATTTCTAATCTGGAATGAAATAATCATATCCATAAGAAACTCTACCTGCACTTACATAATATTCATTGAATATATAACAGGTGTTATCAGCATACATCTGGTTGTTGGAAACATAGCTGTCATCGTTCTGCCATAATGCAACATCACGCACGTAAAGAGCACCATACTTACCAAATGTCAAACCTGTGTTCTGAGATGCAACACGCACATTATAGAAGTCACCGTCACCATCGGTTTGCTTACTTCCAGTAGTCGTAAACTTCATGCTATATCCAGCTCCATAACAGTCTTTCAGACGGTAAAGACCATCTTTGTTGGCACACTTCTGCAATGTTGTTGAAGAAGTAGTAAAGCCGATTGAAGACAAACCATAGACGCCACCACTCTTACGCTGTGCCATGAAAGTACCCGTGGTAACATCTACCCAATCAAGACCGAAGAATGTTGTGGAAGCAGAAGACTTCTGATTTCCATTAACGCCAACTACAGTAATCGTATTGTCACCTATAAGTCCTTTAACAATAATATCTGCAACATAACCAGCGGTCTGAGCATCTGAAGACATCGTAACCTTAGTTCCATTGGCTACAACATAATCAGCATAATCGCTTTCACTCATACCACGAGCCGTTTTTGCAGTTGTCAACTCAGCAAAATAATATACTTCACTCACCTTATTGTTACCAGCAACACGAACCGTAGCGTCGTTATCTGCACTATTTGGAAGTGCTGTCTCATACTGATAGACCGTCACAACAGGACTGCTATCTGACCCTATCTCTGTTCCCTCATCATCTGTACAAGAAGAAAATAATCCAATTCCGAGAAAAACAAGAAATAAACTACTAATATATTTTTTCATATCTTTGTTCATTTATAGTTTCAACCATTAATTATTACCATACATAAGGAGTGGAGTTCCCCTTTGGAGCAATAGGATCAGGGTTGTTTGTACAAGCCGTATTATAGTTAGTCTCTGTCTGAACGATACACAGATTCATCCATTCTGGTGTAGTAGTCGTATTCCACTGATAGCCATCAGTATGGTTAGTGCCAGCATAACTACGGATAATACCCTTATTGAGACGCTTAATATCAAATGTGGCGAAACCTTCACCCCAAAGTTCTACACGGCGTTCCCACCAAACTTCATTCTGGAAAGCAGAAGTCTTAGTATTGCCGTAAGCCTCATTGTGAGTGCCATAAACGTAACTGGCATCACGAGTCTTAGCAAATGCAGTAAGCAGAGTAATACCTCTATTCACATCCTGCATACCTGCAGCCTCAGCTTCAATAAGCTTCATTTCCTCAACACGCATCATAGGAACAGCAACCACAAATCCGATATGCTGGTTAGCACGACCTGTTTCACCACCAGCTGTACGGAACTTAAGTTCCAAGCCACCTACCTTACCATAACCTTGAGTCACAGTACCAGCATTCAGAATCCAACTCGGATGGTCAGAATATGCTGCTAAAGAATCAATCTTTTCATCATCAGAAGGAAGATTGTCGATATTGAAGTTCACATAGCATTTCTTTCTCCAATCGGTAGAAGGAATCGTCTCATAGAGGTGACGATCAATCAAGAAAGGCTGACCATAGTTGGCTGCATATCCGCATCCAGATTTCTTTGGGTCAATCTCTATACACATCATAGAACCCCAAGAAGAGTCTCCATCATTCTCAACAATATTAGGATCATCAGCCTTATAAGTCATTCCGAGCATCCAAGAAGAATTCGGTGTATTGAAACCTGTCTCACGACTTGTATAATCAGACTCACTCATTACGGTGTAACCACTCTGTGCAAGCTTTGCATATTTCTCTGCGTTAGCCCAATCTTCCATTGTAAGATAAGCACGAGCCTTCAAACCATATACGACAGACTTATCAGGAGTGTAAACATTCTTGCGGGTATATCCATCCAGATAGGTCTCAGCCTTGTCAAGGTCTGAAATAATCTGAGCCCACATTACTTCATTGGTAGCACGTGGATTGCTAACCAAATCAGGAATGGATGTAGTCTCCAATACCAAAGGAACAGTCTCTGATGACTTATCTTCACCATAAGTCTTCTGAGCAAACATACGGGCAAGGTCCATATAGAAATAAGCACGCATGGCAAGAGCTATACCAGCTCCTACTTTATGATCAGCAGATGGCTCAGTACCAGCCAAGCTCAAAACTTCATTACAGCTCTTAATCCAACCATAGTAATAAGTCCAAGGCAACTGAGAAACAGCCCAAGACGGACCCAGGTGGTCGCAGGCATACCATGATGTAAACCAGTTCTGATAAGGGTAAGCAACATCTTGACCCATTACATCACGCTCCAAATAGAATGAAGGCAAACCAAAGTCATAAGCTCTATGTTCAGAACCTGCATAAGTAAATTGTCCACACAGTGTGGAAGTTATAGCATCCACAGCGTTCTGGAAAGCTCCTGGAGCATTTGACACCTGAGTAGAGGTGACAGTACTTGACTGTGGTTCAACGTCCTTCATACAACTGGTCGTAGTAAACAATGTTACAACTCCAGCGATTAATAATATTTTTGTTTTCATAAATTATTCTCCTTAATATTTTATTTAGAATGTCACCTGAACACCACCAGAGATTGTACGTACTGGTGAATACACAGAAGTAGAAGCAGTTGAAGAATAAGAGTAACGAGGATCAAGTCCTTTTCGTGCACTCCAAAAACAAAGGTTCTCACCTGAAACATAGAAACGTACTCTCGTCAAATCAATCGTACGAAGCAGGCTCTGTGGCAGACTATAACCTACATTGAATGACTGGAAGTTCAAGTAAGAAGCACTTGTCAACCAACGGTCAGAGGTATAAGCTGCATAAGAATCCATATATTGCCAACGAGGAATGTTGCTAGAGGTGTTGTTTTGAGTCCAAGCCTTAGCCCAATCTGTACTATAGGTATAACCAGCATCAGATGTACTTGTAGCCGGAGTCATCAACTTCTGATACATGCTATCAAAAATCTTACCACCTAACTGGTAATCAAATGTAGCTGTAGCATCGAAGTTTTTGTAACGGAATGAAGTGCTGAAACCACCATAAGCCTTAGGCAGAAGAGAGCCTTTGGTATAACGGCTGGCCTCGCCGATATTGGTTGTTGTACCTGAATATTTCGTTCCAGGCTTATTGATGATGTTAGTAGACTGACCACCAAGAGTGCTCAAGTCAGCATCATAATAGTAAAGAGCCTCACCCTGAGAGTTTACACCTGCATAAGCATAGTTCATATAGTTATACATTGGCTGACCCTCTGCATACCAATAAGAGCTCTCATAGAATCCACCATTCTCAGTTGTCTTAGAAGCAGGCAACTTCAAAATCTTGGTTGCATTGTGTGAAATGTTGCCAGAAACAGTCCAGTCAATATCTCTTGTGCGTACAATTGCGCCCGTGAGTGTCAACTCAACACCAGAGTTTCTGATGTCACCGATATTGCCATAATAGCCACGGGTACCAGCAGACTCAGGAATAGAAAGCCAGAACAACAAATCAGTTGTCTTCTTTGAATATACATCCAATGTACCTGTCAAGCGCTGTTTGAAGAGGCTGAACTCAAGACCTACGTTGAAGTTGGTCGTTGTTTCCCATGTCAAATCAGGGTTACCAATCTGTGCAAAGGAAGGAGACATTGTCGTTTCTGAAGACTTTGACAAAGTATAAAGGTCGATATAACGGAAGTTACCGATGTTATCGTTACCTTGCTGACCAATAGAAGCCTTAAGTTTCAACTCGTCCAACCAACTTCTTGTACTTGCCATGAAGTCTTCCTTAGATATAATCCAAGCTGCACCAATTGACCAGAAATCACCCCAACGATTCTTCTTCAAGAAACGTGACGTAGCATCACGACGATAAGATGCACTTGCATAATATTTCTCCAAGAAATTATACTGAGCATTAGCGAAGAAACCTTCTACATTATACTCTGAAGAATTAGATGAAATGCTCTTCATTGTAGCGAAAGCATCCAACTCTTGAACTTCAGGAGAGAAGCCACCATACTTGCTGGCGCCTAAATACTTCGTTCTTGTGTCATAATACTCATGACCAAGCATCAGGTTAACATTATGCTCACCAAACTGCTTGAAGAAGCTTAATGTCTGAACATGGTTCTGACGCATCGTATTGCTCTGCTCTTTAGCAAGAGCACCATTGGTAGATACGCTTGAGCCATACAAGGAATTCTCATAATCAGAAGCACTTGTCTGTCCATAATCAAAACTACTTCTGATACTCAGTTTCATCCAATCGGTGAATGTGAAATCAGCGAAGATGCTTCCATCAACATGGTTGCCATTGCTATATACATTATTATAGCGGTTATTACCTAATGGGTTACCTGTTGTTAAGAATGCACGGTTTATACCATAGTTAGTGGCAGCCACACCATAGTCATACTGTGGGTTACCATTAGCATCTGTACGGATGGTAGGATTGCCATTGGCATCCAATACGCGTACATATACAGGATAGATAGGTGCAATGTAAGAGGTGTAATACATCAAGTTAGCAGAACTCCAATCTGTACTCATGTTGGCATTGGCATTAGTATGAGAATGAACGAAATCAAAGTTAAATCCGATTTTCATCCACTTCTTTACCTGATAGTCAGCCTTTGCACGGGCAGAAATACGCTCATAGCCTGAATATTCGATGATACCATCATCTTTCAAATAACCTAAGCTCGTATAGAAAGAACCACGGTCATTAGCAGCATTCACGCTCATGTTATACTCCTGGCGCAAGGTGTTAGAATATGCCAAATCCGTCCAATTGTCGGGTGTCATATAATAAGTCTCGCCATTGTAAGTATAAGAACGGCCTAATGTAGCATTGGAATTCAACTTTCCGTTAAGACCAATGAGCTGCTCGCCTGTAGGCACTGTATACACATTGTAGCCAAGATGAGTCAACATTGTGGAGTTAGCCCATGTGTTGGCATCAGCTGCAGAAGCGCCCTGTCCATAATACTTATAGTTATACAACTGAGCATAATAAGACTCATAGAACTCTGCAGGGTCGGTAATCTTATTGTAATCCTGAACGGCACGGGAGTTAACACCCCACTTCACATCAAGATTTACTTGTGCCTGATGTTCTTTACCACGTTTTGTTGTAATCAAAATCACACCAGATGCACCACGAGCACCATAAAGTGCAGCACTGGAAGCATCCTTCAAAACTGAAACTGACTCTATGTCTTCTGGTGGAATATTGCTCAAAGAAGCACTATAAGGAGCACCATCGACAATGATAAGAGGATCAGTACCTGCATAAAGTGAACTAATACCACGAATATGAAGGCTACCCTGTGATGCACCAGGAGCACCAGACGTGCCACGCATCTGTAATCCAGGAACAGAACCTACCAAGGCATTTGCCACGTTAGTAGTTGTGTGAACACTCAAATCTTTGGAACTTACGACAGCAGCAGAACCCGTAAATGCTTCACGTTTCTGTGTACCGAAGGCTACCACCATGACTTCATCCAAAGTCTGGTTGTCAGCATCCAACGTAATCTTCATGTTACTACTAGCTCTTACCGTCTTGCTCTGACGTCCTATATAGGAAATCTCAAGGCGGGAATCGCGATTAGGAACTGTGAGTTGGAAATTTCCATCTACATCAGTTACGGTGCCAGTATTGGTACCTACGACTTTGATGGATGCTCCGACTACGGGTTCTCCATCCTCTGAAGAGGTCACATTACCCTTAACCGAAGTCTGAGCCATGGCTATTCCTAGGCTTAGGAACAAGCCGGCAAGAATCATAGTTAATCTTTTTCCCATAAAACTCTCTCTTAAAAGTAAATATTATAAAATAAAAATTCTCTCTGCTACCTTATAATTAATAAGTCTCTCCCATCAGATATCCTCGACAAATCAATCTGTCTATATAGCTATTACCAATTTTCGTCTTAATCTCTCTCGGATACGTTTTGCAAAAATAGTATAATTTGTAAGTCTCTCCAAATAATTTTATTTAAAACACGAACATTTAAACATTAATTAACTAAAAGTGTTAAATATCAAGCCAATTTTGATGTAAATCTGAAACTAAACTTAGCAATTTGCAACAAAATGAAATATAAAATAGGGTTTTCGATGCAAGATGAAAGCAAAACGTGAATTTTCATTGATTTGCTACTTGACGTTTGTCATTATCGGAACTATTCATTAAGCAGAAAAGACTGCCTTATATTTCTAAAAAACTATTATAAATGGCAAAAATCCAACAATATAAAAGTGCAATTGTAAAAAGCGGCTTTTTATCATGTAAAAGACCGTTAAAAGGAATGTAAACAACGATTGTTTACCCTCCAAAAGGTTACCTTTTACTTTGAAGGGGATTTTTCCTCATAAGACCGGAGAATACTGAAAACCCGGAGGAGACAGATTATCACCTTTCCTCATAACCGCAAAGGTAAGAATAGAATACAAAAAAAGATTCCACAATCAACACGATTGCGGAATCTTCAACACGAATTTTCAACTATCAAAAAAAACCTTATTTCATAATCCTGAAATGCTCAATCCGTACATTATCCTTCTGTTATACAAAAATTGATAAGTTTAAGTCAAACACTTATATTTATAGTTCAGTTAGACATTTACGTTTTTATATTTCATGCTTTCTGCTTATTTTCGATAAGACTCGTAAGTTTCAGTTCCTATACTTTAAAAACAACTGACCCAATATTTTACCCCACCCAGCTACCCTACTTTATTCATAATATAACATTTATTAACGGCTAAATCCACAAAAAAATGAGGGTTGCATGCATCACGCACGCAACCCTCTATAAAAAATTCTTATTGTAAGAGAGAGTTTAATTCAACTTTGCCGGTACTGCTTTTGAAAAAAAGCCTTTTTTGGCAGCAGTCGGGTCATATTTGACCAAAGTCACATTATACAATTGCCACAAATAGC
>JALCDQ010000006.1 GCA_022641735.1 Prevotella sp. | reverse complement strand
CTGAATTGTAACTTGACCAACAGCATTCTGTGCATAAGTTGCAACTGAAGACAGCATAACTACTGCCATAAGAATAATCTTCTTCATACTTTTATTTACAAATTAAGTTATACATTGAAGGACCTTTCAGACCTTCGTTTCTTGTTTAGTCTTTTCAAATGCAAAGATAGAATGTTTTTTGTAAACAACAAAGGTTTTTAACATGTATTTTTGTTTCTTTTTTCCTCTTTATTCGTAAAAATATCCTTTTCTTTCTTTGATTTGTATAATTAATTGGTCGAAAATGCCATTCAAAGAGAGGATTTTAGGGTTGCCCGTGAGGATGAGTTGCTTGCGTGCCCGCGTCATTGCTACATTGAGTTTGCGGTCGATTATGTGGCCATCTTCCTCGAAACTATTGCTTGTCAAAAAATCTAACTGATATTGATTTTGAATAGTAAAGGAATAAATAATAACATCACGTTGGCTGCCTTGATATCGTTCCACCGTGTCGATGCTCACTTTCTCCAATTCGGGGATGCCCATCTGCTCGATGTTCTTGCGTATCATAGCTATCTGATTGCGATAAGGCACAATGACACCCACGGTTTTTTGCGCATCGAAAAGCCGCCCATAGAAGCGATAAATACGGCGAAGAGTCTCGCTTACGATAGTGGCTTCCTCAGTATTCACTTTATCCGATAGGTTGGGTTGCTTGCAGAATTTCGAAGGGATGAATATCACCCTTTTTGCTTTGAGCAGGTCGTCAAAGGCATCTTGAGAAGGAAGGTCGTAGTGGAGTTCAGTCTCCATCTGATGTTCCAACGGCACTGGCTCAAGTTTTTCACGGAAATAGAACATCCGATTAGGGAATTCGGCAATGTCAGGATGCATTCTCCCTTGCTTGCGGAGAATGCCGATGAAGTCGTTTCTGCCTTGTTTGGTCTCCCATCGGATGAGCCTTTCAAAGAGCGAATTTCGGCAGTTGTCAAGGCAGATATTGTTGAGCAAAGGGTCTTCCACTGCTGATTCGATGGCGTCTTGTTGCACTACCGCCGGCAATTGCTTATAGTCGCCGATGAGGATAAACTTCCGAATGTGCAACTGAGAGCCGTGACTTGCCAGCAAACCGATGATATTCGGCTCTAAAATCTGGCTCGACTCATCAATGATAGCGAGGCTGAAATGCTTGAGATTGAATAGGTTAGCATTCGACTGCATCGATGTTGTAGTGGCCACAAAAATGCGGGTAGCCTTGATTTTGGCCTTTATCTCGCTGAGCAATGGGCACTCCTCGATGGCATATTTAATAAGGTGAGGGCGATAACGCTCATCACATGAGAACTCTTGCCCTATGCGCATATAGCCTAAATGGTTGTCTTCCAGCATCCCGCAAATCTCATCCACAGCCCTGTTGGTATAACTCATCAGCAGAATGGAAGCGTCTTTTTCCGTCAAAGCTTCCCTTACCATGAACTGCAAAGCCATCGATGTCTTGCCTGTTCCTGGAGGTCCTACGAGCAAAAAGTAGTCTTGCGCCTGTTTGGCTTTGAGCAATAGGTCATCATAATCAGGACTATAAGAGCGGGAAAGAGTGATTGAAAGGTCGGCTTTTGGTGCTCTTTTGCCCAGCAAAAGGTCTCTACGTTCAGGCAAAGTAGAGGCAAATTGCGCCAACCCTCGTATGGCTGCATTGCCCCCGATATCACTATGTTCAAGCGCAAAGACCTCTCCACTGATGACGTCAGGATTCTGCTGACCATCCGAAAGGTGTATCAATAGAAAGTCGGAGCGCATTTCCACGATGCTGCCTTTAAACAAAATGCTGCGCCTTACATTAGGTTCTTCGCCCTTTTTATAGGCATAAAGATAGATAAAATCTCCTGTCCTGAAGTTAGGAAGGAAGTCTTCACCTTGGTCGGGAACGCTCAGCGTGATGAGGTCGAACCCGTTATAGTCACTGCTTTTCTCCTTATTTATAATATGGAGATTGGTATAGATGCTGCCCGTCTCTTTCTTTTCAGCCAATGGAAGGTTCCAAAGGTCGGCGCTATTGTTGCCTTGTCCCTCTTGTGCTCCTAACCTTGAGGAGAGGTTCTCACGATAAACAAAGGTCATCATGCGGCACACATAGGCTTTTTCTATGGGCGAAAGGGCATGCAGAGAATCAGTAATCTGACTGATTTGAGGCCTTTTCCATCGGTCGAAAAAGTCCTTTTTGCGCGGGTTTTGCAAGAAAATATCAGGCTTGAGATGGTCGATTATCGTGCTGAAACCGTTTTGCGCCATGTTAAACTCATTCCAAACGAGTTGATTTCTGAATTTAATAGCTTCCCGAAAGAGCTTTTGGTAGAAGTTGACTACTACCAATCCACCAGGCAGCGGATAGCGGGAATAAAGCAGGCGAATATCTACTTTGTTGTTGCCTAACAGGAAATTCTGACGCAAAACACCATAATAAAGCAACAACTGAACATAATGTTCCTCCTTTTGAAAACTCCCGTATTCATTCGTGAAATTGTTTTCTATATTGTAATTCCTGCCTGATTTCTGCTCCACCAATAGTTGCATATCGGTCGTCATAAGGTCAACTCGCCCCTGAATGCCCAACTGCTCGCAGACAAACGAGGGTTCCAGAATAGCCTTATTGCGGTCGAAAGAAGGGCCTTCAGCACCAAAAAGGAAGTCCACAATCTGTTGGATATTATTCGCTTGACTAATAGCAGCTGTCTTGAAGTCCTCCCTTTGATTCAAATCCGGGCAGGTACAGTATTCGAGGGCACGCTCTTTGAAGTTGTTTTTGAAAGTTTTTTGCCAGTCGTAAGCGGCCTTATCGTTGATAATATCATCCAATGCGCTGCCCGCAAAATTACCTATCAGGATGGCTTGAGAGTTTGCCAATGGCGACAACTGATTCAACAGATACGACAAAGGATGATGCCCATAGTCCTGAAAGCACCTTGCAATGCTGGAAATATCTATCAGATAATCAGGTTCAAGCACGATGAGTTGGGATTTTACGAGCCCATCTTGCAACGTAGAGTCCAGCAGATTGAGTTGCATTCCTTCCTTTAGCAGGCCTTGAAGATAATGAAAATGCTCCTCCGAATAGTCAATTTTGATGGTCTGTTCTTGCGCATCTTGGTCCACTAAAGCCTCAATGGCGTGGTCATCAAAGGCTTTTACGAGGCAACGGATATACTTATAATCAATGTGGCGATGCTCCACAAGCGCCTTTCGAGATACAGGAATGTGGCCCGTCAGATAGTCAGGGACATCCGTATCATAAATGGCTGAAATGAAAATAGCCAAGGCGCGGCAGTCATACAGCATTTCTTCGGGTAACAGAGACTCAGAGCAATTGGAGTCGCGGCGCATTTTCTGAATCTCGACAATATCACTCACAGCCACCCGATGTTGCTTGCAGAGAAAGTCAACTTGAGAGAATAGGTTGCCAAAGGCCTGTTTCGTACCTTTCAAACCTTCATGGCAAGCCAGCACAAGCGTCTCGTGCATCATCTTATTGACGGCAAGGACATCGGTTTCTTTCGCCTCAAGGATACCCTTAATGCGGCGGAAAAGTTCTTCAGAAGTGATATTTATCTCTGTTTGATACGGCATTTTATGTAAATAATTCCTACAAAGATAATGAAAATTTATGAAAAAGTAGTATCTTTGCAGGCTAAATTTATGAGAAATGGATAAGAAAGATATTATGCGCAGGGCTATTGCCCTGTCAGAAGAAAGCGTCAAGAAAGGTGGTGGACCTTTTGGTGCAGTCATCGCGAAAGAGGGAGAAATCATTGCTGAAGCCTCTAACAGTGTGACACTTGACCATGATCCGACGGCTCATGCAGAAGTGAACGCTATTCGTAAGGCCACGAAGAAGCTCAATACTTTTGACCTTGAGGGATGTGAAATCTATACTTCTTGTGAGCCCTGCCCGATGTGCTTGGGGGCTATCTATTGGGCTCATTTGGATAGAATCTATTATGCCAACGACCGCAAGGACGCTGAGCGCATCGGTTTTGATGATGATTTCATCTATAAGGAGATAGCGTTGAAACCGCAAGACAGGCACAAACAGATGGAAATTCTGCTTCCTGAGGAAGCTAAGAAAGCCTTTGAGATGTGGGAAAATAATACTGCCAAGACGGAATATTGATATTCTTCATCTTGTGGAAAGTGATAAAAAAGAAGTGCAGAGATTGAGTTCTCTGCACTTTCTTTTGTTTTATAGGATAGGAATCAACTGGAATTTGAAAGTCCTATTCTGATAGTTGACGCGATATTGAGGCAGTGCCTCGGCGTTTTCACTCCATGTATCGATGCCTCCAACACCAGCCTGAATCATGTCGATGCAAAGGTTTGTAAACGTTGATTTCGGCACTTGAGGAGAATGGCGTTGTGCTTTAGTCTCGCCTTCATCAAGGTCCATGATGTTGTAATGCAGTGCTGAGGCTGAGAATGGCTGTTCTGCCACCACCTTAAAACCTACTCCCGATGCGTCAGTTTGATTCCACCAGCGGATATCGGTCTTAGTTCCAGACTCTTGAGGACGGATATATGGATAGAATTGTTCATCGGCTGATTGCTTGTAAATGCCGATGTTCTGAGAAGAACAACGGTCGATATAGTTCTCAATAGGTCCTCTTCCATAGAACTCGCTCTTATCCATGTCGTAAGGCAAATTCATCACCATGCCGAAACGGAACATATTGCTTGCTGCCATCGATTTGCTCGTTTCCATGTCTTCAGTGATTTGTATCTGCCCATTGTCGCTTATATTATAAGTCAATGTGAGGGTTGCAGCCACCTCAGGCATGTCATATTTGGCTACTACTTGCGTGAAATCACTCTGTTTTGGAGTTTCAAGTGCCGTGAGGTTAATGGTCGGATTTCTCCAAACCTTATATTTTCTCTGCAATCCGGCACCCATGTCATTGTCGGTAACAGCCCTCCAGAAGTTGGGCTTCAACGTTCCTTCTTGACCAAGAAGACTCTTTCCGTCTATCTCATATTTCGTCAGATAACCGGTCTTCTTATCAAAAGAGATGGCGAAATTAGTACCATTGATGTCGAGAGTCTCGGCTTTTTTCTTGTTGACAACCTTTGCATTCGCCTTTGAGGAAGTGTCGATGGCTACAGCAGGAGCCTGATATTTCTGAATGGTCAGTTGCTGATAAGCCATGGTTTGACCCTCTTTTATCAGTGGCTCAGCAGTTTTTGTCAGATAAGCAACATTCAGAAGCACCTCTGCTTTGGGGTCAATGCTAGCCAAACTATAGTTTAAGGTGTATTCTTTTGACTGCTGCGGAGCAATGTCGAGGTCGTTAATTGTGCCCTTCTGAACAGCTTTTCCATCAACAAGGAGCGTCCATGTGAGCGCGTAATTGCTCAAATCACGGAAGAAATATTCATTGCGCACGCTGATTTTACCCGTCTTCAGGTCTACTGGAGACGTCCATACGTTCTGATACTGATAGCCTACCTCATGGGCATGAGGGTTCAAATGGCGGTCAGGACTGATGAAACCATTGTCGTTGAAGTTCTTATCGTCGTTGTTATCCCAGTTGTTATAATCGCCTGCATACTTGTAAATCTGCACGCCATTCTTGTCTTTTCCATGCAAAGCCTGGTCAACAAAGTCCCAAATGAAACCACCTTGATACTTCGGATACTTGCGTACGGCATCCCAATATTCCTTGAATCCGCCTTCAGAATTTCCCATTGCATGGGCATATTCACATTGGATAAGTGGCTTTTGGTCCTCTGGATTTGTGCTCAAGGCATATTTCGCGCAGTCCTTTTGGGTAACATACATCGGGCAATAAATGTCGGTGTGGTCGCGTTTCTCGGCTCTTTCCCATTGCACAGGACGACTTTGGTCCTCGCTCTTAATCCACTTATAAGCGGCTACGAAGTTTGGTCCATCCACCGTCTCATTGCCTAAAGACCAGATAATGATGCTCGGATGGTTATACATGAACGACACATTATGCTGGTTGCGCTCCAAAATCTGCTTGGCAAAAAGAGACGTTTTTGCAAGAGAAGTATCTTTATAGCCCATTCCGTGGCTCTCTTGATTGGCCTCTGCAACCAAGTAAATGCCGTATTGGTCACATAAATCATACCAGCGTGGGTCATCAGGATAGTGGCAAGTGCGCACGGCATTGATGTTCAGACGTTTCATGATGGTGATGTCCTGAATCATTCTAGCGACGCTAACGTTATACCCTCCATCGGGATCCATCTCATGTCTGTCAGCTCCTTTGATATAGATAGGCTGGCCATTGACCAACAATTGCGAGTTCTTGATTTCTATTTTGCGGAATCCTACACGTTGCGGAATTACCTCAACGACCTTGTTTCCCTGCTTTACAGTTGCCACGAGGGTAAAGAGATAAGGAGTTTCAGCCGTCCAAGTCTTCACGTTTCGGATGGAGAAATGCACGTTTCCATAGTCGTGTTTCTTGAAGTCGGCAACGGTTTTTGCCACTGGAATACCATTGGCATTCAGCAATTCAAATTCCACAATAGGGTGTCCCTCCACGTCAACATTCAAATCCAGCGTGCCGTCCTGATAGTTATTCGTCAAATCAGGGGTGATTTTGAGGTTGGTGAGATGAACTTTTGCATCTCTTGCAAAGAGATAACACTCGCGTGCAACACCCGAAAGACGCCAGAAATCCTGGTCTTCTGAGTAGGTGCCATCGCTCCAACGGAAAGTCTGGAATGCTATCAGGTTCTCACCTTTCTTAATATAAGGGGTGATGTCGAACTCTGCAGCCACCTTGGAATCTTCGGTATAGCCTACATATTGGCCGTTGACAAAGAGATACATATTGCTTGTCACGCTGCCGAAATGTGCTATCACCTGCTTGCCGTCCCAGTTGTCTGGGATGGTGATGGTGCGGCGATAAGAGCCCACATGATTGTGTTCATTGGGCACGTAAGGAGGATTGTTCTTGAAATGGCCTTTCCATGCGTAGTCGATATTTACATACACAGGGTCTCCATAGCCGTTGAGCTCCCAGATACCAGGCACTGGGATAGTGCCCCAAGAGGAATCATCAAGGTCGGTTTTATAGAAATCAGTGGGGCGCTGATCGGCATTCTCCACAAATTTAAACTTCCAAGTGCCTTCAAGCGAGAGGTAGTTTTCTGATTGTGTCTTATCTCCATTTTTCGCTTTATCCATTGATTCATAGGCGAAAAACGTCGTGTGCAGCGGAAAGCGATTCACTTGATTCACCTGTTGGTCTTGCCATTCTGTCCATGTAGGACCATTCCCATTAGCGGCCGAAGCCGATAAGGCGAGGCTTAATGCAGCAAAAAATAGTAATTTTCTCATATTTACAGGTTATTGTTAAGTTTTTAGTTTGACTTCGCAAAGATACAAAATAATTTTGTACTTTTGTGCAAAAGAAGAATAAAGATTATGGAAAATGTGTATAACAAGCAGTTTCCCGGCTTGATGAAGGGAAAGAAAATCATGTATGTGCATGGCTTCATGTCATCTGGTCAGACGGGCACGGTCGGCATTTTGCAGAATCTTTTGCCCGATGCGAGCGTCATTGCGGAGGACATCCCCTTGCATCCTGAAGAGGGCTTGGCGATGCTTCAGGAGATGGCAGCGCGCGAAAAGCCCGACTTGATAATAGGTACTTCGATGGGAGGAATGTATACGGAGATGCTCAGCGGCTATGACCGTATCCTCGTGAATCCGGCTTTTGAGATGGGAAAGACGATGGGCACGCATGGCATGATGGGCAAGCAGACCTATCAGAATCCGCGCAAAGACGGACAGATGGAGGTGGTGGTGACGAAAGCGCTCGAAAAGGAGTATGACGAAATGACGCACCATTGTTTCCAAATGGTCACTTCTGAAGAGCAGCAAAGGGTTTTCGGCCTCTTCGGCGATGAGGACCCGCTCGTTCATACGTTTGATATTTTCCATCAACATTACCCTCAAGCCATCCGTTTTCATGGCGAACACCGCCTCAATGAGAAGGTCATCATGCACTATCTGGTGCCTGTCATCCGCTGGATAGACGACCGCCAGGAGGGTCGCGAGCGTCCGGTTGTCTACCTTGATTTCAATGTCCTCCACGACAGTTATCAGAAACCGCTTTCCAGCATGCATAAGGCTTATGAGCAGTTGATAGAAAATTATGAGGTCTACATTGTCGCTCCAGCCCTTACAGATGAGCATCAGAGCCTCACGGAAGTGCAGGATTGGGTGGAACAATACCTTTCTTCGCCCGCATGGAACCATGTGATTTTCTGCAATCAGACTTCTTTGCTTTATGGCGACTACCTCATTTCGGCCTGTCCTTCTGAAGGATTTATGGGCACGGGCATCCGTTTTGGCAGCGAAGAATTCAAGACTTGGGAGGAAATCATCACCTTCTTTGAACGTTTAGGGGGGCAGTGATTTCTGCTGAAAAACAGAGTTCTCAAAGTCCTCAGATTTCACCGAGAATCCAGAGAATAGTTGCCCACTTTGTAAACAATGGCTTTTTACCCTGTAAACAATAGTCTTTTACGTTGTAAACAATGATTGTTTACCCTGTAAAAAGCCATTGTTTACATTTCCAAAGATATTCTGCAAAAGAGATGAAAACCAACTTTTGCAGGATAACTTTCAAATTGTTATAAAATCAATCATTATTCTTTAGATTTGTAATGATTATGCATTATAAGCATATCAAAATGAAACTTAATTAAAGAAAGTAATTTCAAATTGCCATAAAAACAATTATTAATCTGACAAAAATTCGTAAATTTGCACCATAAAGTTTGCAAAATGCAATATTAAACATCAAAAAAGAAACAAAAGATAATAAATTATGTGCGGAATCGTAGCAATTTTCAACATTCAAAGTCAGACCCCAGAACTTCGTCAGAAGGTGCTGTATATGAGTCAGAAGATACGCCATCGCGGTCCTGATTGGAGCGGTATCTATTGCGGGGGGTCAGCGATTCTTGCGCATGAGAGGCTCAGCATCGTTGACCCTGAGAGTGGAAGGCAGCCCCTCTACAGCCCTGACAAGAAGCAGGTGCTGGCAGTGAATGGCGAAATCTATAATCATCAGGAGATTCGCGAGCGTTATCAAGGCAGTTATCAGTTTCAGACAGGCTCCGATTGTGAGGTCATTCTCGCCCTTTATCGTGATAAGGGCATCCACTTTCTGGAAGATTTGAGCGGCATCTTTGCCTTTGCGCTCTATGATGCCGATAAGGATTCGTATCTTATAGCACGTGACCCTATCGGCGTGATACCTCTTTATATAGGGTATGATGATGAGGATGGGAAGGTCTATGTGGCAAGTGAACTGAAGGCATTAGAGGGTCAGTGCGACCGTTATGAGCCTTTTTTGCCCGGCCATTACTATTGGAGCAAAGAGCCCAAGATGAAGCGTTACTATACGAGAGAATGGATGGATTATCATAATCTGCCGCATCCTTTCCCTGCTGAAATGGAATATCCGGGTTGTGTGAAGGCCGTCAGAGAGTCGTTGATGAATGCGGTGAAGAGGCAGTTGATGAGTGATGTGCCTTATGGAGTTCTGCTCAGTGGAGGCTTGGATTCATCGATTATCTCGGCAGTAGCGGAGAGATACTCTGAAAATCGTATCGAAGACGGTGGCGAGACGCGTGCCTATTGGCCACGGCTGCACTCTTTTGCGGTAGGATTAAAAGGCGCTCCCGACCTTCAGAAAGCCCGTTTGGTGGCTGATTATATAGGTACGGTGCATCATGAAATCAACTATACCATCCAAGAAGGCCTCGATGCCATCCGTGATGTCATCTATTTCATTGAGACTTATGACGTTACCACGGTGAGAGCAAGTACTCCGATGTATCTTTTGGCACGTGTTATCAAGAGCATGGGCATCAAGATGGTGCTGTCAGGAGAAGGCGCTGACGAGATATTCGGCGGTTACCTATACTTCCATAAAGCGCCTACAGCAAAGGATTTCCATGAGGAAACGGTGCGGAAAATCAGCAAGTTGTATCTCTATGATTGTCTTCGCGCCAACAAGAGTCTGGCTGCTTGGGGAGTAGAGGGCCGTGTTCCTTTCCTCGATAAGGAGTTTCTCGATGTGGCGATGAGCTTGAATCCGAAGACGAAGATGTGCCCAGGAAAGACCATTGAGAAGAAGATAGTCAGGGAGGCATTCACGGATATGTTGCCCGAAGAAGTGGCATGGCGGCAGAAAGAGCAGTTCTCTGATGGAGTGGGATATAGTTGGATTGACACGTTGAAGCAGATAACAGCCTCTGCAGTGAGTGATGAAGAGATGCAGCATGCCGCTGAGCGCTTCCCCATCAATCCTCCACAGAATAAAGAGGAGTATTATTATCGTTCCATCTTTGCCGAACATTTCCCATCCGACAGTGCTGCGCGTTCAGTGCCGAGTGTGCCGAGTGTGGCTTGTAGTACGGCTGAGGCCCTTGCTTGGGACTCTTCTTTCAAGAATATGAATGAGCCTAGCGGCAGGGCAGTGATGGACATCCACGAGTAAGAAAATCACAAATGACACTTAGATAGCTAATCTGCCAATCTGTGATGACAAAATATAAGTAAACAAGAAGAAATTCTTTCATTTTTAAATAAATAATAAAAAAATATATGTTTTTGTAACAAAAAAATTCCGTATTCTAACTTTTCGTTGTAATTTTGCACTCGAAATAAGTTATAAGATTTATCGGGATAAATGAAGAATAATAAAAAGATGAGCAAGAAAGTCCATTTTACAAAGATGCATGGAGCAGGGAATGACTATATTTATGTCAACACCTTATTATATGATATACCGTCTCCGAGTGACACTTCCATCAAGTGGAGCGCACCTCATACGGGTATCGGAAGCGATGGGCTGGTGCTCATTGGCAAGCCATCCATCACTAGTGGAGCCGACTTTTCTATGCGCATCTTCAATGCAGACGGGTCGGAAGCCATGATGTGCGGCAATGCAAGCCGTTGCATCGGTAAATACCTCTATGAAAAAGGATTGACGGATAAGACCGAAATCAAGCTTGAGACCTTGTCGGGAGTGAAGATATTGAGTCTTAAGGTCAAAGAGGGACTGGTGGAAAACGTAACTGTGGACATGCTGGAACCTCGTCTTTCCTACTCAGAACAGTTCGATGCGACCGTCGGAGAAGTGCTGAAAGCAGGCCTTCGTTCCTTTCATGGCACTTTCGTATCTATGGGTAATCCTCACTATGTGATATTCACTGACCAGTTGGATACATTGGATATAGCAAAATATGGTAGTTTATTGGAGAGAGATAAAGCCTTCCCGCAACGGTGCAACATTGAGTTTGCACAGTTGACGGGCAAGGATGAATTCCGCACGAGAGTATGGGAAAGAGGCTCAGGCATCACGATGGCTTGCGGTACGGGGGCTTGCGCCACCGCTGTAGCAGCTTCTGTGACGGGCAGGGCATCACGTTCCAGCAAGATAAAGATGGATGGCGGGACCTTGGAAGTCAGTTGGGATGAGCAGTCGAATCATGTGTTCCTCTCAGGTCCGGCAGCTTTTGTCTTTGAAGGAGATATTGAATTAGAATAAAGCAAACTTAAATAAAATAGGATAGGAGATAAAGAAAATATGGCACTCGTAAATGAACATTTCTTGAAATTATCAAATAATTACCTCTTTGCGGATATTGCAAAGAAGGTAAATGCCTTCAAGGTATCGCATCCGAAGACGCAGGTCATCAGCTTAGGTATCGGTGATGTTACCCAGCCCCTTTGCCCTGCAGTCATTGAAGCGATGCATAAATCTGTGGATGAAATGGCTTCAAAGCAGACTTTCCATGGCTATGGACCTGAGCATGGATATGATTTTCTGCGGGAAGAAATCCTCAAAAACGACTTTCTTCCACGGGGCATTCATCTCGATATCAATGAGATATTCGTCAATGATGGTGCCAAAAGCGATACGGGAAATATTCAGGAAATCGTGAGATGGGATAATTCCGTAGGAGTCACAGACCCTATTTATCCTGTCTATATTGATTCTAATGTGATGATTGGAAGGGCTGGAGAGATGCAGAATGGCAAGTGGAGCAATGTCACTTATTTCCCTTGTACGGCTGAAAACAACTTCATTCCTCAGCTTCCTGACCATCGTGTGGACATGATTTACTTGTGTTATCCTAACAATCCGACGGGTACCGTGTTGCCGAAAGAAGAACTCCGCAAGTGGGTAAACTTTGCTTTGCATAATGATGCAATCATCTTTTATGATGCCGCTTATGAGTCTTACATTCAGGATGATTTAATTCCACACTCTATCTATGAGATAAAAGGCGCACGAAAATGTGCCATTGAGTTCCATAGTTATTCAAAGACAGCTGGGTTTACAGGCGTCAGATGTGGATATACAGTGATACCGAAGGAGCTCACGGCAGCCACTTTGGATGGCAAGGAACGTATTCCTCTCAACCACTTGTGGGAACGCCGTCAGAGCACAAAGTTCAATGGAACAAGTTATATCAGTCAGCGTGCGGCGGCTGCAATCTATACGCCAAGCGGCAAGCAGCAGACTCGAGAGACCATCAACTATTATATGGGGAATGCCAATATCATGATGGAATCGCTTACGCGAATGGGTTTCCAGGTTTATGGAGGCAAGAATGCGCCTTATCTTTGGGTAAAGACTCCGAATGGAGAAGACAGTTGGAAGTTCTTTGAACAGTTGCTTTATGGCGTAGGAGTAGTATGTACTCCAGGCGTAGGATTCGGTCCAAGTGGCGAAGGATATTTCCGTCTTACCGCCTTTGGAGAACGTGAAAACTGTCAGGAAGCAATGCATAGAATTGCGGAATGGTATAAATAAAGAGAATAAAATCTACATTATTTCAGGAAAAAAGTCTTATCTTTGCCTCTGCAAACTTAGACTTTGATTACTGAGCGTTAGTAATTATAAATAAAAAAGAGAAGAACATGGCAAATTTGAGATTTGAGGTAGTAGCTGAGGCCTTTAGAAAAAGGCCTGTCGAAGTTGAAGCTCCTAAAGAAAGACCTTCGGAATACTTCGGAAAGTTCGTTTTCAATCGCGCCAAGATGTACAAGTATCTGCCTGCTGATGTGTATGAGAAGCTGGTGGATGTGATTGACAATGGTGCCCCTCTCGACCGCTCCATCGCTGATGCAGTGGCTAAAGGTATGAAGCAGTGGGCCGACGAAAACGGTGTTACTCACTATACTCATTGGTTCCAACCTCTAACAGAAGGTACTGCCGAAAAGCACGATGCCTTTGTTGAACATGATGGAAAGGGTGGAATGATTGAGAAGTTTACGGGTAAACTTCTTGTTCAGCAGGAGCCTGACGCATCCAGTTTCCCTTCAGGTGGTATCCGCAATACTTTTGAAGCACGTGGTTATTCCGCTTGGGATCCTACTTCTCCTGTCTTCATCATTGATGATACGCTTTGCATCCCTACGATATTCATCTCCTATACAGGTGAGGCTCTTGACTATAAAGCACCTCTTTTGCGCGCTTTGAGGTCAGTGAATCTGGCTGCAACAACCGTTGCCAAGTATTTTGACCCTGCTGTTAAGAAGGTTACTGCAAACCTCGGATGGGAGCAGGAATACTTCCTTATCGATGAGAGCCTTTATTCTGCTCGTCCTGACTTGATGCTGACAGGCTGCACGCTGATGGGTCATGATTCAGCAAAGAACCAGCAAATGGATGACCATTACTTTGGTACTATCCCTGAGAGAGTACAGGCTTTCATGAAAGACCTTGAGATTCAAGCCCTTGAATTGGGTATTCCTTGCAAGACCCGTCATAATGAGGTGGCCCCTAATCAGTTTGAGTTGGCTCCTATCTTTGAGGAATGCAACTTGGCTGTTGACCACAATATGCTCCTGATGAGTTTGATGAAGAAAGTGGCTCAACATCATGGTTTCCGTGTGTTATTGCATGAAAAGCCTTTCGCAGGCATCAATGGTTCGGGTAAACACAACAACTGGTCATTGAGTACAGACACGGGTGTCTTGCTGCACGGACCTGGCAAAACCCCTGAAGATAACTTGCGTTTCGTAGTGTTCATCGTGGAGACATTGATGGGTGTTTACAAGCATAATGGACTTATCAAAGCCTCTATCATGAGTGCAACCAATGCTCATCGACTGGGTGCAAATGAAGCTCCTCCAGCTATTATCTCAAGCTTTTTGGGTAAGCAGTTGAGTGATTTGCTCGCCCATATAGAGAAGTCTGACAAGGAGAATCTTTTCTCAGTGAAGGGCAAACAGGGCATGAAGCTCGATATTCCAGAGATTCCTGAGTTGCTTATTGATAATACCGACAGAAACAGGACTTCACCATTTGCCTTCACAGGTAATCGCTTTGAGTTCCGTGCTGTAGGTTCAGAGGCTAACTGCGCTTCCGCTATGATAGCTCTGAATACGGCTGTGGCTGAGGCTCTCACTAACTTCTCAGCTCGTGTGGATGCACTGATAGCAAAGGGCGAGGACAAGATAAGCGCCATCATCGACATCGTGCGTGAGGACATCAAGACGTCTAAGCCTATCCACTTCGATGGCAATGGCTATTCTGATGAATGGATTGAGGAAGCCAAACGTCGTGGATTGGATTGCGAGACTAGCTGCCCTGTCATCTTCGACCGTTATCTCGACGAGGATAGCATCAAGATGTTCGAGAATATGAACGTGATGCATAAGAATGAACTCGAGGCTCGTAATGAGGTGAAATGGGAAACTTATACCAAGAAGATTCAGATTGAGGCCCGTGTAATGGGTGATTTGAGCATGAATCATATCATACCTGTGGCTACTCATTATCAGAGTCAATTGGCAAAGAACGTACAGAATATGTACGATATTTTCCCAGAGAATGAGGCTTCAAACCTTACTGCTCGCAACAAGGAAATCATCAAAGAGATTGCCGAACGTACGCAAAGCATCGAGACAGGAGTCGAGGAACTCGTCAATGCCCGTAAGGTTGCCAATAAGATTGAGGATGCCCGCGAGCGTGCAATTGCTTATCATGACACGGTGGCTCCTAAGATGGAGGAAATCCGTTATCAAATAGACAAGTTGGAATTGATAGTCAGCGATGAGCTTTGGACCCTTCCAAAGTATCGTGAACTGCTGTTCATCCGATAAGAAATAAAGAACAATCTATTCTTTTATTGATTGTTTAAGTTTGCGACGGAGCCTTGATCGTGAGATTAGGGCTCCTTTTATTTTGCCGGTATTCATGGTCTTTGGAATCATGAAGAATTATTGCTGACGATGTAAAAAGCCATTTTCGACGTTTGTCCGGATGGCTCGGACAGTTTGTCCGAACGGTCCGGACAATTTGTCCGAATCATCCGGACAAAATTGGGGACTGTTCTTAAAACGGCTGAAAAGCCCTTTACTAATCGCCTTTCCCCTACAGATAGGGTTGCGGAAACTATCAGTGGAGGGCAGGAACAGGCAATGTTCCCAAGGTCTTCACTTTGCCTTCAAAGTCATCGCGGTTGCCAAGAGCGGCGTTTCTCATCTTTGCCCGATAGTTGTAAATCGTATTGAGCGAGTAATTCAGGAACTCGGAGATTTTGACACTGTCATCGATGCCGAGGCGTATGAGGGCAAAAATGCGGAGAATCGTGTTCAGTTTCTTCTGGTCGGAGAGATGAATGCGGTTGGGTTCTTTGAGCAATTGGTTGAAATCTTCTACAAAAGTAGGGAACAGATGGATAAATACGGCATCGAAGTTTGCATAGAGTTCATCCATCTCCTTTTCCTTGAATTCAGCGTTTTTAGTTATCTCTGCGAGTTCCGTAAACTCTCTGTTGCGCAGCAATTTATTCACCTTTTTGCGGTAGTCATCCATTTTGTCGATATACAACGAGCATATTCCGATGAAGCGGCCGATGTATTCTTCCTTGACACGATTGCTTTCATCGAGCTTTAAGTTGGTCTTTTCCAATTGTTCATTTGCCGAATACAACTCGTGGTTGATATGTTCCAATTCATCATTAATCTTTTTGAGCTCGTTTCTTCCCATTGCAATTCTTCTGCGCTGCTTGTTGACATAGAAAAGCAAGAATACCAGAAGGACGACAAGAAGACTTATCACCGTGATGAAAACCTTTAGATTACGGTTGTTTTCATAGATTCCTTTCTGATAATTGTTGTCTATATTGCTGAGAATCGGCGAGATAAGCCAACTTCTGATGCGGGTGTTGAAGGTCTGCGAAGCCTTCCAAGCAAAGGAAATATAATTGAAAGAGCGTTCCGTATCGCCCTCTTTGCTCAGGCGGTCGGCAAGTGTCCACAAGGAGGCTTGGTCCATTATGGCGTTGTGAATGTCGGCGATAGCAGATTTAGCCAACCAGTATTTGGTCATGTCATTTTGCCCTATAATACTGTAAAGCTGTTGCCTGAAGAATGTAACGATGGCATATTCGTGGGAATCCTTACGGACCATATTGAGCCATTTGTCGTTGATACTCAGGGCTTCCCTGTATTTTTTGGCAGCTATCAGCTGGTCTTCCCTCTTCTGAAGATATAGATTGTCGTTGTGAGGATATGTGCTGAAAATGGAGTCACGAAAGACATTTGCCTTCCGATAAAACTCCTGTTGCATGTCATGGTCATTGGTATAGAAAGCCATCTCGCCATATAAGTGATTGGTGGCCCTATAATATAAGGAGAGCCCATGCCGGTCTAAATCTGCCGTATGGATACGGGAAAGAAGCTGAAGAGCCTCCGGATAATAACCAGCAACTGAAGATTGGAGCATGCATTCACATAGATATTCGGCAGTTTTATTCTTCATGCCCAACTTCTCAGACAAAAGGATGCTGTGCTTGATATAAGCTGTGGCGGAATCATTTTTATAGGCTTTGTATTCATCATATAGTTTATGGCAGATATTCATTTGCTTTTTTGCATCCTTTGTATTCAATTGCCGCTTTAAAGAACTGATACGGCTTTCCCTCACCGCCACATATTTCTGGGAGTGAGCTATAGCATCATCCAACTGACTATATAAAGTTTCAAAGTCTATCTCTTTGGCATTTAGACATGGACATCCTATAGATAACAGAGTAATGCATATAATTAAAATTCTCATAAATAGGTTTTTTTACAAAAGGCAAATATAAAATAAATAATTGGAAAGACAAAATAAAAGCCTTAATTTTTATAGAAGGAAGCCATAAAATTACCCTTTATAGGGAGAAACCAAATTGTAAATCCACCACCAAAATATCAAAAGCCATATTTTATAAAGCGTTGAAACATAGAAAGTTATCAAAAATAGACCTCTTCAATTTACCACCAAAACAACACTTCGACTTTTAATCTATATAAATAAATTGTACATTTGCAAAAGAAATCGAATATCTATTCTATCTATTAACTAACTTTTATCATATGAAGAAAAAACTTTTACTACTTAGTCTGTTGTCAGCCTTCGTACTGATATTCGCCACGCCGACGTTCGCCCAAAAGGTGAATATCGCTGGTGATATCATTGACAGCAACAATCAACCTATTATCGGAGCGACAGTTCTTGAGAAAGGTACTACAAATGGGGTCATAACCGATATTGACGGACATTTCGTTATCAAAACAAATGAAAACGCTACTCTCCGTATTTCTTATATCGGTTTTAAGACAAAAGAGGTGAAAGCACATGATGGTCTGAAGATTGTCATGGAAGATGAAGCCAATATGTTGACAGAAGTCGTAGCCATTGGCTATGGTTCAGTAAAACGTAAAGACGTCACCACTGCTGTATCATCTGTATCTACAAAAGATTTGGATTCTCGTCCTATCGTTTCAGCAGTTCAAGGCATTCAAGGCAAGGCTGCCGGTATTCAGATATCGCAAGCTAATGGCGAGCCTGGTTCTGCTCCGACAGTACGTGTCCGTGGTACCACTTCATTAAACGGAAGTAATGCCCCTCTCTATGTTGTTGATGGTATTCCTATGACAAACATTGACTATTTGTCAGCTGATGACATTGATGGAATCCAGGTACTCAAGGATGCCTCTTCAGCAGCTATTTATGGTTCGAGAGCTGCCAATGGTGTCGTTATCATTACGACTAAGCAAGGTAAGGCAGGCGTGGCCAAAATCTCGTTGAATGCCCACTATGCATTTAATGTTGTGCGTGACAATCAGGATCCGTTGAATGCTTCTCAGTATAAGGAACTTATGGATGAGATAGGAATGGTGAAGTTGCCGGATAACTTGAAAGACCGCACTGATTGGAAAGACGAAGTGTTCCGTACGGGAAATGTACAGGATTATCAGCTTTCAATAACCAATGGAACAGATAAGCTTCGCTATTTCATTTCCGGTGGATTTACTGGTGAAAACGGTGTATTGAAGATGTCAAACTATAAGCGTTATAACATCCGTGCAGATATCGATAATGACATTAGGCCTTGGCTGAATTTAAGCATGAGTCTAGCTTATTCAGACTATACTTATAAAGGTACGGGTATTATCTCTGGTACCGGTTCTAATCGTGGTGGTGTTATCACGTCAATTATCAACACACCTACTTATGCTCCTGTTTGGGATCCGGAAAATCCTACTCAGTATTATAATAACTTTTATGGTGTAAATATCACGAGCCCAGCAGAGAACTTGTCGAGAACAAAAGACAATAAGTCAGCCAATAATAGGATTCTTGCTACAGGCAAAGCTTTATTTAAACTGATGCCTGAACTCAATTACACGTCAACTTTGACTTTTGACCGCACTCAGAATACAACGACAAATTTCCTTGACCCTTATGAGACTACCAATGGTAGGGATAATTATGGTACAGGCTATGATGGTAGATCCATAAGCAGTCTATGGGTATTTGATAATGTGGTAAATTGGAAGAAAAACTTCGGTTATCATGGTTTTGATGTCATGGCAGGTTCCTCATGGACTGAAAGTAAATGGAGTCAGAACTACATCAATGGCTCTAATTATGCAGACTCTGATATCAAGACATTGAATGCAGCCAATAAGATTTCTTGGACAGGAACAGGTAGCTCTGCAGCCGATTGGTCAATTCTTTCATTCTTTGGCCGTTTGCAATATAATTGGAATAGTACCTATATGGTAACAGCCAATTTACGTGCTGATGGTAGCTCTAAACTTGCTCCTGGTCATCGTTGGGGATATTTCCCATCATTCTCTGCAGCATGGCGTATCAGTAATGAGAAATTCATGAAGAATGTCAAATGGATTAATGACTTGAAGTTACGTGGAGGTTGGGGACAAACAGGTAATCAAAGCGGCCTCGGTGATTACAGTTATCTTGCTTCTTATTCCATTAACCGCCAGCAGTGGTTTGGTGAAGGTTATGATGCCAATGCCGTACCTACACGTACTCAGAGTTCACTCAGTAACCCTGAGTTGACTTGGGAAACAACTTCTCAGACTGATATTGGTCTTGATGCTACTTTGTTTAATAACAGATTGATATTTTACGCTGACTATTATTACAAACGGACATCCGACATGTTGATGAATATCACCTTGCCTGCAGGAAGTGCAGCAGCACGTGATCTGACTTACAACGGTGGAACGATGATCAATAAAGGTTGGGAATTTACGGTTAAGTCATACAATCTAACAGGGAAATTCAATTGGGATACTGATTTTAACATCTCATTCAACAAGAATAAGTTGGAAAGCCTTCGCTTGACGCAAGTTTACTACAATGCTATGACTGCCAATAATGTTAATGAGTATGTTGTGCGTAATACTCCGGGCAAACCTCTTGGTTCTTTCTGGGGATATATAGCTGATGGAGTGGATCCTGAGACTGGTGATATGATCTATCGTGATGTAACAGGTGATGGAGTTGTTTCTTCATCCGACAGAACCTATATTGGTGATCCTAATCCAGATTTTACTTTCGGTTTGACGAATAATTTCACTTGGCATAACTTTAATTTGAACATTCTTCTTCAAGGAAGTTATGGCAATGATATTTATAATGTGTCACGTATGGAGACAGAAGGTATGTATGATGGTAAGAATCAGACTACTAAAGTTCTCGGGCGTTGGCGTATACCAGGTCAGATTACTTCTGTTCCACGTGCAAAATTTGATATCCGCAATTCTTCTTATTTCATAGAAGATGGAAGTTATCTGCGTGTCAAGAATGTGACGCTTTCTTATGATGTTCCTCAAAAATACATTCATAATATAGGTTTAACTCGCTTACAACCTTATCTGTCCGCTACAAATTTGATTACTTGGACAAAGTATTCTGGTATGGATCCTGAAGTCAATCAATATGGAGATAGCGGAGCTGTTCAAGGACTCGATTATGGTACTTATCCATTAAGTCGTTCTTTCGTTTTCGGATTAAAGGTAGAATTCTAAAATAAAGAAACAATGAAAAAACTACAATTATATATTTTCGCTACAGCCATCGCTTCTACGTTGGTAGGATGTTCTCTCAATCAAGAGCCAATCTCTACACCAACAGAACTTACCGAGGGCTCGCAGACTGATACGACAACGGCAGTGCTTAAAGACAAGGCTGCCGCAGAAAACCAGCTTACTAACTTATATCAGCTTTTCCGTAATCGTCAGGAGCATTCTCACCTTGACTATCTGCTCATTGGAGAAACTCATTCAGATAATGCTTATGCAGGTACTACAGGTGCTGAAGTAGTACCTTACGAGACTAATTCTATCGATGCTAGTAACTCTGTTTTAAGCCGTGACTGGTCAAGATATCTTGAGGATATCGCTCAAGCGAATGTACTCATCAACGGTTCTGAGCAACTTAAGAATAAAGGTACTATCTCAGATAGTGAGTATCATTTGTATAAAGCTCAGGGAGAGATATTCCGTGCTATCCAAATGTTTGTTATGGCACGTCTATGGGGTTCATTCCCTGTAATCACTTCGATTGCCAAAACAATTACTTCTTCCAATATCGATGAGGTATATCCGACGTATTATCCTCCTCGCAGTTCACAAGAAGACTGTTACAAGCAGATTGTAGCTGATTTGACAGATGCTGAACAGTATGCTCCTGATTTTAAGTCATCTGACAGAACATTGATGACGAAGACGGTAGCACAGGCATTGCTTGCAAAGGTGTATGCAGAGAAGCCTCTTCAGGATTATAATAAAGTGATTGAGTATGCTGACAAAGTGCGTGCTACTAGTGGTTTGGCCCTGGAGGATGATTTTTCTACCTTGTGGGGATATGATTCTGATAAGAAGGATTGCGTCAAGAGAAATACCTCTGAAGGAATATTGGAGGCACACTGGAATGCAGGAAGTTCCAATTGGGAATCCTGGATGTATGGGCGTTGTCTGGAAGATTATGATTATTATTTCAGTTGGGCTAAATGGATAACACCATCACGTGACCTTATTAATGATTTTACAAAGGAAGGTGATACGACACGTTTGAAAGAAACCGTAGTTTACTATGCTTGCAAATGGAGTAATTATTATCCATCCACCCATTATGCTTTCATGTATAAGCTGCGTTCTGGATATAATAACGAATACAAGCTTCGTTTGGCAGACATCATCCTCATTGAGGCTGAGGCTTATGCTTATCAAGGTAATCTGGCTAAAGCTGCAGAACTTGTAAACATTATTCGTCATCGTGCAAAACTTGCTAACTTAACTTCTGACAAGACATCAAGTAAAGATGCCATGATTGAGGCTGTGTTGCATGAGCGCCGACTTGAATTGGCATTAGAGGGAGAACGTTGGTTTGACCTTGTCCGCAATGGAAAGGTTGAAGAGTATCTTAACGGATTGGATAAGCGCGACAGTGGGCGTTTGGCGCAGAAGAAACAGTTTGATGAGAACTCCTATCTGCTGCCTATTCCACAGACAGCACTTGATGAAAATACAAATCTGATTCAAAATCCAGGATATTAATCAAATATATTATAAAAAATGAAAAAAACAAACACATTAGTCATACTTTGCATCAGTGTCTTTTTCTCACTGACTGCATGCAGTAGTTCGACGATTGACATAGATAATTCCGTTGCTGAGCCTGTAATACCTAATCCCGTACCTTCTAATAGTCAGGTAAAGGTTTTCACGACTACTGCTGACGGACTGTATGCTCTTGAGGAAAGTACGGATACGGTAAAGACGGGCACGAACATGGCTCCTACGACCTTGCAGATTGATCCATCCGTGAAATATCAAACGATGGATGGCTTCGGCTTTGCCCTTACTTATTCTTCATGTTATAATCTGCTTAAAATGTCGCAGACTGACCGTACGGCTTTCCTGAAACGCACTTATTCTCCAACTGAAGGTTATGGAGTCAGTTATGCGCGTATTTCAATAGGATGCTGTGATTTCTCTAGTACGAAATATACTCTTTGCGATAAAGAAGGCATTGAGAATTTCGCTCTTCAGAGTGATGAGATTAACTATGTAATCCCTGTACTCAAGGAAATCCTTGCTA
The DNA here is from genome assembly GCA_022641735.1 of Prevotella sp. Taxonomy (GTDB): domain Bacteria; phylum Bacteroidota; class Bacteroidia; order Bacteroidales; family Bacteroidaceae; genus Prevotella. The sequence continues at coordinate 113,287 of JALCDQ010000006.1, read as the reverse complement.
TCAATCCCGACTTGAAAATCATCGCAGCTCCTTGGACTTGTCCAAAATGGATAAAGGTGAAAGATTTGAAGACGTTGACTCCTTACGATTCTTGGACCGATGGACATATCAATCCTGCTCTTTATGATACTTATGCTCAGTATTTCGTAAAGTTCGTACAGGCAATGAAGCAACAGGGAATCAATATCTATGCTGTTTCTCCACAGAATGAGCCACTTAATAAGGGGAATGTAGCTTCCACTTATATCCCTTGGGAGGAAGAAGCTCCATTGGTTAAGGCTATGGCTGGAGAATTCAAAGGCAATGGCATCACCACGAAAATCTATGTATATGACCATAATTATGACTATAGCGGAATTGCTCAGGAAGAAGATTACCCTGTAAAGTTGTATGCAGCCCTCGGTGATAATTATGAAGGTTCAGAACTTGTTGTGGGTGCAGCCTACCATGATTATGGTGGCAGTAACTCGGAACTCAGTGATATTGCCAGCAAGGCACCTACGAAATCACTTATGTTTTCTGAGACCGCTCTTGGCTCATGGAACGATGGCCGCAATCTCAGTAAAAGACTATTGTCTGACATGAATAACATCGTTCTTGGCACCGTAAATAAGTATTGCAAAGCTGTCTTGGTATGGAACTTGATGCTTGACAAGAAGACAGGTCCTACTCTTGGCAGTAGCAGCCAATATGGAGCTGTAGATATTGATCAAACCAATTACTCAGGCTTGTCATATAATTCTCATTATTTTATCATCACTCATATGTCAAGTGTGGTGAAGCCGGGTGCAGTGCGCATAGGTGAATCCAGAACTCCTGATAAAGCAAACCTCATTCATAGTGAGTATCTCAATCCTGATGGTACTTATGCAGCCGTATTGCTCAATAAGGGTGATGAAGACTTAAAGATAACGCTCAGTGATGGAACTAACTACTTTGGCGTGAAGGTTCCTGCAAATAGCATTGTATCATGCAGATGGAAAAAATAACCTATAAAGCTGAAAAAATGAAGAATATCAAATATATATTATGTTTGTTGTTGCTGCTTCCGTTTTTAGGTTCTTGCAGTAATGATGATAGTGTAGATGAAGGGAATCCGATTCTAACTGTTGGCGATATTTCACCAGCACAATTCGGTGATAGTGTGACGATAAATGTCTCTTGTAAAGATGGGTCTGGAATTCCACTCTCTACGCTCAAGGCTTCGCTGATGTATGGTGAAGAGCAAGTTGAGAATGTCACTTTGCGTACCAAGACCGATGGCGATTATGCGGTGCGTCTGTATATTCCTTATTATAAGAACGTACCTGATGGCAAGGCTCAAATAAAGTTGACATTGCAGAATACGCACATGACAAAGACAGAGACGACCTGCGAGATTGCTCTCACTCGTCCTCATTACAGTTCTTTGAAACTGGTTGCCAGCGATAATACGGTTTATACGCTTATACCTGACGCCACTAATCCTTATCTTTTCAAAGGAATGGTGACTTCATCCACCAAGACTTTTAAGGGATATGTCGTTGCACCTGCTCAAGGAAGTAATGGAAATGAAATCACTTTCGGCCAGGGGAACGAGGCTATCACACAGGGTGTAACGGATTATATATCTTTTGTAAACCAGAAATCAGGCACTTTTGAAGTGACTTTCAATACGCTTACTTATGCCTATACACCTATTTATGATCCTACATTACCATTGGAGATTACTCTGACAAGTGCTGCTCCTACTTATGTTGGTGATTTGATTCAAGGCCATTATTATACCTTCACGGGTGATGATGCTCTCTCAACTTCTGATTGGTATTATGATCCTGACTATTTCACAAAGAACAGCAATGGGACTTACACCTTCAATGGAGTGGATGGTATTTATACGATAAAGGCTGATTTTGCCCATAAAGGTTTCAAGATATGGGCTATGAAGGATAAAGATAAGACAGCTTCACTTGCCGATGATGGCACGGGTGCTTTGTGGATAATTGGTGGCGACTGCTTTGGAAAACCGACTTATGCCCAAGTACAAGGACAAAGTTGGTGGACTGATACTGACCACGCTCTATGTCTGGCTCGTATTAAAGATAAGGTATATCAGGTGACCTTCACCGTTGGCAAGCAACTCCGGGCAACCAAGATTGATTTCAAGTTCTTCGGACAAGCAGGCTGGGGCACTGAATTCAAGGGTACTGCCGGCAGTCATTATCTGACTACAACAAGCACGGTATTCGGCATTGGAACAGGCTCTGGCGGTCATGACAATGGTAATATCTATCTCAAAGACGGGCAGACCTTGACAGATGGCGATACTTATGTCTTTACAGTCAACTTAACCGCTGGTTGTGACAATGGTGTTCTGACGGTAACGAAGAAATAAAAAATGAAAACAGAAAAGGAATGAAAAAGTCCGTTATTTCTGTCATGATAATGGCGACAATAGCCATTAACGTAAAAGCACAATCTCTGCCCGTATATCTCGACAACTCAAAACCTGTCGAGCAGCGGGTGGAGGATGCGCTCCAGCGAATGACTTTGAATGAGAAAATCAGGGTTATACACGCTCAGAGCAAGTTCTCTTCTGCAGGTGTTCCTCGCTTAGGCTTTCCGGATTTCTGGACAGATGATGGCCCTCACGGTGTCCGCCCTGATGTCCTTTGGGACGAATGGGAACAAGCAGGGCAGAGCAATGACTCTTGCATCGCCTTTCCGGCACTTACTTGTCTGGCTGCTTCATGGAGTCCAGACATGGCAAGACTATATGGCGAGAGCCTTGGAGAAGAAGCCCGGTATCGTAAAAAGGATATGATTCTCGCTCCGGGAGTCAATATCTATCGCACGCCTCTTAATGGCCGCAACTTCGAGTATATGGGTGAAGACCCTTATTTGAGTTCCAACATTGCCGTACCTTACATTCAGGGCCTTCAGTCGAAAGGCGTTTCTGCTTGTGTAAAGCATTTTGCGATGAATAATGATGAGGAAAATCGCCAGCAGGTGAACGTCATTATTTCCGACAGGGCCTTGCATGAGATTTACCTTCCGGCCTTTAAAGCTGCCGTAACTGAGGGCAAAGCATGGGCTGTGATGGGGGCTTATAACCTCTATCGGAATGAGCATAATTGCCATAATCAATGGTTGCTGAACGACATTCTGAAGAAAGATTGGAAGTTTGACGGCGTTGTTGTCTCCGATTGGGGAGGTACTCACGACACTGATGAGGCCGTGAAGAATGGGCTCGACATGGAGTTTGGTACGGGCACGGATGGCCTTTATTCGGGCTTGTCGAATGCTTACGATGCTTATTATCTGGCTAATCCTTACCTGAAAGGTATCAAGGAGGGCAAGTATAGCATGCAGAGTCTTGACGAGAAGGTGCGCCGAGTGTTGCGTCTTTATTATCGCACGACGATGAATCCTAATCGTCCGCAGGGTTTTCTTTGCTCGGATGCTCATTATGAGGCTGCCCGCAAGATTGCTGAAAACGGCATCGTACTGCTGAAAAATGAAGGAAATGTGTTGCCTGTAAAGGCTGATAAGGCGACTAAAATCCTCGTGGTTGGCGAGGATGCCATCAAGATGATGACCGTGGGAGGTGGTAGTTCCTCTTTGAAAGTACAGCATGAGATTTCGCCTTTGGCAGGCATCAAGGCAAGGTTTGCTAACGTTTCATTCGAGCGTGGCTATGTGGGTGACACCACGGGCAATTATAATGGCGTCACAACAGGTCAGAATCTGGCTGATAACCGTACGTCTGCACAACTCATCCAAGATGCTGTTGCGAAGGCAAAAGAGGCTGATTATGTCATCTTCTTTGGAGGTCTTAACAAGAGCGATTATCAAGATTGCGAGGGTCATGACCGTAAGTCATACTCGTTGCCTTATGACCAGGATAAGGTGATAGAGGCTCTTGCGAAAGCAAACAAGAACTTCGTGTATGTCAATATCTCTGGAAATGCCGTAGCAATGCCTTGGCTTCCAAAGGTTCCGGCAGTCGTTCAGGGTTGGTTTATAGGCTCTGAGGCTGGCACGGCGCTTGCTGCAGTCCTCTCGGGAGATGTCAATCCATCGGGCAAACTGCCTTTCACTTGGCCGGCAGTCCTCAATGATGTGCCTGCTCATCGCCTCAATACTTATCCTGGCGTATGGCGGGCTGACCACAAGATAATCGATGAGGAGTATAAGGAAGGTATCTATGTGGGCTATCGCTGGGTGGATAAGGAGCATACGCACCCGTTGTTTGCCTTCGGCCATGGACTTAGTTATACGGCTTTCAAGCTCTCCAATCTGCGCTTGTCATCAAAGAATATGACCTCAACAGGCAAGATAGAGTTTACGGTGAATGTCAAGAATACCGGGAAATGCGATGGTGCTGAAACCGTGCAGCTATACATCCATGATGACAAGGCATCTGTGGACAGGCCTTACAAGGAACTGAAAGGTTTTCAGAAGATATTTCTGAAGGCTGGCGAGAGTGCTGATGTGAAGATAGCCATTGACAATTCCGCGCTGAGTTTCTATGATGAGCAGGGCAAGGCATGGAAGTCAGAGCCCGGAAGCTTCACCGCTTTGGTGGGCAACGCTTCTGATAATCTGCCTTTGAAAGCCTCTTTCGAACTGAAATAGTGACCATAAAATTTAGGTTAGACAATAATTACGTAGGGAGAGGGATAGCCTTTTCAGGCTATCTCTCTTTTTGTTTTGGTGCTATTTGTATTTCGCTGAAAATCAGGAGATTATCTCCTATGATGTAAACAATAGCCTTTTACCTTGTAAAAAGCCATCTTTTACAAGGTAATTAACGACCTTTTACAGGGTAAACAATCGTCTTTTACAAAGTGAAGGTTCGATGTCTAATCTGTCGGCAATAAGATTTAGCCATCTATGGAAAAAAATTTCTTCATGGAAAGAAGGAATTTCAGAATTTATTTGTATTTTTGTTGCCATATCCATAAGGAGGCTAAATCAGTCTTTGTACCTTGCGTTTCAGTGACACTTAAACTTAATTACTCATGGAAAAGAAGAACCTATCACCGACTTTCGGAAAAAAGAGTATGACCGTAATCGTTCTCTTGCTCCTCCTCATTGCTTGCCCTATGGGAGCAAGAAACGTCATCACCTTGCGCTCGCAAATGAGCCATCATGGCGAATATGCATGGAAGATGCATCGCGCCAGCGGACTCTCAGAAGCGCCTGAAAAGTTGTCGCTTGCTGATTATGACGACTCTCAATGGCAAGGGGCGATAGTGCCCGGCACCGTGCTTACCTCTATGGTGGCCAATGGAGAATATCCCGACCCTTATTATGGCACGAATAATAAGTTGTCAGAGCATAAGATTCCCGACATTTCCGTTGCCGGAAGAGACTTCTATACCTATTGGTTTCGCACTTCGTTTACGCTCCCTCAATCGATGAAAGGTCAGCGGATATGGCTGCAACCGCAAGGAGTGAACTATCGCGCAGAGTTCTGGTTGAATGGCAATCTCGTGCTTACGACCAAAGGAATGTTTCTGCAAAGCGACGTCGACATCACTGATTATGTGAAGATAGGTGAGCGCAATGCCCTTGCCATACTGGTTTTTCCCGTGGATATGCCCGGCACTTGCAAGCCGAAAGATTGGGGCTCAAAAGGCGAATATCGGAATGGAGGCAATGGAGATATCGGCTTGAATACCACGCAACTGATGACTACAGGATGGGATTTCACGTATCCTGACGGCATCAGAGACCGAAATACGGGCATCTGGCGCGACATCAACATCTATTCAACGGGTGCTGTAGCCTTGCGAAATCCATTCATCAAAAGCCGATTGGAACATCCTGATTATGACAAGGCTTATGAGACAGTGACGGTGGAAGTGGTCAATCCTTCAATCTCCAATCAACCTGTGGATTGCTTGATAAAAGGAGAAATCGAAGGCACAGGCATCACGTTCAGCAAGACCGTCAGTCTGCCACGTGGCGGTCATCAAACGGTGACCTTCCTTCCAACGGATTTTCAACAACTGATAATTGACCATCCGAGGCTCTGGTGGCCTATCAACAAAGGCCCGCAAAACCTTTACAGGCTCAAGTTGACAGCCTCTGTGGAGGGCCTCGAATGCGATTCTCTCTCCACGCGCTTTGGTATCCGTGAAGTTGTCACCACGCAAGAGACGCCCGACAGTTCCAAACTCTTCATCATTAATGGGCATAAAACCTTCATCAGAGGCTCTAATTGGCTTCCTGAAGCTATGCAACGCACCGATGAGGAACGCATGCGCACCGAGCTCAGATACACCCATCAGTCGGGCATCAACCTGTTGCGATTATGGGGAGGAGGCATTGCAGAGTCGGACTTGTTTTATGATTTATGTGATGAATATGGCATTCTGATATGGCAAGAGTTTTGGATGACCGGAGATACCCGTCATCCTCAAGATGAAGACTGCTATTTCAATAATGTGGAATCCACCGTGAAACGCCTGCGCAATCACCCTTCTTTGGCCTTTTATGTGGCATCGAATGAAGGCAGTGAGGTCAGTGGAACGCATGAACTTCTCGAGCGTGTGGATGGCACAAGACCATTTCAGATACAGTCAGAGTGTGATGGCGTGCATGATGGAAGCCCTTACAAGCAGGTGAATCCGATGCGGCATTATGCTAATGAGGCTAGCGAGCGAGGCAGTAGGGTGGATGGTTTCAATCCTGAATATGGTGCGCCGACCTTGCCTTTGGTGGAAACTCTGCGCCAAATGATGCCTCAAGAGGACCTTTGGCCCATTAATAAGGCGGCATGGGATTACTTGGATGGCAATGGTTTTCATTTGATGACAACGCTCTATGATGCCATGATACGGCAATATGGTGAGCCTAAGTCTATCGAAGACTATGCTCGGAAAGGGCAACTCGTGGGTGCCATCAATTCAAAGAGCATTTGGGAAGTGTGGAACTACAATAAGTTAGGCTATGGAGACCGATTCTGCTCAGGTCTTCTCTTCTGGTATCACAACTGTCCTAACCCTCAAGTGTGTGCCCGTATGTGGGATTGGACCTTGCGTCCGACAGCCTCGCTTTATCATACCATGCACTCTTTGGAACCCTTGCATGTGCAGTTTGACTACTTGAAGAATACGGTGTCAGTAGCAAATGATTATCTGCAGGCTTATCCTCATTGTCAGGTCATTGCGCAGGTGTATGATTTCAACAGTCAGAAATGTTGGGAAAAGAGCGTGCAGACGGATGTGGCAGCAGATGGTGTTGCCAATGATGTGATGAAGATTGATTTCCCGAAAGATATCACCAAGATGCATTTCATCAACCTTGTGTTGAAAGATGCGAAAGGAAACGTGGTTTCAGAGAATTTCTATTGGCGTTCTACCGATAGCTATCAAGGCAAGAATACGGTCACAGGACCTTGTACTTCGGGCTTTGAGGACATAGATAAACTGCCGTCGGCAACTTTGCAGATAAGTAAGAAAGTAGAGCTAAAGGAGGGTGTTTATCGTGTCTCTTTGAAGGTCAAGAATACCTCTTCGCACATTGCTTTGTTCAATCAAATACAGTTGCAGGATGCTCAAGGTACCGTGATTGTTCCTGCTTTCTGCTCGGATAATTTCTTCTCACTGTTGCCTCATGCTGAGAAAACGGTCACAATAGAGGTTGATGTGAAGACCCAGAAAGACCTTCCACAAATCAAGGTGACGCCTTATAATAGCCCTCAAGCGTAAGTGTTATAGCAAAGGTGTCATTTCGTGATGGTTTTAGGATTCTTAGCAATGACCTTGTTGCGAAGCCCTTGTTTTAATAAAAGCCCGTCAGCATTGTGCCGACGGGCTTTTATGATAGTTATTGACTGATGTTTTGCGCTTATCAAGAATCCTTTTTCATCAGGTCAATATAAGGAAAGATTTCCCTTATCAGTCACTTCTGATGACCAAATACTTGCTGACACTCCAGAACGTTGTAGCATTTACCACCGTAAGCGTGGAAGTTCCGTCTCCATTTGGTTGCAGTTTATAGGAAGATAATGGAATCTGAGTAAGTATTTTCGGATTCTTCCCGTTGATTTTCAGCGTGCGGAAAGTCCGCATATCCACTGTCTTGAAATTGCTGTTGTTGAATTTGGAGATGTCAAGTCTCTTCTTTGAAAACAGTCCTCCGTTGCTTACAAGAAGGCCTTCGCTAGTCAGTTCTTTCTTTGTTGCTACCTTCACATAAGCCTCATTCATCAGATTGGTTTGCTGTGTCATAGCCTCTTCCTGCTGCTGGCTTTTCTGATTAAGACTTGATATGTTTTCGTCTTGTTCAGCCGCATGGGTTTTCAATGCTGCGATGTTGACATCTTTTTCATTCAGTTGTTTCTTGAGGTCCTCAATCATGACGTTCTTTTCCTCGATTTGCTTGTTGAGACTTTCAATGATAGACCTCAATTTCTTGGAGCGTGCATCGTTTTTGTCCCCCAAAGATTTCTCAAGTTCGTTGATACGAGTCTGTTGTCTGTTGAGGATATTTTTGAATAATGCTATGTTTCGCTTTATCTGCTCTTTAGAGGAAACTACGCCATTATCGCCACTGCCTTTGAAGATGAATCCCTGAGAAGAAGAGATGCTGTCCATGCTTGCAGAGACGACATCCAAGAACGAATTGAGTTGCGTGAGTTGCTGTTCAACGGAATCTCTAGCCATTTTGTCGGCATTGTTATCAACTTTTACTTCCTTTTTTCCACAACTAAAAAGGAACAACACCATCACTATCGTGAGAATGTTGAGAAAATACCGGTTCTTTTTCATGACTTTTTTATTGATGAATTCAAGCGGATAATGCAGGCCGCATCGAATTCCTTGTTAGTTATTAGTTTAACAATCTCTTTAGAGCCATGTTCCTCATCTCTTTTCTTCGTGTTAAGCTTAAGATGTTTCTGAACGCGCATTACCTGTCCTGGCGCTATGTCTCCATAGTTCATTCCTTCAGAGGGCACTGTATGAAGCCTATTGATTTGTCAGCATTCTTCTCCCCTAAGAATGAAACTGCTGCAAAGTAAATAAAAATATTTATATACTCTGCAGTTTTCTTAGTTAAATCTGGCTTATTTTCGTTATCAGAAGTTATTGCAAATGCATTTTTTTCTGACCTTGAACAAGTTGCTCTTGCCTGGTTATCCAAGCAAGTTTCATGGTTTTCGTTTAGGCGCAGTTTTCCCTCTGCAAATCAAGATGACGCCTTCAAGTGTTACTTTGTGACGATAGTGATGTTCACGGCATCCATGCCACGGGCATTCTCTTCGCTGTCGAACTCCACATTGTCGCCTTCGCCGATGTTCTCAGGAGCATTGGAGATGTGGAAGAAAAACTTGTTTCCATTACCGTCTTTGATGAAGCCGAAGCCTTTGGAAGGATTGAAGAAGTCCACTTTTCCGGTCTGACGTACAATCTCCTCTTCTACCTTCTTGGGGGTTGAGATTTGCACATCTTCCACGTTGATGACTTCTGCCGGCTCTTCAGGAGGTGTGGAGGACAGTCTTCCGTATTCGTCCACATAGGCAATCATGTCCTCAAAGGAACTGCTGCCTTGGCTTTTGCGCTCTTCCTTTTGCTTCTGTTTTTCCAAGCGCTTCTGTTGTTTGATTTTTTCTCTTTCTTTCTTGTTTGATGAAATTCTGTTTGCCATTTATTTAGATTTATATGATTAAGCAGGAACTGCCATAGGTCTTAACTTCTTTCCGGTGAGTTTCTGTATGCTTCTGAGCATGGGATGCTCTTCCTGTGAGCAGAAAGAGAAGGCTACGCCGCTATTGCCAGCCCTACCTGTACGTCCGATGCGGTGGACATAGGTTTCTGCAACATCCGGCAGGTCATAGTTGATGACGACGCCCAAGTCCTGTATATCGATGCCACGTGCGGCAATATCCGTTGCCACGATGACCATTGTCTTTCCTGATTTGAAGTCGCTCAGAGCCTTCTGACGGGCATTCTGCGACTTGTTTCCATGGATGGCTGCACAGAGAATGTGGTTCTTATTCAAGATGCGTGCAATCTTGTCAGCCCCATGTTTGGTGCGAGAGAATATCAACACGCGTTCCCGTTCCTCCTCATTGAGGATTCTCACGAGGGTGTTCATCTTCTCAGGCTTCTCCACATAACATACATTCTGCTCGATGGTATCCACTACTGATGCTACCGGAGTGATTTCTATCCTTACCGGAGTGTGGAGCAGTTTCTTGGAGATGGTCGTAATCTCAGCGGGCATGGTGGCAGAGAAGAGCATTGTCTGCTTCTTTTCAGGCAACATGGGCAGGATTCTGCGGATGTCGTGGATGAAACCCATGTCGAGCATGCGGTCGGCCTCATCGAGCACGAAATGGCAGATGCCGTCGAGTCGGATGATGCCTTGTCCTATCAGGTCGAGCAATCTTCCGGGAGTGGCTATGAGGATGTCAATGCCCTGACGGATTTGCTGCACCTGTTTTGCCTGATTGACACCACCGAAGATGACGGCGTGCCGCAGAGGCGTATATTTGCCATAGTCAGCGAAAGACTCTTCTATCTGTATGGCCAACTCGCGTGTTGGAGTCAGTATGAGCGCTTTGATTTTACGGTTGCCCTTGCTTTGGGGCTGTCTTTTCAGTTGCTCTATGATAGGAATGGCGAATGCCGCTGTCTTTCCTGTACCTGTCTGTGCTATCCCGAGAATGTCTTGTCCCTTGCTTGCTACAGGAATGGCCTGCTGCTGAATAGGGGTTGGAGTGCTATATCCTTTGTCGTTGAGAGCCTTCAATACCGGCTCTGAGATGTTTAATTCCTTAAATGTCATTAATAATAATTTTAATTCATGGGGCCATCGCCGGCCCTATAGCTTTATCCTGTGCCTGATAATCGGTCGTGTCTTCATATCCTTCGGGAGGTACGACAACCTAATAGGCTCTAATACCGCCGCACTTGATGACGGGATTACAGGCGTTATAACTTAAAGTGGAAATTTATTGCGCGTTATCCTTTTTTGAGAAAAAAGACGGAGTTGATAACGTTTTCAAAAAGTCGCTCTGATGTTATTCGGGTGCAAAGGTAGTGATAATTTTCGAGATATGCAAACTTTTTATTACTTATTATTTTGCCGTGAAAGTCTTCTCCATGCTCACTTTGCCGTCAGCCTCCTGCACTTTGATGTTAAGATTGTTGCCGTTTACGGTGCCTGTAAGTACGCCGTTGTTGGAGTTGATGACGATAGGGAACTTGCATCCTGCGAGGGAATCCGTGAATCCGAACTCATGGGTGTGACCGCAAATCATCAGGTCGATGTCGGCTTTATTGAGGATAGGCACGAACTTGTCCTTCACTTCCTGCGTGCCATGCCATACTGTCTCCGTGTTGTCAAAGGGTGGGATATGGCCAAGCACTATATGGAATTTCGCCTGCTTGTATTCCTTCGAGCTGATGACCTGTTGCAGCCACAGGGCTTGCTCGCTGCGATAGTTGTCATAATCGGTGATGCCGGCATATTCCCAGTCGTTGTCGGGCTTGTCCTCACCGGTATCAAGGCAGATGAAGAACACCGGCCCTTCTTGCAATGTGAAGTAGAGATGAGGCTCACGAGGACACACATAGTTGTGGAATTGGTCGGCCATCTCTCCTCGCGTCTCATGGTTGCCTCTTACATAATAGAGAGGCTTCTCGATGGCAAACGTCTTCACGGCAGTATCCATGAAACCGTCGAAGAACTTTGCTTCCTTGTCGAAGAGCGAGAGCATGTCGCCATTGAAGAACACGATGTCCTTTGACTTCACATCTCCTATCTCGAGCAACTTTGTGAGTACCTCATTACGCTCATGAATATCGTTCACCACGAGGAAAGACGTCTCCTTCTTGCGAGTGTCGAGCGTGGTGAAGTGTGGCAGTTCCGTCATGAAAGCACTTGCCGCAGCCACGTCGCCATAATGCACGTGGATGCCTTTATGCGACAGCACTTCTTGAGCAAAGATGCGATAGCGGTAGGTGGTGCCAGGCTTCAGTCCCGTGAGTTTCACGGAATGGATGCGTGCCGTTGTCTTGATGCCGATATGGGTGTCATAGAAACGAGGGCGTTCCTTCAGATACACGTTGCTGCCGTCGTCAGGAATAAGCTCCACCCATCCTGTCGAAAGGGAGTCGGCAATCCATACGATAGTAGCTTCCGTTTCGCTGACATTCTGCAAGTAAGGTCCATGCACTATTTTGATGGCTCTCGCCGCATTCAAGGGCAGCAGCAGGGTGAAGACAAGGAGGATATATTTAAAGCAAGTTTTCATGATAACCAGTAGTTTTTAATGATAGTGCAAAGATACAAAAAAGATTTGAGACTCCCAAATGTTTGCTCCCTCTGATTTGATTATTCAGTCATGTGCTTGTCTATTTCCGTGCATAAATCTTTGCTCATATTTTTAAAAGCCTTTTGCATTTTATCTTCCAGCCATTTCCGATGTTCCCCATTTCCATTGAGCTCGATGTAAGCGCAAGGCTCATCATAGCCGTCATTTGCTTTCTTCATAATAGCAGCCACAGCATCAATCTCTCCATCGGTGTCAACATGCTTTAATGTAATCTTAATAAGAAATTGGCAATCTTTTTCGTCAACAATCTGCACGGAATTAACCTTCTTCAGTTGTGCCTGCCTTGCCTTAAAGTTATCTATAAATATTTTCTCCAGCCTCGGCATAACAGAGTCTTTCCAATAAGCCTCATATTCAGCAAATGAGGTAAAGTTAGATTCGATAAAAGACTCGTCTCTCTTTTTGTTGTAAGTAATCATGATGAATTGCCGTGCTGGCTTTCCTCCGATTTTTATGCCGTCATAGTTGAATGTTATAGCGATTTTTGAATCGTGTTTTAGGAAACTGATGTCACCCGTAAAATCCTCTGCTTTGATGTTAATTACGGTAGCAAGTAAGATGAGAATACAAAATATTTTTTTCATGAAATCAATAATTTTTAAAAGACAAAGCAAAGATACAAAAAATAATTGAGACTACCAAATGCTATTTTATTCCATCAGGGACTAGTCCTAATTTATTAATTGATTCAAAAGCAGAGGTTAAAGAGTCGTAAACCTCAATGACTTCTTTATAATTCCAATAACGGATATCGTCTTTTATTGGTAGAGATGCTGCCTCTTGACGAATTTGCTCAAGTTGTTTTTCGTCGCTGACTGCTACAATGCCTTGAACGGCTTTATTATTAGTTTTTGCTTTCATCAGATTTAGAATGAGGCTATCTATAGATCCTGCAGTCTGAACTTCAAAAACGTAAATTACGCGCCCCATATTACCTATTAAAACTTCCCATACAGCATCTACTACAGCACCATGAGCTACTTTCTTTTCTATATCTGCATTGAATCCAAGAAAATTTCCTATTTCTTTGATCATGTCGCGAATTTCATTGTGAGTGAATTTCTCTTCTTTTTCTGATAGTTTAGATGTTTGAGCTTTGTCATCTATAGTAACAACTTCAGGAATATCTTGCATTTCTTGCCAGATAAAATAATCTAAGGCCATTAAATTATCAATATCATATCCTAATTCTTTTGCTTTTACAACAAGATCACGACCAACTTCAGATAAATAAGCATACCGTTTACCATCAATACCTACATTTGTTTTAGGAACTTTAGGAATGTCAAGGGTCATGAATCCATTAAAAGCTTTGCGATTCCATAAAATGAACTGATCTGGATAAACTTTGCATAGTAATTCGCTCATCATTGCAGGGCCAATACCTTTTACTTTGTTACGGAAGTCATCCCAACGTTTTATAATATCAGCATTGCCATAGAGTAAATTATATAATTGGTGACGAATTAGATCCATTCCATTAGAATCGATTAATCCTGAAACATAATATTGTTTATTACCCCACATGCGCATAGCCCATAGGGAAGAAAGTAATGAAAATAAATCTTCTTCTGATAAATGCAAAATTTTATCTTCTGAAAAGGATCGAACAAAATTACTTAGCTCTGCTCGTTCAGCTTTTTCTGTTTGGACTTTCTTAACATTTGTTTTAGCCCATGTCTGATACTTCTGAAGGTAAGTGTTGTATAAATCAATATTCATATTATTTTAATTTTCAATTTAAATTCTATATTAGTGCCTTAAAATATTAACCCTATGCTTGCGCTTAGGTAGGTATGAGAACGGATTTGTTTTGCATGTTTTTCCGCTCCGTTATTTAGGTCAATGCAAATATAATCAATTTTCTTCATACTACCTAATATTTCCTGTTGTTTTTAATTTCTGCGTAAACATCAAGGAGACAGGGTCATCTTTCAGGTTTTTCGGGAGGGTGACCGTCACGACGTCGCCTTCCACTTGATAGCGCACTGCCTTGTTGCCTGCCAGCAGCCGCATCTTGCCTGTGGGCACGTTGCCTTTCCACGTGAGCGTTGCTGGCAACTTGTCGCCTACGGGCAGGGCATAGATGGCATAGAGCGTCTTGCCGTCTTTGTCGGCGGTAAACCATGTGTGGCCGTCGTTGTAGATTTGGGCGCATCGGGTGTTGAAAATGGCTCTACCGTTGTCGTGCAGCCATAGCCCAACGTGATGAAGGATGTCGATGACCACTTGCTCGAAGGCGCCGTCAGGTTGAGGGCCTACTCCAAGAGCGAGGCTGCCGCCTTTGGCTACGATTTCCGTCAGAATGTTGATGACCTCACGTGCCGGCCGATATTTCTGGTCAGGGCGCCAACTCCAGTAATAGCCCAGTTTCATGCAACTCTCCCAAGGAGTGGTGAGCTGTGTTTTCGGTATCGTCAGTTCCGGCGTGAAATAATTGGTCCATTTCCCATATCTTCCGCGATCGATGACCAGCATGCCGGGACTGCGCTTGCGGGCCTCCGTGAGCACAGAGTCGATGCCGAGGTTCTCCACGTGCATGCTACTGCCGTCAAGCCACATCAGGTCCATCTTGCCATAGTTGGTCGTGAGCTCTTCCATCTGATGCCTCACGAAGGTCTTATAGCTTTTCCACCAGTCGGGATGCCGCAGGGTGTCATAGTTGGCCTCCATCGTGCTGCCTGTGGTGAAGTAGGGATTCCATAGGTCTTTGTTGTGCCAGTCGGGCTTGGAATAGTAGGCACCCACCCATAGCCCCTTTTTGCGTGCCGCCGTAAACACCTCTTTGGCGATGTCGTGGCGAGGGTCTTTGGCGAAAGGCCCATGCGCGATGCCGAAGTCGGAGTATTTGGAGCCGAACATGCAGAATCCGTCATGGTGCTTGGTGGTGAAGATAAGATATTTTGCGCCGGCATCGCTCATCATATCCGCCCATTTGCCGGCGTCGAGGTTTACGGGATTGAACTTGTCGGCAAGAGCAAAATACCACTTCTTGTAGGTGTCGTAGTCCATCTTTCGTTTGAGGCGAGGCCCGCTTATCCAGTCTTGGTCTATCGACATGAGCGACCATGATTCCACGATGCCCGGCACGGAGTAGATGCCCCAATGCACGAGGATGCCGAATTTCAGATTCCGCCAGTCGTCAAGCTTTTGGATTACTTGCGGGTCGCTGGGAGGCGTATATTTCTTGCCCGTTGCCGTGTCTTGGGCATCAGCGCACAATGTGAGGGCGCAGCCGAGAAGCAGAAGCAGTTTTCTTTTCATGATATAAAGTGTTTTTTAATGATAATGCAAAGATAAAGAAAATCGAAGATAATACAAGCAGAAACCCATTCTTTTTGTTGAGATGCTTGTCAGATGCAAGCGCAGTATTTCTTTTCCATGCTTCCAAAATAGGAAGAAATTATATTTCCCTCGTTTCACGATTATCGATTGTTTTGTAAAATAAAAATCAAACTTAAAAGCATGGACGATTTTACCAGAAAATAAAAAATAAAAAATAAAAAATAAAAAAATGCCCTATTTGGCAGAATCTCGAAAGAGAATTTTGGACGGACAAGCAGAAAAGTGAATTTTTGGTAAAATATCTTTATATATTAACTATAATATTATTATATATATTATATTATAATTACTTAATAATAATTATAATAACTATATTATAATAATCATAATATTATTACTATTAATCTTTATCTATTAACAGAATTAACAAAAATTGGGTCGGTGTGCAAGGTACTAAATTTTTATTTTTATTTTTTATTTTTTACTTTTTTCCTAATGACTGTTTGCTTGCTAATCAACTGTTAATCAATGCGTAATCAATGATGTTTTGCCCGATAAAAGAATATCTCTATTTTTTATTTTTTTATTTTGAAGAGAAAACAGCACTTTTCGGAGCATCGAAATTAATGAATTGACAAGTGGGAAAGTTGACGAGAAAATTCGACTTTCTTGAAAAAATAAAAATCGCAAAAATCGGAGAAAAACTCAATTCGAGTAATTTTGTAAAGAAATATTATCTAGTTCCTAAGTTTTTGGGTTCTTGAGTTTTTGAGGAAAGACAGAGCTCTCGGCGGACTCAGAGTTCTCAGCTTTTAAGTTTCCTCTCCTTTTGGAGAGGGTTAGGAAGAGGCTTAAGGCTTCGAGGCTTATGCTTTCACGTTGTCCTCTCCAGTCCTTTCTTTCGGTTAATCCAAATCTCGACGGAGTTGATGATGTTCTGCCAAAGAATGTAGCAACCAGGTCCTACGGAGGAAAGTGGATTGAGATAGGTGTAAGCAATCCATATTGCAAAAGCAGTGTTCTTCTGCCCTAAAGCCTGTCCTGCCTCCACAGTCGAGTCGAAATAATGGCCGATGAAACGTCCGGTGGCAAACTGAACGATACAGAGAATGAGCCCTAAGGCGGCTATCAGACAAAGAAAGATGGGAGTGGTTTCGGCATGCACAATATTCTTCACCGTTGTGCCTGTGACCATCATCAGCGAACAGCCCCAGAGGTAATATGACAGGTCTTTCACGCTGCATATCCAACGGTGGAAGCGGTGAAGCGTATGCTTGACGATGAAGGCAAGCAGCATAGGCAGGATGAGCACTACGCAGACCTCATAGAGTATCTTCAGAAAAGCGGCCATAAAAGAGATGTCGGCGGCCTTGTCTATCATCGGGAAGCAGATGGGGATGAGCAGCGCGGTGATAAAATTGGAGAGGAAGGTGTAAGTGGTCATCTCCTCAAGATTGCCTCCCAGCTTGGCGGTCACCACGGGCGCAGCAGCGGCGCAAGGTCCGATGATGCATGTGAGGATGGCTTCCATAAGGATAAGGGCGTCGCCCTTGAGATGAAACCAAAGCACGAGTGCCACGATGATAAAGACGAACACGATTTGCTGGATGCCTACCCACAGATGCCATCTCACGGGAATGAGCTTGCGGAAGTCGACTTTGCAGAAAGTGACGAAGAGGATGAGGAACATGAAGAGCGGCAATATGCGGTCGCAGATGGGCGAAAAGAAGTCGGCGAGTGGAGCCAATGGTGGCGTGAAAGCGAAGATGAGGTAGAGCAGGGTACCCATGACCATGGCTGCCGGAAGTGTCCAGTTCTTAAGAAATCGAATGAAACTGCTCATGAGAAATCAACTTAAAAAATCTTTCTGCAAAGATACGGATTTTTTTTTGAATATTCCCTATTTATGAGCAATAATATAATAGGTGGATTTATTTATTGGCGATAAATAAAACTATGCATTTTGGTTTATTAGTCGTAAAAAACTTTATCCGTCTTTCTTATTTGTCGTTATAGTGTCCTGCTATGGAGAGAATAAGCACTATCAATCTGTCATCCTCTATTTTATAGACTAATCTGTGTTTTTCGGTTATTCGCCTTGACCATTGTCCGCTTCTGTTGCTGCCTAATGGCTCTGGCTTCCCCGTACCGATGTAGGGATGTTCCATGAGTTCATCGATGAGTTTTATCACTTTTTTAAAGGCGGCAGGCTCATTTTTCTTGAATTTCTTTAGACTTTCTTCTGCAATAGGGGTAAACTGTATTTCGTACATACATTACAGATTTTCAAGATATTTATTCACTTCCTCTTTTGAGGAAAACGTCTTTATCTTGCCATCCTTTGCTTCTTGGAGGGATTTGTCTATCTTTTTCAGCATTTTGGGCGTGAAGAAGAGGTCCTCATCTTCCACAGGGGTAAGGGTGTATGCTTTCTTCTTGCCACGTCGGATGATGATTTTCTCACCTTTATCAGCCAAGTCAAACAGGTCTTTCTGTCTGCTTCTGAAATCTCTTGAGGTCACTTGTACTATTGCCATAATCTTCATCTCCTTTTATAAATGTGTACCAAATTTGGTACAAATATAGTAACTTTATTTATTACTGCCAAATAAAAACCCAAAAATTTATTACTGCGAAGAAAAAGAATATGGCATTTTATTTTTTCTTCCATATCAGATAAAGCAATCCAATCCAAAGAATGCAGTTGCCGATAAGACATAGGATTCTATCTTTGAGGGATGGAGAGTCAAAGCTAAAAAGCATTCCAAAGAAGAAGCAAAACAAGAGAAATAGGGATGCTATGTATTTTGCGAGTCTTTTAATCATGCGACCTTATTTTCTGAATATTTTATTTGTCTTTTTATTTCTTTGCAAAGATACGGAAATATTTGGTAATCCCAATTATTTTTTGTATCTTTGCATTTGAAAAGCAAACACTTAATAGAACATCATGAAAAAGATTTTTATAGCCTTATTGCTCTCTTGCTTCTCGTGCGTGGTAAATGCTGCGGACGCCAAGTGGATTACGGTGAATGACAAGAATGTGAACGATACCAGCACTTGGACGGCCTTTCAGAAGGATATCGTGCTGACGAAGAAGCCCGCCAAGATGATGGCGCGCATCGCTTGCGACTCTAAATACTGGTTGTGGATAAACGGCAAGCTCGTCGTCTTTGAGGGTGAACTCAAGCGAGGCCCGAAACCACAGGCCACCTATTATGATGAGGTGGACCTTGCGCCTGCGCTCAGCAAGGGCAGAAATAAGGTGTCAGTGTTGGTGCTGTATTTCGGCAAGTCGAGTTTCTCGCATATCAGCAGTGGCAAGGCAGGGCTCATCATCGATGCCGACAATGATGCCTTCGATACAAATGCCTCGTGGCTCTCTCGCTTGCATCCGGCTTATGGCATTGCAAGCGGAAGGATTCCCAACTTCAGGCTTTCGGAGTCGAATGTGCTCTTCGATGCCAATAAGGATATGCAGAATTGGCAGAATGCCGATGTCAAAGCGAAATATGGCTTTGAGGCTTCCGTGGAGATGGGCGCATGGGGCGCCGCTCCTTGGGGAGAACTCATGAAGCGTCCGACACCGATGTTCAAAGACTATGGTGTGAAGCCTGTGGCTTATGAAATCCATAAAGGCATGAAGCGCGATACGCTGATAGCCCGATTGCCGGGTAACCTTCAGATAACGCCTATCCTCGACATCACCGATGAGAAGGGTAACCAACTCATCGACATCTGGACCAATCACAGCCATTTTGCAGGCACATGGAACGTGCGGGCGCAATATATCACCCGCAAGGGCAATCAGCAATACGAGTCGTTAGGATGGATGAATGGCGAGCAAATCCTGCTCTTCCTGCCGAAAGGCATCACCGTCAACTCACTTTCCTATCGGCAGACAGGCTATGACACTTATGCCGAAGGTACTTTCAAGAGCGACAACGATTTCTGGAATCTCTTTTGGCAAAAGGCGCTGAACACGCTCTATGTGAATATGCGCGACACTTATACCGATTGTCCTGAGCGTGAGCGTGCGCAGTGGTGGGGTGATGAGGTGACGCTTACGGGCGAGGCTTTCTATAGCTATTCGCCTTCGGCAGCCTTGCTGATGCGCAAGGGCATGTATGAGCTTTGCTATTGGCAACACCCTAATGGCGTCATCATGGCACCGGTGCCGGGCAATCACGACAATGAGTTGCCTTCGCAGATGTTGGCAGCAGTGAGCACTTATGGCTTCTGGAACTACTATATGAATACGGCTGATGAGGCCACCATCAAAGACCTCTATCCAGCTGTGAAGCGTTATCTTGCCACTTATGGCACGGATGCCAACGGTTTTACGAGCAATCGCCCTACAGCAGGCTGGCCATGGGGAGACTGGGGTGAGAACAGGGACATCCGTCTTATCTTCTCAGCATGGCATTATATGGCTTTGCATTCTGCTGCCAACATGGCGGATTTATTGGGCTTTAAGGATGATGCCGACAACTATCGCCGCATCATGGCGGGCGTGAAGAAAGGCTTCAACGACTATTGGAATGGCTATTGCTATCGTTATCCTGAATATATGGGGGCTACAGATGAACGTGCTCAGGCGTTGGCAGTCGTTGCGGGCATTGCCGATGCTGACAAGTATGAGGCTATCGCCAAGGTGCTTAAGAGTCAGGTGTTTTGCAGTCCTTATATCGAGAAATATGTCTTGGAGGCTTATTTCAAGATGGGTAAGGGAGCCGAAGGTATGGAGCGTGCGCAGAAGCGTTTGAAGGCGATGGTGGAAAGCAAGAACTATCCCACCTTATGGGAACACTGGACCGGTGAGGATGTAAACTTCAAGAACGGTTCTTCCAATCATGCGTGGAGTGGTGGTGCGCTGACGGTCATTGCGCAGAATTTGATGGGCGTGGCGCCCATTGAGGCAGGCTATCGGAAGTTTGTTGTCGACCCTCAATATGTGGTCTTCAAGAATGTCGACCTCACGATTCCTACCATCAAAGGCATGGTGAAGGCGGGCTTCAAGAAATCAGATGCAGGTTTGACAATGACTGTTGGGGTGCCAAAAGGTAGTCAATCACTCACCTATATACCATCTTCGAACGTCCAAAAGATAACTGTTGACGGCAAGCCTTTGAAGGAGAAGCAGATAGCAGAACGGAAAGAGGGCAAAGTCGGCGTGTGGTTATCTGCCGGCGACCATACCCTCGAGGTGAAGAATTAGTATTTCGTCACCTTCTTCCCATTGATGATATAGACCCCTTTCGGCAAGGCCTGCATTTGGATTTTACCATCTTTAATGTCGGCTTTGCCTATCTCTATTCCGCTCAGATTATAGACGCTCACGTGCTCGGCATCATTGTTGGCAGAAATGCCCTTGATGCCTGTGGCAGCGTCTTCTATAGGAATGGAGGCAGCACGAACGCCATCCCCAAGCGTTGTGGTGAAGAAGGCACGGAAAGGCGGCATCTGATAACTGTCGGCATGATAATCGAAAGCAGTGCCAGCAGCATTGAGCAGATAGAATCCCAGCTCCATTTGGTCGTAGGTATAGCCATAGAAATTATATTCGTAAGTCATCGCTGCTATCTTCACATTCACTGATTTGGTGATTTCAACGCCACTGGTCTTGAAGACAAGAGTCTTTCCTGCAAGGCTTGTCCCTTGAGCTTTCATCACATAAGGAATGTTGGCTTTCAAGGTGGAAACATAGTCAAAATGTACCTTCTTATTGCTGTCGAGATAGCTGAATTCCTTCACTGCCAGGTTGTTAGCGTCGTCGTTGCTTTGCTTGAGATTGACGTTTACGCCATCCGCTGTTATCAGAAGCGGAGAGAAAGGCAAGGCCAAGGTTTCCCAACAGTCAACACCCAGCTCTCCTTGGTTGAGTTTTTTGCTATAGGAAATATCCTTTGCCGTGAACGTACTGGGGAAGTAGACCGGATAACCATCCGTGAGCGTGATGCTTTCAGCTTCCAATCCATGCACCACATTCTTGCCTTCCAGCCCTTTAGGAATGCTTACGCTGTCATCTAACACATAAATGGCATTAGGATTGGAAGAAGGAGTGATGCTCGTGATGGTCGTAACTCCTCGCATATCCAATGCCGCTGCATCTCCAGCAACGAAGGTAGCAGAGGGCGCAGTGGCCGTCAAAGCACCCATTGAAGAATAGGAAATGACGCCCGGGCGCAAGGTTGTCAAGTGTGCATATTGGATAGCATTACTGCCTGTGACGGATGCCGTACTTGAACCTGTATATAAGAAGATGAAGCCGTAATTGCAGTTTAGAGTCAGGTCATCAAACTGGCAGACGATAGGCGTCGTTTCTCCTGCCGCTACACTCACATGGATGGTCTTGCTGGTATAAAGTCCATACTTGCTTGCTCCTACCGTTCCACGATAGAGTTTCACGAGAATATTCCCGTCGAAAGCCGTTGTGGCATTGTTTTTGAAGTTGATAGTCGCCTTGATGAAATTGCCATAAGTCACCCTGCTGACCGTATTTGCGAAGACAAGGCTCGGAATGCTCAAGTTCAGTTCTTGCGTGCTTGTGCTCGTTATCGTTACTGTACCTTGCCCGATGACATTGTTTCCAGAGGCATCAGAGGCAATCCAAACGCTGTAAGTGCCTGCTGCTGAAGGGGTAAAGAAGAAGGAGATGTCATCGCTTCCATCGACTCTTACCGTCACGCCAGCCTTGCATGTGGCACTGCCTTTTGTGGATGTAGTGCTTGCAAAGCAATAGAGTGTGCCGCTGAATTCCTTCGGTCCTCCTGTATTTGTAAAGGTTACCTTCACCTCTTGCTCAGTACTGGCGACCTTATTTCCTAAGAAATTCCAGTTAGAAATCTTCAGATTACTGTCGGCATTATAGCAATAGGTGAGCGTGACGCTGCCATTATTCACCACAGCCTTTATGTATTCGATATCCGGATTGAGGGAAGTATGCCAGATAGTAGAGGTGCTTTGCCGGCTGATAGGCACTATTTTATAAGTGCCATTGCTCAATCCCGACACGCTGTAAGTCAATGAAAAGCTGTAGTTATTGGATAAAGACATGGCATAGGAACTGCTTTTCAGCATGGTGATTTTGCCATCTGTCCCCACAACGCCGATTCCCATATAGAAAGAACCGTTGCCTCCACTCCAATTTGTATAATCAGTGGTTATCGAAGTACCCGATATGGAGATATTCCGATGCGACAGTTGCAGACTTTCATCCACGCCATCATCCACATTATCAGGCAGTTTTACGCCGATAACAGCCTCTTGTCCCATCGAATATCCATCACTGCTGTTGCTGGCTCCGATGCCCGTATTGGAGCTTGGATGCAACACGGAGATGCGGAAATAACCGTTGTCCATGCCTCCCCATCCCCAATTTACGTGGAAAAGCTCATCACTGTCATAGCCATCCAAAACGAAGGCATGACCGCCTGCAGATGAATATCCCTCATAAGCCACTGGCCTTCCATTGGACACCTCATTATATATAAGGTCTATCCAGTCGTCGAGAGTGTATTTATCGCGTGATACTGCCTGTACGGCATCATCATATCCGAGGTAGTCGCGAAGCAGTTTTGGCCCGTATTTCTCTATCCAAGAGCCAGAGGCAGAGCCATAAGCCATCTTGCAACCAGTACCCACAAGGAGCATCAGATTGGCCACTGCGCTGTTTTGAGCACTGGTATTACTGGAGGAATAAGTATCTGACATGTTCGCCCAATCTATCGCTGTACCTGCTGGAATAGCACTCATCGTGATGGATTTTCCACCACTTGTGAAGGCGTAAGAAGGGATTTCGAGGACGGTTTGATTAGGGTATTTGTAGTAACCAATCACTTGTGCGAGGGCAGTAGCCACGCATCCGGTAGAACTCCTCTTGCCGCTGGAAGTGCCGTCGCTGTTGTTGTAGATAGGACAGAGATTATTATAGGGAGAGCCTTGATTCCAAAGTGTCGACAATAAGGGCGCTACGGCATGGCGCGCCTTTTGTATACCTGCTACCGCCTCATCATCAGCAAGATTGTTCTCCACGTATCTTATCTCGTCAGCATAACCTTGCAGCCAGGCCTTCATGTTATCCGGAATGCTGTCGGCATCGAAGTTTCCGGAGTCAGTATAACCTAATATTTGCTCCGTCCGGTCACTTCCTGAAACGACAACAAAGCCTTTATTCTCCCCAGCATTGAAGATATAATAATAGGAGTCGGCATCTTTCACCGTCACATCCTTCCTCGGAGCCTTCGCAGCAAGGGAACTCGCAGGCATGGAAACGCCTTTCCGGGCAAAGAAAGACTTTGCCATTTGCTGGGCATTCTGTCTTGTTATAGGGTCGGCATTGACGGTTATCACCATCAATAGCAACAATAGGGAAAGTGCTGCTCGTTTCATATCTTCAGTTTAATGGTTGTTATTTAGGATTCAAAGATTTCAGAAAAGCCACCATCATGTCACCTATTTCTTTGGCATGAGTCTCAAGCGCGAAATGTCCGGAATCAACGTATTTAACGATAGCATTCGGTAAGTCGCGTTTGAAAGCTTCAGCACCAGCAGGTACAAACGATGGGTCATTCTTTCCCCAAACGGCAAGTAGGGCAGGTTTATATTTGCGGAGATAAGCCTGAAATTGAGGATACATCTTCACGTTGTTCTGATAATCGAATATCAAGTCACTTTGTATCTCGTCTTCCCCAGGTCTTTGCATATAGGTAATATCAAGCGTATAGCCGTCAGGACTTACCTTTCCAGCCTCTGTGCCGAATGTGTATTGCCCGATAATGGTCTTTGGGGCGAAGGCAGACTTATATTGGTTGCGCAGTTCCTTGGTGGGATGTTGCCAGTATTCTGCACGTGCTTCCCATTTCTTGCCTAGCCCTTCCTGATATATATTTCCGTTTTGGCTGATAATAGCGGTGATTTTTTCTGGATGCCATAACGCAAGGCGGAAACCTATAGGAGCACCATAATCGAACACAAACAGGGAAAACTTGTTAAGATGTAGGCTGTCAGTGAAGGCATCGACCACTTTCGCTAAGTTGTCGAAAGTATAGGCGAAATCTTCTCTACTTGGCATTGAGGACTGCCCAAAGCCAGGATAGTCAGTGGCGACTACATAGAAATCATTCTGCAACAGCGGGATAAGTTCCCGGAATTGATGGCTTGCTGAGGGGAAGCCATGCAATAATAGGATTGCTGGTTTTGCAGGATCACCTGCCGAACGATAGAATATATCTACGTTTCCGACCTTTTGTGTGTGATAAGAAACATCATATTTGCTTTTTGCCATAACAACTGTTGTGATTAATAGTATTACTGATAAAATGCTTATTTTTCTCATATATTTATTTAGATTAGTGCAAGAATAAAATGGAGAAAAAACTCTTTATTTGTCGTTTGTTTATCATCCGAAAAGCGGCAGATATTGGTAAGGATTGTAAACAACGGTTGTTTAGAGGGTAAAAGACCGTTGTTTACAGGGTAAGTAATGGTTGTTTACCTCGTAAGTAACGGTCTTCTATATTTCCATCTTAGTCTTTCTTATATTTCTCCGACTGCTGGCGTATGAGCTCAGTGTCTTCAAAGTAGTTGATGCGCATGGCTGTGCGCACCTCATCCATGGTCTTTGCGGCCATCTCACGGGCACTTTCAGAGCCCTTCTTGAGAATGTTGAATATCTCAGGAATATCCTGTTCATAAACGTGGCGACGCTCTCGGATAGGGTCGAGCATCTTGTTGATGACGCTGTTCAGCAGTTTCTTGCATTTCATATCACCGATTCCACCTGCCGTATAGGCAGCCTTCAACTCATCCAAAGTCTTGAATTCAGGCCAGAACTCAGCAAAGTCGGCATCGGTGGAGAAAGCGTCGAGATAGGTGAAGACGGCATTTCCCTCCACATGACCGGGGTCAGAGAGGTTCACATGAGTAGGGTCGGTATACATGGAGCGCACCTTTTGCCATACGGTATCGGCATCATCACTCAGATAGATGCAGTTGCCGAGGCTCTTGCTCATCTTCTCCTTGCCGTCAGTACCCGGCAAACGACGGGCTGTAGCGTTCTCAGGAAGCAGGATGTTAGGCTCTACCAGCACCTCGCCATAGGTCTGATTGAACCGGCGGGCGAGTTCTCGCGTCACCTCAAGCATAGGCTCCTGGTCTTCTCCGGCAGGCACTGTGGTGGCCTTGAAGGCAGTGATGTCAGCAGCCTGAGAAACCGGATAACAGAAGAAACCTAACGGGATGTTGGCCTCGAAGTTGCGCATCTTGATTTCGGTCTTCACCGTTGGATTGCGCTGCACACGCGATACGCTGATGAGATTCATCAGGTAAGTGGTGAGTTCAGCCAATTCCGGAATCTGACTCTGTATATATAAGGTGCACCGCTGCGGGTCCAAACCTGCTGAAAGATAGTCGAGCGCCACCTCAACGATGTTCTGGCGTATCTTTTCAGGATTGTCCGCATTGTCTGTCAAGGCCTGAACATCGGCCATAAAAACGAACATGCGCTCATAGTCTCCTGCATTCTGCAACTGCACTCTGCGGCGAAGCGAGCCCACGTAATGCCCCAAATGGAGCTTGCCGGTAGGGCGGTCGCCTGTCAAAATGATTTTTCCCATTTCTTTATCTATAGTTTTTAAAATTTCAATCGTTGACGTTTACATATATCCAAGCCACCTTAATATATCATTGAGGTTGGCCACTATCATGAGCAAAATCAGTATCGTGATGCCCACATATTCAGCTCTTATCATGAATTTCTCCGAAGGTTTGCGCCTTGTGATCATCTCATAGAGCAGGAAAAGCACGTGGCCGCCATCGAGAGCAGGGATAGGCAAGATGTTCATGAATGCCAAGATGATGCTCAGGAAGGCTGTCATCATCCAGAAAATGTGCCAGTCCCAAACGGGTGGAAACAGACTTCCGATAGCTCCGAAACCGCCTAATGACTTGGCGCCATCGGCTGTGAAGACATATTGCATATCGCTCACGTAGCCTCCAAGCACATGGATGCCATATTTGATGCCTGCCGGGAAGCTCTGGAAGAAGTTGTAATCTATCTGTACAGGCTTATAATAGTCGTAGATAGTGGCCATTCCGATGCCGATGGTCAGGTCGGAGGAGAGCGTCACCTGAGTGGTGTCTACCTTATTGGAGCCTGCATGCTGGAAGGCAATCGTCGTCGTGCGAATCTTCAGGCTGTCAGCAGGCGAGGTGGCTTCCGTCATCATGTCGCTCAGTCTTCCTGTCTCATTCAGAAACTCATTGCCGGAATCTATTGTCTTGCCATTAATAGCAAGGATTTTATCTCCTTTCATCATGCCTATCTTAGAGGCAGGCGTTTCGGGCATTACGCTATCAACTTTAGCGGGTACAAGAGGCTTTACGAATTGTGGAGTTACCTTCAGCATCCCCAAGAGATTGAGGTTTCCGGGCAGATTGATGGTCATGTGTTTGCCTCCTCGCACAATATCCACGCGATGGGCTTCAGCAAGATTGCGGTAAAGGTCGGCATTGAAGTCCTTGAAAGGGGCAATATCGGTACCCACAAGGATGTCGCCATCCTGGAAACCGAAGGCTTTGGCCTCCTTGTTGAACTTCATTCCCATGCTCATATCCTTCACTTGCACGTAGCTGTCGCCCCAATAGAAGAGCACCATCGAATAGATAAAAAGAGCCAAAAGGAAGTTGACCAATACGCCGCCAATCATGATGAGCAGTCGTTGCCATGCCGGTTTTGAGCGGAATTCCCAAGGTTCTGCGGGCTTTTCCATTTGTTCGGTGTCGAAACTCTCGTCTATCATTCCGGCTATCTTACAATAGCCACCCAGCGGAAGCCAACCCATTCCGTACTCTGTATCACTATTTTTAGGCTTGAAATGGAAGAGGCTGCCTTTCCATTTGCCAATGCCGATGTCGAAAAAGATAAAGAATTTCTCCACTCTTACTCCAAAGAGCTTGGAGAAAAACATGTGGCCGCCTTCATGAAGGAGAACCAATAAAGAGATTGCCAGTACAAACTGGAGCAGTCTTATCAAAAATACTTCCATTTCTTCTATAGGAATTTATATGATTAATTATGATTCATTATTTCTCTTGCGATGTCTCGTGCCTCCGCATCCGTCTGCACATAGACCTCATAATCGGGATTTTTATCAAACGTGGCTTTCGCCATTGTCTGCCCGATAATCTCTCCCATGCCGAGGAAAGAGCATTTTCCTTGTCGGAAACCCTCATTCACTATCTCGTTGGCAGCATTCACAATGCAAGGCATATTGCCGCCTTTCTTGATGGCCTCAAAGGCAAGCCCGAGGCATGGAAACTTCTCGATGTCAGGCTCAAAGAACTCGAGACGGTGCTTGAAGAGGTCGAGTCGTTCTCCTTGAAGCGGCAAACGCTTCGGGAAAGAGAAAGCATATTGGATAGGCAGGCGCATATCCGGCACGCCTAATTGCGCTTTCACAGAGCCATCGGCGAATTGAACAGCACTATGGACAATGCTTTGCGGGTGTATCAACACTTGTATTCTGTCGGCTGGAACACCAAAAAGCCACTTGGCTTCCATCACTTCAAACCCTTTATTCATCAGTGATGCGGAGTCGATAGTTATCTTTGCGCCCATCTCCCAAGTAGGATGCTTGAGGGCATCAGCGGCTGTCACCTTTTCCAACTGCTCTTTCGTAAACAGGCGGAAAGGACCTCCTGAGCAAGTCAGGAGTATCTTGTCGACTTTATTTTCATCTTCTCCCACCAATGATTGGAAGATAGCACTGTGTTCGGAGTCCACTGGAA
This sequence comes from Prevotella sp., assembly GCA_022641735.1. GTDB lineage: Bacteria > Bacteroidota > Bacteroidia > Bacteroidales > Bacteroidaceae > Prevotella. Next base: position 84,879 of record JALCDQ010000006.1, on the reverse strand, counting down.
GGATAGGAGCATGATATTGTGCGGCCAACTGACAGATGAGTTCTCCTGCCACCACAAGCGTTTCCTTGTTGGCAAGGCATATCTTTTTGTGAGCCTTGATGGCGTGTATAGTAGGGGAAAGACCGGGAAATCCCACCATGGCCGTCAGTACCATATCGATGGGGTCGGCTTCCACTATCTGGTCAAGAGCCTCTTTTCCGGCATATATCTTTATGTCCGGCTGGTCCTCAAGCAGATGGCAAAGTTCCTCATAACGGGCATCATTGGCGATGACCACTGCTGCCGGATGATATTTGCGGGCTTGTTCAGCCAGTTCTTTTACCCGGTTGTTGGCCGTAAGACAATATACTTCGTAGAGATCAGAGTGTTGACTGATCACGTCCAAAGCCTGTGTTCCTATCGAGCCTGTACTTCCAAGTATGCATATTTGTTTCTTCATTACACTGTTTTTAAAGGTCTAAGATGCCTTCCGGCAAGTTTATCCTTATTGTCTTTCCTTTTGTGTCGATGTCCTCAATGAGGTCTTCACTGGCAGGAATGAGCCTTTCTTGGTTGTCTTCCGTCTTTATTTCAAAGAGCAAGTTGAGGGTGCTGTCGTCAATGCTGGTTATGGTTCCTATCGTCTTGTCAGACTTTGCATCCGTCAGGGTATAGCCTATCAGCTCATTCCAAGCTACCTCTTCCTCTGCGGAATCTGATAGTTTACGTGGAAAGAAGACCTCGCAGCCCGTTAGTTCACGAGCTTTATCCTGGCTGTCAATATCGCAGAACTTCACTAAAGCTGTCTCCTCGCCATGAAAACGATAGTCTTCTATAAAGAAAGGAACGAGAATTCCGTCGATATCCAGTATCAGATAGTCAGCCTCCACACGGTCGAATACATCATCCGTAAACTGAAAAGACACCTCTCCTTTCACGCCATGAGGCTTGCCGAGCTTGCCTATCTTGTAAACATTCTCTTGCTTTATCATCGGTTGTCAACACGTTTAATCTTTGCTCCAAGCCTATTCAAACGGCTCTCGATGTCCTGATAACCACGGTCGATTTGGGCAATATTGTCGATAGTGCTTGTCCCATTGGCACTCATGGCAGCAATGAGGAGGGCAATACCAGCACGTATATCTGGGCTTGACATCCTTCTTGCGCGGAGCTTTATCTTATGGTCATGCCCGATAACTACGGCTCTGTGAGGGTCACAAAGGATGATCTGAGCCCCCATATCGATAAGTTTATCAACGAAGAAAAGCCTGCTTTCGAACATCTTTTGATGGAATAGCACACTTCCCCGACATTGAGTAGCCACCACGATAAGTACAGAAAGCAGGTCAGGAGTCAGTCCCGGCCATGGTGCGTCTGCCAAAGTCATAATAGAACCATCAATGAAAGAGTCCACCTGATAGTGGGGTTGAGGCGGTAACAATAAGTCATCGCCTTCTTCCTTGATTTTCACACCCAGTTTGCTGAAAGCATCCGGGATGATACCCAGATTCTTCAGGGATACGTTTTTGATGCGGATACCGTTGCCCACCATGGCTGCGATACCAATAAAAGAGCCCACTTCAATCATATCGGGCAATATCTGATGCTTGGCGCCATGAAGTTCCTTCACGCCCACAATCGTCAACAGGTTGCTGGCAATGCCGCTGATGTTGGCGCCCATGGCGTTGAGCAGGTGGCAAAGTTGCTGGATGTAAGGCTCACAAGCTGCATTATAGATGGTTGTAGTGCCATTAGCTTTCACCGCCGCCATGACGATATTGGCCGTTCCTGTCACCGAAGCCTCGTCGAGAAGCATATAGCAGCCCTTGAGCTTTTTTGCCTGAATCTCGAAAACATTGCGTTCTTCAAGATGCACGAACTTAGCTCCCAAGTATTTGAAACCTAAGAAATGGGTATCCAAGCGCCTTCTTCCGATTTTGTCTCCACCCGGTTCTGCAATGGTAGCTTTACCGAATCTGCCCAACAGAGGTCCTATCATCAGGACAGAACCACGCAGGGCTGCGCACTTTCTGACGAACTCGTCGCTCTCCAAATAATCCAGATTGACGTCATTGGCTTGAAAAGTATAGTCGTTGTGAGCATTCTTCGTGACGCTCACATTGATGTCTTTCAGCAACTGGATAAGGTTGTTGACATCAAGAATATCAGGGATGTTCTTGATTCTTACGGGTTCTGTTGTCAGAAGGGTAGCGCAAATCACCTCCAAGGCCTCGTTTTTAGCGCCTTGCGGAGTAATCTCTCCTTTCAGAGGGTGGCCGCCTTCAATGATAAATGACTCCATAGAGCATTATTTATTTTTTCGTTTTTTTTTGTCTTTATCCATATCGCGGGTGTCGAGTCGGGCAAACTTGAAGTCGTCAAGGTCTATCTGCACCTTTCCATCCGTGTATTTTGCGAGGTCTGAAGCGACCTTCTCGTCGTCCCAAGAACCATGACTCCACTGGAAGAGATTGCGTTTCATCTGATTTGCTGTCAGGTCTATAAGCTCGTCGCGCTCTTGTCCCGGCTCCATCGTCTTGAGTTTGTCGAAGAGCTCGAAAATCATCTTTCCATAGTGCTTTATGGGTATTTGGGTCATCGGATAAGGCATAGGTTCGGGCTTCTCAGTGATGGTTTTTGCCAGTGAGACATCATACGGCCAGTCAATATCGAGTTTAAAGTCACTCATGATGGCAAGATTGTCCCAGAGTTTCTGCTCATGATCAGCGTTCTCACGGTTTTGTGGGAACATGCGGTCCATGATGGCTACGATGGTTTCTGCACATTGTTGCCGTTCCTTTTTCTCTTTCAGATTGACACAATAGTCTACCATATTCTGCACTTCCCGCCCATATTCAGGCAGGACGAGCTTCTCTCTTTGCGTGTTATAATCCAATCCTTCTATATTCATAATCATAATAATTTCTTGGGTTTCTTTGCCACAAAGTCCTTCAGATATGAAGGTACGAAGTAGGCAACATCTTCATATTTCTCAAGGGCGACGCGCTTTTCCGATAGCGGGAGCATGTTTTTGGCGAGTGGCTCGATGCCTTTTATCAGATGGGCATTGGCATGATGGATGATATCCATGCATTTTTCCGCTCCGTTTCCGAAGAAATAGACAGGCCCTTTATCGAGATATTCCTTGTAAGTCTCGGCATCCACCACATCAGCACGTATCTCCCTGACTTCCTTCAGAGAGCGGTCGAAGAGCTGGGCATACACCTCCATACGGCGCGCATCCAGCATCGGGCACAGCAAAGCGTTCTCTTCGGCTATCATCTCATGAAGCAATACGGGCACGCAGAGCACTTCCAAGGTAGGCACGGCGATGAGTTTCACGCCACGACCATAGCAGATTCCTTTGGCCATAGACGTTCCGATACGCAATCCAGTATAAGAACCAGGCCCGCAACTGACGGCTACAGCATCCAGTGGAATAGCATGATTATCCGTAAAAGAAAGGGCTTCATCAACGAAAGACCCTAACTTTTCGTTATGGTTAAGACCCGTGTGGTCCTCCTTATTGAATATGCTTGCCCCGTCGTTAGTTACCGACACGGAGCATACGTTTGTACTCGTTTCAATGTTTAATATGCACGACATATTTAATTATTATATTTCCAATAAAGTGCAAATTTACTCTTTTTTCCGCAAATAAAGTACCCTTTCTCCCGTATTTTTTGTATTTTTGCAGAAATTATAACGTAAAAGAGATTATGATACAATCAATGACGGGTTACGGAAAAGCTATCGTAGCCTACAAAGGTAAGAAAATTAATGTTGAAATTAAATCATTGAATAGCAAGGCCATGGACCTTTCTACTCGCATTGCTCCTCTCTATCGTGAGAAGGAAATGCAGATTCGGCAAATCGTAAATAAAGCCTTGGAAAGGGGAAAGGTTGACTTTTCTATTTGGATAGAGGCTGACGATACGGTCAATGCGACTCCTGTCAATGCCTCACTTGTTGAGAATTATTACCATCAAATAAAGGAAATTTCTGCCAAAACAGGCATCCCTGAGCCTAAAGATTGGTTCTACACGCTGCTCCGTATGCCGGATGTGACGGCCAAGACAGATGTTGAGGTGCTTGATGATGAGGAATGGGAGGTCGTTCAGAAGGCCATCGATGAGGCGCTGGAGCACCTTGTCAACTTCCGCAAACAGGAAGGTGCGGCGCTCGAAAAGAAGTTCAATGAGAAGGTGGACAACATTGAGCGTCTGCTGGCAAGCATCGAGCCTTATGAGCAATCGCGTGTGCCTAAAATCAAGGAGCAGATTATCAAGGGTCTTGAGCAGATTCCCGAGGTCGATTATGACAAGAATAGACTGGAGCAGGAACTCATCTATTACATCGAGAAACTCGATATCAGCGAGGAGAAACAACGTCTTACCAATCACCTGAAGTACTTCCGTGAGACCATGGCCGATAGTCATCCGAATGGCAAAAAGCTCGGTTTTATCGCGCAGGAAATGGGCCGCGAAATCAACACTACTGGCAGCAAGAGCAATCAAGCCGAAATGCAGAACATCGTGGTGAAGATGAAAGACGAGTTGGAACAAATCAAAGAGCAGGTCTTAAACGCATTGTAATATGAATAATAAAGGGCGTTTGCTCATCTTTTCAGCGCCTTCAGGCAGTGGGAAAAGCACCTTGGTGCAATGGCTGATGCAGGCCCATCCCGAGTTGAATTTGGCTTTTTCCATCTCTTGCACTTCCCGTGCGCCCAGAGGAACGGAAAAGAATGGGGTGGAATACTTCTTTGTAACGCCTGAAGAATTCCGCCAAAAGATACAGAATCAAGAGTTTTTGGAGTATGAGGAGGTTTATGAAGACCGCTTCTATGGTACGCTGAAAAGTCAGGTGGAATCACAAACTGACAAGGGCGAGAACGTCATCTTCGACGTGGATGTCAAAGGCGGATGTAATATCAAGAAGTTTTACGGCTCTCGTGCAATGAGCATTTTCATCCAAGCCCCTTCCATTGAGGTGCTCCGAAAGCGTCTTGAAAGCAGAGGGACAGATACGGAAGAGGCCATAAAAGACCGCTTGGCAAAGGCCTCTTATGAGATGACTTTCGCCCCGAAGTTCGACCATGTGGTCATCAATGATGACCTTGAGAAAGCCAAACAGGAAACTTATAGCTTAGTAAAGAATTTTCTGAATGAATAAGAAGATTGGTCTTTTCGGCGGCTCTTTCAATCCTATTCACAAAGGGCACATCGCTATGGCGCATGAGATGCTTCGTAAAGGGCACCTTGACGAGATATGGTTTATGGTGTCGCCTTTGAATCCTTTCAAGAAGGAAGCTACCGATTTGCTCGATGATGACTTGCGTTTGGAAATGACGCAAAAGGCTCTTGAGGGTGAGGCTCACCTCAAAGCGAGCGACTATGAGTTTCATCTTCCGAAGCCATCCTACACTTGGGATACTCTTCAACACCTTTCGACAGACTTTCCGCAAGATGAGTTTACGTTGCTCATCGGTGCTGACAACTGGTCGGCATGGGACCGTTGGTATCATGCGGAGGATATTCTCAGCCACTATGCGGTGATGGTTTATCCGCGCAAAGACCACCCTATAGATGCCGCAACGTTGCCAAAAGGCGTCATGCTGGCATCGATGCGCCTCTATGAAGTGAGTTCTTCCGATATTCGAAAGCGAGTGAAAGAGGGGCAAAGCGTGGCCGATTTAGTGCCTGAAAGCATCCTCCCTTTGGTGGAAAAGTACTATGGAAGGAAGTAAATAATCAGGTAAAGGATATTTACAAGTAGCCTCCTGAGAATCGCTCAGAAATCACCGACATCCCTTTCGCTTGTAAATACGCAAATCTGGAGCGTTTTTCTAATCAACTGATAGTCAGAGCTTTGAGTCTTCAAGATGATTTTCGTGGTCCAAAAAGGCTTGTAGAAGACCGATAAAAGACCATTTTTGAGCCTGTAAACAATGATGTTTTGCGATGTAAAAGGTTATTATTTACAAGGTAAACAGTCGTTGTTTACAAAGTAAAAGACCATCTTTTACAATTCAGAAGATGATTTCCCGCCTTTCAGGTGTTCGTTTTTTGCTAAATCCCCAACTTTTCCTTACGTTTTTTCAGTTATCTTTTCTTGACAAAACAAAGGCCTTTTTCTTCGCATTTTCTCATCTTCCATTTCTCCATTTGCAAGTGATAGTCCCTTCGAAGAATAAGACCGAAAAGGCACAAGCTAAACTTCCAAATAAAAATATTTTGTTGACATAAGAATGAAATATGAGATATTATGATTATCTTTGCACTCTATGATATATAGAGTATTTGAATTAACTAAATAATTATGGAAACAACGCCTTTAAAAGATCTATGCAGTTCCAGTGACTTTATGGAGGATATATATGCATATATGGAGAAAAACGGTACAATATTTGTAGCTATTTATTCAGTTATTCTTATAATTTCATATTTGCTTACATTGTCATGTGAAGAAGAATTTATAAGTTCAGTGTTTAATTTTGTTACAATGGATATATTAATGATACCATATATCTTCTCCTTAATGGTGGTTTTGCAGATAAAAGTAGATGTCGATACAGATTCTAATGTGGCATTATCAAGAAAGCCTAAATCTATAAAATATAGGATATCAATTGCATGGACTATACTATTAATCGTTGTCGGAATTATAGCAATATATCTTATTAAAAATTACAAAAAACAATATGCATTTGACTGTAGTACTGTATATGAAGAATATGATAGTAATACTTATCACCTATTTAGAGATTGTAGTGAAATAAAAAATGTGCAGGAAATAAAAGGAATTGATGCAAAACATAATGGGCTCAATTTATGTGTAAGTTGCAAAGAAACTGCCGAAGATGCAGAATTAGATAACTATCCAGATCAGCCATAATATATTATGAGGATCTTTGAGAGACGGCTCCGTTATGAATTTATATTATATATAATTTCAGATGATATTATAATGAAATATATTGCGATATTTTTGGGTATAAAAAATACTATCTAAATATTAGTAAGTTTCAATTATTTCTAGTATCTTTGCACGTTGAAAACAGATTTTATAGCATGAAAGTCCTACGGATTTTTGAGAAAATACTGACTAAGGCATTCCTTCCTATTAAAGCAAATGCCATGTTTTTCGTGAGCATGTATGTGTTGGGAGTGGTTTGCGAGTGGCTGACTGTGCCGCACAATAAGGGTGCCCAACTCTATGACAACCTCTATTTGGAACTTTTTTTGGATTTATATGTGGCTTGCGTTGTGCTCTTCTGCATCCCCGAAAAGGTGCGCAAATGGGTGAAACGGGTGCTCTATGTGGTGCTCTATGTGGTCGCTGTCGTCGATGTCTATTGTTTTTGGAAGTTCGATTCCACGTTGACCCCCACGATGCTGCTGCTTGTCGGAGAGACAGACTCTCGTGAGGCTGGCGAGTTTCTGAAGCAATATCTCTCGCCGGATGTCCTCCTTTCGCCCGTTTCTTGGGTCTTCATCGTCCTCATTTTGCATGTCCTTGCCGCTTGGAAGAGCCGTTTTCTGAAAGCTAAAATCGACCCTGTTATCCCTACGATAGAGCCTTATTTGGGCATCTTTGTCGTCGGCCTCTTCGTATGGAGTTGTTTTTCGAGTTTCTCCAATAAAGTTGCAACCGCGAAAATCTATAGCAGCAACAATATCGGAGATGTCGAACATACGCTCACAGAGCCTGACCGTGCCACCTTCTATACCCCTATTTACAGGCTCATCTTCAGCCTTTATGCCAACTCTTTGGCAGCCCGGCAAATCAATAACTTAGTGGAAGAAATCGACAAAGTGAAGGTGGACAGCTGTTCCTATCGTTCCCCGAATATCGTCTTGATAATCGGAGAGAGCTATGGAAAGCAACACGACGAGCAATATGGCTATTTCATGCCCACCGCACCACGGCAGATTGCCCGCGAAAAGTCGGGCTTGCTGGTGAAATACACGGATGTCGTATCGCCTTGGAACTTAACGAGTTTCGTGTTCAAAAACGTCTTTTCCATGCATGTCATCGGCCAAAAGGGCGAGTGGTGCGATTATCCGCTCTTCACGGAATTGTTCCGCAAGGCTGGCTATCACGTCACTTTCCTCACCAATCAGTTTCTCCCGCAAGCCAAAGAGGCCGTTTATGACTTCAGCGGAGGTTTCTTTTTGAATAATCCGAAGCTAAGTGCTGCCCAATTCGATACCCGCAACAGCGAGCTTCATCCTTATGATGACGGGCTTTTGAGTGATTATGACAAGCTCAAAAACTCATCGGCAAAGTATAATCTGACGATTTTCCACCTCATCGGGCAACACGTCAACTATAAGACAAGGTATCCTCATGACCGCACAAAGTTCTATGCGGGCGACTATGATGAGAGCCGTCCTGAGCTCTCGCCAAAGCAAAAGAAGTTGCTGAGTCATTATGATAACGCCTGTCTTTATAATGATTCCATCGTTGACGAGATATGCAAACGGTTTGAAAACAAGGACGCCATCGTCATATATATGCCTGACCATGGCGAGGAATGCTATGAAGGGACGCGTGGAATCGTATGTCGCAACCACTCGGCAGCCATCGATTACGGGCTTGCCAAATATGAATTCGAGATTCCTTTTTGGATTTATTGCTCGCATACTTATGCCGTTAAGCACCCCGACCTTTATAAAGCCATTGTGCAGGCACGGCATCGCAGGTTCATGACGGATGCTCTTCCTCACCTGTTGGTTTATCTTGCAGGTATCTCAGCACCGTCTTATCATGCTGAATACAACATTCTGAGCCCCCAATACAATGAGAATCGGCCTCGCCTTTTGAAGGCAACCACCGACTATGATAAACTGAGGAAAGGGCATGAAAATGAGTAATGAACTGTTGACAAGAGCGCAATGCAATGCGCTTAGAGGCATTGCCATCATCGGCATTTTCCTTCATAACTTCAGCCATTGGCTGAATCCTATCGTGAAGGAGAATGAATATACGTTCACGCAACATAACGTGGATGTGTTCAATCAAGTGATGACGCACCCTGACAGTAACCTTCCCTTGCATCTGTTTTCTTATTTCGGACATTATGGAGTGCCCATTTTTCTGTTCCTAAGTGCCTTTGGCTTGGTGAAGAAATATGAGCAATCAGCACCGGAAAGAGTGTCCGTAGTGCCCTTTGTGAAGTATCATTACCTCAAACTCTTTAAGATGATGATCGTCGGTTTTGTGGCTTTCACGATGGTGGATGCCATCACTCCGCAAAGCTGGCATTATGATGTGGTGAGCGTCTTGTCGCAATTGCTGATGTTCAACAATGTGTTGCCGAATCCTGACCATGTCATTTGGCCAGGCCCTTATTGGTTTTTCGGCCTTATGTTGCAGCTCTATTTGGTTTATCGTCTTTTCCTTTACAAGCGTCATTGGGGATGGACAGCAGGGCTGATGGTTGTTTGCCTCGTCATCCAACTTTGCCTTGACCCTGAAGGAGAACCGCTCAATCGCTATCGTTATAACTTTATGGGTGGCATGCTTCCTTTCGGTTTCGGCCTTCTCTATGCACGTTTTGGCAACAAAATCATGAAGACGGATGGACTCGGAAGTTGGGCTCTCTTCTTCAGTTTTTTGTTCTCAGTCTTGATAATTGTACTCGCTGGCTATTGCTTTTGGGCTTGGGCATTCGTACCATGGGCAGTTTGCGTGGCAAGCGTGTACTTCATCAAGTGGATAAACAGCCTTCAAGACCGTTTCTCTTCGTGGTTTTTCAAGGGGCTTGAATGGTTTGGCAGCATCAGCGCCGCCCTCTTTGTATGCCATCCACTGACGCGTAAAATCTTCATTCCGATAAGCAGAAGCGGCGATATCTATACGGGGTTGCTCCTCTATATCATAGCGAGCATCTGCTTGGCATGGCTTTTCAAGGAACTCATGAAGCGCATTCCGAACCCTAAAATGTAAGCAATGATGAAAATCAAAGACATTGAACTCACCAATATATCCCGTTATCGTGGGGAACTGATGGGAGCAGCCATGCTCTTCATCATCCTTTTCCATGTGAGCCTTCCTCGTTCCGACATGTTTTTCGGATTGCGCAGAATGGGCAACATCGGCGTGGATATGTTCTTCTTCCTTAGTGGAATAGGACTTTGGTTTTCGTGGATGAAGAAGCCTTCAATAAAGCATTTCTTCACTCGAAGATTCCTCCGTATCTATCCGGCATGGCTGATTATCGCCACATTGTTCTATCTTCCTGATTATCTGGGCCCTCAGAAGTTCTCCTCGAGCTTGTTGGACCTCATCGGAGACATCACAGTCAACTGGGATTTTTGGATTCAAGATGAGCTCACTTTCTGGTATATCCCTGCCATCATGATGCTCTATCTCTTCGCTCCTTTTTATATGCGGCTTATTCATAAGCATCCTATTTATCGCTGGTTGCCCGTTGCGATGATTATGTGGTGCATCTTAGTGCAGTATGTAACGCCAATCCACGATGCCGTGGGGCATTTGGAAATCTTCTGGAGTCGCGTTCCTATCTTCTTCATAGGTATCAATTGTGGGGAGGATGTACGGCAGAAAAAGGCGCTGGATGGTACTTCGATATGGATGATTATCCTCATGTTTGTGATGGCTTTGGCGTCGAGTATCTTCTTGGAACAGCAACTTCACGGGCAATTCCCTATTTATTTGGAGCGCATGCTTTATATTCCGCTCACCGTAACGTCCATTCTCTTGCTCAATCGAGTCTTTCGTCGAACCCCAAAATGGTTTAATCGTGCCTTTAAGTTTGTGGGTGCTTTGAGCCTGGAAGCTTATCTGATACACTCTCATTTCGTCCTTGTGCACCTCGAACCGTTGCATTGGACTTATTGGCAGACCTTCTTTGTCTGTGTGGCAATTACTCTCCCTTTGGCATGGATTTTGCATAAAGCAATAGAAATAACCTTAAAGCGAATAGAGAAATGAAAAATATACTGAAACTGATAAGGCTCAGACAATGGGTAAAGAACGTTTTCGTACTCGTTCCTTTGTTCTTCGGCGGGGCGCTGATGAGGACAGATGCGCTCATTCCGGGTATCATCACGTTCTTCTCTTTCTGTTTTGCAGCCTCGGCAATTTACTGTCTGAATGATGTAATCGACGTTGAGGCCGACCGTCGTCATCCCGTGAAATGCCATCGGCCGATAGCTTCCGGCGAGGTGACAATTCGTCAGGCTTATGCCTTTATGACATTGATGTTGGTGCTTTCAATGGCCGTTTTGCTGTTGCTTCCATCACATCGGATAGAGGTGGGAGCGGTCATTCTGTTCTATTTTTGCCTCAATGTGGCATATTGCATGAAGCTAAAAGAGTTTGCCATCTTGGATGTCTGCATCGTAGCTTTTGGTTTTGTACTCCGCATTTTGGCTGGAGGTGTCGCATCATCAGTCGTTCTCAGCAACTGGATAGTATTGATGACGTTCCTTTTGACACTGTTTCTCAGCTTTGCAAAACGCCGTGATGACGTGCTCAGAATGGAGCAAACAGGCATCGCGCCACGCAAGAATACCATCCGATATAACATCTCTTTCATCAATCAAGCCATCACGATTACAGGCTCGGTGATGCTGGTATGCTATATCATGTACACCGTTTCGCCCGAAGTGGTGCAGCATTTTCATACGAATTATCTCTATCTGACGAGTGCTCTTGTCCTCGTTGGACTGCTCAGATACATACAGATTGCCGTGGTGGATAAGAAGAGCGGCGACCCTACGAAGGTCATTCTCAAGGATAGATTCACGCAGTTGGTCGTGCTCTTGTGGGTTATCTCCTTCCTCTTCATTATCTATGTAGTATGAAAGAGGTGTATGTATTCGATTTTGACGGTACGCTCACGCGGCGGGATACGCTATTGGAGTTCATCCGTTTTGCCAAAGGGAACGTGGCTTTTGGGTTTGGCTTCCTGCTCTATAGTCCGATTTTGGTGTTGATGAAACTGCATCTTTACCCGAATTGGAAGGCAAAACAACAAATCTTCAGCTATTTTTTCCGTGGGCAAAAGGCCGTTGATTTCGACGCAAAGTGCCGTCTTTTCGCTCGTGAAAAACGGTCTTTAATCCGCCAAAAGGCCGTTGCCTATATGGAGGAAGCACAACGGAAAGGAGCGCAGATTATCGTTGTGAGTGCAAGTATCGACAATTGGGTGCAACCCTTCTTTCCACAAGTTAGGGTTGTGGGAACGAAGATTGAGGTCGAGAATGACCGATTGACAGGTCGCTTTTTGACGAAAAACTGCTATGGCAAAGAGAAAATAAACCGCCTCAAAGAGGTACTTTCAGGCCCTCGTGAGGATTATTATATCACCGCTTTTGGCGATAGTCGGGGTGATAAAGAGTTATTGGAATATGCGGATAAAGGAATATATCGACCATTTAGATGACGCTCGCAAGGCGAAACTTGGTGAGGTCGTGAGGTTCGGAATCGTAGGAATTATCGCTACGATTCTGCAATATCTCGTGTATCTCCTTTTCCTTTTATGGCTCAATCATTCGCTTGCTCTCGCCATCGGATATGTTGTCAGTTTCCTCTTCAACTTCTATGCGTCCACCCATTACACTTTCCGTGTGAAGGCAAATGCCAAACATGGGGCTGGTTTTGCGTTCTCTCATGTGGTGAATTTCTTGTTGCAGCAACTCCTTTTGGAAGCCTTTATCTTGCTGGGAGTCAGCAAACAACTCGCTCCGATACCGATGTTTTGCATCTGTGTGCCTGTTAATTTCTTATTGGTTAGATTCTTTTTGAAACGATGAAGATACTCAATCTGTTTAAAATACGCAAGGAAGAGCGGTGGATAGCACTGCTGATGTTGGGCCTTTTGATAGCTCTCAACACCCTTACTATCCTCAAATATTACGGGATTTTTACGCCTCTTTCGGATGATTATTGGAACCTTTTCGTGGGTAAATTCCATGTTTCAGGCTTCGACCCGATTACCTATTATGTGGTGTCAGATTGGGAAGCGCGCTATAATGTGTATCGACATCCGCTGTTGAGTTTCATCATGTGGTTGCCTTACATCGTCAATCAAGGGTGCATGTGGCTTTTCGGCATCAATTGCGTGCAGTTTGTAGTGGCACTGATACTTATCTTTTCGGGTTTCTATTCCTTCATTTTCATGCATCGCATCTGTAGGGATATCATCGGTTTAGGCCGCTTTGACGCTGGTCTTTTGAGCCTTTTGCTCTTCTCCTTTGCGTTTGTGATGCTTTCCTCGATGGTGCCCGACCACTTCATTCTTTCTATGTTCATGCTTCTTCTGACGCTCTACATCTCGGGAATGCTCATCAAAGAGAAGCAAAAAATGGGTATTTGGACGACCATACTGCTCTTTTTTGCCACAGCGGGAATATCCCTCAACAATGGATTGAAGGTCTTTTTGGCAGGTCTTTTTGTCAATCAGAAGCGCTTTTTCCGCATCAAATACCTGCTCTTTGCCGTCCTTTTTCCAGCCTTGTTGATATGGATAGGAAGCCGATATGAGTATCATTTCCTCGTGGCTCCTCATGAAAACGCCCGTCATGCCTTAAAGGCAGCCAAGCAAGCAGAGAAGAAAAAGCGGGATACCATTGATTTCAAGGCAGTTGCAAAGCAACAGACAGCTTCGCCGAAACCTGCTCAAAAGCCTGCTTCTCCACCTTCCTCGAAGCCTAAAAGAGTCAAGAAAGGCGCTCCATTGATGAATGGAGAGTTCATGAGATGGACCGATGTGACCACTTCGAGAGGACAGTCAGCCGTGGAAAACCTGATGGGAGAGTCCATCCAACTTCATCCCGATTATCTCTTGCAAGATGAGTATTCCAGTCGTCCGATGATTGTGAAGTATCGTTGGGCATTCAATTATGGGGTCGAAGCCTTGCTCATGCTCCTATTTATAATAGGTATATGGTGTGGCAGAAACAGTCGTTTCCTTTGGCTTTCGCTATCTTTCTTCGCCTTGGATATGGTTCTCCACATGATTTTAGGCTTTGGTATCAATGAAGTTTACATCATGTCGGCGCATTGGATATATGTGATTCCCATTGCCATCGCTTACTTTTTGCGTGGCTTGCAGCCCCTTCCACAGCGCATTTTGCGGGTGATTCTCGTGTTGCTGACGATGTATCTCTATGTCTATAATGGCTATTTTATAATTAAATTCATGCTATGCTGAAGATTTTCAAGATAAAACAAGAAGAGCGCTGGCTGGCTTTAGTGGCTCTGCTGGTCATGATTGCCCTCAATGCGCTTGTCGTAATAGAGTATTATCCGACACTATCTCAGTTTTCGGATAATTATCATATACTTGCTCGCGATACCTTCCATCTCTCTGGTTTTGATGCTTGGAGCTACTCCGTATTGAGCAAATGGCACGTATGGGAGTTCAATATCTACCGTCATCCTTTGTTTGCCGTATTCCTGTTTATACCTGCCCTCCTCAATCAAGGCCTCATGTCGCTTACTGGAATCAATTGCGCTATCTTCATCATGGCGGCCATCGAGGTGTTCTTCGGTTTCTATTCTGCCATCTTCCTTTATCGTATTTTCCGCGAAGTGGTAGGCGTTGGCAAGACTGACAGTCATCTGCTCACGCTCTTTTTCTTCTCTTTTGCCTTCATCATCCTTACGGTCATGTCGCCCGACCACTTCAATATGTCGATGTGCATGATGCTGATATGCCTCTATATAGCAGGCCGGAAGATAGACCGCAAACGCTTGATGACGACTTGGCAAACGCTCTTGCTCTTCTTTTTTACCGCAGGCGTCTCCATGAATAACGGCATCAAGATTTTCTTGGCCGCACTCTTTACGAATGGCAAAAAGTTCTTCCACCCTCGTTTCTTCCTTTTGGCAGTCATCTTCCCGTCACTTTTGGTTTTCGGGATAGCCACATTTGAGTTCAAAATATGGTCGGAACCGATGCAGAAACAAGCACAGCAAGCCATCAAAAACCGTGATAAATTCCTGCGCGATAGCATCTTTCTGGCGGTGGCAAAACGGCATCCTGAGATGGACAGTGCCACTGTTCAGTTGGGTGCAAATCGAATCATCAAGATGATGGCGTATGAGAAATACATGCGTAATCATACCAATCCGAAGATTGGAGACCCAATGTCTAAGAAGGGATTTATGGCTTGGACTGATGCAAGTACTGACCGTTGGCGTAGCATAGTAGAGAACCTTTTCGGGGAATCCATTCAACTCCATAAGGCCAATCTGTTGCAAGACATCATGAAAGACACGCGTCCGATGATAGTGCCTTATGAGAAAGACTACCATTATTGGATAGAGGCGCTCATCGTAATGTTGTTTGTCGGGGGAATCGTCTTTGCTTTCCGAAAGCGCTTCTTCTGGTTGGTGTTCTCGTGGTTTGCCTTTGATATGGCGATATTCATCGTGCTTGGCTTCGGCATTAATGAACTTTACATCATGACATCGCAGTGGGCTTTCATCATACCTATTAGCATCGGATACCTCTTGAAGCGGTCTCGAAGCTGGCTGCATCTGATGCTTCAAACCGCTATTGGTGGCCTTTCGCTCTACCTAATCTTATATAATGGCGGGCTGATATTGAAGTTTATGAACTTCATTGGCGGTTGATGAGGATGTAAACAACCGCTTTTAGCAGGATTACACGTTGTTTGTAACCACGTTACAAACAACGTGTAATCACGTTACAAACGGCTTGTAATGTGGTTACAAACCGCATTTGTAATCTCAAGAAGTCGTTTTTGAGGGTATTGAAAGCCGTTTTCGAGTCGCTTATCAGTTGTTTTTGAGAGGGCTATCAGCCGTTTTCGTCAAATTCGGAAGCCGCTTTTATCAAGCTCCGAAGTCACCTTTCAGGGTTCTCTTAATCCTTCTCAAAGCCTTTGCTGTAAAGGAATTGGTGCGTGCATAGTATCTCTCGAAGGCCTTGCGGGCTTCTCGGTTTTCCTCTATCGGTGAGATCTTCTTGACCTCGAGAGGATTCCTATAGAGGTCTGAACCATAGAGTTCGCCCCTTCCACAATTCGTTCCACTGCCGTCGAAGCCTTCGTTTTGGATGAGAGAGCGGCCTACATTGAGCGAAAGAATTCCTTCCAAGAAGAGCGAAGCGTTCCATCGGATGGCCCAAGAGTTGTTCTTTCCCTCCACTTGTCGCCGCAACATACGGGTGAATCCGTATTTTCCATTGAAGTCGAAGACCTTTGTGAGTCCCCTTTCCTCTAATTGTCGGAGGAGCTCAGCACCGTTGGGATTGAAATGCGCCCATGCCCTTTGCCACGTAGCCCATCCCCAACTGCCCGTCCATTTGATGAGAAACGTGTCGGGCAGAGCCTTGTCTTGCGTGAAATCACACGCCTGTATATGGCCAACGCGGTCCTCATCTTGGTAAGTCGTGAGGGCTTCATTCATGAAACGGAGAAAGAAAGGAGCCACCACAAGGTCGTCTTCTAACACGATAACGCGCCCATATTGGTTGACCACAGACGTCACTCCATCAATGATATTGCGGGCTAATCCCCAGTTTTCCGACCGTTCGATGAAGTGAATCTGACGAAAACCAGTGACCTGATGAATGATTTTGCGCACCTCATCCACTTGTTTTTGGTCTTCCTCAGAACGTGCCGCATCCGAGTAGATAAAGAGTTCCGAAGCCGCCGCCTCTTGGTTTTTGAGCAATGAGGCAATGCCCCTTTCCACGTGGTCAGGGCGGTTATAGACAAAGAGTAATATCGGTGAGAGTTCCATCATACGTAATTTTTTAAATCAACATGTTGTGAAAGTTCGCGTGCTTTGGTGACGTCTTCCGCCTTTAAGAGCAGCTTCAGCCCCATAAAAGCATAAGTAAAGGCATCCCGAATCTTCATTTTTGTCAGCGCAATGCCTGCTTTCTTGAAGACGGCCAATACTCCCATAGCAAAAGCCTTGCTGAAACTATAGTTGATATTGGTGTATTCAGAGAGGTGATAAACCTGCTCAGCCCTGAAAAAAGAATACCTTGTCTGCTTCCGAAACTCACGGTCGTGATAGCCAAAGATGGTCGGCACATAGCCGATTTTCCAATGATAATAAGCCATTCGATTGCTCATGTCCTTGTCTTCACCGTAATGATAGAAGACGGGAGCAAAGAAACCGACCTCCCGCAAGGCCTTGATGGGCAGATACCAGATAGCCGCATCGATGAAAGGAACGGTCTCTAATGCCGTATGAGGCAACTTCTGAAGGTCAGAAATGCCGCAATAGTCGCTGAAACCATGTTCAATCTTGTCGCCATTTCCCGTTAGATGCACCGGAGAAAGTATGCCATAGTCAGGATGTTCCTCACTGGTTTTCACAAGCGTAGCTATCACATTCGGGTCAATCCATGCATCCTGATTAAGCAGGAATACACCCTCATAATCCCCATTATCCGCATAATGGAGGCCAATATTATTCGCCTTGCCAAAGCCGAGGTTATCCTTATTCTCTACGAGGATGACCTCCGGGTATCTCTCTTGCAGTATTTTGACCGTCTCATCCTTAGAACCATTGTCGAGAACCATGATGTCCACAGGCATTTCCGATGCCTGCAGAGAGCCGATGCAATGGTCAATCCAAGGGGTGAAATTATAGGAAACGATGATGGCGAGTATCTTCATTTTTATCTATATTTATCAGTTTCAGTGTTTGAAAATCCTTCTTGATAACCCGATTTACCAATAGCAAGCCCCTTCGATTTGATTGGCTTGGGATGGCTTCGTAGCTTCTCCGGGTCTTACCCAATATTCATTGGCCAGAGAAGCATAGTAGTTTTCAGGGATATTCCATTCTTTTACCCGATGCATAGGGTCCAGCCAACGGCTTCCGGTGATACCGAAAAGAACCTGAGAAACCCCTCCAAGATGGATGGCTTGCTTCCCCATACGCTTCGCATGAGCAGCTAAAGGAAAGCCATAAGCCCCACATCCGAGGATGCAAACATCATAATCAAGCTTATCCATTTCGTCTTCCATCCATTGCAAGGCATCAAACCAGCTCTTAAAACCACAGGTTTTGCTGTTCTCCCCATAGCTTTGCACCGCCTTAATGGTGTATAAAGCCGCAAAAGAAGGCAATATTTCTTTAGAAAATAAGTGATTTCTCTTCTCGTATTGTTGCTTAATCAGCTCATCAAAAGAATGGATTACGAGCACCTTTTTGCCTTCCAAAGCTTTGCTCCAAGGTGCTTCCGCAAACCAAGGCTCTAAGTAAGGAAGGGCCACTTTGTAAGCATTCTTCAGCAAATCAGTGATGGCCGTTTCCTCTTTCAGCCAACTTCCGAGGATATCAACTTCGGTTGCATCCTTCAACATCAACTGACAAAAGCGCCTCACAGAATCATCAGTAATGGGGAAGAAACCAGCCGCATGCTCCAATTGCCACAGCATTGTCTCGTTCCACCACCAAGGTCCGTTCTTGCGAGTGATATATCCCCACGCATCTCCTCGATGCTCTGTAATGCCTAAATAATTGAAAACGGTGATGAGCTCATTGGCTCCGAAGCGGGCTATCATACAAGGTTTGCCACTCTTGAGAAGCTCGTATATCCGTTCATTGGCCACATTCGGATCCTTTTCATACACCAAAGGATTATAGGAAGAATAATAAAGTCGGGTGTAAACGCGGCGGCATGCTGTATAAATTTTATGCAGAAAGCGAGGAAGAAAAGGCTCTTCAGCTATGGTGATGTCTGTTTTCATGACGGTGGAGAATGATGTTTATTTGATTCTTTGAAGAGGAATGACCTTTGAAAAAGTCTTTCGGCAGGCGGTCAAAAACCGTTTAAAGAGTGGCGGCCTTTTGTTGGAAAGCCGCATGGCATTCGTTTCCCGTTCTACATCTGACTCCTTCCATTCCGGCATATAATGATGGATACGCTCCTCAGATGCAGGTATTTCAGCCTCCAGATGCTGGCTTTTAAGATAGAGAATGAGGTTTATGCAGTTGCGTGCATTGGCTAATCGCAGGATGTCCACTATCTCTTGATTGCGATTTTGGAAGTAATCGATGAGCAAATCACGATTTTTCATTGAAATCATCGATTGCTTTTGCCGCCCTCCACCTGTCCAAATACTGGTGCCGAGCTTACGATATACTGCCATCACACGCTTCATATAATAGACATCTCCATATTGCGCGTTGAGCATGTGCATGACGAAATCGTAGCTTGTGACCTCTGTCATCCATTCGGGAAGCGGCCCAAAGAGCCCTCGGCGATAAAAGATGGCTACGTTGGTAATGGTGTTGCAGAGCGCAATATCACGTATATTGACTATCTGTTTCTGTCCTCCATTGCTCAAACTCTTGCTTCCATCGGCCTCATAGAAGTTCACAACACGATGAAAACACATGCTGTATTCCTTGTGGGCATCCATGAAATCCGCCTGAATCTGCAATTTCCGACGGTCTGTCCAGAAGTCATCCGCCTCGCAAATAGCGATATATTCGCCCTTCGCCTGTTCATAAGTATGGATGAAATTGCGTGCTAATCCGAGGTTCTCGGTGTTGTTGAGAAGAACGATTTGTTGTGGATATTTCTCCTTCCAGGCCTTGCAGCGGTCAAGGGTATGGTCTTTGCTGGCATCATTGCCGATGATGAGCTCAAAGGGGAATGATGTCTGTTGAAGCACAACGCTGCGGATAGCCTCGTCGATGTATTGTTCCTGATTATATGCGAGCATCAAAACGCTCACCTTGATTTGATTTTCCATGCCTTATTTCCTCCTTTTCAACAGTTCCAAAGACTCTTTCAGAATCTTGCTTCCAGCAGTGTAAGCGATGGCAAAATACACGATGACGCCCGTGATAATCTGACAGATGAGCAGCAAAACCTGATTGTTGATAGCATAACCCAATATCCATACGACAGCACCCATCAACAGGGCGATGAACAGATAGGGAAGAGTATCCTTCAATTGAGCCATAAAGCGATAGCCCGTATATCGTTGCGTGTATATCATATTAATAAGGTGTACGATGAGGCGGACGGATATCAACCCGGCTACCATTGCCAAAACGCCTTGATGAAGCAGAAGAGCTATGGCGATAACCGTAAAAATCACCTTGTAGATTTCTATCTTCAGAATGCCTGAAGAGCGGCCGCTCACCTTGATAAAATTATTGTTGATGGCGGTGAGAATCGTAAAACAGCCACCCATACAAAGCAGTTGAAAGAACGGAATGGCAGGCCACCACGCCGCTTTAAACAGCAGATGAAAGAGCGCGGGAGCCACGCAGATGGCTCCAATCATCATCGGGAAGGTGAGAAACGACGTGAAGCGAATCGACTTGCGATAAGCTTTGATGAGCCTCTCATGCTCATCTTGTATGCCCGAGAATATCGGGAAGGTGGCATTCTGAATGCTTCCATAAATTAAACTGACGATAGGGTCGCATATCTTATTGCCTTGCGTGAAGTAACCAAGCTCCCTTTTAGGGTATAATTTAGGAATAACGAGCGAGTAGACATTCACAAAACAGGTATTGACAAGTCCTGAAAGCAAGAGGCTGGAAGCATATCCGAACAGCTCGCGGATGATTTTAAAGCTGAAAAACCACTGTGGCCGCCAAGAGCTCCAATACCATAGCAGCGCGCTCTTTGAGGCTGCAAGGATGACGGGTTGCCATGCCAAAGCCCACACGCCGCAACCTTCCACCGCCATGATGATGGCTGCTGCCGAGGAGATAATCATCGAAAGGAGGTCCACTTTGGCCAATTGCTTGAAGCGAACTTGCTTACTTAGCAGGGTGTTTTGTATCAACATGGAGGCGTTGATGGGCATTCCGAGGAACACCACAGCCCCTATTTGGGTCAGCATAGGTTCATGGAAATAGTTCACAATGAGAGGACTTGCCCCCATGAGAAGGGCATAGAGCCCGATGCTCATCATCAGATTGAACCAGAAAACGGTGCTGAAATCCTTGTCGTCAGCGTTTTTCTTCTGTATCAAAGCCGCTCCGAAGCCACTCTCGATGATAAGGTTTCCGATGGCAGTGAAGATGGCAAGCATGGCCACAAGCGCGTAATCATCAGGCACAAGGATGTTGGCTACGATGATGACCACGATGAATTGCAGCACCTGTTGCCCGAAACGGTCAATCAGATTCCATAGTAATGCGCTTATTGTCTTCTGTTTTAGCGAGTCTGCCATATTCTTTCTATTAGGATGCAAAGATACAAAAGAAAACGAGAAAAGAATGAAAAGTGAAAAGAAAAATAATTTTTGAAAGCCTTAAGCCTTATCGCAAATAGTTAATTAATCGTAAAACCAGCCTTCTGCAAGTATCTAATTACTTGATATTCTGCAAAAATGAGTAATTTTACCCATCAATTAATGGCTAAAGATAAATGAGCATGAAGTTGCATATTCCTCACGATATACGGGAAAAACTAAGTCGGAGAATCCGCGGAAAAATCGTCAGAAAGTACAGATATAAGCAGTTTTATCCTTATCTCTATCGTTCTTTCTGGCATTGGAAGTTGTGTCCTCATCCTCAAGGGAATCAGCAGCAAGCTGCCTATTATACCGCAAGACCCAATCCGGGAGCTGGCATTGGGCATCAATTGGCTAATTGGATGGCCGGTTATTACTATGCTCAATACTTCGGAATCCCTTATGTTCACTATCCTTTCAAGGATTCTTCATGGGAGCAATTCTTCGGTTTTGGCGAGGGTGAGAAACAAGTGCAGGAACTCAAAAAACAAGGGTATGCCCTCCGACATTTACCGATGTTCGACTTGGAAAACGACCAGGAGGTGGCTCTCAATCGAAAGATTATCGAGTCATATAGGGGTAAGAAGGTGATACTCATTGCCGAACAGGACCAGTTTTTGCGGAATCTGCCCTTGGTAATGGCAGCCATTCAACAGAAATTCTATCACGCTTCCTCCCGCAAAGATGACCACATAAGCTATCAGAAAGATGCCTTCAACATCGCTATCCACGTGCGTCGAGGGGACATCATGATAGACCCTGCCGACCCCAATATGCAGAAACGCTATCTGAGCAATGATTATTTTGAAAAGGTATTACAAACGGTTATCGATTGTTTGCCCGATAAGAAGATAGCGATATACCTCTTTTCACAAGGTAAGAAAGAGGACTTTGAGGAGTTCAACCACTTTGAAAACCTGCATTGGTGCTTAGATATGGATGTCCGCGAAACGTTCTTACATTTCATCAATGCTGACTTGCTGATAACCAGCAAGAGTTCTTTTTCCTATAAGCCGGCCTTGTTGAACAAGGGCATCAAGGTCTGTCCGCGTGTCTTTTGGCATGATTATCCCCAATCCAACGATTGGATTTTGGCGGAAAATGACGGTTCGATAACGGCGGAAGAACTACAGAAATTCAAGCTCCTATAGATGAAAAGGATGGCGGAAAACCATTCTTTCCAATCCAAAAGATAACTGATTGGAATTCATATAGTTACTATCTGCCTTGCAAAACAACTTGTTTTGGTAGGTAAAACAACTTGTTTTGGTGAGTAAAACAACTTGTTTTGGTCTGTAAACAATGGCCTTTTACAATCCAGCTAATCGTTGTTTACTTTTCAAGTTATGATTTCCGGCCTTGCTTCTGATAAATTTCTCGCATTATCAGGCGGCCTATTCCCACGCGATAATGCGTCTTGTCATAGAAGTTGTGATAATCTGAAAGGGACAAATCGGCCGTATAATTGAAGACGTTTTGCGGCCCTAAGACCTTGCGGAGCTCAATGATATCCTTCGGATTCACCCTTCTCTTCTTCAAATTAGGCCCTATGACGAGCTTCAAATCCGTGTGATGACGGTGGCAGATAGCGACGATTTCCTGCAATTTCTGTATCTGTCCCTGATGGATAACGCAAGAGTCTGTTCTCGGAACAACCGCCTTTATCATGCTGATATTCATCATTTTGCGCCAATATCGCTCGCCTTCCGCATGGATGGAGTCATCTAATGAGGGCACGTATTCATTGGTATAGAACTGATGGGAGACAGGTTCGGGATTGATAATACCGTTCATCTTAGGAGTTTTAATGCCCGTAAACTGATACTTCAGATAAGGGATGAGGAACTTGGGACTGAAGAATCCCTGCAGAAAAGTCATCTGATAACTCAGCCAACTCTTGCCCGTCACGTCGGGTGGCATGATATGCATGATGCCACTTTGAGGCATGCAGTTCTCGAAAGCATCACCCTCCGTCACGATGAGGATGTTTTTCAGCGGTTGATGAGGCTGTTTATCGAGTGCCTCAAGCTTCAGACAGATGTCGCCAAGATCGTCTCCATTGGAGAAAAGACGGAAAGGATGACCCTTTATCCATCGATTCCAGTCATGGCAAAGAAAAGCTTTCGTGCACGAATTGCCCATGATGAAGGAGTCGTAATGCTGTCGGGAGCGCAGCATCTGATATTTTTTCCAAGAGACGGAGCCCTCACTTAGGCACACTCGGCTATGGTCATAATCACGGTATTGACGGATGACCATGAAGGGGTCTTTAGCCACGTAGATGCCGAGAAGCGCCAGAAAGGGAAGTGCAAGAAGAATGCACTTCAGATAAAACTTATAAATGGGTTTTGCTTTCATCGATTGAGAGATTAGAACTGAATGTAAATAAAGTTTTCAATACCAAAGTTTCCATAGAGGAAAATGAGGATGACTACCGCCAGATAACAAGCCCATCGCCCTGCCGGGCGTAAGTGCTCGCTACGCTCGAAGAGGTCGTGACGGCTGTTGAAAAACTCAAAGAGGAACATCAGCAATACGGCTATGCCAAACGAAACCCACTCATTATCGGTCATGCCGAGCCTCAACTCCTTGGCGGAAGTATTCAATCCATCGAAAAGATGCCGATAAGTATAGAACACATCACCGATTCTGCTCACGCGGAAGAACAGCAATGAGAGGGCGAAAAGCAGATAAGTGCGCACAATCATGAGGCCTTTCCAAGTCTTATTGCCGATTATTTCCTTCAGGTGGTTTCGTTGTTTGGAGGCTAAAGTCTCATAGATGATGACGATGCCTTGAAACAATCCATAGAGCGCAAACGTCCATCCGGCACCATGCCAAACGCCGATAGCCACGAAGGTAACGAGCAAAGCGAGGCTGACTCCCCATCGTTTCCACTTGCGGAGCGAGGCATTGAGGGGCGTGAAGACATAATCACGCACCCAAAAGGACAGCGTCATGTGCCATCGGCGCCATAATTCACCCGTCGATTGAGAAACAAACGGGCGGTCGAAGTTGGGTTTCAGCTCAAAGCCGAGCATTCTTCCAAGCCCTAAAGCCATGCAGGTGTATCCCGCAAAATCGGCATATAACTGAATAGGATATAATAAGGTGGCCACCAAAAGTTGCATCCCTGAAGCCCCATGAACATTGTCGAGCACGATGTCGAGCGAAGGCCCGATGCGGTCGGCAATGACTAATTTGAGGAATACTCCCCATGCGATGAGCTTTAATCCACGAGTTACCGATTCATAGGCAAAAACCTTTGGCTTCTTCAGCTGTGGCAAAAGGTCGAATGCACGTTCAATAGGACCCGAGAGAAACTTCACGAAGAGCAGCATATAAAGCGAGAAATCCCAGAAGTCATCTTCAGGTTCTTCCTCCCAATAGATTTCTATCAAATAGGAAAGCGCTTGAAAAGTATAGAAGGAAATACCGAGCGGGAAGAGCGGAAACCAATAGCGTGCAACCAGCCAAAAGCCGACTAATGCCACGATGCTGACCCATAAAAGGAGAGTGGCGTGCGAGGTATTCAAGGAGCGATGAATCCATTTTCCCGCAACGAAAGTGAATATGGTGATGGCAACTGCTATCAACAGATAGGAAAGATGATAATATCCGATGAAGACACAACTTGCCAACAGCAGGACGATATGTTGCCATCGGCGCGATGAATGGGCATAATAAAGCACGAATGTGAGCACCATGCAGGCCACAAACGGTAACGAGATGAACTCCATAATCTGTTCTTAAGGCTTACTCTTGAACCTTCTTTAAGATGGTATCACACATGTCTCCGACGTTGCGCATCTTAATAATGTCACGCAATTTGAAGTGGATGCCGTAGTGATTCTCTATTTCGCTGATGATGGTCATATTGCTCAGAGAGTCCCATTCATCAATGCTGTCGGCAGACATACTATAGTCGAGCTTCAAATCCGGCTTGCTGAATACAGTTTGAAAGATGCCATTGAGCACCTCCAAGATTTCTTCTTTTTCCATATCTTTTATTGTTGAATAAGCAGTTTAATCTTCTTTCGGTCTATCTTATTATTGGCATTTTGGGGGAATTGCGGCATGGGAATCACATCCGAAGGTATCATATAGGCGGGCAGATAGCATTTCAGATATTCAAGAAGCTTATCTTCCGGGCCCTCATCATGCTTCTCCACGGCCAATGCGATGGTCGTATTGTCTTGCGATTTTTGGATAGGAACGGCCACCGTGGCTACCTTTTCCTCATAAAAACGACGCGCAACGCACTCTATTTCACTGAGTTCGATGCGATAGCCCTGTATCTTTACCTGCGAGTCCTTACGTCCATAATAGAGAATATCACCATCTTCCGTCATCGAGCAGATGTCTCCGGTGAGATACCATTTCGTCTCATTAAGGTAGAAAACGGATTCTTTCGTCTTCTCCTCATTATCCCAATAACCGGGTGTCAATTGAGAGCCAGAGAGGCAAAGTTCACCTTTTACTCCGATGGGAACCTCACGATGCTGGTCATCAACGATAATCGTGCCTGTATTCTTCATCTTTTTGCCGATGCTCAGAATGCCATTGCTGGTTTTCATATCAGTTTCCGGCATCCGATAAGCCGTACAATAAATGGTGTTTTCAGTAGGTCCATAGACGTTCCAGATTTCCGCATTGGGCACTGAATGCTGCCATAAGGCCACATCTTCAGCAGCTAAAGCCTCGCCGCAAAAGAGAGAATAGCGCATCTGAGGGGCCTCGATTTCGTCAAGATAAGGGCGGAGATAATGGATAACAGACGGTACCATCAGAGCAAACGTGAGCTTATAGTCATCCAACAGACGGAAGGCCTCCTGCCATTTCACTCTTCCCGGCTTTATCGTATACGCGCATGCACCATATAAAAGAGGTGGAAGAAAACTGCCTACAGACAGGTCGAAAGTGAGGTCGAACATCTGAAGACAACGGTCTTCTTCATTCAAATGGAAGCCTAAAGCCTCAAAGCTATCCACGAAAGTATCCACATTGCTGAAAGTGATGCAAACGCCTTTGGGTCTTCCCGTGCTTCCGGAGGTGAAAAGAATATAAGCGGGGTCGTTCTTGCTGACATTCTTTTTAGGAGCAACGAGTGCCTTATGCCCTGATAACACGGACGTTGCAATCACCTGAAGACCACCATATCGAGTAATTTTGCTGGAGTCGAGTATCCTAGAGAGCCCTACTTGCGAGATGATATCCTCACATCTTGCCAGAGGTTGCTCGGGATGCAAGGGCACATAGCACATTCCTTCCATCCATAAAGCCAGAATGGAGGCGTAAGTGTCAATGTCATCATTGGCCACAAGTCCTATGATTTTACTATCCAGAAAGGCCAGCTGCTCCCGGATAACTGCTATCCGCTGGCCTAACTCCTCATAGGTATACATCTTGTCATCGATGCAAAAGGCATACCTTTTTTGATGTTGCAGAAAAGACTCATAAATCCTTAAGACGATGTCTTTGCTGCCCGTTTTTTCTCTCATATTTTCTTTAGTATTATGCTGCAATTTATAGGAAGACGAAAAATCAGTGAATTTCCCCCATCTAAAGTCTCATTTTCTTTACCTTTCTCTATATAAGATGCGCAAAAAGCGATAATCTTGCATGCGAATCGAATAATATAACATGCTTTAACACAACCTATAAATCATCCTAAAAGAGTTAATTAATCATAAAATGCACTTTTATGAGGTCTTAGCTCTTTGCTGTTTTATAAATAATGATTACTTTTGCAAGCCGATTATTAGGGGCGCTCTTAGAGCCCCACGCACAGATGTGTTAATAGTGCCGCCTTTGGCCGGACGGCATGGTTAGGGAATCAGAAGTGCAAACAGAGCGAAAGCCATGGATGGTCTCTTTTAGACTGGAGGCGCCGTGAGGTCTCTGTTATATATAGGTAAGTAAAAACGTTTTTTAGTAGTAAAATTAATTAAAATGAATACTTTAAGTTACAAGACTATTTCCACGAATAAGGAAACAGCTACAAAGGAGTGGATCATCGTAGACGCCACCGATCAGATTGTAGGCCGTTTTTGCTCTAAAGTAGCAAAGTTGCTTCGTGGAAAGTACAAACCAAACTTCACTCCTCATGTGGATTGTGGAGACAATGTAATCATTATCAATGCCGAAAAGGTACGTTTCACAGGTAAGAAAGAAACGGATAAGGTTTACACACGTTATACTGGTTATCCAGGCGGACAGCGCTTCAATACCCCTGCCGAGCTTCGTACTCGTAAGGATGGTATGGACAAGTTGCTTCGTCATGCCATTAAAGGCATGCTGCCAAAGGGTCCTTTAGGCCGTTCTTTGATGGACAACCTCTATGTCTACGAGGGAACTGAGCATGACAAGACCGCTCAGAAACCTAAGACAATTGATATTAACCAGTATAAATAATAAGGAATAAAGATGGAAGTAATCAATGCAATTGGTCGCCGCAAGAGCGCTATCGCTCGTGTTTACCTCTCAGAGGGAACCGGTAAGATCACGATTAACAAGAAAGATATCTCCGTATTTTTCCCATCAGCTATTCTGCAGTACGTGGTTAAACAGCCACTGCAACTGCTTGAGGTTGAGGGCAAATATGATATTAAGGCAAACCTCGATGGTGGCGGTTTCACAGGTCAGAGCCAAGCTCTTCGCCTCGCCATTGCCCGTGCGCTTGTCAAGATAAATGCTGAAGACAAGAAAACTTTGAAGGATCAGGGCTTCCTCACACGCGACAGCCGTGCTGTTGAGCGTAAGAAACCAGGACAACCAAAGGCTCGTCGTCGCTTCCAGTTCAGTAAGCGTTAATCAGTGGATGACGGACAACTCTGCAAAAGACAGTTGTTCACCTTGCAAAAGATTGCTGCTTAGGCAGTAAAAGACGGCTGTTTGCCTCGTAAAAGATGACTACAGACAAGTCTGTCAAATATTGAAACTGAACATGTTTAGTATCTAAATCGCTGAGATTCCTCAGGACTACCCAGCGACTGATCTAATCAAGATTAAACGGAAAGTAAACAATTAAAAAACAAAAAAATGTCAAGAACAAATTTTGACCAATTATTGCAGGCAGGTTGTCACTTCGGACACCTTCGCCGCAAGTGGAATCCAGCCATGGCTCCTTATATTTTCATGGAGCGCAATGGCATTCATATCATCGACCTCAACAAGACAGTAGTCAAGATAGACGAAGCTGCCGAAGTGCTGAAGGGTATTGCTAAAGCAGGCAAGAAAATCCTGTTTGTCGCTACTAAAAAACAAGCTAAGGACATCGTAGCTGAAAAAGCTACTTCAGTCAATATGCCTTATGTGATTGAGCGTTGGCCGGGCGGCATGCTCACCAACTTCCCTACAATCCGCAAGGCTGTAAAGAAAATGACAAACATCGATAAATTGATGAACGATGGCACATACTCTAATCTCTCTAAGCGTGAGCTTTTGCAGGTGACACGTCAGCGTGCTAAGTTGGAAAAGAACCTCGGTTCTATCGCCGACCTTACCCGTCTGCCTTCTGCTCTTTTCGTTATCGACGTTATGAATGAGCATATTGCCGTAAGAGAAGCCAATCGTCTCGGCATCCCAGTCTTCGGTATTGTGGATACAAACTCAGACCCTAAGGATATCGATTACGTGATTCCAGCTAATGATGACGCTAAGGATTCTATCGAAGTAATCTTGAATGCTTGCTGCGATGCCATCGCAGAGGGCCTTGAAGAGCGCAAAGTAGAGAAAGCAACAGAGAAAGCTGCAGAGGAGCAGAACGAAGAGGACGAGGCTAGACCTAAGCGCGCACGTAGAGCTCGCAAGGAAGTTGAGGACTCAGAGGATGTAGCTGAGGAGGAAGAACCTAAGGCTGAAGAAGCAAAGGAAGAAGCTCCAGAGGCAGAACCAGAGGCAGAAGAGCCTAAAGAAGAGGCAAAACCAAAGCGCGTCCGCAAGGCTCGCAAGGCTGCTGACACTGAGGCTAAAGCTGAGGAAACACCAGCTGCAGAATAATCATTCATTATTAATCAATAACTTATAAAGAAAATGGCTGTTTCTATTGAAGATATAAAGAAACTACGCGCAATGACTGGTGCTGGTCTCGCTGATGTGAAGAAAGCACTTACAGAGGCTGATGGCGATTTCGATAAGGCTAAGGATCTCCTCCGTGAGCGTGGTCTTGCTATTGCTGCAAAGCGTTCTGACCGTGAGACTTCCAATGGTTGCGTACTTGTAAAGGACGTGAATGGCTTTGCTGCCATCGTAGCTCTCAAGTGCGAAACTGACTTCGTTGCCAATGGCGCAGATTTCGTTAAACTCACCAATGATATTCTTGATGCTGCCATCGCAGCAAAGGCTAAGACCCTTGAGGAAGTGAAAGAACTCACAATGGCTGATGGACAGAAGGTTCAGGATGCTGTTACTCATCGTTCTGGAATCACAGGCGAGAAGATGGAAATCGACGGATACAATGTGCTCGAAGGCGAGAATGTCGGTGTTTACGACCACATGGGCAAGCATACTCTTTGCACCATGGTGCAGCTCAACAAGGATTTTGCTGAGGCTGGACACAAGGTTGCCATGCAAGTAGCTGCCATGAAGCCAGTAGCCCTCAACGAGGCATCTGTTCCTCAGAATGTAAAAGACGAGGAATTGAAGGTTGCTATCGAGAAGACCAAAGAGGAGCAGGTAGAGAAAGCAGTGGTAAATGCTATCAAGAAAGCAGGTATCAACGCTAATCTCGTTGACTCTGATGACCATATCGAGAGCAATATTGCCAAGGGATGGCTTACTCAGGAAGAGGCTGACAAAGCACGTGAGATTCGCAAGACAGTGGCTGCTGAGAAGGCTGCCAACCTGCCTGCACAGATGATACAGAACATTGCTAACGGCCGTATGGCTAAATTCTACAAGGAAAACTGCCTTGATGAGCAGGAGTTCCAGTTTGCAGATGACGACAGCAAAGTTAGTGTATCTGAATGGCTGAAGAAGCAAGATAAAGACCTCAAGGTCGTTGCTTTCAAGCGTTTCACTCTCGTTGCAGAGTAATTCCCATAAGGGATTATAACTATAAGAAAGGCTATTGGAAAGTTATCCGATAG
The DNA here is from genome assembly GCA_022641735.1 of Prevotella sp. Taxonomy (GTDB): domain Bacteria; phylum Bacteroidota; class Bacteroidia; order Bacteroidales; family Bacteroidaceae; genus Prevotella. The sequence goes on along the minus strand of JALCDQ010000006.1, from coordinate 54,578 downwards.
CCTTTTTTCATGCCCTTTGCTTTTAGCTCGGTTGCTTTCAATGAAAGATAGCAATATATAGAGCATTTTAGAGGAATGTAAACAACGGTTGTTTACCTTGTAAAAGACCGTTAGAAGGAGGGTAAAAGGCCGTTGTTTACCTTGTAAAAAGTTACCTTTTACTTTCGAGGGAATGATTCTTGGAGCTATCAGAGGCCTCCGAGTTTTCCAAGGTCTCTGATTTTCAGCAAAATAGGAGACCATTTTCAGCCTATAATCTTTTCTTTTCTTCTTTGCCTGCACCTGTTCCCTTATAGTGGCTTTTGGTAACGTGGAAGTTATAAGTGAGCGTGAATCCCACGCAACGGTTGAAGTTATTGCAGTCTTTTGATTGAATGACATGGATTCCATATAGGGTCCATCGCTCTCTTCGATTGAATAAATCGTCGGCGAAGAGGTCAAGCGTCAGTGCCTTATTGAAGAATGATTTGCGGATTTGCATATCCAGTACGACCCCTCCTTTGTCAAGCTTGAAGTTATTGGCAGCATCCGTGTCAAAAGTCGCATCTATCATAGCAGTACAGGTTTTGCTGAATTCAAACCGGTTGTTCAACTTCAGCGTGAAGCTTGGAGAGTGAAAACTCCTATCAGACCCGTATTTCTTTGCATTGAAAAATTGCTGCTCATAGTCCAGCTCATACTGTGGTTGATAGCATCCAAACTTAGGCGAAGCCACCATTGAAGCATAGACATATTGGATATGGTCGAAGTTTTTTACCGATGCATAAGATATTTCCTGATTATTGTAAAGCTCATGAATCCATATCATAGCATCCTTTATATATTGGTAATTGACATCGAAATTCAGCCAGGAATGAATGACCTCCAGTTCGATTTCCTGTGTTTTAGCTTGTCTGAGATAGGGATTTCCACCTTCATAGAGGTATCTCGAGTCGTATTGCATATTGTTGCGGAGGTTTCGATAACTTGGGCGTTGGGTCTTATAAGAATAGTTCAGTTGCCATGACCATTTTTCTTTGTTCCACGAAAGCGAGACGTTTGGGAAGAAATTGCTGTGTTTTCTGCTGGCGTCAGCTTGCCAAACGCCTGAGGAATAGTAATCAGAATTCACGTGCTCATACCTCACTCCTGCATCGATGTTATAGTTTCCGAAAGGCAGGGCATACTCGGCAAACCCTGCAAAGTTATCCTCTTGCACCTTCGTATCTGATGATGGAACATACTGTTCTTCGAGTTTATAGTTGCCCGTCACGTTGGTATGGGTGTATTCCGACCCGAAGGTGAGCTCGCCTTTGCGGATGGGATAGGTGAAGACGACCTTTCCTGCTATCATGTGGTCTTGCTGATGGCTGACACTATGATTAGGGCGGTCGCCGAGTTCAGCACTCAATTCCGTGCCATTTTGCGTTTCATTGCCCTTTCCCCAATCATAAGAACCGTTGAAATCAATGCTTAATTTGTGGAATTTTCCTACATAATAGGCATTCACTTCTTGACTCATGTGACTGCTATAGAGGTGTTGCAGCATATCTATAGTTCCCTCCAAGGTATCATTGCGGAGTGTGGTTGTCTTCATATCCATGCTCATCTTCTTCGCTAAACTTCTGTTTAAGTGGTAAGAAGCGCCAATGCTGTTGCTGTCGTTGACATCATAACTCATGTTCAGACCTTCAAAGAAGCCATTGCCAGGATATCTTCCCATTCCCCGTTGCGTTGCGTTCACGTGTTGAGTCTTCGTCTTTATGTCGGTGCCGAGGTTATTTCCTTCGTTGTTTGACCAATGGGTTACGTAGGCGTTATTGGATATTTCAAAGCCATGTGTACGGTATTTCAGGTAGAGTTGGTCGAACCCAGCCCACGTAGAACTATAGCTTGCATTGGTGAAATTACGCATGCTGAAACCGTCTTCTTCTGATTTCTTGGTCTTGATGCGTATCACTGAATTCACCTGAGAGTCGTATTGCGCTCCCGGACTTGTGATGACATCCACGCTTTTTATATCCTCTGACTTCAATCGTTTGAGGTCTCCTTTGTCCGAAATCTTCTTGTTGTTGATGTAGATAAGCGGTGTCCCTTTGCCGAAAACGCTGATTTCATCCTGTTCAACAGTCACTCTCGGCAATTGTCCCAACACGTCTTGAGCCGTTCCCATTTGAGAGAGTAGGGTGTGCTCCACATCTACCGTCATTCCACCCTTTGCCAGTTTATATTGCGGACGGGCACCTTTCACCACCACGCCCTTGATGGTCATGGCATCAGGATGCAGTTGAATGACCCCGATATTGGGGCTTCCGCAACGGCGAAAGAGCGTTTTATAGCCCACATAAGAGATGCGTAAAAGCACGTTTTCAGTCTCACATGGGATGACAAAATATCCGCTTTCATTGCTCACTCCATTAGCGATAATCGACGAATCTATCGGAGATAGCAACACCACATTGGCGTATTCAGCCGGCTGTCGTTGCTCATCGATGATGCGGCCTTTATATCTCCGCTGTGTCTTTTGCAGGCATTCCACGTTCAGAGTGCTGTCGTTTACGACCGTTTCCACCATTGGATAGAAGCCTATCAGTTGATGGATGGCATCTGGAATGGATTGGTTTTTCACGGTGGTTGTTACTCGGAAGTCCTCCAAATCATCATAGATGAAGTTGATGGTGTATTTTAAACTCATCTTGTTGAGCAGCCTCAGAGCCTCCGGCATAGTGACATCTGTGAAGGTGTGAGTGATGCGTTGGGCCTGCGCTGTCAACAAGATGAGCAGAGAGAGTATAGTGATAATGGTTCTTTTCATGGTTTTCTTTATTCTATGGTGATGGTGTTATCGTTGCGGGAAATGCTGATTTTCTGGAAACCATTCAGCACACTGATGTTCTCATCGAGGCTGATTGCCTGGTTCCATTCAAAGAAGAGGCGCACGTGTTTTACCTCTTCATTGGCATAAACGACCTTCACCTTATAATATAGAGCCATTTGCGAGAGTATCTGCTGTAATTCCACATTGTCGAAATGGATGTTTTCCGCCCCTTTCGAGAGCACTTTCAGCGTGTCTTTCGGTAGTTTTTCAGCAGTTTGTTTTTCGGTTTTTTCCACCTTTTGAGCTATCTCTTTCCCCGTTTTCTGCTGTTGCAAAAGACCTAGACCTTTGATAGCAGCGAAAGCGAAACTACCCACAAGTACGATGCCCAAGAAGATAGCGGCCACCTTTAGCCATGCAGGACGCTGATGAGCGATGTGCTTTTGCTCAAAAGCCAGCCATTCCTTGTTGGTATCGGCCTTGCTTTCAGCCTGTTCCTCAGCCGTCAGAGCCCGTTTCAGAAGTGCCATTTCGTCGGCATTCTCGTCTTTCAGAAGTGCCTCCAAATCAGCATCCGAATAGTCATTCAGATGCTTGAGAGCCTCTTCTAATGGTTTTTTAGGGTCATTGTTGTTAGTCATATCTTTGCGGTTTTAATGAATTCTTTCAATAAGGAAGTAAGATGTGCGAGGTGTTTCCACACCGCTACACGGCTGATTCCAAGTTCTTCAGCTATCTCCGGATAGGTCATTTCGCCCATAAAACGCATCTTGAAGATGGTCAATTCTTGGGAAGATAACTGCTGATGAGCGAACTTCAGGACTGTCTGCAAACGTTTTTCATCCGCTTCGAGCGTATTGTTGGCAAGGCTGATGCCCTCTTGGTAGAGTTTTTCCCGCCGTTGCCGCGCCTCCTTCTGATGGATTTTCTTCAGGCAACTGTTGCGCACGCTGATGAGCAGATAAGGCTCAAAGGCTGCCGGCAGATGGCTGTCCTCCGCGGAAAGCAGGTGCTCGAAGACGTCACTAACGGCATCTTTGCTGTCCTGTTCATCGTATAGGATGGTCCTCGCCATAGCATACATCTTGCTATAATGTTGTCGGAAAAGAGCCTCCAATTGAAGTTTGTCCATCGTTGTTTTTATTCATAAGACCGCAAAGGTCATCAAATCGCTAACCTTTCAACGGACAAAATTACGTTAAATTCTCGTTTTCCACAAGTCTTTTAGCAGAAATCGACTGCCGGAAAGGCCGTTTCTCCTTTTCCATAAGAAAACCTTGTAAATTGTAATAATTACAAAAATATTTGATAGATAGAAATATATTACTTATCTTTGCACAAACAAATAACCGACAATTATGGAAAAACTGACAACCCAAAACTTAGTGATTGGCTTCGGAAAAGCAGGCAAGACCCTCGCTGCAACACTTGCAAAGCATGGTGAACAAGTGATTTTGGCCGAAAAAGACAATACCATGTATGGTGGCACTTGCATCAATATCGGGTGCATACCCTCAAAAAAGCTGTTGGTGGAAGGCGAGAGAAGGCCTTGCGGCATTGCTGATGAGGTGGCTTTTGAGCAAGCGATGGCCACGAAGAAGAAACTCGTGGAGGCTCTACGGAACGCTAATTTCAATAAGTTGGATGGGCTTGATAACGTGCGCATCATCAATGCCGAGGCGGCTTTCGCAGGCCCTCACAGCGTTCATCTGACGTCTTCTGCTGCCGAATATGAGGTTGAGGCCGAGCGCATCTTCATCAATACGGGCACTCTGCCGGTGCGCATCAACGTACCGGGAGCCGATGGCAAGCGCATCTACGACAGCACCGGATTCCTCTCTCTGCCGTTCCTTCCCAAGCGGGTGGTCATTGTCGGCGGGGGTTACATCTCTTTGGAGTTCGCCTCTATGTATCGGGCTTTCGGTAGCGAAATCACAATTTTGGAGGCTGGCGACACTTTCCTTGCGCGTGAAGACCGAGATATAGCCGAGGAAATGATGCGTGTGATGACCTCAAAAGGCATCAAAATCGTGCTTAATGCGAAGACTGAACGCTTCGTGGAAAATGAGGAAGACACCCTCGTGGTGACATCGGAAGGCGACTTCAAGGCGGATGCCGTGCTCGTGGGCATTGGCCGTCGGCCTAATACGGCAGGACTGAATCTGGAGAAGGCAGGCGTCAAGACGGATGCGCGCGGCTTCATTGTGACGGACGACCATCTGCTTGCAGCCACGCAGATATGGGCTATGGGCGACGTGGCGGGTAGTCCTCAGTTCACCTATATCTCGCTGGATGACTTCCGCATCGTGAGCAGTCAGCTCTTCGGCGACGGTCATCGCCAGCGTCAGGACCGGCAGGTCATCCCCACGGCAGTGTTCACTTATCCGCCACTTGCCCATATCGGCATGACCGAAACGCAAGCTTTGAAGGCCCAAAAGGATGTGATTGTGAAGAAACTGATGCCCACCGCAGTGCCTAAAGCAAAGGTTTTGGGGCAGACTGACGGGCTCATGAAGGCGGTCATCGATGCCAAAACCGACCGTATTCTTGGCGTTACGCTCTTCTGTGCAGAGTCGCATGAGCTGATAAACCTCATCAAGATGGCGATGGACAACGATATTCCGGCCTCTTATATTCAGTCGCAAATCTTCACGCATCCTACCATTGCGGAGGCGTTGAACGACCTTTTTGCCTAAAGAAAACAACTGATTGGTGGGCAGAAAACCATCAATCAGTTGGTGATGAATGATTACTTACAAAGTAAAAGACCGTTACTTGCTGAGTAAATCAGCCTGTTTTATAGTGTGAATCAGCCTGATTTATCGAGTAAAACAGCCTGATTTACTCAGCCCTTTGCTGTAAAGGGTTTGCGAAGCAATCATCTTCAAGATAGCAGAAGACTATCTGAAAACAAATAAGAAAAGAGCCTTTGCGATGGATTTTTTCATAAATGCCTATGTGGAAAGTTGGAATTTACGAAAAATTATGTATCTTTGTTGCAAAATAACGACGACAAATGAAAATATTTGCAGTGGGCATGAATTACCTTCAGCACAATAAAGAGCTGGAAGGAACGTTATATAAACCAGAGCAACCGGTGATTTTCACCAAGGCCGACTCTGCTTTGCTCAAGGACCGAAAGCCGTTTTTCGTGCCCGATTTTATGGGCCGTATCGACTATGAGGCTGAACTTGTGGTGAGGATATGTCGGTTGGGTAAGTCGATTCCGGTGAAGTTTGCCCATCGTTACTACGATGCCGTGACGCTCGGAATAGACTTCACAGCGCGGGAATTGCAGGTTAAACTGCGCGCCGCAGGCCAACCTTGGGAACTCTGCAAAGGGTTTGACGGCAGTGCCGCCATCGGTGAATGGGTGGATAAAGAGAAGTTTCTGGACATCCAAAACCTCCGTTTTCACCTTGATATTAACGGCTCTACGGTGCAGGAAGGATGTACGAGCGACATGCTCTTTAAGGTGGATGAGCTGATAGCTTACATCAGTAAGTTCTTCACTTTGAAGACGGGCGACATCCTATATACAGGCACTCCTGCGGGTGTAGGTCCTGTTCACATCGACGATAAACTGCAGGGATGGCTCGAAGAACGTAAGGTCTTGGAAATGAATTGTAAATGAACAAGAAGGGATTTATTATTTTGGCGATATTGCTTTGTGGCTTGCTGAACGTGCAGGCACAGCGATTCTTCAACCTGACAGCGCAAGAAGTCAGGATAGACTCTTTGTTGCCGCAATTCACCTATTCACTCCCTTTAGGTGAAAACTATGCCGATTCCCTCTATACCGTCAGTATTTCCTATCCCGATTTCATTGATATGTCGGCATCGGATATTGCTAAATATAAGGCCATCAACAATGCCGAGCTCCCTGCTTTGCCAATTATCAGGCAGCAGATAGCGGTCAGCCGCAAGAAAGGCTATCTCGAAATATCCTTCTGTCCCTTAGTTTTCAGGGATAAAAAGTTCCGTACGCTTGTCAGTTTTATGCTTGATGTACAGGCAAAACCACAAAAGCGAGCCGTGCGCAGAGCCATTGCTGCCACGCGCTCCGGTGTTTCCGGACGCTATGCGGAGCATTCCGTTTTGGCATCGGGAAACTGGGCAAAGATAAGCGTAAGCCGTTCCGGAGTCTATCAACTGACAGATGCGCTCATTCGAAAGGCCGGTTTCAGCGACCTCAGTAAGGTTAAAATCTATGGCTATGGAGGGGCTTTACAGAATGAAACGCTCACTGCCACAGACCTTGAAAACGAGGATGATTTGAAGGAAATACCCACTTGCACGGTCAATGGAAAGCGTCTTTTCCATGCGCAAGGACCGGTGAGTTGGAGCAGTAAAACTGCTACTGAGCGCACGCGCAACCCTTATTCGGATGTGGGTTGTTATTTCCTTACGCAGAGCGATGCCACTCCTTTGACGATAGACTCTACGGCTTTTCTCAGCTCTTTCTATCCATCTGCCGACGATTATCATTCTCTGCATGAGGTAGACAACTATGCTTGGTATCATGGAGGGCGCAATCTCTTCGAGAACGACCCTATCAATAACGGGGTTACTCATGATTACACGCTTGCCGCACCAAGTACGGCTACCGATGGAATAATGACCATTGCCCTCACGGCAGGCTCTAATAGCAGGGCCACTGTGGCATTGAATGGCACGACATTGGGCTCGATGTACATCACGCTTGAAGACTATGACAAGGGCAGTGAGACCTTGATGACCTATTCAGTAACGAATCTTAAGGCCGAGAATACTATCAGTGTGACCACCACATCAGGTGGTCCGGTGCGCTTGGATTACATTGCTTTCACCACGGAAAAGCCTGCCGACGCCCCTAATCTTAACTCCGGAGTCTTCTCAACACCAGAGTATGTCTATAATATAACCAATCAGGACCACCATGCCGATGGTGCTGCAGATATGGTTATCATCATTCCGACCTCTCAGAAACTGCTTGCACAGGCGCAAAGATTGAAGACTTTCCATGAGCAACACGACTCTTTGCGCGTGAAAATAGTGCCTTCTGACGAGCTTTTCAACGAGTTCTCCAGTGGCACTCCTGATGCTAATGCCTACCGACGGTATCTGAAGATGCTCTATGACAGGGCTTCCAGCGAGGCAGACATGCCCAAATACCTCTTGCTTTTAGGGGATTGTGTGTGGGATAACCGCATGCTTACGAGTGATTGCAAGAATCTTTCAAAGGATGATTATCTGCTTTGTTTTGAGAGTGAGAACTCTTTCAATGAGGTGTCCTGCTATGTTGATGACGGCTTTTTCTGTCTTTTGGATGACGGTGAAGGCGCTAATCCGCAGAGTTCCGATAAACTCGACGTGGCTGTAGGGCGATTCCCTGTTACCACGGAAGCCGAGGCGAAGATTATGGTCGATAAGACTATCAACTATGTAAACAATCAGAGTGCCGGCGCATGGCAGAACACCTTGATGTTTATGGGTGATGATGGCAATCAGAATCTGCACATGGATGATGTGAATGATGCCGCTGAAAACATAGCATCCCTGCATCCCGGATACCTGATTAAGAAAGTGATGTGGGACTCTTATACGCGCGTTTCTTCGGCTACAGGCAACACTTATCCGGAGGTAACGAGCATTATTAAGCAGCAACAAGCCAATGGAGCGCTTATCATGGACTATGCCGGGCATGGTCGCGAGGACCAAATCTCGCATGAAGCAGTGCTGAAACTGGCGGATTTCGAGGCTTTCCGCAACACGAATCTTCCTCTTTGGATAACCGCATCGTGTGATATTATGCCGTTTGACGGTACTTCCGCCACCATTGGAGAGGCTTCCGTACTCAATGAAAAGGGAGGTTCTGTCGCCTTCTTCGGTACTACGCGCACGGTATATGCCAATTACAACAAGCTTATCAACATGGCTTATCTTCGTCATGTACTCAGTTTTACGGATGGAAAACCTACCACCATGGGCGAGGCGCAACGGTTGGCTAAAAACGAGATGATAACCACCGGGCAGGACAGGACTACTAACAAACTGCAATATTCACTGTTGGGAGACCCGGCAGTGGCCTTGAAAATGCCGACGATGAAGGTCGTTGTGGATAGTATCAACGGAATTTCCACCACCTCGTCATCTGCTCTTGTGGCACTGAAGGCAGGCTCTGTGGCAAAGATAAAAGGGCATATTGAGAATGCAGAGGACTTCAATGGTGTGATGACAGCTACCGTGAGAGATGCTAAAGAACTGATAACCTGCAAGTTAAATGATACTACTGAGGCTGATGAGGCTTTCCAATATTATGACCGAACAAAGACTCTTTTCAGTGGTTCTGACAGCGTCAGCAAGGGTAAATTTGCCTTTTCTTTTGCCGTTCCAAAGGACATCAGCTACTCGAATGGCAGTGGTTTAATGAATATTTATGCAGTGAATAAGGAGCATACCTTAGAGGCAAATGGAGCAGAAGATGGTTTTGTGTTGGGTGGAAGCAGTTTGGAGAACACCGATTCTATCGGTCCTTCCATCTATTGTTACCTCAATTCGCCTTCCTTTGTCAATGGAGGCAATGTGAATTCAACCCCTTATTTCGTGGCACAAGTGAAGGATGAGGACGGCATTAACGCAACAGGAAATGGCATCGGGCACAACTTGGAGCTTATCATCGATGGTGATATGAACAAGACTTATGTGCTGAATGACAACTTCCAGTATGATTTTGGCACTTATACCAGTGGCTCCACCTATTATGATATACCGGAGTTGACTACGGGAACGCATAAACTTTTGTTCCGTGCATGGGATATCTTGAATAATTCATCGACAGCAGAGCTCACCTTCAATGTGGTCAAAGGGCTTGAGCCTAACCTTTTCAGTGTGGATGTAACGACGAATCCTGCCACCACAACCACAACTTTCATCATCAATCACGACCGTACCGGAAGCAATATGGATGTAGATATTGACGTCTTTGATATCAGTGGCCGCTGGCTTTGGACACACTCAGAATCAGGCGTTTCGACATCTAATACCTACACAGTAGAGTGGGACCTTACCACCGAAAGCGGTTATCGGCTTCAGACAGGCGTGTATCTTTATCGAGTACGGATAGCTTCTGACGGCAGCAAGAAAGTCTCCAAGGCTAAGAAACTTATTGTCTTAGGCAATAATTAAACGGGTATCTACGTTTATTATAAAATTAGATATTCAAGATTAAACTATTTAGAATGAGAAAATTCACAAAAATATTTGTCATTGGGGCATTGCTTTCGGTATCCCTATCGATGTCTGCGCAGGACAAGAAGGATATGTTCAATCCTGTCAACACCAGCGTTACGTCTCAGGTAATAGCGCCGGATGCCCGTGCTGCAGGTATGGGCGACGTGGGTGCTGCTACTGATCCTGACGTTGTTTCACAGTATTGGAACCCCGCCAAGTATCCTTTTACGATATCCAGAGCAGGCGTTGCGCTCAACTATACGCCATGGTTGCGCCAGTTGGTGAATGATATGGACTTGGCTTACCTTGTGGGTTATTACCGCATTGGGGATTATAGTGCCGTGAGTAGTTCCCTTCGTTACTTCTCCATGGGTGAAGTCTATATGGACGGACAGACAGCTGATGGCGACATGACGATAAATCCTTACGAGATGTCTTTGGATGTTGCATACTCTCTGATGTTGAGTGAGAAGTTCTCATTGGCAGCTGCCGTTCGATGGATTTATTCTGATTTGACGTTTAATTTCACGGAAGATACCACGCCAGGGTCAGCTTTCGCTGCGGATATAGCTTGTTATTATCAGGATTATCTCACATTGGGTAGCCGCGAGTGTCAGTTGGGATTAGGCTTGAATATATCCAATATCGGTAGTAAAATCAGTTTCGGAGGGGACAATCACAGTTTCTTTATTCCTACGAATATGCGTTTAGGAGCCTCTCTGATGGTGCCTATTGATGAGTATAACAAGATTTCCTTTGCTGCTGATGCCAACAAATTGCTTGTCCCGACTTATCCGAAGCAGAAGGACGGAGAGTCCACTGAGGACTATACTCAACGTGTGGAGAAGGACTATTGGAATGTTTCTTCCATCTCGGGAATATTCAAGAGCTTCGGTGATGCTCCAAATGGATTTTCTGAAGAGATGCAGGAAGTCAACTGGAGTGTGGGTACTGAGTATACTTATCACGACCAATTCTCCCTCCGAGCAGGTTATCATCATGAGAGTGCGAATAAGGGTAACCGTAAATACTTTACCGTTGGAGCAGGCTTTAAGATGAGTGTATTCTCGCTGGATGCGGGTTATGTGATAGCTACAACTAAGAGTAATCCTCTCGACCAGACGCTTCGCTTCACGCTGAGCTTCGATATGGATGGGATAAAAGACCTGTTTCATCGGAAATAGAAATGATTAACCTCAACCTTTCCCTTAGGAAGGGATGACAACTTAACGACCTTCCAATAGGAAGGGTTTAGTGATTTGACGATATAGAATTTATGAAACAAGGATTTGAGACTAATGATGCGCCACACCCTTCCCGTAGGGAAGGGCAGAGTTTAGGCTTTCGTATAGGCATGGGATATGATGTCCATCGCCTTGTCAGTGGTCGTGAGCTTTGGTTGGGAGGCGTTCTTATCCCACACGAGAAGGGCCTTTTAGGGCATAGCGACGCTGATGTACTCATCCATGCGATATGTGATGCCCTGTTGGGAGCTGCCAATATGCGCGACATTGGTTACCATTTCCCTGACACTTCAGCAGATACACTCAATATCGACAGCAAGATTTTGCTTCGCAAGACGATTGATTTGATAGCCACAAAAGGGTATCAACTGGTCAATATTGATGCTACAGTATGCGCTGAGCACCCTAAAATCAATCCTCATGTGCCTGCCATGAAGGCTTGTTTAGCCGCTATTATCGGCACGGATGAAGACAATATCTCCATTAAAGCCACAACTACTGAGGGCTTGGGGTTTACGGGTTGTGAGGAAGGCATCAGTGCTTATGCGGTGTGTCTGATAACAAAATAAGAAATTCCGATTATATTTCAGGTTGTAAAAGACGGTTGTTTACGTTTGTTTCAATCGTTGGTACTGTGTGTCCCAACCGTTGATACTGACCGTTCCAACCGTTGGTACAATCCTTGGAACTCATTCCCCATCTTATAAACGGCATAAAAAAATTACGCTACAACTCATCAGCGAGCTGTAGCGCAAAACCTATGTTTAACTAAAAATCCTTTTCTAAATGAATGAAAGCCTCACGGTTTTCATTGTCATCTGTTAAACAATCTATCAATTCTACCTTAAAACCTAATAACTAAAAACCTAAATCTATTACTACTAACCTAAACAATCTATTAACCTTTTGACGATGCAAAGATACGACGAAAATCAGAATCAGACAATACTTTTATAGTCGTTTTTATGTAAAAAACCACTTTTCTTGATATAAATCAAAGAATTGTGTACGTGCACAATCAATAATTTGTCGTTTTTCTTGTTCTTTTTATCAAATTGCATTATCTTTGTCTTCCAAATAGAAAGCCTATGAGAGTATTGATAGTGAATACCAGTGAGAGGACCGGTGGCGCCGCTGTGGCTGCCAATCGGTTGATGGAGGCGCTGAATATGAATGGCGCAAAGGCGAAGATGCTCGTCCGTGATAAGGAGACTGACCATATTACTGTGGCTCAATTGCCCCATTCATGCCTTTCAAAATGGAATTTCCTATGGGAGCGGTGGTGTCTTTTCTGCCATCTTCATTTCTCCCGTAAGCATCTTTTTGAGGTCGATATGGCCAATGCTGGGTCGGATATCACCGCTTTACCAGAGTTTCAGGAGGCTGATATCATTCATCTCAATTGGATTAATCAGGGAATGCTTTCCTTGAAGGGCATACGAAAAATATTGGCGAGTGGTAAGCCTGTGGTATGGACAATGCATGATATCTGGCCGGCTACGGCAATCTGCCACGTCACTTTGGAATGTGAAAATTTCCATCGGGAGTGTCGGAATTGCTGGTATTTGCCTTCTGGCGGGAGCAAGAAAGACTTTTCTACAAAAATTTGGAAACGTAAGAAAGCAGTTCTGAAAGGGCGGAATATCACGTTTGTGGCTTGTAGTCATTGGTTGGAAGAGGAGGCAAAAGCGAGCGCGTTGCTGGTTGGACAATGGATAACGAGTATTCCTAATCCCATCGATATCCGGCTTTTCAAACCTGCAAATAAGGCTGAAGCTCGCTCAATATTAGGCCTTCCAGCGGATAAACGATTGATACTCTTTGTATCACAAAGGGTTACCAATGCCTATAAAGGCATGGATTATCTGATAGAAGCGTGTCGGAAAATGGTGGCAGAGAACCCACAAATGCGTGAGAATACGGCTGTTGTGGTACTTGGAGGGCATGCGGAAGAACTGTCAGATTCCTTTGATTTGCCCGTATTTCCCTTGGGTTATGTCAATGATTCACGGCAAATAGTGAATGTATATAATGCTGCGGATGTATTCGTCTTGCCTTCTCTTTCTGAGAATCTGCCGAATACTATCATGGAGGCAATGGCCTGTGGCGTGCCTTGTGTTGGCTTTAAGGTAGGTGGAATACCTGAGGAAATTGACCATAAACTGAATGGCTATGTGGCTGAATATAGGGATGCAGACGACCTTGCCAAAGGTATCAGCTGGGTGCTTGACACTGCTGACACGGCCATGCTCAGTAAAGCAGCGGTGCATAAGGTAGTGACAACCTATTCGCAACAGACAGTTGCGATGAAATACATTAATATATATAATAAGGTGTTGACAGATAGAAAACTCGAAATATGATTAAATTCACTATCATAACCTGTACGTTCAATGCGGAAAAGGTCGTTCAGCGTACCCTTGAAAGCGTACTTCATCAGCAATATCAGCAAGTGGAGCACCTTATTATCGACGGTAAGTCGAAGGACGCAACAATGAGATTGGTGAACGAATATTCTGCAGAAAGCAAGTTAAAGGTTGTTTCTCATGATGTTATCGTTGTTTCTGAGCCTGATAAAGGGCTGTATGATGCGATGAATAAAGGCATTCAGAAGGCTAAAGGCGATTATCTTGTGTTCCTGAATGCAGGTGATGTATTCCCATCGGAGCATACTTTGGAGAAGATTGCCAGTTGTGTAACTGAAGGCGAAGAACTTCCGGGAGTGCTTTATGGAGATACGGATATTGTGGATATAAATGGCCGTTTTATTCGTCATCGTCGGCTTTCACCTCCTCAAAACCTTTCTTGGCATTCCTTCAAAAACGGCATGCTGGTGTGTCATCAGGCTTTCTATGCCCGTACGGATATTGCCAAAAGCAATCTTTATGACCTCAATTACCACTATTCGGCAGATGTGGATTGGTGCATAAGGGTCATGAAAGAGGCAGCAAACAAAGGTCTCTCTCTTCGTAATGTGAATGCTGTCATCGTGAATTTCTTGGATGGCGGGATGACAACGAAGAATCATCGGGCTTCTTTAAAAGAGCGTTTTCATGTGATGCGAGTGCATTATGGACTGCTTACCACTCTTTTCATGCACGGCTGTTTTTTGTTCCGTTCTTTCCTAAAGAAGTAAAGTTATCTAAATAATTTCGCCCGTCTGAATATCACATTCAAGCGGGCGATTTTGTTATTGATTGTAGCTTTGCTAAACTTTTATTATGAATATCTTAAGATCTGACCTGAATGAACACGTGATCTTCTGCTTAAATGGTTGAGTTTGCAGAGCTGGTCAACCGTTACACCACGTTTTTCTGCAATCGAGGAGAGGGTCTCTCCTGATGCAACTTTATGATAAAGTTTCTCTTCTCCGTAATTAGGAGTGGCGTCATTCTTAGCAATTTCTCCACTAACTTCTTCACGGCTATATCCACCATTGCCAACTTTGCCACGCATACGATTGGCTTCTCCGGATTCTCTTTCATAAGAACTCTTGCGGAATAGGTAATTGTCTGCTACAACATCTTGTGCTCTGAAATCGAATAAAAGGGCTGGATTGAGGGCTACACCACAAAGACGGGTCTCGAAATGAAGGTGAGAACCCGTGCTACGACCTGTATTTCCACCTAATCCAATAGGCTCTCCAGCACGTACAACTTGGTTTTCTGAAACCAATTGCTTTGACAGATGGCCGTAAATAGTCTCAAGTCCGTTAGGGTGACGAATGACAATATATTTGCCATAACCACTTCCTTCATAGTCTACCATACGGACTTTTCCAGAGAAAGCAGCACGAATAGTATCACCAATATATACCTTTATATCTATGCCTTTATGCTGGCGTCCCCAGCGACTACCAAAGTTTGAAGTTATCACTCGACTTGGAGTAGGCATGCAGAAATGACGAAGATCGATTTTAAAAGAGTCTGGTAATTCGGTCGCACGATGTGCAAACTTATTTGTCCAATCATCATATAACTGGGCGGAAGGGTTTTCTAGATTTTCTTTATGGATAATATTTTGCAATGCAAGCGTGTCTACTTTCTTCATTCTACGGTCAATTGGAGCTTGACGTGCAAGCAAATCCTGCGCTTCAACCTGTTGAGCAGCGAAAATAAATATCCCTGCAAATGCTAATGTCTTTACTATTCTTTTTAAACTCATGCTCTTTTTTAGGTTTAAGTCTCTACTTCGAAACAGAGTAAATGTTTCGCAAAATGATAACAATGAACGGTGCAAAAGGTTCAATTATCAATCAAAAGACGCTACAAATATAACGATTTTGTTTCAAAAATCATATTGGGTTAACAGATTTTTTTCCCGTTTTAACATATTTGTAATAATTCCAAACGTTTAGCAACCTATTAAATTACATGGATTGCAGCAAGAAATCGTCTCAACTGATGGCAGCCCAATAAGGATTGGACTTTGTTAATTTTTTTAACCTAAGCCACAGTATTTCGTGCTCTGTTTTGTTGTAATCGGGGTCATCATCAATTATTTTCTGAGCTTCATCTCGTGCCATTTGGATAATCTGACCATCCCTTGCTATGTCTGCAATCTTCAAGTCGAAGGCAATACCACTCTGTTGAGTACCCTCGAGATTGCCAGGACCACGGAATTTAAGGTCGGCTTCAGCAATGTCAAACCCATCATTGGTCTCACACATGATGTCTATACGCTTGCGGGTGTCAACTGCCAACTTGTAATTCGTGACAAGAATGCAGTAACTTTGGTCGGCTCCACGCCCTACACGGCCACGTAACTGGTGTAATTGAGATAGCCCGAACCGTTGTGCATCCAGTATAACCATCACCGAGGCGTTAGGAACATTCACGCCAACTTCAATTACGGTGGTGGAAACCAGTATCTGTGTTTCACCGTTAACGAACTTCTGCATCTCGGCCTCTTTGTCCTTCGGCTTCATCTTCCCATGTATCTTGCTCAGCTTGAATTCAGGGAATATGTCTTTCAAGTTCTCAAAGCCCTCCTCCAGATTCTTCAAATCGCTTTTCTCGCTCTCTTTAATAAGCGGGAAGACGATGTAAACTTGTCGGCCTTGCCGTATCTGCTGGCGGATTCCATTATAGAGGCTGACAGTTTGATTATCGTATTTATGGAGGGTCATCACAGGTTTTCTTCCGGGGGGAAGTTCATCGATGACACTGACATCGAGGTCTCCATAGATGGTCATCGCTAAGGTGCGGGGGATTGGAGTAGCGGTCATCACGAGCACATGAGGCGGATTTTCGCTCTTTGCCCATAGTTTCGCACGTTGAGCAACACCAAAACGATGTTGTTCATCTACGATTGCCAAGCCTAGTTTTGAAAATTGAACAGGGTCTTCGATGATGGCATGCGTACCTACTAAAATTTGAATAGAGCCATTTGCCAGGCCATTGAGCACCTCCTCACGCTTCTTTCCTTTCACCACACCTGTGAGCAGTTCTACCTTGATATCCATGTCTTTCAGGAAGTCCTGAAGGGTCACGAGATGCTGTTCTGCTAAGATTTCAGTAGGTGCCATGATGCAAGTCTGATAGCCGTTATCGATGGCGATGAGCATAGCCATCAGTGCCACAAGCGTCTTTCCAGAGCCTACATCCCCTTGCAAAAGGCGGTTCATCTGCCTTCCTGATGCCATATCGTCACGTATTTCATGCATCACGCGCTTTTGGGCATTGGTGAGCGGGAAGGGCAGATTATGCTGATAGAAATAATTAAACTGACTACCTACATGCTCAAACTTATATCCCCGGTATTTACGGCGATGGTCGCTGGCATAGCGGAGAATGTTGAGTTGCACGTAGAAGAGTTCCTCAAACTTCAGTCGGAGCCGTGCCTGCTGCATCTGTTGGGCGTCTTTCGGATAGTGAATCCAGCGCAGGGCGGCATCACGCGATATCAGATGACGGGGCCCAATAATATAAGGTGGTAGCGTCTCGGCAAGTTCTTGCGGAAGCTTCTCTAAGAGTGTCTTCGTCATCCGTTCGACTCCACGGGAGGTGAGGCCTATTTTCTTCATCTTCTCCGTTGTCATATAATAAGGTTGCATGCCCATTTCGGAGAGCTGGAGAGCCGCTGCGTCGTCGATGTCGGGATGCGCAAACTGATATCGTCCATTATAGATAGTGGGCTTTCCGAATATGATATACTCGTTGCCTACTTTGTAATTCTTGTAGATATATTGAGCTCCACTAAACCAAACGATGTCGCAGAGGCCGGAACCATCGGTGAAATGTGCCACGACACGTTTTTTGCGAGGTCCCATAGGGAACTCCTCAAAGCTCAAGATGTGGCCTTTCAGTTGCACGAAAGGCATGTCTGCCGTCAGTTCACTGATGCTGTAGATGCGGCTTCTATCCACATATTTATAAGGATAATACTCCAGCAAGTCATTCCATGTGCGGATATTGAGCTCTTTGTTCAATATCTCTTTCTTTCTGGGACCTACTCCCGGAAGGTACATGATGTCTTGGTCGAGTATGTCTATTGCCATAGTGTCTCAGCGATTTTCAAGTCAAATGGCGTGGTAATCTTGATGTTCTCGCGGTTGCCTTCCACCATTTCCACCTTCTGTCCATAGGCTTCCATCACGGAGGCATCATCGGTAAACTGCTCCCGATAGGGCTGGCAGTATGCCTTTTTGAGGAGTTGTATGTCGAAAACTTGGGGTGTTTGCACGATGCGATATTTGCTTCTTAGCACGTTTTTGCCACCTCCTTGCTTATCAATCAACCTGAGTGTGTCATTCACGGGCAACACTGGGATAGCCGCCTTACATTCGTGGGCTTTCTGAAAGCATTTTCGGATGACTTCCACCGATACGAAAGGACGCACACCATCATGGATTCCTACGACTCCTTCAGCATCTCTTGGGATTGCGAAAAGACCATTTTTCGATGATTGAAAACGGCTTTCGCCACCATCTACAACGTGATGTTCGATAGCGAAAGAATATTCCTTGCAAAGCCGATGCCAATAGTCTTGCTGCTCTTTGGGAAGCACAAGAATGATGCGCAGCGCCTCGTCGTATTCATGGAAACGCTCGATGGTACGCATCAAAACGGGCTTTCCGCCGATAGGCAGAAACTGTTTGGGCACTTCAGAGCCCATGCGAAGCCCTTTGCCGCCAGCTACTATAATGACATAATCCATAGTTTTGCTCCTTATTTCCTCCTCAAAGAGGGCATCGTGGTTATTTCTCCATCAAGTGGGCAAACTGCATTTTCACCTGCAACTGCTGTGTTTTCTCTTCTCCAACGAAGAAAGAAAGTATCTTGTAAGCATAAGGCAGGGTGGCAGCAGGTCCTTCACCAGTGATGATATTGCCATCGATGGTGTAGAGTTCAGCGGTATATTCAGCGCCTGTCATATACTTTTCAAAGCCTGGAGAGCACGTTGCTTTCTTGCCTTCAAGCAGTCCTATAGCCCCGAGAACCATTGGCCCTGCGCAAATAGCACCTATCCGCTTGCCCAATTTGTTTTGATGGAGCAGTGCAGAGGCTACTCCCTTGTGTTTCAAGAGATTTGTAGAGCCGGGCATACCACCAGGGATGAGCATGATGTCAACGTCATCGAAGCTCTCGATATCTTCAAATTTAGCGTCAGCTTTGACAGTAACGCCATGCGAACTCTCCACAAATTCAGAGCCAGTAACACTCACTGTTTGCACTTCAACGCCACCGCGGCGAAGGATGTCAACGGGTGCCAATCCTTCGATTTCTTCGAATCCATTGGCTAAAAATTCAATTGCTTTTGCCATATTCCTTGTATTTATGGGGCTTGAGAGCCGTTTTTAACCCTAAACCCATAGCAAAGATAATGAAAATTTGCCACCTTTGCAAATGATTGCAACCGAAAATCGAAAAAGAAAGGAATATATAGAGCTTTTTAACAGTTTATGGTTGTCTTTCTGAAAAGAAAAATATTTACAAGCGAAATTTCTCGTTTTGCATAATATGCATCTATATTCTAAGCCTCTGAAGGTCGCTATCCTTGTAATTGGCCTTGTTGTCTTGAAAATCCAATGTGGGGCATTTAAGGTGGGTGTTTTATCTTTGTTAACAATTGAAACTATTGCTCAGATTTGCGAAAGATATATTTTCCATTATGATGTATATCATTTCGCATACTAGAAGGCCGTTTATTACAAGGTAAACAATCGTTGTTTACAGGGTAAAAGGTCATCTTTTAGGTGGTAAAAGACTACTTTTTACAAGGTTGGCAGTCATTATCTGCATATTTATGCATGATTGCGGATATTATGCAAAACGGTATTTTAGATATTTATTTGACAAATCAAGCCGTTATGCTCTTTATCTTCCGAATTTTCAAAAGCAATCTTTCATTTGACAAGGAAAAGCTCTCATTTTACTAAGAAGTCATCAATCTTTCGACATATTTTTTCTTTTTCTTGCTTATTTGTCCGATTTATGCTATCTTTGTAGCATTAATCCAAATTATAGAAAGGAAAAGATGATGGCGGAAAAGAGGCTTCGCTTCGCTCTCTTTGGCAAGCGGTTTCAAGACAATAAGTCGACAACGATACAGAAAATACTCGCCTGTTTGCTGGCGCATAAGGGTGAGGCATACTTCGATCGGCGGTTTTACGACTATCTGGAGGACACCCTTCAACTGACAGTCAATGCTGCCGGAGTGTTCGATGACTATAACTTTGATGTCGACTTTGTCGTATCTGTGGGTGGCGACGGTACTTTTTTGAAGGCAGCTAGTCGAGTAGGTGCCAAGAATACGCCTATTGTCGGTGTGAATACAGGTCGTCTCGGCTTCCTCTCGAGCATTCTTCCAAGTGAAATTGAGAGTGCTTTCGACGAGATTTTCAGAGGTGATTATCAGATTGAAGAGCATGCAGTCGTGCAGTTGTCAGCCGATGGTGAGCCCATCGAAGGAATTCCTTTTGCCCTCAACGACATAGCCGTGCTCAAGCGCGACGACGCTTCGATGATATCCATTCGCACCTGTGTGAATGATGAATACTTAGTGACCTATCAGGCCGATGGGCTCATCATCTCGACGCCCACTGGCTCCACGGCTTATAGTCTGTCGAATGGAGGCCCGATTATGGTGCCTGATGCCCGCAATCTCTGCATCACTCCAGTGGCTCCGCACAGTCTTAATATCCGGCCAATCGTCATCAATGACGATAATATCATTCAACTCGAGGTGGAAAGCCGGTCGCATAATTTCCTCGTGGCCATCGATGGACGCTCGGAAAAACTTGTCGAAGGAACGCGCTTGAAAATACAGAAAGCACCTTTCAACATCAAGATTGTGAAGCGCCACAACCAGCGTTATTTCTCCACTTTGCGTGAGAAAATGATGTGGGGAGCCGACCAGCGATAGGCGGCCACAAGTGATAAATCAGAAATAGAACAACAGCGTAATGAGCATCAAGCAATATCTGAAGATTCCAAACTCTAAATATAAGGCCAAAGTCATCCTCAAATGGCTCTGGCAAGCATGGCGTGGCAACCAGTTGCAAGCCATTCTCAACGCCTCAATCGGCCTGCTTTCGGTGGGCGTGAGTCTGTCGCAAGTGTGGGCAGTACAGCATGCCATCGACGTGGCGGCAGGCAATGTGAAAGGTTCATTGTTGTTTGCCGTGGGTTTCATGGGCATCTTGATACTCTGCAATTTCGGTCTTGACATCTCTGCAATATGGGTGCGTAACATCTTGGGAATCAAGGCTCAGAACCGAATGCAGCAACGTATGCTCGACCGAATCTTGCGTTCGGAGTGGCATGGAAAGGAACTTCATCACTCCGGCGATGTGCTTAACCGCCTAGAAATTGATGTTGAAAACGTGGTAAACTTCCTCACGGAGACCATCCCGAATACGCTGAGTGTGCTCGCTTTGTTTATTGGAGCCTTCTTCTATCTCTTCTCTATGGATAAGATTTTGGCGCTGATAACCATCGCCATCATCCCTGTCTTCGTGCTGTTGAGCAAGATTTATATAGGTCAGATGCGGCGTTTGACGCGCAAAGTGAGGGATTCCGACTCAAAGGTGCAAAGCGTTTTGCAGGAGACAATACAAAACCGCATGCTCATCAAGACGCTCGAAAGCGACGCTGTGATGGTCGATAAACTGGAGAATACACAAAGCGAACTTCGCCATAATGTTGTCAAACGCACGGCTTTTTCGGTGTTTTCAAGCCTGATTATGAACTTCGGGTTTGCCCTCGGATACCTTGTTGCCTTCCTTTGGGCAGCTGTGCGCATGTCAAGTCATACCCTCACCTTTGGTGGAATGACCGCTTTTCTGCAATTGGTGAATAGAATTCAGAGCCCTGCCCGTAATCTTACGAAACTCATTCCAGCGTTTGTGAGCGTGTTTACAGCCGCTGAGCGCCTTATGGAATTGGAGGAAAATCCCCTTGAAGAGCAAGGAGACCCCGTTGAACTCGATGCTCCCTGTGGGGTCAGATTTAGCGGGGTGAGTTATGCTTATGAAGCTGAAGAGGGCAAGGTAATCGATAATCTCAACTTCGACTTTCGTCCCGGACAATGTACGGCGGTATTAGGAGAAACAGGAGCAGGCAAAACGACGCTCGTGCGCCTTATCCTTGCGCTCATCCGCCCACAACAGGGAGAGGTTGGAATCTATAATTCCACCCGAGAGGAAACGCTCTCTCCATTGACAAGATGTAACTTTGTGTATGTCCCACAGGGAAATACACTGATGAGTGGAACCATTCGCGACAACCTCAGATTGGGCAAACTCGACGCTACGGATGAAGAAATGACGGCCGCTTTGCAGCAAGCTTGCGCGGAGTTTGTGATGGA
Organism: Prevotella sp.; assembly: GCA_022641735.1. Lineage (GTDB taxonomy): Bacteria > Bacteroidota > Bacteroidia > Bacteroidales > Bacteroidaceae > Prevotella. The sequence goes on along the minus strand of JALCDQ010000006.1, from coordinate 32,516 downwards.
ATTGCCCGAAGGACTAGACACTTTATGTACTGAAAGTGGGGGAGGACTGAGCGAAGGACAGGCTCAGCGCATCGCCATTGCACGCGCTTTGTTGCGCAATCGGTCGATTATGCTCTTCGATGAGGCTACTTCCGCCCTCGACCCTGATACTGAAAAGCAACTCCTGCAAAATATTCTTGCAGGGCAGAATAAGACCATCATCTTCATCACTCATCGCCCTGCAGTGGTGGATTATTGTGATCAGACACTCAAAATAGAGAAAATTTAAACGCTCAATAATGAAAAAACTTTTGATTTTAGCAGTTCTTTTGCTCGGTAGTTCAATAACGATAAGTGCCCAGGATTTAGATGAGAAGTATGGCAAAGACCTGCTTCAGCCAGGTACACAAGCACCTGATTTTCTCTTTATAGAAGGGGAGAAGGATTCTGTTACTTTAAAAATGTTCCATGAATCCTATTTGGTACTCGACTTTTGGGCCTCTTGGTGCGGTGATTGCCGTAAGGTTATGCCCGACATGGAAGCGCTTTCCAAGAAGTATAGTGACGGTAGTGTCAACTTTGTAGGCATCTCTTTTGATACCGATACGACAGCTTGGAAGCATTGCATCACGAGCACTTACAAGCTCATGGGCTATCAAGTGAGTGAATTCAAGAAGTGGAAAGAGACGCAGATATCCAAGGATTACCACATCAATTGGATTCCCACGATGTATCTGATAGACCCTCAAGGCAAGGTGGATATGGCTACAGTCGATATTCATAAACTCGAAAAGCGTCTTGAAGAGTTGCAGTCGGCTGACTCGTTGGTAAAATATAAGGTGACTATGCCACAATTTCCGGGTGGTTTTTCAGCATTGATGGACTATCTGAGAACCAATATCAAGTATCCGCATTTTTGTGAGAAGAGGGGTTTGCAGGCAAGAGTAGCCGTATCTTTTGTAGTGGATAGGGATGGCTCTATTAATGATATTAAGGAGTATAAGTATGAGTTGAAGGGCCCGATACCTTCTAGCTTGCCCAATATGACGAAAGAATCATTCAATGAATACTTGCTTTTGTGCCATCAGCAATTTACCAAAGCGGCTATGCAAGTCGTTCGGAAGATGCCTAAATGGTCACCAGGACTGAAGGGAGGAAAGCCTGTTCGGGTGAAATACAGATTGCCTATAAACTTCTCTTTACGATAAAATAAATGGGCGATATTCACTGAACATCGCCCATTTTACGTTAAGTTGCTGGCTGGAATTATAGAGGATACTCCTCAAAAGCTGTCAGCACAGTGGAAAGATAACGTTCTCCGGTGTCGGGAAGCAAGGCCACTACCTTCTTTCCTTGATACTCCGGACGCTTTGCAACCTCAAGGGCAGCAAAGGCGGCAGCGCCTGATGAGATGCCTACTAACAGTCCTTCACTCTGCGCCAATTGGCGTGCTGTGCGGATGGCATCGTCATTTTCTACATCAAAAACCTCATCAATAAGACTTGCGTCATAAGTTTTTGGGATGAAACCAGCGCCAATACCCTGAATCTTATGTGCCCCGCTGGGACCCCCATTAAGAACAGGAGAAGACTTAGGCTCTACTGCCACGACCTTAATCTTCGGATTTCTCTCTTTCAATTTCTTAGCTACTCCCGAGACAGTACCGCCTGTTCCCACGCCAGCCACAAACACATCGACCTTTCCATCAGTGTCTTTCCAGATTTCTTCACCCGTTGTCTCATAGTGTATTTGTGGATTTGCAGGGTTTATAAATTGGCCCAGAATGATGGAGCCAGGGATTGATTCCTTCAGTTCTTCTGCTGCTTTGATGGCTCCAGGCATACCTGCTTTGCCATCGGTGAGCTTCAGTTGCGCGCCATAAGCTTTCACTAAGCTACGGCGTTCAGCGCTCATCGTCTCCGGCATAGTAAGGATTAACTTGTATCCCTTTACGGCTGAGGCCAGCGCTAAGCCAACTCCCGTGTTGCCACTGGTAGGCTCGATGATGGTAGCCCCTGGTTTCAGAATGCCTTTTCGTTCAGCATCTTCAATCATGGCAATGCCTATGCGGTCCTTTACACTTCCTCCCGGATTGAAGAATTCGACTTTGGCTATCACAGGAGTAGTGAGCCCTTGGGCAGCCGACAGTTTTCCTAATTCGACCAAAGGAGTATTTCCTATCAGGTCGGTGATTTGTTTTGCGATTCTGCTCATTTGTTGATTCCTTTCCTTATAGTTTTACATAAGTGAACGCTTCATCGAGCGCATCAATCAAATCTTCCACGTTTTCCGTGCCAATACTCAGTCGGATGGTGGACGGATAGATGTGTTGTGCCTCCAATTCCTCAGGCGACATCTGTGAATGGGTGGTCGTTGCAGGGTGTATGACGAGGCTCTTCACGTCGGCAACATTGGCCAATAACGAGAAGATGCGCAAGTGATCGATGAACTCCCAAGCCTGTTCTTTGCCGCCTTTAATCTCTATTGTGAAGATAGAACCTCCTCCATTAGGGAACAACTTCTCATAAAGAGCATGGTCAGGGTGGTCAGGAAGCGACGGATGATTGACCTTTTGCACCTTAGGATGATGTGACAGATACTCCACGATCTTCTTTGTATTGTAGGCATGGCGCTCTACGCGAAGACTCAGAGTCTCCAATCCTTGCAGCAAAATCCATGCATTGAAGGGGCTGATGGTAGCTCCGGTGTCGCGAAGAACGACCGCACGGATTCTTGTAACAAAGGCTGCACGGCCTGCAACATCAGCAAACACAGCGCCATGATACGATAGGTCTGGCTTTGCCAACGTTGGATATTTGTCTGCATTGGCTTTCCAATCGAAGTTGCCACCATCTACGATGACGCCTCCAAGACTGCTTCCATGACCTCCGATGAACTTCGTAGCGGAGTGCACAACGACATCGGCTCCATGTTCGATAGGCCTTATTAAATAAGGTGTGCCGAAAGTATTGTCGACAATGACGATGGTATGATGGCGATGAGCTATCTCTGCAATGCGGTCGATATCAGTGACACTGGCATTAGGATTGCCGAAAGTCTCGACGATGATGGCTTTTGTGTTTGCCTTGAAAGCGCCTTCCACCTCCTCAAAATTGGCTGGGTCGACGATGGTGGATTGCACTCCTTGCGTGCTGAGCGTGTGTTCCAGTAGATTGAAAGTGCCTCCATAGAGGTTGTTGGCTGCTACAATATGGTCGCCATTGTGTGCTACATTCTGCAAAGCGTAGGTCACTGCGGCGGCTCCTGATGCCACTGCGAGACCTGCAACGCCACCTTCGAGGGCAGCCACGCGGTCTTCAAACACTGCTTGCGTTGAATTAGTCAGACGTCCATAGATGTTGCCCGGGTCTCTCAAGCCGAATCTGTCGGCTGCATGTTGCGAGTTTCTGAAGACATAAGAAGTAGTCTGATAGATAGGAACGGCCCTTGAGTCAGTGGCAGGGTCTGCCTGTTCTTGTCCTACATGAAGTTGTAAAGTCTCGAAATGTAATTTCTTTTCTGCCATAATCTTATACTTTTTAAATTCTTAATTGTCGTTTTTAGAACTATTTTCTGCTGCAAAGATAGTATATTTCCAATTATCTTGCAAGAGTTGCTTGATATTTGGAAAAAATATCTATCTTTGCACTTAGAAACCATAAAGATATTCTTTTCGGATATTGAAAATGGTCTTTTAAAAGAACAACGCATGCTTATGGAGACATTAGACAAAGTGGATTTGCAAATATTGCGTACCTTGCAGGAGAACGCAAGGCTCACGACGAGGGAGTTGGCGGCAAGGGTAAGCCTCTCATCAACGCCTGTTTTCGAGCGTTTGAAACGGCTCGAGAGAAACGGATATATCAAGAAATACGTGGCTGTTCTCGATGCAGAGAAGCTCGATAGAGGGTTTGTCGTGTTCTGCAAAGTGAAGCTTCGGCAGATGAATCGCGACATTGCCAACGACTTCACATCGCGCATTCAGAGCATTCCGGAGGTTACCGAGTGCTATAACACTTCGGGAAACTACGACTATCTGTTGAAGGTGAACGCGCCGAACATGAAGGCTTATCAGGAATTCATCATCAATGTGCTGGGCACACTCGACTCTTTAGGCTCGCTCGAAAGCACCTTTGTGATGGCGGAAGTCAAGCATCAGTTTGGCATAAATATATAAGGTGGAGGGCTCGCAACGATACTTTATCAAGTAGAAAATAGCCTTTGATTGGATAAGTGATGATTACTTGCAAAGTAAGTAACGACCTTTTACGTTGTAAAACAGCCTGATTTACGTTGTAAAATAGGCTGATTCATCGAGTAAAACAGGCTGATTTACGCAGCCCTTTGCTGTAAAGGGTTTCAAGAGCAATTATCTTTAAGGTCGCAAAAGATGGTCGAAATCCATTTAATTGTCTCTTCTTAGGCAACATTTTTGCAAGTTTCAAAAGAATTTAGTATCTTTGCCGACAATATAACTAAACCCTAAAATATGAGACGCTTACAACCTTTTATCCTGACAATTCTGTTTTTTATCTTCGGCAACATTATGGCTTTCGGCCAAGTGAAGCATACTTTTGCCATCGAAAACGGCAGTTTCGTTTATGACGGTAACCCCATTCAGATACACTCCGGAGAGATGCATTACGCCCGGATACCCGCTGCTTACTGGCATCATCGCCTCAAAATGATGCATGCTATGGGGCTCAATGCCGTGTGCACTTACGTTTTTTGGAACCATCATGAGGTCGCTCCAGGCAAATGGGATTGGCAAACAGGCAACCATAATCTTCGTGGCTTCATCAAAGCGGCTAAGGAAGAGGGTATGCTCGTGATACTCCGACCGGGCCCTTATGCCTGTGCGGAATGGGAATTCGGCGGTTATCCATGGTGGTTGCAGAAGGTGAAAGGCATGGAAGTGAGAACGGATAATCAGCCGTTTCTCGACTCTTGTCGCGTCTATATCAATCAGTTAGCCGCGCAGGTGAAGGATTTGCAGGTCACTCATGGCGGTCCGCTGATTATGATGCAATGTGAGAATGAGTTCGGTTCTTATGTTGCCCAGCGTCCTGACATCCCTTTAGAGGTGCATAAACGCTATAGCGCTAAGATACGGCAACAGTTGTTGGATGCAGGAATTGATATACCTCTCTTCACTTCTGATGGCGACTGGCTTTTTAAAGAAGGCACCATTGAGGGCTGTCTGCCCACTGCCAATGGCGAGAAAGACGTGAAAGTGCTCAAGGAAAGAGTAGGAAAATACACCGAAAACAAGGGCCCTTACATGGTGGCGGAATATTATCCGGGATGGCTTGACCATTGGAATGAGCCTTTCCAAAAGGTCTCCACAAAGACGGTCACTGATGATATACGGCAGTATTTGCAGCAGGGAGTGAGCTTCAACATCTATATGATTCATGGCGGCACTAATTTCGGGTTCACCGCAGGGGCAAATTTCAGCAATAAGACCAACATTCAACCCGACCTGACAAGTTATGATTATGACGCTCCAATCAGTGAATCCGGCTGGGAAACAGTGAAATACGACTCGCTGAGAAATCTCATCAAGCAATATGCAAAATATCAGATTCCTGAAGTTCCGGCGCAGATTCCCGTGATTGCTATCAGCAATATCAAACTCTATAAGACAATGGATGTGCTCTCTACCTTGGTGAAAAATAAGCCTGTAAGCAACGTTCAACCCCTCACTTTCGAGGACTTAAATCAAGGCTACGGCTATGTTCTCTATCGTCGGAAGTTTGTCCAAGCCGCCAAAGGATTGATGCGTGTGCCGGGCATTGCTGACTTCGGCATCGTCTATATCAATGGAAAGAAGGTGGGAGAACTCAATCGCCTGATAGACAAAGACTCTCTGGAGGTGGACATCCCATCGCAAGGTATGCTCGAAATTTTGGTGGAGAATGCCGGACGCATCAATTATGGCTCTCGTATTACGCAAAATTTGAAGGGCATCATAGCTCCTGTCACCATTGCCGGGAAGGTCATCGAAGGCAATTGGCAGATGTTCGGATTGCCGATGGAAACGATGCCTGAGATGGCAAAATGCAAGGTGAGCTATCAGAAAGGACGTCCCGTCTTTTATCATGGAACTTTCTATTTGCAAAAGGTGGGCGACACCTTCCTCGATATGGAACAATGGGGCAAGGGCATCGTCTTTGTCAATGGCGTGAATTTGGGTCGTTATTGGAATGTAGGACCACAGCAAACGCTCTATCTTCCAGGCTGTTTCCTCAAGGAAGGGAAGAATGAAATCGTTATCTTTGAGCAGAAAAATGACGCGCTGAAGACCTGCATCAACAGTAAGACTAAGCCTGTTTTGGAGCTCTTGCGACAAGAGAAATAACCTTATAAAACAGCAAAAATCCCCTTTTCCAATCAGCATTAGGAAAGGGGATTCTAGTTTTCAGGATTCCGTCAAATGGCTTTTCTCACCATCTGAAGGAAGTATTCATGAATGCGGGTGTCATCGTTGAGCTCAGGATGAAAGGCCGTAACGAGCTGATTCCTTTGCCTTGCCGCTACGATATGACCATCCACTGTGGCGAGAATTTTCACATTTGGCGCCGTCACCTTATTTATATAAGGGGCTCTGATGAAGGTCATCGGCACGTTTTCGCCTACCTCTTCAACCTTTTTCTCTGCATAGAAACTGCCCAACTGACGGCCATAAGCGTTGCGACAAACATCGATGTCCATAGTGGAAAGCCGTTCGAAGGCTTCCCCTTCAACGCTCTTTGCCAGTAGGATAAGTCCTGCACATGTGCCGAAAACAGGCATTCCGCCAAGGATAGCCTCACGGATAGGCTGCAGAAGAGCTAAATCCTTCAGCAGTTTCAACTGTACCGTGCTCTCCCCACCGGGGATAATCAGCCCGTCTTTAGCGTGCTGCCAGTCGGCAAGTTGTCGGATTTCAAAGGTCTTGATACCCATTTTCGCGAGCATTTGCTCGTGCTCCAGAAAGGCACCTTGCAATGCCAGCACGGCAATCAATGGTTCTTTGCCTTCCATTATTTACCTCTCTCAGCCATGAGCAATGAGATTTCCTGCTCGTTGATGCCTACCATTGCCTCGCCTAAATCCTCTGAAAGCTCGGCCAGTTTATGAGAGTCTTTGTAGTTGGTAACGGCTTGCACGATGGCAGCGGCACGTTTTGCAGGGTTGCCACTCTTGAAGATACCCGAGCCTACAAACACTCCTTCAGCGCCTAACTCCATCATCAAGGCCGCATCAGCAGGGGTAGCAATACCGCCAGCAGCAAAGTTCACCACAGGCAATTTGCCGTTGTTATGCACGTATTTCACAAGGTCATAAGGCGCCTGCAACTGTTTGGCAGCCTCAAAGAGTTCATCCTCACTCATCGAAACGAGTTTGCGAATTTCGCTTTGCATCAACCGCATGTGGCTCACAGCCTGCACTACATCGCCCGTTCCAGGCTCTCCTTTGGTGCGAATCATCGTTGCGCCCTCGGCAATGCGCCGCAAAGCCTCCCCTAAATTCTTGGCTCCACACACGAAAGGAACGTCAAATTGGGTCTTATCAATATGATAAACATTATCTGCAGGAGAAAGAACTTCACTCTCATCAATATAGTCAATCTCAATGGCTTGCAGGATTTGGGCTTCCGCAATATGGCCGATACGGCATTTTGCCATCACCGGGATGGAAACGGCTTGCTGTATTCCCTTAATCATCTTAGGGTCGCTCATGCGCGAAACACCCCCTGCAGCGCGGATATCAGCAGGTATTCTTTCGAGCGCCATGACAGCGCAAGCTCCTGCCTTTTCAGCTATTTTGGCCTGCTCGGGCGTCGTTACATCCATGATAACACCGCCTTTGAGCATTTGAGCGAGGTTTCTGTTTAATTCTTGTCGATTTTGTTTCATTTTTTCAAACTGTTTATTTCTTTCTGTATTCACTAGGAGTCATCCCCTTGAGGTTTTTGAAGAACTTGGCAAAATGAGCCTGCGAGGAGAAACCGAAATCATAGGCTATTTGCTGCACGGTCTTTCTTGTTGCGTCCAATTCTTTCTCAATCTCATGGAGAAGATGACTGTCGATAATCTGTTTGGGTGATAACTGGCCTTCACGCTTGCACACTTGCGCTAAATATCGAGGGCTCACATTGAGGCAATCCGCATAGAAAGCCACGTCACTATTAGTTGTCAGATGCTGCTCTAATTGTCGGATAAATTCCTCATAGAGTTCACGACTGCGCCCTTGAAGTCCCAAATGGCGGTTTTCCAGCTCTGTTACGAACTTTCGGGCCTTGCTTTTAGCCTCCTCAAGGTCGTCTCCCTGACTGAGAAATGCGGCTATGGCACTGGCATAAGCATTGCTTTCACCATGCGCTTTGTGGCGCTCTTCGATGACGAGGGTGCATATCGGCAAAAGGCGTTGCCGTATCTGACTGACCACATCATCCTCCATCAGCCGTTCGCCTTTGCTTGAATAGACGATGGGGTCATAGATAATGTAGCGCGGACGATATTTTGAGAGCGCCTCAATGATGACATCGAGCACGTCCACCCGCCGCACCATACCTATCTTGACGATTTGAGGCTGCACATCGTTGATGATTGCCTCAATCTGTCCGCTTACCACTTGGGCCGGCAAATCATAGAATTGCTGGATGCCGAGCGTATTCTGCACGGTGATGGAAGTGATGGCCGAAACGGCATAACCACCAAGTTGTGAAATCAACTTGATGTCGGCTTGCACCCCTGAACCTCCCGTAGAGTCGGAGCCGGTGATAGTGAGTATGGTCTTGCTTTCATTCATTTCAAGGTGCAAAGTAATAAAAAAAATACGAGATGAGCCCCTATCCGTTCTCCTTTTGACAAAGAAAACTTCATTTTGTATAAAACTTCCTCCTGATGGTTATCGGCATGCCTATTTGTAAAAGATAGCTTTTTACCGCCTAAACAATCATCTTTTACGAGGCTAATAACTATCTTTTACCTTATGAAGAACCGTCTTTTACTTTTCAAGAGATATTTTTTTGAAAAAAAATCGATAAAAAATGCTCTTGTAAAGAATTTTTTGTTACTTTTGCAACAGTCTAACTTAAACATATAACTATCTTTGATGAAACATCTTTGCACTTTGTGTCTTTTGGCGTTTCCATCTATCAGTGCGTTCTCTCAGGCTCCTTCAGCGATTGCGCCAGTGCCTACTTCGTATCAAGTCGAGATGCAGAAGATGGAGACTTATGCCTTTATCCACTTCGGTCCTAACACCTTTAATGATATGGAATGGGGTAGTGGAGATGCGGCTACATCCGTCTTTAATCCCGATACACTCGACTGTGAGCAATGGGTGAAAGCCTTGCAGGATGGCGGAATGAAGGGCGTGATACTGACTGCCAAACATCACGACGGTTTCTGTCTTTGGCCTTCCAAGTTTACGGATTACTCCATCAAATATAGTCCTTATCGTGCCGGATATGGCGATGCGGTAGGGGAATTGGAGTCAGCATGCAAGCACTTGGGCTTGAAGTTCGGCCTTTATCTCTCGCCATGGGACCGCCATAAGGCAAGTTATGCCAGTGCAGGATATGTGGAATATTATAAGAATCAACTCAAAGAACTGCTTTTGAGCTATCATAATCTCTTTGAACTCTGGTTTGACGGAGCCAATGGAGGCAGCGGTTATTATGGCGGAGCCAATGAGACGCGCAGCATCGATAAGACCACCTATTATCAATTTGATACCCTATTCGGTTATATCAATGCCCTTCAGCCACAAGTGATTATCCATAGTGATGGAGGTCCGGGCAATCGATGGGTAGGAAATGAAAACGGAGAGGCTGGTGAAACCGACTGGTGTACACTCAATGATGACCACGCAAAGCCGGCTTTTACGGGCACAGATTATGAGAGCGTGTTGGGACAAGGCGATGAAGGCGGAGGCCATTGGGTACCCGCTGAGGCTGACGTTTCCATCCGCTATGGCTCTGATGGCAGCATCAAATGGTTCTATCATGAGAATGATAACTCCAAGAGTGCAGCTACGTTGGTGGACACCTATTATAAAAGTGTAGGCCGCAATGCCACAATGATTCTGAACGTACCTGTGAATACCCATGGAAAAATATCTGATACCGACGTTGCCAATCTGAAAGCTTTCCATGAAATCATTGAAAAGACCTTCAAAACCAACCTCTTGAAAGATGCTACGGTATCGGCTTCAAACGTACGTGGAACAGACTTTGCAGCGGCAAATGTGGTCAGTGATGACTATGACAAATATTGGGCAACTGCCGATGGAACAACCACAGGCACGCTCACCTTCACCTTTACCACTGCGCAAAACATCAACCGCTTTCTCTTGCAGGAATATATCCCCTTGGGACAAAGAGTGAAAGCCTTCAGCGTGGAATATTCTAATAATGGAAGTACATGGACAGATGTCAATTGTGGAGAGTCTACTACCACAGTCGGTTATAAACGATTGTTGCGTTTTAATACAGTGAATGCCAAGCAGATACGCGTACGTTTTACCAATGCGCGAGGACCTCTCTGCATCAATCAGATAGGTGCTTATTATTATGCTGAATAGATCCTATAAACATATATGTAATTATTTAAAACTTAAATTATGAAGAAAAATTTACTCCTTTCAATTTGTGCGCTTTTATGCGCAAGTTCTGCTTTTGCAGATGATACCACTACACCGTTGACAGTGTCAAGTGGTTTTAACATTGATGCCATTGCTGCATCCACAACAGATGTGCCTTCGGCTGTAGGTCCTATCGATGGCCATGGAAGCCAGTTTGTTGCTGAAAGTTATGATGGTGTTACTGCTGGCAATAACGAAGGTATTCCTGTTAATGGAAAATTGACAACCGCAGGTGGCCACGTTTATCAACTTGGCAACTTTTTTGTTAGCAACTGTTTCTACATTGGTATCACAGCAAAAGACTCTCATACTTTGGGGACTGCTACCAGTGGAACTGTCACATTCTCTAATCCGACAGCAGGCAGCAAGTTGGGAATCCTCATGGCTGGTACTAATCGTACTAATGAAAACCTTCAGTTCAATCTGAAGGTTACTCATCAAAATGGTACTACAGAAGATTTAGGTTCTTTCAAGGTGAGCGATTGGGGACAAAACGATAAAAGTGATGCAGTGTTTACTTTCACAAAGCGTTTTCGTTTTGATGCAGGAAGTAATCCTGAGAATGGAAGTTTTCGTCTGTCAGAGGTGATTGCCACCATTGGTGATGACAATGTCGCTTCTCCAATAACTTCTGTTACTATTACAACAGAGTGCCAGGATGACAACTGGGGTTATGGAAGCCTTGCTTTCTATGCATTCTCTGCTATTTCAACAACTACAGGCATTGAGAACGCAACTGTTCAGAATGCTAAAGTACAGGGCATTTATACCGTTGACGGCAAGCAAGTAGCTGAGCCTACAAAGGGTGTGAATGTGGTGAAATATACCGATGGAACTGCTCGCAAGGTAGTGGTTAAGTAATTATACATTATTATTATATATAGAGGGCCTTGCCAAGCGAGGCTCTCTATTTCAAGAAATCCAAGGGATAAACAGATGAGAAAACTGTTATTTTCAATCGTGGCATTGCTTTGCGCAGTGTCTGCAAGTGCTCAGCGTTACGACAATTATCTGCCGGAAGTGACGAATGTCTCACTCTCTGAGACCAACCTGCCTATTATCTTCATCACTGTCAATAAGGCCGTCATCCAACGGCGTAATACTATTCAGGGACAGATGAAGATTGTAGACAACGGCAGTGGTAACCTGAACTATGGCGACCTGACAACTCATAGCAGCCAAAACTTTAATTATAACGGTGCGATTGCCATCAAATATCGTGGCAATTCCTCATTTGTTAGTTCGGATAAGAAACCTTATGCCATTTATCCTACAGACGCTTCTGGCAATGTGCAGAAGGTGTCGTTATTGGGAATGACAACCTCTTCAGAATGGGCTTTGCTGGCTCCATTCAGTGACCGTTCTCTCATTCGCAACGTTCTTTCATTCAATCTCGCGCGACAGTTTATGCCGAAGATACCACAAGCTAAATTTTGTGAAGTGGTTGTTGATGGTGTTTATTATGGCATCTATCTGCTTACAGAGCGTGTGAGCAGTCTGATGGCATCAGATGCGGAACTCTTTGAAGTTGACCGTGCGGATGAGACTAATCTCTATACCTCATCTTATAAGCCCTATTCAACAGCAGGTTCTGCTATCAACTATGCCAAAGTAACTTATCAGCCAAAGACAGCCAATGCAATTTCTACGGATATTACAGCCATGGAGCAGAGTCTTGCTGGTAGCAGCTATGCCACTCAGATTGATGCGACATCTTTTGCCGATTACCTTTTGAATACGGAGTTTGCCCATAATGCAGATGGCTATCGCTTGAGTACTAATCTCTATAAAGAGAGTGGGGGCAAGTTTAAGACGTCGCTTTGGGATATGGACCTCGGCTTCGGTAATTATGATGCCTTTGAAGGGTATCGCAATGATACGTGGGTATATAATGAGAATGATATCCTCAGTGCTCAAGACGACCCTCAACTGGTGCCATTCTATTGGTATAACCTTATCCATAATGCCGACTTTCAAAGCACACTCAAAGCCCGTTGGCAGGAATATCGCAAGGATGTATTTACCCAAACGAAAATCGATGCCAAGATAGACTCTTTGACTACCTTGTTGAATGCCAATGGCGCACTTACCCGTAACTTCACCGCATGGCCTATCTGGAGTAAGAAGGTGTGGCCAAACTATAAGGTGACGGCTTCTTACGATGCTGAGATTACTTATCTCAAAGAGTGGATAGGCGACCGCCTGACATGGATGGACACAAACATCGGCAATGAGGATGTCATAGAACCAGTGACTCCAGGAGAGACAAAGGTAGCGATGACCACACCGATTTCCATTACTTCGGGTTTCAATACGGATTGTGTAGCAGAGGCTACATCAACAGCGCCTACCGACAAAGATACGCATCCAGCTCTTGATGGCCATGGCAGTGTGTTTGCGACAGTTGCCGTAGCAAGTTCTGGGAACGTATTGCCTGATAATGGTGCTATTACAGGCTCCAATGGACATACGTTCCAGTTGGCCAGCTATACCGCTAACAACTGCCTCTATCTTCCTAAAACCTCATCTTCAGGTACTCTGACATTTGCGTCCCCGGTTACCACTGACAGCTTGAGTATTCTTCTTTGTGGAGCGAATAAGGATAATTATGATTTAGCCTATGATATACAGGTGAATTATTCGGATGGCACGTATGACACTGTGAATATGACAGAAGTGCTTGACGACTGGTGCTATAACCGTTATGGAACGCAGATTTTGAGCAATCTCCGTCGTTGGCGTGCTGATAATGATGGTGTGGATGGCACTTTGGTCAGTCTTTCAGAAAACAAAATCAAGGTGAATAAAGCGAAGGCTGTGAAATCTCTTACCTTTACTTCCCAGTGTCAAAGCGATTCTTGGGGCTATGGCATGATAGGTGTCTTCGCCGTATCTTCTTTGAAATGGGTTACCACAGGTGTAGAGACTATACAGACTCCTACAACAAGAGAAATCAAGAGTATTTATTCTATGGATGGCCAACAGTTGAACCATCTGCAGAAGGGCATCAACATCCTCCGCTATTCTGATGGAACAACCAAGAAAGTAGTAGTGAAATAGGCGTTTCCTATTTCACTATCACCTTCTGCTTGCCGTGGATATAGAGACCTGTGCCAGTAGGTTTATTGATTTTAGAGCCTTCAAGAGTGTACCAGTTATCATCAGCTGGTACTTTCTTATCTGATGTGATATTGGATATACCATTTGTGGCAATGAAATTCTTTAAAACTTTGATGGCCGGTTCAGCTGCTCCAGTAGAGTTATCGAATAATCCCGCATTGTACCAACTGTCTGTTACTCGTTTGGTGTTCCAGTCAAGGCCATGTTCGTTTGATTCCATTGACCACCAGAATAAGCCTTTAACTTGGCTGTGATTATTCAAAGAATCGATGAGTGCTTCTGTAAAAGCCTTTTGTCCAGTTCCGTTTATAGGATAGGTGCTGGATAAATCATAAGTAACTTTAGATGGTTGCCAATCATGATAATATCCTGCTTCTACAATCCATATATCCTTTGCCGAATAGGCTTCGAGGGCTTTCAAGGCTGTCCCCAATACTGATAAGTCCCCGTGGTAGTAGCTATAATAGCTCAGACCAATGATGTCATAGTTTAATCCTGCAGTGTCCATATCTTTATAGAATTGGACGAGATAGTCAGACTTTGGAACTCTTTCTGTGTGAAGAATTACTTTAGCTGTTGGACAAACCTCCTTGCAGGCCTTAATGGCATATCTCAGAAGTCCGAAGAATCTGGTTGCATTATTTGAGTTGCCAGCGTAATATTTCTTTAAAGAAGAAGAGCTGGAAGATTCTGCCCATAACATACCATAGCTGATTTCGTTGCCTGTCTGTATGAAGTCAGGAGTTGCGCCTTCGTCCACAAGTGTCTGTAGAACGTATTTGGTGTAGTTGTAAATGCTGTCTTGAAGGGCGGCATCGGTGAGATTCAACCATGCCTTTGGTATCCATTGGTTAGAAGGGTCTGCCCATGTGTCAGAATAATGGAAGTCGAGCAACAAGGAAAATCCTTTATCTTTGATGTCTTTAGCCAATTTCTTTACATAGGGAAGGTCTTGAATAACTCCTTGACCTTTTGCTGTGCTGGTAGCATTTGCAGGATTGTGGAAGATGCGGACACGCATGGCATTCATTCCCTGATCCTTAAAATAAGTAAGAGGAGAGATGCTTGTGGTACCATCTGTATCAAAATAGGTTGCTCCATTTTCAACATACTTCGTAAGAAGCGAGATATCGCCGCCTACATATTTTTGTGCTTGTGATGCTAAGGCAAATGCCATGGTTAGACACACCAGGATGATTTTTTTTGCTTTCATTTTCTTGAGTATATGGATTTCGTCGCAAAGATACGAATTATTTTTTAATGCAATATGATTTATCAGAATTTTTGATAAAATTTTATACTTGTCTGATATTTCCTAAAAAGAGAATTCAGATTGAATTTCTTTTACGAAATTCAGCATCTTTATTTCTTCTTTGGATAATCTTTCCAATAGCCATTTGGCATTATTTGTATTGATAAAAGTCATTAACAATTTAACTTAAAATAGTTAATGACGTTTATGCAAGTTATTCATGAAATATACAAAAACGTTCATCGGTATTGTTCATTTGGCCATTTGTATAGGTACTTTTGGCCAAACGAGGGCGATATTAGGCCAAATGAGGTGGCTATTAATCGTTGTTTATAGGGTCAAAAGCCACCTTTTACAAGGTAATTAACCACTTTTTACAAGGTCAAAGGTAGCTTTTTACATTAAAGTTAGACTTTTTGAAAAATCGACTTTGCCAAAAAGGCCCTTTACGTGCGATATAAGCCACTTTATTTTCAGAGGCTCACTATATGAAGCCCCACCATTTCTGATGCGGTATATCGGCTTTGCATATTTATGCAAAAGTCGCATTTTTATATGCAAAAGATAATCTGATATATTTGATTAACTCATCTCGGAGGGCAGTCATAAAAATAGGGTCTATCTTCACAGACAGACCCTACAAACATAAATGTCTAACTTAAACTATGTTACCAAACTATAACCTTTTTACCATTTACAATGTAGAGGCCTTTAGCAAGTCCTTCTACAGAATTTTGTTCTTTCACCTTACGGCCATCAACAGTGTAAACTCCACTTGTTTTCTGTACAGGTTTTTCAGCCACGATGGAGTTAATGCCCGTGACAGCTTCAGTTACATCGTTGATGTTATATTTACCACCGGTTTGTGTACTTGCAATTTCAAAGTAGGAAGTCTTGTTTACTCCCGTCTTATCTAATGTCTGTGTACCCGAACCATTATTGAATACGAAGTTCACTACATCTGTAGCGCTTTGCATGGTGTAAGTCTTATAATACCAAGTCTTTCCATTGATGGTCTTGGTTTGCGTGTTCACGTCGCCTGGCCATGTGGAAGAATTATGTGTGCCGGCACTGTTCCAAGTATAGAAATATACTTTGCTCCAGCTTACATTGTCTGTATTCAGACAAACAGTGATATCATAAGGCTTGAAAGCGCTGATAGTGTAGTTGCGTGTGATAATACCGCTTACGACGCCATTGATAAGCAAACCAACCTTGAGCGTGCAATCGCTGGATATATTGATACTGCTGCCGCTTGTTACTTGTGTGCTGCTGGCAGTGGGTGTTGTTCCATCAAGCGTGTAGACAAGCTTTGCGCCACTGGTTGCCGATATGGCTGTGAGTGTTACATCAAAAGATTTGTCATATTCACCACTTGCCATATTAGCCCATGCCGTTTCTGCTGATTTCGACAGATAATAAACATAGTGATAGCCGGAAAGTATTTTTACCCAATTGGTAGTGCTGATACCACGTGTACTGGCATTAGTACCTATTACTGCAAGCAGATTAGCTTTTGAACCTGTGACATTAACAGCATAAGAGGTTGTAGCCGTATTTGTGCCGAAAGGGGAATATGTGCTGGTATTGGTGATTCCTGCTAATTTGCGTGCATCTATCATCGCTTTCAGCTCTTGCTTGTAAGCGCGCCAATGAGGCTGGAAGATGCAAGGAGTGCCTGGCATAGCCAGCAGAAAGGCATTGGCGGCAAGTGTGTCTTTTTTTATAGGGTCTTGTTGCTCGGTGGAACTACGATATTGAGTGTCGTGATTCTCCACGAAAGTGACGGAATATTGGCGATAGTTGGCATCACTTGCTATACTGCTGTTGCCCAGTTTTGTCCAATCATTGTTGTTGATGGCATCACGTACTGTATATCGGAAGGGGAAGTCGAAGGCTGCGCTTTTCTTGCTGGCTGCGTTTATCCAATTCTCAACCGTTGAATAGTTGCCATCCCAGTATTCGCCTACAGAGTAAGAAACACCTGCAGCCTCATTGTAGTCAGCCACATGAGAGCCTGCAAACCCTTTCACCATATCATAGCGGAAACCGCTGTAGCCAAGATCGTTAACGAGATATTTCTCATAAGCTTTCACGATGGCCTGCACATTCGTGCTCTTATGGTCAAGGTCGCGAGCACCACTCCAGCCTTCACCTTCGTCAGCATTGCTGCTCAGGCTTACGCCTTCTGCCGTTGCCTTCGTAGCTGTTGCGCCGCCATCATCATCCGAAACGATGTCAGTTGATTGGAATTGATAGGTTGTGCCATTATAAGTTTCAGCAGGGAAACCAAACCAACCATCAGTATTGTGATGGTTTACAACCACATCTGCAATTGTTCCGATACCATTATTTTTGAAAGTCTTAATCATGGAGCGGAGCTCTGCTTCCGTTCCAAAGCTTGAATTCTGATTGAAATAATAATAAGGCAGATATCCCATCACCTGACTCGTTTCAAGAGCTTTGCCGCTTTGAGGAACCCAGATGAGGTCGATATATCCTTTGAAGTCACTTGCTTGTGATTCCAGAACAGTCCACTGGGAATAATCATAGCTGTCCCAAGAGAATCCTTGCAGCATTACTCCACCATAATTAGCGGGCCATCCCTGTGCAAAAAGCATTAAAGAGGATAGGATAAATAATAGTGATATATATAATCGTTTCATATTGCTTAAGTTAAAACTATGGATTTTCGGTGTAAATTTACAATTTATTTCCTTAGGTTGCAATAGTTATGTGTAATTCTCTTATATTTATACTGCGCAAACGTTTGCACAGCATGTAAGGAGAAGAAGAGGGAGAAAGACCTTTCTGAAAGTGGATGGTCTTTCCTCCCTATAGTTTTTTTTTATGGTTTCCCATCTTGTCCTTCGTATTCAAAGAAAGAAACTGAGCCTTTCGCACCTAATTCTGTTCCGTCATCAATCACTGGAGTGCCTTGTGTTTTTTGACTGATAGTTTCCATCAGATTGCTTTCTGTTGACAATGGGACACAACAGATGATAGGGGTTGTGTATGTTATCTTTTTCATTTGTTTACCTAATTACGATTTTCTTTCCGTTGATAATATAGATGCCTTTAGAGAGTTGACTGGTACTGCCTGCGCTTCTTACGATTCTCCCGTCAAGACTGTACACATTGCCAGAGTGATCCTGAAGGTTGACGGATGGAGTGGTAATGCCTGTAGTGGTGTCATCGAATACCATGTTGTTGATTTTGGCACTGCCATCGGCTTTGGTGTAGAAATAGCAACGATAAGGATTGACATTAACACCATTGGTTGTACCTGCTTGGATGAATGTACCATCAGTTTCCTTGTATCCGAAATACGTATTCGTCGTATTGCTTGAAACTAGATTCTGCCGGCTCATTGTGCCTATAAAGTGCATTCCGTTAATAACATCTTCCGACACACTGCCTGTAGTGATTGGCACCCACTTGAAAATCTCGAAAGACTTGGCAGTAGTGTTAGCGAGGAACATATATGGTTTATAGGCTTCTGTGGAAGTGACTCTTGTGAAATAGATTGTTCCAGTCTTGCTATCGTAATTGCTCATTTTATATAGTTTTCCGTCAAGTTTGCTCACATCTTCTGCTGATAGAGCAAAAGGCAGGCAAACGGTACTATGCTGATTTTCGGTAAAGGTACGGTCATAACCAGTTGAACTCATGGTTGGGTTCATGGTTTTTGTAGCAGGAGCAATTGCTCCATCGTTACCATAAACATAATACCCGCCATTGGTAAAAACCAAATTCCCTGTCTGATAATTTCCAGAAGTTTTGTTTGTAAAGATGATATTGGTAGGTGTTTCTGAGCTTGTTGTTTCCCATCGCCAGATGTTGTTGCCATTGCTTGCCGTGCCAACGAATGTGCATTGAACACCAGGCCATGTGCCACCTGTGAAATTTGTCGTACTGTTCCATGCCCAGCAATAGATTTGTCCATAAGAGGCAGGCACTTCGAAATAGGCAGCCAAGTGGTCGGGATGATAAGTCATCGGGTCGTCTTCACTGATATAGAATGCATAGTTCGGATTTGCCGTTGTGCCTACAGATACAGCTTTGTATCGATACATACTATTTGCATTATAATTAGGGGTATATCCACTTTCAACGAGGATACGAGCATTCGTTCCTGTTACTTCTGTGATGTAACCATTATCAGTAGTTGTGCCATTAGTCGTATTGGTATAATATGTCTGTGTGGTTATGCTGCTTTGATTGGTAACACCAGCAGCCTTACGCGCCAGAATCATTTTCTTCAGTTCGTCTTGGTAGGCTGTCCAATGTGGTAATAGGATGCAGGGCGTCCCCGGTAGCGCCAATATGAAAGCGTTTGCAGCTAGAATATTACTGGTTACGGGTATGCTGGTGGAACGATAGGTGTCGTGATTGTCCACAAATGTTACGGCATATCGGCTCAAATTCGGGTCTCCTGCAATTCCTTTGTTAGACAGCCCACTCCATGTGGAATTATTGAATACGTTATTGATAGAGTATTTTAAAGGGAAGTCGAATGCTGCTGAACGGTAAATGCCGTCACCTTTGTATAATGCCGTCTCCTTGATCCAATTCACCACGTTGTCATAATTTGAATCCCAATATTCTCCAACAGAAAATTCAGGATTTGCTGAACTGTTATACATTCCTGTGTAATAGGGCTTATAGCCCTTTACCATATCATAACGGAAGCCAATGTAGCCTAGGTCGTTGAGTAAGAAGTCAAGATATATTTTGACATTTTTCTGCACATTTGCACCTGTGTGGTCGAGGTCTCTGCCTCCATTGAAGTCGTCGCCTTCATCGGCCGCTCCTGTCGGTGTATATCCATTGTCCTTACATTCATCAGTGTTACAGATGTCAGCCATGCTCCAAGTTATAGACTTGCCATTCCATGTTTCATTGGCGAAATCGCACCAGTTAGATACACCGTTCTTGTGATTTATCACTACATCTTCGATGATACCAGTGCCATGGTCTTTATAGGCTTTAATCATTGCTCTGAGTTCGGCTTCGTTTCCGAAAGAACTTGTTTCATTAAACCACCATATAGGCAGATATCCCATACTGGTTGTGGATTGGCAGTTGCCTGAATTCGGTACCCATATCAAATCGAAATACTGTGAGAGCTCATCGGCCTGAGCCGTGAGATTAGTCCATTTGGTCTCGCTATAAGAATCCCAATAAAATCCTTGCAGCATTACACCGCCATAGTTAGCGGGCCATCCCTGTGCGAATATGGCGACAGAGGACAGAATAAGGAATAGTGTTGTAAGAAATCGTTTCATATTGCTTAAGTTTAGGGGTTTTATTTTGGGTACAAAGGTATATGATATTTTATGTGGTTACAATAGTTCACTGAAAATCATGCATTTAGTTTTGCGTAAACGTTTGCGCAATTTTTTCATTTGAAGAAGAGATTAGTCTGTTTTTTGGTCAGTGGCTGGTTGCTTTTTAATTAATGGTTAATTACCTTGTAAAGAACGGTTGTTTACCCTCTAATCAATGGTTGTTTACCCTGTAAAAGGTCGTTGTTTACAATGCGTAAGATTATTTCCTCGAAAAGCGGTAAACAAAAAGGAGGGCGTTCATAACGAGCGCTCTCCCAAATTTTAATCAAACTTATTTAGTCTGAAGCAAGTTTTGCTTTATTTTACAGCAACGATATTGAAGTTACCTGTAATATCATTGAAGTAGAAATCATATGTGCCAGCAGGTACAGTGATGTTCTCAGTGCCAGGTGCGGCATAATAGGTCTCACCAATGGTGCCACCTTTGACGGTGCCCCAACTTGTTGCCCAATCATGGTTAGCACGGAACTTCAAACCACCGTCTTTAGCGATTGTTGCGCGAACATACCAGTTGTGAGGAGCCTTTGCAAGCGCTGTGAGGTCTACATCGCCACCCCATCCGTTGAAGTCACCTATCAGTGACACGTTGGTGTAAGTAGTCGTAGGCGCTGTAACAGCAGTCCATGAGTAGGTCTGAGTGTTCATATTGAATGTGAAGGTATACCAGCCACCTGTTGTAGATGGGCCAATGGCACCAGCGTCAGTGTTGACGAGAGAGCCGGAAGCATCTGTAGAGCCGTTTACACCACCCCAGCAATGACCCCAAGAGTTATCGCCTAAGTTCATGTATTTAGCTTCCAAAATCTTCAAATCCCACTGGTTGGTAAACTGGGTGGTATAAGAGTAAGTGTTGCTGCCTAAGGCATAAGCCATGCAGGTATAGTCGCTTACGCTCCATCCGTTAGGATTACCGATGATGTAATACTGAGCTTCAGCACGTACAACAGAGTAGGTGAGGTTGTTCATATCAAGAGTAACCTTGTAAGTACCTTGTCCGCTGATGACAGCTGTCTGAACGCCACCTGTGTAGAGAGGATCGTTTGGATAAACGAGGAAGTTGTTGCGGCTGTTGTCGCCATTGGTCTCACAACCCATTGCTCCCTTGTTGATTGAATCCCAGTCACCGCTTACAAAATCGCTGCCCATATAGAACTTGAACCAGTTGTCGCCTTCGCTTGTCGTGTTAACGGTAGCCGTATAGGTGCCATCACCATTGTCAGTCATCCAAACAGGTTTGGTGTTATCCCATCCACCGCCGTTCTCGGCAAAGCCACCTAACATATAATATCCCTTGCTGTCAATAGCAGGAGTAGCATAAGGAGTGAATGTTCCAGAGGTCTCACCAGCTACATCTACGGTAACAGCATCACCAGAAGCGAGGTTGATAGTAACAGTAGACACTACTTTCATGTCGCGAGCCTTAGCTGCACGTGAATTGTACTGCTTCTCGATAAGCTTATCCAAAGCAACTGCATCCACGGTGATGTTGCTTCCATCCATTGTTGCGTCGATGGTTTCACCATTTACGGTAATGCTCTTTACAGTGTAACCTGTAATGTCAGTATTCGTAGAAGATAATGTTACCAATTGGATAACGCCATCAGCATCGGGCATGGCAGTTGTTGCTTCAGGGCCATTGCTGAAGGTCACGCCGTATTTGGCCGCAGCAGTTTCAGCACTGTTTGCCTGAGGGCTTGCCCAGTCGTCATAATCGCCGTTGCAGCTGGCAAGCATTAAACTTGCCATGGCTACAAAGCTATATAATAATTCCTTTTTCATTTTTTCTTGAGTTTATGTTATTTAACTTCAGCTGTATTCATATCGAAGTTCACGTAAAGCTTCTGACCAACAACAGTCTGTACAGAGTAGTCAGCACCCACATTGGTAGCCCAGTTGCTTGGGATATCAACGGTACGCCAATAGCATGCGCCTTTATAGATTGTGTATTCAGTACGAAACCAGTCGATTCCAGGAACCTTGATGTAAGCACGAAGTTCACCAGCACCTGTGAAGGCAGGAGATACCCACTGACCTGTCTGGTCAGATGGAGCAGTCAGAGCCCAGCTAGCATCGCCATCAGTCCAAGCGCCACCTGCTGCAGGGCCGATAATATAAGCAGCACCAGGATAAACGTTCAGGTCATACATAATGTTGTTACCAACGATTTCACCTACGAAGTGGAGTACATACCAGCCACCCTTAGCTACTATGATGTTGTGGTTTCCATCTGTGCTCTCAGAGATTCCGGCATTTGCGTTATCGGTGACAGTACGGAAGCGGTTATAACCACGCCAGTCGTTGTTGAAGGTGCCCCACTTGAAGGAACCGCCAGCAGGAACGAAGACCATAGTGTAGTAATTGCCTTTGAGACCATAAACCTGAGGAACAACCTTCCAACTTGTCCAAGCAGTCTGAATAGAAGAACCTACGACATAAAGCTGGTCAGGAAGTACAGCCTTAGGAGCTACATAGGTAGCCTTTACAGAAGGCAAGGTGATGATGTTAGAGTAAGTCTGTCCCATACCGCCAGTATTGTCGATGACGGCACGCAAACGGATGTAGACGGGCATTGTAGAAGGTACATCGGTGTCAGGGAAAGCTGCCTGATAGAGAGCTACCACAGCGGTGTTCAATTCACTGGCATCTACAGCCATTTTAGCTGTTGTGTAAGAAGTTGACAACTCTTTATGAGTAGCCGTGGTGTCAGTAAGGAATGTCTGGTCGATGGCCACCTGTACATAGTAGCGTACGGCATAAGGTACACCACCATAGTTAGGCTGAGAGGTTGTCAGCGTCAGATTAGTGGCAGCTGCAAGATCGTATGTATTGTTGGCTGCATAAGCCGGCACGTTAAGGACGAATCCCTCGTCGACATGGCTTAAGTCCAAAGTAGGGTTGCTGTCACGGTCTTCATCGCAAGAGGCAAATCCGAAGACAACCATTGCGAGCATGGAGAACAACCAGCCTATATTTAATATTTTCTTTTTCATATTCAATTAAAAATTTATAATTTCTAATCCGTTTGTATTAATAACCAGGATTCTGAGTCATGTTAGGATTACCCGAAATATCGTTGGCTGGAATAGGATAGATGGAGAAGTGAGTATCAATACCACTGCCGCCAGCTACACCACCCTTGAAGTCCCAAAGATATTTAGAACCTGTGAAGAGACCGAAACGGTTCAAGTCAGAGCGACGACGACCTTCCATATAGAATTCACGGCACCACTCGTCAATGAGAATATTATTGTCGATAGAAGTCTTAGCAACCGCGTGAGCACGTGTGCGCAGTACGTTGAGGTCCTTCAGAGCAGCATCGCTCTGTCCACCAAGGCGATATTCAGCTTCTGCACGTGTGAGGTAGATCTCAGCAAGGCGGAAGAGAGGAATGTCAGTGTCAGAGAAAGTACGGTTATGACCTGAAGCACCGTCAAGGCGCTGGTTAGACCATTTCACGATAGAGGCTCCATTGAGGAAACCAGTGATTTGCTTACCTGGGCTCAGTGTGCGGATACCGCCACCGACACCTGTGTAGAACATAGCGCGGTCGTCACCTGCAGCAGCAATCACGTCGGCTGTAGATACTCCAAGAGCATTGTCCTTAGCAATCACCTCAGCTTCGGTTGCTTTTGTGAGAGCATCATCAGCTTTTGCCATAGGAATGTTGTCTGTTGGGAAGAACTTCTCAACGAGGTTCTTGCGTGCAAAGTTGCAACTCCAATAGTTATCAGTATTTGCATAAGGCATACCAGAGATACGCATAGAACTTACCAGATAGGTAGAGCCTGCATATTCCTCTGTCTTGCTGCCGTCCTGACGGATAGCAAAGATGATTTCCTTCATAGCTTGTGGATTCTCATCGTTGTCGCCCATGAATACCTGTGCATAGCCGGAGAAGCCGTTTTTCTCATTCTCAGACAGTGCGTAAGCGCCACTGCTGATAATCTTGTCGCAATAGTCCTTAGCCTTCTGATAGTCTTTGGTAGCACCATCCGTATAAACGGCAGAGTTCAAAGCCAAGCGAGCATGAAGAGCATAAGCTGCACCTTGGTCAGCACGGCCAAAGTTAGAGCTGTTGTCATAACTGCCGATAGCCTTCAGAGTAGGCTCAATAGCCGTGAGCTCCTGGTCAATCCAGTCGTAAAGGTCTTTTCCGGCTTTCTCAACAGGCATATCTGCATTGAAGGTATCTTTGAACGGAGCTTTATGGAAAAGGTCGAGGAAGTACCAGTAATGGAGAGCACGCAAGAAGCGAACCTCTGCAATGACATCATCCGACATCTTGCCCGTCTGCTCAGAGATAAACTGATTGTAGAGAGTGACATCATAAGCCAAGCGCTGATAAGCCCAGTTTACACGTACAGAGCTTGAGCTCCAAGCGATAGTTGTCAAGGCTGGGATATCCGTATCAGTCTGCCATGCCCAGATACATTCGTCTGTACATAATGTCTCAAGGTTGAATACGGTACGATAGAAGCCGCTTTCACCTTCATCACCACTGATATCTGCATTTCCAGCAGGACCTGTCTGGCCTGTCAGTCCCAGAGTGGCATATTGTTTTGCGAGCAGTTCAGTTGCATCATAGGTAGAGGAACTCTTCGGGTCGATAGAAGAGATGTTCAAGTCATCGGTACAAGAAGTCATACCAGCAACGAGCAAACCAATAACTGCTGTCTTAATAATTATCTTTTTCATATTTCTGTTTCCTCCAAATTTAGAAGTTAAGATTGAGTCCGAGTTGGAAGCTCATTGGACGTGGATAAGGGTTACGGTCTACACCACTTGCAACTTCAGGGTCGATGCCATCATACTTGGTGATGATGAAAGGATTCTGAGCTGTGAAATAGACACGGCCGGAGAAATACTTGGTGTTGGCATAAGTCAGCAATGCCGGGAAAGTATAGCCAAGAGTGATGTTCGTGCACTTCAGGTAAGAAGCGTTGCGTACAAAGTAGTCGCTCAGGAAGTTAGGATTGATAGTCGTACCTGTGAAACCAAGAGCCACTGCTTCAGCAGTTGTATTGACGAAAGCACTGTTGTGATAGAGACCTGATGGACTGACGGTAGCACGGCTTGCAAGGAAGTCATAGTAAACGTAGTTGCCGATAGCTGCATGGAAGGCTGCACTCAAATCCCAGTTCTTATAGATGAACTTGGTGGTGAGACCCATGATGACCGGAGCGCTCGGGCTCTTGTAGTAGTAACGGTCCTGGTCGTTGATTTGACCATCAGCGTTACGGTCTACATAAACACCTTCAAGAGGTTTGCCATTTTTGTCATAAACCTGCTGATATACATAGAAGCTGTTGATAGGCTCGCCTACCTTGTTGCGCTGTATCTTGGTGTTGTTACCACGAGAGATGGTGTTGTCGCACCATACCCAATCCTGTGCACCTGCTTTCAGTTCAGTAATCTCATTGTGGTTATAACCTACGTTGTAAGTTACATCCCATGTGAAGTCTTTCGTTACGACAGGTTTAACGTCGAGAGAAAGTTCAACACCATAGTTCTTCAGAGAGCCTACGTTCTGCAACTGCTCATCACCGAAGGCTGTAGCGGCAGCTACTGATACTTTGGCGAGCAAGTTAGTAGTCTTGCGATAGTAACCATCCAAGTTGGCTGTGAAGCGGCCATTGAAGGCGCTGAAGTCAAGACCTGCATTGTAGGTAGCTGTGGTTTCCCATGTCAGAGCTGCATTGTAGTTGCTTGGACGTGTTGTATAATAATAGGTATCACCGAAAGGATACTGAGCGTAAGAGTTACCGCGTACATAGAGAGGAACAGAATAGAAATCATCGATACCATTCTGGTTACCAGTCTTACCATAACCCAAACGGAGCTTAAATTCATCGAGCCATTTCACGTCTTTCAGGAAAGCCTCGTTGTTGATTTTCCATGCAAAGGCTGCTGATGGGAAGTAACCCCACTTGTGACCTTTGGCGAACTTGGAAGAACCATCAGCACGGAAAGTAACTGTGAAGAGGTAACGCTCCAAGAGGTTGTAATTCAAACGGCCGAAGTAAGAAACCAAGCTGTTGTGAGTTGCCCACTCTTGTTCTGAGCGGATAGCTGGATTGTAAGCAGCACCGGTTGCACGGTCAGTTCCTTGACCTTCATTGTAACCGCTTCTGTGGTAGTGGCTATCCTCAGCTCCTGCCATAGCTTCGATGTTGTGAATACCGAACTGATGCTGATAATGAGCGTAAGCACTTCCTACCATGTTGTATTTCCAATAATAAGTCATGCCATTCCATCCGTAATAGTTGTTAGAATAAGAATACGGAGAAATCTTGTCATTCTGTTTAGAATCGGTGTATTGTGCACCAAGACTTGCATGAATAGAGAGGTCTTCAAAACCATGAATCTTATAGTTCATCTCAATGTTGCCGGAGTAGTCATTAGCTTGAGCCAATGTGTACTTCTGACGCAACAGAGCCAATGGGTTCTGAGGAGCATTAGAATTGGTGGTGTAAGCCCAAGACTTGTCGTTGAAACTTGCATTGAGCAGATTCTGATAGAAACCACCGGTGTAGGTATAGTCACTTCCGCTTCCATATACTGGATGAGTCGGGTCCATGCTCAGGGCAGCACCAACGGCGCCACCAGCATCTGCATAGCGGTCTTTCTCATACATATACTTGGCTGTGATGGCGAAGTTCAAGTGATTGTCAAAGAATGTAGGATTCAAGTTGACAGACACGTTAGAACGGCGCATCCAACTGGTCTTGACGATACCATTAGAGATGTTGTAGCCGGCGCTGATACGGTAAGGCATATTCTTCGTGCCGCCTGAGAGGCTGATGCCATGGTTTGTAGAAACGGCACCACGGAAGATTTCATCCTGCCAGTTAGTATCAGAAGTGCCGAGTTGCGTGGCATCCAGACCTGTCATACTGCTGACGAGGTTCTTATAGTCGGCTGCATTCAGCACGTCATATTTCTTCTGAATCATAGAGTAGGTGATGTCTCCATTATAAGAAACGGAGAGCTTCTGTCCTGCTCTACCTTTCTTTGTGGTAATCAGGATGACACCATTAGCACCACGAGAACCGTAGATAGCTGTTGCGGAAGCATCCTTCAACACGGTGAAAGTCTCGATATCATCAGGGTTGATCATAGCGAGGATGTTACTCATACCTGTTGCGGTGTTGTTATCAATCTGCAAACCATCGACTACGTAGAGAGGGTCGTTGCTGGCAGTAAGCGAAGCACCACCACGGATACGGATTTGAGCTCCTGCGCCAGGAGTACCGCCTGCTGTCTGGACATCCACACCGGCAATCTTGCCGACAAGCATATCTGAGGCGTTGTTTGTGATACCTTTTGAAAGGTCATCCGGTTTCATGGCTGTTACAGAACCGGTGAGGTCTTCCTTCTTGGCATGACCGTAACCGATAACGACAACCTGATCAAGAGTTTTAGCATCATCACGCATGGTGATGATAACATTAGGACTTGCCTGAGCTGTGGCGTTCATGTATCCTACATAAGATACTGTGAGCGCTGTGCCCTGGTTAGCCTTAATGGTGAAGTTACCGTCAATGTCAGACACCGCTACTGCTTTTCCGCCTACGCTGATAGTAGCACCAATGACTGGCTCGCCGGTAGCATCCTTAACGTGACCATTGACAGTAATGTCCTGTGCAAAGGCACTGACAGAAAGGAGAAGCCCACAAATAATTGCAAGCATCCTTAGAGGCATAGTGATTTTTACCTGCTTCATCATTCTTTGATTTTTTAAGTTAACTTTATTTGTCATCATTTGTTAATATCTAAATTTAGGTAAAGCCAATCCTGCTTTTCACTTATTTTTTTTGGTTTTGTTGTTAGGTTGTCAGCAATTATGGCCTTAAGATTTTGTTTCGAGAACGAATCACGGTGCAAATTTAGTTTTATTGACGCAACAATGCACTTTTTTTAAGTGAAAAACGTTATTTAAGTTGTGCAAACGTTTGCACGTTTAAAAAATCTAATAATAAAATGTATAATGTGAAGATTTCTGAGGTTTCATTATCTTTGCGTTGTCAATTCAAACCGAACTATGAGTGAATCTACGCCTACAACAATGAAAGATATTGCCGAGAAGTTCGGAGTCTCGGTAGCCACGGTGTCGCGTGCCCTCAACGGCAATCAGCGCATCAGTGCTTCCACGCGCACGGCCATACAGACTTATGCGCAAGAACATAATTTCTATCCGAATGTGTTAGGAGAACAGTTGCGACATGCGAAAGTGAAGTCAACCCGCATCATCGGTGTAATTGTTCCGCAGTTTGCACATTATTATTTTGCCACGATTCTCAGCGGAATTGAGGAGGAAGCGAGTGCCCGAGGCTATCAGATTGTGGTGGCGCAGAGCAATGAGAAATATGAGCGTGAGGTGGCGATATGCAGCAACTTCTATAAGAATAAGGTGTGCGGCGTGATTGTCTCTCAGGCGAAAGATACGGTGAAGTATGACCATTTCCAGCGACTCATCGACAATGGAATCCCAATCGTCTTCTATGACCGCATTTGCACGGGCATCAATGCCAGCCGGGTGGTGGTGGACGACTATATGGGTGCCTTCACGGCGGTGAGCTATCTCATCGATACCGGTTGCCACCGCATTGCCTTCTATGGCTCGCCGATGACGATGGAGATTTCCAAAAACCGGCTCAATGGCTATAAGGATGCTCTGCTCAAACAGCGCCTGCCCATCGACGACAGTCTCATCCGCTATTGCGACAACCGCACCGACGCTGAGGCGCTCACGCCGGAGTTGCTCAAGCGCCCTGACCGTCCTGACGGCTTCTTCGCCATCAACGACGATACTGCCATCGGCATTCTCTATACCGCCAAGCGCATGGGCTTCCGTGTGCCTGAAGAGATTGGCATCTGCGGTTTCACGAATGGCTATCGCGCCATTGCTTGCGACCCTATGCTCACCACGGTGGAGCAGCGGGGCGTCAGAGTGGGTGAGGAGGCTGCCAACATCCTCATCTCGCAGGTGGAAGGCACGGTGCCTAAAGATAAGGTGGAGCGGCGCGTCATCCGCACGAAACTCGTCATAAGAGGCACGACTCGAGAATAATATAACTAAAAATCATATATAAAAAAAATGAAACAAAAACCGGATATGAATTTCTGGGGGCTCTGGAATTTGAGCTTCGGATTTTTTGGCGTGCAGATTGCTTATGCACTGCAAAGCGCGAATATCTCGCGAATCTTCGCCACGTTGGGGGCTGACCCTCACAAACTGAGTTATTTCTGGATTCTTCCACCGTTGATGGGCATCCTTGTGCAACCGATTGTGGGCATCTTGAGCGACCGCACATGGACGCGCTTCGGCCGTCGCATTCCTTATCTCTTCGTGGGTGCTGCCGTTGCCGTGCTCGTGATGTGCTTGCTGCCGAATGCAGGCTCGCTGGGCCTTGCATTTGGAGCCGCCATGGTGTTCGGCCTCGTAGCCCTGATGTTTCTCGACACCTCTATTAATATGGCGATGCAGCCTTTCAAGATGATGGTGGGCGACATGGTGAACGAGAAGCAGAAAGCGAAGGCTTACAGCATTCAGAGCTTTCTCTGCAATGCGGGCTCTGTAGTGGGCTTCGTGTTTCCTTTCCTGTTTACGTGGTTGGGCATCCAAAACGTGGCTGAGCAGGGCGTAGTGCCTGATTCCGTCATCTGGTCGTTCTATGTCGGTGCCGCCATTCTCATCCTCTGCGTCATCTATACCGTCATGAAGGTCAAGGAGTGGAATCCGCAGGAATATGCCGAATATAACGGAATCACCTCTGTGAAAGAGGAGAAGGGCGAAGAGAAGCCGGGATGGATAACGCTGCTGAAGAAAGCTCCCTCCACGTTTTGGAAAGTAGGGCTGGTGCAGTTCTTCTGCTGGGCTGGTTTCCTCTATATGTGGAACTATACCACCGGCGCCATCGCTGAGACCGTATGGCACACCACCATTCCTTCCTCGAAAGCCTTTCAGGAGGCTGGCAACTGGGTGGGCATCCTCTTTGCCGTTCAGGCAGTGGGCAGCGTGATATGGGCAGTCGTCCTGCCGCAATTCAAGAGCACGAAGCTGGCTTATGCTGTCAGCCTTGTCATCGGCGGCATCGGATTTGCGATGATACCTTTCATCCATAATCAGTTCCTGCAATTCATCCCGTTCCTCATGATAGGTGCCGGCTGGGCTGCCATGCTCGCCATGCCGTTCACGTTTGTCACCAATGCCCTGCAAGGCTATGGCCACATGGGCACTTATCTGGGCCTCTTCAACGGCACCATCTGCATTCCGCAGATTGTAGCTGCTCTTGCGGGCGGTCTCATCCTCAGCTTGGTAGGCTCTCATCAGAGCACCATGATGATTGTTGCCGGTGTCTTCCTCGTGATTGGCGCGCTCTGCGTGAACTTCATCAAAGTGCCTCAGCATCAAGCAGAATAAACATTTATAGAGATAGAGAGAGTAGAAGCGGCGGGGCAAAACTGAGGGCGTTCTTCGGTAGCCCCGCTTTTTCCATTACTCTGTTTCCCGCTCGATGGGCTTTCGGTTGCCCTTGAGCATATCAATTGACGCGATGAAGAAGAAAATAACGATATGGGTGGTCGTGGCAGCTATGAGCCTCTGCTTGATAGGGACGATAGGTGCAGGGCTTTATGTGCGCCACCGCATCAACAGCTACAGCAAATCCAAGGCGGTGGAGTACCTCACGGCTCATGCCTCCTCTAAGTCAAAGGGCGCTTGCGCTATGTATGTGCGCCGGGCTCTGATAGCGGGTGGAATGCCGGCTTACGTTCCTGTTCCTGCCTGCCGATATGATGCCGTCCTGCCTTGCTATGGTTTCGAGCGCATTGCCCGGTCGGAAGCGCGTTGCAAAGGCGACATTGTGGTGTTTCCTGCTCGCAAGGGCCATCCTTACGGTCATATAGCCATGTGGAACGGCGAACGCTGGGTGAGCGATTTCCGTCAGTCGGGCTTTTATGTGAACGCAGTTTACAAGGGCTCGAATTACCGTTTTTGGCGTTTCAAGGGACTTCACAATTCCATGCAAGTCGTCAGGGCCATGACAGAATCTTTCAGAGGCCTTTGAATCCTCTGAGATGAAATTGTAAAATAAAAATCAAGCTGAAATTTCATGGACGATTTTTCAGAAAATAAAAAATAAAAAATAAAAAATAAAAAAATGCTCTATTTGGCAGAATTTCGAAGGAGAAGTTTTGGTTGACAAGCAGAAAAGTGGATTTTTGGTAAAATATCTTTATATATTAACTATTATATTATTATATATATTATAATATAATTAATTAATAATCATTATATTATATATATTATTATTTAATAATATTATTACTATTAATATTTATCTTTTAACTGAATTAACAAAAATTGGGTCAGTGCGCAAGGTACTAAATTTTTATTTTTATTTTTTATATTTTATGTTTTCCCCGATGGTTATTTACTATCTAATCAATTGATAATCAATTCATAAACAATGACTTTTTGCCCGATAAAAGGCTATCTCTATTTTTTATATTTTTCATGTAACAAGGGATTGGCACTTTTCGGAACATCAAAATTGATAAGCTTTCGCGGGGATAAGTTGACGAGAAAACCTGAAATTGGGAGAATAATCAGAATGATGAAAATCGGAAGAAAAATTCAATTCAGAATGATTTGTAAAGAATTTTGAGTTTTCGGATTCTCGGTTTTTTTGAGTTCTTGGAGCACTCGGAATTCTGGGAGCCCTCTGTTCCCTTCCTTTTTGGGGAGGGTTAGGGAGATATTTTAGATTGATTTCTGATTTCTTTAAGGATTGTTCTAGCAACTTAATATCTCCTTCTTTTTTTCTGTCGAAAGTTGTAGGATTCTTGAAAAAAATGATTATCTTTGTAAGGTGAAAACGGAGATGGGCTGAAAAGGCCTGCTCCTTAGCGATAACTTTAATAATTTAAAAGGTGCATTTCTGACAATTGCACTGCATAAAACAATCAAAATCAAATGAAAAAAACTGTTTTACTTTTCGCCTTCCTGCTTAGCGCCTCTTGCTTGATGGCGCAAACTTATCAACCGCCTAAACCGGTATCTGCTGAGGTATATAATGCGTTGGCTCCCACGCCGCCTATGGGTTGGAACTCATGGAACAAATTCGGATGCGATGTGAGCGAGCAGCTGCTCATGAAGATGGCGGATGCCATGGTGG
>JALCDQ010000005.1 GCA_022641735.1 Prevotella sp. | reverse complement strand
CTCTTTCGAATAAAACGGTTCGTTGTATTTTTACCCGGATACGCATCTGACCTTGCGGCCATCCGCGAATCCGCTTCTTGTACTACTTCTCTGTCTTTTATGTAATCTTTTCAAAGAACTCTTTCTTGCTCCCACAAACTTTTTTTGCGAAAGCGAGTGCAAAGGTAATGCTTTTTTCCTTACCCACCAAATCTTTTCCGGATTATTTTCGAATTTTATTCAATAATCCCCAGATTGTTGACATAAATCAATTTTTTCATGAGGCTAGTCAACCTTAAGCTTTCCCTCCATAGAGAAAGTGCGCAAAAATAAGGATTGAGCGAATGTCAACCCCTACTCTGCTATGGCCGAAGCCTTTATTTCTTAAACAAAGAGAACACCCACAACAACAATACAGCGCCAACGACAGCTGTACATATTTGTCCTAATACGGTGCCTCCCCACGAAATACCAATCCAGCTGAGGATATTGCCTCCTAACCAGCCTCCAATCAAGCCAAGCACCAAGTCTATCAAGCAACCAGAGCCTTCGTGCTTAAACAGTCTACTGGCAATGAAGCCAGCGAGAATACCGATGATTATTGTCCAAATCATAATCCTATATTATAATAATGTATAGGTCGCAAATATAAGAAATAAAATCGATATATGGTACTCCAAAACCCGAAAAATTTTCATCTTTTTTTATTTCAACGGCTTTTTTGAAGGCTATCCTTCAATTTCAGCAACTTTTTCAACTGCTTTCTACCTGCCTTTTCGCCCTTTGCTATCATATCCTTCACGGCTTCCGGAGAAAAGCTGAAAACATCATAATCGCCCAAATCAGGATTTATATAGACATCGATATTCTTCACGTTCTCCCGATATTTCTGCAAATCAGGACGTTTCATCAGCCATCCGAAGAGCCCTCTGGCATCTCCGACCTCTGCGCTAGGCGCTTCCTCGTCATCGGGTTTATTCTGCGTTAAATCGATGGCAATCACCACATCCGCTCCCATCCGTCGCACCACATCCACAGGGAGATTGTTCGTCATCCCTCCATCCGTGAGCAAAAGAGAATCCTTGCGTATGGGCTTGAAAGCTCCGGGGATAGCCATACTGGCACGCATAGCCTCTGAAAGGCGGCCTTTGGAAATATCCACCTCTTTCAAATGCTTGATATCCGTAGCCACACAGCGGAAAGGAATGGGCAAAGAGTCGAAGTTGAGCGAATCACGCGTTCCTATCAAACTATCGAGTTTACCGATGATATTATCTCCCCGAAAGGCGCCGAATTCCTTATTTGCCAACTTGCTTTTCTTTCGGGAAACAGGAAAACCAAATATATAAGTGACTCCGTTCTCCGTCATATAAGGCTTATCACGGAATTTACGATTGCGGTCAGCCAAAAGCGAAAGCCATTCCTGATTGTTGAAAAGCGAATCCAGCTGTTCCGAGCGATAGCCCATGGCATAGAGACCTCCGACGATAGAGCCGATGCTGGTGCCTGCTATATAATCAATAGGTATGCCGCTCTCTTCTATCACCTTGAGCGCACCTATCTCCGCAGCGCCTTTAGCACCACCGCCACCTAACACGAGCCCCACTTTCAAACGGGGCTTTTCCATCGGCTCACTTGCCACTATCGGAGTGAACAAGCAGAGCGCGATTGCCAATGTTATAATTTTCTTTATCTGATTAATCATCGGCGCAAAAATACGGAGAAAATATGAAACGGCAAAATTATCAAGGATGAAAGTATTTGAGTCCGTGAGTTGATGAGTTTATAAGTTTATAAGTTTGTAAGTTGAAAAGTTATTCATGCACCTTATTATTAAAGGTGGAAACACCAAGAGCAAGATGCTCCCACCCTCAACAAGGTTTATCTGCTTATTTACGAATATCACCTGCAAGGCAACAAGCCTACTTTCCCGATTTTCGCCTATTACATTCACGACAAAGCATTTGGCAGTTTTCCGCTATAGTCTTACCGCCAAGATGCCAAGGAGTGATATGGTCGGCCTCCATCTCATCAATCTCGAAATGCTTATGGCAGTTTGCGCAAATGCCCTGCTGACGCTCATAAGCAGTGCGAATCATGCGTTTATCAAAGGCACGGATATTCAGAAACTTCTCTTTGCGCGTCAATACATAAGAATAAATGCCCTTCGTATTGGTCACATCGTCATCCTGCATCAGTTCATCGACCTCTTTTTCAATCTTTGCGGTGTCAAGTTGGGCCTTGCCGAATTCATTGTAAAGCTCGCCCCACTCTACCCCTTTCATCTCCCGACGATAAGTAGGAAACACCATTTGGACCCACGTGATGACGCTATTGAAATACATCCAAAGTTCATTGGCATTAGGGTCATGTTGATGGTCAGCCATATATTGCTCTATTTTATCACGACTAATCCACTTTAAAGCAAGTTCCAACAGCCCTTGACGCGTCACTTCGCAACTCACATATTTATCGCCAATAGAGATGGCGGGACACCCGCTTTTGCTGAAATAACGCTTTGCATTGGTGAGCCATTCGCCCGTATAGACGGCATTGCGCAACTCTTGTTTGCTCAACTCCACGCCTGCAATATTGATAGTGGTAAACCAATCCAGTTTCTCGCTGTCAGTACCCTCACAGAAGTAAACCATCAGTTTATAATCAAGTATTTGCGCCTGCTCATCGCTTTGAAGCGTGTGGAAATACTTCTCATTGATAGAAAAATCGCCTTCCACATATTGGCAAATAGAGATGGTGCGTTGCTGACCATCGAGAACCTCAAACGTGCCATCCTCCTTTTTCACCCAATACATGATATTGAGCGGGAAACCTTTGCGCAAGGTGTCGATGACCGCATTGCGCTGAGCATCTTTATAGACAAACTCACGTTGATACTTAGGGCGGATATCGAGTTTCCCTCCATACCCTTTTACCCCTTCTTCCTGACTATCCACATACCCGTTTACTAAGTCACGCACGGATATTTCATGTAATTCAATGTTCATAGCATTATCTCTTTTTGATTAATATTCTGAAATATGGGCATTTACCATTAATTGATAAATCCTTATCATCATTACCCTTTCTGAATTTAATAATGTCAAATTGTTCAGGGTTATATTTATCCAAAAAAGTTATAGGAACGCCCATAACTCCCTCATAATCACAAGGTATTTCCTTTGTGGAATCCACATTGATAGCATCATAATTATCATATTTGGGATAATCTTCCGGGGTATAATGTTTGAATAAAGTGAGTCCCTCATGACGCTCTTTATAATCAAGATTTGTGTACCATCTAACCCCTTTTACACGTATAAATTTATTTCCTTTTTCATCAATCCTACTATTTGCAGCTTTCAATGGGTAATCTTTAGGCACACCGAATTCCCTATCTCCACTATGAATACTACATCCTAACCATATTTTATCATCTTTAAGCAAAGGGAAAATTTCTTTATAAGTAATTGCATTCATATTGCCAATAATGAGGAATTTCTTCTCATAAGCCATCAATTGCGCCACATATTCTCGGAATAAAGAGAAAGGAGGATTAGTTACGACAATATCAGATTGCTTGAGTAACTCGATGCATTCTTTACTTCTAAAGTCGCCATCGCCCTTTAATTCTTTTACATCTACTTCTTCTTTATCAATAATGTGATTGCCATTTTTGTCACCATCATAAATCATATAGACGGCTTTCTCACATTCATTCAAACTGAATAAATCGGGTGTATTATTCTTATAGCATGTCGCAATAACTCGTTTTAAGCCCAATTCTTCAAAGTTGAGAGCAAAATATTTGAAGAAATTACTTACACGAGGGTCATCACAATTACATAAAACTACTTTGTTTTTAAATAATGGTTTGTAAAATCTAACTTCCTTTTCAATATCAGTAAGTTCGGTATAGAACTCATCTTTTTTAGCTGCGCCAGCCGTCTGCAAATCTTTATTTCCTGCCATAATTGATTGATAGTTTTTGCATTACTATCAATCACGTGAACGAATAAAAAAGGGTGGAGCCTTCTTATACGTTCGACAGGTGTCTACCAAACCCCCACAAAGAATATAAGTCAGCCCACACCCCAGGGTGTGAGCACTAACTTTATTTTGTCTTTGTGGAGTATTGGATACACCATAATGTATTATTTCTGTGGTTCAATTTATGTTTGGTAGACTTTGTCGAACGCGAAATAATAGCTAATGCTTGTTATTTTTTTATATGTTTAAAATATTTTTCTTTTCTGTTCTTTATGATTCATTTAATGCGTCCCGACATTGGAACGACCATGCAAATATAAGGAAAACTATCTAATCTTCCAAATTCATTCGATGAAATTTTGAGTTTATCTCCCTTTTTCATGGCAAATACGGCTAATTTCTTTATCCCATGCTTAGCAATCATCGGCAGTTGAAAAGGCTTTGTTTATCGGGCTAAAAGGCTGATGACTAAAGGCAAAATAAGGACTATTTATCTTGCGGATTGTAAAAGGTAACTTTTTACAAGGTAAACAACCGTTGTTTACAACGTAAAAGACCGTTATTTACAGGGTAAACAACGGTCTTCTACATTTTGAAAAATCAGGATCTGAGAATTCGGAGTTTTCTGAGGGTTCGGAGAGCTCTGTCTTTTGAGAAAATGAGCAATGCTATTTAATGATTTTAGCCTTGATGATTCTCACATCCTCCAATGGCCTGCTGTTGGCATCGGTCGCAACTCCTTGGATTTTCTCAACGATATCCAAGCCCTCAATGACCTCTCCGAAAACGGTGTATTTGCCATCGAGCGAAGGCGTCCCGCCCTGCTCACAATAGACGCTCCGCACCTCTGGAGGCAGGACAACAGCACCTTGCGTGCGCTTGGAAATGCGCTCCTGCACCACATCGAGCGTGGGCTCATTATACACATGCCCATAAACAATGTAGAATTGGCAAGGAGATGAGTCGTATTTAGGATTCACCTCATCAGGCTCACGCGCAGCCGCAAGAGCCCCACGCTTATGGAAACACTTCGGAAAGACTATCTCCGCCGGGATGACATAAGGCAATGTGTGATTGCCAGTGACTTCTCCGGGCTTAGCGTGACGGCTCGTGGAGTCGCCCGACTGTATCATAAAATTCTTGATAACACGATGGAAGAGCACCCCATTATAGACGCCCTTCTTCACCAGTTTCAAGAAGTTGTCACGATGCTTGGGAGTCTCATTATATAAAACAACCTTGATGTCGCCCATCGTCGTTGACAGCAAGACCTCATGGCGCACCGTGTCAACCTGAGCAAAGCTCCCCATCGAAAGCATGAGGAGCAATGCAGAGAACAACAATTTCTTTCTAATCATGCTCATATCCTTAATAAGCATCCTCGTGATCGATTTCTTCTTTGTCAATCTTTTTCTTATCTATCGACCACCAAGCATAAACAATGTAAGCCAGCACGAAAGGAATGAAGATGGAAACGATGGCCATCGTCTTCAAAGTGAACAGGCTCGAACTGCTGTTGGCAATGGTGAGCGAGCTCTGAAGGTCGGCATTTGAAGGATAATAAGCCGTATTGTTCCATCCCACAAGGAGGAAGAGTACCACCACGACGAGCACCACTCCGATGCCGGCAGGCCATATTCCCTTGATATAATTCTTGCAGAATACCGTGCGGCCAATGCCATAAAGCAACAAGACCACACCAATAAGCAGCACCACAGAGAGGTACCACATATTCAAACAATTGTGGAGATATTTCATAGGTTCCATCACTATCATGCCCGTAGCTGGGTCAACAGCGAAGCCATCCTTTAATAAGGTACGTATAAAGAAGGTAAGGAAAAGCACCAAGAAAACCACGGAATTGCCTATCAACTGCGTATTCGCACGGCTTCGGATAGTGCTGTCGTCCACATTATTTATAGTATAGAGCACTCCCAAGATACGCGCAAGAAAGAACACGGCGAGACCGAAAACGAGGTTCCAAGGGTCGAGCAACGCGTCGAGACCATTGCTGGCATTTGCCCAATGGCTGATGACAGGCTGCATTCCATCCGTCAGATTCATCTTGTCAACAATGAAATTAGAGCCGTCGAAGAACGTTGCCACAGCACCTCCCAACAACAATGGGCCTAACACGCCATTGATGACCAAGCAGACCTGGAAGGTCTTAGGGCCCAGGAAATTGCCCAGTTTGTTCTGAAACTCATAGCTGACAGCCTGCAGGACAAAGGAGAAGAGGATAATCATCCACAACCAATAAGCCCCGCCAAAGCTAGTGCTATAGAAGAGCGGGAACGATGCAAAGAACGCTCCGCCAAACGTTACGAGCGTCGTGAAGGTAAATTCCCACTTGCGCCCAGTGGAGTTGATGAGCATCTTTCGTTCTTCCGTGGTCTTCCCGAGATTGAAAATCAACGAGTTAGCACCCTGCACGAACATCAGGAAAACAAGCAACGCTCCTAATAAAGCTATCAGAAACCACCAATAATGTTGCAAAATATCGTATGTCATAATCTTCTTTTTTAAAGTTGGAATTAATCTTCAGCAACAACCGCAGTGTCACTATGTTCAGGTCCTTTCTTGATTTGCTTGCAGAGAATGCTGATTTCCACAGCCAGCATCGTCGTGAAGAGCGCAAGGAAGATGAAGAAAGTGAGCGCTATAGAGCCCGCTTTCAGGTCGGAAACAGCTGCCCACGTAGGGAGCATGTCCTGTATTGTCCAAGGCTGGCGGCCCATTTCAGCCACTATCCAGCCACTTTCACTGGCAATGTAAGCAAACGGCAAAAGCACGATTCCCAAGATGAGCAGCCATCCGTACTTGGTGATGTCCTTGCGGAAAGACAGATGTCCCACCACGAGGAAGAACAAGATGAAGAGGAATCCAAGCCCCACCATAACGCGGAAAGCCCAGAAACACAGAGGGATGTAAGGCACTAACTGCGAAGCATCCTTCACATATCCATAGCCAAAATACTGCACATTATCCATCAAAGTCTTCTTGGTAGCCTCATCCTTCTTGCCCGACCGATAGTCTTTCAACGCCAAAATAGCCTTTTGGCCCATAGCCACCTTTTCAGCTACAGAAGGTTCTTTCTTGCCTTCAGGAGAGATATAACCATTCAAAAGATTGTTCACTCCCGGCACATAACCATGAAGACTGCGCGTAGCAAGCACTGACAGACCATTCGGAATGCCAATGCGGAAAGGAGCTTCCTGCGTATTCACATAATCAGGTTGCTGGAAAGGATTGACCCAAGCCACACCTGTGAGGCTCTGGTCAGCACCTCCATTATAGAGAGCTTCCATTGCCGCAAGCTTCATCGGCTGAACCTTTGAAACCATATAAGCCGAGTTATCACCCGTAAAAGCAGCCAACAAGGAAGCCACAATACCTACGACAGAGCCAATTTTGATGCTCTCAATGGCCAATTTCTGGTCGCGTTTCTTGCGCAGATACCAGCATCCTACAGCCACCGTAAACACAGCACCCACCAGCCAAGCTGACGTAACCGTATGGAAAAACTTATCCACAGCAAAAGGAGAGAGAGCCACATCGAGGAAAGACGTCATCTCAAAGCGCATCGTGTCGGGATTGAATGTCTGTCCCACAGGGTATTGCATCCAGGCATTAGCTACCAAAATCCACCATGCGGAAATGGTTGCTCCAAGGCCTGTAAGCCATGTGGAAGCCAAGTGAAAGCCCGGAGAAACTTTCTTCCAGCCGAAGAACATCACGGCCACAAACGTGGATTCCATGAAGAAGGCGATGATTCCCTCGATGGCAAGAGGCGCTCCGAAGATGTCACCCACCAGCCAAGAATAGTTGCTCCAGTTAGTTCCAAACTCAAACTCGAGTATGATTCCGGTGGCTACTCCCATGGCAAAGTTCACTCCGAAGAGTTTCTGCCAAAAGCGGGAAGCATCCTTCCAGAAGCGTTTTCGAGTACGATAGTAACAAGTCTCCATAATTCCCATGATGACGGCAAGGCCTAACGTCAAGGGAACAAACAGCCAATGATAGATTGCCGTGAGAGCAAATTGAGCCCTCGACCAGTCAATAGTTGCTGATGAAATGTCTAATAGTTGGTTTAAAATCATATTATTAATTATTAGTTGCACGTTGAATCAATTGATTTGTCACATAAACATCCTGCTTATTCTCCTTTGCCTTCTCGCTAAGAAAGTCTGGAAAGAAGAATATCTTCAATATGACGAAGATGATAAATAACTTTATCAAGATAACCGCCCATAGCGTTTTCCCAATCGTCATGTGAGTGAATCCGTCATAGTATAAATCGAAAATACGGTACAGAAAATTGCTTTTCTTCATACATAATTCTTATTAGTGCCACTGCAAATATAGAAAATATTATTTAATATTGTTCTAATTTTCCTCAAAAATGCTAATTTTTAATATATTAAAGGTTTGAAAAAGCCAATTTCTTTGTTTTTTAAGAGAAAAATCCTAATTTTGCAAACGTTTTATATAAATGACTGAATTCGGATGAAAAAGAAAATTCTTATACCACTGATTATCGTAGGAGTTTTGCTCATAGCAGGTATTGTGTATCTCACTATGAACCTTAATCAGCAGAAGAAAGAGAACAAGGCCATGCAGGAACTTGCTGAACTCGACAAGAAAGAAATGGAAAATGAGTATCAGCAATTTGCTAATCAGTACAGCGAGATGAAGACACAGATAAACAATGACTCCATCGTTGCCCAGCTGACAGCAGAACAAGAGAAAACGCAACGGCTTCTGAAAGAATTAAAGGAAACAAAAAGCTCTGACGCTCACGAAATAGCCCGACTCAAAAGAGAACTTGCTACCGTGAGGTCGGTCTTGAGAAGCTATGTCATTGAAATAGATTCCCTCAATCGTTTGAATCAAAACCTTACTGCGGAGAACACCCGCGTGAAAGGTCAATATGAGGAAGCAACCAAGCAAATAGAAGGATTGAGCACCGAAAAGGCCTCACTCTCTGAGAAAGTGGCTATTGCTGCCCAACTGGATGCAATCGGGATTAACGTCATTGCGAAAGATAAGCGCGGCCATTCTACTGACAAAGTTTCAAAGGCCAAGGCGTTCCAAGTAAACTTTAGTCTTGCAAAGAACGTGACGGCAAGCAGTGGAATGAAGACCCTCAGCGTGCGCATTTCGTCTCCTACAGGCGGAATTCTTGGCAATGCAGGTTCTTTCTCGTATGAAAACAAGAGTCTGCAAGCCTCTATGAAGAAGACCGTTGAATATGGAGGACAAGAGACCCCTGTGACCATGTATTGGAATGTAGATCAAGCACTTGTTGGCGGTACTTACACCGTGAGTATCTTTGCCGACGGTAATATGATAGGTTCAAGAAGTATCATTTTAAGATAAATCGATGAAAAAGAAGATAATATTAGCATTTGGCTTTTGCCTCCTCGCTATTGGGGCTCATGCACAAAGAGTGCTTAGTCTTGACAGTTGTAGAGCTCTTGCCATGCGCAATAATAAGCAACTAAATGTTTCAAAATTGAAGCAGGATGTCGCAATGAACATTCG
Organism: Prevotella sp.; assembly: GCA_022641735.1. Lineage (GTDB taxonomy): Bacteria > Bacteroidota > Bacteroidia > Bacteroidales > Bacteroidaceae > Prevotella. Next base: position 195,756 of record JALCDQ010000005.1, on the reverse strand, counting down.
TAAAGCGGCCCGCACTAAGTATCTGCCAAAGGTGGATGCCATGGGAGGTTATGAGTTTTTCAGTAAAGAAATCTCTTTATTGAACAAGAATCAGAAATCTGCTTTGAATGGACTGGGCACCAACACACTGAGTGGTCTGAGTACTTCCATGAACAGCGAGATAACCAATATCCTCACAGGACTTGTTCAGCAAGGTGTCATCTCGCAGCAGATGGCCCAGCAGATAGGCAGTCAGCTCTCTGGAATAGGCTCTCAGATAGGAACGCCGCTGGCACAAGCCGGCGACCAGATGGGACACGATATCGCCAGTGCCTTCCGTACCGATACACGAAATATATGGGCAGGTTCTGTCATGCTAAGACAACCCATCTTCATGGGTGGCGCTATCACAGCAGCCAATAAAATGGCAGATATCAGTGAACTGATGGCAGCTAATGATGTAGACCTTAAAATGCAGTCGACCATCTACAATATTGACCAGACCTATTGGACCGTAGTTTCCCTACGACAAAAGGAAAAACTGGCTCACAGTTACCATGACCTTGTGGAGAAACTCGACAATGATGTGCGTAAGATGATTAAGCAAGGCGTTGCCACACGGGCTGAAGGCTTGAAAGTCGATGTAAAGGTCAATGAAGCCGATATGCAGATTACGCAAGTTGAAGATGGATTGGTATTGGCTAAGATGCTTCTCTGCCAACTTTGCGGACTGCCCGTTGATGAGAAAATCACCCTTGAAGACGAATTCAAGGACCAAGTTACACCAATCAGTACGGCAGAAACTTATCAGCCTGACACCACTTTCAGCCGTCGTCCGGAAGTCCGTATGCTGCAAAACACCGTTGATATGACCAAACAGAACACCCGTCTTGTGCGTGCAGCATATCTGCCTCACGTAGCACTTACGGGTGGATACATGATTTCCAATCCGAATGTCTTCAATGGTTTCCAACGCAAGTTTGCAGGTGTTTGGAACATTGGAGTACTTGTTCAGATTCCTATATGGAACTGGTTTGAAGGCGCATACAATGTGCGTGCATCCAAAGCCACTACGAATATCGCCATCATGGAGCTCAATGACGTGCAAGAGAAAATCAATCTTCAGGTCACTCAAAGCCAGTTTAAGGTGAAAGAGGCTCAGAAACGCTTGGCAATGGCTCAGAAAGACATGAACAGCGCAGAGGAAAATCTCCGCTGTGCAAATGTTGGTTTCAAAGAAGGAGTTATGGAAATAACCGACGTCATGGCAGCTCAGACCGCTTGGCAACAGGCTCAAAGCCAGAAAATAGATGCCGAAGTGGAGTTAAGACTCGCACAAGTTGGCTTGAGAAAGGCTCTCGGTATATTGGAATAAAAGAAAGAAAAATACATATAAGATATGTCAGCAAAGCAACAACACAACAACATTCTACTTGCGGTATTAGGTTTCGCATCAGTAGTCTTAATCGTAGCCTTAATAGGATTCTTCACCCTTGGAAAACAAGAAGAAATCATACAAGGCGAGGTTGAGGTGTCAGAGTATCGCGTATCCTGCAAACTTCCAGGGCGCGTAGTTGAACTCCGTGTGAAAGAGGGTGACTTTGTTCATGTGGGTGATACTCTCGCCGTACTTGAAGTACCAGAAGTAGATGCACAGAAGAAAGTAGCTGAAGCTACAGGTGAAGCTGCTCAAGCAGTGCAGGACCTCACAGATGCAGGAACGCGCAAAGAGCAGATTCAAGGTGCTTATGAACTCTATCAGCAGGCTATAGCTGCAAGTGACATTGCCAAAAAGACCTATACCCGTATGCAGAACCTCTACAATGAGGGGGTCACAAGCGGGCAAAAACGGGATGAGGCATTCGCTGCTTATAAGGCCACACAGGCACAAGTAGCTGCTGCCAAGAGTCAATATGACCTTGCGAAGAGCGGTGCCCGTGAGCAGGAAAAGCGCATGGCAGAGAAGAATTCTCAAGCCGCCAAGAGTGCTGTAAACGTCATCAGTTCGCTGCTTAAAGAGACCGTACAGATTTCTCAAGTAGAAGGTGAGGTATCAGATGTATATCCTAAGGTGGGAGAGCTTGTCGGTATGGGCTCTCCAATCATGAGTATTTCCATCCTTAAAGACCTTTGGGGCACGTTCAATGTCCGTGAAGACCAATTGAAAGGAATGAAGATTGGCGACACTTTCACAGCCTTTTCTCCTGCTTTCAACAAAGACTTGAAAATGAAAGTCTATTATATCAAGGATGAAGGCTCGTATGCTGTGTGGAAGGCGACTAAAGCCAACGGTCAATATGACCTCAAGACCTTTGAAGTAAAGGCACGTCCTATCGACAAATTCGACGGGTTACGCCCAGGCATGAGCCTCATCATTAAAGAGAAATAGCTTGCTGAAGAAAATCTATCATATAGCTTTACGGGAATGTGGGTGGCTCATGAAGAACCCCATGTACCTCTTTTGCATGGTCATCTTTCCGATTGTCGTGATCTTTTTCTTCACCTCAATTCTGAATGAAGGCCAGCCTACAGAGATGCCTGTGGGTGTGGTAGATGAAGATAATACGGCAACAAGCCGGGAAATGATACGTAATCTCGATGCCTTTCAGACGTCACACGTCGTGGCGCATTACCCGAATATGAATGAAGCTCGTGATGCTATACAACGAAATGAGATATATGCCTTTCTGCTGATTCCTAAAGGTACTACGGACAAGCTCGTCTCTTCTGAGCAACCGAAGATATCTTTCTATTACAGCAGTGTCGCTTTGCTGGCGGGCTCTACTCTCTTCCGTGACCTCAAGACCATATCAACATTAGGCTCGGCAGGCGCTGGAGCAGCCAAGTTATCGGCTCTCGGTAAGACTCCTGATGAAATCAAGACCTTTCTGCAACCAATTGCGGTAGACCTGCACATGGTGGGTAACCCATGGGCTAACTATAACATCTATCTGAGTACCGCCATGGTGCCGGGTGTATTGATGTTGTTTGTCTTCTTGATTACACCTTATTCTATAGGTACAGAGTTGAAGTTTAAGCGCTCCAAGGAGTGGTTGGACATGGCAGGAGGCAACATTCATGTGGCCATTTTGGGAAAGATTCTGCCACAGTTCCTCACTTTTCTCTGCATCTTCTATGGCTATGAGTTCTATATTTACTATGTGTTAAACTTCCCGCACCCTGGTGGTGTGATACCTATACTCTTATTGGGACTGCTCTCCGTGACGGCATGCGAAGGGTTCGGAGTCTTCATTTTCGGTCTGATGCCGTCACTCCGCATGGCCATGAGTGTATGCTCTCTTTGGGGAGTACTCAGCTTTTCAACGAGTGGAGCCACGTATCCTGTCTTCTCGATGAATCCTATGATTGAGGCTATGGCACAGCTGTTCCCTCTCCGGCATTATTATATGGTTTACCAGATAGGCATCTTCAATGGATATTCACTTTATAATTGTGCCATCAATATCGGGGCTTTGGTGATTTTCACCCTATTGCCGGTGCTGTCAATCAACCACATCAAGACAGCCATGTTGAAATATACTTATATACCTTAAGCAGCAAATGGACAAGGAAGGACTAGTATACAGAATTCGCGAAGGCCTCAAAGATATGTGCTATATCTGGGCTAAAGAGATGCGCTCAACCATCACTGATGAGGGAGTGCTCATCTTCTGTATCCTCGTTCCGCTGTTCTATCCGTTGCTTTATTCATGGATTTACAACAATGAGGTTGTCAGAGATGTACCTGTAGCAGTAGTAGACTTGGCGCATTCTCATATCACTCGGGAGTTTATCCGTAAGGTTGATGCGAGTCCGGACACAAAGGTTGCCTACTATTGCAATAGTCTTGACGAGGCAAAAATTCTTGTTGAGAAGCAGGTAGTGCGAGGGATTATCTATTTCCCGACGAACTTTAACAACCAACTTTTTAGAGGGGAGCAAAGCCATGTGGGCGTTTATTGCGACATGAGCCTTATGCTTACCTACAAGGCAATTTATCAGACAGCCCAGGAAGTGTCGCAAGACATCAATTCAGAGATTCAAATCAGCCAGTCGAAAGACTTTACCGAGCGTGATGAAGAACTGACTACGAAGCCTCTGGACGTTGACCAAGTGCAGATATTCAATGCTACTGGCGGATATGGCAACGCCATTATACCGGGCGTACTGATGCTCATCTTGCAGCAGACATTGCTCTTGGGCATCGGCTTAGCTGCCGGAACAGCGCGCGAAAACAACCGTTACCAGGACCTCGTGCCTATCTCGCGCCATTACAACGGTATCTTCCGTATCGTCATGGGAAAGTCGTTATGCTATTTCATGATATATTGTGTCATGGGCGCCTACATCACTTTATGCGTTCCGAGGTTCTTCCATTACACCTCTATGGTGACTGCGCCTACCCTATTCGGCCTCATGGTGCCTTATCTTTTGGCATGTATCTTCTTCGGAATGGGGCTTTCCTGCTTGGTACGTTATCGTGAAAACGTGCTGCTTCTGGTGGTGTTTACCTCCGTGCCAATGCTCTTCATGACGGGCATCAGTTGGCCGCAGAGCAACATTCCGGGCATTTGGCAGGGTCTTTCCATCATCTTCCCTTCCACTTATGGTGTTCGTGGCTTCCTCAGAATCAGTTCTATGGGGGCTACATTATCGGATATTCAGGCCGAATATCAAGCCTTATGGATTCAGGTTCTGGTGTATTTTCTGGTTACTTGTGCCGTTTATCGTTATCAGATTTACCATACTCGCCGTCATGCATTCGAGCGTATGGAGATGCTGAAGAATAAGGCTCAGGAGGCAAGGGCTCGCAGAAACGCGCAAACGGAAGCAGCTTTATTGGAGGAAGCTGACACTGATTAAAGGCTGAAGAAAAGCAACGGACAGTACCGAAAATGACTTCCGGCAAAACACAGAAAGGTGTTTGATTTGGCTTCTTGCAGTCTTTTATTTCCCTATCGATTATCTTCTGCTTTTCTATCAACAATTAGTCGTTTTATAAAACAGGCTGATTCATCTCGTAAAACAGGCTGATTCACTCAGTAAATCAGCCTGTTTTACAAAGCAAGTAATCATTGTTTACTTGACAGGGAATAATCTTTCAGATAACGAAAGACGATTAGTCGTTCTTTACCTGTACGATTTTAGTCTTCGGAAGGTCCTTATTCCGCAGGTTCGTCACCGTCACTACAGCCTGCGCAAGATTGATGAAAGCCTGGCCAGTAGCGGAATCGGCATCCAATGCGGATGGCTTTCCTTCATCTCCACTCTCACAAATGCTCTGCACGATAGGGATTTGCGCCAGCAACGGACACCCCATTTCCTGCGCCAGATTCTTACAGCCATCCTTGCCGAAGATGTAATATTTGTTGTCGGGAAGCTCTTTTGGAGTAAACCATGCCATGTTTTCCACCAGGCCGAGAATCGGCACATTGACCTTGTCATTACGATACATATCGATGCCTTTCCTTGCATCTGCCAAAGCTACTTTTTGTGGTGTGCTCACGATAACAGCGCCCGTTATCGACAGGGTCTGCAACAATGTGAGGTGAATATCTGATGTTCCAGGGGGTGTATCGAGAATAAAATAGTCTAAATCACCCCAATCAGCATCGGCAATCAACTGTTTCAAAGCGGATGTAGCCATGCCTCCGCGCCACAAAGTAGCGGTATCGGGGTTCACAAAGAACCCTATCGAGAGCATCTTGACACCATACTTTTCGATGGGTTCAATGAGGTCGCGCCCGTCTTTCTTTACCGCATAAGGGCGTTCCTGCTCAACTCCGAACATCTTAGGCATCGATGGCCCGAAGATATCTGTATCCAGTAAGCCCACCTTATAGCCAAGTCTTGCCAGCGCAATGGCAAGATTTGCGGCAACGGTAGACTTGCCTACGCCACCCTTACCACTGCTCACGGCGATGATATTCTTCACTTGAGGCAGCAGCTTTCCGACTTCCGGACGAGGTGCAGACTTAAATTCCGGGGTGATGGAAACTTCCACATCCTTGCCTATATGATAATGTATTGCAGCCTCAGCAGCCTTTAATGTAGACTTCAAAAACGGGTCTGTATCCCGTGGAAAGACTAGCGAGAAACTCACTTTCAGCCCGTCTATACGCAGGTTATCGGCAAGCATATCGCTCTCTATCAAATTCTTTTTCGTGCCCGGATATATCACTGTGCTCAGGGCTTCCTTAATGAGGTTCGGATATAAAGTCATAATTCAGTTTTTGAGATTTGGCACAAAATTAGAAAAAAAATATCAGATTAGCGTAAAAACAGATGAGTTTCTCTATTTTTTTTGTATCTTTGCATATATGAAACTAAGACATATCACAACCCTGCTTTTTGCCTTTCTTGCCTGCACTATGTGGTCAAAAGACGTCGTATGGTTCAATGGCCATGGCAATGTTTCTTATGAACTGAAGTCCAAAAAATCGCCGATAGTGGAATCCGCGCTTGAAATTTTCAGCAGCGACATGCACCAATTGACGGGTCAAAGGGCTGAAAGTGAAGGCGACGCAACTATCGAAATCTATGAACTTGACAAGATGAAGGACAAGGAATTTCGAAAGTTACAGAGCCGAAAACTGCCTATTAATAAGGTAATCGCTAAGCAAGATGCCTTCTATCTGGGAACAGATGGCGACAAGGTGGTCATCCTTGGCAGCAACGACTACGGCACTGCCTATGGCATTTTGGAGCTTTCTCGCCTTGCGGGGGTGTCTCCTTGGATATGGTGGGGTGATGTCGTGCCTGCACAAAAGCATTATCTTGCCTTGAAAAGTGACTTCTTTACCCTTCAATGGCCTAGTGTCGAGAAGCGTGGAATATGTGTCACGGGCACCAATTTCGATAATAAACGCTTGCAGGAAATCATGCTCCGCTTGCGTGGAAACATGTTGCTGCATAAGTCTCCTGCCGAAAAAGACGGCACGAAAGTCCTCTCCCTTCCTGAAAATTGGCTGCCTTCCACCCAACCGGGACTCATCTATTACGAGATGAAAGATGCTTTCGATCATGGCGCACAGCATGAATGGGTGATAGAATTGAACAATCCGAAGGTAGATGCTTATCAGCTTTCGCTCTTCATGGACATGGCTTGGAACATCAATCGGGTCAACGAATCGAACATCCGTGACCATTTCGGAGAGTGGCTAAGGCAACAGTTTGGGGATATAATCGGCCAACAATTGCTCCCCATTATGACGGAATATTACCACCTTGTGGGCATCAATAAGCCGGAGCAATGGCAGCAGGAATTTGCCGCAGATGCCTTTGGCAACGAGCTGGAGAGATACATTGCCAACTTCGGGGATGTAGCGAAAGCCTTGGACAAAATCGAGAAACTGATACCCACACAACTGCAAGATGCCTATTTCGCTGCCATCAAATATCCCGTTTATTGTGCTGCTGCGATGGCCACAAAGCAGTTGCAAGCCCAGGAAGCACGCCACATCGGCAGGCCACAATCTTTCCTTCACGACGAGGAAGCGCTGTCTTCTGCCGTCAGAAGTTGGAAAGCTTACGAGCAAATACTTCAGCTCAACTCCTATTATAACAATGATTTAGCGGGCGGAAAGTGGAAAAACAGCCTCGATATTCAACACAACGACTTGATTGTGGGAGAACCTTTGTTCCCCAAGAAAATCACTAAGAAAGAGATTGACAAATACGGTCAACCTGAGCCTATCTATTTTGATTTCGACACGGACAACACCATTACTCGCAATGCCTGTGAATATCGGCGTGCCAGCCAAGGAGTGAAAGCCATCGAAATGTTCGGCCACAGCATGAAAGCCATTGAGTTACCGCAGTTAGGTCAGTTGTCTTATTCCTTCTATTCGGAGCGTGATGGCGATGCTGTTATCCGTATTGCAGCCATCCCGACACAAGGTTTTGGAGGCAAAGACGTATCCTTCTCGGTGAAAATAGACGACAATCAGCCCCAGATTTTCTCGGTGAAAAGCCCGATAGACTCTCCTCAATGGAAGGCTGATTCGCAAAGAGGACAAGCCGTGAGGACCATCAAGGTGCATCTCACGCGCAACAGTCATACCATCGATATAACGGCATTGGACGACCATGTAGCCATCGACCAAATCATGGTGGACTACAGTCCTAACCGCATTTTCTATATGTTTCCCGTTTTACCAGCATTACATTAATATGAAAAAACTTACCTATTTCCTATTATTTTGCCTCTTTCCCTGTTGCTTGCAGGCACAAGAGAAGTTCGCTTTAGGGGCTGACATCAGCGGCACCACTGCTTTGGAGGCACGTGGAGAGAAACTTTATGACAAGTCAGGCAACATCAGTGAGAACACTGCCATTATGAAACAATGTGGCTTGAATGCCGTAAGACTGCGCGTTTGGGTCAATCCAAGAGATGGATTCAGTGATGCTCAGGATGTCTTAGAGATGGCAAAACGTGCGAAATATTATGACATGGACGTCATGATTGACTTCCATTACAGTGACTGGTGGGCAGATCCAGGCAAGCAAACAATCCCTGGCATCTGGCAATACCTCAGTTATGGAGAGATGAAAGACAAGCTCGGAGAATACACGAAGAGCGTTCTCCAACTGCTGAAAGACCATCAGATAGAGGTGAAATGGATACAAATCGGCAACGAAACAACGCATGGCTTCCTATGGCCGATGGGCAAAGCAGAGGATAACATGGAGCATTATGCCGGACTCACAGAGGCTGGCTACGAGGCTGCCAAAAGCGTTTATCCCAACGCATTGTGCATCGTTCACCTCGATGGAGGCTGCGACAGCAAGCGCTATGACTTCATTTTCGACGGGCTGAAACGATATGGGGCTCATTGGGACATGATTGGCATGAGTGTCTATCCTTATTGGGACATGGAGGCAAAGCTCACAAAGAGCGAAGACGAGACGCTCGCAAAGGTGATGGAAAACATCCAGCATCTTTACAAAAAATATGGTTCTGAAAGCATGATTGTAGAGACTGGCGTGGATGTGCGCAAGCCTTTGGAAGGCAAAAAGTTTCTCGAGAAACTCATCAAGGCCTCCAAAACGCAGACCGACGGTCATTGCCACGGCATCTTTTATTGGGCTCCAGAGTTGGAAGATGGCGCTTATTGGCTCGGTGCCTTTAAGAATCATCGCCCTACTGAGATAATGGATGCCTTCAAAGAAGCCCAATAACCAGGAGCGGAAAACGGCTATCGGATAACTGAAAAGCATCTGATTGATTTTCAATCAATTATTGTTGGAAATGTAAACAACGGTCTTTTACAGACCAAAACAAGTTGTTTTACCTACCAAAACAAGTTGTTTTACTCACCAAAACAAATTGTTTTGGTTTGTAAGTAATGGTTGTTTAAAATCTAAGTGATGATGGATAGCCTTCCGAAAGATGTTTTTGGAAGGTCTTTTATTTACTCGTCTGAAGGCCTGAACGCTTCTCGCGATGATAACTTCGATAGTCATCCAAGGGGATTTCAATCTCTGGTTCCACCAAAGAGCCTTGTTTCGGAAGGCGGAATTTCTGATATTTGATGTTCAAACCTCTGTCTATCCACATCTTTTCATAATAGGTTTGAATAGAGAGAATCTTGCTCGTAGTCTCGTCAATGCCCGCTGTATGGTAGAGGTCTTGCGTTCGGAAAAGCAGTGGAAGTTTATTTACATCCACCACATAACTTGTATAAGTGAAGAGAAAATTTGAATCTGTCTTCACATGAATGATGCCTCCGTCCTTCAGAAAGTTGCGGTATCGCATCATGAAAAACGTGCTCGACAATCGCTTGCGAGGATTTTTCATCTGAGGATCAGAGAACGTAAGCCATATCTCGCTTACCTCATCTTGAGAGAAAAAACGGTCGATAATCTCGATATTTGTGCGCAGAAAAGCCACGTTAGACAATTTTTCGTCCAGCGCCATCTTAGCGCCTGCCCACATGCGAGCGCCTTTAATATCGACACCAATAAAGTTTACATTTGGAAAAAGCTTAGCTAAGCCTACCGTATATTCACCCTTTCCACATCCAAGTTCAAGCACTATAGGGTTCTCGTTCTTAAAATACCGTTCATTCCAAAGGCCTTTCAAGTCGAAAGGTACATTGTCAATGACCGAGAAAGGATATTGGAAAACATTCGAAAATGTCTCCATTTCGGCAAACTTAGCTAACTTTCCTTTACTCATATTGTCTATTCCACAACCACAGTTGTCCATCCATGCTTGTCCTCAACGGTGCCATATTGGATGCCACGAAGGGTTTCGTAAAGCTTTGTGGACCATGGTCCTGGTTTCTCACCATAATCAAAATGGTCGCCTGTATCGAGGTCATCGATGTAAGAAATTGGCGATATAACGGCTGCAGTGCCGCAAGCGCCTGCCTCCTCAAAGGTTCCGAGCTCGGTCTCAGGTATCTGTCTGCGCTCCACTTTCATGCCCAAGTCCTCTGCAACCTGCATAAGACTCTTGTTAGTAATACTTGGAAGGATGGAAGTAGACTTCGGTGTAACATACGTATTGTCCTTAATACCGAAGAAATTAGCTGCTCCGCACTCGTCCATATACTTCTTTTCCTTAGCGTCAAGATAGAATTCGCAAGCGTAACCTTTCTCGTGTGCGATGGCATTTGCTCGCATCGAAGCAGCATAATTACCACCCACTTTATAGATACCAGTACCCAATGGGGCTGAACGGTCATAGTCGCGGATAATCACATAAGGATTGGTTTGGAAGCCACCCTTGAAATATGGGCCTACAGGAGTTACAAAGATGAGGAACACATAGTCCTTTGCAGGATGAACACCCACCTGTGCGGTCGTACCCAAAAGCAATGGACGCACATACAAAGTGGCGCCGCTCTCATACGTTGGAACGTATTCCTGATTGAGGCGAACGACCTTTTTGACCATCTCCTCAAACATTTCAGTGGGCACTTCAGGCATCACGATACCCTTGCAAGTGCTCTGAAGGCGCTTAGCATTCTCATCCATACGGAACACACGAATCTTTCCATCGGGGCAACGATAGGCCTTCAAGCCCTCAAAAGCCTCTTGTCCATAATGCAGACAGGTAGCTGCCATGTGCATTTTTAAGTACTCATCCGAGCAAACTTCAATCTCTCCCCATTTGCCATCGCGGTAATAACAACGGACATTATAGTCGGTTGACATATACCCGAATGACAGATTAGCCCAATCAATATTCTTCATAATCTTATTTGTATTTGAAAACTATATCTTGATGCAAAAGTAACAATAAAATAGTTATTAGCCAAATTATTGATGAACTTATTACTTTTCTTCGAGAATCTTCTTAATTTCCGCATCGGTTTTGGTAAGTTTTGCTTTACAAAGTTTTATCAATTCCTGAGCAGTTTTCAGCTTTTCACTCAACTGATCGATGTCCAATTCATCGTTTTCCATTTGCTCCACAATCGTTTCCAACTGCTGAACAGCCTCCTCATATTTGATTTCTTTTGCCATAATCTTATTTGATGATTGATTTAATCGTACCTTTTTCCACCCTTGTCTCTATCTCCTCACCTGCCTTCAAAAGGTGGGCATCGCGCACGGAATGGCCCTTATATAATGTAATACTATACCCACGGGCAAGCATTTTCTGAGGGTCGAGCGCCTTCATCTTCTCTTCGAGCAAAGCAATCTGATGCTTTCTACCCTCCAAAAGATGATTGATTGCCGCATAGAAAGCTGTCGTTTGCGAGGTAAAACGATACCTTTTACTTTCCAACTTCTGGCTGACTTTAGAGCTTATCGTCAGATATAGGTTGTCCAAACGTGAGGTCTGTTGTGCCTTGAAGACACTGAAAAGCGATGGAATTTTATCTGACAATCTGGCCAATCGCATCTGTTCATATTCCATTCGTCGGCTCACTAAGTTCAAGAGTGTTTGCTTTGCTTCTTCAATTCGTGTATTCACATCTGCCAAATGGTCTATCAGAAAGGCGGCAGCAGCCGTTGGCGTCTTCACCCGAACATTGGAAATCATGTCTAAAATGCTCTCATCACGCTCATGCCCGATGCCTGTGATGACGGGTAAAGGAAAATTCGCGACATTCTCAGCAAGAGCTAATGTGTCGAAACCAGATAAGTCCGCCGTGGCTCCTCCACCTCTTATGATCACCACAACATCATAGTTTTCCACCTCCGCATTGATGGTATTCAAGGCATTTATCACGCTTTGCTCTACCTGTTCGCCCTGCATAATGGCAGGGAAAAGCTTTGTTTGGAAGACAAAACCATAATCATTATCTTGTAACTGATTGCAGAAATCCCCATAACCAGCGGCAGATTCGCTCGAAATCACTGCTATCCGCTGGGCAAAAAGAGGAATCTCCAACTCCCTTTGAAGGTCGAATACGCCCTCATCCTTTAATTGTCGGATAATTTCCTGACGTTTTTTCGCCATGTCACCCAACGTGAATGTGGGGTCAATATCCGTCACATTCCACGAAAAACCATAGGCTTCATGGAAACTGGCCTTCACTTTCAGCATCACTTTCATACCCGCATGGAGCGACTGATGAGTGACGTTTTCAAAGTTGCTCTTGATGATTAGCCACCTGTTTACCCAACAGTTAGCCCTCGCTTTGGCAATAGGAGTATTGCTCTCAGCATCCTTTTCTATGAGCTCCATATAGCAATGGCCACGCTCATGAATATCCGACAGCTCCGCCTCTACCCAATATTCATCGGGCATCTCTATCTCTATCGTCTCTCGGACGAGTTGATTGAGCTCATAAAGGGTAAGGGCTTTGCGCATATATTTTATTGTTTTCCCATCTGATAAGCTTTCCAGAAGTCTGGTATCCCATATCCAAAGACATTGTCAGGACATTGAAATCTGTCGCCACTTTGTCTTACTAATTCGATAATCTGTAGTGCTGTCTTGTTTGGAAGAGCCTGCCATAAGCAAGCAACAACGCCACATGTGATAGGAGAAGCAAAAGACGTGCCATTCCCTTGACCGTTGATTCCTCTGCCACTGAAAATCCTCGACGCGCCACCACGTGCCATTATGTCAGGTTTTACACGGCCGTCTTGCGTCGGACCTAACGAGCTGAAGAGGGTATTCCGCCCTTTTACATCCACGGCTCCAACAGTGATTACATCCTTCGCATCGCCTGGCGAGGTGATTTTCTTCCATCTTCCATCCCCTTCATTGCCCGCACTGCATACGAGAATGATGCCCTTTTGGGCAAGCAGCGAGGCTGTATGCGAGATGAGCGTACGCTCTCCATCGAGGTCGATGTATTTATGGGAAGTGCGAGCATCGTCGAAATTGGCATAACCCAATGAGGAATTGATGACATCAACGCCCACAGAATCGGCATATTCAGCTGCCATTGCCCAGTTATCCTCTTCCATTAAGCTCTCCATAGGGCCGTATTCAGAGCGCAAAAGATAATAGCTTGCTTCGGGTGCCGTTCCTATATAGCGCATCGAATCGACAGCAGCCATGCAGGAAAGCACCATTGTGCCATGCGTAAGTAATCGGCTCAAGTCGTCTTTGTAAGGATATTGGAAGTCACGAGTGCCCAGTATTTTCACCTTTTTCAATGCCGGAATCTTGTCATAATTCATAAATCCGCCATCGATAATAGCGATTGTCATGCCCTGTCCCCGATAGCCTGCCTGATGCAAGCGAATGCCGTCTAACTGCTGGATTTGCGCTTTTGCCAAACCATAAGGTTCTCCCTTGACAGCCGCAGTGGTGTCTTTCTCCAAAGGAAAGACAAACACGCTCTCGACAGAATCCGGTGAAGAGAAGACTAATGTCACGTTTTTTACAAAAGGAAATGCTGCCATTTGGGCAACTGACAACGTGTCTTTCTGCTTTACAAGAGCCGTATTGTTCCACTTGCTGCCTCCTATCACCTCGAAGCCTTTTTGCCGAAGAGCCTCCAGATAATTGCGAGAAAGCGGCAAATCAGTGGAATCCACGCCCAATCCTTGCTTCTTCCGGCGCGCTAAAGCCTTATCGGAAAGGAACTTTTCAGGGTGCTTCAAGGACCCTATAGAACCTTTTTTATCCTTCAGAAGAAGGCGATAGACATAGTATTTCTCCCCTACAGGGACTTTTTTTTGTGCCTGCATGGAAACGCAGAAAAGAGCAAAGAACAAAAGACAGATTATTTTTTTCATCATTTATATAGTTTTTCTTAGTTTGCAAAAGTAAGAAGAAAATCCCGGAAAACCAAATTTTTATACCTTAATTATATAGCATTCTCCCAACTTTTTATTATCTTTGCATTCGTAATAAAACTATTGAATGGATAATAAGAAAGCTACTTTGGAATTAGGAACGAAGCCTGTAGGCCGACTGTTGTGGCAATATGCCATGCCGGCAGTTATCGCCATGACCGCTTCGTCACTATATAACATCATCGACAGAATCTTTATCGGGCAGGTAGTAGGCCCTTTGGCTATCTCCGGATTGGCAATTACTTTCCCCTTTATGAACCTCTCCGGCGCCTTCGGAGCTGCCATCGGAGTAGGTGCATCGACAACTATCAGCGTGAAATTAGGGCAGAAAGACTATGATACTGCTGAGAATATACTCGGCAATACGGTGACTTTGAACCTCATCATCGGCTTTTGCTTCTCGGTAATCTGCCTCATTTTCCTCGACCCTTTATTGCGTTTCTTCGGCGCAAGCGATGCCACAATCCCGTATGCAAGAGACTTCATGCAAGTGATTTTGGTAGGAAACATGGTCACGCACATGTACTTTGGCATGAATGCCGTATTGAGAGCGGCCTCCAAACCCAAGCAAGCCATGTATGCCACCATATTCACGGTGGTGATGAACATCATGCTCGACGTGGTCTTTATATGGTGGTTTCATTGGGGAATACGCGGTGCCGCCTTTGCTACCATGCTCTCGCAGACCCTCGCATTAGTGTATCAGATGAAGCTCTTCACGAATAAAGACGAGCTTCTTCACCTGAAACGAGGCATCTATCGACTGAAGTCAGCCCTCGTAAGCAACATCATCGCCATCGGAATCTCTCCTTTCCTGATGAACGTCTGCGCATGCATCATCGTGATTTTCATCAACAATCAGCTCGTCAGATATGGCGGCGACCTCTCTGTGGGAGCGTATGGCATCTCCAACGGAATCGCTACGGTCTTCGTAATGTTTGTCATGGGAGTCAACCAGGGCATGCAGCCGATTGCTGGATATAACTATGGCAGCCTGCAATTCGACCGTCTTTTTCGGGTCTTAAAGCTGTCTATCATCACGGCAACCATCATCATGACGACAGGATGGGCCATCGGAATGCTCTTTCCGCAGATGCTTGCCCGCATGTTCACAACGGATGAGACGCTGGTCACAATGTCGATTAAGGCCATCAGAATCAATATGTTGATGTTCCCGATTATCGGTTTCCAGATGGTGGTATCCAACTTTTTCCAATGCATCGGAAAAGTGAAAGTGAGCATATTCCTCTCTCTTTCCCGGCAATTGCTCTTCCTCTTGCCTTGCTTGGCAGTGCTCCCGCTGTTCTTCAAGGTCGATGGTGTATGGTATGCCATTCCTTCATCAGATGCCACAGCGGCATTGGTAGCCTTCGTGGTGATGGCCGTTTTCATGCGAAAATTCTACAAACAAAATAATATGATATAATATGCAGCAGCGCAAAATCATCATCAACATTGGCCGACAGATAGGCAGCGGAGGGCGAGTTATCGCCAAAATGCTCGCCGAAGAGTTCGGGGCTACCTTCTATGACAAGGAACTTCTCAACCTTGCTGCTAAGGAAAGCGGGTTCTGCGAGAAGTTTTTTGAGCAGAACGACGAGAGAAAAGGCTTCTTCAGAAGTCTATTCCACACCCATATTCCTTTGCTTGGAGATAACAATTTCTATACTAATGACTTCTCGCAAGAGAGCCTTTACCGCTTCCAATGCGAAGCTATCCTCAAGGCAGCAGATGCCGGCAGTTGCGTCTTTGTGGGCAGAACGGCCGACTATGTGTTGCGCGACAGGAAGGACATCATCAACATCTTCATCACGGCCAACATCGACGAGCGCATCGCAAGAGTAGCCGAAAGGCATCAATTCGATACAGATAAGGCGCGGAAATACATTCTCGATGGGGAAAACCAACGTGCCTCCTATTATAATTACTATACTGGCAAGAGGTGGGGAAGCAGCGAAAGCTATGACCTCTGCATCAATTCGAGCCTCTTGGGAATAGAAGAGACGGGGCATGAGATTGCCTCCATAATTAAGAAAAGATTTGACATCCAAAGTGAAAGGTAGTTGAAAGCCTTGTAAAAGGTATCTGTTTACCATGTAAACAACGGTCTTTTACCTTGTAAACAATGGCTTTTTACAACGTAAATAATGGTCTTTTACAACCGCCTTCGCAACAGATTGATAATCATAAAGATAGAAATGACAAAAAAGATAGGAATCATCAGCGACACCCATAGCTATTGGGATGAAAAGTACTTACAATACTTAGACACCTGCGATGAGGTCTGGCATGCAGGAGACATTGGCAGTATGGAACTTGCCGACAAGTTCGAAGCCATGCACCCAACGTTCAGAGCCGTCTTTGGCAACTGTGACGGCTACGACTTGCGGGCCCGTTATCCTGAGATTCTGCGCTTCAAATGCGAGGACGTAGACGTTCTGATGAAGCACATCGGCGGTTATCCGGGCAACTACGACCGGTCCATCCAAGGGCAAATCTATGCCTCTCCGCCCAATCTCTTCATCTCCGGACACTCGCATATACTGAAAGTCAAGTTCGACAAGACGCTCAATCTCCTGCATATCAACCCCGGTGCAGCTGGCCAAATGGGATGGCATAAGGAGCGCACACTCGTGAGATTGACCATCGAAGGCAATAAATTCACTGATTGTGAAGTTATTACATTAGGAGAACATACAAACAGATTATAGATATGATGCAAAAAATACTCAACTTCCTTGGTAATGTTGGTAAATTCATTCTTACTATTATGTTTTACCAATTGTTGTATGATTTGTTCTTCGGAACTGGTCATAACAACGACAATGATAACTATAACGATAACTACAATGGCAATATAGGACAATAATAACAACTAATCAATAACGAATATGGCAAAGAAGATTATTAAATTCATCATATATGACATTCTATGCGGCATCATTTATTTGGTTGTGATGTGGCTTTTTGACCTGATTTTCGGCTCTGATGAGCCTTCAAATCCCGTCAAGCAATTCATAGAGGGACTTGTATTCTATCCATTATTCCTTCTTCTTAATTGGCTGCTCGATAAATATATAAAATAAGAATAATAATTTAAAACATCATGATATGAAAACTTATCTAGTAACAGGAGCCGCTGGCTTCATCGGAGCGAACTTCATTAAGTACCTTCTTTACAAGAAGTATGCAAACGAAGACATCAAGGTTATCGTGCTCGACGCACTCACTTATGCGGGCAATCTGGGCACTATCAAGGACGACATCGACAACAAACGTTGCTTCTTTATCAAAGGCGACATCCGCGATAAAGCGCTTGCCGACAAGATTTTTACGGAAAATGACATCGACTTTGTGGTTAACTTCGCCGCTGAAAGCCATGTTGACCGCTCTATCGAAGACCCTCAGCTCTTCCTTTCAGTGAATATTCTGGGCACGCAAAACCTCTTGGATGCTGCCCGTCATGCATGGACGACCGGCAAAGGGGCCGATGGCTACCCTACTTGGAAACCCGGAAAGCGCTATCATCAGGTATCTACTGATGAGGTATATGGTTCTCTTGGCGCTACCGGTTACTTCACTGAAGTGACCCCATTGTGTCCTCATAGCCCTTACAGTGCCGCAAAAACGAGCGCAGACCTCTTCGTGAAGGCTTATCATGACACTTATCACATGCCCGTAACCATCACCCGCTGCTCTAACAACTATGGCCCTTATCACTTCCCCGAGAAGCTTATTCCATTGATTATCAACAATATCCTCGAAGGAAAGCAGCTTCCCGTATATGGAAAAGGTGAGAATGTACGCGACTGGTTGTATGTGGAAGACCACTGCAAGGCCATCGACCTCGTTGTAAGAGAGGGCCGCGACGGCGAAGTTTACAACATCGGAGGCCATAATGAGATGAAGAACATCGACATAGTGAAACTCACTATCAAGACCATTCACGACATGATGGCTGACAATAAGGAACTCCGCAAGGTGTTGAAGAAGAAAGAGCTGGATGCCAATGGCGACCTTCGCATCGACTGGATCAATGAAAGTCTCATCACATTTGTGGCTGACCGCCTTGGTCATGATGCCCGTTATGGCATCGACCCAACAAAGATTAAGAACGAATTAGGCTGGTATCCGGAGACAAAGTTTGCTGATGGCATCGTAAAAACTATCAAATGGAACCTTGAAAACCAGAAGTGGATTGAAGAGGTGACCAGTGGTGACTATCAGAAATACTATGAGGAAATGTACGGAAATCGATAATATCAACAATAGAAAATGAAGAAAATCATGCTTTTAGGCTCAGGGGAACTGGGCAAGGAATTTGTAATTGCAGCCAAGAGAGCAGGGCTCTACGTGGTGGCATGCGACCGTTACGACAACGCTCCGGCAATGCAAGTGGCCGACGAGAGGGAGGTTTTCTCTATGCTCGATGGTGATGCGCTGGAGAAAGCGGTAAGAAAACACCACCCAGACATCATTGTCCCCGAGATAGAAGCTATCCGAACAGAACGGCTTTTTGACTTTGAAAAGGAGGGCATTCAGGTCGTTCCAAGTGCCAGAGCGGTAAATTATACGATGAACAGAAGGGCTATCCGTGACCTTGCTTCTAAGGAATTAGGGCTCCGAACAGCCAAATATTTCTATGCAAAGACCTTTGAGGAGTTCAAGAAAGCCGCCGATGAAATCGGCTTCCCATGTGTGGTGAAACCGCTGATGAGCTCCAGTGGACATGGCCAAAGCTACGTTCACAACGATGAGGAACTGCAAACAGCCTTCACGGAAGCCATGGAAGGCAGTCGTGGAGATGTGAAAGAGGTCATCATTGAGGAATTTATCGACTTCCAATCGGAGTTTACACTCCTCACCATCACGCAAAAACACGCCCCTACTATCTATTGTCCGCCCATCGGACACGTACAGAAAGGCGGCGATTATCGCGAGAGCTGGCAACCTTATCAGATATCCGATGAGGCACTGAAGACCGCTCAACACATGGCTGATGAGGTCACAAAGGCCCTTACGGGATATGGCATTTGGGGCGTAGAGTTCTTCCTCACCAAGCAGGGAGAGGTCATTTTCTCAGAGCTTTCACCACGTCCTCACGACACGGGAATGGTTACCCTCGGGCATACCACTAATCTCAGCGAGTTTGAACTGCATCTGCGTGCCATCATGGGATGGCCTATTCCAGCCATCCATCTGGAGCATTGTGGTTGCTCGGCTGTCATTCTCTCGCCGATAGAAAGCAAGCAACCGCTTGACTATAACCTGTTGGAAGCCCTGAAGGAAGACCGCACGCGCATCCGCATCTTTGGCAAACCAGAAGCTCATGTGGGACGGAGAATGGGCGTAACACTCTGTTATGGAGAGCTTGGAGACGACCTCAACGTCCTCAGAGACAAAGCCAAAAGACTGGCAAAGACCGTTCTCGGCACTGACCCTTATATGAAGAAATGAAGATAGGAACCATCATCAACCTGCCAAAAGTCAGTGACCCTCGGGGTAATCTCACGGTCGCTGAACAACTGAAGGATGTGCCCTTTGATGTAAAAAGGGCCTATTGGGTGTATGATGTGCCATCGGGAGAGAGCCGCGGAGGCCATTCCCACAAGCAATGCCGTGAGTTTATTGTGGCTGTAAGCGGGTCTTTCACCGTCACGCTGGATAATGGAAGCGGGCAAGAGAAACATCTTTTGAACCATCCTTATCAAGGCCTTTTGGTGGAAGAGAACACTTGGCGCACCCTCGAAGACTTCTCCAGTGGGGCTGTATGCTTGGTGCTTGCCTCTGAATTGTTCGATGAAGCCGATTATATCTATGATTATGAGGACTACAGAAAGTATCTGAAATGTTTGAAATAAAGAGATATACACCCGCTGATAAGGGAATTTGGGATGCCTATGTCACGAAAGCAAGGAATGCAACTTTTCTCTTCTTTCGTGACTATATGGACTATCATGCTGACCGATTCCATGATTATTCCCTCCTTTTCTATAAGGATGGGAAGCTCCATTCCTTGCTTCCTGCCCATAAGACGGGCACTACTCTTTATTCTCATTTCGGCCTTACGTATGGCGGTTTGATAATGAATATCCACGTGACAATCGCTGATACGTGCGCCTTGTTTGAGGCTTTAAACGACTATTTGCGGAAGGCTGGTTTCCAAAAGGTCGTCTATCGCCCTATCCCTTGGATATATCATATCCACCCATCAGAGGAAGATCTCTACGCAATCTTTTGGAAATGCCACGCCCATCTGTCGTTGAGAAACATCGGAACAACGATTTTCCTCCAGCAACATCTGCGTTGGCGAAAAGACCATCTGCGGCGTTTGAGGTTGGCTAAAACGATGGGAGTGACGGTAGAAAGGGACTGTAGCCTACCCGATTTTTGGCAAATCCTTGAGGAAAATCTTACAGAAAGGTTTCAAGCAAAACCTGTTCATTCCCTTGAAGAGATGCAGTTGTTGAAGTCAAGATTCCCCAAAAACATCCTCCAATATAATGCTTACAAGGATGGAAACATCATCGGTGGGCTCACGGTATATGTTACTCCGCAGGTAATCCATGGTCAATACAGTGCCACCAATCCGCAAGGAAAGGAGTTGGGAGCCATGGAAGCCATCTATGAAAAGCTTATTTTTGAGGATTACAAAGACTATCCTTACTTGGATTTCGGCAGTTCCACAGAGGACAAAGGACGTGTTTTGAATGAAGGATTGATTGCTCATAAGGAGGGTTATGGCGGTCGTGGGGTTGTCTATGATACTTATGAATGGGAGTTATGATTGAATATCTGTCACTGAAAAGAATCACTTCTGAGTATCTTGCAGAGATTGAGGATGCGACAAAAGAGGTTGTAGAGCGAGGCTGGTATCTGCAAGGAGAGGCCGTGAAATCGTTTGAAGACACCTATGCCAATTACATCGGAACCCGCCATTGCATCTCTTGTGGCAATGGATTGGATGCTCTCACGCTCATTCTCAGAGCCTATAAGGAATTAGGAATTTTGCAAGAAGGCGACGAGGTAATCGTTCCCGCCAACACTTACATTGCCTCCATACTCGCCATAACAGAAAATCAACTGAAGCCAATACTGATAGAACCGAGCCTTGACACCTATGAAATAGACGACTCTTTGATAGAATCGCGCATTTCCACACACACAAAAGCCCTCATGATTGTTCATCTTTACGGCCGTTGTGCCTATTCGGAAAGGATTGCGGAACTATGCAAAAAGCATGGATTGAAACTCATTGAGGACAATGCACAAGCACATGGATGCGAATATAAAGGCATCAAAACGGGGGCATTGGGTGATGCTTCCGCCCATAGTTTCTATCCGAGCAAGAACCTCGGAGCATTAGGTGATGCGGGTGCTGTTACCACGAATGATGCCGAATTGGCATCGGTTATCAGAGCTTTGACGAATTATGGCAGCAGTGAGAAATACATCTTTCCCTATAAAGGGCGCAATAGTAGGATGGATGAGATACAGGCGGCTGTGCTCAACGTTAAACTCCAGTATCTTGAAGAGGATAATCTGAGGAGGCGGAAGATAGCCGATTATTACCTTGAAAATATCCAAAATCCACTCATAACACTGCCAAAACAAAGCGGAAAAGAAAATGTTTGGCACATATTCCCTATCCTTTGCGCTCAAAGAGAGCGGCTTCAAGAGTTTCTGAAGGCGCATGATATCCAAACTGCCATCCATTATCCCATCCCTCCACACAAGCAAGCATGCTATCAGGAGTGGACTCATTACTCGCTTCCCATCACTGAGAAGATTCATCGGGAGGAGCTTAGCCTCCCTGTTTATCAATGTCTTACGAGGCAGGAGTCCGCTCAGATTGCCGAAGCCATCAACCTTTTCAAAGGCTGAAGTTATTTCTCTTCCTCAAAAGGGAACAATCCGTAGAGCTCTGCATCTATTGTATCGGTAACCTGTTGGAAATCATGAGGGTCGCTCTCAAACTTCAATTTGTCACCATCCACTATCATCAAGCGGCCTTTATAAGAGCCAATCCATTCC
The DNA here is from genome assembly GCA_022641735.1 of Prevotella sp. Taxonomy (GTDB): domain Bacteria; phylum Bacteroidota; class Bacteroidia; order Bacteroidales; family Bacteroidaceae; genus Prevotella. The sequence continues at coordinate 173,529 of JALCDQ010000005.1, read as the reverse complement.
TCATAACGCTGGTTTAAACCCTGAAGATAATCGATTCTGATGGACTTTTCAAAGTCTCTTCCACGCTTTTGAATCTGCGAAACGATGTTAGGAATTGATGAACGGATATATATCATGAGGTCGGGCAACTTCACCAAAGACATCATCAGGTCGAAAAGGTCTGTGTAATTATCAAAGTCACGGTCGCTCATCATCCCCATATCATGCAGGTTTGGCGCGAAGATACGTGCATCCTCAAAGATGGTACGGTCTTGAATGATGGTGTCATTGCTCTTTGATATCTCCACAACATCACGGAATCTCTTATTCAAAAAGTAGATTTGCAGGTTGAAAGACCAGCGGTTCATGTCGGCATAATAATCCTCCAGATAAGGGTTATTATCAACGGGTTCGAAGTGAGGAATCCATCCGTAACGTTTGGCAAGCATCTTCGTGAGGGTCGTCTTGCCGCTTCCGATATTTCCAGCTATTGCTATATGCATAATTGTAAGTATTAGTTTTCGTTATTCATTGGGAAAAAAGCCGAAGAGTTGAGCGTCTATCTTATCGACGATTTGCGCAAAATCCTTCTGATTATGTTGAAAGTCGATGTCGTCAACATCCACTGCCAGCACCTTTCCCTTATATTTATTGAAGATGAAATCTTCGTATCTTTCGTTCAGATTTTTCAGATATTCGAGTTGCATTGTCTGTTCATAATCCCTTCCGCGCTTCTGAATATTCTCCACAAGATGCGGCACCGAGGCGCGCAGATAAATCATAAGGTCGGGGTATTCCACTATCATCATCATCGACTCGAATAGTCCCATATAGGTATCAAAGTCCCTGTCCGACAGGTTTCCCATCGCTTTATTGGTGGCCGTGAACACATAGACGCCCTCAAAGATAGAGCGGTCTTGGATGATGGTTTGCTGCGATTTGGCAATTTCGAGCAGGTCCTTAAAGCGCTGTTTGAGGAAATATATCTCGAGATTGAACGACCATCGGGGAATGTCCTTATAGTAGTCTTCAAGATAGGGGTTATAATCCACCGCCTCAAACTTTGGTGTCCAATGATAGTATTTAGCCAACATTGTGGTCAATGTTGTCTTTCCGCTTCCTATATTTCCGGCAATGGCTATATGCACGATGACAGTATTTTTAAGGTTCAACCTATTCGTTTTACCTTGCAAAGGTATAAAAAATTCGGCAATTATAGTCATCTGTCGCCAGAGATTTTAGGTTTTAACATAAAAAAGAATATTTGCTTTTTGCGATTACCCAAGTTTTTTTCGCTATCTTTGCAAGGATATTTAAATCTTGAATAATGGAACCAAAAGAACTCAGAAACCAGCGGCTTGCCGCTAAGATGATTAAGCATCTGCAACAACGCCACTATGACGCGTATTTCTGCGAGAATCAGACAGCCTTATTAAATAAGGTGAAAGAACTCATTCCTGAAGGCAGCAGCATCTCGTGGGGAGGCTCGATGAGCATACGCACAACGGGCATCATGACGATGCTCAAGGGCGGGAACTACTGCGTTTACGACCGCGAAGACGCTCATACAGAGGAGGATAAGCTGCGCATCTATCGCAAGGCTTTCGAGTGCGACTATTATTTAGCGAGCGCCAATGCCATCTCTGAGGATGGCGTCATCGTGAATATCGACGGCAATGGCAATCGGGTTGCCGCCATCACATGGGGTCCTAAGCACGTGATTTTCGTCATCGGATTGAACAAGGTATGTCAAGACGTCGATGCAGCCATCAAGAGAGCGCGCTCCATAGCTGCTCCTATAAACATGGCGAGGTTTGATTTCAAGACGCCATGCCAGATTGACGGGACCTGCCACGACTGCCTTTCGCCCGACTCGATATGCAATTATGTCAGCATCCAAAGGATGTCACATCCGGCTCATCGCCACATCGTGTTGCTCGTCGATGAACTCCTTGGTTATTAGGAAGTTACGAATACGATTGTAAAAGATAACCTTTTAGGCGGTAAACAACGATTGTTTACGTTGTAAAAGATGGTTGTTTACAAGGTAAAAAGCCATCTTCTACAAAACAATAAATGGCAGATAGTTTCGTAGTCTCAATTTTTATTCGTAATTTTGCACTTCTATAAGCAATTAAGAAAATGATAGTTTGCATCGCCGAAAAACCCAGTGTAGCCAAAGATATAGCACGCATCATAGGCGCCGATAAGGCACATGACGGCTATATGGAGGGCAACGGATACCAAGTGACATGGACATTTGGCCACCTTTGCTGCCTTAAAGAGCCCAATGACTATACTGAAAACTGGAAGCATTGGAGCCTCGCAGCCCTTCCGATGATACCTCCACGCTTCGGAATCAAACTCATTGATGACCAAGGAATTAAGAAACAGTTCGGCGTAATCGAACATTTGATGCAAGCAGCAGATGGCATTATCAACTGCGGTGATGCCGGACAGGAAGGTGAATTGATACAACGCTGGGTGATGCAAAAGGCCGGCGCTACTTGTCCCGTCAAACGATTGTGGATTTCTTCGATGACGGATGAAGCCATCAAAGAGGGCTTTCAGCAGTTGAAAGACCAAAATCAGTATCAGAGTCTTTATCTTGCAGGCCTGTCACGAGCCATCGGCGACTGGCTTTTAGGCATGAATGCAACCCGACTTTACACGTTAAAATACGGGCAAAGCCGCCAGGTTTTGAGCATCGGACGCGTTCAAACACCGACTCTTGCACTGATAGTCAACAGGCAAAAAGAAATTGACAATTTCAAGTCAGAACCTTATTGGGTACTCGCAACGATATATCGAGATACACAATTTACGGCTACTGAAGGAAAATATTTGAATAAAGAGGATGGCGAAAAGGCATTCAGTACGATTGAATGGAAGCCTTTCGCAGTAACAGATGTTCAAAAAAAGAAAGGCACTGAAGCACCTCCGCACCTCTATGACCTCACCTCCCTGCAAGTGGATTGCAACAAGAAGTTCAGTTATTCAGCAGAGACCACTCTCAACCTGATACAGAGCCTTTACGAAAAGAAGTTCACTACATACCCTCGTGTGGATACGCAATACCTGTCGGATGATATATATCCGAAGTGCCCCACTATCCTCAATGGGCTCAAAGACTATTTTCCTATCATCCAACCCATCGCTGGCAAGAAGTTGCCAAAGAGCAAGAAAGTTTTTGACACATCAAAGGTGACCGACCACCATGCCATCATTCCAACGGGTGTTCTTGCCCGTGGACTCAGTGATATGGAGAAAAATGTTTACGACTTAATCGCTCGTCGCTTCATCAGTGTCTTTTATCCGGATTGCAAATTCTCAACAACAACCGTCATGGGAGCAGTAGATAAGGTGGAATTCAAGGTCAGTGGCAAGGAAATCTTAGAGCCCGGATGGCGTAATGTGTATTCAAAAGAGGAAGAGAAGATTGATGACGACGAGGCTAAGAAAGACGATGAAGAGCGCACATTGCCTGCTTTCACAGTGGGTGAAACGGGTCCTCACACCCCTACTCTTACTGAAAAGTGGACCACTCCACCAAAATATTACACGGAGGCAACCCTCTTGAGAGCCATGGAAACGGCCGGAAAGTTTGTGGAAGATGATGAATTGCGCGCCGCATTGAAGGAAAACGGCATCGGAAGACCATCATCTCGTGCGGGAATCATCGAGACTCTCTTCAAACGTCACTATATCCGACGCGAGCGGAAGAATCTTTTAGCAACTCCCACAGGCATTGAACTCATCGATACCATTCATGAGAAACTGCTCACAAGCTGTGAGTTGACGGGCATTTGGGAAAAGAAACTCCGCGACATCGAGCATCAGAAATATGACCCTAATCAGTTTGTCGACGAGCTGAAAGTGCAGATTACGGAAATCGTCAATGATGTTTTGCGCGACAATAGCAATCGCCATGTCGCCATCACTACCGATGAAGACCTGAAGAAAAAGATTCAGAAGAAGAAAACAACGACGCTGAAAGCCGACGACAGCATCATTGGCAAGGTGTGCCCCAAATGTGGAAAAGGCACTATTATCAAAGGAAATGCCGCTTATGGATGCTCGAATTGGAGGAACGGATGCGACTTCAAACTACCCTTTAAGAAATGATAATCTGAACACCCAACCCTATTGAATCATGGAAACTACCGCACAAAGAAAGCAACGCAACATCGCTTTGGACTTGCTAAGAGTAATCGCCATCTTCTTAGTGTTATGGCAACACTCCAGTGAATATTATTATATAGGTGACCATCTGACGCTCACCAACTACCCCGACACCTTCACCATCGGCTTTTTCAACAGCCTTTCGAGAAGTTGCATAGGGCTGTTTGTGATGATTTCAGGTTATTTTCTCTTGCCAATGAAAGACTCTACACCCGTCTTTTTCCGCAAGAGATTCACGCGAATCTTGTTTCCTTGGCTCTTCTGGTGTATCGCTTTTGCCGTCTATTATATGTTTTATCGGGGCGACAGCATCAGCCAATGCCTGCTCAACATTGCCCATATACCCGTAAATTGGGGAGTGGAAGTAGGGCATCTGTGGTATATCTACATGCTTATCGGCCTTTATCTGCTCATTCCAATCTTGTCACCTTGGATAAAAAGCAGTAGCAAAAGAGAGATGCAAATTTATTTGGGAATATGGGGCGTAACGCTTTTTCTGCCCTATATCCACATGATTTACCCCAACGTTTTGGGCGAATGCACTTGGAATCAATCACCGATGCTCTATTATTTTAACGGCTTTGTGGGGTATCTCATATTGGGTTCATACTTCCGAAAATATGGAGTATGGTCAACATTCACGGCTGCCATGATGCTCTTGATTGGCTATGCAGCCACCGTTTATATCTTCAATACGAGAATCAGCACGGTGGAAGATGTGGTGGACCTTGAAATACCATGGGACTTCTGCGTGATTAATGTGGCGATGATGGTCATCGGCATCTTCTCACTCGTCAGCAAATTAGAGTTCAAAAAGCAGAATTGGATGACCCGCCTCATCGTGGATATCTCCCTTTGCAGTTACGCCATGTATCTCAGTCACATCATGCTTCTCAACCTATATCACGACCTTTTGGATGGAATTTCGAGCTCCGAACTTGTCAAAATACCACTTATCGCCTGTTGTACTTTCATCACCGTTTACCTCATCGTCAAACTTCTGTCGTATCTGCCAAAGTCAAAATACTGGTTAGGAACAGATTGATTTTTAGATAATAAACAGCGAAAAACAGCGTTTATACTAAAAAGAGCATGATAAAAAGCAAGTCATATATAGCCATTATATTTCTATTCACCTTATTATTAATGAGTTGTGGGGCTGAAAGGAATATCAAAAAGGGAGACAGATTCCTCTCTTTAGGCGAATATAATGATGCTGCCGAACAATATAAAAAGGCTTACCAACTGCTTCCACCGAAAGAAAAAGCACAGAGAGGAAAGGTTGCCTTGAAGATGGCGCAATGCTATGATAAAATCAACCAACAGCAAAGAGCCATCTCTGCTTACCGCAATGCCATCCGTTATAAGCAGGTTTCCATCGATGACCATCTGGCACTTGGGCAGCAATTGATGAAGAATGGCAACTATAAAGAGGCTGCTGAAGAGTTCCAAATGGTGCTCGATTCCATCCCGAATAACGAACTCGCACTCAATGGTTTATCGGCTGCTAAGAATGCTCCTCGCATTAAAGAGCAGGGCTCTCGCTATACGGTGAAGCGGATGGATGTATTCAATTCCCGCCGAGATGACTATTCCCCGATGCTCGCAGGTGATGGTTTCGACCATCTCTACTTCACTTCCACGCGCAATGAAGCCCTTGGCGACGAGTTAAGCGGTATCACCGGAATGAAGAACGGGGATATTTTCGTATCCGAAAAGGATGATAAAGGCAAGTGGACTAAACCCGAAGCGGCTGTTGGAGGGTTGAATACCAGTTATGACGAAGGGGCTTGCTGCTTCTCAACCGACCAACTGGAGATGTATCTGACACAATGTACAAGTGACCCAAGTGCCCCTCGTTATGCGCAAATCGTTACCTCCAACCGCTCAGATGCGGCTTGGAGCAAAGCCTCAGAATTGAAAATCAGCAACGACACCTTGTCGAGTTACGCCCATCCTGCTATCTCTCCGGATGGTCAATGGCTCTATTTCACCTCAGATATGCCCGGTGGAAAGGGTGGTTTGGATATATGGAGAATACGCTTAACGGCAACCGGATTGGGTGGTGTTGAGAACCTCGGAGAGCCTATCAACACGGCAGGAGACGAGGAATTTCCTACTTTCCGCCCGAATGGTGACCTCTATTTCTCGAGCAATGGGCATCCCGGACTTGGCGGATTGGATATTTTCATCGCTAAAGTCAACAATAAAGGGCACTATGAATTGGAGCATCCGGGCTATCCATTGAACTCTCAAGGCGACGATTTTGGCATGACTTTCGAGGGTCCGCACAATCGAGGTTTCTTCTCTTCAAACAGAGGTGACGGGCGAGGCTGGGACCATATCTACGCCTTTGAGAATCCTGAAATCGTGAATACCATCAAAGGTTGGGTATATGAGATTGATGGCTATGAGCTCCCAGCGGCACAAGTATATATGGTGGGAAACGATGGCACCAACATGAAACTTCGTGTGAAGGGTGACGGCTCGTTTACGCAAGTGGTGAAACCGGGCGTTGATTACATCCTCTTGGCTACCTGCAAGGGCTTTCTGAATCATAAGGAAGAGGTGAAAGTGATGCCTTCAGAAGCCTCCGAAGAGACCGTTCTCCAGTTCCCATTGGCATCCATTACCGCACCGGTGCTCATCGACAACATCTTCTATGATTTCGACAAGGCTACCTTACGGCCGGAATCACAAAAGGCTCTCGACGAACTTGTGAAGCTTCTAAATGAGAATCCGAATGTGACAATCGAACTGAGTGCCCACTGTGACTATAAAGGTTCTGCCGAATACAACAAGCATCTTTCTCAGCAAAGGGCAGAATCGGTGGTTGCATACCTTATCGATAAGGGGATAGCGAAGGACCGCCTCACGCCGAAAGGCTATGGAAAAGAAAGCCCGAAGACCATTCGCAAGAAGACTACGGAGAAATATCCATGGCTGAAAGAGGGCGATATTCTGACGGAAGAATTCATCAAAAAGCAAGATAAAGACAAGCAGGAAATCTGCAACCAATTGAACCGACGCACCGAGTTCATCGTTCTCCGCACCACTTATGGTATGTTCGACGAAAAGGGAAACCTAAAGAATCCACCGAAACCAAAGAAGCAAGAGCAGGAGAAAAAAGACGACGAGGGCGGCGTGACCATCAGCTTTGATTGATAAAGAAAAACTGTCCACATTTTAGAACACTGCTTTTTACGACTCACCTGCAAAAGTTTGGGAGGTCAATCAGATATTGTGCGTGACTGAAACCATAAAAAACAGGCAAAGAAATCCTAAATTGAAGCCCTGTCAGTCATAGTTAGTTCAATATATCAGATTAACTTTATGCAAAACTAAATGCCGTTTTTGCATAATTATGCAAAACGGATATGAGCTTCTCCGAAAGGCAAGGCTTCATATAGTGAACCTTTAAAAATAAAGTCGCTTATAACGCACGGAAAGGGCCTTTTTCGTGAGGTCGGTTTTAAAAAAAGTCTGATTTTGATGTAAAAAGCTACCTTTGACCTTGTAAAAGGTGGTTACTTACCTTGTAAAAGGTAGCTTTTGACCCTGTAAACAACGATTAATAAGGTCCTCATTTGGCCAAATGAGCTCCTCGTTTGGCCAAACGTGCCTATATAAAAGGCCAAACGTTCAATGCCATAAAACGTTTTTGTATATTTCATTGGTAACTTGCATAAAACTTGCAAGCCATTTTAAGTTAATTTGTTAACAATTTCTAAGGTCGTCTGTGATTGTTCAGAGCCTGAAAATCAAACGGCATTATTGCCTATATTATTAAAAATCAAGATACACAATGCTGTCCCTTGCTTTTGCCGATAAACCCTTTTTACATCGTAAAAGACCGCTATCTGCAAGGTAAACAATGGTTGTTTGCAATACAGAAAACGGTCTATCAAAAAGTAAAAATTGAGAGAGTATTCTATCTTAATCTGTCGTGACGACATTATAAAGCGTCACCCCAAAAATCGTGAGGATGCCCACAGCGACGGCAAGCGGCGTGAAGTCGATGATATGGAAAGAGGAAACAGAGCCGATAAAGTCGCCAAACACATTGCCAAGGCTTATCCGCAAACTGTCGATTCCATCTATCAGAAGGAAAAAGGCCACACCCACAACGGAGCAAATGATTGTCCACAATCGGCTCAGATGACGCTTCTTGTCAGGCAATCTGTGCATTACCCTTCTCGAAAAGCCATCGTCCTCCACGTCTGGCATTTGCTCTTGAAAGAACTGAGTTATCAGTTTATCATCATTTTCCATCATATCCATTTTGTCTTAAATAAGTTGCCAATTTTTGTTTTCCTCTCGAAAGGTAAGATTTCACCGAACCTTCCACGATGCCGGTGATATCTGCGATTTTATCAATCGACTGTCCTTCCATCAATTGCAGAACCACGCAAGTGCGCTCATTTCCGGAGAGTAGCGCCATCGCTTGCTGCAAATCCATCTTCAGATTGCTGTCGCCCTGCTCCGAATTCTTTCTCGACACTGCCGCCGAATCCATGTCTTCCGTCAGTTTATGGCTCCTCACATAGTCATAATAAACGTTGTAGGCAATGCGGTAAAGCCATGTGGAGAAACTCGAAGTGCCGCGAAATTTATCGATATTGAGATAAGCCTTGATGAAAGTATCTTGCGCAAGGTCGTCACTCAACTGCTCATCTCCCAGCGTCTGACTGAGAAAGAAGCGGCGCACCTGCGACTGATATTTCACAACCAGCTTCTCGAAAGCCCGCTTATTGTGAAACACAGCCGCCTGAGTGACGAGAGATATGTCTTCAAGATCTTTCACTTCCGACTATTTTTCGTCGTTATCCAACTTGTCGTCCTTATCTGTATTCTTCGGTGAAGTCTTAGCTATCACCAGCTGACCGATACCATAGCAAGCCACCAAAGCACCTACTCCAGCCAATCCCGTTGACTCCCAAATGCTGAACATGATGACCAATCCGATGCCGATAGCCGTATTGCGGATGCCTTTCTTCCACAAATAATCATCGGTCTGTTTATCCACAGGCTTCATCGATTCAGGTATTGGCTGCCCAGACTCCATTGCCTTTTCAGCAAGAGTTACCCGGTCGTTATGCCGTTTGATGAGATAGCGGAGCACCAAGATGACGACAATGAGCGGGAGAAGCAAGAACAGGAAGATGACCCCTATAATCAAGGCTACTAATATGCCGCCTCCAACACTCCTACCGAAGTTTTCTCCAAAGTAAGAGAACGGATCGTCATAGTCAGAAGGGTTCCAACTTGGATTGTGGGAGTTATGTGCATCCTCTTCCACCACAGTATCTTGAGCTTCTTGCGGCTGCGATTGAGTGGTATCTGAATACGCCACGACACCTTGAGATTTTGCTGTATCCGCCTTGACGACAGCGGTTGTCTGCTGATGATGGCGGTGCTTAGGCGCAGCGCTCATCGTTGATGCACTGAGAGTAAGCATCAGTGCGAGTGCTATCAGATAATGTTTCATATTATTCATCTTTTGATTTTTTCTGCTTATTTGACGCATCAAATACCGATTTAGTTGCAAAATAACAAAAAAAATTTTATCTTTGCAAGAAGAAATCGAAATTGTGAATGAACTTACCGGCAGAATTTTGTGAATATACACGTCATCTGATGGGTGAAGAACTCTATCAGACGCTTGAGAAGGGACTTCAAGAAGAGGCGCCCGTAAGCATCCGCTTGAATCCTTTCAAATGCGATTCCGACAAAACAAGCGTGCCGTTCATGGAGGGAAAGGTGGCTTGGTGCGACAACGGATATTATCTCCGCGAGCGTCCCAACTTCACTTTCGACCCACTATTGCATGCCGGTCTTTACTATGTTCAGGAGGCATCCTCAATGTTTCTGCATCATGTGCTTCGGCAAATCGTGAAAGAGCCGGTGCTCATGCTTGACCTTTGCGCCGCTCCGGGAGGGAAATCCACCGTGGCCATGTCGGCTCTTCCGAAGGGAAGCATTCTCTTTTCAAATGAGCCGATGCGCACGCGTGCTCAGATATTGAATGAGAACATCCTCAAATTCGGCCATCCCGACATCTATGTGAGCAACAATTATGCGCACGACTATGCAAAGACACGTTTGCAATTCGACGTCATTCTCACCGATGTGCCTTGCTCCGGCGAGGGCATGTTTCGTAAAGATGAGGGCGCAATAGCCGAATGGAGCGTTCAAAACGTGCAGAAATGCACTGCCTTGCAGCGGCAAATCGTGACAGATATATGGCCCTGCTTGAAACCCGGCGGCTATCTCATCTACTCCACTTGCACCTTCAATGCGCATGAAAACGAAGAGAATGCCAGTTGGATAGCAACGGAATTGGGGGCTGAAGGCATCGAGATTTCTGTTGATTCCTCATGGAACATTACGGAAGCCCTCACGGGCAACCTGCCTGTTTGCCGCTTTCTGCCCGGTAAAACACGTGGAGAAGGCTTGTTTATGACCGTCTTGAGGAAGCCAGGTGACCGTTCCGAAGGATTCCAACTGCCCTCTCAAATCAAGGGATTGAATATCCTCTCGCATGGCATTCAAGCCGATACGGCAAAGGGAAAGAACCTCATACCCGACATCTCGAAAGCCCTCTCCATCCTGCCCGATAAAGAACAATATCCGAAAGTGGAAGTCTCTTACGAGCAGGCCATCAGTTATCTGCGCAAGGAAGCTGTCAATCTGCCTGCGGGAACGCCTCTCGGCATCGTCTTACTCACCTATCAAGGAAGAGCCATCGGCTTTGAAAAGAACATCGGAAATCGTGCCAACAACCTCTATCCGCAAGAGTGGAGAATCAAAAGCACGCATATCCCTGAAATGAAACAAAACATAATAGAAATATGAAACAATATCTTGACTTGTTAAACCGCATCCTCACGGAAGGAGTGGAGAAGCCTGACCGCACAGGAACAGGTACTAAGAGCATTTTTGGAAACCAGATGAGATTCAATCTTGAAGAAGGATTTCCCTTGCTCACAACGAAGAAACTGCACTTGAAATCCATCATCTATGAGTTGCTGTGGTTTCTCAAAGGCGACACCAACGTGAAATATCTGAACGAGCATGGTGTATCCATTTGGGACGAATGGGCAGATGAAAACGGCGATTTAGGGCCTGTATATGGCAAGCAATGGCGCTCATGGAGCGACTATGAAGGCGGCACTATCGACCAGATAAAGAACGCCATCGACCTGATAAAAAACCATCCGGAGTCACGCCGCATCGTGGTGAGCGCATGGAATGTTGCCGATATGCCGAAAATGGCACTCTCACCCTGCCACTGTCTCTTTCAGTTCTATGTGGCTGACGGCAAATTGAGTCTGCAACTCTATCAGCGCAGTGCCGACACCTTCTTGGGTGTGCCTTTCAATATTGCCTCTTATGCCTTGCTGTTAATGATGATGGCACAAGTGACAGGCCTCAAAGCGGGCGACTTCATCCATACCACCGGCGACACGCATCTCTACTTGAATCACCTCGAGCAAGCCAAACTGCAACTCACCAGAGAGCCACGTCCATTGCCGAAGATGATACTCAACCCTGACGTGAAAGACCTCTTCGACTTCAAGTTTGAGGACTTCACGCTCACCGATTATAATCCATGGCCTCACATCTCTGCTAAAGTATCCGTATAAATGCGCATCAACATCATCGCCGCAGTGGCTCGCAATCGTGCCATCGGCTATCAGAACAAACTCCTCTATTGGCTTCCCAACGACCTGAAGCGATTCAAGGCGCTCACCACAGGGCACACGATCATCATGGGGAGGCACACCTTTGAGTCACTGCCAAAAGGCGCACTGCCCAATCGCCGCAACATCGTGCTGAGCAGAAGTCAAAGCGAATTCCCCGGTTGCGACTGCTATCCCTCATTGGAAGAGGCTTTGCAACATTGCCAAGCAGATGAAGACCTATATATAATAGGTGGAGCTAGCGTCTATGAGCAAGCCATCAGTAAGGCCGACCGCCTTTGTTTGACTGAGGTGGATGATACACCAAAGCAAGCCGATGCCTTCTTTCCTCCCTACGATGATTGGAAAATCGAACATAAGGAGGTGCATACTAAAGACGAAAAGCATAACTTCGATTATGCTTTCGTGGATTATATCAAAGATAAGTAAAAAGTCCTGAAGCGTGAAGGAGGAACTTTACAATTCCTCCTCAGTTTCCTCTTCAGCCTCATCTTCCATCTCAGGGATAGGAAGCTGGCGCTCAATAACTGCATTGAACGACACGATGGTCTCACTGCGCGAGAGTCCGAGTGGCTGGAGTTTGTCGTGAATGATGTTGAGCAGATGATGATTGTTGCGGGCATAGATCTTGATGAACATATCAAAACCACCCGTAGTATAGTGGCATTCTGTTACCTCAGGGATTCTCTTCAACTTCTCCACCACCTCGTCAAACTTCTCAGGGTCTTTGAGAAATAAACCGATATAAGCGCAAGTCTCATAACCTATCTTCTCGGGGTCTATGAGGAACTGAGAGCCTTTGAGAACACCAAGTCCGTCGAGCTTAGCTATGCGCTGATGGATAGCTGCTCCGCTGACATTGCATGCGCGCGCTACTTCTAGGAAGGGTATACGAGCATTATCTGCTATCATATTCAATATCTTCCTGTCTAATGCATCTAAATTGTGATGTGCCATATAATAATTACTTATTTTTGCTTGCAAAGTTACAACAAATAATTCTTATCTGCAATCTTTTTCGCTTTTTTTGTGATAAAATGTTATTTTCTCTTCAAAAGTTGAAATTCTTTCCACTGGCAAAGTTCCTCTCCATCCTTTCCCTCGAAGACAAAAAACAGGGCTAACTTCCCCTTGAATCCACCAATCGCCTTGAGCCTTTCCGACTGTATGATATTAAACGGTAAGGTAAAAGATCTGAATTCAGAAAGTCCGTTTTTCAATGGTTTTGCCTTATATTGCGTGCGAGCAACCAATATGCGCTTATCGTCATCGTTACCCTCCCCTTCCTTTGCCACATAGAGGCTTATCGTCAGGTCATGCTCGACCTGCATGTTGAGCCAAAGGCGAAGTTTACTTACCTCCTTGCTGCCAAAATTGAGGTATTTGAAGCCGATGATGCTGTGGTTGCGGATGTTCACCATGGGATTGAGTCCGTCGGCTCTGCGCTGCTTTCCATCGATATAAGGAGCGACAGCTGTGCCCGCCTTGCCCTGTTTAGTGAGGTCACGCACATAGCAAGCCCTATAGATATTATAACGCTGATAAGCATCCAATCCACCTTTGACAACACCTTGTGAGGTCATCTCCACCGTGGGAATAATCACTTTATCGCCCTCTATACGAAGGTCGATAGGCTCCATCATTGCCTGCCGATTAAAAACGTCACAAGTACGCCGATGATAACAGAGATACCACTGACCATTCACCTGCACGATGCTGCCATGGTCATTGCCGCCCTGCCATGTCTTCCCATTATCAATAAGCCGTCCGCCATAAGTCCATGGCCCTTCAGGGGAATTGCTGTAGCAATAGTCAAGGGCAGGCGCACGATCCATAGGCGAATAGATAAAAACAAACTTATCCTTAGCAACCTGCTTGATGCTTGACGCCTCGAAGAAAGTGGATTGTGTCAGTTGTGGATTGTTGAGCACCTTATAGATAAAGGTTGGATCAGCTTTACCCGTCTTGCCATCGATGATGGTGTGCATGTCGTGTGGGTCTATGCGCGCCCACGTGTCGCAACGGGTAAATCCCCAATAGGCATACACCCGTAAGCTATCGTTACCATCCTGCATGACGAGCACCGAAGGGTCATAACAGTTAGTGTTCAAACCTGGCCAATAGAAGACAATAGGGTCGATGAAAGGCCCTGCTGGACTGTCACTGGAGGCGACTATCATCTTCGGCCCTTTCTTGCCATCTTTCTGATAATCAAAACCGAGGAAGGTATAGAGATAGTATTTTTTTGTCAACGGATTATAGACGCAATCGGGGGCATTGAGATTCTGATGAGGCACATCACCATAACCTTTTTCAAAAGCCTGTCGGATATTAAATATCTCGCCATGCGAGGTCCATTTAGTCAAATCGGAAACGGGTGCCGACCATCCATCATGCCCTTTTCCGCAAAACTGCGTCACATACTCATCGCGTGACCCATAAAGGAAGAGCCGCTTTTCACCATGATACTCAAACACATGGGGCTCGCCATCAGGGATGAAAGCCGTTGGTGGCAAGATGGGATTCTGCCCGAATGAGGAGACAGTAAACCCTAACAAAAGGATAATCAATAAGGTCTTTTTCATGTGTATTCTATTTTCCAGTTCTTTGAGATTAAGGAAGGTCAGCCGTACAGGCTTATTTCTTTATCTCTGAAGCTGAATAGTTGATTTTCAACACTTTGGCTCTACGTAACGACTGTTTCACATCGTTGACGACACCCATACGTGTACCTTTGTCAGCCATGAGCGACACTGTCATCTTATCCACATCATCAGGGTCCATACGATTGCGGTCGGCAGAAAGATAGTCTTCCACTTCTGCGGCAGTCACGAGCTTATCGTTCATCTGAATCATTGTGCCCGACTTCTGCCCCAACAAATGACCAATATAGATATAGGAGACATCAGTTTTTTTAGTGAGTCGAGTGAGTTCAGTACCTTGTGGCACTTGGAATTTCACTCTCAGCGTAACCTTACGCATGTGGGTAACAATCATAAAGAAGAAGAGTACCGAGAAAATCAAATCAGGCAACGATGCCGTATTCAGTCCTGGCACTTGATGCTCTCTACGGCGGAACATGCTCATTGCGCCCCTCCTTCCTCAGAACTTTGGCAAGTCTCAGCAATGCGTTGCGGCCACTGGTCCTTCACCTTATTTCTTTGCGCCTCAGTCAACTGATTGTAAGGCTTTCCATATTCCGTTGCTGCGGCCTTATTCCTCACTTTCTCATAAGCTTTCATGAGGGCATTCTGCAAATGAAAATAAGCATTATAACTTGCTTGTGCATCGGCTTCTATCGAAATAAGGTGACGCTTGCCTCTATGCTCCACAAATGTTTCCACACGTGGAGTCACCTCATCATAACTGATTTCAGCATTGTCGAGCATCAGCTTGTCTTGCGCGGTTATCTTGAAAGCCATCAGCGCACCTTTCTCCACATCGGTCTCCTGCTGTTCCTTATGCGTGTCAGCAGGTGGCAACTGCCGTAGCAGTCCCTTATCGGTATCCATCGAGGTGGTGACAAGGAAGAATATCAGCAGCATGAACGAAATGTCGGCTGTTGACGTAGTGTTCAATCCGGGTACGATGTGCTTATGCTTTTGGAAAATCATTTTTCAGCTTTACGATAATATCTTGTTGCACCATAGATGACAGCCACAGCAGCTACAACAATGAGAATGAGCGATGTATTGACAAACATGTCGGCCACTTTCAGCCATAATGTGTCAGTGAAGTCTTTACCATTGATGAGCAACGACTGCGACGAACCTAGAAGAAAAGTTCCTAAAAGCAGCACTACAAGAAGGATGAGCACTGTCACGGTGATTTTCTTTACAGGAATATTGTTGACCACACTCTCGCTACGTCCCGATTTCCTCACAGCTCTCACCACGGCAAAAATAGCAACAGCAATAGCTGCTATGACCAACACCACCATGAAGCCCAGCAACACATCAGTGAGCAGAGGGGCATTGAATGACGGGTCGTCTATATAGGGCAAATCATAACCCACCAGAAAGAAAAGCGCGAAGATGAGCACTGTGAGCCCGATGAGCCCATAGAGCACACGTTGAGAGATTTTCTCCGTCGACAGGTCGCGTATCTTACTTATCCTTATCTTCATTTCGTGAGTTTTTTCTTCATAATGGCATCCAGCAGCGAGATGGCGGACTCCTCCATCTGAGCAGTGAGATGGTCAATCTTGGAGAGGATATAGTTATAGAATATCTGCAAAATCAATGCCACGATAATACCGAAGATAGTGGTGATAAGTGCCACTTTCATACCAGCTGCCACAATGGTAGGACTGATGTCGCCTGCCATCTGAATCTGGTCGAATGCCATCACCATACCAATGACCGTGCCGAGGAAACCCAACGACGGTGCCATGGCAATGAAGAGCGTTATCCATGAACAGCCTTTCTCCAAGTTGGCTGCCTGCACACCACCGTAAGCGGCAATGCTGCGCTCAATGTTTTCGATGCTGTCATCATAACGGAGCAGACCCTCATAGCAGATGCTTGCGACCGGTCCGCGCGTATCGCGGCACTGTGCCTTTGCACCCTCCACATCATCAGCAGAAATTTTGTCTTCAAGATTCGCCATAAACTTCTTCGCGTTAATTTCTGAGAGACTCAGATAGATGATGCGCTCGATGCAAAACGCCAAGCCAAGCACGAGAGCCAATGCCACCAGCGACATGAATCCTGCATTGCCCTCAATGAATTTCTTTTTCAGTTCTTGATGGAAGCTCTGCCCTTCAGCGCCTGCAATCATCGTCGTGTCAGCATCAGCCAATACGGAGTTATCGAGCATACTCTGAGCCGAAGAGTCTACGGCAGCAGAGTCTTTTGCCTGAGCTTTCTGTGTAGCGTTTGGGGCAGCCATGACTGTCATGCTCACCATGAGAATCAGCGCCAGCGCCATTTGGCGGAGCCATCCTCTCGTCTGTAATCTGTTCATATCCAGTTTCATTAGTTTCATTTCTACGGAGTGCAAAAGTAGTGCATTTCGTCGGAATAGCCAAACCTTTTTGTATAATGTTTCTAAAATGAGACTTTTCGCACACAGTAAGAACAACCTTATTGTGACGTATGACACACTGTGATACTTATACAGATAAGAACCTTCTTCAAGATTATTCTGCCTCTATTATATTTTTAAACTTCCCCCAATTTCCTGTTTTACGATAGGTGGCTAAACTTCCCTTTGGGACAACAAGTGTACAATTCTGATAAAGGGCTGTTGGGAATGTAATAGATGGCAACGACTCTTCTTCATTCCATGGGGCATAAAGCTTTTTAGTGCGAAAGCCTTGGAATGAGTACATATCTAAGGTCTTGAGTTCTGCAGAAAGGTAAAAATAGCCGCATTCATTCCCTGTATCGAAAGCCATCTGCCCTATTTCCTGCAACTCATTGCTAGAGAATGTCTTTATATCCGTCAACTTGGCGCATCCGAAAAAGGCATGATTGCCAATAGACTGTACGGTATAAGGAATCTCAACATAATTGAGAGAGGTGCAATCATGAAAGGCATAGCTGCCTATCTTCTCCAGACTTGTTGGCAGGAAGATAGAGCTCAATGCGGTAGCGCTCTCAAAAAGCTTGTCGGGAATGATATTCTTGCCATGTTGTTGCCATCCATAACTGTCACTTTCAGGATCTGCGCTATAGATAGTCTTCACCGTTCTCAAGTCAAGAGTCTTAGGACTGGATGCCATTTCCTGCCTGTTTGTGAAGTCGCCGGCACCTGTGAACTTCTTCAGAAAGAGGAGATCCTTGTAATATAATTCACCCGTTATCTGGAGAGACTTCACCTTTTTCCATCCTTCCACATTATCCTCACCGAGGATGATGCCCAAAGAACCCATAGAGGCAATGCTTCCTGCGGAGTTACTCAATGTCGATATGGACATGTTTGGGGTAAATACAGAGTTGTCAGGACTTTGCTTGATGAGGACGCTTGCTAAAGTAACCCCCCCTTTATTGAAGGCTATCTTACAAACTCTGCCAAGCCCATTATTGGCACCAAGATGATAATTCAAGATGCCATTTGCGCTTGTGGTATTCACTTCCACCTTGTCCGTCCAATTGTAATGACTATCGGCAGCATAATAGGTGACCTCTGTCTCAAACGAAGTATTATAGTTAAAAGGTATCTTTACATCACCTCCATCCTTTGGAAGTGAATATTCTGCCTGAGAAAAATGTATGGTTGGCTTCGCCTCCTGACGCACACTCACTTTCAATGTGTGGCTTCCTGACTGGATAAGAATCACGGCAGAACGAGGCTTTTCAGTATCATTCTCCTTGCAATCCACATGGATGTTCTTCGTCCCATTCTGCTCTCCATTCGTTATAGTACACCAATCGGGAACAACATTCGTGGCATCATCTAAAATGGAAGAGGACCAATCGGCATCATCCTGCACTTCAAAAGACACCGTCTGACTTGCTCCTTCATAAGAAAAATCAAGACCTTTGCCTATGAGTTCTTCTTGTTCTTTCTGCAAAACAAAAGGATCATTTTCACTACTACATGATGGCATCAAGGAAAGCGTCACCAATGCTAAAAATAAATCGATTACAATAAAATTAAGTTTCATGTTAAAGTATTTGTTGTTATTCACTTGAGTTCGCCGCGCTTCATCCCCACTTCTGTCTTCAAGGAAAGCCCTCCGTCAAATCCATTTAAGACACAAAAGTATACTTTTCCTTTGATTTACGACTATTCTCATGAAGTATTCCTTATTAATTTATACAGATTTAAGCATTTTAATAAATCTAAAGAATTAGCAATTCAGTGAATCGACAAGCAGTGGGAAAAAGGCGTTACTATAACGTATGCCGTTAAGAAAACTATGGTTTTTTATCTAATCCATTGATGGTCAACGGTTTCCTTTAATCAAAAAAGTCAAAAGGAATCCCGTAACAAAAATGGCGGTGGTGCCCAATACGATGGCAAGATACTCATGCAGATGGATACCTGGCAACTGAAGGGGCTCGGCAAGGGTAATCCATGCGATGACCGCTACTCCTACGATAACACCGATGAGGGCATGGATGCGACGTGTCTTGGCGGTAAGCCAACCGAGCAGGAAAAGACCGAGCATGCCACCGCTGAAGATGCTGGAAAGTTTCCACCATGCGTCAATAATGCTCTCCACTTGCAGCATACCGATAGCGACTATCATGCCGATGATGCCCACTACGATGCTCGACGACTGAAGCACGCGCAACTGGCTCCGCTCTCTCATCGCCTTGCGGAAGGGACGGATATAGTCGGTGAGCACGATGGTGGCACTGCTGGTGATGCTGGTAGCTACTGTGCTCATGCCGGCAGCGAAGATGGAAGCGATGAGCAAGCCCCTCAATCCTGTAGGTAAACTGTGCACGATGAAGTAAGGAAACACATAGTCGGGTTTGGCGGAGATGCTAGCCGGCAATTGAGCGGGCAAGGCTGTGTAATAGGAATAGAGAGCAGTGCCGATGAGAAAGAACACTGCCGACACGGGAATAAAAAGATAACCCCCGAAAGTAGCCGAGAAACGGGCGGCCTTCAGGTTCTTGGCGGCATGATAGCGCTGCACGTAATTCTGATCGATTCCATAGTTCTGCAGATTGATAAAGATGCCATAAATCAGGCACACCCAGAAGGTAGAGGTGGTAAGGTCGGATGAAAAGTCACCCAACGAGAACTTATTTCCTTGCGGCGAATGGATGGCGAGGTCGAACACTTGCGACGGTCCGCCGGGCATATTCACGAAAATCAATATCAAGCAGACCACTGCTCCAGCTATGAGGATAAAGCCCTGAATGGCATCCGTCCATATCACCGCCTTGATACCGCCAAGCATCGAATAGAGGATGATGGCTACGCTTGTGGCAATGATGACCGCATGGATATTCCATCCCATAAGGATATACATCGGCAAAGCCAGCAGATAGAGTATCGACCCCATGCGGGCCACCTGCGTGAGCAAATAGCAAGCCGACGCATAAAGGCGCGCCCATCGCCCGAAACGCTGTTCCAAAAAGGCATAAGCTGACACGCTGCCTTCCCGCCGATAAAAAGGTACGAAATAGCGTGCCGCCAAATACGACGCCACCGGTATCGAAAGGCTGAACACAAAGGCATTCCAGTTGCCCGCAAAAGCCTTGCCCGGATAGCCGATATAACTGATGCTGCTCACGTAAGTAGCAAATATCGACATACCGACCAACCATCCCGGCAGGTTACGACCCGCCGAGGTAAACTCATCCGATGACCCTCGTTTGCGAAAAAAGGAGCAACCAAAGAGCACTACGCCCAACGTGAACACCAAAAAGATTACAAAGTCAAGTGTCTGCATCTTTTCAGCTTGTATGATTTTGTGTTAGGATTATTCTCATCATCATGATAACGGAGAAGATGCGTGGAAATTACATTTTTCTGTGGAAAATGTTCTTCTATAAGATATGATTTCTTTCCCCATACTGTCAATTAAATTCTCTATTTTCAGCCCTTCCATCTCTTCAAGGATTGTAAAAGATAGCTTTTTACCCTCTAAAAGATAGTCTTTTACGAGGTAAACAATAACCTTTTACAAGGTAAAAGACCATCTTTTACTTTCAACAGAATAATACCCTTATTAAAGTTGAAGCAAATTCTTTCGGGCTATCATGCAGGCACCGATAACGCCCGCGCGGTCTTTCAACTTGGAAACCCTGAACTTCGTGTCTTTATTCACCAAACTCAACGAATATTTCATGACGGCTGACTCCACCGCATGAATGATATAATCGCCGCTGAGCGACATCGTTCCACCGATGATTACGAGTTCAGGATTGAAGATATTGATAAGTCCCGCAATGGTCTCACCTAACTTTCTGCCGATTTCTTCCACCACATCCAGGCAGATAGGGTCTTCCTTGATGGTGGCGGCTATCAGGTCTTCGAGCGTGAATTGGTCGTTCTTATCCCTTTTCAGAATGGACGTCTCGCCATTTTTCAACCGCTCGGCAACGATGCGATGGAAAGCACTGCCCGAGACTTCCGTTTCCAAACATCCTTTTTTACCGCAATGGCAGAGGATATCATTATCAAAGGTGTGGATATGGCCTATCTCTCCGGCATACCCTGATTTGCCTTTATATAGGTTGCCATCAATGATGATGCCCATGCCCAACCCTTCGCTCAGATTGACAAAAAGGACGTTTTTCTCCCCTTTCACACACCCCATCACATACTCGCCATAAGCCATCGCACGGGAGTCGTTCTCGATGCTCACGCTATAACCCAACTTGGAAGAAATAAGACTGCTCAAGGAAGACTCTGAAAAATTGAAGATGCTATAGCTGTAACCCGTATCCGGATTCACACGACCAGATATATTTATGTTGATATTCAGGATTTTATCCTTCTCGATGCTGGCCTTCTCGATAAATGTCAGAATCAGCTTGCAGAGCTGTTCGAGCGACTCCGGCGTATTCTCCTGATGATAAGGAATGCTGGTGGCAAGGTCGACAAGGTCGCCTCTAAAATTCATCAACCCGATGTTCATGCCTGACTTCATCAAATCGACACCCACGAAATAGCCGGAATCAGGATTCAAGCCATAAAGACAAGGACGACGCCCTTCCTCAGTTTCCAACTTTCCATACTCATTGATAAAGCCGTCCAAGCACATCTCGTTGACAACTTTGGAAATGGTCGGAACACTCAAATTCAGTTCCTTCGACAAATCATTGTTTGTTGAATTACCATTCATGATAAAATACTCAAGTATCTTATTCTTCAGAATGATATTCTTGTTTTCCTTATCGCTATCAAAAATACTTGCCATACTTATATGCCGGTTTTTGCAAAGTTACGAATTTTTTTTAATAACTAATCACGACTTCCACAATTTTTTCTTAATTGTAAAGTAAGAGGTGACAGACATGCACAAGGCAGTGAGCAAAACTCCTTTCAGGAATCCTGGCAATGGTGCAGATGACCAACTGTCGATGAAAGGATAAATATGTGTCAGCATCAGAATCGGAACGACTACCATGGAGCCGCTCACATAAGCCAACATCGGGTTGCGCCCGACAAGTTCAAGCGGCTCACAAAGCCAACGCACATGATAATGGTCGCTGACAACCGTGAAGAAAAGCAGTCCGAAGAATGCCAAACCGCCTGTCACAAAGAGATAACTGAACGTGACATCATCCTTGCGGATACCGCCCTCGAAGGCTTCGATGAAAAGCCCCAACAGCAGCAGATAGGTCCCGCAGAGATAGAGCTTCTTCCAGTAATGGGTTTCCTCATCCTCCTTTCGCAAAAGCAGATACAGCAATACTAAGAGAACCGCCGTAAGAATGAGGTTCAGCACCATAACCCGATTATAAAGACATGCCACATTGCAGACTATCATCATTAAAGAAAGCGGTGCCACAAAGGGTGCTTGATGTAAAGGCGCATGAACAGAAGCCAGCTCTTCTCTTTGAAGCCATCGTGAAATCAAATCGCCGGCTATCGTACCGGGAATGATAATCAAGAGATATTCCAAATATCGGAACTGATAAAGCCAATGGGCAGGCGTGAAATTATAAAGCCATTGCTGCCATGAATTGTCGGTCTTAGAAGACAGAAAAACAGCCATAATCAAAGGTATAAACGCCAAACGCCACAATATTCTTTTAGGAGTCAAAAGATAAATGACAGCTCCTGCCAAAGATACATTTGCCAAGATGAGCATGATAATATCACTGTCGTTGAGGGAAAAGGACTTCCCGCCGGCATAAGGTTGTATCAACATCCAGGCAATGGCAACGGCATAGGCAAGCCAAGTAACCACACGATTCCACATCGAAGACAGATGAAACGGATTGCGCATAAAGAGAACAAACATCAATGCAAAAGCAACCAATGGCAAAGTATATCGCATCCATTCCTGCTCATAACCAAGCATATAGGGAAACATGTGGATAATGAAAATGGCGTAAAACGTCAGTTTTACCCAACGCACCACACTTTTCCATAACAACTGCCTACGAGGTGTCCCCTTAGCCAGTTGACGCCCAAGTGATAACGGGATAGCAGCTCCCATTGAGAAAAGGAAAAACGGGAAGATAAGGTCTACCCACGTGATGCCGAAAATATGAGGATTAAAGATGTGAGCTGGAGGTGGCACTTGTGCATGATACATCCAACGAGGAAGTATGCTGAATGCCTCCATAGCCGATAAAATCATCGTCATAATGGCATATCCACGCAAAGCGTCTAATGAGTGAGCACGGTTGTTGTTCATGGAATCATTCCTCCTTTCTTCATACCTATCTCTACTTCTTTCCAAAGTTCAGGGCGATTGATAAGATGCACGATATCGAAGAGCATCACACCATCAGACTCTTTCAGATTCATCTCTATGGATTGACTCAGTTTTTGGGGCTCTTTATAGAGTTGGTCGACCAGCAATCCCCCAATAAATGGATGGCCGCCAAGAATACCACGCAATTTCTTGCAGGAGCCTTCCACACAATACCAACTCCCCGTTTGTGCTTCGGAGTCGGTTTCATTCCAAACGCTGTGCTTGTTGTGCTGATAGTCATCAATAGTGATGTCCGTATAGTAGTTTCCCGTTGTATAGAGGTCAAGACACTCCATATAACCTGTCTTTTTATACTGCTTGGTTGCCCAATCATAATCAACGCTAGGGTCATAAGTGTTGCTGGCAAAGTTTACTCCCACTTCGTAATAACTTGGATACCATGCTCCGGTATAAGTACCGAAAGAAATATGTGGATTCAGGGCCTTTACGGATTTCCGCAATTCAACCATGGCATCATGTATATTTTGGGCACGCCAAGTAATCCATTGCTTAAACCAATGCCCTTGACTGACGTGGTATTTCCCATCATTTCCTTTCTTCCACGTAAAGATATCCTCAGGAAAATGCTTGACTTGTTGCCCGACATATTTTTCAAAGAGTTTACGGGAATGATTGGAAAAGTCGGCCTCTATGCCATCGTAACGTACACGGTCAAGAATGATGCCATCAAGGTGAGGATACTCAGACACTAAGTCTTGAAGAACCCCTATGATATGCTTTCGGAAAGCCTCATTCATCGGGTCAACCATTGCGGAATATTTCTCTTTCTGTTCGGTAATTGACTTTAACCCTTGCGGTGTGTAAACAATTGTAGCCCATTCAGGATGATGACTATAGATTAGCCCCCGATTGAAATAATTATGCCCGGCTACAAAACAATTAAGCGAGGCCTGTACACGCATGCCAAGTTGATGAGCGGTCTGAATAAAGCGACCAAGATAATCAAAATCAGGGCGAGCAACTCCTTTCCAATCCTTCATCATCGGTGCATGCGAGGATTTGAAAAAAACTTCACCCGTGATAGGCCTCACATCGACAACGACATCCGTAAATCCAAGGTCATGACATTTCTTCAGATAATAATCAATGCTGTCAGGATGACTGAAACGGGCAAAGTTAGCCTCCCCATCAAACCACATCAAGGCTGATTTCTTGTTTTGAGCAAACAGGGAGACTGGACTCAGGAATGCGCTGATAACTATCAAAAAGAAAAGCAATAAACGGGATTTCATTTCTTTTCTCCTTTCGTCCAATATCTCTCTATATCCTCGAGTGACATACCTGCTGTTTCAGGAACAAGTCGCCACATGATGAGCATATAAGGTACACACATCACAGCGAAAAGTATGAACGTACCAGCTGGAGTGAGGTTTTGAAGCATCCATGGAGTGAGCTGACCGATGAGATAAGTACCTATCCAAAGAGCAAAACCTGCAATCGACATAGCTAAACCACGAATACTGTTTGGGTACATTTCAGAGAGCAATACGAATACGATGGCACTGATGGAAATGGCACAACAGAATACATAAAGAAGGAAGAAAGTAAGCATAAAATAGACCGATAAATGCCAACTGTTTCGATAGATAAAGTATACCGCAATAAGCAGCAAGCAAGCTATCATGCCCGATACACCATAATAAATTAACTTCTTGCGCCCTACCCTGTCAATGATGAACATGGCAATAACGGTAGTGAGCGTATTTACAATGCCTACCAACACCTGACAGAACAATGGGTCACCGATACCTGCATCCTTGAAAATGGACGGACCATAATACAGTACGGCATTCACACCCATAAACTGACCGAGAATCGCAATACATACTCCAATGATAACCGCCTTAAGAATGCCTGGGCGCAACAGAGAACGCCACTCTGACTTTACTTCGGAAGATATCATCGACTTAGTATCAGCTATCTGTTGCTCAACAGCTGATGGAATTGCATAGATTTTACTGAAAATAGAAGAAGCCTTTTGTTCCTTTTTACAAACAATGAGCCAACGGGGACTCTCTGGAATCAAAAACAAAATAATGAAGAATAACAATGCAGGAACAGCTTCCATTCCAAGCATTCCGCGCCATACCTCTTTTACAAATATCAGTTGCATCCAGCCCGTTCCCAAATTACCAGACAACGAAAAGTTAAGCAACAGATAATTGATGAAATAAGCAGCAAGGAAACCTACGGTTACGGCTAACTGATAAAGAGAAACAAGCTGCCCCCGATAACGGGTAATAGCTATTTCTGATATATAAATAGGTGCAACAATAGAAATAATGCCTATACCTAGTCCACCAATGATGCGGGAGGCCACCAGCCACTCAAAGTTAACAGAAACTGCACATCCGATTGCCGATAAGGTAAACAGAACAGAAGAAATAAACATTGTGGGACGACGCCCGAGTTTATCACTCATAATGCCAGCAACAGCTACTCCACAAATTGATCCGATAAGAGCGCATCCGACATACCATCCCTGCTGCATGACATCAAGATGGAACTGAGAAACGACTTGCTCGATGGTTCCAGAGATGACTGCGGTGTCATAACCAAAAAGTAATCCTCCCTGCGCTGCAACTATGGCAAGGAAAAAAACATAGCCAAGTTTTACTTCTTTCATAACCTATCTAATATTGAAATATTCTTTATAACGATCGAAGAGATGATGAGCCTGAACGTATGAAGACTGAGGGCTAAGGAAATGAGAGAACTCAAACGTGATAGCCTTATCGTAATTACATCTCTTAGCAGCCTCCAACTTCAAACGTAGTTTATCAAACTTGATGGGCAGGAAATGAATAGGCATATCGCGGTCGAAAGTCTCTGCATTTGTCCAGCACTGCATGCCATAGCGGTCTGCCAGCTTCTTGTTGACAGAGAAAAAGGCATCAAGCTCATCATAATCTATATGACCGTCTTGGAAGGCACAAGCATCTACAACATCATGAATACCATCGAATATCTCATTCCATTCTCTTTCATGTTCCTCAACACTTACGGCCTGGTCATTGGTCATCTTTGTGGTCCCCATCACAGCCTTCTTCCCGTCAATCCATGGAGAAATAAAGACTGGAAGCCCACCAGAAACTTCCTTGCACTGTTTCCCAATCGTATGGAAAGTCGGTATGCAACCCTTAGTTTTACGCGAGATTTCCGTGCTGATATACCATCCTTTGAAACTCTTATGTTTGCCGTACATCTTCCATACTTCATCAATGACGTATTTATTGTCTTCAACTTCTTGCGACATATCACCTGTATCCCAATAATGGCCTGAATCATAGAGCCCGAAATAAAACTTCATGCCATATTTGTCCGCCAAGCGCAAATACATGTCGATTAAATCTACGGATGGCATGTAGCAGCCCTTCTTTAATAAATAAGGTGAAGGATAAGTGATAAATTTGCGATATCCGGAACGAATTACAATCACTGTATCTATACCAATCGACTTCATATTCTGAAAATCCTGATCCCATTCTTTCTCCCCCCAGTTCTGATGAGGAATATCGTGAGAAATCTCGTCCAAGAAAGTCCCCGTTATTCGAAGACCGTTATTCTTAGGCACGATGAGTCCACCATTCTCGAATGCTGGCACAACTTTTGGCTGATGAGAGGAAAGTATCTCACCTCTTGACAATATAGGCGCTGTTAATGAAGCTGCACCTGTCAAGAGAAGCTGTTTAAAAAATTTTCTACGGCTTACCATAATAATTTAATTAATTTATAAAGCTCTATCGATATTTTTATTAAATTGGGTGCAATTTACAAATATTTTTAATAAATACCAAATATTTTCGCAAAAACTTTTGGAAGTATGGAATATTTATCATATTTTTGCAAAAAGTTATACTAAAAATCACAAATTTAATGTCAAATTAATTATCAATATTCATGAAGCAATTTAAATCAGACAAAAAGCATTTGCTGCTTACTAAGGCTTTCATGTTGGTCCTGACTGCTCTGTTATGGGTTATTCCGTCACAGGCTCAGAATATTGTGAAAGGTACAGTAAGGGACGCTGCCGGTGATCCCTTATTGGGAGCAAGTGTCCAACTAAGTAGTGGTGCAAAGACAGGTGTAATTACAGATATAGATGGTAATTACAGCATCAAGGCATCCGAGAATGATATTCTGATATTTACCTATATCGGGATGAAAACACAGCGTATAAAGGTGGGTAACCGCCGTCAAATTACAGTGACAATGGTTGATGATGAATCTACGCTGAATGATGTAGTAGTTGTCGGTTATGGCAAGGCTAAGAAGCAATCGCTGACTGGCGCTGTATCTGCATTAAAAGGCGACAAGTTGCTTGAGGCTCCTTCTACCAATGTTTCCAGTTTACTTGGAGGTCGTTTGCCAGGCGTAACCTCCGTGCAGACATCTGGTGAACCGGGAAATGACCAGGCTTCTTTGCGTGTACGTGGTTCTCAATATGCGGCTTTGTATATTGTAGATGGCATGCCCCGCTCTATCAACGATATTGACCCCAATGATATTGAAAGCGTCTCTGTCTTGAAGGACGGTGCATCTGCTGCTGTTTATGGCTTGGATGCCGCTGGAGGCGTTGTCATTATTACGACAAAGAAAGGTAAAGAAGGTAAGACACAGGTTTCTTACGATGGCTCATATGGTATTTCCGTAAATGCCAATTTCCCTAAATTTATGAATGGTCCGGAGTTTGCAGACTATTATAACATGGCTGACATGATGGACAAATTGGCTAATGGAACGATTACCGATAGAGCTGACTATACGCCTGTATTCTCTCGCTCAAATGTTGAAGCCATGCTAAATGGCGACCCTACTGACGGATGGGATAATGTAGACTATATAAGTAAGGTATTCGGCACGGGTGTTAATCAAAAGCACAACGTTACATTACAGGGCGGAACACAAGATACACATTATTACTTATCAGGTGGTTTCCAGAATCAGAAAGGAAATATTGACAACTTCACCTACAAACGTTATAACATGCGCGTGAACCTCGATTCTAAAGTGGGAAAGGATTTCACGATTACCTTTGGTGCCGTTGGTACAGTAGGTCGCCGCAATACTCCTGGTTATTCATCAGGTGGTGCAGATGATGGCTCAGAAAGTTCGGGGGAGGTCGGATGGCTTTCAATAGGTCATCAGGCTATCATGATGCGTCCCTATTTGCCAGAAACTTATAATGGGCTTTATACAGGTACCATTCCTAAGAATGCAGCTGTAGTCTATAGTCCATTGGCAGCTATTTATGATTCCGGCTATAAGAAAACAAACAGTTTCGATTTGGAGTCAAATCTTAGCATCCAGTATGATGCTCCGTGGCTTAAAGGACTGACTTTCAAAGCTACAGGGTCTTACGACTATGGTTCTTCTCAAAGTAAGAATTTGGATACTCCTTACAAGACCTATACCATGTCCACGTCATCTGATAATTTCGGCACTTACATTCTGAACAATGACCCTAGAAGTCTTACCCTCAATCATGTTGCTGATGGTCAATACACTACACACCAAATGGTAGGGCAGCTCAGTGTAGAATATGCCCATCTCTTTGGCAAGCATAATGTGGATGCGATGTTGTTGACTGAAGCGCGTGATTATAAAGTAAGCGATTTTGCTGGCTACGTAAATAATGTTCCTTTTGCTGAACTGCCAGAGTTGAGCTTTGGTAAAGCCATCACTTCATCTTCTCCAGTATCAGGCTCAAGCTATCATATTCGTAAAGCGGGTTATGTTTTCCGTTTGAAATATGACTATGAGAACACCTATCTTGCAGAGTTTAGTGGCCGTTATGATGGCTCTTATAACTTCAATGGAAACGTATCAAGCAAACGTTGGGGATTCTTCCCTTCATTCTCTGTGGGTTGGCGTCTTACTCAAATGTCATTCATGAAGAACACCAGCAAATGGCTGGACGACTTCAAACTTCGTGCTTCCATCGGTTTGTTAGGTAATGATGATGTTCCGGCTTACTCATTCCTCAATACTTATTCTTTTGGAGGAAATAGAATTATCAACGGGACAATGGTTCATTCTCTTTACACTTCTGGCGTGCCTAATCCTAACCTTACATGGTCGAAGACCCGCTCACAGAACGTAGGTTTCGATGCAACCCTTTGGGGTGGACAACTTGGCATCGAATTTGATGTATTCTATAATTATGTCTACGACCTGTTGGCAGAAATGGGTGGAGACATGGCTCCGTCTATGGGTGGATATTACACGACATGGAAAAACTATAACAGATATGCTGTGAAAGGTTTCGAATGGGTGCTCAGCCACCGCAACAAATTCTCTTTAGCCAATAAGCCTTTCAATTATTCCATCAGTGCAAATATGACTTATTCCACCAGTAAATGGCTGCGTTATCCTGATAGCCCGAACACCATGGAGTGGCGCAAAGTCGTTGGCACAAGTGTAGATGCTTACAGTGCATGGGTTGCAGAAGGACTGTATCGTACAGAAGATGAAATCACAAATTCTGCATGGTATGGTGGTTCCCGCCCGAACCTTGGTGATATCAAATACAAGGATTTGAATGGTGATGGTCAGATTGATGAGCAAGATAAGGCTCGCATCGGCCGTAGCAACCGCCCGGAAATCATGACAGGTCTGAATCTGAATGCTAATTGGAATGGCTTTGATTGCAGCTTACAATTCACTGGTGGTTTCAAGTTTGATGTATCTCTATTGGGTACATATTATAATGGCTATGATGACAATACCATCTGGTCACAGACATTCAAGGAAGGTGCAAACTCTCCATTATGGTTGGTACAAAAATCATATAGCATTGATAATCCAAATGCTGAATATCCGCGTATCACATTGGGAAACACCTCTCATGGTGGCAACAACGGATTAGCCTCAACATTCTGGATGAAGAAAGGTGACTATGTACGTCTGAAATCTGTACAGATTGGGTATACACTCCCAAGAGCATGGATGAGCGCTATCGGATTCCATCAAATCCGTGTCTACGTAGAAGGTTCCAACCTGTTTACAATTGATAGTCTGCCCGAAGGTGTAGACCCTGAGTCTCCTCGTGTAAACAATGGTTATTATCCTCAACAAAGAACGTTTATGGGTGGCCTTTCAGTTACCTTTTAACCTTTAAAACGATACAATTATGAAAGCAAAATATATTGGTCTGTTATTCTTAACGATGGTCACGGGATTGACTTCTTGTAATGACTATCTGAATATCGACCCTACAGACAAAACTTCAGACAAACTGATTTGGAGCAGCACTGATTATGCGGAAATGGCTATCAACTATTTCTATTCGGATATTCCATATCTGGGCAGTTACAGTGATTATCAGTGTTTAGCAGGTATGACGGAAGGACTTACCGATGAGTTTAAATACAGTGACATGACCTACAATTCACTGATGTATATTCCGAATGAAATCTCTTATGGAGGCTCTACGCTGACTGTCGGCTATGTGGATACATATTTAGGAGAATGGGGTGGCACATATGAAGAGATTCGCCGTGTAAACGAAGCCTTAAACAAACTGGCATCAAGCAGTTTCGATGCAACGACTAAGACGCGTTTTGAAGCAGAATTGCGCTTCTTCCGTGGCATGTATTACTTTGAACTGCTAAAACGTTATCATCAGGCTATTCTTTATGATGCTGACCTTTCTCAGATATCTACAAACAAAGCTTTGAGCCCAGAAGCAGATTGCTGGAAGTTTGTTTATGATGACTTAAAGTTTGCAGGTGAGAATCTGACGGTAAGCAAGAGCCCAACAGGTCGTTTGACCAGTGGTGCCGCTTATGCTTTGATGTCAAGAGCCATGCTTTATTGTCAGAATTGGACAGCTGTGAAGGAGGCATCCGAAAAGATTTTCACTATGGGATATAGTCTTACGGATAATTATGCTGATGCATTCAAATCAGACAACTCAGAAGATATTTTCCAATATTCATACAGTTCAAGCGATGATGTTTCTCATAGTTTCGACACTTATTATGCTCCTGGTGGCGATAAAGCAATTGATGGAAATAACGCTTCCGGTGGCTATGCAACGCCAACACAAGATATGGTGGAAGAATATGAATATTCTGGAGAAAGTGGAAAGACGGGCAAACCGGATTGGAGTGCATGGCATTCCACTACAGGAACCAACGACACGCCACCTTATGCAGAATTGGAACCTCGTTTTGCAGCAACAATTCTTTACAATGGCGCAACATGGAAAGAGCGCGAAATAGAACCTTATATTGGTGGAACTGACGGTTGGTGCACATGGAAAACAGATGCTCAACCAGCTGGCCGCACTACAACAGGCTATTATTTGCGCAAGCTAGTGGATGAAAGTCATCATTTCTCCAAGGTTCAGGCAAGTACGCAACCCTATATTGCATTCCGTTTGGCAGAAGTTTATCTGAATTATGCCGAGGCTTGCTATCGCTCAGGAGACGCTACTACAGCACTGACCTATATTAATAAGGTGCGCTCAAGAGTAAACTTGGCCGGATGGAAAAACCTTACGGGTGACAACCTCTTTGCCGCTCTGCGCCATGAACGCAAAGTAGAACTGGCTTACGAAGGCCTCTATTATTGGGATATGCGTCGTTGGGGATTATCCACAACAGCTTTTACAGGCATCAAGCGCCATGGATTGAAAATTGAGAAAAATGCAAATGGCTCATTCACATATACTTACGTCACGATTGATGACCAGAATTTGAACTATCCTACAAAGTTGAATCGCTTCCCTATTCCTCAAACCGAGCTTAATAATAACAAGGATATAGAACAATTCTCAGAATGGAAATAAAACTATATAGCTATGAAGAAAATTAAATTATATATATTTGCCGGACTTGCAGCAATGTTTGCATTAAGCAGCTGTGTGGGCGAAGATCCCGTTGCGCCAACAGCCGACCGTGCCGGTATAACCAGCCTGACAGCCTACTTTACATCAGGGACATATAAAGACAAGGTTGCCGAAGCTTGGACGATTGATAACAGCGCAGATGTGACGGATTATGTAATCCCTATTCCATGGTATTATCCTGAGGAAAGCGACAGTACAACCGAAGCATCTATGAAATCGATGAAAGTGGTTGCCATACTTGAAAACAACTGTTTGATAGACCCTCCTATCACTGTGCTCGACTTGACCCAAAAGACTCCTTTTACCTATACTGACCCTTATGGAAACAAGAAGCAAATAACTATTTCCGGGCAGATGACAAGGTCTGATAAATGCGCCATTAAAGCATTCATGGCTTCTCCTGGTGATTTGTCGGGTGTAATCGATGAAGACAACAAGACCATTTCTTTAGTTACGGCTGCTGATATGTCGGAAGCTACGGCCGAAGTCACCTTGTCACCTCATGCTACCATCTCTCCAGACCCAGCACAAATCCATGATTTCAATGATGGGTTTAAGTTCACGGTTACAGCTGATAACGGAACCAGCACTGCTGTATATACGGTAAAGAAGCAGATACCTGCAAAGATTGCAAATGGCTATCGGAAGAACAGTGAAAAGCTAATGTTTGAGAACGATATGACCACACTTGGTGTTACGGATGCAAATGCCATACATCCTACGCTGGCATGTATAGGAAGTTATGTGATTCTTGATTTGGGTACAGGCGCTGCACCACAATATTTCAAGAAGGCTACTGGCTCTAAAGTCGGTACCATCAATGTAGGCAATGCCAATCCTGATGGTTGTATTACAAGCGATTGTGCAGGTAATATGCTTATCTCTAATTATGCGGCTAGCGGTTCAACAATGAAGGTTTACAAGACTAATTCTGTTACTGCCGCTCCTACTTTACTGATATCTTATAACAATGCATTAGGACAAGGCATAGGCTCTCGTCTTCATGTTCAAGGCGACTTAAACAAGAATGCCATTATAACTGCTACGGTAGAGAATTCAACTAATTGCATTCGCTGGATTGTGACAAATGGAAACGTCGGAAGCCCAGAGAATATCTTGTTCAGTGGTGTGAACGCATGGGGTGCACAAGATGGTAGCGCAAAGGTTGTCGCACGTACGAGCTCAGCTGCCGATGGTTGCTTCTTCGATTATTATGATGGTGGTAATTGCAATCTCTATTTTGCTGACGGATGGACTAATCCTACTGCAAAACTTGCTGCCAATAGCAATGGTGCTGCATGGGGTTATAATACGGGCGCTATCGATGCACGAGACTTTAACAACAGCAAGTATCTAACTGTATTCGAGATGGGCTATTGGCCAGATTGGGGCCTTCCAGGTCATATCTATATTTATGATGCTTCGAGTCCTTCTTCTCTCAGTGGTACTGTCGATGGTAGCAGTTCATTGAAATATGTCTACACAGTAGCTGATGATTTCGGCTCTGTCGGCTATGCTGCTGATGGTCGTTGCGCAGATGTTTTGATGACTCCATCTGAAGATGGCTACTTCATGTATATATTCTATGCATCAAACACCCACCTGTCATTTGGTGGAATCCAAGTTGACTGTATTGACAAATAAAAACATTAAAGACATGAAAATTAGAAGATTAAATATATTATTCATCTCCGCCATTGCGATTGCATCCTTATTGGCAGCTTGTGATACTACAGACCATGAAGATACTTTGGCAAACTGGAAATGGGATAGAACAGAGACCAACCCTGACATAATCAGTCAGGGTTGGGTTAACGTAGACTCCATGTATGGCGATTTCCCGGCATACATTAACATCTACAAGTCTCCTGTAAAGATAGATAACGACAGCGTGATAGCTTATATCGCCGTTGCTGATATGTCACGTGCCACATTCGGTGTTACGGGAGATGTTCATTGGGATGATAAAGCCCAAGGAAATGGAAACTCTAAAATCTTTACGCCCACTGAGTTTTACAATAATAATGGCTCTCCTTTAGTTGTTATCAATGGCGGGCTTTTCTTTGAATCGAGTGGCTTCTATTATTCTCAAAGTTCCGTGTATAAAGATGGCAAGATGCTTTCTCCTAATCAGAACTACTATTCTGAAGACTGGACCAACTTCTGGTATCCGACCATCGGCTTCTTCTATCAGAAAAAAGACGGAACGTTTGAGGCTACGTGGACATATTATGCAAACGACGGCATAGACTATAGTTATGCTTCCTGCAAGGCAATCGACAAGAACACTCCTGAAACCACAGCTCCTGATGCAACCCATCCTTCTGCTGGAACACCTATGAATGACGGTACAGCCGTGAATGGTATCGGTGGCGTGAGCGTTCTGTTGCATAATGGGGCGGTGATGAACACATGGAAAGATGAGATGCTCGATGTATCTGCCGATTCTAATCAACCGCGTACAGCCATTGGTTATGATAAAACCAACAACAAACTATTCTTCTTCGTTTGCGAAGGCAGACTGATGACACCAGGTGTCAAAGGACTGACTACGGCGAAAGTAGCAGATATTTTGAAAGCACTGGGGTGCACAGAAGCGCTGAATCTTGACGGAGGCGGCTCTTCATGTATGATTGTTAATGGCAAGGAGACTATTAAACCTTCAGATGGAAATGAGCGTTCTGTACTGGATGCTTGCTATATTAAATAACAACAAATCGTGAAGAGACTTTTCACATATTTAATTACATGTATATGCATTCTGTCTTTTGTCGCTTGCGGTTCATCGAATGATGTGACCGACAGCGGCGGAGGCAGTGGCAATAATGGCGGTTCTTCTGGCGGCAATACGGGGAAGACGGAGGCAAAACCACGTTATATATGGATTGACGCATCTGCTAATTTTCCACGTTTTGCCGACAGCAAGGAAAATATTCGCGAAGACCTTACCAAAGCCAAGAATGCAGGCTTCACTGACATCGTAGTCGACGTACGTCCATCAATGGGAGACGTCTTATATAAAACTTCCTATACTGATCAAATTACGAAACTTGATTATTGGACAAGCAATGGCCAATATAAATACTACGAGCGGAAAGCAACATGGGATTATCTCCAAGCTTTTATCGATATCGGCCATGAGTTGGGACTGAAAGTGGATGCCGCTTTCAACACTTTCACGGGTGGATGTCTCAATCCTTACGGCCTTGGTGAACTGGGAATGGTATTCCGTGATGCAACAAAGAGGTCGTGGGTCACCACACTGAACTTGAAACAGGGATTGACAAATGAAATGGACCTTACATCGACCAATCCTTCTGATGATAATTATTACGGAACAAAATTTTTAAATCCCTGCAATAACGATGTCCAGGAATACGTTCTTAACTTGATAGGCGACCTATGCAAATACAATATTGACGCGCTTTTTCTTGACCGTTGCCGTTTCGATGATTTACAATCGGATTTCTCGGATGTGACGAAAGAAAAGTTCCTGAAATATTTAGGTGTGTCTTCCATCAACTTCCCTGATGATGTGATGGCACCTGGCACAAAGTCGGCACCTTCATCACAACCGAAGTATTTCAAAGACTGGCTGGCTTTCCGTGCCAAGACCATCAGCGAATTTGTCGGTAAAGCGGTAGCAAAAGTTCGAAGCATAAATAGCAACATCAAGGTGGGTGTCTATGTAGGCGCATGGTATTCAGAATACTATGAGATGGGAGTCAATTGGGCGAGTACGTCTTATGACCCTCGTAACGATTATCCTGAATGGGCCAATGCTGACTATCATAAATATGGATATGCCAATCGTTTGGACTTCATGCTCCTTGGGTGTTATGCAAGTGCTGACAACGTTTACGGTACTACTGAATGGACCATGCAGGGGTTCTGTAAAGAGGCAAAGAAGAAAATTGGCAATGGCGTAAAATTCGCTGGCGGACCTGATGTAGGAAATGCCGATGGATTTGTGAATGGTGGTGCCAATCAGGCAGTAACCAACAGTGTGGATGCTTGCATCAATGCCTCTGATGGATATTTCCTCTTTGACCTGTCACAAGTACGCCAGTTTGATTATTGGAACTCCTTGAAACAAGGAATAGATAAATACTTAAACACAATAAAATAATGAACAAGAAAGAATATTTTGAGAATTGGGCAAAATCTTATAAAGAAGATTTAACTGAAAATATAATGCCGTTTTGGATGCAGCATGGCTGGGATCGTGAGCATGGTGGAGTTTACACCTGCATAGATCGTGACGGTTCACTGATGGACTCGACAAAATCTGTGTGGTTTCAAGGGCGCTTTGCTTTTGTTTGTGCCTTTGCCTACAACAATGTCGAACACCGTCAAGAATGGCTTGACGCCGCCAAGAGCACCATCGACTTTATCGAAAAATATTGTTTCGACAACGACGGCCACATGTATTTCTCCATTACTGAAGATGGCCGTCCATTACGCAAGCGTCGCTATGTTTTTTCTGAAACCTTCGCTGCCATCGCCATGTCAGAGTATGCTCTTGCCACTGGTGATAAGTCGTATGCAACGAAAGCAATGAAAATCTTTGAGGACACACAACGCTTCCTTACCACCCCAGGTTTCTTGGAACCTAAATTTGAGCCATCAGTACAGCTCCGAAGTCATTCTATCATCATGATTCTCATCAATGTGGGGTCACGTATCCGTGCGGTCATTGACGACCCGAAACTTACATTGCAGATTGACGAATCCATCGCCAAACTGAAAAAATATTTTATGCATCCTGAGTTTAAAGCATTACTCGAAAGCGTAGGACCTAACGGAGAATTCATCGATAGCAACATGACACGTACTATCAATCCGGGCCATTGCATCGAAACATCTTGGTTCATCATGGAGGAGTCTCGTCTCCGCGGTTGGGATAAGGACTTACTTGATACGGCCTTGACCATCTTCAACTGGTCATTTAACTGGGGATGGGACAAACAATATGGGGGCATCATCAACTTCCAGGATTGCAAGAACTTGCCACCACAGGATTATTCTCAAGACATGAAATTCTGGTGGCCACAATGCGAGACTATCATCGCCTCCCTCTATGCTTATTTAGGAACAGGTGATGATGAATATTTATACCGTCATCAGCAAATCAGCGAATGGACTTATGCACATTTTCCAGATGCCCAATATGGGGAATGGTTTGGCTATTTGCATCGCGATGGAACGGTGGCACAGCCTGCTAAAGGTAATCTTTATAAAGGTCCGTTCCACATCCCACGCATGATGACAAAATGCTACACACTCTGTCAGGACATATTAAAAGAAAGACTATAAAAATTATGAAAACAAAACACTTCTTACTGATTTTATCCTTAGTGTATTCAACACTCGCCATGGGACAGGAACTCAAGTTCCATCCTAATGGTGAATTCAAGATTGTACAATTCACGGACATTCATTACAATGGAACACCGGAAGCCAACACGGGCCTATTATGTATCGATAGTATCCTGACACATGAGCATCCTGACCTTATCGTCTTGACGGGAGATGTTATCTGGGGGCGTCCGGCAAAAGAGAATCTGTTGATGGTTCTCAACCGGGTATCCAAATACAACATCCCTTTTGTTTATCTGTTCGGCAACCATGATTGGGAGCAAGGCCTGTCCAACCGTGAATTATACGAAATCGCAAGAGGTGTGAAAAACAACATTCTGCCCGACCTTAAAGGGAAGCCAGAGCTTGATTTTACCGTGAAAATCAAGTCGCATGATGGGAAGAAGGATGCCGCAGTCCTCTATTGTTTAGACTCTCATGCCTACCCCAAAGGCTATCCAAAGGATAAAAGCCATGGCACTTATGCGTGGCTCACATTCGACCAAGTGGATTGGTATCGCAATCAGAGCAAGGCTTTGACCGAGGAAAACGGAGGCGTACCTATCCCTGCCTTGGCTTTCTTCCATATTGCAGTACCTGAATATCATGCTGCCGTACAGGATGAAAATGCTGTTCTGATAGGAACTCGACGTGAAACAGCCTGCTCACCTGACTTAAACACGGGCATATTTACAGCCATGATGGAAGGTGGAGATGTGATGGGAATTTTTGTAGGTCATGACCATGATAACGACTATTCTGTGATATGGCATAATATCCTGTTGGCTTATGGCCGCTATTCTGGTGGAAACACGGTCTATAACCATCTGCCTAACGGCGCGCGCATCATTATCCTCAAGGAGGGAGAACGCAAGTTTGATACCTATGTCCGTGAACGCAAAGGATTAGTTTGCAATCAATCCACTTATCCGGATAGTTATATTTCTGATGATTGGTCAAAACGTCCTTTAGAAAAATAACATTTATGAGATTAAGATGTCATCCTATTTTCCTGCTTTCTTTACTGACAGGGCTGTGTGCATGTACAGGAAGCGGAAAATATGATGTCATTGTGTATGGCGGCGGGGCCAGTGGAACGTGCGCAGCAGTGCAAAGTTCCCGCCTGAAAGTCCATACTTTGCTCGTTGAACCGACCGCATGGCTGGGAGGGATGCTTACCTCTGCCGGCGTGAGCGCTGTCGATGGGAATTACACGATGCCCAGCGGGATGTGGGGGGAATTCAAAGATGATTTGATAAAACATTATGGTTCCTCTGAAGCATTGAAGACCGGATGGGTGAGCAATGTCATGTTTGAGCCTCAAATAGGTCAAAGTATTCTTTCGGAATGGGTGCAAAGAGAACCTTATCTGACCTTAAAACGGAATACCCGATTAATTGGAGTCAAGCGTTTAAAGAAGGGATGGGCACTCTCTTTAATCACAGGACAAGACACCACAAACGTGAAGGCTAAATACGTGATTGATGCCAGCGAATTAGGCGACTTAGCAGCC
Source organism: Prevotella sp. (assembly GCA_022641735.1). Classification (GTDB taxonomy): domain Bacteria; phylum Bacteroidota; class Bacteroidia; order Bacteroidales; family Bacteroidaceae; genus Prevotella. The sequence goes on along the minus strand of JALCDQ010000005.1, from coordinate 134,581 downwards.
ATGGCAGGAATTCCTTATCGTATCGGGATGGACAGCCAAAGGGAAACCGGTGAAAAGGAAGCTCCCAACGAAAGAAATTCCATCATTCAGGACCTTACCTATGTGGCTACGCTGAAAGTATCGAAACATCCTGCTCTATTGGAGAAGCCATCTGGCTATGCTCCTGATGAATTCCGCAACTGTTGCCTCCATTCTGATAACGACACGACAACCCGCCAAAAGCTATGGCCGGCAGAGAATATGCTCTCTTATGGGCATCTTCCCGGCGGGCTTTATATGGTCAATTGGCCTATTCATGGCAATGATTGCTATGTCAACGATGTGGACAGCAACGATGCTTCACGCATCCGAATGGAGAAGGCAGCCAAAGAAAAGACCTTGCGTTTTGTGTATTATCTGCAACATGAGATTGGTGCCGACAGTCTTGAATTGGCAACTATTTATCCGTCGAAAGACAGACTCCCGCTAATTCCTTATTATCGGGAAGGCCGTCGTTTCAAAGGCATTGTGACCTTCTCCTTAAACGATTTGAGACATCCTTACAGCAGACTATATCCACTTTACAGAACTGCCATCGCCGTGGGAGATTATCCTGTGGACCAACATCATTATGCCTACCCTTATCAGGACTTGCCCGACATGAATATCCTGACCGTTCCTTCCTATGGGCTTCCTATCGGAACACTTCTTCCTGAAAAAGAAGACCGGTTGCTATTGGCTGAGAAAGCCATCTCTGTGACAAATCTGGTGAATGGTTCCACTCGATTGCAACCCGTTGCCATGCAAGACGGACAAGTGGCAGGAGTCATCGCCGCGATGGCTGTAAAAGAGAATTGCGCACCTCGTTTGCTGTCCGTAAGAAAGATACAAAGCCAATTGCTTTCAACGAAAAACTATCTTTTGCCCTATCGTGACGTGGAGACCACCTCTCCCCTCTTTCCGATTGTCCAACGGATTGGCGTAACTGGCCTATTGCAAGGTGAAGGGCGCCATGTCAATTGGCAAAACCAGACGTGGCTGAAAATCGATACTTTGTTTCTTCACAGTGATTTGAAGCCCTTCACCGACTTCTATCCGAGATACAAACCTCTGCAAATAGACAAATCGCTCGTCACTGCCACAGAATTCATAACTATTCTCCAAGAGATTGGTTCACTTGACAACATCAAGCATCCGAACATCAATTACAGTCGGATAAGCAAAATCTTGAATGACTTAGGCACTCCTATTCAAGGCGAAAACGACTATCTGACGCGTGGTCAGGTTGCCATCTTGCTTGACCAAATATTGCATCCTTTCGAGCGTCATCCCGTCAATATTTATGGTCAGATTGTCAAATAAACGGGATACTGCTATTCTCTGAAATCCGAATTTTAAAAGATTGGCCCATTACTAATGAAGGGTATCCTCACGTTGAAACTATGCTCGCGCTCGATACCGTTGTGCTTTTCACCCATAGCACCGAAAAGCAAGACGGGACGACCACTCTTATCAAAGTACAGGAAAGGGCGTTCGATATGGCTGGCATCCTTATCAAAGACTGTTCCATCTGTCCATTTCAGGTTTGTCGGCACAACTTTCGGATGCTTTACTGCCACCCAGTGGATGGCATCGACTGACTGAAGCAGAGCCAATCCGCCCACTTCTCCCGTAAACTGACCGATGACATCCCTCGTGATAGCATAATATTTATCCAGTTTCTTGTCATACCAAAGGAAGGGATCTTCGGCTACCATGCCTGCTTTCCGGTCTTTCGGCTGGAAGATGAGTTCATAAGTCTTGCGGAAAGGGCCTGCTGGAGAGTCGGCAAAAGCCACGCTGAATCTTACTTTTCCACCATGAATGGTCCCGTTTTTGCATACCCCTTTATACAACATGACTATCTTTCCATTCCTCCCAACACAAACGGCAGGATTGGCTACGCACATTGCATCAAAGGCGGTATCTTCTTTGCTGTTATCTAAAACCGGTACATTCATCCGCTTCCATGGGCCTGCAGGGTTATCCGCAACGGCCACGCCGATTCGTTCACTGTCCCGTCGTTTCCACCATTCCTCACCATAAGGCACGATTTTATCGGTTGCGGCGAGGCGTGTTCCTTTTGTTGCAATATAATAGAGGTAATATTTGCCACCCACCGTGATGGCATAAGGGTTGTGAGCCATGGCTCCATCCCAGGCCGTATCATTATAAACAGGGAGCGGCACATTCACATCCCGATATGGACCTTCCGGCTTATCTGCCACGGCATAGGCAATTTGCGAATGGCTTACCCATGATTCATGGCCTGCCCGTCGTGGCCAACGGGAATAATAAAGATGATATTTGCCATCATAGCCTTTCACCATCGTACCGCACCAAATGTTCCACGCAGAGTCTTTCTGCACATTGTTCATGGGAATCGGGCTCACCATATCGGCCAATGCTTCTTTCTCTCCAGGGATAAATCTCGATGAATTACAGGAAGCAAAGATGCTCATTACCAGGGCCCCACTCATCAGGAGGCTAAATGACAAGCATTGAAAACTATGTCGAAAATGAATTTTTTTCATATCTTTTTATTGGTTTTTGATTCAGATTAATTGTAAATGCAATATTATAAAATATCGGTCAATTAAAAAAATAATCAGTATAAAAACACGCTTGAAATGCCTTCTATCCACGAAACCGTTCCCGATTTAAGTGCTTGATTTCATACTATTGCTGCCCGAAATTGGTCAATAATAGAACTCAAATTGAACGATTATTACGGAATTCGGCATTATACTTGCTGATAAAAGCCATTAACCATTTAACTTAAAATAGTTAATGGCGTTTATGCAAGTTACTAATGGGATATACAAAAACGTTTACCGATAGAACACATTTGGCCAAATGAGGAGGCACGTTTGGCTAAATATCGGGCTTATTTGGGCATTTGAGAAGCCTGTTAATCGTTGTTTAGAGGGTAAAAGACCATCTTTTACCCTCTCGAAAGCGGCTTTTAAGCATGCCATCAGACATTTTTAAAAACCGCTATCGCCAAAAAGGCCCTTTCAGTGCGATATAAGCCACTTTATTTTCAGAGGTTCACTATGTGAAGCCCCACCATTTTCAATGCCGCATATCGTTTTTGCATATTTATGCAAAAACAGCATTTCCGTATGCAAAAGTTAATCTGATATATTCAACTAACTTGCATCAGAAAGCCCTTATTATTTCGATGGAGGGAACAATTGGAATTCTCTGACGCCAGACATATAATCCCTATCAAGAATGACCAATCTGAAATAGCGGGCTTTAACCGGTGGAAGTTCTCTCTCCCAGTTGCCCATTGCGGTGTCAGTCACCCATGTCACCCACTGATTTCCTTTCTTGTATTGAATTTCAAAACCTTTAAACGCAGATTTAAACATGACCCTTTCCATCAGTTTCACACGCCCAACCGTCTGAACTTTGCCTAAATCCACTTCCAGCCAACCATTGTTGCAGAATATCTCATTCATTTTATGGCGGTCGGCATAGTGGAGTTTAGTGCCGAAATACTTGTCACAATTGGTATAATCTTTCCTTCCTAACAACCAAAATGTATTCGGGTCGTCATCCACGGCGGCCGTTGCATCATGCAAGAACTGGCCAACAGAACTGGAGGCTGTCACCTTCTTGCTATAGGCCAATGAATGGGTCGTGGAGAAGGGACGGATGATACCGATGCCATTGGCCGATTTGCTCAAAGTCAATTCTATGGTTGTGGCAATCCTTGTGCGCTGTTCGGCAGGCAATATCAACTGTAAGTTTTTCTTTGTCTGACGGAATTTGACGGGACTTCCATTGATGATATTTGCTTTCAAAACTTTGATTCCAAGAGGTGGTAAGACGATGGTGTCATTATCCGATTTGAAGATATGGAAGAAGACCGACTTATCCCTATAGGTGCAAACATAGTTTTGCGTAGGAGTATAAGGGCCTCCTTTCGTATCATAGACAGACCTGCCAATAGGCTTTATCCATTGGCCTAAGTCTCGAAGACTCTTTTCAAATTTAGTAGGTATCTGTCCAAGACTATCCGGACCTACGTTGAGCAGCAGGTTTCCATTGCCACCAACGCATCTCAGCAACGTTGTTGCCGCTTCAGTGATTGGCCGTGGAGTATCATTGTATTTGCAAGCCCACTGATGACCTAAGTTTGTACACGTCTCCCATGGCACTGCTCCATAACCGGCTATAAAGCCTTCAGGCGTGGCATAGTCCCCATTCGGACCGATATAACTGTGAGATTCATCCGAATGAAGAACATCCAGACGGTTGTCAACAATAATGCCCGGTTGCAATTTGTTTGCCAAATCATAAATCAGATTAGGCTTTACAGGCGATGCTCCCCCTTCAAAATCTATCCACAATAAGTCAATCTTGCCATAATTCGTCATCAGTTCCCTGATTTGTTCCAGCACTCGCTTTTCAAAGACAGCATTGCTCTTGGGATTACGGCAGTCAGGGTCTTTCCAGTCGGCAGGTGAGAAATACCAGCCGATGCGCATTCCAGCTTTATGGGCAGCATCCGCCAACTGCTTACAAATATCCTTTCCATAAGGGGTATTCATGATATTATAGTCGGTTGTTTTCGTATTCCACATACAGAAACCATCGTGATGTTTTACCGTGAGAACCATGTATTTCATGCCTGCACTTCGGGCTGTCTCCACCCATTTCTCGGCATCAAATTTCACAGGATTGAAGCGTAGATACAAGGAATCATATTTGTTAATGCCATACTGATTACGTGACCAACTGATTTCATTGCCTGTCAAGGAAGCAGGTCCCCAATGAAGAAACATTCCGAATCGTGCCTGTTGCCACCACTGAAGTTTCGGTTGATTGAAGCTTCTTGCAGCGGGTTCCGCTACTGTTTCCATGCAAAAGGACAAGGTCACTATCAAAGTCAAAAGGCCCATTAAAGGTTGCCATTTACTAAATCTGTTTTTCATATTTCTGTGCTTTATATCATATCGGTTATTGAATCGGTTGTATCCGCTCTTTTATCTTTATCTGTACGGCTCCCTGATTGCGTATCACGGTGAAACGATGCGATTTGAGTTTCGCCTCTTCTTTAGAAAGATAATCATTCAATTGCTGGATGGTCTTGATTCTAACATCATCCACCCCTTGAAGAAGGTCACCAGAATGGAATCCATATTTAGCCGCAAGTGTATTATCAGCAACTACTGTCAAGAGAACACCTCCTTCATCAAAGCCCACACCGAAAGCAGACATCTCTTCACCAACAGGTTCACGCAACGGCACTCCCATCCAAGCATAAGAGCATTTCTTGTTTACAGCCACCGAAGGAATATCCAACGCATCAGGCAAGACAGGTGCTTTAGCAATAGCCTTCAATGAAGGTTTCTGCACCCCGAAGTCGTCCATGGAGAAATTAACAAAGCCTATCTTCAATGCAGGTGAATCATCCTTTACGCGGTAATAACCTTCAGCGGGATTGATAAACATAGGATTTCCAAAGACGGAATTACTGTCACACCCATTCACAGCAAAGCGTGCAAGGTCCTTAGCGTCACATAAGAACATATTGTTATCTATCATCGCCCCCCATTTACCCTTCGGTGAAATATTTCTCTCCATCACCGCAGGCAAATAAGGCTTCATAATAATGTTATGCTCTATGGTATCATTGCTATTAGGATACCAACAATGAGGGTGAATGCCGCTACCGATGATAATATTGTTTTTCACTACACGGTTGTAACCTTCGCGCAGTTTCAATCCATGGTTGAGCAGAAGATTATTATAGATATGATAATTTGATGAGCCATCATCAAGGTCAACATCCCTTCCATGGTCACAACGCCAGCGGTTGTGGCGTAGAGTGTTCGGAGCGAGCATATCCAGTTTAGAGAGGTCTTTATGCTTAACGACTTGTTCTATCGTCTCTTTTTGGTCTGCATTCCAAAACCTATCCCGTCCCCATGAATTAAAACTGCCATGGTCGCCTGTCTCCAATACTGTATTGAAAATATCGCAATTCTCGATAACATGCCCACCAAAAGTTCCCTCACTGATATTAATTCCTGCGCGAGGCACATCATAGATAGAACAATGGCTGACATGAATGCCGTAAGACATGGAAATCTCTACGCCTGCTGTCTGTTTTTCGTCTCTCCCTATCATTGTGATAAGACAATTCCCAACAAGACAATTTTGAGGATAATCATTACTCCTCACCCCTGGAGTGAAATCCATCTTGTCGAAAGGAATCTGATGAGCAAACGTCTGTGGCACCCTCACTGCCGTTGTATCACCAACAAAAGCAATTCCACTTGCACCATAATGATGAATGTAACATCCTTCAATGGTGAGTTGTTTGTTATATCCACTCGCAAGGATGGCATTGCCCCCCAATTGGTCAAACTCACAATCCTTTATCGTACAATTTTCTGCTCCACGCAAGAAGACTGCACCGCCACGATAGATGGTCCAATCAGAACGCATCAGGGGTTCCTTATCCTCCATGAAAGTACGTGCGGCATGACGAAACACGAATCCTTGCAAGCAAACGGATTTCACAGGATTTGCACTGCTACCCTTAAATTCAATCAAATGCTTCAGATTGACAATCTCCACCTTTGCTTTGTTCATATCCATGTCCTTCACAGGCATGAAATAAAGCCGATGTTGCGGGGCATTGTAAAACCATTCACCTGGGGCATCAAGTTCCTCAAATATATTCTCCACAAAACGATAAGCAGGATGTATTTTGCTTGGTCTATTGTTTTGCCAGCCACCTTGAAGAATCAATGTTCCATCAGCATTCTTGCCTTTGATGAGATAGTGCATATCACCCCATAAATATTCGTGCATGGCATGAAGATAACCTCCCGCAGGATTCTTCCATCGGGCTATCCGCTGGGGATTAAGTGCATCGTTTACACTATCAACCGAGATTCGAGGATTTGCATCCCATGTATCATCAATAATCTTGCCGGGTACGGCATTGGGATAACGAGCCATGCGCTGGCGCTTATCATTCACAAACAGTTGGTCCATTACAATCCCAGTAGGAGTAGTGGCTACGAATATTCCATTCTTATAAGGTTTCCATTTCAAGTTCAAACGCCGACCGCCGCTAAGTACAGCCGTTCCTTCTTTCTCTGATTTATAAATGACCTTGTGACCCTCGGCCTTATTGTCAGCAGGCGTGAAAACCTGCGTATTGGGCAGATAATATGTGCCTGGAGCAAATATAACCTCTGTGTCTTCAGTACGAGATTGCTTTCTGGCCAGTTGCTGTGCTCTCCTAAAAGTAAGCACAGGCTGATTTTTCGTACCAGGATTAAGGTCATTCCCTTTTGTGGAAACATAAATTGTTTGCGCATCAACGAGTGTTGCCATGCTGACAAATAGTGCTAATAATAACTTTCTTTTCATTTATCTAATTAATTACTCGTATTCGAACCAATCAAAGTCTGCACAAGAACCGTTGCTTACTGTTTCATTACCATTACTTTATTTGCAGTTCTTGATACTTATCATTTCACATGAACCTTATATTCTGCACCAAAACCGTAATAACCGTATTTAAACGTGAGCGTTTTTCCTATATCCTCTTTTTTTATAGCGTATCGGCCTTCGAATATACCTGTATTATTTCCAGTCTCTTCTAAAGCCACTCTTTGTATATTTCCATCATCGCAATATACCTCTATCCATCCTTTATCTTTCTTGTCCCAATTGATGTTGAGTGCTGCTTTCAAAGAGATGGTCAGTTTGTCGCCCGTTTTTGCTTCGGTGATTAAACTACCTTTATCATCTGTAACTGACAGTTGCGTATCTCCAAGTGTCATGAACGTAATCGTCGCCATCCATCCACGATTAGATATAGCCCAGCCCTCTGTGGCATAACAGTTACCTGTGATATTATCTTTACCACCTTGACGGCTATCACCTTTCATTTCAGGAAATTGTCCGTTAAGCGGCGTGCCATCAAGAGTTCCGCGACAGGAGCCCAGTTTACCATAACCATTAGGATGAGAATCAGGCCATCCATTTTCCACACCTTCCCAATATCCGTTCTTTGCCAGACGTTCTTCACTCTTATTGCCCAGATGCGCCCCTATTGGATTAACGCCAAAAACAAAGTCAACCTGCGACCAGCCTAAACTGCGTAATGTAGAATCATTCAACAGTTTAGCTGCGGCAAATAAGCTGCCACCCAATGCTGGAGCACCTCCAAGTTCCTTTGTTGCAGGATGAGCCATCTCTGTTTCAGAATGACTACGATACTGCCATGAGTTGTTGCAATGTTGCTTGATATAGTTTGCCCATGCTGCCAATTTTTCTCGTGTTCCCTTTGGTGCTTTATCTGGTGCCACCATCAAGAAAAATTCCAATGCCTGTGGAGTAATATGTTCGGCATTCCGAATCCACCAAGTATGACGCGGATTGTTGAAATCCCAGTTATCAATAATATCCTGAGCACTTTCCTGTGCATATTTCAGGAACTTCTCAGGATTACCATTCGGTTCATTCTTCTCACATAGATACATGAATAGATTACTGAATACCGACTGCCCGAAAGCATTTCCCATCTCATTAAATTCCTGAAATCCTCTATCTACCCATTTCACACTATATGTCCAATATCTTACTACCTTATGACGGTCGTATTTCTCCCAGTTATCAAGACATGCCTTGCGATAGGCTTCATATTTTTCCTTAGACAAATAAGGTTTGAGAAATGTATGATAGGCTGCACAGATAGGAGCAAGATGGTCAAGCGTATTCCAATAATCATATATCATTCGTGGTTGGCCAGGATAGCCCAGTGTACCATGGCGAGTGAGGATAGGCCCATTAAAATGCAGGTGATTATATGCAAACTCAGCATGCCATAACATCAAGTCTATCAAGTCCGGAGTCTTCTTACTTCCTAATTCCTCGGTCCAATTATCAAAGAGAGCTGGATTAGAACTATAATAAAGGACCTCAAATAAAGCCTCCAAACCGAATGCACCCTGGTCTCTGGAAGGACCTCCTCCATAGACATGAGCCTCATCCGAGTGTACCGGGTCTTCTGAACCTCGCACATCGATAAAGAAATCATAAGCTAATTTAGAAGACTCTTTTTCCATGAGATGGTCAGCTATCCAAAAAGGAACCGAACGTCCTTTACCTTTTACCTCTATGACAAATTCATCTGTTGTCCTTGGATTAAAATCAGTAAACCAGCCTTGATTGAATATCATTTCTCCTGTGTATTCTGTCTTGCCAGTTCTGGTGTTAATCACATAAAAAGGTGTACCATCCGTTGCACCATAGCATACAAATCGCTTGGATTCATTCAGATTGTATCCAGCCTGATTGACTAAAGGCGTGGTTATCGTATTTTGCGCACTGACAGAGAGAGTACAGATGCACAGCATACTGAAAAGGACTCTTTTGAGATTAGATTTCATGAATTAAATGTATTTAGTGACAAAGAAATAAATTTTTATCCAATAATGCAAATATTTGGAAGTTTATTTTATCTGCAAATGGACATTAAAACTAATCGCCATGATAAATATCAAGACCTTATATAGACTGCACATAAAAACCATCTTAATGAATTTCCGCCTCAAACAATGCTATTGGCACATTAGCAAGATTCTGCTTTAATTGCAGCTTCAAACTCTTCGTTTTAACAGGTTTATCAAACTTAATATCACATATCGTTTTGTAGTTATCTGTCACCTTATATAAACAGTTGCCTTGGTCGTCATAAAAAGAGAACTGAGATACACAGAAAGGCATGTGGCTTTCAGGATGATTCCACTGTATTGTCTCCATTGGATGGTCAGCATCGTTATCAAAGAACAGACGGACGGTACTGATGGAGGTTTCAGAACTCCATTCCCATTTTACAAATCCATCGACTTTATCGAGGTCGCATAGCCATACATTTGAACTGATATGCGGACGTACATATCCATTGGTCAGGTTGTCTGCTCCGAAACAATCAATAGCAGGCGAAATGCTAAATGCTAAATTCTTGCCAGCGGGACGACGATCGGGTGTAAAGAATTCAAAAGATTCAAAGCCGCTATCATTTGGCGGGAGTTGTTTGCCCCGATTGTTGACAGCCAAATTAAACTTGTTGGCCACAGCAAGAACTCCTGATAATCTGTAGAGACTCAACCCTACGCTCACATTTTCATTTCTTCTGATGATGAAGAAGCCATATTGAGTTTCTTTCATCTTGTTTTTAAATTCAAGATGCAACTTGTGCTGACCTGCATATACAGGTTGGGTAAGGCTCTCTATCAACACATCAGGAGTATAATTATTGACGTTAGAAGGCACCATCCAGTCAATAGTCAATTCTGTATCTATTGACGACGATGTCATAAAATCTATCGTATAAGGAGTATTAGCCTTGAGTGGCAGCAACATTCCTCTTGAGAAATCGAGGGAAATCCATTCTCCAGAGAAAGGAAGAGATTGCAAAACCAAAGTGGAACTCGTTTCTACCTTGGCACTCTTTGCCAGGTTATCCTTTTGAGAAATCGGGATATATGGGACTGATTGCCCATCATAGCACAATTGCTGTTGCAGTTTCTTTATCTTTCCATCTTTCAGAATATCAGCGGGATGAATTTGGTTTTTGATACACATAGCGGCAGCCGTACCTATAGCCTGTCCTCCAAGAGCACATGTTATCATGACGCGTGTAGAGCCAAAGGCGACATGCGATGCGCTCAAAAGCCTGCCCAAGAAGAATAAATTGTCGATGTCTTTGCTCACATAACTTCTGTATGGAATACTGTAAATGCCTTTTGCATGAAACTGATTACAGCTGGGTAATTCGGAATATACGCCATCAGCAGGATGCAAGTCGATAGCCCAGCCACCATAAGCAATGGCATCATCAAAAACAGTCTGATTGACAATGTCGTGCTGTGTCATCATATACAAGCCTTGAAAACGTCTGCTTTCCCTTTTACCAGGTATATTGCCGACCCATTCCAAGGTCATGTTCTCTGCTTCTGGATATAATCCTGAATTTTTGATATGATCCCAAGCACGATAGATGACAGCCCACAATTCATATTTTATTTTCTCAGTGTCCTCTATTGTGTCCATGCTTCCGCCATACTCAAACCACCAGTAATTACAACCTAACTGATTAGGATTAATCTGATGAATCTTCGGTATTACCCTATCTCTTTTCAGAGCAAATTCAGGCGCTACATATTTAACAGGATGATCTGTTTTTTTGGGATATAAGAATATGGTATGCCCTAACAACTGCCCGTATTTCTCAGAGGGTGAAAAGCCCTCATTGAATTCCGAAGCCTCTTCTGCTCCGAAGCGATAGGATGCTCCTGAGAGGAATCCGACTATACCATCACCCGATGCATCACTGAACAGTTTGGCGCTAATCTCATAGAATATCGAGTTCTGGGAATTGAAAGCAGACACAGAGGAAATGGTTCGGTCGTCCTTCTTATGTACCTCAAATACTACGGTATTTAATAATAATGTGATGTTAGGCTCTGCCAAGACCTTATCCAAAAGCAGTGCATCAAACAATATCGGATTGCCTTCCTTGTTCCTGTGGAGGTTTTCCACCATAATCTCATCGATTAGTCCGCCTTCACGAGCCCACCTGTTATTATTACCCATGTGAGAAGTAGCACCCAGTGCCCATACTCTTATCTCGCTTGATGCATTACCGCCCAATACCGGTCTGTCCTGAACTAATGCCACCTTTATACCTTTGCGTGCGGCCATTACAGCACAGCAGAGACCGCTCAGCCCTCCACCGACAATAGCCAAATCCACATCAATCTTTACTTGAGGGTTAAGCCTTTCCTTCGTCTTTTCACGTATCAACATATCCTATACCTTTTGGTTATTTTTATGCAATATTATTGAAAAAACCATTAACATCTCATTTTTTAGGGATTAATCTTAATTTAAAGGCCCGTTTATTTACGGAAACGTTTTTATATACAGGAAAAGGCTTACAGCTATACATCAATATAATGTATAGTCTGAATATTTCATTCATGCCACAAGTCTTCAAAGTAATAAGCAGGTGCCGATTTTCAGGTATGGTAGATCTATTTCTGACGGCAATGTCGGCCTTATTAAGTATTTTATTGCTTAATCGATGACCCTCTTATATTCAATTTCCCATTCAAGACTATAGAATCGTTATTATTGAAATTCTTCGTCTGCAACATTTTCAACAGCACTTTCGATGCGGTGATGCCAATCTCTTCTGCTGGTTGTTCCACGCTCGTAAGACCCGGGCTCATGTGCTTTCCGATTCTCGACTCTGTAAATCCGACGAAAGCAATGTCCTCATTTATCTTGTAACCATTCTCTCTGAATTTCTCTATTGCTCCGATTGCAACAGGATCGTTAAAGCAGAAGAAGGCTTCAGGAATATCTCCTTTTTCTATAATCTTCTCTGCTGCCGCTACTCCATCTTCTATAAAGATGCCCGAATCAAAGATGCAAGTCGAATCGCATTTAAGATGATGCTTTTTCATCGCATTGGTATATCCCTTGATACGATTGTGCGTCACAATGAGACTATTCGGACCTGCGAGATGAAAAATTTTCTTATAGCCTTGCTCGATAAGGTGTTCCGTTGCCTTTTCTGCCCAATAACAGTCGTCAAAGATTATCTTAGGGGTATTCAGTTTTTGGCTAACCCTGTTAAACTGCACTATCGGGATATTATTATCCAGTAAGGTCTGAAAATAAGAAATGTCCCTCGTCTCATGCGTCAAAGATATCAAGATTCCATCTACATTATTCTTCTCCAGGGTCTGTACATTCTTGATTTCCATCTGAGCAGATTCATTGGAGGACATAATCAACACTTGATAACCTGCTTCATTCAGTTCTTTCTGAATGCCCATGATGACTTGAGGGAAAAAACTATTAACGAATTCGGGAACAACGACACCTACCATAAAGGATTTATGCATTATCAATCCCTGTGCTATCGGATTAGGGCTATACCCCATCTCCTTTGCTTTTGCCAAGATGACATCTTTTGTACTCGATTGTATATCATACTTATTATTGAAAGCACGCGATACTGTAGAGGTTGAAATATTGAGGGCTTTGGCAACATCCTTAATCGTTATTCTTTTCATAATTCCAGATTTAATTCTTGATTAGTGGCGAAATTATACAAAAAAGACGAAATAAACAAATAATTCAACAGTAATTGCGGAATTTTCTATAAATGGCATATCGGAAACGATTTCACATCTTAAACGCGTTTTGCAGGCATTTTTTATGAAAAACAATCGCATTATTCGATTTTTATAATTAAAATTGCAGAAAATTTTAAATCATGCATTTACTGGATTACATCACAATCGGCGTTTTTATGGCTGGAATTCTTCTGGCTGGTCTGTCTTTTTCAAGCAGTGGAAAGAACATGAAAAGCTTCTTTGCCGCTGGCGGGCAAGTGCCTTGGTGGATAAGCGGACTGTCTCTGTTTATGGGCTTTTTCTCTGCGGGGACTTTCGTTGTATGGGGTTCTATTGCCTATTCTTACGGATGGGTGGCCATCACCATACAAACGGCCATGTGTATCGCGGGATTTGGTGTAGGCCTGTTCATCGCTCCGAAATGGCATGATACCGGTGCAATGACCGTTGCCGAGCATGTCAACAAGAAGCTGGGGCATAATGTTCAGAAAATGTATACTTACCTATTCCTGTTGATTTCGGTTTTTACTACCGGTTCTTTTCTCTATCCGGTGGCCAAAATCGTGGAGGTGTCAACAGGTTTTCCCTTGCAATACAGCATTCTTTTATTAGGTGCCATCAGCATATTATACGTTACTGTAGGCGGCCTTTGGGCTGTTGTGGTAACGGATGTGCTGCAGTTTGTGATATTGACAGCGGCAGTATTGATTGTCGTTCCTCTGTCCTTTAACTGTGTGGATGGCGTGTCTTCGTTTATCGACAAATGTCCGCAAGGCTTTTTCCACCTTTTCAATGGAGAATATACGCCCTTGTTTATCATCGCCTTCACCTTCTACAACCTATTCTTCTTAGGAGGCAACTGGTCGTATGTCCAGAGATACACCTCTGTCGGAAAGCGCAAGGATGCCCGCAAAGTGGGCCTTCTTTTTGGATGTCTTTATATCTTCTGCCCTATCCTTTGGATGTTGCCTCCTATGATTTACAGAGCCATCAATCCAGACCTTGCAGGGTTGGCAGATGAAGGCGCCTATCTGTTGATGTGCAAGCAGGCCCTTCCATCAGGACTATTAGGCCTGATGCTTGGCGGTATGATATTCGCTACAGCCAGTTCATTGAATGGTACATTGAATATTTCCGCAGGTGTTTTCACCAATGATATTTACAAACGCCTTTTCCCTTCAACCCGTGAGGACAAGCTGATGAAAATAGCAAGATATTCCACCATCGGTTTCGGACTTATGGCTATCGTCATCGCACTGCTCATTCCTTTGATGGGAGGCATCGTCAACGTGGTGATAAGCATTGCTGCTTTGACAGGTGTTCCTTTATATTTGCCGGTGATATGGAGCCTCTTTTCCAAGCGCCAAACGGCAAAATCGGTCATGGCAGCCACGTTGATTTCCTTGGCTCTGAATGGCATCTTCAAGTTCATCACTCCTTATACGATAGGCTTCTCGCTTGACCGGGCAATGGAAATGCTTGCGGGTGTTGCCTTCCCGATTATCATCTTGACGGCTTGGGAAATATATGCCGCCATTACAGGCAAGAAAAATACCTATGTCTATGAGGGTGCTGAGCCTCAAAAAGAGCCGATTGCCGTTGAAGAAAAGGCTAATGAAGGCGAGGCTCAAGCTACCAGCGGCAACACGCAAGGCTTGAAAGTTATCGGACTTGGCATATCGGCATCCGGCTGTATCATCACCATTTTGGGGTTGATGGCTGACCATGGTCAGGCCATTGTATGCACGATATCATCGGTATTGATTTTAGTAGGTCTCTATTGTATTTATAAATCTCGTAGCAAAAAGTAAAGGAATAGTCTTTTTTACATTGGATAACTGAAAAAGATAAATAAATACATAAATACAAAACTATAAGATGAAAAGGAATATTTATTTTAAGACTTTATTGATATTGAGCGTGGCCATTATAGGCTTCAATATCAATATTTTTGCTCAGAAAAAAGACAACGGAAAGATGCTGTTCGTCATAGCTGGCCAAAGCAATGCAGTAGGACAAGGTGATTCTCTCACAAGTACCGACTGCAAAGGAACACCAAGCTATGAATATGATGTTCTGCAAAATAAAATGAAGCCCTTGAAAGACCCTGTAGGACAGAAATGGAACTTGCTGGAAAGGGCTGGCACGGGCTCTGTAGGCCCTGCCTTTGCGAAGAGAATCTATGAGTTGACCCACTGCGACATCTATCTTGTGGCAACAGCAAAAGGTGGTGCATCCTGTCATCGCAATGCCTGGCTGCCTCCTTACAACACTTGGGACAGAACAGGTGGAGTGTTTCAGGATGCAACAGCCAAGATTGACAAAGCCATCAGCCTTTGCAATCTTTCGGTTTCAGGCATATTATGGCTGCAAGGTGAAAGGGATGCCAATGCCATACTTGACAAACAATTGACGCCCTCTGATTATAAAAAAGCGCTGAAAGACGTCATTCATAGATTCAGACAGAAATATGGCAGATCCACTCCTTTTTATATTATTATGACTGGTTTTCAGAAGAACAGGGCGAAAGACGGATGTCTGGCAGTGAGGCAGATGCAGCAGGAAGTGAGCCAGGAGATGAAGAATGTCTATATCGTATATGATACGGGTTGGATGTCAGAAGGCACAAATTGGTATAAAGATATTGTGCATTATAACCAGAAATCCTTGAACATTATTGGCAAGACAGCCGCGGAAGAAGTTTACAGGCACACAAAATAGATAAAAGCGCTGATAACCAGCGATTCTTACCCTCATAATTGTTGGTGGGTTTACATGAAAATATTGATTATCAAGAAATTACATATCGAATTGAACAATAATTTTTAAATTTTCAAAAGGCTGTGGAAAGTAGGCGTTCTGCAAGTGTTCTCCACTCTTTCAAGTCTCAAAAAGTCAGCAATGTTTAAGCATTCTGCAAGAAAGTTTCACATTAGGTAGACTCAAGTTACATGTTGCACTTGAATCTACCAAACGTGAAGAAATTGCTTGGAAAAGGATTTCAATCCTTCTTCCTTTTTGACTTTGATACTTTATAATGATTCATTAACGCTATTGATGTAAGCATGATTGCAACACCAACACCACGCAAAGGGGTGATGGATTCATGCAATATAAAATACGAGCAGATGACAGCAACAGGAAGTTCTACGGTCATCAATATGCCACTCATACCTGCTCCGATTTTCGGTATTCCTATAGCAAACAGTGCTGTAGGTATTGTTGTTCCTGCAACAGCTAGAAAAATAATCCATAAGAAAAAGTTCCCACTAAAATATTGTGTGGAAACAATACTTTGAAAATTCACGATGAATATACTGATTGACGAACCCATCATAATGCTCATGCTCTTGGTCTGCCATCTCACATTCCTTGCCACTCTGCTGTTAGCAACTATATATATTGCATAAGTGACTGAAGAACCAAGTGCGAGAATAATTCCCAAAGGTAAGAAATGAAAGGTATCTATTTCAAACAAGCCACCAGCAAGAACTGTTCCCACAAGGACTAACAAGGTAGTAACCAGTTCCATACACAACGGGCGCCGATGAAACAATGCCCATTCCAACAATAAGCTAATCCATGTATATTGCATGAGAATGATGATTGCAAGTGATGCCGGGATATAATTTAATGACTGATATTCCAAATAATTAGTCATTCCGATGGCACTTCCTGTAAACATTAGGCTAAAGAAATCGTGCCATTTAAATTTTTCTTTTCTTTTCTCATGGGTTACAAATGCACAAGTGCCGAGAATCACTGCCGCCACAAGAGCTTGAAAGAATGATATTTCGGCTGCATGATAGCCGTCAGCATACGACAATTTGACGAAGGAAGACATCGTGCCATAAAGGGTTCCACCCAGCAGAACCATGAAAATATATTTAAGATTTTTCATTTTAAAGTTGTTCTAAATTAATTAAATGCATCAAAAAAGATGACTGAACAACTTTGAGAAAAGTGTATAATTCCCCATTTCGCGCTATCCTGATGTTGATAGCGGGTTAACTCTATTCCTGTTGCTCAGCCTTAGGCTGCAACGGGAGGGTTGTTAGTTGTGAAATGGTTGTTGTAATACATAATTGCTATTAAAAACTTTGCAAAGGTACAATTAAATACTGGACTGAAGAAAATTATTGAAACAAATTCGAATAATTGTGTTAATTAAATCAAAGACAACATCTATGGTGGTCTCACAAATGGCTAATGAATTAACTTAAAATAGTTAATGACATTTATACAAGTTACTGATGAAATATACAAAAACGTTTTATGACATTGGACGTTTGGCCTTTTGTATAGGCACGTTTGGCCTAACGAGACGCTTATTAGGCCAAACGTGGAGGCTATTAATCGTTGTTTAGAGGGTGAAAAGCCACCTTTTACAAGGTCATTAACCGCTTTTTACAAGGACAAAAGTGGCTTTTGAGGGTGAAATCAGACTTTTTGAAAAACCGGCCTCGCCGAAAAGGCCCTTTTCGGGCGATATAAGCGACTTTATTTTCAAGGGTTCACCATATGAAGCCTTGCCATTTCGAGAGCCTCATATTGGATTTGCATAATTATGCAAAAGCCGTGTTTCTTTATGCAGAAGTTAATCTGATATATTCAACTAAAATCAAGATAAGCACTCGAAAAATTAACAATTCAAAGGCTTGAAGCACTTTTGAAGAAATTGAAAAACTGCTATTGCAGCGATATCAGAATATCAATAAAAAACAAAGGAGCAACTTTTCACAAAGTCACTCCTTCCAAAAAAACAGTAATTAACTCAAAATTTATAATCTATATTTCGTCTAATGTCTTTTCCTAAAATAATCTTTTCGCCCGACTTACTACCTATTGGGTTTCTATGAAATTAACATAAACAAAAAACTTAATTGTCTCTTTTTCTGTTACAAATGTACGAACAGAATTTTATCAGGACAAATTTTTTCAGTAAATGGGTAATTTTCTTCAGTGAAAAGATTTTTATTCAAGGGCATGAAGCTGATATTGATGCATCAACCATTGATTTTGTTCCTCGATAGTCATATAGCTATTGTCCAATTCGATGGCATCTTCTGCTTTCCTCAATGGTGATGTATCCCTATGAGAATCAATGTAATCACGCTCTTCCACATTCTTCAGAATGTCTTCAAAATCTGCTGCCATTCCTTTGGCTTTCAGTTCATCATAACGACGCTGAGCTCTCACTTGCGCACTTGCCGTAACAAAGATTTTCAGCTCTGCATTCGGAAAGACCACCGTGCCGATATCCCGACCATCCATCACGATGCCCTTGTCGACTCCCATCTTCTGTTGCTGCGCCACCAAAGCCTTACGTACAAAGGGAATGGCAGCTATCGGACTTACATGGGAACTGACCTCTAAGGAGCGGATTTCGTTTTCCACAAGCTCATCATTCAGATAGGTATCAGGGCGTCCCGTCTGTGGATTCAACTTGAAACGGATGCTGATGTTCTTCATCTCTCCCTCCAATTCAGCGGTCTTCACCGAACCATCAGCATGGAAGAATTTGTGACGAAGGGCAAAGAGCGTAACAGCCCTATACATAGCCCCTGTGTCCACATAAACATATCCAATTTCCTTGGCTAAATCTTTTGCCATGGTGCTTTTCCCACAAGATGAAAAGCCGTCGATTGCTATAATAATTTTTTTCATATTCTTAAAGACTATAAGCAAGGTTGACGAGGAAGGAATTGCTCGATACATGATATTTCCCATAAGCCAAATTGAGCTTGAAATGCTCAAGATTGAGGCCGGCACCTATCGACAATCCGGCTCCATGACTGCTCTCATCGTTGTTGCTATCGTATATTTTCATTTCATTGGCACGGCGGAAATTATATCCTCCACCTACCCAAATATTGTCGGTTATCAGGATTTCAGCTCCTAAAACGAAGTGATACTGAAATTTATAGTTCCAATGATTCAAGTCTATGAGCGTCGCCGACACCCGGAAAGGAGTGTTTTGAAAGCGTTTGCTCACGCCAGCCTGCACATCGATTGGCATCTTCTCATATTGGTCATTATAGGACTTCAGCTGTCCGCCTAAGTTCTTTGCAACCAATGAAAGCGACCATTCACGCTCAGAGTCAAAATAATTCAGGCCTAAATCAACCCCCATCGCAATGGAATTATAGTCACCAATGTAAGAAGTGATGAACTTTGCAGCGATGCCTCCTGACAACCTGTCGGTGAGCAGATAGCTGAAATAACCACTGAAAGCGATATCTTTCGCACTGAATTCGCCTGTCTGAACATTGCTTTCATCCACTTCCTTCATCGTTCCATAGTTGATGTACTGTGCCGAAAAAGCTATCGTTGCACGCTCGCGAATGACATGATTATAAGCCGCAGAAGCCATATTCGCACCCTGCATATAGCTCATGTAGTTGAAATTGATGGTTTTATCACTCACGGAAGAAAGTAAGGCCGGATTATGGAAAATGAGAGCCTCATCATCCTCTACGAGCGTGATGTTATCTCCACCCACAGCGGCAGCATGCGCACTCACTGGCAAACGGAGGAAATTATATTCTGTCTGACTCTCCTGCGCAATCATAAAGGTTGCCCAAAACGTTAATAGGAGGGTAAAAACAACTTTTTTCATTTAATTTTTCTAATTATTTCGCAAAGATACACCTTTTTTCAAATAACTACGTTAATTTTGCAGGTGAATTCGTTTTAATAACGAAAAACAAATCGTTTTAGTGTAGTGGAAACAAAGAAATCATATAGGGCAGATTTGGATAACAAGAGGACCACGGGCTTCCTGTTGGGTCTTATCGTGGCCTTGTCCCTCTTTTTCGTAGCGATGGAATATACTTCTTATCCCCCAGCTTATGATGATGAGGATGAGATGCTTGACGATATGACGCAAGACATGGAGCTATCGCCTAAGGAAGACCGTTCCGACATGATATCCGCATCGTTGCCTTCAGCTCCTCCTGCTCCTGCCATTACTGAGAATGTGAAGGCTGTGGACAATGCGCCACAACAGAAATCTGATAAAATATCGCCTAATGCGAGTGATATTCTCGTGGGTAATGGCGAAGGTATACAGAAAGATGCAACGGTTGATAAAGCCATACCGCAAACTCCTGTCGATAATCCTCAAGGTGTTGTCAACTTCCGCATCGTACAACAGATACCTCAATTTCCTGGTGGCATGGCAGCTTTTACCAAGTGGCTCACTCAAAATCTGCGATACCCGCCGATAGCTCAGCGGCAGAAGATACAAGGAAAAGTGGTGGTGTCGTTCATCATCAACAAGAATGGTTCCGTTTCTGACATCAAAGTAGAACAGAGCGTAAACCCCTACCTCGATGATGAAGCTATCAGAGTGATGCGCCGAATGCCCAAATGGTCGCCCGGGATGCAAAATGACAAGCC
Organism: Prevotella sp.; assembly: GCA_022641735.1. Classification (GTDB taxonomy): domain Bacteria; phylum Bacteroidota; class Bacteroidia; order Bacteroidales; family Bacteroidaceae; genus Prevotella. Next base: position 113,972 of record JALCDQ010000005.1, on the reverse strand, counting down.
CTGCCGAACGCTTATGGCTGTTCCAATCGTATTTGAAATTTAAAAAGAAAGAGATATGTTGACATCTGAAGAAATCCTCAAGAAGGTGAATGAATACCTTGAAAGCCTGCCTTACAATCGTAAGCCCGAGACGCTGTATTCGCCTATCCGCTACGTATTATCTATGGGCGGCAAGCGCATTAGGCCCACTTTAATGCTGTTGGCTTATAATCTCTATAAAGATGACCCCGAGTCAATACTCTCTTCAGCTTGCGCTTTGGAGACTTACCACAATTATACGCTCTTGCATGATGACCTTATGGACAATGCAGACATCCGCCGTGGACATGAAACCGTGCATAAACGATGGAATGCTAATCAAGCTATCTTAAGCGGTGATTCGATGCTTGTGCTGGCTTATAAGATGATGGCAGAATGCCGTCCTGACAAGCTTAAGCAGGTGATAGACCTCTTCACGGAAACAGCTTTGGAGATTGGTGAAGGGCAACAATATGACATCGACTTTGAGCAACGTAGTGATGTCACAGAAGATGACTATATCGAAATGATTCGTCTGAAAACCAGCGTATTGCTGGCTTGTGCGCTCAAAATGGGTGCTCTGTTGGCTGATGCCTCTGAAAAAGATGCTGACAACCTCTATAAATTCGGTGAACAGATAGGTCTTGCCTTTCAGCTGCAAGATGACTATTTGGATGTCTATGGTGACCCAGCCGTTTTTGGAAAGGCCATCGGTGGTGACATTATATCCAATAAGAAAACTTACATGCTCATTAATGCCTTCCTTCGTGCTGACGATGCTCAGCGGACAGAGTTGCAGCGGTGGATTAGTGCACAGCAGTATGATGCACAACAGAAAATTGCTACTGTCACTGAACTATATAATAAAATAGGTATTGACCAGCTTGCCCAGCAGAAGATTGCCTTTTATTTTGAACAAAGCAGAAAATATCTCGCAGCAGTCAATGTCGGTGATGCCCGCAAAGAGGAACTTTTCCGTTATGCAAATCGGATGATGCACCGCGAGAAATAAATGATAACGAAGTCCTTAATACTAAGAATATATGCCATATCGAAGATTACCAAAGAGCGATGCTGCTCGACTGAAAGCCTTGAAGACATTGCTCAATAATAATGATATTTACACCGTGCGCAATCGGTTTATCGACTGGAAGACGCTTAATCGGGCACAACCGGCTTACGACAAACTTTTCACTGCCACCGAGCAATATCGCATGGACTTGCGTACCCAATCACGTAATAGCGAAAAACTTGAACGTCCACAACATAATGCGATGATGTATGTGAGTCATTTTTTGCAAGTGCTATTCCTTTGTTGTGAACGTGGTGAAATCAAAAAGTCGCAGTTATCTCTCTATGGACTTAGCGTTAATGCTACTTCTTTACCCTATCTTAAAAATGCTGAACGGCTCATAGAATGGGGACAGAAAGTCATCGATGGCGAGAAAGCCCGCATCAAAAAAGGTGGGCGGCCAATCTATAATCCTACCATTGGTATGGTGAGCACGCACTACGATATATTCCTTGAGGCTTACCGTCAACAACAGACCCTTCAGGAACACGCACAACAGACTGCTACCGAATTACAGAAGATACGTCCAGAAGTTGATGAGATATTGCTGGAACTGTGGAACCAGATAGAAAAGCACTTTGAGAATGAACCTCCTGAAGTACGTTATGCCGAGTGCCGCAAGTTTGGCATCATTTATTATAACCGTCGCAATGAAGCCTCTTTACATTGATACGCATGCTCACCTTGATGGCGAGGAGTTCCGTGATGATTTGCCGGATGTTATCCTTCGTGCCCGCGAAGCTGGTGTAAGCCGTATTTTTCTGCCAGCCATTAACCTTGCGTCCATAGCTTCCATGCAGACCGTCTGTCATCAATATCCTCATTATCTCTATCCGATGATTGGCTTACAACCTGAAGAGGTAAAAGCCGATTGGCAGAAAGTGCTCTGTCAGATGAAGGCTATGCTCTCACAGCCATCAGTTGAAGACACGCCTTATATCGCTATTGGCGAGTGCGGTCTTGACTTTTATTGGTCGCGTGAATTTGAAAACGAGCAGTTGGCAGCGTTTGAGGAGCAAGTGCGTTGGTCGGTTGAATATCAGTTGCCGCTAGTCATCCATTGCCGCAAGGCCCAAAACGAACTGCTGCATATCATGAAACCCTATGCGAACGACCTGCCAGGAGGCATTTTTCATTGCTTCACTGGCAATCAGAAGGAGGCTCAAGAGTATCTCAAATTCGACCGTTTCTGTTTAGGCATCGGTGGCGTGAGCACCTTCAAAAGCAGTCATCTGCGGGAAGACCTGCCTGCTTCAGTACCCTTGAATCGTATTGTCCTTGAAACAGACAGCCCTTACATGGCGCCAGTTCCTCATCGTGGAGAGCGTAACGAGAGTGCATTTCTCATCCATGTTCTTCATCAGTTAGCTGAGAGTTATGGTGTGAATGATGAAGAGATTGCGAATCAAACCAACCAAAATGTCGAACGTCTGTTTGGTAGACTCGAATAATTAAAGAAATTTAAATATCCCTATAAATAGCAGATATCCGAGAAAAAAAGCGTACTTTTGCACCCACAATTCTAAGGAGAGATGCTCGAGTGGTTGAAGAGGCACGCCTGGAAAGCGTGTAAACGCCCAAAGTGTTTCCGGGGTTCGAATCCCCGTCTCTCCGCTGAAATCATTGATTTACAGTAATTTAAATTAAATGCTTGCAATTTTACTTGCAAAAAAGTAAGATTGCAAGCATTTTTTATATCCTATGATAATGTTAAGCATATATGAATTTCTTTATTCATTTATATCCTTATGATTATGTTTTTCCTATTCTTATTAGTTTAGAAAATGAATCGTCTTTAAATTGATTCCAGAAAAAGAGCCTAATTATTTGATATGTGTAAACTAGTAGGTTACAAATGAAAAATTCTTATATAATTAACGATAAAAATGTAGATTATTATTATACATATTTTGGAAAAATTGTTATCTTTGCTGGCGATCAATTATTATGTAGTTAAACCTTTTTTATATGACAATATCAATAAAATTCAGCATGCAACTTGGCCATTGGCAGTTTGCAAGCTCATTAGAAAAAAGGAAGTTCCAGGACTTCTCTGCTCCAATAAGTGAGCATCAGTTATTACCAAAAGTGGTGGCAGCCCCTGTCACTACACCGCCATCTAGTCCCGCGCACCCTAAGCCTAAACCATTGCTTTCAGAGTGTGTAGTTGATAAGTGCAATGGTAGCAGTATCAGTGCCAGCACTGCAGGCAATTGCCATACGGCGGTGAAGGTGTTCAGAAAATATTGTGGAGATAAGGATATAGACATGAATCTGATTACGCAAGACCTCGTAAAAGGCTTTGAAAAATGGATGTGTCATCATAATCTGAAGCCGACAACCCGTGCCTGTTACATGGCTTCACTGCGTTCTGTCTATAATAGAGCCGTAAAGCACCACAAACTAAAGGACAACCATCCATTCCTGGACGCGCATACAGGGCATGTGAAAACGGAAAAACGCTCCATTGAGGCTGACATGGTGAAGAAAATTGGAAAACTGAAACTGAAGGTGGGCACCCGGCTCTGCCTTGCACGCGACATGTTTCTTTTCAGCATCTACGCCCAAGGCATGGCTTTTGCCGATATGGCAAATATGAACTATTCTCATATTAAGGATGGGAAAATAGAGTATTATCGCCAGAAAACGGGCAATCGAGTATGTGTAGAGCTCAACTCCGAGATGCTGAAAATCATGAAACGATACTATCAGAAAAATAACGACCATCTGTTTCCCATTATCACAAGTGAGGACCCTGCCGTTGCTTATCGGCAATATTGTTCTGCCTTGAATTATCATAATCGCCTGTTGAAGAAGATTGGCAAAATGGTTAAATTGAATGTTCCGCTTACTTCTTATGTCTCTCGGCATACCTGGGCGAGCCTTTCCTATGCCCTCCATATTCCACTGGCAGTGATTTCGCAAGGAATGGGCCATTCATCGACAGATATTACAAATGTATATATAAGAGGACTTAATGACAATAGTGTATCAGAAGCCAATGAAAAAGTGTTAAATGAAGTTTCTGTTACACCTATTGGTAATAGGTGTAACACCGACTCTAGACCAGTGCCTTATAACGACGCAAATTTACATTTTTATTCTAAAATACGCAAGTTTTTTTATAAATAATACTCTTTAAATTATTCTTTTTTAAGAGTTCTTGATTTAGGAAAATCAGCTTACTTTCTTCTTTAACTCATTGTATTTCAATGAGTTACTATCGTCATTACACCTATTACCAATAGGTGGAGTGCTTGATATAACCTTGAAATCCTCTGCAGATAAGGCTTTGCCGTATGCAGGACAAAATTGTTAGGATAGTGCTAGTGAGAAAAAACGTCATAAAAATGAAAAAAACAGAAAGGGCAACGCTATGAAGAGAAAGGAGGATGATACGGACATAAGCTATGGTCGTGAAATTAAGCATAGCTCGAGCCTTTTTACGAAAAGAACTCTAAAATTGCATCAGCATGGAAGGAAACAAGCTGATATGATGTTGGTAGTGATGTTTCTCGTAGCGATATTAATCGTTGCGGGTTGCATCATGGTGTATGCTATAGTGTGAAATATCCGTGAATAACGGATTTAGCCTTATAGACGTGTACGAAAAGTACAGAAAGACTTTTGAAATTAATGACGTAATTATTTATAGACACTCTCTCAGCGGAGAGAACATTTTAGGATTTGGCCTTGGGCGCTGTGACGGCGCGTGGCCTATTAAAGTATTTTATAATTATTCGACTCTCCCTTCGGGGAGTTTTAGTACTTGGTATCCGGCTTCATTGTGAAATGAAGTCCGGTTTTGGAAAAAATTTTATAAATATTATAAATAAAAAGTATATGAAAAAAGAGAAGAAAAAATGGAAGAACAAACAATCGTTGAACATCAGCGACAGTTGTACATCTTAGATTACCGGAAAATATCTGAATTTTCGGTATGTTCTTATAAGTTTATATAAAAAAGCAACTTATAAAATATTATGTGACAATAGATTCAGAAATAAGAGCATCCCTGATTTATCTCACAGGTACTCAAGTTCACATGTGAAAATAGAAGAAGGTCAAAGAAATAGAATGTGATTTTAAAAAAGAAATATATAACCTGAGATTTTCTTTTATTTCAATTGATAAGAATTTAAAGAATAAGTTAATTAAAATTTTTAATAAAATGGTACAAAAAATGATAACAAAAAAGTATTTAAAACCGGAAATGAAAAATTACAGAATGGAATCTGAATCAAAACTTTTGGCTGGAAGTGTGGATCCACTGTTTCCAGGAGGAGCTAAGAAGAACGATTTTTTCTCTGAAGAAACTGAAGAAGAAAATGAAAACTAGTGTCATTTAAAAATTAAAGAAGATGAAAAAACAATTAATCATTATAGCCCTTGCAGGAATAGCCTTCATATCCTGCACCACGAATGATGATATTGCGAACAAAGTAACAACGGATTCTAAAATTGATCCCGTTTTCATCTATGACAACACTTCAATCACACGTAATTCCATGAGTTATGATTTGGTTAACACATGGGTAGATGGTGATAACCTTGGAATAGTATCTGAATGGGATGAAACGAAATCAGGCACCTTTATTGCAAAAGGTAAAACAAATGCAAAGTTCACCTACTACAATTCTTTTGTTTATAAAGGACATACTTATACGAATCGATTTGCGCAGGAAGGTGTGATAGAAGGTACTCTATCTCAAACCGATATGATTGGATTTGATAATACACCAGATGCAATACACTTTGCATCTCTATATAATTTTTATGTGTATTATCCATATAATGCAGCTGCGACAAGTAAAAACAGTATTCCGTTTACATTGAGCAGTACCCAGACTCAAAAGAATCCGAATGTTTGGACTTCAGAGGCTGCTAATTACAACTTCATGTGGGATGTTGGTTCAAATTTTACGCGTCCTGCTGATTTAAAAATTTCTATGATGATGAGGCGTCTGTTGCCTGTTGCCGAGTTCAACATCATTCGTGATGATGCAACGCTCGACGGATATTATCTGACAGGTATCACCATGACACCGACAAGTGGAACGATGGCTACAGGTGCAGTTACAAACGGTATCGACCTTACCGCCGTATCAGGCTATAGTAGTCTTACATTTGGAAGTACCACCGCAAAATATTCACTTGACACCAAGGGGACTGGCAGCGGCATACAAATAGTAGATGCCAATGTTATGAAAGACCAAAGCTTCAGCGTATACATGAGTGTCCCTCCTGTAGCATCAGCTGAATACACGATAGTAGCTACGTTTGTAAATGGTACTGTAACCAAATGCGTGACTGTAACACGTTCAGATGCTTTTACTATCACCAATGGCAAAGGTAATTTGGTACGTTATTATCTGAAGACTAGTAAAGGTGTAGTACCTGAAACTAACGGCAACGCAAATTCTTCGACACAAGTCACAGTTGATCTTGGTACTCACTAACAATAATGTGTGAATTTTAAAATAATTAAAATTAAAATGAAATGAAAAGAAATATCATATTGACCGCAGCTACCGTGTTCATGGCATGTTTGTTTTCAGGCTGCGCATCAGACATATCAGAAAGCTGGACAGCCAAAGAGTATACGCTGACTGGTTCTATGGGACAGTTCACTGATGCCAATGCAACGAGAATGGCCTATGACGGTAGCACCACATTAAAAGGCAAGTTCAAATGGGAAACAGGTGACAAGATAGACGTATGGGACATTGACGGAAAATATATCGGAACGATGTCGTTGGCGGCAGGTGGCGGCAGTAATGATGGCTCATTTACCGGTTCTCTGTCTGGAACTCCTAAATATGTGACGTATCCAGCAAGCAAAACTACGCTGACAATAGGTACAAGCAATTCTACGACCCTCTCTTCTGTACCTACAGGACAAGGTGGAGACACTTCTGTACATGGGTTGAGTGACCTTAACAGTACAAAGAATTTTATTTTTGCTCAAGCAGAAGTGAATAATAACAGTTTTACACTGAAACATCGTTTTGCTTATGTATATTTGAATTTGACAATAAATGCGACCAGATCAACTTATACTCATGCATATATCACTGCTAATATCGCATCATCAGACAATTCATATACGATGAATCCCAAGGATGGCAAGATAACGGCAACAAGTTTGCAAGGATTGAATATCTGGGGTAAACAAAGTATCATGCCAATCCCTGAAGGTACAACAATGACAGATATGGGGTTATATGGGGATCATGGGGATCGCTTTTATACTGTTCCGTCAGGTTCTTTGGTAACGAATGCTACAGGCGGATGCATATATCAGTATACTGGAACTTTCGGAACTAACACGCCAACGTCTTACGCTGTTACCTACAATATTATGACGGACGGAATTGTTTCGGCAACAGGAGGGAATTTAACCTCAGGAAGTGAAACTGTTGCTGCAAACGGAACGACTGCAGGCTCGACAGCAAGTGCGAGCTCCTACTATTTATTCGTTGGATGGTACAATGCAAGTGGCACTCTACTTACGACCAATGCCACTTTGTCTGGACAGACGATTACAGGAGCTACAACCTATACTGCCAAGTTCGTAAAAAAGTGCGTTTTAAATAGTACTTCGTATACGATAAAAGGTAAGTTTACAAGCCCAACCACTTTATTTACAGTTTCGGGAACCACTACAACTACAATTATTTTTCATCCTAATGGGGATAACAGTTATTTTGAAGATTATGCTACTGGCCCAACGGGGAGTAATTCCGGCACTTTTAGTGGAAGCGGTTATTCAAAAGCCTACGATAGTGCGACTGGCTTATACACACTTACTATTACGAATGCATATACTAATTGTGAAGATCTGGCCAGCATGTGTGGCAATGTTGCATATAACAACAGCTTGACGGAAAATTGTGCTGTTAGATGCAGTGCAGGTGTACGATCTGCTATGGGCGAAAGCAGTTTTTGCAAATAAGACGTTTAAAGATATTTATCTATAATAGAGTATTGAAAACAATTTTGCATAAAAATTAATAAACTACCCGCAGGCGCTTGGTTGAGCCTGCGGGAACAAATTGAAAGAACTGATTAGAAATGGCAAAATCAGAATATTAGAACGAAATGCAGACTTGTCTGAAAGTAAATGAATTAACTGAAATAATATTGAAGCGGACATATATATTAGTTTTAACTTGTATGATGGGAACCTGCGTATTTGCCCAGGCACAACTATCAGATAGCGTCTACATTAACGGACGTTATTTGAGTAATGGCTTATGGGGCTATAATTATGCGGGTGTAATGAAATATTCTGCATTACAATTCAAGCAGATGGCTTCCACGAATAATGTCACTCATATTGGGGGCATTATGAAAGACCAGCGTTTTCGCATAGCCGTTCCTGCCGACATAACACCTGGAGTATATCGCATCTCCCCTGGGTGGAACGACGTCATCATCAACGGTAATGAAAAGGAAATAGCCTATACTCTTGATGCTGTAAAAAAAGATTCCACGTCAGTGGACTTCACCGCTTCGGAAGAAAATAAACTATATCAAAACTATCTGAAGCAAAGCACGGCGCAACTGAAGTTGATAAACGAGCTGGAAAGGAAATACCATAAATCAAAGAACGGTGAATTGCAAAAACAGATTAATGATAGACGTGGACAATATCAAAAGGATTTTGAAAATTTCTGCAAGCAGTATGACGGTACTTGGGCAGCCCTATTAGTGAAGAACAATCCGCAACATTTCGCCCCGTTGGATATGGATTCTGTTAAGGCTAAACGATATCTTCATCGGAATAATTACTGGGACGGATTAGACACGAGCAATCCAAAATTAGTTAACACGCCACTATATCTAGGTGTGATAGAGAATTATGTCTACTATTATTTCGACAAAAGTCTGAAAATAGATGCAGAAGCACTTGGCGACAGTCTCGTTACCGCCTGCGACACTATACTAGCTCACTTTGGAGGGAATGAAGATACAAAGGGGTTTGCCGTAAAGCATCTCGAGGCATTGTTTATGATGACCAATCAGGAAAAGCCACTACACTTTGTAGACACGTTCTATGCCGGCTACTTAGACAACAGTGAACAATGCACTGATGAAGATGAGAAAAGTCTTGCGGAACAGTTCCGTCAACGTATAGCACGTGACAATGTAATATCCGAGGGACTGCAAGCACCCGAAATAGATATAGAGGATGTAAGTGGCAAGCATAAAACACTGAAAGATATCCCTGGCGATCGCCTGCTACTGATGTTTTGGCAGGAAAATTGTTCGCACTGCGAGGAACAGATGCCTGAGATAGAAGAATACATGAGAACAAACCCGAACGAGATAACAGTTCTTGCAATATGCATAACACCCAACGACAAGAATTATCAAGATGCAAAAAATGCATTTCCGCATTTGCTTTTTACTTGTGACAACAAAATGGGTGGCAACAAATATGACGGAGCTGCTACCAAAGCCTATTTCGTCAACGGCACACCGAATTATTTTTTGCTTGATAAAAACAGAAAAATTATTGGGGCTTATTACACATGGGACATTGTAAAAAATAAACTTAAATAAATTTTTCCAGCAAGTGCTTAGTTGCACATGCGGGAACTAAATAGAATAAGAAAATAATAGAACTATAATATTTAATTAAATATAATAAAATGAACGCAGAAAAAAGACTAAAAAATTACGAATGTCCATCAGTTTATGCCATTAAGATGGAAAAACTAATGGAGACCACATTAAGTGGTCAGCACACTCCAGGTACCAATAATGGAACTGTTGGCGATGCCAAAAGAAATAACGTATTTTTTATTGATGACGAGGAAAATGATAAATGACAATCGTCATGGTGTGAAATGAAAGTAAAATTAAACAAGAAAAGATGAAAACAATGAAAACGAATAATCTTTTATTGGCAACTATAACCGTCTTGACGCTCGGCATGACTAGTTGCTCACAAAGTGAAGATGTAGCTGAGAGTACCACGGGCAAACAGACCATAACATTCATCAGTGGCGATGAGACCACAAATCAGACTAAGACGCGCACGTCGATGGGCGGAACATACACAGATGCGACGTTCCCATTCTTCTGGGAAGGCGGTGATGCTATATATGTTAATTCTGTACAGTCGAACGGAACGACTTCTAATGGCATTTCATCAGCCATCGCAGGGAAAGTTAACGGAAGCACGTCTTTCACCAAGCAATCCTTTGCAGCCTTTACTGGAACTGTTCCTGCCCTAACTACCGGTGGTTCATATAAGATTCGTTATACCGGTACAGGAAGTTACACCTCTTATAATCAGCGCAATGCTACTTCGCTTACAACAACCAGTAACGCCAATACACTTGTTATTCCACCATATCAAACGATGGCTACACTTGGCAGCACAACGCATTTCGGAGCGGCAGGTGATTGTGGAACGGCAACAGCTACTGCTAAGAGTGATGGCACTTACAAATTCAAGCTCAATCACCAGGCTGCCTATCTGATTATTATGCCACGCTGGGGTACAGGTGGAACAAATACCACATATAAGCTGAAATCTGTGATTGTAACAACTTACACAGCCGGCTATTATCTTTCTGGTAGTTTCAGTTTTAATGATAGCGGCATTGGCGATCCCGTAACGAATACAAATGGCAGTTGCACTATAAAAATAGCTACTGGTGGAGATAATGGAATCGTTTTGCCAACAGCAAAAGATCAAACGAAATCCATAAATATAGCAATCTGTCCGACAACTGGCACAGACGCTTTCCCCTTGTATTGTATCTATGAAATATCTAATGGGACGAATACCTATTATATCGAAAAAATCATACCGAGCCACACTTACATTGCAGGTACAGTTACCCCTATCACAGCTGACATCAAGGCTGGCTACGATCTCGCTTACAATGATGGATATCTTAATTTGATAACTAACAAGAATCCTTATACTGGCTACTATGAGTGGGGCGTCCCTAATTATCCAACTGGAGATGTCAATCATGTTGAAGAATATTATATGAGTTATGAGATGGGCGATGATTATAATGCCACTAAAGTAACGTCTGCTGCCACTCCATCCACGCAAGAAGGTGCGAAAACAGATTGGTTTACTAACAGTAAATTCAATAAGTTGCCCACTTACAACCAAATCACATGGTATTTAAAAGGCGGTTGCTATTGGCAAGCAGACAAGAAATGGGGACCAGCAGACAGTCAAAAAGGTGGTGCGTGGCTTAAGACAAAAGCAAAAATTATTGCTGATGAAATAGCCGCCGGAAATACCACGTTTGATGAAAACATATTTAATACTACACAAAGTGGAATTACATACATTTATACTCAAACGACAGCTCCTACCGATTTCAATACGACAGACTGGTTCTTTCTTCCAGCAGCATGCTACTGCCATGATGGCTACAACAGCCCATTTGTAGGTCAATTAGCATACTACTGGTCGAGTACGCCAGGCAACGAAACCGGCACTGCTTGGATTATAGATCTCACCCCAACAAGTTGTAATGCGGGTTTGGAAGCTCGTGAACGCGGGTTCTCAATGTGGGAAGTGCAATAGCGTTATGAAAGAGTGAAACTAAAACTGTTAAAAGTTGGTAGAATAATCGAATTACTAACTGATAACGACAAATAATCATCCCGCAGGGGCTTGGTTGCGCCTGCGGGAACAATGGTAAAGAAAGAACGTAAAATATTAATTTTACAGAAAGGAAACTTTAGAAATGAAAAAAAAGTATTTAATTCCAACGGTAGAAATTGTTGTGCTATCAGAGTTTAATCATCTGATGGCAGGAAGTGGTACGGGAGCAGGTGAAACACCTATTACCCCTGCTAAAGGAAACTTCTTAGATTATGAAGAAAATGACGATGATGAGAAATGAAATGAACCTTTAATGAAAAATTTATGAAAACAAGGCATTTAATTATGTGTGCAGCTTTGGCAACAATGTTTGCCGGTTGTACGAATGATGATGATTTAGACCAAAACAGTAACGGAAAGACATTTACTGCAAAAGTTGAATACAGTCAGAGTGATGATGCCACAACGCGTGCTTTGACCTCCAGCAAGGACGAAGGCGAAGATATTCCAGTGGTAGGTTTTAACTCAAGATGGTTCTCTAACAAGACTACGAGCGATGCTCAAACCCGCATGACAAATGCAGGCAAAAACAGCAATGGCAGCATGTCCTATATATGGCAGGATGGCGACAAAATGGGCTTGTTGTATTCTGTAGGTGGTACTCTACATGATGACTACCTTACAAATCAATCAGGCAATGCAAGCATTGCGAAATTTTCCCGCGACTTGACCTTTGATTCATCATTGGAAAACACTGCTGTGGCTTTCACCTTATACTATCCGTACCGTAACCTTGCTAGCAACGGTATAAATATTAAGCATACTCTTGCGGCAGATCAGGGCGACGGCACAAATTGGTCTGCTCAGACGATGGCTTCCATCACCAGTCTTGAACCGCAGATGGTAAAATCAAACAGCACGATAACTTTAGGTGCTAACAAGGATTTCACCCATCACATGGTTTATGTGAAATTTGTCATCGGCTGTGGAAGTGGCTCGCCATACATGGGCAAGAGCGTGAAGACTGTAACGCTATACACTGACGTTCGAGACGGGCTCAACATTTCCCCGGGAATAGAACCATTGGCAGGCGGTATAGAATGGAAGGATATCGTTGCAGGAACTACAGATGACGCAAGTTTAGCTTCTCTTTGGACAAACACGGCTTACGCATCAAGTTTTCCACATTATGCAACTCTTTCTTCAGCTTCGGCATTCACAGGCACTATAACAACCGATTTCGGTTTGCAAGATGAGACAAATCTGATATACAAGACTGCATGTTCAGTCAAGGGCTCCATGCTTGTCGTCAGACCTGCTTTGTCTTATCAAGCCAATCAGTTGAAGGTGAAGGTTGTCCTGTCAGACAATACTACTTTTTACAGCACGTTGCCTACTGCACAAACATTCACTGCAGGCTATCTTAGAGTCATGAAATTTAATTTGGATGATTTCAAGAAATACAGTGTCACGTATGAGACTGAAGATATCAACAAGGGAACCGTGACTTGCCCACTTAAAGGTGCAAATGTCACCACACAGGATCTTTTGCCTTCCGGATTTGGATTCATTGCCAACACGAATTCCACAACCTCAAGCGACAACTATGCATATGTAAAAGCAACAGGGAAGACGGGATTTGGATTCACCGGATGGGAATATTCCACTGACGGCGGTTTAAACTGGACATCAACAAGTGATGGCAATCCTTTTAATTCCAGTGTTTCAAATAATAATGGAAAAATTTATAGAGCGAAATTCAGCGGAGGACATACATTAACTTATCATTCCAATTATGGTGACGATTTGAAAAAATCAGAAAGCCGTATAACAGGTTCTTATACCGAACTTACAGACAATACCTTTACGAGATACGGATATAACTTCTTGGGGTGGAGCGAGTCGAACACTGCAACAACTGCTACTTACGGCAACAAGGTAAAATACACTATGCCGGATGCTGATGCCAATCTCTACGCCGTATGGGAGCAAACAAAAGCTCGTATCGGCTGGGTGGCCGCCTTTAATTATTGGAATAGTGGAACTGGCGATGTAGATTTCACAGGTTTCATTCCAAGCCATGACTATACTTTGACATGGTATACATGTAACAATGTCGTATTTAAATATCATAAAGCAGCTAATGGTAATTGGACACTGTCTTACAGCGGCGGTACATTTACAATAAAAGATGTTACTATGACGAGAACATTAACTGGACAGCTATGGCCATCCGTAAGCACAAATAGCACGACGGAGTTGCATCTTACAAATATGCTTAATTATACTCCGGCGGATGTAAAAGCCTCAGTGCAACACATAATGCAAGGGGTAAATTGGGCCTATTATCCAACCTTCCATTCTTTCACGATTACAGATAATACGAAAGTACCAGCTGTCACTGGAAGCGGCCACGCCGGTTGGTCTAATTATATGGACTTGTAAAACAAGACAGAGGTTGATTAAAACTTAAAATATTTATAATTATCCCGCAGGGGTTCGGTTGCGCCTGCGGGAACTATTGCAAAAAAGAGCTCATCGAATGAAAAGAATAACAAAAAACGAGAGGGGAAAAAAACAGCCACATTCTTATAGAGAATAACTGTAAATTCAAAATAAAGAGATATAATCATTAAATTTTAATATCATATCAAACAAAAAGAAAAAAAATGGAAAAGAGAAAAAAGTATGAGTGTCCCATAGCGGCGGCAGTCACCATGGACAACACGAATCCGCTTCTTGTAGGAAGTGACAAGAGCGGTACGGTGCGCAAAGATTATCAAAACGAAGATGTCGGCACCGAAGGAGGTACTACAAACAATGGACAGGAGGGGACAGATGGTTCCAACCAGTTCGTAGGTTTCTAACTTAGTAGATAATTAAAAATACGAACAAAATGAAAATATCAAAATACATCCTTTTGGCAGGTTGCGTCATGGCAATTTCTGCCCTGTCGCTCTCCTCATGTAGTAGCAGCGATACAGTTGAAAACTCTCCGACAGTTACGAATGGAAACACAATGGTATTCAAGGTAAACAAGGGATTCGCTACAGATGACCTTACCAGAGCGGCAACACAGCCAGAGACCCAACGTGTCATCCTACCTGACGGTCTGCTCGTAGATGCCACATTTACCGATGTAGGCAATATGGCTGCCACTCGCGCCACTTCGACAACTTATGAGGATATCCCAGACGGCAGTCAAGGTGTAGCCTACATTTGTGCCGCAGGTAGCAACACAATAAAGAAAGTTGACGAGTTTACCGTCAGTGGCGGCAAATTAAGTATTAGTATGCCTACACCAAATACCGGTAGCTATGACATCTATTTCTATCTGAACGAGGATGGCTCTTTAGCCGGTTTCCCGACTGTCAATGTCGGTGACGACATGACAGGTGTGAAATTCTCTACTCGCGCTGCCAACTCAAAGGACGACTACACCAAAGTTTTAAATGTTGCCACATCGGCCACGACAATGGCCAGCGCCAATAGTACAGATATCTTATTTACTCCTCTGAATGCAGAACTGATGCTTGAGGTGCAGGCAGGTGTCACGCCTTTATCAGGTTTTGCTATGTCGCTGAACGGCATACATGCAGCATCAATGGAGAATTTGTATCTGTATAATGGAAATTTCACAGGGACAGGAACAGCTGGAGACATATCTCTTAACAATAATTGCTATGGAAATGATGCAGACAGGCAATACCCTACTAATAAAGACCTGCGTCCGGTGAAATGGGGTAAAAAGAGTGCAACGGATGACTATTCCCTGTATTCAGGTGCCTTATATGGTGATACCTTGTGGTCATCGGACGGTTATCAGCGTTTTGTCCAATTGAATCCTGCTAGCCCAAACCAGGCTATACTGCATATCACTTCCATCAGCGGACCAAATGGAACGGATGCCAATGTTGCAAAAACCTATAATATGGATATGAAGTTCAAAACAACAACATACCAAAACGGCCACCGCTACAAGCTAATACTACAGCTTGCAACACCTATCAACGGTTACGAGGCAGTCGGTACTGACGGCGTGCAGACTGGTGTAGTGAAAAAAGATGACAAAACAGCGCAATGCCTGACGGGGAAAATTACTACAAATACGCCCCAATATTCCGTTTCTTATACGGCAGACGCCACTTGGCCATGTCCTGTCGGACGCCCACAATTTTACAGATGGGATGCAGAAGCATATTGTCCAACGACGGGAACTATTGGTGCCGAATCAACGCAAAAAACTCAGACGACGGCTGACGCCAGCAATTCCTGCAAATATTGCCCTACTTACAACCAGGCCACCTGGCTTCTTTCGGCAGGCACTTATGGTGATAATGCTCGTTGGTATTGCCCGAATGGATTCAAGGATACCCGCGAGTCAACTAAAAACAACATAAAAGTTCAGACAGGTGGACGATGGTTTAAAAAATTAAACCTGATCAGTGGCTATGACGCGACTACTCCGGCCAAAATCAGTGGCACCGTTGTGACACAACTTTCTCAGGTCGCATCTGCACAGTCAAAGCCGGGTGTTGCCAAACTCGGTTCTACCGTCACGAATCCTAATGAGTGGTTTTACCTACCGGCACCAGGCTATTACGGCGCAAGCGGAGCTACAAATTTTTCAGGTGAAGGACGATATTGGTTAAGTACGGTTTACTCCTCAAACTTTAATAATGGATGGGTTCTCAATATGGGAGCAAGTTGGTGCGCGATAGAATCAAGATACCGCTACCTTGGTTCTTGCATTTGGGATGTTAACACGGTACTTACTGGCGGCAATGCGGGCTCAACAACTAGCAGCGGAGCTACTACCAGCACCCCAACCGATATTGGTAACCATTGATCCGAAATATTTAGTAACATATTTGAAATATGGAATTAAAACAAATAAAAACAAATAATATGAAAAAGAATATATTTATATCTGCCTTGATGCTTCTGACCGCTGGGCTGTCATTCACGGGCTGCTCCACAGAGGATGACATTGCAAACGGCAGCTTGCAAAAGGAATATACGCTCACAGGCGGGATGGGAGCTCTCACCGACGGCAATGCGGTAACAAGAATGTACCACGAATCATCACCTGCCGGAAACTTTCTGTGGAATAGTAACGACATTATCGACGCTTGGGATGCTAATGGTAAATACATCGGGACCTTGTCTATAGTTACAGGGGCGGACAACAACAGCGGAACATTTACTGGTAACCTGACAGGAGTCCCCGCTTTTGTAACTTATCCGCATAACGCTACCGCAACCTACACTGTAGGTATTACTTCCACAGTCAACATAACCGGTGTGTCAAGAGGCCTTACGGATACATATAGCGGTGCTACCGTTCCTCAATCTGTTGCTGACATCAAAAATGCGAACAATATGATATTAGCTTGGTCACCAGTGACAAATAATACTTTCACCCTTCAGCACAAGCTGGCATACGTGTACTTCAATTTTGAAACAGCTAACGGTCATTTCGGTAGTAATGACGATTACAATAAATACGGTCACGTGTATTTGACAGGTACAGTAGGTGCAAACGGCTATACCTTAGACGCAAAGACAGGTAACGTAACCCCGAGCGAAACGCCAAGCTTTGTGAACGTATGGAAAAATCCAGGAGTCTCAGTCATGGCACCAGGTGGCAGTATGACCAATCTAAGTCTGCACTATAGTACGGCATCCACCCTGTGGTGGTCAACAAACAATCCTTCCTATCTAGTGACTAATGCTAAAGCCGGCAACATATACTGTTACACAGGTGAAGTAGGCGGCTGGACAATCACCACAAATTCCGAAGGTGGTGGTACAATAGTAAGTTACAAATATCAAGGCAATAACGAAACAGTAACCGGAGACCAAACACATACAAGTTTGAGTGGCACCATGGAATGTACGGCTCAGATAGATCCCGGATATGTATTTATGGGATGGTTTAAGGATGGTGCCACTACCAAGGATGGCTATCCTGAAACTCATGGGTTCAATTTCAACTCAGGATATGCAGGCAAGTATGTCGCAAAATTTGAGCCTACTTGTTCTACTGCGAAAACTAAGGCTTTCAGTAACGGATTTATGGCCGTAGTCGGAGCAACTTACGTATTCACGACATCTGCATCTGCTAATAATACTTTCTCGATAACGGTTAATAGTGCAAATTCCGCTACGCTGAGCTCAAACAGCACTAAGACAACACCTACGTTTACTATATCGAACGGCCTTCTGACAATAACAGGACCGACGGGTACAGACGCGATTACCACATGTGCATCGAATTCTTCTCTGTGCAATAATACTGCTTATGAAAGTATTATGCAAGCAAAATGTAATGCTACATGCGGTTTTTCTGTAAACTCTATTAAAACCGTAGCGTCAACTACAGGTTGTCAATAATAGCCAAATAAGTTATGATGAAATAACATATCCTTTTTATCCCGCAGATGCTTGGTCGCATCTGTGGGAACTACACTAGACAGGCATCGGTTAAAAAATAATCACGAACATTAAACCTCTATATTATATAATGAGATCTAAAAGTTTATTGTTGTTAGTCATTATCTCTTGTATTGTCAATTTCGGACAAATAAAGGCGCAAGGTACAGATAGCATACACGTCGACTGCACCCTAAATGACAAGGGAGCACAGGTAAAAACGGCCCAACTGATGAAATACACTTCTCTCGGAGACATGGAGGCACTCAAGGGAACCGTCTCTGCCGATGGCAAACATATACATTTCTCAGTACCGTCAGACATTCAGCCGGGCGTTTATTATGTGAAGACCGATGGTTATTATTTAAATCAGCAAGTCATCATCACTGGGCATGAGAGCGAAATCGCTTTAGACTATTCGCAAGTGCGTGAAGACAACACCCCAAATGCTCATTTCATAACTTCTGAGCAGAATAAGGCATACTGCGATTACACATATTATTCCAATCAGTTGCTCCAGCAATGCAACACGCTGTTTAATATGGAGAGACAGATTATTCTACAGTCCGCCAAAGAACATCTGAAAAACGCAGAGGACATACTGATGGCAGAATACAATAGGCTTAATAAAGATTTTTGCAGCAAATATGACGGTACGCCCGCAGGCATATTGGTTGCAAACGATCCACACCGTGCCGAGTATAATAATATGGTTGACAAACCTGTATCTCCTGAAATACAGGCGACATATTGGAATGGAATAGATACCGCAAATCCTTTTCTGCAAAATTCCAATTTGTATTATGGCCATATTTACACTTACCTGATGTATTATTTTGTTCAGTCGCAAAAAGCGATGAAAACAAAAACCGAATACAATTTACAGAAAATGCTAGAAACTGCAACGGACACCATCATGGAACGCTTCCGCAAAGATGAGACAATCCGAACAAATATGATGACCTATTTAGAAACACTGTATATGAATCTGGGACAGATGAACATGCTCAAGTTTGTTCATGAAAATTACATCCAGTGCGAGCAGTGTACCGATGAGATTCCATCCACAGAAGCAGGAAAACAGTTACAAAAACAAATAGAAGGAATGAAATTCTGCGCTCCTGGCCTGCCAGCGTATGATATTAAACGAACGGACAAATATGGCAAAGTGAAGGGACTGAAAGATTTGGCGGGCGACAAAGTGCTTGTCATCTTCTGGAACACTTCGTGCAGCCACTGCATAGAGCAGATGCCGGAAGTGGAGAAGTATATAGAATCGCAAGGCGACAAGAAAACTACTACCATTGCTGTCTGCATCACTGAGGACGTAAAAGAATACAATGAAATGATAAAGAAATATCCCGCCATGATTCATGTGCGCGACACGGGAGGCTGGAACGGTAAACTAGCAGAGTCATATTACCTATTCGGCACACCCACATTCTTTCTGTTAGACAAAAATAGGAATTTCATCGGCACATATTATTCGTGGGATTCAATAAAAGGGAAACTGCAATAGAACGGGAAATCAATTAATAGTTGATTAATTTATTGACAAGTAAGCTGATAGCGATAACAAAAAAGAAGACTTCCCACGTCTCCCCGAAAGGGGAGGAAGAAAAAAGTCGATTGTGAAACATAAAAGACTTCCTCTAGTATAGGAAGCAAATCATAAAAAATATGTGAAAACAATTAAACTTTGGTATTAATTTAAATGAAAAAAGAATATGAAAAAAGAAAGCAAGAAAATTGATAAACTATTGACCTACGAGCGTCCCACTGTGGACATCGTGGAAACTGAAGGAGTGATATTGCTCAGCGGCAGTAACACAGGAAACTCTGGTACTCCTCCAGGAAGCGGAGATCCTCTTGCGAAACCCTTTACCTTTGATGATTATGAAGGCGATAAGCCTGAAAATGTGTTTAGTAAATAGAATTAAAGACAACATTAAAATGAAAAAGTCAATATTTTTTAGCCTTCTTGCAACATTGTCGTTAGGCATGGCGTCATGTTCAACCGATAGTAACATCGATGGACAGACCTCCTCTCAAGAGGGAGAAATGAAAACATATACGATGGTCGGAGGCTATGACGATGCTAATTCTGCGACCCGTATGATTCTAACAGATGGAAGAACTGCATTTAAATGGGAAAGTACCGATGTCGTACACATCTGGAATTCAGCAGGTACTCAGTTGACTACAGCCAACCCGAAGAATATCTCTGCCGACGGCAAATCGGCTACTTTCACATTCACCACTTCAGGCACGCCTTATTCCGTTACCTTCGGAACAAGCAACATCACCTCAGACGGCAAGAATCTGACACTCGATGCCACAAAGGCATATTCGTATGCCAGCACTGCGCAATACAAAAATGGAGCCAATCCGCTACCTATCATGGCATGGGCATTAATTACCAGCACTACAAACAATCAATTGGCATTCACTTTGAAGCACAAGATTTCGTACATCTGGTTCAAATCAATGACACAAAGCATATCCGGATATGCCACCAGTATTCAGGTGAGCGAATATACCAAGGCAACGATGAATCCGGTAAACGGCAACATCACCGCCGTGACAAGCACCAGCTATACAACCACCACGCCAATTGCCAGCAATCCTACAGGTTATATGATTCCGTTCATCCCCGTAACGAACACAGCGACGAGTGGCACGGCTTTAACTCCAACGCCAGCCAACGATTTTATCGTGAAATTCGGCGGCGCTACGATAATCAATAAGTTATTGTTCAAAAATACACTGGCGGATAACATGGTCTATCCCTTGACGCGCACATACAAAGGTAGCTCGACTGATATTTATTGGCAGTGGGACGCATTTGAGACATTCGGTACTACCGATACTGGTACGTGGACTCTAAATACATATGGTACTTATGATTATAATGACACTGGTTCGTGGGCTGCAGGTAGCTCCACCTATAACCCCTTACGGAGAGCCGATAATTTGGATACCACTCCTGAGGTCTATGCTTCAGCCAGCTGCAAATATTGTCCAACAGTGGCAGAAGCACTGGTCATCATCGCTAACGGTTGGTATTGGGACTCAACAAACAAGGGCGCATGGTTCAAAAAGTATACCAAATGCACTCAGAGCACAACTACAACAGTTTTTACATCCATAGCTCCCACCGGAACAGTCACCAGCAGTCCAGGATCCGATTATTTCTTCCTCCCTGCCTATGGTTATAAGAATAAAAAAACTGACAACAGTGCTCTCGTACTGACAAATAACGGGACCAACGGCTACTACTGGTTGAGAAATGCAAATTCAGGTCAACTTGTCGGCAGTTGCTTGACATTCTCATCAACTGAAGCCGTAGTGAACACTATGAAGCGAGGTAACCTTATACCGTATTACAGGTGGTATGGATACACTTTGTGGGACGCACAGTAGGAAAAAGTCTATGCGCAAATGAATTATAAGTTTTAAGCAATTCATAATTTATAAATGATTTCAATGATTATCTGCTTCGCCTCGGCATTGTTCAAGTAAATCTGACTCTGCTCTAGGCTTGCACGACAATTCAGCAAGAACAATTTATCCCGCAGGTACTTGGTTGCGCCTGCGGGGACAAGAAGAAAAAATAAATTAAAGTGAAACTCTTGAGAAATATCATATGGGTCTTAGTGATGTTGTCCGTGGTTGGCGACATTCATGCACATGTGCAGAATCCGCAGGGAGATAGGCAAATTAAGTATACGCCGCAGGTAGGAATCCCATTGTTCATTATAGACCAGCTGTCTCAGATGGAAGACATGGCTAACCAATATTGGGACAACTTTGACTTCAACGACGCCACACTGATGCACGATGCAGACTGCACTAAGCAGGGATATGTTAATTTCATCACGTTCCTGATATTTCAACCGCCTCTCTTCAAAGAGAGGACGGAAGTTAACACATGAAATAGAAAGGAATTGAAAATTTTCTCGTGGCCGTGAGGAGATTGTTTTTAATGTCTGTATCTCTATGGAAGATGAGACGTCTCAGTAGTTGAAATAGACATTTTCTTAGAGAAAAACAAAAGCAACCTATAAAGTCAGATGGGACTTGCTGCAAAATATAGATAAAAAATGGGACATAAAGAAAAAGAAAAATGGGAGGATTCAGATGTATTGAAACAAAGGCTCATATCCTCGTCAAAACGACGAGAGATAGCTGGCAAGGTGATGTTCGTCATCCTTACAATCATGGCAATCGCGGTTGTGCTATTCTGCCTTTGGGCCTATCTCTGCGACAAATAATAAAAATGATACTGATAGAAATTTGATAAACTCTGCTAAAGCGGTTATTTGAGTAGAGAATATTCAATGGCTACCGCATAAAATGCTTGTTGCAAGTCGGAATTGATGGAAATAACAACTAACTTCAAATGAAGTTCTCTATTAAAATCTGATGTAATAAAGCAAGTTTAGTTTTTTCCCTAAGAGAAGGGTAGTTATATATTATACACTTGGGCGTCGTGACGACGCTTTACTTTAACTACATAATTTTTATCGTTCCCCATCGGGGGGACATCTTTAATTATTTTTCCACCTTCGTTGCGAGAACGGGGGTGGATTTTATAAAGAAGATTATCAAGACAAATATAGGTTGAGAAAGAAAGCCAAGACATCAAAAATGATCGGCTTATAAGAACCAAGACGAAACATTTTTAATAAATTATAAACATGAGAGAATTAAAAAAATATGGCCAGCCATTCATCATAATGATAACGAAGGGAAGCGAATTAATGACGATTGGTGGTAGTCATATCCCTGGGCCCAACAATGGCGGAGCTGGCGATGTCAAAGGGAATGGATTTTCATTTGATAGAGAAGATGAAGGAAGAGCGAAGAAAATTTTCCAATCTCCAGACGATAATAGTAACGTAAAATGAAACAAGTAAAAAAATGAGAATATTTAAAAAAATGAGAATTAATTATTTATCATTGACAGCAATTGCTGCCATATCGCTCTACATGACAAGTTGCTCACAGGGCGAAGATGTAACTGCGAGCACAACTGGCAAACAGACCGTTACCTTTTTGAGTGGAGAGAAAGTAACCCGTACTTCAATGGGAGGTAACTACACAGATGCAAATTTCCCATTCTATTGGGAAAAGAATGATGCGATTTGGGTGAATGCGACCGACGAGATTGCAAGTAATAATAGTGAAACGGCATCTTATGCATTATTTACAGGGGAAATTACGACAAGTTCACCTTATTTGATTCGTTATACAGGAACTGGAAATTACAGTTCCAAGAACAACCTTACGAATAAAACACTCACTACCAAAAGCGATGCCAATACATTGGTCATCCCTCCTATACAAACATTATCCATACCTGGAAATACTGTGCATTTTGGTGCTACAGGAGACTGTGGTATAGCAACAGCTGCTGCTAACAATGTTAATACTTATGGGTTTAAATTGAGACACAAGGCTGCTTATTTAATCATTATGCCTCGCTGGCCAAATAATACGGCAGGAAACTATCTGTTGAAATCGATCATTCTCACAACACATAACAGCAATTATCTCCTATCCGGGCGTTTCGGTTTTAATGAGAACGGTATAGGAAGTCCTGTCAGCGACACAAATGGAAGCTGTACCATCAAAGTTAACATAGCAAATGGTGGCATTATCTTACCGACAACGACAGACCAGACAAAATCAATCAATGTAGTGATAAAGCCTATAGGAACTGCGACGTCAACGCCTGTCCCGTTATATTGTATCTATGAGGTATATGATGGCACAAATACTTACTTTATAGAGAAAATAATCTCCGACAAGTCTTTTCCTGAAAATACAATAACCCCGATAACTGCTAACATCGAGACTGGGTATAAACATGCAGTTGACAATCACTATCTGGATTTGATCACAACTAATAATATCTATTATAACTATAATCAATGGGACGCACCTATAGGTGAACCCTATTATGTCAGTCACGAAATGGCTGATAATTATAATGGTACAACAATAAGCAATGATTTCACTACTGTATCAACAACTACTATGGCCAATAAAGGTTGTGCCGATTGCCCTACCTATAACGAGATGAGCTGGTATATGCAAAATGGAGGCTATTGGGATGCCAATAAGATATGGGGGACAGGAGAGAAGGAGAAAGGTGGGATGTGGTTTAAGAAGAAAGCTTACCTCTTTAGTTCTGGTATAGTCACCGAGAAAAATTTCACCAGAAAACACAATAATAAGGTCTCAACCAATATCTCCGGTAATGATTTATTTATTGGAACTATTGAAGAGCCAAAAGACCTTTCCGATAATTGGTTCTTCCTTCCTGCATCAGGCTCTTACGGAACTAATGGGACTCTTCGCCAAGAAGGTGCTATTGGCGACTATTGGCTAAGTACACCTTATATCAACAATGGTTCTGCCTTGAGATTGGGATTTGCTAAAATAGGAATAACTGTGACATTTAATAGCCGTTTATTGGGATATGGCCTATGGAGTGCAAAGTAGAAAGACTAGAAAACAACATAGTATTTGTAATATTCAAAAACAATTATGTAAGCTTTGCTAAAGCGATTGTTTGAGCCGTGAGTATACAATGGCTACCTCATAATATACTTATTGCAAGTCGGAATTGATGGAAATAACAACTAACTTCAAATGAAGTTATTGATCAAGATCTGATGTAATAAAGCAAGTTTAGTTTCCCACTAGGTGAAAGGTAGTTATATGCTACACACTTGGGCGTCGAGATGACGCTTTACTTTAACTACATAATTTTTATTGTTCCCCATCGGGGGGACATCTTTAATTATTTTTCCACCTTCGTTGCGAGAACGGGGGTGGATTTTTAGTTTCTTTCAATAACTTGTTTCCAACCTCGATTTATTCTTTGCTTGTTTAGGTTTGATTTTTTCGACCTTATTCTCAATCGTGGCAAAAAGACTATTGCCGGGCTTCCTATCTACCGTTTTTTACAGTCCTTTTAACTGTTCTTTAATGTCCTTACAGCCACTGTCTACAGATGCCTTCGTCTTTCGGATGTTATCATCAAAGTTTGTACTGTTTTCCTTTTTATTCATAGTCGTTCATAAATTGCATCTACTCAAAAAGCGGACACGAAATGGTGAAAAAATGATAGGGCCAAGAGAATAATAAAGAAAGATTTTTAATGAATCTTAGACATAAGAAGATATGGAGACCTTTTATCCATACTTTTAAATACAAAATGTACCCAATGGTGAACAGTGTGTTAAAACATATCATGAATTTTGTTGTTTTACTAACATTTTATTATAATAATTTGTTTTTATAATTGAATTTGATTAAATTTGCAGGCGATAATAATAAAAATAAAAGATTGGGCACAAAAAAAATTTTAACAACTATAACTCTTGTATTACTGGCAATGTTACCAACAGAAGCGCAAAACTTCATTGTTTCAGGACGGGTGGTCTCCGATGGCGATAAGAAGGCTGTCGAATTTGCTTATGTGACAATAAATGACAATGATCTTTGGGCAGTGACCGATGACAAAGGGTATTTCGAGGTGAAACGAGTTCCTAAGGGAAAGGCAACGCTTACCGTGCAGTGCTTGGGCTACAACAAATATACTTTGGCTTTCAATGTTGAGAAAAACATCGAAAATCTTACTATTCGTCTGAAAGAAAGCAATTTGGCTCTTGAAGACGTAGAGGTGGTGGCAAAGCGAAAGGATAACGCACAAACCACATCTTATAATATAGACCGCATGACGCTTGACAATCAGCAGACGCTGAACGTTAGTGACTTGCAGACATTATTGCCTGGTGGAAAAACCGTTAATAGTACACTGATGAGCGATAATCGTCTCGCTTTGCGAAGTGGCAGTCTAGAGAAAGGTAATGCCTCTTTTGGAACAGCTATTGACGTTGACGGCGTTAGGTTAGACAACAATGCCGCTACAAACGAGACAATGTCGAACAGCACAAGAAGTCTTAGCAGTTCAAATATAGAGAGCGTGGAAATCGTAACGGGTATTCCGTCTGTGGAATATGGTGACTTGAGCAATGGTATCGTGAAAGTAAGTACCCGTAAGGGAAAGTCGCCTTTCATTTTCGAAGGCAAAATCAATCAGCATACCAAGCAGATATCGGTGAGCAAGGGCGTTGAACTCAGCAATAATGGTGGAGTGCTTAATACTTCATTTGAGCATGCACGGTCCTTTTCCGATGCCGCTTCACCGCACACCGCCTATCAGCGTAACATCCTCACCCTGCATTACATGAATGTTTTCATGCGTAATTCTACACCTTTAACACTGAACCTTGGTTTCACGGGCAATATCGGTGGATATAAATCTGAGGCTGACCCTGATGAAGTTATGAATGATTATGACAAGGTGCGGGATAACGTAGTCAGTGGTAACTTCGAGCTTGACTGGCTTCTTAACAAGAGTTGGATAACAAATCTGTCAATGAAAGGCTCTGTGTCCTATTCGGATAAGCTCTCGACAAGTTATTATAATAGCAGCAGTTCCACAACGCAACCATATATCCATTCTACAGAGGAGGGATATTTCATAGCTGAGAATTACGAAGAGAATCCGAATGCCTCAATAGTGCTCGGACCTACTGGTTATTGGTATGTAAAAGAATTCGTTGACTCTAAACCATTTACTTATTCTCTTAACATCAAGGCACACTGGTCAAAGCTATTTGGCAAGGTCAGAAATAGGATAATGCTCGGAGCTGACTATAATGCCAGCAAAAACGAGGGAAAAGGCAATTACTATGACGATATGAAATATGCTCCCACATGGAGAGAATATCAGTATAAGGATTTGCCAACGATGAACGATTTGGCTTTCTATGTTGAGGATAAGCTCAATATTCCTACAAGCAAAATCTCATTTTTTGATTTGACAGCAGGCTTGCGCAACGATATGACGATAATCAACGGTTCAGATTATGGCACTGTTTCTACCCTCTCACCGCGATTCAATGGAAGATATATCTTTTGGAACAATCAGAGAAAAAAGCTGGTGAGCGACCTCAGCATCCATGCAGGATGGGGAAAAAGTGTGAAACTTCCTTCGTTCCAAGTGCTTTATCCTGCTCCGACCTATTCTGACTTGTTGGCATTTGCTCCTGGAACAACAGCAGACAATAAGGTATTCTATGCCTATTACACCCATCCTTCGAAATCAATCTATAATCCAGATCTAAACTGGCAGTACACCAACCAACTTGACTTTGGTGTAGAGTTTACCATAAAAGGTACGCGAGTGTCGCTCTCGGCTTTCAATAATAAAACATTCAATTCGTATATGGAAGTGTCATCTTACACACCTATAACATATAAATTCACCAATCAAGCCGCTCTTAAAAATATAGGCATTGCCGTGGCTAACCGTTCCTATTCCATTGACCAACAGACAGGTGTGGTCACCGTCACGGATAAGACAGGCACTGTAAGTCCTGTGCAACTTGCTTACAAAGAGCGTAATACATACAACATAAACCATTATTATGTAAATGCTTCCCCCGTGAAACGTTATGGCTTGGAATGGACCGTTGACTTCGCCCAAATCAAAGCATTGCGAACTTCGTTACGACTCGATGGCAACTACTATTATTATAAAGGTAAGGATGAAAGCCTTATCGCCTATATTCCTACAGGGACTACGAGTACGATGACTAATGGCGATTTGTATCAATATGTGGGATATTATCGTGGATGCAGCGCTACATCGACTTCCTATACGGCAACAGCCTCAGTGAATAACGGCGGAATATCAAAACAGGTGAACCTCAATGCCACGTTTACCACACATATTCCTAAGATAAGAATGATTATGGCGCTCAGAATAGAATCGTCGCTATATAATTATCAACGTGCTTTATGTGAGGTCAGTGATGGTGCACGCGGATATGTGTTAGCCGATGCTAACGATATAGAGAGTACTGAAGTGTACGATGGTTCTCAGAAAAACAAATTCGTTATAGTTTATCCAGAGTACTATAGCACATGGAACGACCCGACGACACTGATTCCCTTCTCGGAGAAACTGGCTTGGGCAAAGAAGAACGACCAGGCTTTATACAATGACCTCTCAAAACTCTGCGTACGAAGCAGTTTCGCATATACGTTGAATCCTAACAGGCTCTCAAAATATTATTCAGTAAACTTCTCTGTTACAAAAGAGATTGGCGAGCACGTATCAATATCGTTCTATGCCAATAATTTCCTGAATAATATGCATAAGGTGCATTCTTCTCAGACTGACATCGATACTTCGCTTTTTCAAAGCGGTTACATAGCAAACTATTATTATGGCTTGTCATTGAGACTAAAAATATAAACGATGAAGAAGGTTTTAAATATACTGATTCTGGCGACTGTCTTGTTTACAGGCTGCTCTTACGATGAAGATGTTGACGTTTGTCAGGTGAGCGTAGCTCTTAGCTATCCTGCCAATTCCATCAACCCATACGAAGGCGTTAGAGTGGAGCTGAAGGATGCCAAGGCTTCCGTTTTCGTTGACAGCACCGATATGTCTGGCATGGTAAAGTTCGTTGTGCCTCCTGGCATCTATGAGGCTTCCACATCCTCAGTCCTCATTACCACTAACTACAAGTATATTTTCAATGGGGTGAAAAGTATGATTATCATCTCGAAAGATAGCACTAACAACATTACACTACCTCTTACAATGACCAAAAAGAGGATAGTCCATTAACAACATAAATTCAAAAAATATGAAACAAAAATTTACTAATTCAATTCATTTGGTGATTGCATTGCTCGTCTTTCTGCTGACACCCTCGGGCTTGTTTGCCTCTGAAACAGACAGCATCGAAGTGCAATACCTTGTGTTGGAGCAAGGTGAATCGGTGACGAAATTCGAGCTTGCCAATGCCCCTGTAATTACATTCAGCAAAGACACGCTCGTCGTAACATGTAATGGAGATACACTGCTGGCACCACTTGCTGGAGTGACCGAATACCGTTTCGTTACAAAGAA
Source organism: Prevotella sp. (assembly GCA_022641735.1). Classification (GTDB taxonomy): domain Bacteria; phylum Bacteroidota; class Bacteroidia; order Bacteroidales; family Bacteroidaceae; genus Prevotella. The sequence continues at coordinate 84,854 of JALCDQ010000005.1, read as the reverse complement.
AGTTTCTACAGGAATCAAGGATGTAATTGTGCCTAACTCTACTCAGAAACCTACAATAGCTTTCGGCAAGGTCTCTTTTGCTGGACTGAAATCTGGTTCCCCTGTCACAGTATTCAGCATCGACGGACGAGCTGTGGCCATTGAGAAAGCTGATGCTGATGGTAATGCCGTCATCAATCTCAGCAGTTTGCCAAAAGGCATCTTCATTCTGCATTCAGCTAAACAGAGCATAAAGATTATCAACAAGTAGTACAAACATCAAAAAATATATGTATATGAAAAAGATATTATTTACACTTTTCACAGTATTCTCATTTATAACAAGTGTACAGGCACAGACCTGGAACATGGTGATAACCCATGAGGACGGCAAAAGAGATACTATCCAGACTTCTGCAGTGAAAAACGTGTCCTTCAATCTGCCCGATCAAAATGCGGATCAGGTGATTATAAAGGAATTGTATGTCGGAGGTTGTCCGGATAACACCTCAACAACAACTTATTATGGTGATAAATATTGCATATTATACAACAATTGCAGTAAGGAAGCTGTGATCAACAATCTCGCTTTAGGATATGTATCTCCTTACAACGGTGAGGCGTCAAATACTTGGTATAACGCCGCTGGCAATCTGTCGTATGCTTCAGAAAGCTATACCCCTTCACACAATGGATATTGGTATTTTCAGACTTCACTCGTTATAGAGCCCTATTCTCAAGTGGTAGTCAGCTTCAACAACACCGTGGATAATACAGCAACGTATTCGAATTCTATCAATTTTGTAAATGCGGCTTATTATGCCATGTATGATACGGAAGCAGGTTACACCAATTCTAAATTATATTCCGTAGCTAATGTCATTCCTACATCACATTACCTTAAAGCCGTGCGTCTCGGTATTGCCAACGCTTGGCCTATCAGCCAAATATCACCTGCATTCTTCATCTTCCAGATAAAGGGAACAACTCCTGCTGAATATGCAGCTGACGTGAATAATCAGGTTTATACACTTTCACAGGCTCAATCAAACATCAATCTTAACGTAAAGATTCCAAATAAATGGATTCTCGATGCCGTTGAAGTCTATAACGAGGCAAAAGTTTCTACTTCGAAGAAGCGCTTCACCTCTGATATTGATGCTGGCTATGTGTCATTAACCAATAAATTGGGATATACGCTATACAGAAATGTGGATAAAGAAGCTACAGAGGCTCTTACCGAAAACAGTGGCAAACTGGTGTATAGCTATTCTCTCGGTGTTGGCACGTCTACCGATCCTAGCGGTATTGATGCAGAGGCTTCTATCAAAAATGGAGCTCATATCATCTATTCTGAGACGAACAACTCCACAACCGATTTCCACGAGCGTCAGAAGAGTTCTCTTCGTTAGTAACTAAACGATTTTGAAACGAATCCTATTATATGCAATATGTCTGAGCGGAGCTTTATCGGCTTCGCTTGGACTTCATGCCCAGAACGATATCACGTCTTATCGCGACTTTGACTACGTGAGGGACATTAATCCCTGGCTTTCCTCTGTCAATGGTGCCTCGCTGACGACATTTGCCTCTGCCAACCTGTCGCGTGCCGATATTCATTGGCAATATGCTAAGGGAGGGCTTGTGGACTATTACCAATCGCCAAGTGCCAGTAAGACTGGTGGAAGCGTAGAGTCGTATTATAGACTCAGCAAACGTGTCGTAACTTATGGCAAGATTAGCTATGACCACTTTTATGGCCATCGTATGGCAGGTTCTGCTTTTATCGACCCTTCCCGCAAACCATTTGACTTGACGGAGGATTCGATTACAAATGTGGGAAACAAGGAGCGTGACACTTATAACCTGATAGGTTCCATTGGTGTAGATGTCTATCATGGCTTTTCGCTGGGGGCAAAGGTGGACTATACGTCAGCTAATAGTGCAAAGTATAAGGACTTGCGTGAAAAGAACTCATATATGGACCTTAACCTTACCGTTGGATTTTATTTCCCCGTTGGAAAGGCATTTAGCTTTGGAGGCGATTATTTCTATCGAAGAAATACTGAAAGTTTGAGGTTTAGTACTTATGGGAAGAATGACAAGACATATAAGACACTCATAAATTATGGTGGCTTCATAGGTGAGGTTGAACAATTCGGTGGTGATGGATTCACTGACAAACAAAATGAGCTTCCTCTTTTCGATGAGTATGGCGGAGGCTCTTTACAGGCTGAACTCCGTTTCGGAGACTTTTCTTTATTTAATAGTTTCCTTATGGCCAATCGTCATGGATATTATGGCAAGCAATCGGCTTATTCCATCGTCTATACACACCATCATTCCGACGTTTATGCTTATAATGGTTGTTTGAGCTTGCGTAGTAAAAACAATTTCCATCAACTGTTATGGAACTTGGATATAGAGAACTTGAAGAACGACCGTTCCACTTACAGACTTCTTCAAAACGAATCAGGTTCTAACTATTATCAATATTACGATGCCGTGAAGACAGGCAATAAGGTCTGGGTGAATGGCACTGTGGCTTATCGTGGTTATCTTGGCGTAAAGAATGAGGAACCAACGTGGATTATATATACTGGCATGAATATCATGCACCGAAAGATTACTGCTTATTACTATCCATACTATCGGCGCCAGAGTATCGGCAATGCTGAAGGTTTTGTAGAGCTCAGCCGTAACTGGCATATATTTAAAGGACTTTTCACGACAACTGTAGGCGGCTCTTACTTGAATGGACATGGTGACGTGTGCACGGATGGCACATTTATGGAACCTTCCGATAAGCAAAGCTTCCCTGACCAGATGGTTACTTATCTTCATCGAGAATATGAATATCTCACCTCTAGCCAATATAGCATTGAAGGAAGTGCCAAATACGCATTCACAGTACCTAAGACAAATCTACAGTCTTATGTGAAAGCTGAGATACATCATCATAAGGCCAATGAAACCGATGCTTACATGGAAGGGAAAGATAATAACTCTATCACCCTATCAATAGGCTGCACTTTCTAATATAACAAATAATATAATATTCAAATATAATAAATAATAATTATGAAACGAAAATTATCTGTTTTCTGTTTCCTGCTATTATTGCTGCCATCATCGTTGATGGCACAAGCGTTGAAGCAGGATGACTCCTATACCATTGGAAAACTTGACAATGGGCTAACTTATTACATCCGCCATAATGCCAAGGAGGCAGGACTGGCTGATTTCTACATTGCCCAGCGCGTAGGCTCGATTCTTGAGGAGCCTCGTCAGCGTGGACTGGCCCATTTCCTTGAGCACATGGCCTTCAATGGGACACAGAATTTCAGCGGTAAGGGTTCGCAGTTGGGCGTCGTGCCTTGGTGTGAGAGTGTCGGTGTGAAGTTCGGTGCCAACTTGAATGCTTACACGAGTGTCGATGAGACGGTTTATCATATAGGCAGTGCCCCAATCAATAGAGCTGGTGTACTCGACTCTGCTCTTCTCGTGCTGCACGACTGGAGTCATTACATCCTATTGGAAGATAAAGAGATTGATAAGGAACGTGGTGTCATCCATGAGGAATGGCGCACTCGACGTGCCGGGAAAGCTGTAGAGCGAATGATGGAACACGTGTTGCCTGAAGTCTATGCGGGTACTAAGTATGCCGATTGCCTCCCTATCGGCTCCATGGATGTTGTTGACCATTTCCCTTATAAGGATTTGCGCGACTATTATCAGAAGTGGTATCGCCCGGATTTGCAGGCAATCATCGTCGTGGGAGACATTGACGTGAAGGCTGTGGAAGCAAAGATTAAGAGCTTGTTTGGTCCTATTCCGATGCCAGCCAATGCAGCAAAGCGGGAGTATTTTCCCGTCACTGACAACGATAGTATCATCATCGCCACTGACAAGGATACCGAGCAGCCTATTATGCTCACGACTCTCTATATGAAGCGTGACGCCACCCCTGACAATGAGAAAAATAATGAGGCTTATCTGCGGGAAGAATATGTCGATGGTCTAATGACTTCGATGCTCAACAGTCGCCTACAGGAACTCCAGCATCGTGCAGTACCACCTGTGCTCAGTGCAGTCTCTCATAGCGGAGAGTTCTTCGTTTCCCGCACCAAGGATGCCTTCACTCTCTCGTTCGGTTGCCGTCAGGAGAACATTAAGGGTTCCTTCGATGCCGCTATAGGTGAGTCGGAGCGTGCCCGCAGATTTGGCTTCACGGCTAATGAACTCGCGCGTGCTAAGGCACTTCAGATGAAGGCTGCCGTGAAACGCAGTGCTGAAGGTGAAAATCGTCAGAACTCTTATTATGTAAATCGTGCAGTAAACAATTTCCTGGCTTCTGAGCCACTTGTCACTGATGCTGAGAGACTTGCCCTCGTGAAGAAGTGGGATGCCTCTGTAAGTCTTGATGATGTGAATGCTGAGACCAAGAAGATTATTTCCAACAAGAATGAAGTACTGACCGTTTATATTCCTGACAAGCCTGGTTTCAATATGCCTACTAAGGCAGAGCTGAAAAACTATATTGAGGAGGCACAAAAGGCTGATTACAAGCCTTATGTTGAGGAGAAACTGCCTTCCACTCTTATCGCCAAACTTCCGAAGGCTGGCAAGATTATGAAGGAGAAGGATTTCGGTCAATGGGGTGTCAAGGAAATCACGCTTAGCAATGGCGTCAAAGTCTATGTCAAGAGTACCTCATTCGATAAGGACAACATCTCCATGCGTTTCTGGCGTGAAGGTGGCTTGGAGAAATTCCCTGATAGCGATGAACCTAACTATGGCTTCGTCACTACAAGTGTCACAAGCTCAGGTATTGGCGATTTCAATGCCGATCAACTCCGCAAGATACTTTCTGGAAAAACTGTGAAATGCGAACCTGGTGTTGGTTATGAGACTCAGAGCATCAGCGGGTCTTCTTCTATAAAAGACCTCAAAACGCTTATGCAACTCACCTATCTCTATTTCACTTCACCACGCCATGATGCAACGGCATTCAACGGCGAACTAAACCGTATGCGCTCATTCCTTACCAATCGTGAGGCTAACCCACAGGTATCTTATAATGATTCCATCACGAAGATTTTATACGGCGACAGTCCCCGCATGCAACCCACCAAGAAAGAAAGTCTTGACAAGGTCAGCTACGAGCGTTCTCTGGAGATGTATCGTCAGCTCTTCGGTGATGCCTCTGGATTCCGCATGTTACTTGTTGGAAATGTAAACATCGACAGTTTGCGTCCATTGCTTAATCAATATATCGCCTCTCTGCCTACAGCAAAGAAATCCGATGCAAAATCATACAAGTCACCGGATATTGTGGGTGAAAACAAGACTCATCTGTTCTATAAGAAGATGAACACCCCATCAGCATTAGTAGGTATCTTCTATACATTCCAAGAGCCGTTCACTCCGAAAAGTGACCTCGATATGGATGTATTGAAGCGTGTCCTCTCCATCGCTTACACAGATTCTGTGCGTGAGGAAAAGGGCGGTGTTTATGGTGTCAGCGTGCAGTATGATGTTGACAAGACCAGTAATCCTACGACCATCCTGAAGATATCATTCCGTACTGACCCTTCAAGATACACCGAGTTGATACCTATTATTTATAAACAGATTGAGAACATAGCCAACAAGGGCCCAGAGCCTACCAGCATGGAGAAGGTGAAAACTTATCTGCTCAAGGCTTACAATCAGAATATCATCGACAATGGATATTGGGATTATGTAATCTACAGCAAGCTCCGCAACAATATCGACTATGACACTGACTACGTGAAAATGGTGAAAGGCATAACTTCAGCAGATATTCAGGCCGTTGCCAATGACCTTCTCAAGAGTGGTCGTCGCATAGAGGTAACGATGTTGTCTGAGAAATAAATCTATAATTTTAGCGCTGTTGGCATTATCAGCAACAAGTTGTTTCATGAGCATCCAGTCTATCATTGGCTGGAACTCATGATAAACATCAAAAAAAGCTTGATGATGCCACCAGACGCTTTAGTAACGTGAGACTTTAATTGGTTAACCTGAAAAAATATCGGATTAGACAAACATTGTTATCGTAAGCTGTGATAAAAATCATGCTGACTAATTCAATATATCAGATTAACTTTATGCAAAACGAATAGGAACCTTTGAAAAAGGCAGAGCTTCATGTAGTGAAGGACTGAAAATAAAGTCGTTTATATCGCACGAAAATGGCCTTTTCAGTGAGGTCGATTTTTCAAAATGTTTGATTTTACCCTTAAAAGCCACTTTTTACCCTGTAAAAAGCGGTTAATTACCCTGCAAAAGGTGGCTTTTCACCCTATAAACAACGATTAATAAGGCCCTTATTTAGCTTAATGAGCTTCTCATTTGGCTAAATGTACCTAATTAAATGGCCAAATGTGCAATGCCTATAGATATTTTTGTATATTCCATCAGTCGCTTGTATAAACGTCATTAACCCTTTTAAGTTAATTAATTAACTATTCTTATCAGCGATTTTAGTGTTCAGAAGCAATCGAAAAGGATGACAATAAAGGAAATAAAAAGACTGAATTTCTTTGACAAAATTCAGCCTTTAAATATGTTTTGATATAGTTTTATCGGAGGATAAACCATTCTTATTCCGTCAGATTGTCTTTCTGCAAGATGTAATCACGGCATTTTTCCATCAGCCATTTAGGGGTACTGGTAGCCCCGCAGATACCAACAGTGCTCACTCCTTTCAGCCAATTCATGTCAATTTCTTCAGCCCTTTCTATCTGATAGGAATTGGGATTCACGCTTCTGCATTCATTAAACAACACTTTCCCATTAGAACTCTTGCGCCCACTGACAAAAAGAATTACGTCATGCTTTGCCGCAAAGGCAGCAATATTTGGCATCCGATTGGCTACCTGACGGCAAATGGTGTCGAAGCTCTTGAAACTTGCCTTCTCAGAGATATGCTCCTGAATATAGGCTATGATATGATGAAACTCATCCAAAGACTTGGTTGTCTGAGAGTAAAGATAGATATCACGGCTGAAATCGAGCATTTTCACATCCTTCAGACTTTCCACCACGATGGCCTTGCTATGCGTCTGCCCCACCAAACCAAGCACTTCAGCATGTCCATTCTTGCCAAAGATGACGATTTGAGCTTGCGGATTATTGTCAAACTGACGCTTGATGCGCTTCTGCAACTGAAGTACGACAGGGCACGTTGCATCGATTATCTCGATATTGTTTCTGCGTGCAATCTCGTAAGTCTCAGGGGGTTCCCCGTGAGCACGCAAGAGCACTTTCACATCATGCAGTTCCTTGAGTTGCTCATGGTTGATGGTCACGAGGCCATGAGCATGCAACCGCTCCACTTCCATGCCGTTGTGCACGATATCCCCAAGGCAATAGAGCGTCTTACCCTCAGCTAATTCCTCCTCGGCTTTCTTGATTGCTGTGGTCACCCCAAAGCAAAAACCACTGTCGTTGTCTATCTCAATCTGAATCATTTCACGTTCACGGTTATCACCACCTTGGCATTGTGAGGGTCGTTGGTTATCATCAGAATACGAGGTTTGCTACGCGTCTTCTTCAAATCTTTGACGTTTGCCGCCACCTTGAGCTTGGCCTTCTCACCCGGTTGTATGCGTTTATTGCTGAGCGAAACCTCCAATCCTTCGGTAAACATTTGCAGACTTCTGATTTCCAACGTGGTCCTGCCCTCATTGATGACATCTATTTCTTGCTTATCTTTTGACTTCCCTTCAAAGTCGAAGTTCAATTCTTTAGCCGAAAGTTTCAATTTTGGCGCATAGGCTAAAGCCTGCTCGTTGATGTTGTCAAAGTCAGGCAAAAGCACTGTAGACACCGTGATTTCCTTATCGGATGACACTTTATCGCCTGGATACATACCTAAGAAGACCGAGGTTTGCGTAAGTCCGAAATCACGCAACATCTTGGAATCCAACAATAAGGTGATGACGCCTGAATGCTGAGGGGCTATCTTTGAAGGCGACACTTGTGCCTTCAGATAGTTAGGAAGATGCATCACTTGAGGCTCAACTGTTTTGGAGGTGGCATTATAGACATGAATCTTTTGGAAAGGACGGTCGCCACTGTTGACATCATCAAACTCAATATCGTTTATATCCGTGCGCAAATCGCCAATCTTATAAGGATAATCACCTGAGAAATCGACGATTTCATCCACTACGATTCCTCTCAGCGTAAGCATCAGAGGCTTTTTGGAAGCATTGCTATAGATGCCAATCTGTTTTTCGAAATGTCCCATTTGCTTGGCATCATAAGTTACTTTCAACTTGAAGCTCTCCCCTTTGGCGATATTGTTTTTCGGAAAGGAAATCATGGTACACCCGCAACTTGTCTTCACATCATCGATGACAAGGTCGCGACTGCCCTTGCTTTGAAGTTCAAACTCCACCGTTACGGGCTTTTGAAACATGATTTGCCCGCAATCAATCACACTCTGCTTGGCCTCTATTTGCTGAGCGGATGCCCCCAAAGAGGCAAAGAGCAACAGCAAGGCTATCATCGTCTTTTTCATACCTTATTTAATTACTAAGTTCTTGCCAGCCTCACGTGCCATAAATTCAGGGCTGTAAGCACACTGAACAGTGCACGTACCTGACTGATAATCACCATCTCTGTCAATATAATAATCTGTTTCCACCACATGTTTGCCCTTGGCAAAGCGGTCGAAATAATAGTTCGTCGTGTTGTCTTTTGGTGCGCAATAATAGCCCCAATGATATCCACTCAATTGACCAACAGGTTCCATGCAAGCGGCACGCTTATCCTGCACCTGCACAAAGTCATAATCACGGTCAGCAGTGATGGTAATTCTCACCTTCACTTTATCGCCCACCTTCAGGGCCTTACCCTCATTCAGAATCTCGCGTTTGATGGTCAACCCCGAAGAAGCATTCGCCACATCGGTAGTCTTTTGCATGAATTGAGCATACAAGGCACCCCAACTGGTGTAATCAGTTGTCTTTTGGGCAGTAAAAGACCGCATATCAGCGCCTTGATAATAACCTTTTACATAGCCAAGAGCGGCTGTTTGCTTGCTTGTCTGCAAAGCCTCGCCATCCACCTTCAAAATGGCAGGCGCGTTATTTTCAGGGGTGAGCTTGTCAGTCTCTCCATTCAAGAAAGCATAAATGGCATCCACGCTGTTGATAGGAGTATCCCAACACTGCGTGCGCTTTTCCTGTAAGAGCCAGCGCTGCATCTCCTCGATGGTCTGTTTGTCGGCAGGCTTGATTTGCTTCATTGCCTCGATGGCAGCCACTTGAGAAGGTATCTTATAGTCAAACCAGCTATATTGTGCCTTTGGCGTATCGAAATAACGGCCCATCTCCTCTTTATATACGCTGTATTCATTGACACTTTGCAGATATTCCTGCGCTTTCTGTGTCTTGCCATAAAGCGAGAAGATGATGGCAGAATTGGCCTTTCCATAGATGGTATATTCCGTTGGTTGCTTCATCAGCAAGTTAAGCAGATAGGTAATATCCGAAGTGGTTGGCCTTCCTGCTAAAGCATTGCAATAGAGATAGTTGCAGGCAAACTCACTCGGAGCAATCGCCTTGATGCCTTTCTTCTCCTCTTTCTTCAAATCGCGCACCTCTTCGGCAATCTGCTTGTCAAGGAAAGAGAACGACTTTGCAAGCATCGAGGCTGTATTCCCCTGCTTGCCTATCATCTTATTGAGGCGTACCATCATATCGGTCACCATCACCGTCATGTAAGGAGAACCGTCCATGCCTGGCCACCAACTGAAAGAGCCATCCAATCGCTGAAGCTTCTGAAGTTTGGTTAGCGTGCTATTGAGGCGAGAAGAGAGTGAGTTCTCATCAAAGAAATTGATGAGTTGTTGCTTCTGATTACCCTCTTTTTCGGCCTTCATCACCCAAGGGGTCTCCTCCAAAACCATCGACTTCAAGTCTTGATTCTTCTCCAAACTGCTCATCAAGGAAGTTTCCTTGCCCGTTTCTTTCTTCCAAAGTTCGAAAGTCTGTTTGATAGCAGGACTCTGATGAAGAATATTTGTCCCAATGCTATTGGCATAATAAGCAGCCGCCAGCGAAATAGCATTCTGGTCGTTCACATCGCCAACGTAAGGCAATGCCTGTACCATCAGCCATGCGGGATTGTTGGTATATTCCACGGTGAGCCTGTTGCTTGCCTCTTTCACAGGGAAGAGATTGCTGAGGTCTATCGTCTTGGTGCCTGCTCCATTTTGCGTGAAAGGCACAGTGTTCGTAACGAGTTCCTTATCGGGCAATATCGGCAGATAATGTTGTTCTCCATCACTGTAATCCTTGCCATTGGCGGTTATCTTGCAGATAAGCATCTCATCACCTTCTGCTGGCTGATAAGAGAATTTGACATTTTCAGAGCCATTTGGATTAATCGTATAATTCTGACTTTGCGAGAATACTGTCTTCTGAGTTTCGGCATCGATGAGTTCCATTTTTGCCACTCCACTCACTGCATTCGATGAGGTATTGAACACCTTGGCGCTGATGGTGGCATGGTCACCCATGCGCAGGAATCTTGGCATATTAGGTTGCACCATAACGGTTTTCTTAGCAACGGTCTCGGCAGTAATCATCCCATAATCCAAATCCTTATCGTGTGCCAACCCCATGAAACGCCATGTGGTGATACTTTCAGGCAAGGTGAATTTCATCTTTACATTGCCTTGCGCATCAGTTTCGAGGTTCGGATAGAAGAAAGCAGTCTCATTGAGGTTTTCCCGCAGTTGATTATTGGTATTATTTGCCTTGTCCTCTTGGGACTCTGCAACGGCTCTGCTTGCCATTGCCGTTCCTCTAACTTTAAGGTCAGCCTTTGCTTCTTGATCGTACTTAGCCATTGGAGACGAGTATGCAACGGGTACATCATTGCGGACAACACTCACCTCACGATTCCTCACCATCCCGTTTCCCACATAAGTAAACACTCTATTATTTCTTTCAAACCATGAAAATAAATCATCATCAAGATAAGAGAAAAACAAATCATTTACCTCTAAATCTTTCATGCCTACCTCTCCATAGAGCGTTCCATTACCAAAATTCCCCGAAGTCCAATTCAAGGAAGGCAATGAGAACGTATAACCGAGGTTGAAATTCCAGTTATGTTGCCTGATTTGGTCAAGTGATTTATCATAAAGAGTTGCCATCAACTGAGCCTTGGCTGCTTTGTTATTAGGGCGAGAGATATTGAGTGTCCACTCTTCCTGTTGTCCTGGAGTGAGCTTATCACGGAAGGTTGTCCACTTCATCACCAATCGCTTGTCAGGCATTGGGCGTTGCATTTCTGCTTTGTGCACATACACTTTTCCATCTTTTACCCATGCGCAACTGAATACAAGTCCATTTTCATATTCAGGCTTATAACTAAACTCACGGGTATAGAGTTCATGATGGAGGTCGAGTGTACCACTTTCCAACACGTTTTTGCCACTAATGAGCGTGTAGTAAACGTGTTGCGCCTCATCCGAAGACCCTATCTGAACATAGATTGGCTTGCCATCATTAGAGAACTGATTGGATGACTGATAATACCAATCATGCGTTTCGATGACGCACTGCTTATCCTTCAAACTGAAGACGACGAAATCACGCTTAATCGTATCATTGCCACAAATGGCAAAGAAATGATGTTTGCCCGATTTCAATGGGGCTATCTGCTCCTTCACATTCACCTCTTCGTTAGCCTTGGCAGTATAGTTTTTGTCATCAATGCGATAACTTACAGTGCCCGGAATGTCTTTTCCGCCTGCATTCTTATAGATAAAAGTAATGGCGGTGAGGCTGTCTTTGAGCATATTCTCATCGGGAAGATTGCACGTGAAAGCTGTCGCTTTATTGCTCAATGGCAGATATAGGTCATTCTCATGGCTTTCTCCAGAGATGTCGGTCACCTTGGCATTCACCTTTATATTATAGAAATAGGTGTATCTGCCATTAGCTTTCTCCACGATGAGAGGCACTCTCACTTTGAAATTGCCCTGCTCATCGGTCTTTATCTGTCCTTCACTTAGAGTTGAAGAGGCAGTGTCAAAACTCCTGAACCACCAGAAAGAAGGTGCCGATGTGATGGTATAATCTACCTGCGCTGCTTGCACAGGCACACCCGCATAACTCTTTGCATGACCCGTAACAGTGATGGTATCACCTATCTGATATTTCTCTTTATATTCATCGAAAGCGACTTCAAAGGTCGGGCGTTTGTATTCCTCTACATTGAAATATACGCTTCCATTCTGAGAAGCAATGGAAAACGTGCCTGTAAGCCCATCCGTAGGGAGCATGAAATCAGCAGAGGCAGAGCCAAACTCATCGGTGGTGACGCTCTTTGTCTCCACTTCCTTGCGGTTAGCATTGCGCAAAGTGAGTTTAAATTCCTTACCACTCAACACACTTCTCTCAATTCCTCCGCGCCTCTGATAAGCCAAAACGGCTACATGCACCGTTTGACCAGGTCGATAGATACGGCGGTCAGTATAGAGGTTGACTAATTCGCGCACCCAAGTATCATTGTTATAATAAGAGAAATAAGAGTTGAAGTCTATCAACGGTGCTGCTTTATCGTCCTCCGTATAGACCTTGATAGCATCCTGATTATTTGAAGGATTGTTATAGACATACTCTCCTTTTTCATCGGCTTGCGCAAGGGTCATCGTCTTTCCATAACGTTGTTTGAAAGTAATGTGTGCATATGGAACGGGCTCTCCCGTTGTGGCATTCACCACCGCAATGCGCACTTTCTTCTGTGGCAACTCCTGCCAAACCACAAAGAGATTGCTCACTCTGAGAAGAGCTCTCGATGGCTCTATGGTTTTATTATCAGTAGTGGCTTCCACAAGATAAGTTCCTAATGGAAGAGCTTTCAATGTCACTGAATCCGCATGCATCTGATAGGCAGGAATGCCACTATAACGAAGTGTCTGCGTGGCTTCACTGAGGAGTTGGCTGCCCAACATCGCCTTCCTATATTCTTTGTCCTCATGGAGGTTAATATCGTCATCCACATTCCCCTGTAATCGATAGACTTTCATCGTAATCTCATTGAGATTGCGGATTTGCGTTATCTTTATCTTGCGCGACTGATTAGGGCGGAGCATTTCTTCACCTAACTGGACATTATAAGTTGGATTCTTTAGTTCTTGCAACTCATTACGCAACACATTGGCACGTTGCCAAGTACCCCATTTGCTGATGGCATCTTCGAGAAAATCATTCTTCTGCTTGGCAGTTATTCTACTGTCGTTCATCATATCATAGCGCTTAATGGCTATCTCGGCTGCTACCGGCAAATCCTTATATACATTCATAAGACTGTCGAGCGCTTTCACATAAAGGCTATCTTTGATTTCTCCTTTATCACGCTTGCTGTCTATCTTCAGCAATGACAAATAGCAGGCAGCCTCGCGATTGCCCGCATGGGCATAATAGTCATAAAGTGTGGCGTAATCTTCCGTTAGGAAGCCAATGACATGCAGCAAATCATGGTTGAATATCTTGCTGTCTGCAGCGATGGTCACCAAAGGCGAATAGCTCTTATCAGTCACTTTTGCCAATAAAGCAGGATTCTGAAGAGCCTTTGCAAAATAGGCTTTAGAGCGTTGCTGCGCACTATCACTCAATTGCTCATTGTAAGCATACACCTTCCCTATCACTGCATCATAGACGGCCTTCACCACTGGGTCTTTGGCTTGTTGGTCCATGGCCTCCAAGAGCTTTATCTCCACCGTGGCAGAGTCAGGCGAAATCTGGCATTGCAATTGAGCATTGAACAGTTGAGCCGATAGCAAATGACCATACGCCTTTTCTTGTGTAGCCTTCTGCATAATCTTTTTCAGCACCGCCTGAGAGGTCCGCGGCAGGTCTTTCTGTTGTGCCGTCTCATACTGTTTCCAGAGTTGTGTATAGCCGTCTGCCTTCATTTGCAGAGGCATCAAGCACATGAATATGAGGAATATACTGATAAGATGTTTCATACTACTTTCGATTTTATTGAATTATAGTCATTAAACGCAGAAAGATTGAAAACCTTGCATCGTTTTATTTTTCATTAACTTATTCGACACAAAGATAATTAAAAAAGTGGGCAAATGCAAATATCCGCCCACTTTAATTTTCTCTATCTTCCAAATCGACTATCCACAATGGAAAAATCGCTGCACCAACTGAGCGACTTTCTCTTGGTCGCCCTCGATATCAGCACGCAGAGTCTTGTCGTTGAAGGACTTCAATTGTCGGATGATGCCGTCAATCATGGCCTTGCTGAACACATCATATTCCTCATAGACTGCCCGTTGATGCTCCAAGCAATCAGCGGAAGCCCAGCAACTGTCAGGCAAAGATGCCAAGGATGACAATCTGTCAGCATTCTCGGCATCGTGGATATTGACGTCCACATAGGTCTGCTTCGCTACTTCCAGCGGATTCTGCATCTCAAAACCATGACGAAGGCCCACGCAAAGACCGGCAATCAACTGATAGAGGTCTGCCGAGCCATCAGGGCTACGCATCTCAAAAGTCTGCTTGTCAGTGGTATCGATGCCTTCTCCTGACTGTACATCTTGCGGATTAGCCTCACCACTCATATTGACACCAGCCGTCCATCCAAGGGGCACTCTCACCAAAACAGAGCGGTTGCGAACACCCCAACATACGTTGGTAGGTGCTTCCTGATGAGGCACAAGACGGAAGTAAGACGTCGGATTCTTGTTTCCGAAGGCGGTGATGGAGGTAGCAAGGTCCATCAATCCGGCTATTCCCGTGCGGGCAATATCACTCAAAGTGCCGTCAGCATTGTTCATCACGCTCTTGCCGTTCTTCATCAGCCGCATGTGGATATGCAAGCCCGACCCTGCCTTACCGGTAGTAATCTTCGGCGCAAAGGTCACGTTGAGCCCTTCCCGATAGGCTTCGTTGCGGATGACCCATTTGGCAAGCATCAGCTCATCAGCGGCCTCGATGCAATGAATAGGCAGGAATTCAATCTCGTTCTGCTCATAGGTAAGACCACTGAAGGTGAAGTTACCTACTTCTGAATGCCCATATTTGATTTGTCCACCCGTTTGAGCAATGTAATCCATGCAACGTGCGCGGAACTCATTTGTCTTCGCATAAGGCATCGATTCATGATATCCATGCTGGTCGATGGCGGCATATACGCTTTCTGCAGGTTTGATAACATAGTACTCAAGTTCCCCCATAGCATGGAATTCGAGGCCTGTCTTCTCGGTAAATACCATGGAGGCTTTCTTCAAAGTCTGCTCGGGTGAGCTGGCCATCGGCTTTCCGTCCTTGTCAAAAAACGAACAGAGCATGTCGAGGGTGGGTATCTCTGAGAAGGGGTCAACAAATGCCGTGTTGTATCGCGGCAACACATAGAGGTCGCTACTGGAGGCTTCGATGAAGTCGAAAAGGCTCGATCCGTCAACTCGCTCTCCGCATGAGAGTATCGTACTGAGATAGTTGAGGTTATTAATCACGAAATTCAGCGTCTTCAACTTCCCGTCACCGCCTGGATACATGAAGTTAACCATGCGGATATCATTCGCACGGATGAATCGGATAATGTCTTCTTTCGTGAATTCGTAAGGAGGCTTTTGAAGGAAGGCCACAACCTTATTGGGGCTCATCGCCAGTTTTTCATTTTCCATATTATAATGATTGTTTAAGTTTACAAGCAAAAATCATGCCATCGTGGCAGGCACATCAGTCTCCTGTCTTTGCCTCCATAGTGAACTTGAGCAGGACAAAAAGGATGAGTTGCAACAAGGTTGGCACCACGGCAAACAGGATATTATATAAGGTGTAGTTATTAACGTCACAAACATAAAACACCCAACCGCCCGAAAAGCTATACAGCAAGGTGACCAGCACATAGATGCCAAAGGCGCGCAGACGCCCTGCAAACTGCACCCACAGGCAGATGCTCAAGGCTATCATGTCAATCGTAAGCAGGCTTCTGATAATCAATGGGATGGCGCGATAAGGGCTCAACATATTGAAGAGATAGCCGATGGCCAGAGAGGCAATGCCCAACACCATCCATGCTACCAGCATTCCTCTTATCCAACGATGCTCTTTAGCCATATTGCAGAAGAGATTATACACCATTCCCAACTCGCTCAAAGTGAAAAGGATGAAGAAAATAAAGAGGTAAGGCACGACAGAATGCAACAGCAAAAGCAGCACATTCTGCCCGCTATAAATGAATTCACGGCCAAAAGTGGCGATAATCAGGCTCATCATAGCTACGATGAGCAGCACCCAATTCCATTTGTCGCAACGCTTAGAAACCTTGATAAAACTTTCTTTCATTTGATGTACATAGTATGATTGAATTGCAAATATAATCATAGTTTTTGAAAGTACAAAGGATAAAGCTAATTTTATTTGTCGCCATCACAAATAAATCCGAGCCTTCTCCCCTATTCTTCAGCCTTCCACAACTTACTTATGGAGGGGGAAAATGTTGCTTTCAAGAAGGACGATAACGACTGATGAGAGGGACGAAAACGGCTGATGAAGATTACAACTGAGGTTTGTAACCACGTTACAAACGGCTTGTAACGTCATTACACGCTACTTGTAATCACATTACACACGGTGTGTAATCTGGTCATTAACCGCTTTTTAGAGGGTCATTAGCCGTTATCGAGGTCGTTATTAGTCGTTTCCATAGTCGTCAGTAACCGTTTTCAGCCTAAGAGGACATCCTTTTCTCTATAGTCCTTTGCCGATGATGAGACGATGCGATTCCGCCATTTCGTCAGAGCGGAGTGCCAAAATGGCATATTTTCAAATAAGGTATGGATTTTGAAGGATAATCTTCAGAAACTAAAAAATTGAGAAAGGAGAAATTAATATATGACATTCGATAAGTTTACAATCAAAGCGCAGGAGGCTGTTCAGGAAGCAGTCAACACCGCACAAGGTGCTCAAAATCAAGCCATTGAGCCTGTACATCTGTTGCAGGGCATCATGGTGAAGGGCAAAGACGTGGTGAATTACCTCTTCCAAAAACTCGGTATGAACGCCCAACAGATAGAGTCGCTCGTGCAGGCTGAGATAAGCCATTTGCCAAAGGTGCAGGGTGGACAGCCCTACTTTTCAAATGAAGCCAACGCTGTGCTTACCAAGACGCAGGACTTCGCTCAGAAAATGGGCGATGAGTTTGTGTCCATCGAGCCGATGCTCATGGCCCTCACGGAGGTGAACAGTACAGCTTCGAGGATACTGAAAGACGCTGGTTGTACCCGCGATGGTCTCAAAAAGGCGATCGAGGAACTGCGTCAAGGACAGAAAGTGCAGTCGGCTTCGGGTGACGAGAACTATCAGGCACTCGACAAATATGCCAAAAACCTCGTGCAAGACGCACGTGCCGGCAAGCTCGACCCTGTCATCGGACGGGATGAAGAGATAAGACGAGTGCTGCAAATACTATCCCGAAGGACGAAGAACAACCCTATTCTAATAGGTGAACCGGGCACTGGTAAGACCGCAATCGTAGAGGGTCTGGCGCAAAGAATCGTGCGTGGCGACGTGCCGGAGAACCTGAAGAACAAGCAACTCTATTCACTCGACATGGGTGCACTCGTTGCCGGGGCTAAATATAAAGGTGAATTCGAGGAGCGTTTGAAATCAGTTATCAAAGAGGTGACCAATGCCGAGGGCAATATCATCCTCTTCATTGATGAAATCCATACGCTCGTTGGAGCCGGAGGAGGTGAAGGCGCCATGGATGCCGCTAACATTCTGAAGCCTGCTTTGGCGCGGGGAGAACTGCGTGCCATCGGTGCCACGACCCTCAACGAATACCAGAAGTACTTTGAAAAGGATAAGGCACTCGAACGAAGATTCCAGACTGTCATGGTGGATGAACCTTCCGAGGTGGATGCCATTTCAATTCTGAGGGGACTGAAGGAACGCTATGAGAACCACCACAAAGTGCGTATACAGGACGATGCGTGCATCGCAGCCGTCAAATTATCCGAGCGTTACATCTCTGACCGTTTCCTTCCAGACAAGGCAATCGACCTGATGGATGAGGCAGCAGCCAAACTCCGCATGGAAAGAGACTCTGTTCCCGAGGAATTGGACGAGCTGGAAAGGAAACTGAAACAGCTTGAGATAGAGCGCGAAGCTATCAAGCGGGAGGACGATAAGGCAAAGATTGCCCAATTGGATAAGGACATCGCCGAACTCGAAGACAAGGAGAAGGACTTCAAAGCCAAATGGGAAGCCGAGAAGGCCCTCGTCAATAAAATTCAGCAAGACAAACAAGAGATGGAAAATCTGAAGTTTGAGGCTGACAAGGCAGAGCGTGAAGGCAACTATGAACGTGTGGCTGAAATCCGCTATGGCAAATTGAAAGCCTTGCAGGACGACATCAATAACATCCAAATACAACTCAAAGCCACCCAAGGCGGAGAAGCTATGGTCAGGGAGGAAGTGACTGCCGACGACATCGCCGACGTGGTTAGCCGTTGGACAGGCATACCTGTAACAAGGATGATGCAGAGTGAAAGGGAGAAATTGCTTCATTTGGAGGAGGAACTCCACAAGCGTGTCATCGGACAAGAAGAGGCTATTCAAGCCGTCAGTGATGCCGTGCGCCGTTCCCGTGCAGGGTTGCAAGATCCGAAGAGGCCTATCGCCTCCTTCATCTTCATGGGCACTACGGGTGTCGGAAAAACAGAGTTGGCCAAGGCATTGGCTGAATATCTGTTCAATGATGAGAACATGATGACGCGTATAGACATGAGTGAATATCAGGAGAAGTTCAGCGTGAGCCGTCTTATCGGTGCGCCTCCAGGATATGTAGGCTATGATGAAGGCGGGCAACTGACCGAAGCCGTGCGCAGAAAACCTTATTCCGTGGTGCTCTTCGACGAAATCGAGAAAGCTCATCCGGATGTGTTCAACATCCTCTTACAGGTGCTCGACGATGGCAGACTTACGGATAACAAGGGGCGTATCGTAAACTTCAAGAACACCATCATCATCATGACATCCAACTTGGGCAGTCAACTCATCCGCGAAAAGATGGAGGAAACGCACGGAGTGATGACGAAAAACGAGACGAAAGAACTCAATCAGCAACTTATGGGGATGTTGAAACAGACCATCAGGCCCGAGTTCTTAAACCGTATCGATGACATTATCATGTTCCTGCCGCTGTCAAAAGAGGAGATTTCAAAGGTTGTGGAGTTGCAAATGAATGGTGTCAAGAAGATGTTGGAGCCACAGGGATTCACGCTCAAATGGACTCCTGCCGCCATCAACTACCTTGCCGAGGTGGGCTATGACCCGGAGTTTGGCGCACGACCTGTAAAGCGTGCCATCCAAGACTACGTGCTCAACGACCTCAGCAAGAAACTTCTTGCCGATGAAGTACTCAGAGATAAGCCTATCATCGTGGATGCCAACGGAGCCGGATTGCAATTTCGTAACTAATGGGAGACTCTCTCCCCTGCCCTTCCCAAAGAAGGACAGATAAATAAAAAGCCCTGACTTTGTAAGGAGTCAGGGCTTATTTGTTATTATTTGAGGATTTTCCTGCCGTTCTGAATATAAATTCCACGAGGCAAGGCATCCATATCCGTGCCCACATACTGCCCGTTGATGTTATAGATTTTACCGTCAAGGAAAGGCTTGCTGGCCTTTATCTCCTTGATAGCATCTGTCGATTCGTCAGGAACATAAACCTTCACTTCATCCAAGAAGAACCTGCCTTTGGCTGCTGTAAACGTCAATTTATAAGAGCCACTGCCTGATATCGTCACTGAATAATCTTTCCATGTGCTTGCTTTCAGACTAAAATCCTTGACTTTGGTATCACCCAAAGTCACCGTAACAGCCACTCCATCTTGCGAACTTCCTGTATACCAAGGAGCTACTTTAAAGGAAAGAGTAGCAGAACCATCCAACGTAAAGCTTGGGGTCGTTGCCGAACCAGCAAGCTTACTGCTACCGAATCGGGCACACTTATTGGCTCCATACTTAATATCTGAGTCCCAGCCAGTCAGGTCAGGGTTAAAAGTTGCATTGCCAACAGTATAATTTCCGCCCCAAATACTATCATTTCCACCGGTTCCGTCACATTTATCAAAGCTCTCATACAACAGCACTTCGCCCGCTTTATTCTTCCCTACATGCGCAGCAACATTAGCTTTGTAATTGAAAGAAATCGTATTATCGGAGTTCTGCGTTATCCCAAAAATACCATGATTCATAAATTTGGAACCATTAGAATTGGCATTATACAACGTGGCAGCTGGCGAAGAGTTGTTCGTCAGACTATCAAGCGTATTATAAGGATAGGTATCTGTTGCCACCAAAGCTGCGCTAAGATAAGTAGTGCCCTGATAAGTCGTCGTGTAATTCGTTGACCCATCCGCAGGAATAGGCGTCAAACGCTGATGAGATGGATCATCATTAACCGCATTATAGGACCACTCATTCTTATCATAATCTACATGCAAAACGAGCAGACCTTTGCCACATAAGGAGGAATCCCACCCTGTTTTCTGCCTGTTTTCCAACATATAATACTCGTCTTTATGACCTTGATTATAAATAATGTAAGCCTCCGCACTATCAGTAAGCGCCTTCATCTTAGTCACACTCTTATCTGCGCTATTGAGTTCAGTAGGTTTCAACCAACCTGCCAACATTCTTTCATAACTGGTATAGCCACAAGGTTGATAGCCATTCCCTAAATAACTGCCCGTATCCATCAAGTCCCACAAGTACATACCATTACCGCCACTGTAGTCAGTGTCATACATATCGGGAAAGCCCAAACAATGAGAGAACTCATGACAGATAGTTCCGATGCCGTCGATGACGTTACCAGAAGTCCCCGGTTGCAGTTCAGCACCACAGGCATAAGTGTTGACTATCTTTCCATCAAGCGTCAAATAAGAGCCTGTGGCTGCTTCAAGGCTCCACTCATGAGGCCAAATAGTATCAGCAGAGCCACCATTTGCCTCTCCCAAACCGGCATATACGACAAACACTTGGTCCACTTCGCCGTCTCCATCCCAGTCATAATCCGCAAAGTTGACATCCTTATCCGCATCATTGCAAGCCTCCTTGACCATTGCGCCCGGATTAGCATCATTATCTTGGCCACTGTGCTTACCATAATAAGCCACGTTATTGCTGAGTGTATAAGGTCCTGCTACATCAAAATCGAGCTCAAAAGTGTTGTAACTCTGTGCTTTGAAGTAATCCGAAACGCTGCCTTTGAAGTTGCCTTGAGAGTATCCTGACTCATTCAAAATCCGCTTATAAAGAGCTTGGTCATCACCTAACTGAAATTTGGTATCGGCAAATTGCACCAGAATGACAAGTCCTTTCTTCGTTCCTGAATAAGTCCTTATCGTGCCATCGATAGGAGCCCGGGTGATAGCCATTCGTGCCGTATTCACCTTGACACGTGCCGCTTTGGCCTTCGAAACACGTGTTGCCATGTCCGTAATCGGCTGATAGGTACCCGTTGAGTCCTGTCGATAGCAATTGCCATCGACTGAGCGCCAAAAATGAAGAAATTCATCACCAATCAATTGAACCTTCACCGTGGAGCCATCACTTAATGTTATATTTTTCCATTGCCCTGGTTTTGCAGGGATAGCAGAGATAGAAAGTGCCACCATCAACATTGCAAAAAGGCATAAGAGTTTTTTATTCATACTGTAGTTTTTATTGTTAGGGTTATAATCACTATTTTCTAGTATCTATTAAATGTATGGGTACAAAGGTAATAGGAAAATAACCATCTCCCAAATATATTCAGCAAAAAGTTTAGTTTTTTATTCAAAAACTACCAATATATTTGTATTTCTTTACAAAAATCTTTATCTTTGCAATTCAAACAAACATACAGAATTAAATGGAAGATATCGAGAAAGAGGGCATTCAACTGCCTGACAACGCCTTCAGAGAACTGAAAGAAGGTGAAGAGTACCAACCGGTGATGCGTCCTGATAGGGTATATCCCGAAGTTAACGCATGGTCAGTCACCTGGGGTGTGATTATGGTCGTGCTTTTCTCTGCTGCCGCAGCTTACTTAGGACTGAAAGTAGGACAGGTATTTGAGGCTGCCATCCCTATTGCCATCATCGCCATAGGAGTCTCCACAGCGTCAAAGCGCCAGAACGCATTAGGTGAAAACGTCATTATCCAGAGCATCGGAGCATGCTCAGGAGCAGTGGTAGCAGGAGCCATCTTCGTCTTACCGGCTATCTACATGCTCGATTTGCAAGCTAACTTTCTGAAAATCTTCATCGCTTCAGCGTTAGGCGGAGCATTAGGAATCCTCTTTTTAATCCCCTTCCGCAAGTATTTTGTGAAGGACATGCACGGAAAATATCCTTTCCCGGAAGCAACAGCCACCACGCAAGTGCTCGTTTCCGGCGCTAAAGGAGGCAGTCAGGCAAAACCCTTGTTGTTTGCCGGACTCATCGGAGGACTATACGATTTCGTCGTAGCCACTTTCGGTTTATGGAATGAAAACTTTACTTCTCGCGTCATCGG
Organism: Prevotella sp.; assembly: GCA_022641735.1. GTDB lineage: Bacteria > Bacteroidota > Bacteroidia > Bacteroidales > Bacteroidaceae > Prevotella. The sequence goes on along the minus strand of JALCDQ010000005.1, from coordinate 62,292 downwards.
ATGGGGTCAACAGCTGGCTGACCACGCTAAACTGGTGTTTAAAGTGAATACAGGAGCAGCCGTTTTAGGGCTTGGTTACATCATCGGACTTCGTTATGCAGCCATCATCTGTTTCGGTTCTCTGACCGTTTGGTGGGTTATCGTACCCGCAATGGCGCTAATCTTCCCCGATACAGTCCTCAATCAGTGGGACCCGACCATCACGACAGCCGTTGGCGCAATGGCTCCTGAAGATATCTTCAAATGTTATGCGCGCTCCATTGGCATTGGCGGTATCGCCATGGCAGGCGTCATCGGCATCATCAAGAGTTGGGGAATCATCAAAGGAGCCGTAAGTCTTGCCGCTCGGGAGATGAAAGGCAAGGGTGCTGCAAAGGATGAAATCATCCGCACACAACGTGACATTTCTTTCAAGATAATCGCTATCGGCAGCATACTCACCTTGCTTATCACCTTTGTATTCTTCTATACAGGCGTCATGAACTTCAATCTTGTGCATGCCGTTGTGGCTATTCTGCTGGTTGCCATCATCGCTTTTCTCTTTACGACAGTAGCTGCGAACGCCATCGCTATCGTTGGCAGCAACCCTGTTTCCGGCATGACGCTGATGACGCTGATATTGGCGAGTGTCGTCATGGTGGCTGTAGGATTGAAGGGCGAAGCCGGAATGCTGGCAGCCCTGCTGATGGGTGCCGTGGTATGTACGGCTCTGAGCATGGCAGGAAGCTTCATCACCGACCTCAAAATAGGATATTGGTTGGGCACAACGCCTAAGAAACAGGAGAGCTGGAAGTTTCTCGGAACGCTCATTTCAGCTGCTACAGTGGCAGGCGTGATGATTCTGTTGAACAAAACATACGGTTTCACCTCTGATAAACTGGCAGCTCCACAAGCACACGCAATGGCTGCCGTGATAGCTCCTTTAATGAACGGACAGGGCGCGCCATGGTTGCTTTACGCGCTTGGAGCAGTGATTGCCTTGGTATTAGACCGTTGTAAAATCAGTGCTTTGGCCTTCGCATTGGGTATGTTCATACCTCTTCAGCTCAATATTCCGTTGATTATCGGCGGTGCCATAAATTGGTTTGTGAGCTCAAGAAGTCAAGATGCCGAGGTAAACAAGGCTCGCAGCGAGAAAGGAACGCTCATTGCGAGTGGCTTCATTGCTGGTGGAGCCCTCATGGGAGTGGTGAGTGCCCTGCTGAAATTCGGTGGTATCAACTTCAACTATGATGCTTGGTGGAACAATCATCTGTCAGAGCTTCTCTCTTTGGCTGCTTATCTGCTGCTCATCTGCTATTTCATCATCGCTACAAGACCTAAAAAAGAAGACGCTTAAACCGTCTTTGATAAGATAAAAAGTGTGTCCCCATGATTTAAAAAGTCATGGGGACATTTTGTCCGGACCGTTCGGACAAACTGTCCGGATGATTGGGACAAACTGTCCGAACGGTCCGGACAAACGTAAAAGACGGTCTTTTTAATCGAAATACTTTAATATCGGCTTCATGAAAGGCGACAACTGACGCTCGTGAGGTTGTTTGTGATAATCGAATCTCACCATACTTTGCGAGACAAAGAGCCGCCGCTTAGCCCTTGAAAGGGCAACATATAACTTGCGTTTATCCTCATCCAACAAGCGCGGAAGTCCCTGATTATAATAGTTGGGATAACGCCCGTCAACCGCATCAAACACGATTACATTGTCAAATTCCAAGCCTTTTGCCTTGTGTACAGTGGTCACGAAGACGCGTTCTTGCAATGTCGAGGAGTTGCAAAGGTCAGCTTCCTTGAGGGTATTGATTTCCATGATATGGGCCTGAAGCTGCTCCATCAACGAGCGTTCAACAGCCGGATGCAGGACGTCATGCGACAGATATTCCAGCAGATAATCGAGCTTTTCCACCGGCATCATCTGTTGGTTCTCCACCAAACGCTGATAAACACCCCGCATTTCACTCACAAGTACGGGCTCAGAAGCCACAAAGTCGCGCTCATAAAGCAGATTTTTGGAGTGGAAATAGAGCTCAAGATAGTTCTTTCGGAGGATTTCGAAGCGGCTCTGAACATTCTGCCGACTGAGAAACTCCATCTGAGAAGGCAGGATTTCCCTTGCTTTCTGATAGCAATGAACAGCCACTTTGAGCGTGTCCAACACATCCACGTTTGCCAAATGAGCCTCATCTTCTTGAATACCAAACAAATGTCGGAGGCGAAAATCATCCAGTTTATAACTGTGAAGGTTAGGTTCGAGCAGGCGAAGGAGCTTCAATGTGTCAAAATATTTCGGTTGATAATCCCCCGCTTTCAAGTATCTTCGGAGGTTGAAGTCCATGATATGCACATCGAATGCCACATTATGGCCCATCAGGACATCATCGCCGGCATACGCCAAGAATAGCCTGAGCGCTTCCCCATTTGGTAAAATGGGATGATGCTTGCGCTCCTCGATGATGGGATTGACCATATCGCCGAGCTTTGGAGGTATCTCCCGCTCCGTTTCCAGATAAACGCAGAAGTCAGAGCCAGCCACCTTCTGCCCTCCTTTCACTTTGATAGCGGCTATCTGAAGAACATCATCCTCGAAGATATTGAGGCCTGTCGTCTCAGTGTCAAACAGCACAATTTCCTCATTCTCATAAGTTTCCACGAAGTCCTGAACGTATGTGGAGTCATCATAAAGCAGAAAGTCAGACGGCAAAATGGCACGATTGAACAGCTTGCGCATGAAATCCCGCGCCGCCGCATTGGTCTGAAAGACATTCAATCCTTTGAGAAGACGGGCCCAAGCGATGAAATTGTTCTCATTGCACAGCACGTTCAGATGCGCCAAAAGCAGTTTCACTTCGGGCGTGGAGAATAGATCTATGCCCGAAATCTTAAAGTGCGGAAGGCCTAAATCGTGCAGACTTTGACTGATTTCATCGGCATCCTTATTGGCACTCACTATCACTGCGGTCGTGTCGGAAGGGTATTCACGATAAAGATTGGCCGCAAATTGCGCCACATCTCCATATTCTTCCTCAAGTGTATTGCTGTAAAGTATTTTCAATTCTCTGCCTGTACTCTTGTCATGATTTGGCGTTGTGGGCAACAGTTCCTTATCGATAAGCAGCACATCGGTGGCATATTGATTGAAAACCTGCAACAGATAACCGGGTGAACGATGGTTCACATTTAGGTGATGAATATGGTTTTGGCAGCGCATTTTCAGTTGGCTGAGCGTGTCCATCTTAGCCCCCATAAACGAGAAGATGGCCTGTTGCTCATCACCCAAATAGAGTATCTCGCCCTGCTCGTCAGAAGGAGCGGCGCTGTCGATGGTCGAAATCCTGTCAAGAATGGCTAATTGAAGGGGATTCAAGTCCTGAACTTCATCTACTTGAATCCATGGATAACGCTTAAACTGCCCTTCCCCATTCATCGCATCATAAGTGAAAAGCAGTAAATCCTCAAAATCCATGAGTTTATTTTGCCGCATATAGGCGGTAAAGGCATGAGCAAAACGCATCTTGTGAAGCAGTTTTTGCGCCATCTGCTGTATGCCTATAGCATAAGCATCGCTGCGGATAGCGTCCCGATAATAGTCATTATGCTCGTAAATATCCAGCATGGCCACGGCATCAAACGGCCTTTTCTCCACCTTGCAAATAAATTTCATGGCGGCGATATCATCTGAATTCAGACTGTCAGGATGCAAACGAAGGTCGCGAGGATAATGATGGGCTATCTGATGCATCAAATGCGAGAACTGGATAATCTGCTCATAACCGTGCTTGAGATTATAGTCAGCCTTCACCTTGTCCTCTTCCTCATCGAGATAACGTGCCAAAATGCTCACGGCGTCATCGTCATCGATGATGGAAGTCTCGGCTTCCACCACATTATTCTCATACAAAAACTTGGAACAAAAACGGTGGACATTGCCCACATAAAGGTCGCTTACATCCTCATCAGCGATATTCTCGCTGATGCGTTCCTGCATTCCACGCGCTGCACGATTCGTGAAAGTCAGGCATAGCATATCCGAATAAGGACGTCCCAACTGATGGGCTTGCCTCACCCGCTCGGTTAATATCTGTGTTTTTCCACATCCCGGAGGTGCCAATACGAGGTGATACCCCCCATGGGCAGCGATTACCGCCTGCTGACTTTCATCGGGTTTCCAATTCAAAGCATTGTTCATGTTCAAAAATTAAGTCACACAAAGATAATAAAAGATTATGGAATAGAACCACGGATTGCCATTTTTTTGCTATATTTGCACCGAAATGAAAATTATCCATAACCACATATTGCCCCCTAAACACTATGATGCCATCAACATCCTAGGGGTGTTGTTATGCCGGAAAGGCACCACCTTGACAGCCGAACTGATACAACATGAGCGCATCCATACGGCTCAGATGCTGGAAACGGGCATCATCGGGTTTTATCTGTGGTATCTCATCGAGTGGCTCATACGCCTTCCTATGAAAGGAAGAGCTTATGCCCGAATCTCCTTTGAGCAAGAGGCCTACAGGCACATGGATGACTTGAACTACCTGCTCCACCGTCGGCCTTATGCCTGGTGGAAATATATAAAGAGGTGAAACCTTACCGGCTTCACCTCTTTTTATCACTTATCACTCTGAAAAGAGCGCCTCGTCAACCCATGATGAAACACTATGACCTTATCAGAGAGGCTTATATTCCACGAAAGCCTCCATGGCTTCATAACTTGCAAGACCAAGGTCATCATAGAGTTTAGCCGTTCCACGATTACGGTCTTCTGCTCTTTGCCAGAACAAACGCTCGTCATTGCCGAGGAAAGGAGCACTCTCCATCTGTGAACTATGCTTCAAAATGGCATTCCGTTTAGCACGGAGTTCCTCTGGAGACATCGGTACACACATCTCGATATTCTCAATTTCCCACTCTGCCCAAGCACCTCTGTACATCCAAATCTTACAGTTTTTAAGCCATTCTGCGCCTTCTTCTTTCTCCAAGTCGATGGCTGCCATGACGGCATCTGTACATTTACGGTGAGTTCCGTGAGGGTCAGCAAGGTCGCCGGCAACGAATATCTCATGAGGCTTAATTTCCTTCAAGAGGGCGCGAACGATAGCAACATCCTTTTCCGTCATCGGCAATTTCTCGATTTTTCCACTCTCATAGAATGGCAAATCAAGGAAGTGAACATGGTCAAGAGGTATCTTGTTATAAGTACAAGCTGTGCGTGCCTCACCTCGACGGATAAGTCCTTTGATGGTGCGGACGTCTAAGGTGTCGATATCCCCTTCTTTCTTATCAGCCAGGAACTTCTTAATGTCCTTATACATCTTCTTGATAATCTCGTCTTTATCATCCATAAAGATTTGATTGAATCCATTGATGAAGTGCATGAAACGAGTTACTTCCTCATCGCCAACGGCTATATTGCCGGATGTCTCATAAGCTACATGCAAGTCATGACCTTGTTTTACAAGGCGCTGAATGGTTCCTCCCATCGAGATAACATCATCATCAGGATGCGGAGAGAATACAATGATGCGCTTAGGGAACGGTTTTGCGCGCTCCGGACGATAGGTATCATCGGCATTAGGCTTACCACCTGGCCATCCGGTGATGGTATGCTGCAAGTCATTGAATATCTTGATGTTTGCATTATAGGCCGATCCATAAAGCGCAAGCAGTTCACTTAACCCGCTTTCATTATAGTCCTTATTGGTAAGTTTCAGTATTGGCTTCTTCGTAATGCCACAAAGCCATACGAGGGCAGCACGCGTGAGCTTGTCAGTCCACTTGCAACTGGTGACCAACCAAGGATGAATGATGCGCGTAAGCTTACCTGCTGCCGGCAGGTCAATCACTACATGCACGTCATTATGTGTCTGCAGGAAAGATGCAGGTATAGCATCCGTGATGCCACCTTCCACTGCCTGCTGGATGATATCTGCTTTCTCCTCACCCCATGCGCTAAGATATATCTTGCGGGAAGCCAGGATGTCGGCGATGCCCAGTGTGATAGAGCATGGAGGAACGGGCTCTTGAGACCCGAAACTCATCGTCATCTCCTCTCTTGAAGTGGCGTCTATCAAAATCAGACGAGCGGCTGAAGTCAGGGTAGAACCCGGCTCATTGGTTGCGATATTGCCAATTCTTCCAATGCCGAGAAGCACGACGTCAAAGCCTCCGAATGTCTGAATGCGCTGCTCATAGAGCCTGCACTGCTTCTGAACGTCCTCTTGAGCGATGGTGCCATCGAGTGAATAGATGTTCTGAGCAGGTATATCGACATGATTGAGGAAGCGGTCTTTCAACTGATAGATACTGCTATGCTGGCTTCCTGCCTTCAATGGGAAATACTCATAGGCGTTGAAGACCACCACATTCTTGAAACTCACTTCCTTTTTCTCATAACGATTGATGAGCTCGTTGTATACAGGAGTCAGCGACTGACCGGTTCCTAAACCCAGCACACAATACTTGCCGAGTTGCTCTTTGGCTTTGATTTCTGCCACAATGGCGTCTGCTATACTCTTAGCACCATCTTCCATCTTCGGGAAAATATCGGTGGGAATCTTCTCCTGACGGGTTATCTCCGAGCGGTCTATTGCCGTCTTGGGGGCATAGAACTCCTCAGGAACCTTGTTTAATACGATTTGTGAACTTAAATTGAGTTTCATACTTGCTTTTATAAATTGTCTTTTTCTATATCTTTGAAATACTTATAGGTACCTACTTTGAGCTCATCCGTTGCGGCTTCATCGGCTACAATGACAGCATGAGGATGCTGTTGGAGGGCACTGATGGTCCATGCCTGAGTGATAGGACCTTCCACTGCTGCCTGCAAAGCGCGGGCTTTATGGTGGCCATTGACGAGAATCATCACTTCGCGAGCTGACATCACCGTGCCTACACCCACAGTGAGGGCATGCTTAGGCACCTTGTTTACATCGTTGTCGAAAAAGCGGCTGTTGGCTATAATGGTGTCTGTAGTCAGCGTTTTCACACGTGTGCGGGAGGTAAGAGATGAGAACGGCTCGTTGAAAGCGATATGTCCGTCAGGGCCGATACCGCCTAAGAAGAGGTCAATTCCACCTGCTTCCTTAATCTTATGCTCATAGCTTGCGCACTCAGCATCCAAGTCTTTGGCATTGCCATTCAGTATATGGATGTTCTCTTGAGGGCAGTCGATATGGTCAAAAAGGTTTCTGCGCATGAAGGAATGATAGCTTTCCGGATGACTTTCCGGAAGACCTACATATTCATCCATGTTGAATGTGAGCACATTCTTGAAGCTCACCTTGCCTGCCTTGTAGGCTTCAACGAGGCAATGATACATTCCTTCTGGCGAAGAACCTGTAGGAAGACCCAGCACAAACGGATGTTCTTTTGTTGGATTTGCTGCGTTAATGCGCGCAATCACGTGATTGGCAGCCCATTGCGACAGCTTCTCATAATCGGATTCAATAATTAATCTCATAGCGTTTTAATTGCTTTTAGTTATGTTTTTACTTGAATTTACAAAGATAATAAAAACTCGCGACATAAAGAAACATTGCCGCGAATTTTTATATTTATTAAAACAAAAAGTCCCCAACATCACTGCCGAGGACATCTTTTGATTTGTTTCATTTGATTAGTTTCCAACGTTGTGTCTATCTTTGAAAATCTTATAATAATTACCTAACGAAGGCAAAGTTAAAAATAAAAATGCTTCACGTCAAATTTTGGAACTCTTTTTCATCAAAAATTAACGTAATCGTTTACGTAAACAACGAGTCTACACTTTCTCTGAAAACAGCTTTCATTTTCCGAAAAATAATCCTCGATTTCCTCACACATTATTTTATAAAATGTAAAAGATGGTCTTTTAGCGGGTAAACAATCGTTACTTACAGCGTAAACAACGATTGTTTACCTTGTAAAAAGCTACCTTTTACTTTGTAGAAAACTTTTCTCGGATTTCTCGGAACTTTCTGCATGCTTCGATAACTCTGAATGCTTTGATAATCAAAGGCCATCGCCGAATTATCTTCCGCTTGCTTTCACCCTCAAGATTCATTCCTCTCTCTTCTCGAAAAAAATATTTTTCAAAACGAGCGAAGCCTCGAAAAGATTTCGTATATTTGCATTTTATAATCAATCAATGCTTTGAAAAAATGAAAAACAAACTGTTCACTCTATTGCTTTTCTTGCTTTCTGCCACCACGATGATGGCTGGAAACGATGTGAAAAACGCTCAGGCATTAGCCAAAAGACTGTTGCCCAAACAGGCTTCCGCCTTCATTTTCGAGAAGATGGATGCCGATAGCGACGTCTTCACTTTGCAAAGCCGTGGCGGCAAAATCGTCATCAGCGGCAACAATGCTAATTCCATGGCTGTCGGATTGAATTATTATCTCAAGCGATATTGCCTCACCACCATCTCATGGTTTAAAGATGACCCTATCGAAATGCCGCAAACGCTCCCCATGATTGACGGCACTTTGAAGATTAAGGCACGCATGCCCATGCGTTTTTTCCTGAATTATTGCACTTACGGCTACTCCATGCCATGGTTCCAATGGGCAGATTGGGAGCGCCTCATTGACTGGATGGCGCTCAATGGAGTCAACCTTCCGCTGGCCATTACTGGGCAGGAAAGCGTGTGGTATAACGTCTGGAGGAAGTATGGATTGAGCGATGAGGAGATTCGTTCCTATTTCACCGGACCGGCTTTCCTTGCTTGGCATCGCATGTGCAACATCGACAGTTGGCATGGACCTTTGCCGATGTCGTGGCTGAAGAGCCAGGAAGCCCTGCAGAAAAGGATTGTAGCGCGGGAGCGTGAACTCAATATGAAACCCGTATTGCCGTCTTTTGCCGGTCATATTCCCGCTGCCTTGCTGCGCATCTATCCTCATTTGATGGCCACGAAAGTGACTGATAACCAAGGAGGATGGGGCAATTTCAAGGACCATGAGAAGTATAATTGCACCTTCCTGAATTCCATCGACCCCCTATTTGTCAAGATTCAGAAGGACTTTTTGCAAGAGCAGACCCGCCTCTATGGAACTGACCACATCTATGGACTTGACCCTTTCAATGAAGTAGACCCACCGACGCTCAACGTAGATTCCATCGGCATGATTTCCAAAAACCTTTACGAGAGTCTTGCAAAGGCCGATAAGGATGCCGTATGGCTGCAAATGGCATGGACCTATTATTATAAGAAATACTGGAATGGCGACCGTCAGCGCGCCCTATATCATGGAGCACCGCAAGGAAAGATGATTCTGCTCGATTATTTCTGCGAGAACAAGGAGCTCTGGCGGCAAAATCAATCCTTCTTCGGGCAGGACTATCTTTGGAATTATCTGGGCAATTTCGGCGGAAGAAATCGACTCGTAGGGCCCACCAAGCGCATTTTCAACCGCATCGACAGTGTCTTTGTGGAAGGTGGAAAGAATATGAAAGGTGTGGGAGCAACACTTGAAGCCCTTGAACCTGATATTTTCCCGTATGAGCTGACTTTAGAGAAAGCTTGGGAAATACCCGAAAACATCACTGCTTGGCAAGACAATCTGGCTGACAGACATATAGGTTTTGTATCTGAAAAGGCTCGTCACATTTATTCAAATTATTTCAATAAAGTCTTGGAAGTGAATTGGTCACCATATAGTTCGACGTTCATCGAGAATCGTCCTACTCTTCGTAGTTGGATGAAAAAACGGATGCCGAATGATGAAACAGTCATTCCCACCTATTTCGACATTGTCAAACTATGGCGCGAAATGACGACTATCACTTCAGACAGAGATGCTTATAAGCTCGATTTAGTCAATATCGGAAGGCAAGCAATGTCAGATTATTTCGTCACTATATGGTTAAAATACAAATTGGCTTATCAACTTCAGGATGTCGAGCAGATGCGGGCTATCGGCAAACAGATGATTGAGGTATTGAATGACTATGACGCTCTGCTGGGCTGTCATCCCACTTTTTCGATGGAAAGGTGGGTAAATGCCGCCAAGGATTTAGGCTCTACGCCCGAAGAAAAGCAGTATTACGAGCGTGATGCCCGCACCATCGTCACCGTATGGAACAACAATCTGTCGGGCCTCAACGACTATTCAGAGAGGGCATGGGCAGGACTTGTCCATAGTTTCTATATTCCTCGCTGGCAGCTCTTTATAGATACCACCATCCAATCAAGGCTCGAAGGCAAGGACTGGGATGAAAATGCCTATGCCAAAGAAAGTTTTGCAACGGAAGAAAAGTTTGCTAATAATGAAACTCCAATCGTCTATCCAAAGGCTCAAGACCCCGTTTTGCTCTCCAAAAAGCTCTTGCAGAAATACTTCTCAGCGCCTGCTTTTCAAGGGGAATAACGAGTATTCTCAAAGGAAATATGTTCAAAAGAAAAATATTCTATATCTTCGGAGCCCTCTTGATGCTCATCATTGTGGGCTTTATCTGCTTCTCTCCCGATAAAGGAGGCTATGCCTATCTGCTGTTAGCAGTCTTGGTGATAGAGACTTTGCTGTTTTCTTTCTTTTCAAAGAACAGATGGTTTCGCAAAGCCATGCGCTCTATCGGGGAGAAAAACTTCAAGGAAGGGAACGACATAGCCTATTGCAGGACTGATTATGGCGACTTTTATCCAAGAAACAAGGAAAAAAGATTGGAGTTCTTTTCCGAGTTTTATCTTCAACCCATCGATGAAGAGGCAGATTGGACGCATCGTTTTGCCATAGTGAAAGAATCCATGGAAAAGCAAAGCGGGGACATTTTGGTGGAAGGAGAAATCTCTTCCAATCGCCAAATAGGTTGGCTTCATGTGCTCATTCCTAAAAAAGAGGTGAGCAAAACGTTATTGGAAGCTCTTCGGATGATTGTTCAAAAGGCCATTTCCATGGATTATTCGGGGCTCCGATATTTAAAGGTAGAAACGGAGGAACATGAAGTCTATTATGCAGAAGTAAGCAGTCAAGGCGAACCTCAAAGGCAAATTCTCCTCAAAAACGGCAAGACTGTTACCTTCGATGAACATCTCGCAGCCTGCAAAGAGGAACTTTCTGAAGAGGAGAAAGAGAACTTCGAAGGGCAAATCAACTTTTATCAAGGGTGGAATTTTGTAGAAAATTCAGAGAAGGAAACCTTTATAACGAAAGAGGAATTTGAGAAAATATGGGATAGCGAGCATCCTAAAGGCGACTGAACAATCAGCAAGGCTGACACTAAACTTAAATTATCATAATCACATTAACTTTTTCAAATATCGCAAAAGAAAAAAATCTATATCCATCCTTTTTTCCTTATTATTTATTATCTTTGCATCATATTATTATAAATAATGTGTAATGAAAGAATTCGTAATATCTGAGGTCAAGGCTGAAACTGCCATATTGGTGGGCTTAGTGACCAAGACACAGGATGAAAATAAAACTAAGGAATACCTCGACGAACTGGAGTTCCTTGCCGATACGGCAGGAGCTGTCACCGTGAAAAGGTTCACTCAAAAGGTGGATGGGCCTAACTCGGTGAGCTATGTGGGAAAAGGAAAACTCGAGGAAATCAAACAATATATCAAGGATGAAGAAGATAACGAGCGCGAAATAGGAATGGTCATCTTCGATGATGAACTCTCAGCCAAGCAGATTCGCAACATCGAGCAGGAGTTACAGGTAAAGATACTCGACCGAACAAGCCTCATTCTCGACATCTTCGCTATGCGTGCGCAGACTGCAAACGCAAAGACTCAAGTGGAACTGGCGCAATATCGCTACATGCTCCCTCGTCTTCAACGCTTGTGGACACACTTGGAAAGACAAGGAGGAGGCTCTGGAAGCGGTGGCGGAAAAGGCTCTGTGGGACTTCGCGGACCTGGTGAAACTCAGCTGGAAATGGACCGTCGTATCATCCTTCAACGCATGAGTCTGCTGAAACAGCGATTGGCAGAAATCGACAAGCAAAAAACCACGCAGCGGAAAAACCGTGGACGCATGATTAGAGTAGCACTAGTAGGCTATACCAACGTGGGAAAATCCACCATCATGAACCTGCTTGCAAAGAGCGAGGTGTTTGCGGAAGACAAACTTTTCGCTACCCTCGACACGACCGTTCGTAAGGTTGTCATCGAGAATTTGCCGTTCCTATTGGCTGATACCGTCGGTTTTATCCGCAAATTGCCTACTGATTTGGTCGATTCTTTCAAGTCAACACTCGACGAAGTGCGTGAGGCCGACCTGCTTCTCCACGTTGTCGACATCTCCCATCCTGACTTTGAAGAACAGATAGAAGTGGTTAATCAGACCCTGAAAGAACTCGGTTGTGCCGATAAACCATCTATGATTATCTTCAATAAGATAGACAACTACACTTGGGTAGAAAAGGAATCCGATGACCTGACACCAATGACAAAAGAGAACAAAACACTCGAAGACCTCCAGAAAACTTGGATGGCACGGTTGAACGAGAATTGCCTCTTCATCTCTGCAAAGCAGAAAGACAACATCGACGAATTCCGCGAAGTGCTCTATAAGAAAGTGCGTGAACTCCATGTACAGAAATATCCATACAATGATTTCCTATATCCTACAGAAGAATGAATGAATTAAGACCATTAACAGAACAAGAAATCAGTATCCTCGAAGACAATAACTGCTGGGCAGAAGACTGGACAGCCATCAGTGTCAGTGAGGATTTCAAGCCTAACTATATGCATCGTGTGATGCTATATGGTGAGGTTCGCATCGGCGCCTTTGAAAAAAATGTAGAAGTAAGCCAAGGATTTCTAAAACATGCAGGCATCAACAATGCCACATTGAGAAACGTCTCCGTCGGCGATAACTGTCTGATAGAGAACATCGGAAACTTCATTAACAACTATACAATCGGTGATGACTGCTATATCTCGAATGTGTGTACGATGGAGACAACCGAAGGGGCTACCTTCGGGGAAGGCAATATGATTTCCGTATTGAATGAGATTGGCGATGGAAACGTGATTCTTTTCAAGAATCTGAACAGTCAGTTTGCGGCCTTTATGGTAAAGCATGTCGAAGACAGTGCCTTTAAAGAGGCTATCCGCCGCCTTATCAATGAGGATGTGAAGAGAGTTTCTCCAGACAGAGGTACCATTGGCAGCAACGTGAAAATTGTCAATACAAAGGAAATAACGAATACTGTTATCAACGATGATTGTGAGATTTCGGGCGTTTCCAGACTGAGTGACTGCACCATATTGAGTTCTCCTAATGCCAGCGTATATATTGGTACGGGAGTCATCTGTGAGAATTCCATCATCTCGGATGGTTCTTCCATTATCAATTCAGTCAAAATACAGGATTGTTTCGTCGGTGAAGCCTGCCAGTTATCGAATGGATTTACGGCATCCCAAAGTGTCTTCTTTGCCAACAGTTATATGAGTAACGGTGAGGCCTGCGCAGCTTTTTGCGGACCTTTCACGGCCTCTCATCACAAGAGCAGCCTGCTTATCGGAGGCGAATTTTCTTTTTATAATGCCGGAAGTGCCACCAACTTCAGCAATCATGCTTACAAGATGGGACCTATGCACTATGGTATTTTGGAACGGGGAACGAAGACTGCCAGCGGCGCTTACGTGTTGATGCCCGCACATATAGGCACTTTCTCCGTGTGTTTTGGCAAACTGATGTATCATCCTGATACTCGTTGCCTGCCTTTCTCTTATCTCATTGCTTATGGTGATACCATGTATCTGTCGCCAGGCCGCAACATTACAACTGTCGGGCTCTATCGAGATATCCGCAAATGGCCTAAGAGAGACATGCGTCCACAAGGCGCACAGAAGAGCATTGTAAACTTCGATTGGCTCTCACCATTCAGTGTCGGGGAGATTATCCAAGGCAAGAAAATCCTTGAGAAACTACGCGATGCCTCCGGTGATGACGTTTCCACCTATAATTATCATGAATATGTCATCAACGCATCGTCTCTGCGTAAGGGCATCAAATACTATGATATAGCCCTGCGCATCTATATGGGAGCCGTATTGAAACGAGTTCTTAAACGGCTTGGCGCCATCGAACCGCCTGCTAACACGGTCGGACAAGGAGAATGGAACGACCTCTCGGGTCTATTGCTGCCCGTTTCTGAGGAGCAGCGCCTCATCGATGAAATTAAAGACGGTACCTTAGAGAGTGTCGAAGAGGTAAATCAACGTTTTGAGGAGATAAACAACAACTATCGTGAATATCAATGGGCATGGACCTATCAGTTGATTCTTGACTACTATGGATTGGAAGAAATCACGGAACAAGATATAGAGAAAATCCGTCAGGACTATATTAAAGCCCGCCGCGCATGGATTGCTGAAATCAAGAAAGACGCTGAGAAAGAGTTTCACATGGGAGATGTTGAAAAGGAGGTATTGGATAACTTCATCAACCAACTTGATCATGAAGTGGACTTTGAAAATTAGTCTTCTTCCTGAATAATTATCTTTGAATATACAACAAATAACCTACATAAATATGAGACTTAAATTAGTATTCGCATCCTTACTTCTGATGTTCGGCCTGACAGCCCTTCAAGCAAAGGATTACAAGTATCAGACGGTGAAGGGTGACCCGATGCAGACACGCATCTATACTCTCGATAACGGTCTGAAAGTTTATCTATCGGTAAACAAGGAGAAACCCCGTATTCAGACATTCATTGCTGTGCGCACGGGTTCTCGTAACGATCCGGCTGAAACGACTGGTCTTGCACACTATTTGGAGCATCTGATGTTCAAGGGAACACAGAAGTTCGGCACGTCAAACTATACTGCCGAGAAGCCTTTGCTGGATGAGATTGAGCAGCGTTATGAGGCTTATCGCAAGCTCACAGACCCTGCAAAACGCAAGCAGGCTTATCATGAGATTGACTCCGTGTCCCAAGTTGCTGCCAAATACAATATTCCTAATGAATATGATAAGCTCATGGCCAGCATCGGCTCAGAAGGCTCTAATGCCTTTACCAGCAACGATGTGACCTGCTATGTAGAGGATATTCCATCGAATGAGATAGAAAATTGGGCAAAAGTTCAGAGCGACCGCTTCCAGAATATGGTCATTCGAGGCTTCCATACAGAGCTTGAAGCCGTGTATGAAGAATACAATATCGGACTTGCTAACGATGGAAACAAGGAATGGGATGCCATCAGCAAGTTGATTTTCCCTACTCATCCTTATGGCACACAGACCACTATCGGAACACAGGAGCACTTGAAGAACCCTTCCATCACGAATATCAAGAACTACTTCAAGCGTTATTATGTACCTAATAATGTGGCCATCATCATGGCTGGAGACTTCAATCCAGATAAGGTAATCGCAACTCTTGACGAATACTTCGGCACTTGGAAGAAAAGCGACAATCTCTCTCGTCCTGAATACCCATCAATGAAGCCCATGACGGCACCGTCTGACTCTACGGTAATAGGCCTTGAAGCCGAGAATATTATCATGGGATGGAGAATGCCACAAGCCAATAGTTATGCTGCTGATACACTTACAGTGATTGCCGACATGCTGGCTAACGGCAAAGCCGGACTTTTCGATATGCACCTCTATCAGCCTATGAAAATTCAAAGCGCAGGGGCTTTTTATGAGGGACTCCATGATTATGGAATGTTTCTTTTGGAAGGTTCACCTAAGCAGGGACAGAAATTAGAGGAGGTGCGCGACTTGATGTTGCAGGAAATAGACAAACTCAAACGAGGTGAATTCTCAGATGATTTGATTCCATCTGTAGTCAACAACTTCAAGCGCAACTATTACCAGTCGCTGCAAAGCAACCGTAACCGTGCCTCAAAGTTTATGGATGCCTTTATCAACCAACAGAAATGGGAGGACCAAGTAGGGCAACTCGACAGAATGTCAAAGATGACAAAGGCCGAGATAGTGGCGTTTGCAAATAAGTATTTGCTGAGCAACTACGCCATCGTCTATAAGCGTCAAGGCAATGATTCGACACAGAAGAAAATCGACAAACCTGCCATCACTGCCATCCCTACCAACCGCAATATGAGCAGTCAGTTCCTGAAAGAAGTATCCAACACAAAGACTGAGCCTATCCAGCCTCAGTTTGTGAACTTCAAGAAAGACCTTACTTTCGGCAAGACAGGCAAAAACGTGCCTGTTATCTATAAGCACAACGATTATGACGGACTGTTCACCCTAGCTTATTATTTCAAGTTTGGCAATGAGGCCAACAACCTTTATGGCTTTGCTGGAGGCCTGTTCGACTACTTAGGCACTAGCAAAAAGACCGCCAATGAAATCAAACAGGAATTCTATAAGATAGCCTGTGACTACTCCATCAATGTTTCGGGGCACGACATCGTTGTCTACCTCAACGGCCTCAACGAAAATATGCCGAAGGCAGTATCTCTGATGGAGGACCTGATGAAGAATGCCAAGGTTGACCAGGATGCTTGGAAGCAATTTGTAGGGCTGGTGAAGAAAGGGCGTGAAGATGACAAAAAGAACCAGCAGAAGAACTTCAGCGCCCTACGCGACTATGGTACTTATGGCTCTTACAACGCTCACCGCAATACCCTCAGCAACGAGGAGCTCGACAAACTGAATCCTCAGAAGCTCATCGACCTTATCCATGGTCTTACCAACTATGAGCATACCATATTATATTATGGGCCTACAGCAGAGAAAGATATCGTTGCTTTGATGGATAAGAGCCACAAGACACCTAAGAATCTGACGCCAGCCCTTGTCAATAAGGAATATGAAGAGGACCTGACTCCTAAAAATGAGGTTTGGCTGGCACCGTATGATGCCAAGAACATCTACATGGTGATGCAGCACAACGAAGGCAGGCAATGGAATCCGAATGAAGCTGCCGTATCCTCTTTGTTCAATGAATACTTTGGAGGAGGCATGAATACAGTGGTGTTCCAGGAGCTTCGTGAGGCTCGCGGATTGGCTTATTCTGCCGCTGCTTACTACAACGATTTTCCTCCGAAAGGGCATCCTGAGACGGCTCTGACCTATATCATTTCCCAAAATGACAAGATGATGGATTGTGTTCGTGTGTTCAATGAAATTCTCGACACCATTCCTCAGAGTGAAGGTGCTTTCCAACTGGCTAAGCAAAGCCTGCTAAAGCAGATTTCAAGCAACCGCACCACGCGCATGGGAGTCATCAATGCATGGCTTTCCGCACAAAGACGTGGCATCGATTATGATATCAATGAGCGCATCTACAACGCCCTTCCACAGGTGACTTTGCAAGATATTGTCAACTTCGAGAAGGCTACCATGGCCAACAAACCTTATCGTTATCTCATTCTTGGGGATGAGAAGAACCTCAATGTTCCGGCTTTGGAGAAGATTGCTCCTATCAAACACGTGACAACAGAAGAAATATTCGGTTATTAAATTAAATAAATAAGCATTATGGCTAATACACCAGAGTTTAAGTATGCGCCCATGTTCCAGGTTGGAAAGGACGATACAGAATACCGACTGCTCACCAAAGAAGGCGTGAGCACCGGTGAATTCGAAGGTAAAAAAATCCTGAAAGTGAGCAAAGAAGCCCTCACCCTGCTGGCTCAACAGGGATTCCACGATGTGGAATTCATGCTGCGCAGAGCCCACAATGAGCAGGTTGCTCAAGTACTGAAAGACCCCGAGGCTTCAGAAAACGACAAATATGTGGCACTGCAGTTCCTTCGCAACGCCGAGGTTGCCTGCAAAGGCGTCCTTCCTTTCTGTCAAGATACGGGCACAGCCATCATTCATGGCGAGAAAGGCCAACAGGTATGGACTGGCTTTGAGGATGAGGAAGCTCTCTCTTTAGGCGTTTTCAACACCTATACACAGGACAATCTGCGCTATTCACAGAATGCTCCGCTCACCATGTATGATGAGGTGAACACCCGTTGCAACCTTCCTGCACAGATTGATATCGAAGCTACAGAAGGCGCAGAGTATCGCTTTGTTATGGTAGCTAAAGGTGGTGGCTCTGCCAACAAGACCTATTTCTACCCGATGACAAAGGCCACCATTCAGAATGAAAGCACACTCATGCCTTTCCTTGTAGAAAAGATGAAGAGTCTGGGAACGGCTGCTTGCCCTCCTTATCACATCGCTTTCGTCATCGGTGGCACCAGCGCAGAGAAGAATCTGCTGACGGTGAAACTGGCTTCTATCAAATATTACGACAATCTGCCTACTTCCGGAGACGAGACAGGGCGTGCTTTCCGCGACGTCGACCTTGAGAATAAGCTCCTTGTGGAGGCTCAGAAAATTGGCTTGGGCGCACAGTTTGGCGGCAAATATCTGGCTCATGACATCCGTGTCATCCGTCTGCCTCGCCATGGAGCAAGTTGTCCTATCGGCATGGGTGTAAGTTGTAGCGCTGACCGCAATATCAAAGCGAAAATCAATGAAGATGGTATATGGTTGGAGAAGATGGATGATAACCCATCAGAACTTATCCCTGAAGAATACCGCAAGCCAGGCGAGGGTGCCAAAGGTATAGAGATTGACCTCGACAAAGGCATTGACCACGTGCGCAAAGAGCTCTCCAAATACCCAGTTTCCACCCGCGTGAGCCTCAAGGGAACGATTATTGTTGCCCGCGATATTGCTCATGCCAAGCTGAAAGCCCGTTTGGATGCAGGTGAAGAAATGCCGCAGTATTTCAAGGACCACCCTATCCTCTATGCAGGACCTGCCAAGACACCGGAAGGTTATCCATGTGGTTCCATGGGGCCGACTACTGCCAACCGTATGGACCCTTATGTGGATGAGTTCCAAGACCATGGAGCAAGCCTCGTGATGATAGCCAAAGGCAACCGCACACAAGTGGTTACAGATGCCTGCCAAAAGCATGGCGGCTTCTATCTCGGCACTATCGGCGGTGTGGCAGCAGTGCTTTCACAGAGCTCCATCAAAAGCATTGACTGCGTAGAATACCCTGAATTGGGCATGGAAGCTATCTGGAAAATCACCGTGGAAGACTTCCCAGCCTTCATCTTGGTGGATGATAAGGGTAACGACTTCTTCAAACAGCTCAAGCCATGGGCACCTTGCAAGGGTTGCACGAAGTAAAATAAACACCCGAAAGGCTTCCTTCTGCTTATGAAAAACAGGCAGGATGCTTCTCCAAAAATAATTGAAAAGGCTGTCGCTGATAAGGCGATGGCCTTTTTATATAAACACCTGAAATACAGAGAGTTGCAATTCCAATTGTAAACAACGGTTGTTTACCTTGTAAAAGACCGTTACTTACGTTGTAAACAACCGTTGTTTACCCTGTAAAAGACTACCTTTTACTTTGCAAAGAGTATTCAACAGGGTTATCGGAGAACTCTGAAAGCTCCGGAAACCCTGTTTCTATGTAGCAAAACAGATAACATTTTAGCCCATTTGTTGAATGAAATACGCGGTTAACTGAAAAAGTTTTTTTCTGTCAGAAAATGGCCTTACCTTTGCGGTTGTTATTTAGGTACATGTTAAAATTAAAGTTAGTTATTCATTGCTATGGGCTCTATGTGAATAGGGCTCATAGTTTTTTTATAGCAAAAAACGAAATCGTTGGGGATATTCAGAAATTTATTGTATCTTTGTAGATGATATGCAGCATCAAGAATTCACATTGGCTGTCCTCCATTGGTTTGAGGAAAACGGGCGGGAGTTGCCTTGGAGAGGCTCTCAAGACCCTTATGCCATTTGGCTTTCAGAGATTATCCTGCAACAGACACGCATCGCTCAAGGCACTGAATATTGGCATCGCTTCATGCAGAGATGGCCTAATGTGGAGCTATTGGCGGCTGCCTCGGGGGATGAAGTTCTGAAAGAATGGCAAGGATTGGGGTATTATTCCCGCGCGCGAAACCTTCATCATGCTGCTCAACAGATTGTTCAACTGGGTCATTTTCCACAAACTTACGAGGAAATCAGGGCTTTGAAGGGAGTCGGCGACTATACGGCAGCTGCCATCAGTTCGATGGCTTTCTCGTTGCCGCATGCTGCCGTGGATGGCAATGTCTATCGGGTGCTTTCCCGTTATTATGGCATTGCCACGCCCATCAACTCTACGGAAGGGAAGGCTGAATTCCAACAACTCGACAATGAGCTGTTGCCCCATGAGCAGGCAGGTACGTGGAATCAGGCGATGATGGACTTTGGAGCTATCCAATGCACACCCGCTGCTCCCCGATGCCTTATCTGCCCGTTGCAGGAAAGTTGCTATGCGCTGCGCAACGGCAAAGTTTCGGAACTGCCGGTAAAGGAAAAGAACATCAAGCGACGTGAACGTTTCTTCACCTATTATTATATAAGGTATCAAGGTCAAGTAGCCATCCATCAGCGCCAAGCTGGCGATATATGGCAAGGATTGTGGGAGCCTATGCTCAAAGAGGCCGTTTTCCCGATTGGAGCAAGCCTAGTGAAGCATGTGCTCACGCATCAAACCCTTTATGCAAGGATGATTGTGGAGGAGCCCAAAAGCAAGCCCCAACTGCCCGAAGGATATATTTGGATTCAAGAGGCAGACCTTGAAAACTATGCCTTACCTCGCTTAATAGAGAAATTATTATAATTTTTATTTCTTTATCTCATTATTTATGCTTATCTTTGCAGCGACAAACAAACGGTTTGTTAAGGGGTGCCCGTCCTATTGGCGGCGCTGAGAATATACCCAATAACCTGATCCAGGCAATGCTGGCGTAGGTAGGATACAGAAAAAATCCCTTATACGTTATGATTAATTTATAAGATTCAGATGAAGAAAAACTTTGTTTTGCTGGTCGCGCTTGCGTGCGTGATGTCGGCAAAAGCACAATCTCAAAGCGATTCCCTGCGACTGGAACAGTTGCAGGAAGTGGTGGTGAAGGGCGTGAGAGTACAGAAAAACGCACCTTTTGCAGTAGCTAACATTCAGAAGCAAGAGCTTCAACTCTTTTCTAAAAGCAGTCAGGAACTGCCTTTCCTTTTTGCTCGTACACCCGGAATATTGGCTTGGAGCGAGAATGGAGTCGGCACTGGAACGACCCATCTGCGCATTCGTGGAGCTGCAGATAGCAGAATCAACATCACACTCGACGGTGTTTCACTCAACTCTCCCGAAGACCAATGCGTCTTTTGGGCTAACATGAACTCCTACGCCAGCCTTTTAGGGTCTGCCCAAATACAACGAGGAGTAGGCTCATCCACTAATGGTGACGGCGCTTTTGGCGGCACCGTGTCCCTCGCGACATCAACCCCAGCCTCCCTGCCAGGCATCGAGCTCACAGGTTCTTATGGCTCTTACAACACCTATAATATAGGGACTACCTTCTCGACAGGCCTTCTTTGGAAGCATTTCATCTTCAATGGGGCTTATCATGAGACGTCCACCGATGGCTATCTGCATGGCACTCAGGGACGTTCTGGCTCTTATTACGGGGGCTTGACCTATCTGGGCAACAACTATACGCTGAGTTATAAGAATATAGGCAACTTCGAAAAGACCGGTCAGGCATGGAATGGCGTGGTGGCAGGCAACGATGATGCCTCGCTGATGGATGAAGGAATACGCACTTATAAAGATATGTATAACCACGGATTAGGCCGTTTCAACAACCTTTATGAAGGCCTCGTATTCGATGATAACGCATGGGCTTTCACCAAAGATGCCAACGGCAACTACCTAACGAAACGCTATCAGTTGCAGGATGGATCGTATTGGAAGAAGGCAACGGATAATTTCTATCAGAACCACAACATCCTTTCAGCCGCCTTTCAACCGAATATCCACTGGTCGCACAACGTCGCCATCCATTATACTTACGGCTATGGCTACTATACGGAGTTTCGTCCTAACAATAAGTTTGCCAAATTCGGTCTGGTAGCGAAGGATGCCCAAGGCAACAAAATCAAGCGTTCTGACTTCATAAGAAAGAAAGGTCTCACCCAACACACTTATGGATTGGTGTATAATGCCAATTATAAAGACGACAATTGGGATGTTATCAGCGGGCTGAACCTTCAGCAATTTCGTGGCGGACACTTCGGTTATCTCACCTATGTAAAGAATGTCGGGCAGACAGAAGACTTCACCGGACTCCAGTATTATGATTCAAAAGCCCGCAAAAACGACTATTCTGCCTTTGCAAAAGCTACTTATCACTTATCTCAAATATGGGATATCTTTGCCGATATTCAATACCGTCATGTGGAGTATAAGACGACAGGAAAGAACGACAAATTCGTTGCGCAGACGGATGGAACTTATCAGAATCAGGAACTCGACATACACAAAGACTACAATTTCGTGAATCCAAAGGCGGGCATCAGTTATCATCAGGATGGCCATAAGGCCTATTTTTCAGTGGCTTATGCCAGCAGAGAGCCTGAGCGCAATAACTTTACGGACAACTACAACTATCCTGCTCCCAATGCCGAGCACCTTCTCGACTTCGAACTTGGCTACAACTACACGGCCAAAAACTGGTATGCAGGCCTCAATCTTTATGCGATGGACTATAAAGACCAATTCGTTCAGACAGGTCAACTGAGTGAAATCGGTGAGAATCTGACGACTAACATCGACAAGAGTTATCGCTTGGGAGCCGAATTAAGTGCAGGTTGGTCGCCTCTTTCATGGATGACCATCGAAGGAAATGCCGCTTTGAGCGACAATAAAATCAAGGATTTCACCGAATATATAGATAATTGGGACGACAGCAAGAACCCTGTTCAAGTGAAATATGACCATTCCACGCTTGCCTTCTCACCATCTGCTATCCTCAACGGATTCCTCAATCTGCACTATAAAGGGCTGCAAGCCATCTGGCATACCAACTATGTCAGCCGCCAATATCTTGACAATACGGAGAATAAAGAGCGTGCTTTGCCTTGCTATTCGCAGACTGACCTCCATTTGAACTATACGTTGAAGAAGTTCTTGGGACTGAAAGAAGTGGCCTTCGGATTGAATTTGAACAACATCTTCGACCGTCATTACGCCAGCAGCGGATGGGTATATTCAGCAGTCAGCAAGAGTTCCGGCTACACCACCGATAAGCGTTATTATCAGATAGGATTCGTTCCTATGGCTGGTTTCACCATGATGGGCAACATCACCTTGCGTTTCTGATGAGAGAATAGAACATTAAAGCAACCGATATGAGTGATTTTTTAGCAGAACATTGGCTCGACATTACGACCACATTATTAGGTCTTGCCTATATTCTCCTTGAATATAAGGCGAGTATATGGCTGTGGCTGATAGGCTTTGTCATGCAGGCCCTCGACATCATCCTTTATTATGACAAAGGCTTATATGCCGATTGTGGCATGGAATTTTACTATATTGCTATGACCGTTTACGGTTTCACAACTTGGAAATGGGGACATAAGCACAATCAGAAAAACGATGAGGAACTGCCGATAAGTCATTTCAAGAAATCGCTCATATTGCCTTGGACGTTAGCGACTCTCGCCATTTGGGGACTCATCTATTGGCTGCTCATCACCTATACAGATTCCCGCGTGCCCTTAGCCGATAGTTTCACCACGGCTTTAAGCTTTGTCGGAATATGGGCTTTAGCGCGGAAATACCTCGAGCAATGGCTTGTTTGGATAGCTGTGGACATCGTTACATGCCTGCTTTACTTTTATAAAGACATCCCATTCAAGGCCTCGCTTTATGCTCTCTATGTGGGCATTGCCGTCTTCGGATATGTGAAATGGAGGAAGATGATGAAGCCCTCTGAAACGCTCTGATACATTGGGCTTTGTAAAAGATAACCTTTTACAAGGTAAACAACGGTCTTTTAGAGGGTAAACAATCATTGTTTACAAGGTAAAAAGCTATCTTTTACAATTCAATAGATGGCTTTTTATTTTCTTTTTTGTATCTTTGCACTCAAAATATAAAAATTCACATGATTCATAAAAGTATCTTCCCTCTTCTCCTGATGTCGCTTATGCCTGTTGCCGCAATGGCTCAAACGGGTACAGAGAAAGAGCCTGTGGCTTATATCGGAGGAGAAATCTGCAATCCAAGACTTCATGATGGAGGCTTCCGATATGCCATCGGAACGGAGAATATACAAGTGATGAGGGCCAATCGCACCCATCCCGAGAAGGCAGAAGGCTTTGGCTGGACCTATAATCATGCGCAAAACATGACCTATTGGAACGGGACTTTCTACCTCGAATTTCTCTCCAATCCCAAGGATGAGCAGCAACCTCCAGGGCATACGCTCGTCGTTACTTCCAAAGACGGCCGCAATTGGGGGATGCCTCAAGTGGCTTTCCCTGAATATAAAGCCCCTAAAGGCGTCACTTTCCCTAAGGGTTACTATGGCTATATCATGCATCAGCGCATGGGATTTTATACTGCCCCCAATGGAAGACTGCTCATTGTGGGCTTCTATGGACATAGTTATAACCCCTTCAAAGAGGGCGGAATCGGGCGAGTTGCCCGTGAAATATACAAGGACGGTACAATGGGACCCATCTATTTCATACGCTATTCCTCCCATACTACATGGAATCAGTCGAACACCTCTTATCCTTTCTATACCCAATCAAAGGATAAAGGCTTCCGAAAAGCCTGTGACGACTTGCTTTGCGACAAGTTGAAGACGCTGCAATGGATAGATGAAGACCGTGGGCTTGACGGCTTTTACACCCTCAAGGATTCTATCAATCGGGTGCAGGCAACCTCTTATTTCCATCGGAAAGACGGCAAAGTGGTAGCCCTGTGGAAATGGTCTTATGCCGCATTATCAGCTGATGAGGGCGAAAGTTGGTCCACTCCAGTGCGCTGTCCGTCACTGATTATGGCGGGGGGAAAGCAATGGGGCCAGCGAACAAAGGATGGCCGCTATGCCATCTGCTATAATCCGATAGAGACACAGCCCTATCGCTACCCGCTCATAGCCATCACCAGCAACGATGGCATCACTTTCGACTCCATGTGTGTGGTGCATGGAGAGGTGCCGCCACGCCGCTTTATGGGGGAAAATAAGGACTTCGGACCTTGCTATGTGCGAGGAATCACCGAGGGAGAACAACAGCCCGAAGGCAACGATATGTGGCTTACTTACAGTGTAAATAAAGAGGATATCTGGGTGAGCAGGGTGCAACTGCCCGTCAAAACAACATGGGAAGGCCCTGTAGGCGATGACTTCGACCAAATAGAAGCTGGTGGAAAGATTCCTAATTGGAATATTTATCGCACTCGTTGGTGTGGCGTTTACGTCAATAATGACCATCAATTATGCCTCACAGATTCAGACAAATACGACTATGCACGTGCTATCAGAGTCTTTGAAACCAATCAAAAGGCCGACATCGCTTTTGACTTGAAGGTGGAAAAAGAGTATGATGACCCCTTCGAGATTGACCTTACCGACCGCCATGGCACAAGGGCTGTGAGCCTTGCCTTCAAAGATGGCGACATCAAGAATATGGGAGAGGTAATCGGACATTATAAAATAGGTGAATGGAAGCATATCACCCTGTCTTTTGAAAATGGCCAACTGCACTTTGAAGACCATGTCTATCCAACCCTTCATGCCGTTAAAGACATCGAAAGAATCAGTTTCAGGACTGGTGAATATCGTGATTTACCCGACCGAAACACGCCTAATCAGCAACAAATGCCACCTCTTCCAGGGTGTGATGAACAGATAAATCCGTCGGTTTACAATATCGACAATTTAATAATTCAATGAACAAAAACAATTTCAACAAGCGCCAGAAGTTCGTCTTCAAGCACTTCAGTAACAAGAGTTACTCCCTTTTTGCAGCTCTTGGTAAGGAAGTGTTGATTGGTGTACTGAGCATTTCCACCCTCTCCGCAGCAAAGGCTGAGGGCATCAGTACAAAGGTGAATCTTGCAAAAGACTCGCTCGGCCATCAGGAAGTGAAACTCGACGAGGTCATCGTTACGGGATCTCGAGCGCCACTGACTGCTTTGCAGTCAGCCAAAATCGTTGCTGTCATCACCAAAGATGATATTCATCGTGCGGCAGCAGAAACGATTAATGATGTATTGAAACTTGCTACAGGCGTGGATGTCCGTCAACGCGGTGGCTTTGGAGTACAGACGGACATCTCCATCAACGGTGGAACATTCGACCAAATCACGATTTTGTTGAACGGCGTGAACATCTCGAATCCCCAAACAGGGCACAATGCCACCGATTTCCCAGTAGCTTTATCCGATATTGAGCGCATCGAAGTGCTCGAAGGTGCATCAGCCCGACTGTATGGAACTTCGGCTTTCAGCGGTGCCATCAACATTGTGACGCGCTCCAATATTGAGCAAGAAGCCATCAAGGCGAAGGCAGAAGGGGGCTCTTTTGGCACTTTCATGGCGGAAGCAGGATACGAAGATGGCTATAAAGGAAAGGCTTCGGATGGCTGGAAATGGCACGTTCTGACCAGTGGTGGATATGCCCGCTCAGATGGAGGAACTGATAACAGCGATTTCAAGAAGGGCCATTTCTATGCCAATCTGCAACCTTTTCAAAGTGACTATTTCGACTTGAACAGTCAGATTGGATGGAGCAAGCAGAGCTATGGGGCAAATACTTTTTACAGCGCAAAGTTCAACAACCAATATGAGAACACCTCTCATGCCATCTTCAGTTTGTCGGGTAGCCTCCATAATGCAGATAACAAGTGGAATATTACTCCGACTTTTTATTACAATAATTTCATTGACCACTTCCAGTTAATTCGTGGAGAAGAGGGTGCAAGCAAAGGAGAAAACTATCACAACCTTGATGTTTACGGCTATTCCATCAATGCCCATCTGAAGTGGTCAGCAGGCACTACGGCCATAGGAGGCGAGATTCGCCATGAGCATATACTGAGTACGGCCTATGGCGACGACCTTGAAGCGGGTGCATACAAAGACATCCACGGGTCTGAAAGGCAATATACAAAGGAGGGAAAGCGCACCAATACGAGCCTTTTCATCGAGCACAACATCCTCATCGGAGGCTTTACGCTCTCCGCAGGAATGCTTGCCAACAAGAACACCAAACTCGATGGAGGCTTCCGTTTCTATCCAGGTATCGACCTAAGTTTCCGTCCCAATGATAATTGGAAATTCTATGCGTCATGGAACAAGGCGCTCCGCATGCCCACCTATACCGATTTATATACCAGCAACGTGGCCCAACAAGGGGATTTGAACCTAAAACCAGAGAAAAATTCCACCTTTAAAGTAGGCTCAAGATACCGCACCAAAGGGTTTGAGACCTTGTTGAGTGGATTTTATAGTAATGGCTCTGACATGATTGACTGGGTCTATGAAACAGAACAAAGCACGAAATATCATGCCCTGAACATCGGTAAACTCGACAACATGGGATTTTCTCTTGACGCCACCTTACATTTACAGGAGATATGGAAAGAAAGTTTTATCACGGAAATCAAGGCCGGATATGCCTTCATTCATCAAAAACATGAGACCGAGCAAGAGATTTATCGCTCGCTATATGCTCTCGAATATCTGCGAAATAAGTTTACACTCAGCATCGACCATCATATCTGGAAGAGGCTCAGCGCTGACTGGTCGTTGAGATGGCAACAACGAATGAACGGCTATCATCCCTATACCAAGATAGACTGTAAGCTCTTATGGGATGGTGGAAACTATAATCTTTATGTGAAAGCAGACAACCTCACTTGCCACAGATATTATGATTTGGGGAGCGTAAAACAACCTGGACTTTGGCTCATGGCAGGTGGAAGCATCAACATAAACATTTGATGAGAATTGTTCCAACGGTTGGTACGCAGTGTTTCAGTCGTTGGTACTATGATTACAAACGGTTTGTAACCACTTTACCAACTGCTTGGAACAATCTCGAAAACAATTATGAGATACAGAAAAAGCCATCTTCGAAATCCTTGAAGATGGCTTTTAAACTTATTTTTTCAGTTTGAAAGAGTTCTCAATACTTGAAAGTTCCGCTTGAAAAGCTTTGTCTACTTTGAGTCTGCATTCAACTCTTGAACAGCTATGTATCACCGTTGAATGGTCACGATTGCCCACTAACTTACCGATTCTGCTAGCAGGCATCTTGGTATATTTCTGCGCAAGATACATAGCCAACTGCCTTACTTCCACCACATCCTGCTTGCGGCTCTTGCTGTTTACAGCCGCTTGAGTGACATTGAAATGGTCGCATACCTTCTCGAGAATATCATCCACCGTGAGAGACTTATTATCCACCTTGACAGCCCGCTTGATTACACGTTCTGCCAAGCGCATATCGATGTTGCTATTATATACCACGCTATAGGCCAGCAATGAATTGATGACCCCCTGAAGATCGCGCACGCTGCCATTGGCAGTCTCTGCAATGAACTGCACTACGTCCTGAGGAATCTTCAATCCGTCCTTGCGTATCTTGCTGTTTAATATGTCTATACAGAGCTGAACATCAGGTTTTTCAAGCTCGGCAATCAGTCCACAGGAGAATCTTGTCAACAGTCGATCGTTCATACCCTTAAGTTCTACAGGCGGACGGTCGGATGCGAGGATGATGCGCTTTCCGTTTCGGAAGAGATGATTGAAGATGTGGAAGAAAGTATCCTGCGTCTTCGTGGCAGTCATCCACTCCTGAATATCATCCACAATGAGCATGTCTATTGTCTGATAGAAGTTGATAAAGTCATTCGTTGAATTTTTCAAGACCGCATTCGTGTATTGAACTTGGAAGAGACGGGCACTGATATAGAGCACTCTTTTTTGTGAATAGAGCTGCTTCGTGCGGGCTCCGATGGCATTAATCAAATGCGTTTTTCCACAACCCGACGGTCCATAGATAAACATAGGGTTGAACTGAGGCGTATTGGGATGCTCTGCAATAGACAGTCCTAAAGAACGTGGAAGACGATTACTATCGCCTTCAATATAGTTATTAAATGTCTGATGAGCATTCAATTGAGGGTCAAGTTGCTGAGGCAAAGCAGCATCCAGCACTGTAGGCGACTGATTTGCACGAGTCTGCTCCAAAGGAGAAAGAGAGGCATCAGTAGGATCTGCTTCAATATCTTGTGAAAGATTGTGCTCCTTATCGGTCACTACGCGATAAGTAAGACGGACTCCTTCACAGAAAGTACGATGCAGAACTTTGCTCAGCAGGTCCACATAATTCTCCTCCAAGTACTCATAAACAAAGGTACTAGGAACTTGCACCAAGAGCGTCTTCTTCGTTTCGCTGAACGATTCGAAGACGATTGGTTTAAACCAGGTATTAAACTGCTGCTGGGAAACATTCTCACGGAAGAGCGCAAGCGCATTATCCCAACGAGCATTAGGACTTACTTTCATCTATAAAATTATATCGTTATGTCTTTCGACTTTTATGTTAGTATTTTTACTTGTGGATGCAAATATCGCAAAAAAAAATGTATTGTGCAAATCCTGCTATTTAGTTACTCTAAAAGGAAAATGCGTAACCACCTTTATTTATGGAGTTTTCCGAGTACCTGAGACACTGCAAAGGTTTTAATGATTTGGAAAAATGTAAGGTATTGAAAATTAGTACTTTTAGACAAATTAGTTGAAGTTTTGAACTTTAAGAGTGAAACATCCCGCAAACCGCCACCAAACTTTAAATGAATGGCCGATTTCGGGACATTTCCGAAGTTGTGAAACAATCAAAACCGTTATTTAGACAAAATTTATTTTACTTATCTTTTTTACCAAAAAGTGAGAAATGTACATATCTCTTAGGATGAGCTTTGAGATTAGTCAATAGCGTATCGGCACTTTTAACGGTAGTATTCAGGTTATTATAAAGGGTTGGGTCATTCATCAGAAGCCCTAATGTGCCGTTATTATTGTTTATCTTATCCGTCACAGCCTTTACATTGGCAAGTGTCTGATTTACTTCTGCCATAGTGCCCTGAACATCCACAGCCGCAAGATTTGCCGTTAACAAGCTGGTATTGTCAAGCACTGTATTGGCCTTCATCATAATGCCTGGAATACTTCTATTAAGGCCCACCATCAAGGTATTCAACTGTTGAGTAGAGGCCGTAAGGTTATCTGTGGTCTTCTTAATATTATGCAGCGACTGAGCTATATCAGGGTCAGCAAGCAAAGCATTGACGCTTGCAAGGATAGAATCCAGTTTTGGCAACATCTGCTCAACGGTTGGGACAAGCGTTGTAATCTTTCCCATGAGTCCACCTTTCAATGCTCCCAAGATAGTATCACCCGGTTCTACTCTTTCACGAGGGTTATTGGCTAAGAGCAAATTCATCTTTACATTTCCCATTAAGTCTTTTTCAATCTCTGCTGAAGAGCCCTTTGGTATGCGAAGATCATTATCCACATTAAACTTGACCAAAATATAGCCATTATTCTTATAATCATAATCAATGCCTTTCACAACTCCCACTTGATAACCATCCGCAAAAATTGGATTAGAAGCTGACAAGCCACTGATATCCTTAAACTTAATATAGTAAGTATTATTATTTGAGAAAAGCGACATTCCCTTCAGAAAATTCATTCCGAAGAAGAGAACAACAATTCCAGCTATTGCCACAAGGGCTATCTTTATTTCTTTAGACATATACAACCTATTACTTTTTATTCGTTTTAAACTCTCTTATGGCCTCATTCACATTCATCTTCGCGCCATTCTTAAAAGCAATGATGAAGGCGTCAGGAAACTCATTTAATATCTTCTTACGCAACTTATAAATCTCATTATAATTGTTCGAGGAACCATAAGTATATTTAATTATGTTCTCCTCTTCATAAAAATCATATCCCAATAGTGATTTGAAGTGAGCATCGCCGGGAAGCAATTTCCTACTAGAAGCCATAAACTGGATTTTGAAGACTGGTTTATCCTCGTCAATCTGAGAAGATGTTGCCTGAACGGAGTTCGTTTCAGTCTTTACATGCGACTTCTTTGGCGTCTCTGCTTTCTCTTTTTTTACAGCCTCTTTCTTATATGTTTCAGGCACCACCTGTGGTATATCTGGCGTTTCAGGAATGGCCTTATAAGGTACTGACAACTCAGAATCATATCTAGAACGATACTTCATAATGGCATTATAGAAGCCACGACTATAAGCATCTAGTGCAGAATCCGTATTCAAATATTCTTCTTCATCAGGTGTAGAAATAAAGCCCAATTCCATCAGACACCCTGGCATGGAAGTCAAACGTAATACCGCTAAATTGTCCTGATGAGCTTCTCCGTTCTGTCTGCCCGTTGCTGCACATATATAATTCTGCAGATACTTTGCCAATTCAGTACTATGTTCCCGGTTTTGGTCCTGTATAAACTCATACACAATATCGCTTTCCGCAGAATTCTGATCTAATCCGCTATAGGTCTTTTTATAGTCTTTTTCCAAGAGGATTACAGCATTCTCACGCTTTGCCACTTCCAAATTCTGCTCTATTCCCTGACTGTTTCCATTGCGGAGACTCTTCCCCAAGGTATAAGTCTGATAGCCATGACTCTGCTTTCCTCCAGCTAAAGCATTAATATGCACTGATACAAACAAGTCTGCCTTCTTCCGATTGGCCATGGCAGCACGTTCAGAAAGGGGGATGAAGACATCTGTCGTGCGGGTATAATAGACGTCCACATCCGGGCAATTACGTTCTATTACTTTCCCAAAAGCAAGCGCATACTTAAGCGTTAGGTCTTTTTCTTGCGATATTGCGCCTGGTGCTCCATGGTCACTTCCACCATGGCCAGCATCGATAACAAGCGTAAAATGCCTGTTACCAGCCACAGAGACGAGTGCCATCAGCAACATCACAATAATCGAGAAAAAAATCTTTTTATTCATATTTCAGGGCTATAACCTTTGCAAAGATAATGATTTATAGTGAGAAAACCACGAACTCTTATACAGTTTTATCATTTATTAAATGTAATTCTACCCCAGCGCCATGGCATTCAGCACCCATTGGAGGATTCAACTTCATGAGTTTTAAGTCTATAGCCTGTATTTTCGAGTACTTTCGGAACAATCTGTCAGCAATGCGATAAGCCACTCGCTCCAAGAGATTACTAGGTACTTGCATCTCCTGCTGCACCAATTTAAAGACCTCCGCATAGTTAAGAGTCTCCTCCACATCATCCGATAACATGGCAGTATCTATCGGAAACTGAACCCGCAGGCTCACTTCATAATCATTCCCTATAACACGTTCCTGCGGTAACACACCATGATAAGCATGAAACCGCAGACCCTCTATATATATATAGGTGGATTGTATTTTCATAAACGATTATCCACAACGACTAGCTCCACAATTGGTACAGATGAGACAACCCTCTTGATAGACAAGGCTCTCATGCCCGCAAACTGGGCATTTCTGACCTTTTGCCTGGGTTCCATCGGCTATATATTTCTTCAAAGCTCGTTCCACACCATTCTTC
Organism: Prevotella sp.; assembly: GCA_022641735.1. Taxonomy (GTDB): domain Bacteria; phylum Bacteroidota; class Bacteroidia; order Bacteroidales; family Bacteroidaceae; genus Prevotella. The sequence continues at coordinate 29,897 of JALCDQ010000005.1, read as the reverse complement.
CATGTGTTGATGCTCTCGTCCTTCAACTGCAAAGAGCCCACAAGCTTTATGACATGGTCGATTGGCATACGATAACGAAGAACTCCCGAAATGAGTTTCGCATAGTTCCAATATTCAGGGTTGAACTTTTCAGAAAGGCCTTCAACGGTAGTCTTATAGCCTCTCTTGTTCTCAAACTGGAAGTCATAGCGATGAGAACCATCCTCATTGGTCTGTTTGATAATCTTGCCATTGGTAATCGTCTTTGGCAAAACGATGCCCTCTTCATCATCTTGAAGACCCGTAAAAATCTCATATGGATAACCATCCAACAAACCTACGAAAGCCACCCACTTTTCCTTATTGTTCTGGAAACGTACTACATCGCACTCCAATTCTTTTGGACGCACCTCCGTAACCTCAGGTCTTTCACAAGGATAAGTCTGTTTTCCTTCCATGTTATTATCCTTAACCTGCTCGCTTGGGTCGGCCTTTTTCTCTTTATTCGACACCGAAATCATGACACCGGAACGACTTCCATCACGATAGATAGTACATCCCTTGCAACCACTCTTCCATGCTTCCACATAGAGCTTATTCACCAAAGCCTCATCCACATCATTCGGCAGGTTCACCGTTACGGATATGCTATGATCTACCCACTTCTGAATAGCACCCTGCATCCTTACCTTCATCAACCAGTCAACATCATTGGCGGTCGCCTTATAATAAGGACTCTTGGCCACCAAACCATCTATTTCTTCCTGTGAATAACGCTTTGTGGTATCGTAACCATTGACTTTCATCCATTCAAGGAACTTACGATGGTAAACGATATATTCCTCAAAGGAATCGCCAACCTCATCTACAAAGTCAACATGCACATCCGAATCATTCGGATTCACCTTACGGCGACGCTTATAAACAGGCATGAAAACAGGCTCAATACCCGAAGTTGTCTGCGTCATAAGGGAAGTAGTACCCGTAGGAGCAATGGTCAGACAGGCTATATTTCTACGCCCATACTTAGCCATATCCGCATATAGTTCAGGGTCAGCCTCCTTCAAACGCAATACAAAAGGATTTTTCTCCTCACGCTTAGCATCATAGATGGCAAAAGCACCACGCTCTTTTGCCATGTTCACAGAGGAACGATAGGCATTCAAAGCCAAAGTCTTATGGATGTTTACAGAGAAATCTGTTGCTTCTTGAGTTCCATAACGCAAGCCCATAGCAGCCAACATATCGCCCTCTGCAGTGATTCCCACGCCTGTACGACGGCCTTTTCCGCTCTTCTCTTGGATTTTCTCCCAAAGGTGAAGTTCGGTCTGTTTGACCTCCATTGTTTGCGGGTCTTTCTTGATTTTATCGATAATTAAGTCAATCTTTTCCATTTCAAGGTCGACTATATCATCCATTATGCGCTGGGCAAACTGAGCATGAGTCTTAAACTTATCATAATCAAAGTATGCTTTCGGCGTAAATGGCTTCTCTACATAACTGTATAAGTTGATGGAAATGAGCCTGCAACTGTCGTAAGGGCACAATGGAATCTCTCCGCAAGGATTAGTGCTCACCGTGCGAAAACCTAAGTCGGCATAGCAATCAGGTATGCTTTCGCGGATGATAGTATCCCAAAACAGCACGCCTGGCTCGGCACTCTTCCAAGCATTATGCACGATTTTCGCCCATAAATCCTTAGCTGAAATCTCTTTGGTAGCCTTTACATCCTTTCCATCTGTAGGGAATTGCTGCACATAGGTCTTGCCTTCGATGGCAGCTTTCATGAAATCATCGTCAATCTTTACGGACACATTAGCACCCGTAACCTTTCCTTCCGTCATCTTGGCATCAATGAAAGCCTCACTGTCAGGGTGCTTGATGCTCACGCTCAACATCAACGCGCCACGTCGACCGTCTTGCGCTACCTCGCGTGTAGAATTGCTATAACGCTCCATGAAAGGCACCAAACCCGTGGAGGTCAGCGCCGAGTTGTTCACCGGAGAACCTGCAGGGCGGATATGACTTAAATCATGCCCTACTCCGCCACGTCGTTTCATCAGCTGAACCTGCTCTTCATCAATCTTCATGATGGCACCATAGGAATCTGCATTTCCATCCAAGCCTATCACAAAGCAGTTGCTCAGAGAGGCTACCTGATGGTTATTGCCGATGCCCGTCATCGGACTACCGGCTGGAATGATATATTTGAAATGGTCAAGTAAATCAAAGATTTCCTGAACATCTAACGGATTATTGTATTTCTTTTCGATGCGGGCAATCTCATTTGCTATGCGCCAGTGCATATCTTCCGGCGATTTCTCAAAGATATTGCCGAAACTATCCTTCATGGCATACTTGTTTACAAACACTCTTGCTGCAAGCTCATCCCCGTCAAAGTACTTTAAAGATGCCTCATAGGCCTCTTCAAAAGAATAGGTTTTTAAATTTTCCATTGTGCGTTATAGATATAGTGATTGCAAAACTACAACATATTTTTGAATTAAAAAACATTTTCGGGAAATATTTTTCAAAAAATATTCCTTAAAGTTTTCCGTTTTGGGAAACTTCAAGTATATTTGCAGTTGAAAAAAATAACGAAAATGAAAACCATCAATACACGTCGCAGTATTCGCAAATACTCAAATAGAAAAGTCGAAACGGCTCTTCTCCATCAGTTGTTGACTGAATCGGAGCGCACTCAAACGATGGGAAACCTGCAACTTTACTCGGTTGTGGTAACCCGTAATGATGAAATGAAGGAACGCTTGTCGCCAGCTCACTTTGACCAACCAATGGTGAAAGGGGCTCCCGTAGTGCTCACTTTTTGCGCCGATTTCCGAAGGACCACCCTTTGGGCAAAGGCTCGCAAAGCCACTCCCGGTTATGACAACTTCTTGAGTTTCATGAATGCAGCCACCGACACCTTATTATATTGTCAGACTTTCTGCAATCTTGCAGAGGAAGCGGGGCTTGGTCTTTGTTTTTTGGGAACCACTGTTTACATGCCGCAACAGATTATTGAAATTCTGAAACTGCCTAAGTTGGTCTTCCCCGTAGCGACTATTACGCTCGGATGGCCTGATGAGTGTCCCGATTTGAGCGACCGTCTGCCGCTGGAATCGATTATTCATGAGGAAACTTATGCCGACTATACGGCTGAAAAAATTGACAAATTCTATCATGATAAAGAAAATCTTGCCGAAAACAAGCACTTTTGTGACATCAATCACAAAGAAACTTTAGCACAGGTTTTCACAGATATACGCTACACCAAAGCCGATAACGAGGCAATGAGCAAGGGCCTTATCGAAGCCTTAAAGCAACAGGGCTTCTTATAGAAAATCATTGATTACGGGTTCAACTGACACCTTCAAGAGAGCAAAACATCACCTTCTGTCTTGTAAAAGACGGCTTTTTACGTTTGTTTCTATCGCAGAAACAGAGGTTACAAACGGTTTGTAACGTGTGTTTCTACCGTTGGGAACAATCTATAGGACAACTATGGAGGTGGCTTACAGCTTCAAATAGACATCCACATACCAATCGTGGAACTGCTGAATGCCCTCTTTCAGAGAGGTGGAAGGCTTATAGCCGAAGTCCTTTTCCAATCGGGTTGTGTCGGCATAAGTACGCACGACATCGCCTGCCTGCATGCCTATCATCTTCATATTGGCTTTGCGGCCTGCCACATCCTCTATTGCTTGGATGAAATCCATCAGCATAACGGGTTGGGAACAACCGATATTATAGATGCTCGCAGGTACTTCAGCGGGGTTATCAAACGCCAGCAACTTGACTATACCTTGCACAATATCATCGATATAAGTAAAGTCGCGATACATATTTCCATGATTATACACCTCTATCTGACGGCCTTCCAAGATGGCTTTCAAGAACTTGAAGGGCGCCATATCAGGCCTTCCCCATGGTCCGTAAACGGTAAATGGACGGAGCGCAACCGTCTGAATTCCATAGAGTTTGCTATAAGCATAAGCCATCACTTCATCGCTTTTCTTGGTCGCTGCATAAAGACTTACGGGATGACTGGTATCATCTGATTCTGCAAAAGGCACGTGTTCATCCATTCCATAGACGCTGCTGGAACTGGCAAAAACAAGTTTGCAGCCCTCATGATGACGACAATTCTCGAGTATATTGAGAAATCCGATGACGTTCGACTGCACATAACTATAGGGATTCTCTATCGAATAGCGCACTCCTGCCTGTCCTGCAAGGTTGCAGACATGCGTGAAATGCTCATTATCAAACAGTTGATTGAGTATTTCAACATCGGTAAGGTCGGCTTGGATAAACCTGTAATTGGGATAGATTTGACTTTGCGCGAGCTTTCCATAAACAATATCAGCCTTGCAAATGCCCGTGTCTGCCAGCCTTGCAAACTTGAGTTTCTGCTCGTAATAATCATTGATGGAGTCAAGCCCCACTATCTCGACATCACTTTTTACGGCCAGTTCCTTCACCAGTCGATGGCCGATGAAGCCTGCTGTACCCGTAATTAATATCTTCATTTCTTGCTTTTTTTATATAATACGATATTTCTTGAATAGGTAAAGAACCCTATCGACTGCCCTATAATGAGCACAGGGTCGAGCCGGAACAATGCATACGACACGATAATGCCAGAGCCTACGAGGCTGATAATCCAAAATCCGACGGGCAGAATCGACTGATGGCGACGATAAGAATAATACCATTGATAGATAAATCTTATCGTAAAGATGAACTGTCCTAACGAACCGAAGATGACTAAAGGCAAAGGAACTTTCTCATTCTGAAGGAAGTTGCTCACAAAGGCTGGTATATCTGAGAACATCAAAACGATGGCAGCTACAGGCAAGGCAAACAATAATGCCCTAAAAACTATTGGTATACGATGCCATACACCCTTGATATTGAGGTTCCAGATGTAGATATAATAGGAAATCAACTGCCCGAAGATGATGGAGAAATCATCTCTCATCCAGCCATAACAGAACAGCAGGACGCTTCCCACCAAACTGCATATCCAATATAAGTCAGGAGAAACAACCTTCTTTGCACGCTCCGACAGTATCCATTGGATAATCATTCGGGCTGAGAAAAAGCCTTGGGCTACAAAGCCGATGGCATATACATAAGCTGCTGAATGCATCAGTTGCTGAAATTAGTATCACTTATCTGATAACGGATATATCGATGTTTCATCCATCGATAGGCAAAACAATCGATGAAAGGCCCTTTCAGACGATTCCAAAGATGATACTTTGAGACACCCGCAATGCGTGGATAATGACGTACGGGAAGTTCTTTGAACTTGCCATTTTCGAGCATCATCAAGGCTGGGAGAAAGCGATGCATGCCATCAAAGAAAGGAATACGCTTGGCGTAAGCCGATTGCATCACCTTGAGAGGACATCCCGTATCGGTCGCTGTGTCGCCCGTCATCTTGCGGCGAAAGCCGTTGGCTATCTTCGATTGCAGTTTTTTGAAACCGCTGTCCTTGCGTTTTGCCCGGATACCGGAAACCAACTGATACTGAGGAGCATACTCCAAGAGAAGATTAAAGTCTTCCGGATTGGTCTGAAGATCCGAGTCTATATAGCCTATATAGGGACTTTCAGCCGTATCAATGCCTGCCTTTAAGGCAGTACTAAGCCCATGATTCTCAGTAGAACTGATATAGAAAAAGTCAGGTTGACGCGTGCAAACCTCCTTCATCAACTGCAGGCTGTTATCCTTGGAACCATCATTCACCAGCAGCACACAAGCCTTCATCTTGGCATTCGGCAAATATCCGGCCAATGACTCTTCAAGACGCTGCATGTTGTCTTGCTCGTTATAAATAGGTACGACTATCGTAAAATCATAGTTGCTAGTATTGTTCATCCCTTAATCTTAAAATTATTAATTGATTGATAAGAAGTTTTATATTGCACAAAGATATCCGTTTGCAAAATTACGAAAAATAAAATAGGTGAACAAGTTTTTCTGTATGAATTTATTTAAACGATAGATTAATGACGAAAAAGAGAACACTCTTGAGGCAATTTACAAGTAAAAATGTCGCCAAAATGAAGAATTTCCCATCTATAAAATCGCTGATTATGGCAAAGAAAATCACAAAGGAAAGAGCAGAAGATTATCCCCTTTTTTCTGAAAAGACAGAGCAATTGGAGCACTCGGAGTTCCCTGATAACCCCGAGGAAAACAACCATGATTGTAAAAGATAACCTTTTACCCTCTAAAAGGTTATCTTTTACACTCCTTCTAACGGTCTTTTACAAGGTAAAAAGCTATCTTTTAAAAATCAAACAAATAAGTGCAAGATTTACTCCGTCACTGGCTTATATTTAGGAACAAGGCTCTTCATCACTATCCAGCCTATCAGATAGGCCACCGAACAATAGCAGAACAATATCATGTAAGCGGCCTCTTTGCCTTGAAAACCAAGGAAAAAGCCTTGCGAAACATCGTAATGGTCGATGATACGGCCGCTCAGGAAATTGATAAGGAATGAGCTCAAACCTCCCGCCATGCCGTTCAATCCGGTGATGGTAGCCACCGCTCCCTTTGGAAACAAATCGCTTCCAACCGAGAAGAGGTTAGCGCTCCAACTCTGATGAGCAGCTCCGATGATACCGATGAGCACTATCGTAATCCAACAACTATAGCGACCTAAGGGCTGAGCAAGCAATCCCAAGAGTGGGAAAAGCGCGAAAATGAACATTGCACGCAAACGACAAGTGTAAGGATCTTTCCCTGTTCGATTGATGAAAATCGTCGGTAGCTTCCCTCCATAGAGAGAAAGCATCGTGATGGCATACAATACGAAGATAAGCATCTGTGCCATGAAGGTGTCGGAAGTATAGCCATAGACATCGCTGATATAAGCAGGAGTCCAGAAAAGGAAGAACCACCAGACTCCATCTGTAAGGAATTTTCCAAGCAGGATAGCCCATGTCTGCCTCAATTTCAAACATTGCGGTATCGACATCTTACGATTGCCATCCACCTCTTCAGCCTCTCTTTTGCTGTCTTGAAGAATGTATTCTCGCTCGGCATCATTCACATGTTTGTTGTTCTCAAGCGGTTGATAGACAAACAGCCAAAGCCCCATCCAAATGAAGCCCAATATACCGATGGCGATGAAAGCTGTTTCCCAGCCATTCCCCACACCAATGCGCTTGAAATAACTGGCCAATGTCGGGATGCACAAAGGCGCGATAAGCGCACCGATAGTGGCGCCCGCATTGAAGATGGAAGTGGCAAAAGCACGGTCTTTCTTTGGGAAATATTCAGCCGTAACCTTCACGGCTGCAGGGAAATTGCCCGATTCACCGGCAGCTAAAACCACTCGTGCAGCCAGGAAGAAATAAACGCTCACCATCGAAACTGTGGCTGCCACATCGCCTGCAGCGCCCACTAACTGGGCAGCATCATGCACTCCCACGACATGCTCAGTAGCCCATCCGCAAAGCGCATGCAAGCAGGCACCTGTCGACCAGATGCCGATTGCCCAAAGATAACCTTTCTTGGTGCCGAGCCAATCTATGATTCTGCCCGAAAAGAAATTGGCAATGGCATACATAATGGCAAAAGCAGCGGCTATATTACCATAATCCGTATTGCTCCAATGGAATTCAGGAGCAATGAAATCCTTCCACGTAAGCGACAATGCCTGTCGGTCAAGATAGTTGACCGTGGTAGCGAAAAACAGCATCGCGCAGATGATCCAACGGTAATTGGTCATCTTTTTAGCTTGTATTTTATTCATGATATTAAGGTATTAATCATCTTAGTCTTGGAAATATACTCGTTTGACTCGATTGGAAATGCCGGTAAGCACCTCATAAGGAATGGTGTCGAGCACATCCGAAAGCACGGTTACAGGCAGATGATCGCCGAAGATCTCAACGGAATCGCCCTCTTTGCAAGGGATGCCCGTCACATCAATCATGCACACATCCATGCAAATATTGCCCACATATTCGGCTTTCTGACCATTTACAAGACAATAGCAGTGCCGATTACCAAGACGGCGATTGAGCCCATCTGCATATCCTATTGGAATGGCTGCTATCACCGAGTCATGCTCTATCTTACCCTTACGGCTATAACCAACGGTATCTCCTGCCGGCACATGGCGCAACTGAAGGATTGTAGTCTTCAAAGTCGATACATTATTGATGACTTCATTGTTGCGGGAATTGATGCCATAAAGGCCAAGACCCAATCGACACATATCAAGTTGACGGCCTGGGAAATGTTCAATACCGGCAGAATTATCAATATGACGCAATATTTTATGGTCAAAAGCGCCCTGCAATTTCGTGCTTCCCTCATCAAAGAGAGCGAACTGTTGCGCACTGAAATCATCGAATCCATCACTGTCAGACCCCACAAAATGAGAGAATACCGAACGTGGAATCACTGCATTCTGATGCTTCAGGCGGTCGATAAGCTTATCCATATCCTCCTTCGGATTGAATCCAAGCCGATGCATACCCGTATCGAGCTTGATGTGGACAGGGAAACCAGTGATTCCCTCTTTCTCTGCAGCTTTCACCAAGGCTTCCAACAAACGGAAAGAATACACCTCAGGTTCCAAATCATAGTCAAACATCGTCTTGAAAGCGGTCATCTCAGGGTTCATAATCATGATATTCGAGGTGATGCCGTTCTTGCGAAGAGTTACTCCTTCATCGGCAACAGCTACGGCAAGATAATCCACACGATGGTCTTGTAATGTCTTGGCAATCTCCACAGAGCCTGCTCCATAGGCGTCTGCCTTAATCATACAAACCAGTTTTGTCTCTGGTTTCATGAAGGAACGATACCAATTAAGGTTCTTCACGACAGCGCCCAAGTTAACTTCCAGAATGGTCTCATGCACTTTCTGCACGAGCAATTCTGTCAGTTGGTCAAAACCAAACTGGCGTGCGCCCTTCAAGAGGATAACTTCGTCGCGCAGGGAATGAAACACCTCACTGTGGATAAATTGCTCCACGCTCTTAAAGAAGAACTTCTCAGCTATCTGAATTTTATCTGCTTGCTCACAAAGTTCAGGCCCGATACCAATGAATTTCTCCACTCCACGCTTCTGACAAAGGCTTGACACCTCGCGATAAAGCTGTTCAGGAGCCTCGCCACTCTGATAGATATCACTCAATATCAAAGTACGTTGACGACCTTTATGGTCAGGCCTACGATTCATGAAATCGAGGGCAATATCCAAAGAATTAATATCTGAATTATAAGAGTCATTGATAAGCGTACATCCATGTTGGCCTTCTTTCACCTCCAAGCGCATGGCTATCGGCTCCAACTGCTGCATCCGTTCATCCAAATCGGCAGAATTTACTCCCAAACGAAGGGCTACAAGCGCACAGATAACGGAATTCGTGATGGATGCATCATCAATGAAAGGCAGAGAATACCAATTCTCCTCACCACCTTTATATATATAGGTGACGGTGGTAGCACTGTCTTTCTTCTCCACAGATTTCACAAAGAACGGTGCTTTCTTGTCCTTTGCCGACCAATAGAGCTTCTCTCCTTTGTAATCATATTCGGCTACTACTTTGCTGACTGTCTCATCATCAGCATTATAAACAATAGTTTTCGCATCATGGAAGAGCACCAGTTTCTCACGACATTTAGCCTCCATGGACTCGAAATTCTCCTGATGAGCAGCGCCTAAGTTCGTCAAAATGGCAATTGTAGGCTGAATAATGTCCCGAAGGGACGCCATTTCACCAGGCTGACTGATGCCAGCCTCAAAGAGACCTATCTGACTATTCTCATTTAAAAGCCATACCGAAAGGGGCACACCAATCTGAGAATTGTAGCTGCGAGGGCTTCTTGTCACCGACATTTGCGGTGAAAGCAACTGATAAAGCCATTCCTTAACCATGGTTTTGCCGTTACTTCCCGTGATGCCAACCACTGGAATATCGAGCTCATCACGATGACGCTCAGCCAAACGTTGCAGGGCTTCAAGCACATCAACCACTTTCAGAAAGTTAGCTTCCGGATAATTTTCCTTATAACCAGCAGGAACGCTAGTCACCACAAAGTTCTTTACTCCTCTGCGATAAAGTTCAGGAATGAAATTATGGCCATCATTACGCTCTGACTTCAGAGCAAAGAAAAGAGTCTCCTCTGGGAAACAGAGTGAACGACTGTCAGTAAGAATAAAGCCAATATTGGCATCTTTGTCTCCATAACGACGCGCACCTATCAGTGTGGTAACTTTTTCAATAGTATATGTCATTGTTTTGAATTTTTCTATTTATAGTGCAAAATTAGGATATTTTTTTGAAAGAGCCTTTACTCTTAACATAGTTTTATCCATAAATTGCTTATACTCGTCAGATTCGGGATGAAAAGGCCGATGATTGAGAGCTTCCTTAAGCGGTTTCCACTCTTTCAAGAAGTCTTTTGTTTCCTTGCTGAAATAAGTCTCGGAAAACCTCTCCCATATATATTCTACTGCTTGTTCCGAGGGATGCAGCATATCTTCTTTGTAAAAACGATAGTCCCGCAATTCATCATTCATGATTTCATAAGCGGGGAAATAACATGCAGAAGGGTTTTCTTTAATGACCTTTTCTACTGCTAACAGCAATATTGATTTCGACAATTGACTCCCATGATAGCCATATTTGCGGTAACGGATAGGACTGACGGTAAGGATTATCCTGCTTGAAGCATTCAAATCGGTCAGTATCTTGATAGCTTTTTCTAAATAGGAAGCACATTCCTCCACATTGAGCTGACGTTCCTCAAACAGAGATTGTGGACGCTTTTCGCAGTTATCGACTATCTCGCCCGTCTTCTTTAGCAGATAAACATGATTGGTACCCAGTGTAAAAACAGAAACATTAGGAGCATTCTCCTCTTTGGAGAACGACTGACTGAGTCTTTCTACCGTGTGAAGAATACTCGCCGGGTTATACATCACACCGAAAGGATTCACTTGAGCACGGAACTTCTCTTCCTGAAAGCGCTTGCCGATATTGTCTGCAAAGCAACTCCCCACAAAGAGCATACGCTCACAAGGAGGTATTTCAAAAGATGCCTTAGGAATGTCTACTTTCGTTCTGAACTCCATTTCTCTACTGCCTTTTTTAATATTTCATCATGGTCGAAAGCCAATTGTGGCAATGCTTTCAAACTAAACCATTCTGCTTTGCGGGCATCATCGCCACCTTTCACTGCAACGACTTCCGCGATTTCTGTAAAATAAGCAATCGAAACGACTCTTTCGCGAGGGTCTCTATCCACTGCGGAGAAGGCTCCCACCTGTTGTACCTCGCTGACTTCAAGTCCCGTTTCTTCCTTCAGTTCTCGCTTTGCCGCGTCTTTCGCTGTCTCGTCAATATTCATGAAACCACCTGGAAAAGCCCAACAACCTTTGCAAGGCTCGTTCTTTCGCTCAATGAGCAACACCTTTACATCATCCTTATCATGCGCAAAGACGATACAGTCGGCAGCAATAGCCGGATGAGGATATTTATAACTGTACATAATGCTAACTTCTTGAAACTTGAAGACCGCACTCGCTCAAAGTCATTTTCACAAAACGAGCATTCGCATTCAACTGATTTTCACTCAGTATCTGTTTAATTCGAGCAGCTGCTTCCGGGTCTTTGGCTATCATATAAAGGTAACCGCCACCACCAGCACCCGGCAGTTTATAACCAAGACAAAGGTCATCTACCAATTTGGTAATTTTGCTCACTGATTCCGGATTAGTTCCACTGTCAATGAGTTGATTCTGTTGCCATGTCTTCCGCACCAATCTTCCCATCTCCTGGAAATCTTCTCGTTGGATAGCTTCATACATATCCATGGTATGGGCTTTCATATCTCGTAAGATAGACAATTCCTCATGTTGATTGAGGAACATACGACGAACAATCTCTGAAAGAATATTCTTTGCCGTACGGGTAATACCCGTATAATATAATAGGTGGCAAGCCTGATATTCAGGTTGGGTGAAAAGTGCTGAAGGCAACCAGCGAGTGACTGGTTTCTGGTCAAATCCTTTTTCTGTTTGCAGAAGTTTGATACCTGGCAAAAGTCCGCCAAACTGGTCCTGCCAACCGCCACCTGTAGTAAGCAACTGCTCCAAAACCAACGTGCGCCGGCCAATCTCATTCTTATCCCACATCAAACCGCAGAATTCATTCAAGGCCCCTAATACCGTCGAGGCCAAAATACTACTTGTTCCAAGCCCTGAGCCCGCAGGAATAGCAGAGAGCATCGTGAGTTCAATGCCACAACCAAATGCTTGAAGTTGTTCTTCAAGACTATCATATTTCTCCGTAGAAAAGCCTGGTTGGAAGCCAGCCAACACCAAGGCAGCCTTTGGAATAGAGAAAGGACTGCCCACATGATTGAAGTCTGCCAGTTCTTCAAAGGTCTCTATCTTTTCTGAAGCACCTAAATCTATGCTTCTCAAAATGATATGCGGCTCTTTGCAAGGCTTCACATAAGCCTGAAGAGGAGGCTGTCCATTGAGTTCAATAGCCAAATTTATCACGTTTCCTCCTTCCATCAAGCAGTATGGAGGAGTATCTGTCCAACCACCTGCAAGGTCTATCCGCACAGGACTTCTGCCCCATACAATTTGGTCTCCATAAACATCCATATGAGGAGATTGCTTTGATGATAGGGCTGTTTGCGTGAGTCCTTCCTGTAAAATACGAAAAGCCTTATTCTCATTAGTCTGGTATTCCTGTCCTTTCAGCCTTTCCACTTCAGAACGGAACATAGCATCATGAATGCGCGTGAGCATTGGCTCCGATTCTGGTAATGGTGCTGGTTCAGCTGTCTTATTGGAGGCAAACTCATGGGCTGCATCCTCCAAGTCTATCTGATAGAAAACACTATGCTTATAATTGCGGGAAAGGAACTCCCAGTTTTTTGCCCTGTAGGCTTCCCGTTGTTGCGTGAGACGCATGAGATTAGCTTCAGCAGAAATCTCATCAGCGCTCATCTTACGACTATTCATCCACAAGGCTTTGCCTTCTGCTTGTTCCGTTTCTCCAAGCATCCATGTCAGCACCTTCCCGGCATCGGTTACATTCTCCACAACAGGGAAAATACGGGCCGACTGGAGGTCATCATTCCCGTCGATTTCTTCTATAGGTATGCCTCTTTCTTGTGCCCATTTCATAAACGGAATACCTAAAAATAAGGTATCTGTAGAAGTCAAAGCGCCACGAAATAAGTCGTTATAACCATAAGGGCGCACGACATATTGGCTATTTCTTATCGGAACAATATCTACACACTGCCCTGCCTTCAATTCAATTTTCCAATCATTTTCAGGAACACCAGTAATGATATTTTCGTGAGAAATGGTCCATCCTTTACCCACACAACTGTTTTCTATCCAGTGATTTTTATTCTTTTCCGTGACCTTTATCCCCACTTCTGCATTCTGTTGGAAAATAGAAGGATGCGGCTTCAACGAATGATGCATGATTTCCCGTTGGTCATTGACTAAGTTTTGAATAGCCAATGTAGAGGAGAGTATCTCATGTGAGGTACCAAAATGATAGAATTCTCCTCCTGGAAGAGGAAGAATAGCCACTTTCAAGTCATGTATCTCTGCATCTTCTATGGTCGGATTTGTACCCAAACAACATCCGAAAGTTCCGTACATATCATAGTTTACGACCTCTCCATCTTGCATGGAATGCTTCATCAAGACTTTAACCGCCTTATCTGAAAGCAACCAAACACCAATATCGGTCAGATAGAAATGGTCCTGTTGGAGAGCTCCCAAAGTCTGAACAGAGGGTTTTTGAAGCATCTGCTTTAAAACCGAGGGCGTATGATGAGAAGAAACAAAAACACCATGGTCCTTTGCAATTTCCGGTCCTAACCACAATCCATAGCACACAACATCGACATCAGGGATAGGCTGAAGGCTTTCTGTAGCCCGAATATAGACATCCCCGCTTACAATCATCGTGTGCAAACGCTCTGGAGCAGCATCCATAATCCGCTGATAAAGCGGAATTTGGAGGGAAAGCAAGTCTTGAGAAAGACGCTGTCCACGTTCCCAACGGAATACGGGAATTGGCGTCAATATCTTTCCCGATGGCGCATAGGCTGGCAAGCGACGACTTTGTCCTCCTGCATGAAGTAACAACTTTTTGTCTGCTGATAGCCATTCATCGAATGAAAGACCGTTACCTTGTGCCTCAAAAGCGGCTTTCAGCAACCAAGAAGACCCTCCTCCAGAGCCTAATTTACGGCCTATTGGATCGTGGGTGCAAAACCATTCTTCCTTGCTATATCCCGTTATCTCATGGAAATGTTTCACCAAGTTTGGTGGCAATGACAGCAGTTTCTTCATATCTCAACTGACTTTTAAGCCTCTTTCTCTTGTTTTTTCCTGCGCCATTCAATATAAATACCGAGCAGGATAACAAGTATCAGTACACCATAAGCCACATAGGCAATGGTCTCAGTAGCATCCACGGTCTTCGGGAAGAAACTGAGCACTACCTTATGAGTTCCCGGCTTGATATTGATGGCACGCAGAATATAATTCACACGACCAACTTCCACCGACTGTCCATCTACTGTTGCTGTCCATCCGGGATAATAAACCTCCGAGAAAACAAGCACTCCACCTTTGTCAGATTTCACCTCATAAGAGAGCTGATTTGGTGCATAGGTCTTCAAAGTGACGATAGACATATCGTCTTGAGCCACAGCCTCGCCTAACTGCTGTTTGAATTTGGCATCCGCAACAGCCTCATGACGAAGGTTGATTTTACCTACTTTGTCTATCTCTTCATTGGCATTACCCACATAATCGATTTTATCTACGAACCACGCGTTGCCATAAGCATACGGATTCTGTATAGGAACGGTCTGTCCGCCTTGAAGTGGAACGATGATATATTTGGTATTCAGCATATTGAGAACCGGATAAATAGAATCTCCATTCACCTTCGTCATATCACCATTAGCACTGGAAATGGCCGGCATCATCTTCGACATTTCGGGGCTGATGTAAGCATCTATCATCTCCTGATAGCGGCGCAACTTGGCAGCATGATAACCTCCAATACTCTTGTGATAATAAGAGGTTTCGTTCTCATTGAAGGTGCTGGTTGCTAAATTGAGCACCCTATAGTCAAGACTCTTGTCTTGCAGGATTTGCTTATCGGTAGCCGTCATCTGCTGAGGGGTATCGCGCACGCTCTTCTCTACAAACATGTCGTCGTTGAGATAACGTTTGTTCACCTGCCACATGTCTATGAGGCAGAGCAGAGCTATTGCTCCAATCATCCATTCGGCCTTGAGTTTCTTGGCTTTAAAGAGCAGAAGCAGGAACGTACCTATCACAATAATCCAGAACGAGCGCCAGCAGTCAGCCGTAAAGATAGCCTTGCGCATCTCGGTAAGATTGCTAACAATAGGATTGAAGTATTCTTGGGGTATCTGCCTGAGGGCTGTCAACTCTGAAGAGGAAACGAAATCCGAGAAGAAAAGACTGGGCGCAAGGGCAAACAGAAGAGCTATACCCCCCGTAAACGCAAAGCTTGCATACACATATTTAATCTTCTTGGTGAGTATTTCAGGCTCATCCACGATTTTCTTCAACGCCATCATGGCAAGCAGAGGAATGGTGAATTCAGCTATCACGAGGATAGAGGCAACCGTTCGGAACTTGGCATAGAGGGGTATATAATCGAGGAAGAAGTCGGTGAAAGGCATGAAATTGCGACCCCACGACAGTAAAATCGACAGCACGGTGGCTGCAAGGAGAGCCCATTTCATAGGTCCTTTGACGATGAAAAGACTCAAAATGAAGAGCATCAGGACAAAGGCGCCCACATAGACAGGCCCACTTGTTCCCGGCTGGTCTCCCCAATACTGTCCCATCTGCTGATAGATTTGCAGGAAATTAGGGTCGGCTTTATCCATAGCCGTCTTGTTATTGGCCAATGGCACACTGGCTCCACCTTTGGCATTCGGCACAAGAAGGGTCCAGGTTTCATCGATTCCATAACTCCATTGAGTGATATAATCACGGTCAAGACCGCTATTGGTCTGATTGGCTGAGTTCTTTTTCACAAGCTCACTCTTACCGCGCATGCTCTCCTGACCATACTCCCACGTATGATAAAGATTGCTCAGATTGATGCAAATGCCAAGGGCCGCACCGATGATACACGTGAGCGTGGCCTTGCCAAACTGCATGAGTTTCTTCTCTTTAACAGCTTGCACGAGGAAAGCGATAACCATGAGGATGATGATGAACAGATAATAATAGGTCATCTGCACATGGTTGGCCTTCACCTCAAAGGCCGAGAAGATGGCCGTCAATATGAGGCCCCACAGGTATTTGCCCCTATAGGCCATCACGACACCGGCTATCATCGGCGGCAGGTAGGCCAACGCCATCACCTTCCAGATATGCCCGGCAGCGATAATGATGAAGAAATACGATGAGAAAGCCCACAGAATAGAACCTAATATGGCCAGTTCCTTCCGGAAATCAAAGGCTCGCAACAGGATGTAAAAGCCTAAAAGATAGACAAAAACATACCATACATTCTCAGGCAACCACAAATGATAGGCATTCATCAGTGCCTGCAAACCATTGCTGCTGCTATAAGAAGGCGACGTCTGATAAGTTGGCATACCGCTGAAAGTGGCATTCGTCCATCTTGACACCTTACCGGTTTTCTGGTGATACTCAGCTACTTCCTCTCCTGCACCTCGTCCTGCAGAGGAATCATGGCGATAGAGGATACGGCCGTCGATGTCGGCGGGCATGAAATAAACAAACGCAATCAACACGAATATGACGATGGCGAGCACATCGAGCCAATATTTCTTCAAATCTTTCATTCTAAAATACGTTTATAATTTGGAGCAAAGGTAGTAAAAAAAATAGAGATAAGGAGGCCTGATGGGATATTTTTTGTAACTTTGCCTTCAAATTCGAGAAAATCATGAAGATAGGTATCATCGTGGCAATGGATAAAGAGTTTGCCCAACTAAAAACTCTTTTGGATGAAAGTGAGACGGAAAGACGCAACCACAAGGACTTCACCTTGGGTCAGATTGGCAGCAATGAGGTCATCATGCAGCAGTGCGGCATCGGCAAAGTGAACTCTGCCATCGGCGCTGTGGAGATGATTGATGGCTATCATCCCGATTTGATTATATCCACAGGAGTAGCTGGAGGAGCTGATGTGAGCCTCAACGTGACGGAAGTGGTGGTAGGTTCAGTATATGTATATCATGATGCCTATTGCGGAACAGAATGTGAGCCCGGGCAGATAATGGGGCTTCCGGCACAGTTTCATGCGTCTGAGGAACTGGTGAAGAAGGCTCTTCAGATTGACTGCGAAACGCCTGTACATGCGGGATTAATCGTAAGTGGCGAGTGGTTTGTGGACTCTCGGGAAAAGATGCAGTCGATACTCGATACCTTCCCAAAGGCTATGGCGGTGGATATGGAGAGCTGTTCGATTGCCCAGACCTGCTATATCTATAAGACACCTTTCATCTCTTTCCGCATCATCAGTGATGTTCCGCTCAAAGACAACAAGGCTTCTCAGTACTTCGATTTCTGGAATCGCATGGCGGAAGGCTCTTTCAACGTTACCCGACATTTCCTGGAAGCCTTATAAGGCACTGCTGAATCTTGGTAAAAAGAAAAATGATTAAAATGTAAAAGATTATCACAATGAATAAGATACCCAGTTTTACCATCAATCACGAGCAGCTGTTGCGCGGCATATATGTAAGCCGCAAGGACGAAATAGGCGGTGAAATCGTCACCACTTTCGATATTCGCATGAAGGAGCCTAACCGTGAGCCTGCCCTTCATCCAGGAGCTATTCACACCATCGAACACCTTGCCGCCACCTATCTGCGCAATGATGAGGAGTGGAAAGAACGAGTGGTTTATTGGGGCCCAATGGGTTGCCTGACGGGCAACTACCTGCTTCTGAAAGGTGATTTGCAAAGCCGCGACATCGTGGAACTGATGAAACGCACCTTCCGCTTTATCGCCGACTTCGAGGGAGAAATACCCGGAGCAGCCCCGAAAGACTGTGGCAACTACCTGCTCCACGATCTTCCAATGGCTCGATGGGAGTCAAAAAAGTTTCTAAAAGAAGTCTTGGAAAACATCAAAGACGAGAATCTCCATTATCCGGAGTAACCTGCCCGCTTTCGGTCAATGGCAAACGACTTGCCGAAAAACAACGACTTGATTCGTAAACAACCGTTCCCTACGTTTGTCCGAACCGTTCGGACAGTTTGTCCCAATCATCCGGACATTTTGTCCGAACGGTCCGGACAAAATGTCCCCATGACTTTTTAAATCATGGGGACAAACTATTTAATGCCTGAAACTACTTATCCAACTCGTTGAGTGCAAACATATAGGCACCCAAAGAGATAGCTGGAGAAGCGCCAATCTTCGTTCGGATGACGCCTACTCGCTTCTCAGGGTCATAGTCAATTTTATCTTCCGTGCCCGGGATATTGATTTTCACAGCACCGCCCTTCAAGAACTCCTTCACCTGAGCAGGGTCTTCAAGGTTGTAAGCCTTCATCTGCATGTGGCCCACTTGCGAGCCGTTCATCATCTTCAGTTTGCTGTTCATCTCATCCACCAACGCCGGGAAGATGTAATGGGAACTATAGGCTACACCACCGCCAATGACCACAAGGCCATCAACTATCGTGTCGGCAGTGGCAATGGCATCACCCGCCATCTCACCAAACTCGGCAAAACTCTTTTTGGCAGCCTCCACATTACCTTCGCGTTTGCCGTCGGCAATCTCGCAAATGTCCTTTGGAGTCAACTCTGTTTCATCGCCCGAAAGCTCTTTATAGACACGCTTTACGGCACGAATAGCCACGCTGTCCTCGGCAATATATTCCCGATATTTCTTATTGCGGAAACACCAGATGTCGCCACCTAAGCCATTGTCGCCCATAAGCAACTCTCCATTGACCACCACACCGGCACCAAAGCCCGTGCCGAAGGTGATTCCGAGCAGATGGGTAAACCGCTTAGGACTGCCTGCCTCCTCAAGCATTCGGTTGACATCCTGCAATGCTCCACCCATGGCCTCACCATAAGCGAAGAGGCTGCCATCGTTGTTGATGAACACAGGGATGCCGAATTTCTTCTTCAAAAACGGCCCTAAAGCTATTCCGCCACGGAAAGAAGGGAAGTTGGGAAGGTCGCCGATGATGCCGTTCTTATAGTCAGCAGGGCCAGGAAAAGCAAAGCTGATAGCAGAAGGAGCCGTCGGGATAAGCCCTTTGATATGCTCAAAGCCCTTCACAAGTTGCCCGAGACAATTCTCAAGACTGTCTGCCATCGAAGGCAACGTATAAGACTCCACGATTTCCTTACCGCCTTGCATAGCCGAGAAAACGAAATTCGTGCCACCGGCATCCAGCGTAAGAATCACTCTTTTATCTTTCTTATAGTTCATGATAATAAGTTTTTGGTTATCTATTGATTGCAAAGATAGGAATATTTTTTCAGAAATCCACCTTATTAAACTATTATAACATGAAAAAAGGGATGCACTTCCCAAGAAGCACATCCCCTGATATAAGTGACTTTTATAATTCAGTCTTATTTAGCATCCCACCATACACGAGTGCCAAAGGTATCGCCACCCATGTGAGCAACAGCTGCATCATAGTTGGTCTTATTAACCTGAGCCTCTGAAGAAGGATAGCGGAAACGACGAGGAATAGACCCGTCAGTTGCACATTGACCATCCAGAGGAGCCATAGCAGCAGGTGCGAGCACTGGATAACCAGAACGACGCCAGTTAGCAAACACCTCATGAGGGTCACCGAAGGTTGTGATATAATACTGAATGTTAATCTGCTCAAGAGCTTTACTTGCGTTGAAAGGATTTGCTACAAGATACTTTGCAGCTGCATCATCCGGCAGATAAGTAGCCATAACAGAAGATGGCAGATGAGGGAACTGGCTGAATTGCTTGAAAGCAGCCTTCACTCCATTCTCATAGAATGTCTTAGCATCACCGCTGATATAACCTCTCTGTGCAGCTTCTGCAAGGAGGAAATCAGTCTGAGCTGCTGTAATGACAAACGTAGGAGCCTGTGGGTCACAGTATGTATAACGGTTTGGTGAAGAAATCTTAGCACCATAGTTAGCAAGGAAATCTGCATTATTGAAGTCTGCATCAACCTGACCAACGAAGTATTTACTATCCTTACTATTGTTATAACCGCCTACAGGCATACCTCTCTGAGCTGCGAAGCTCATATCACCATAGTCATCACTGCCCCAAATACCAGAAGTATTCTTCTGACAATCAGTATATTGCTTGCCATCCTGTGTAGGAGCAATCGTTCCGATGAGAGACAAACGTGGGTCGTTGGTGTTCTTCAGCATATCAACGAATGTCTTAGCCAAATAGAACTCACGGTCTTCATGAGCATTAATCTTTGCAAACGGCTCTGCAGAGTCATTGGTGGTAAGGCCACCTGAATGGTCTAGTTTCACGTTATCAGCGATGTCTGTGATGACACCATTTGCATAAGCTTTAGCTGCATAAGTCTTTGCTGTAGCAGGGTCAACCTTTACAAGACGCATAGCAAGACGAAGCATCAAAGAGTTTGCAAACTTCTTCCACTTAGCACCATCTCCTTGGAAATAGAGGTCTTGACTGCCCATGACAGCTGTTCCGCTAAGGTTAGCCTGAGCCTCATCAAGTTCTGCAAGCATACTCTTGTAGATTTCCTCTTGAGTATCATACTTCGGATAAGAAAATTGTGCCGGACGACCTGCCTCTGTATAAGGGATGTCGCCATAGAGGTCGCTCATCTTTGCATAAGCATAAATACGCAAAACACGAGCCATATTCCAATCCACAGAATAGCCATCTACACCATTCCACTTATCATAGCATGTAGTAACATCACGCATAGCACCACGGCCACCGCTAAAGGTGTCCCAGAAAGAAGCTGAATAACCATCACTCCACTCATAGCGTGCGTACCAATCCCACCAGTCGATAGAACTTAACTGCTGAGTCCACTGTGCTGCGTAGATGCAACCTGTACGCCACATATCCCAGTCAGAACCTAATGCCTGATGCTGAGCATTGGAGAACAGCATGGCATAAGGAACGTTTCCTTCATTAAGATGTTCCGGGTCTATATTGGTATCACCGAAATCTCCACAGCTTGTCATACCAAGTGCGAATACCGAAACTAATGCAATATATTTAAATTTTTTCATTGTTGTCATCTATTTGAAATATTAGAACTTAACATTTACATTGAAACCGATGCTTCTTGTTGTTGGATAACCATTCAACTCAAGGCCCTGGCCATTAGTAGCATTTACTGCAGACTCCGGATCAATGTTTGGAGTATGCTTGATTATCGTCCACAAGTTACGACCAATGAGAGATACACTCAGACCTTTGACCACTTTCATAGGAGCAAGCATGCTCTTAGGGAATGTATAGCCAAGAGAGAGCTCACGCAATTTAACGAAGTCTGCGCTATAAACGAACTCTTCACCGATATTGGCATTGCAGATTCCCTGATAGTAATCCTTAGAAGATACAGAAACCTTGTTAGCCTGGCCCGTATCCTCATCAATACCAGCTGCTACAATAGAACCTACAGGATTTTCAGCAGTACGTCCATTCAAAGTGTTCTTGTGCATGCCGTAATAATAGAGCTGATAGTTAGTTCCTGAGAATAACTTTGCGCCAAAATGTGCATCCAACAAGAAGCCAAGATTGAAGTTCTTATAAGTGAATGTATTCTTCCAACCACCAGTCCATTTAAAGACTCCGTTGCCTAATGATGTCTGCTCACCTGTCTGTGGGAGACCCTTCTTCAGCAAGAGCTGGCCGTCAGCGTTTCTCTTATATTTATAACCAATGATTTCACCATAAGGACTGCCTACTACGTTATAGATGTATACGTTACCATTACGGCTCTGAGCGCCATCGATGCTAATACGGCTGGCACCACCGAGATACTGCACTTCTGACTTGTTGTAAGCGAAGTTCAAAGTAGAATTCCATGTGAAGTCTTTGGTCTTAACTGGATAAGCATCAACCATGAACTCGAAGCCACTATTCTTTACCTTACCAACATTGTCTACCTTAGAGCCATAACCAGATGCGCTTGATGTAGTAACAACAGCAATATCATCCGTAGTCTTCTTCTGATAGTATGCCATATCAAAGTTCAAACGGCTCTGGAAGAAAGAAAGGTTCAAACCAACTTCAAACTCAGAGATATGAACTGGCTTCAAAGCTCCATTAGGATACTTGTTGTCATTGTTTTGAGTGGCTGTCTGCACACCATTAACGGTATAATCATTCAACTTATACAAAAGCAGGTTCTGATAAGCTGAAGTTCCATTAGATGCAGTAGCAATACCTACACGCAGCTTACCAAAATCAAACCACTTTGGAAGTGAGTCACGGAAAGTATCTGTGAACACCCAAGAGAGTGTTGCTGATGGATAGAAATAACTGTTGCTGTTATCTGCAAGTGTTGAGAACCAGTCGTTACGGGCAGTAAGATTCAAGAAAAGTTGATTCTTCCAACCAAGGTCAATCGTTCCATAGAGAGAATTCACCTGATAATGAACTGTGCTCTTGGCAGGACGCTTGTCAGAAAGGTTGTTTACTGACCAAAGTCCGTTAACCACGAATGGACGACCTCCATCAGTAACCGTATACTGCTTAGTCTCATTATACTGCTTATTACCACCGAATGTAGCCCCTACTGAGAAGTCACCAAACACCTTGTTGAAGCCCAACAGGAAGTTATAGTTGTTCTCATAGAAGTTCTTCTCATATTCAACCATCCATCCCTTAGGGTCAGCAGCTGCGCCGATAGGCTGTACCTGCTTAAACTCAATGTTATAGCCATCACGCTGTACAGCGCCCTGTAAATACAACCAGTCTGTAATATCCCAATGCAGATTAACAGAACCTGTCAAACGATTACGGTTCATGTTGTTGGTCTTGCGATACTGCAGCCAATAAGGGTTGTTGAAGTAAACATTCGTACCACCAATCATTTCAGAGCCATCGAGGTTTGTACCCCAACCGGCTGTAGTACCTTTCATCCACTCAATATCGAAAGAGTTGCCACGATAAATCAGAGAAGCGTTTGTATTGCCGTTTCCATCGGAAAGGTTAGCACGACCCTGAGACTTGTCGAATATGTAGTTACCAACTACAGTAAGGTGTAAGTTCTTCAGAATATCATAAGTAGTATTCATATTCAAGCCAATCTGACTGTTGCCGGCATTTGGCAGAATACTCTTCTCCTTATTATATGTTGCTCCAAAGCGATATGTGATGTTCTGACCAGAACCGGAAATTGCAGCGGATGTATTCGTTGTAATACCTGTGTTATAGAACTTATCCCAGTTGTCTACATTACTATATTTATAGGTATCGCCCAAGAAGTTCACAGCGTCACTGCCATCAAGTGCAGCACCCCAGCTGTTGCTTTCGCCCTTCTTAGCTGCAGTCACAGAGGTTGGCTTCTGTCCTTCAAGACCCAATCCGAATTTATCCTGCCAATCGCGCATATCATAGATGGTGTTGAAAGTGAGGTTCTCATTAACCTCAATCGCAACCGGCTGATTTTTCTTACCACTCTTCGTAGTAATCAAGATAGCACCGTTACCACCACGATAACCATACAGAGCAGATGCGGCAGCACCTTTCAATACTTGGATGCTCTCGATATCATCGGCATTGATATTGCTCAAGCCATCACCCATATCGGAACCACCCCACATACCAGCAGAGCCTTGGTTGGTGTTATCGAATGGAACACCGTCAATCACATACAGTGGCATATTGTTACCTGTAAGTGAAGCATTACCACGAATGACTACACGAGAGGTACCCATAGAACCAGTACCATTACCCGTAACGGTCAAACCTGCTACCTTACCGGAAAGAGCATTACCGAGGTTAGGGTCACGAGCTAACTGAAGGGCATCGCCACCTACCTGAGTAGTTGAATAACCCAGAGAACGGGCCTGACGCTTAATACCCAAAGCCGTAACAACGACTTCATCAATAGCTGTGCTCTCTTCCTCAAGGGATACGTTCTGCGCACTTCCTGCAGGAACGACCTTTGTCTTGCATCCAATATAGGAGACCTCCAGTTTTGCACCTGCAGGTGCCTCAATTGCATAATTACCGTCGATATCAGTAATCACACCCGTTGTTGAACCAAGAACTTTAACGGTAGCACCAATTACAGGTTCTCCCGTTGCATCCTTTACAGTTCCCTTGACTGTTGTGTTCTGTGCTGAAAGGTTTACAGCAAAGGACATCATCAAGACTGCTAAAAAAGCTCTCAATGAGAGCCTAAAAGCGTTTTCTTTTTTCTTCATTGCAATTTAGTTTAGGATTCAATAATAAATTATAGTTTATACATCTTTTATTTCCGAGTTGATTCTCTTTATACTTATGTTAGACTTATGCTAAGTAATTATTTGATATGCAAAATTAATATAATTTTTTAAAATAACAATAATTCTGAAAATTTTTTTTATTAAAATTTTCTAATCTCTTACTGTGTACGCACAAAATTGGATAGCACACATAATAGTTGTCAGATGAAATATATTTCTGAGCATTATATCATAGTAAATGTCATTCTCGAGATTGATTTATTTCACTTTATTTACAAATAATCTTTGTTTTTTCCTTTAAATTCAGATTTTAGTGTCAAGAATGATTAATGATTTAACTTAAAATAGTTAATGACTTTTATACAAGTTACCCATAGAATATGCAAAAACATCTTCCGACATAGCACGTTTGGCCAAATGAGTAGGCACGTTTGGCCTAACGAGGAGCCCATTTGGCCAAATGACAACCTCATTAGTAACCTTTTACAGGCCTATTAATCGTTGTTTACAAGCTAAAAAGCCATCTTTAGCACCCTCAAAGACTACTTATAAGGGCACTTTCAGATTTTTGAAAAATCGGCATCGCTGAAAAGGCCTCTCTTATGCGATATAAGCGACTTTGTTTTCAGAGGTTCACTATGTGAAGCCCCATCCTTTTTAGCCCCGTATATTCTGTTTGCATATCTATGCAAAAATGGGGTATAATTTGCAAAAAGATAATCTGATATATTAGACTAAAATGAATATAAATCTCCAATATTTAACATTTTGAAGACGAAAAAGTGTTTGAATTCGTGCAATATCAAGGTTATATCCCATAAAAAAGATGAAAATCCAAACACAAAAAAAGGGATGCACTTCCCATGAAGCGCATCCCTTATGATTATAAGAATCGATTTGATTCAGATTACTTTACGAGATTGTAATAAGTCTTCTTTGCCCAGAAGAGGTTGGTATAATAACCAGTGGTCTCCTCATAGTTCTTAGCGATAGCTGCCTGAACATTGGTAGCATTGTAGTTCAACTCATCACTTGGATAAGGCAAGCGGTTTGGAGGTGTCGGATAACTGGAAACCTGAGTATCAGTAGCAAACTGAACAGATGGATAACCCGTACGGCGAGTTACATTCCAAGCCTCAAGCTCATTCATAAAGCCAAAGTTCAGCCAGAGCTGTGTAGCAACACATTCCTGTGTAGGCTTCCAAATCTTCTCAGCATAAGCAGTAATCTCGGCAGTTGTAGGTACTGTCAATGCACGATAGCCATTATAACTGTCGTTGCCAGCCTTATAGAGAGAACTTGTAGTCTTTATGTTCCAGTAATACTCGATAGACTGCTGAACACCCTGCAAGAAGTTTGTCTTAGCCTTAGCTGCATCAGCAGTAACGCCATAACCCATCAGATAAGCCTCAGCCTTGCTCAAGCTAACCTCTGCAGCGCTAACCCAAATACCATTGAGGTTAGAGTTGCCCTGATAAGAAGCATAACCAGCAACAGCCTCAGAGTCAACGTAGCAATAATAGTTAGCTGACTTGATTCCACGAGCTATATACTCCTTGTTCTTAGCATCAGAGATATTGCTGTTTTCTGTATCAGAAAGCTTTACGTTGTAAGCAACATACTCACCGTCAGGATTGCAATCATAGATAGCTGCAATACGTGGGTCAGTATTAGCATCAGGAATACCCGTTGAAGGCACATTCATAGCATCAAGCATTGCTTGTGAACCAGAACCCTCAGCACGACCAGCGAGAGCTTGAGCCATACTCTTACCGAAGTTGAAATCATCAGTCTTAGTACTAGCTTTTACGCCCATATTCTCGGCATTGCTGTCAATCAATGGATACTTGCTTGGGTTGTTCAGGATTTCAGCAATAGCAGCCTTTGCATCAGCAACACAGTCACCATTGGTTGCAAGATGAAGAGCAATGCGAAGGCGGAGAGAGTTTACATATTTCTGCCAAAGAGAAGAACTGCCAGCAGCGGTAGTATAATCCTGACGGGTAAGAGAACTCAAACCAGCAGCATTCAGATTGCCTGCAGCAAAGTAGTCGCCTACCTCTTTCAAGTCAGAAAGAATCTGCTTATACAGTGTCACGTCATCATCATAAACGCAAAGAGTCTTAGCTCCATTGTAGTCACTCGTATCCCAAAGAGTACCTGCACCTGTGAAAGGAACATCACCCCAAAGAGAGAGCACTTCATGAAGTTGTGATTCAACCAAAGTACGTCCTAAATAATAGAATATAGTGTTAGCCGGTTTCTCGTCTTCAGAGAGAGCATTGTAATTCTTCTCTAACAAACGGAACTGAGCCAGCATATCATAGAAGTTCTGCCAACGTATATTGAAGTAGCCTTCACTGGCACCTCTATAGCGGCCTTTACCATTGCTGTTACCGATAACACCAGAGAATGTACCAGAGGTAGTTGACTGTGTATAGTAACGCCAATAAATAGGATCCATCCAAGTGTTACCTTTATACATAATACCCGTAAACACCTGCGGCACACCTACGGTTGTAGTCTTTGACGGATCGGCATATTTCTCATCATAGTCAGAATCAGAACATGCAACAAGCGACATGAGAGCCAATCCTGCAAAAGCCATTAAAAATATCTTTTTCATATCTTTTTCGTCTTTATTATGTTTCAATTAATTATATTAGAAGCTTGCACGGAGTGAGAAACCAAACGTACGAGCACTGGCAGTAGAACCACCAATCTGTGCCTGATAAATCCAGCTTGTACCATCAGTTGTTTCAGAGTCGAACAACTTCATACTGCGATAGATATAGAATGGGTTACGTGCAAAAGCAGAAATCGTCAAGCGAGTGCAAGCAAACTTCTTTGTTAACTCTGCAGGCAAAGTATAAGCGAGACTGAGCTCACGGCACTTGAAGTAGCTGTTCTTCTGGATAGCATCCTGATAGCTCTGTGTAGAACTTGTACCCCAACCATATTGACTGTCGTTAATCTCAAACTGAGTTACGATAACATCATTAGGAGTACCGTCAGCTTTCACACCCTTCTGAATTACACCATTATCCCATACATAGTGACCATTAATCTTGGTCTCACCACGTTTGTAATTAGGAACATCAGAAGCATTCACTTTGACGATAGAAGCCTTATCGCTTACGTCGTCACCTGTGCAATAGTAATATACACCACCACTTGCTGCATCACGTACACCGACAGCATCGGTAATAGTACCCGTATCCATCATGTACTGCCAAGGCAAGTTGATTACATCGCCACCAATGCGGAAGTCGAACATCATATCCAAACTGAAGTTCTTCCATGTCAACGTTGTACCAACACCGCCGACAGCTTTAGGCATAGCGTTACCAACCTTATGACGAGTTGAAGTATCAGTTACATAGAGACCATTGTCACCTACGATATAGTTACCGTTGTCGTCTGTCTTCCAAGTATAGGTATACCAGTCACCCATTGGCTGACCAACGTGAGACTCCAAGCTGGCTGCGCCATTATCAACTGAAAGATGAGAGAGGACATCCAGACCATCAGCCAGTTTCTTCACGGTGTTCTTGTTCCAACCTAAGTTAGCACGAACATCCCAACGCCAGTCCTTATTCATATATGGAGTTCCATATACACTGAACTCAACACCCTTATTAGAAAGCTCACCGACATTCATCAACATGCTTGTAGCACCCATTGAAGCGGCAGCAGTTGTTGTAAGAATCTGGTCTTTAATATCATTATAATAGTAGCTGAACTCGAAGCCCAAACGGTCGTGGAAGAACTTGTTCTCCAAACCAACTTCAAACTCATACTTACGCTCAGGCTTGATATTATCGTTACCGATTCCTGAAGGAACATAGTTATAAATATAAGTAGTCTCTCTGTTCAATGTTCCCTGACGGTAAGCATTGTTTGCAGAATAGATTTCAGGAGCATTACCTACGACACCGAAAGATGCACGAACTTTACCATAATCCAACCAAGATGGACGCTTATCCTTCAAGAGCTCTGAATAGAGAACACTTGCACTTACTGATGGATACCAGAAAGAGTTGTTGCCAGTCTTCAAGGTAGAGGTCTTTTCCTGACGGATTGTACCCTCCAAGTAAGCCCAGCTGTCATAACCATAACTTGCTGTGAGGAACATACCTGTCTTCAACATATCCTGATAAGACATGCCTGCACTCTTTGTACCTACAGATGCTGCGAGGTTAAACCAATTTTCTTGGCTCAAGCCCTGGCTTGTACCTACAGATGTAGCTGAATATTCCTCATGACGACCAGTCCAACCGAGATTGGCTGTAATGTTATGTTTCTCATTGAATGTCTTGTCAAACATCAACATGATATCACCATAGACAATCTGATAACGGTCGTTTGAGATTCCATAATAGTCATTATACTGTCCGTTGGTAGAATAGATATGAGCAGTAGATGCATAATTCTTATTCTCAATCTTATTCGTTGTAAGGTCAGTAGCAATACGTCCGCTCAATGTCAAACCAGGAATGATTTGCCATGTTGGATTTACAGAACCGATGAAACGGTTATGATATTCTTCCTGGTTATCACGAAGAATCTGCCAGAAATACTCACTAATCAGAGAGGTAGAACCCATTGGGCTGTATAGGAACTGCTCGTCAGGTGTCAGGGTGTTGTTTGTTCCACCATTCACTGCTGCGATACTGTTCATATAGCCAAGACTTGTCACTGTGTGCTCACGGATATATTTCACATCTGTGAAGCCACCGAACATACCAGAGTAGTTGTTGGTCAAACGGCTGATACGATAAGGACGGTTCTTGATGTACTGAACCTGATAAGTAGCCGTGTAGTTAATTTTTACATTCTTAGTAACATCAAAAGCACCATTCAAGTTGAAGTTGTGCCTGTTGTTGTTAGAATTATACTGCATGGCCAAATCATTATTATAGGTGTAGGAGAAACGTATGTTGTTACGATCTGTACTATTGGTAATAGCCACGTTATAAGTCTGGTTTACACCTGTACGGAAGATGTCTGCCCACTGATTTCCACTTACCGGAGTGAAAGAACGTTGTGTTCCATCAAAATAAGTAACGGTCTTGCTGGCATCGTATCTTGCACCATAAGTATAATAAGACTCACGGTTAGGGGTCGTAATCGAGTTTCCATTGCGGTCAACACGAACATTACGGAAGCCAGAGAGAGCTGATGCATCAGCACAACCGAGTACCCAGTTGTCATAACCAGGACCGAATTCCTTCTGAATCTCAGGCATGTAAGCTACATTATCAAAGCTTACGTTAGCACTGAAGTCAACGTGAGTACCAGTGCCTTTAGCGCCCTTCTTAGTAGTAACGTGAGTTCGGGATAAGCGGATACCCTTCCCTCTGTTCTTTCTGGAGTAATTTTCTATTACAAGTAACAATGACATAAGTCATTGAAAATTTGGATATTAGGGAAATTTTTGCTATCTTTGTAG